>JAQWMQ010000005.1 GCA_029246705.1 Phycisphaerales bacterium | reverse complement strand
GTTGCGGACATCGACAGTGATGACGACGGCATTCCCGACTGCAGCGACAGTTGTCCCTTCTGGCCTGGCGACTGCTCCGAGGACGGGCAGACCCTCTTCGTGGTCGAGGGTGACTCGATCCAGCAGGCGATCGACGGCGTGCCCGCTGGCGGGATCGTCTCGGTCGACGCAGGCATCTACACCGGTTCAGGAAGCAGTGTGGTCACCCTGCCGGGCAGGGCGTTCACACTCGTCGGCAGTGCGGGGGCAGCCGACACGATCATCGACGGTGAAAACCAGCGACGGGGACTTTCCGCCGAGGGTACGGGAAACGATGGCGTCGTCATTGATGCACTGACCTTCAGAAACGGTCGGTCCATCGACGGTGCCGGTGCATCATTCCGCAGCTGCACCCCGGAGATCCGAAACTGCATCTTCATGGACAACAGTGCGACCAATCCCGGTCTCGGGGGCGGTCTCTTCTTCAATGCCGTGGGCGATGCCCTGGTCACCAACTGTCAGTTCATCCGGAACAGTGCCTATGGCTACGGCGGTGGCGTGTTGTCCTCGGAAGGCAGCAGCCCGAGCATCACCGGGTGCCTCTTCGACTCGAACTCAGTGACCGGATCGACCAACGAAGGCTACGGTGGTGGCCTTCACTGCTCCAACAGTGCTGGTCTCGGCACTGCAGGTCCCACGGTTCAGGACTGCGTGTTCGTCGACAACTCCGCAGATCCGGCTGGTGGTGGAGGTGTGTCGGCCTGGCCGAACGTCGACATCACCATCAATGACAGCTCGTTCACGGGAAACTCCGCACTGTCGGGTGGTGGTGTCTGGGCATCAGACAATTCATCGCCCATCCTCCGCCGATGTCAGTTCATCGAGAATGACTCGACTGGAACCTCTTCTGGTGGTGGCGGTGGTTTCTACGGCAGCCAATGTGCTCAGGTCATGATCGACGACTGCACCTTCACCGAGAACACCTTCCAGCATGGTGGGGGCGGTCTCTACATCAAGGACACGGACGATGTCGACATCATCAATTCGACGTTCGACGGTAACACCGTGGATCCAGCCACACCCGGTCAGAATGGTGGCGGCATGCTCATCTGGAACGGCGACTTCCTGATCGAGAACTGCATGTTCACCGGCAACACCGCGGCATGTGGTGGTGGCATCTATGCCTACACGTCCAACGAAGTCACTGCAGTGCAGATACGTTCGTGCACCATCACGGGTAACAGCGCGATATTCGGCGCCGGTCTGTATTCGACGGAGAGTTACGCCGGCAACACGTCCGTCTTCGACAGCACGATCTGTGGCAATACGCCGGACCAGATCTTTCCCGTTACAGGTCACGAGGACAATGGGAACAACTGCATCTCGGATATCTGCGACAGCGACTCCGACGGCACCCTCGACTGTATCGACGGTTGCCCCGACGACCCGGAGAAGATCGAGCCCGGTGCCTGTGGCTGCGGAGTCGAGGAACTCGACACCGATGGTGACGGCATTCCCGACTGCATCGACCCCTGTCCCGACTGGCCCTATGGCTGCTCCGAGGACGGGTCGACGCTCTTCGTCGTGGTCGGTCAGTCGATCCAATCGGCGATCGACCTGGTGCCGGCCGGCGGCACGGTCGAGCTTGGCGCCGGTGTCTTCGCCCAGGGTGCGCTCGACCCGGTCGGCAAGGCGCTCACCTTGCGGGGCGCCACCGATATCGACGGCGCACTTGCCACGACCATCGACGCCCAGGGTTCGGGCAGTGTCTTCGTCTTCCAGTCCGGTGAAGGTCTCGACACCGAGCTGAGGAACCTCGTCTTGACCGGTGGCTCGGCCACCTACGGCGGCGGCATCGAATGTTCCAACGGCAGCAGCCCGAGCATCATCGACTGCATGATCATCGGCAATACGGCGAGCGAATACGGTGGCGGCATCAACTGCTACCTCGACTGCGCACCGTTGATCGAGCGCTGCGCGTTCATCGGCAACAGCGCGACCCTGGCCGGTGGCGGCATCTCCTGCGATCAGAGCGCCCCGCGCATCCTCGGGTGCATGATCCAGGGCAATGATTCCGCCTTGGGGGGCGGCGTCTACAGCCTGCGGTCGGCGGACACCGAAATCGGCGGCTCGTCGATCTGCGGCAACACCACGGACCAGGTCAACGGCGCGTTCGAAGACGCCGGTGACAACTGCATCCTGGAGATCTGCGGCACCGACCTCGATGACAACGGGGTTCCCGATGCCTGTGATCCCGACTGCGATGGCGACGGCGAACCGGATGCCTGGGAGATCTCGAGCGGTCAGGCCGCCGACTGCAACGAGAACCTGGTGCCCGATGCGTGCGAGATCGACGCTGGCAGCGTCGAGGACTGCAACGGCAACGGCATACCCGATGGTTGTGACGTCGCTTCCGGCGCCGAGGACGACGCCAATGACAACGGCATCCCCGATACATGTGACCTCGTCCGCGGGGATCTCAACCTCGACGGCTGTATCGACGGTGCCGACCTGGCCCAGCTGCTCAGTCTCTGGGGTCTGCCGAACCCACCGATCGGTGATCTCAATGGCGACCTGGTCATCGACGGCCTTGACCTCGGGACCCTGCTGGCGAACTGGTCGCTCTGCCCCTGATCGGCGGACGCGTGGCCTGATTGTTTCGACCTGGTTCAACCGCACGGCTGTAGTATCGACACGCCATGACCGACACCATGCAATCGCATTACGGGCGCCCGGGGATCGTCGAGCGCATCCTGGAGACCCTGGCCGAGGCCGGGGTCGACCCCGACTCGCTGCAGGTGGATGACCTCGGTGCGTTCGATGAGTTCCACGTCGGCAGGCGCGAAGCCAGTGAACGACTGGTGCCGCTGCTGGAGGTGGGGAAAGGCGCTTCGGTCCTTGATGTCGGCAGCGGGATCGGCGGGCCCGCTCGGTTCATCGCGAATCGAACCGGTGCGCACGTCACCGGGATCGATCTCACCCCGGAATTCGTCGAAGCCGCCGACACCCTGACCCAGCGGGTGGGGTTGAGCGACCGCGTTCGCTTCCAGATCGCTTCCGGCACCGACATCCCGTTCACCGACGATTACTTCGATGCCGCTACGCTCATGCACGTCGGCATGAACATCGAGGCCAAGGCCACGCTGATCGCCGAAATGGCGCGCGTCACCCGACCGGGCGGCACGGTGCTCGTCTACGACCTGATGCGGGTCGGCGAAGGCGAACTCGGGTACCCGATGCCGTGGGCATCAAGCGCCGACTTCAGTTTCGTCGATCGACCTGCGGTCTACGAGCAGGCCGCGCAGGCGGCCGGGCTCGTCGTCGTCGACCGCCTTGATTTCAGTGACCTGGCCCGGAACTTCTTCGACCCCCCGAAGGATGCACCCGCAGCACCTGCAGCAGGCGATCCGGCCGCGGCGACCAACCCACGCACCACGGCAACGTTCCAGAACGCGCGTGCCGCGGTGCAGTCCGGGCTCATCAGTCCGATTGCGCTGGTCCTCAGGTCCTCCTGATCTGGACGAGTGTCCGTGCGCACCTGTCGGTTGATGAGGTCGGGTATCATCACCACTTGCCCGGTGTTTCAGTTCGGTTCCCGGCTTCGAACAAGCGAACCCCGACGACCAGCACGCTCGCACCATGACCGCATCCGAGACCACCCAACCCGACTCCCCCGACCTGGATGCCACCACCGACTCCGAACGGCGTGCGGGTTGGCGGACCTACATCGTGGTCTCATTGCTGCTCTGCATGTATTTCTTCCAGTTGGGAGCCCTCGGCCCCTACAAGGAGCAGATGGCGGCGAGTCTGGATGTTCCGCTCACGGACGTCGTGTTCTCGGTGACGATCGGATACGTCCTCTGTGCGTTGCTGTTCATTCCGAGTGCACTCCTGCTTGAACGTCTGGGGGTTCGACGCCTGGCCTGGCCGTGTTCCCTGCTGATCGGCGGTGGTGTCGGTCTCATGTCGATCAGCCAGAGCATCGTCGGCATCTACACGGGCGTCGTGCTGGTGACCCTCGCGGTATGCATCCTCACGCCGATGACGGGTATCGTCGCGCGGACCCGGATCGATGAGCGGATCTTCATCATGGTTTCGACCATCATGTTGGTGACCATTCGCCTCTTCGAGGTTCTTTCCCTGACGCTTGCCGGCTTTCTTCTGGACATCGTCCACTGGCGTGTCTTCTACGCCTGCATGGCCGTGCTGTTCATTCCCCTCACCATCATCGCCTGGCGTACGGTGACCGACGAACCGCATCGAGATCAGGCCGCGACAGGCGGTTCGTTTTCCGACCTGCCCGGCCTGCTGCGAAACCGCGTGGTGCTCCTGTCAGGAATCGCACTCGCGTTCGCACTGGCACCGACCACCGCGTTCGGGTTCATCTGGAACATCAATCTCCAGGCCGCTTTCGGTTGGGAAGAGCCGATGAAGAGTGTGCTCACCGCGACATTCGTGATCGGGGTCATCAGTGGGGGGCTCCTGGCGGGGGTCGTCGCACACTGGGTCGGCGCCTACGTCACCACCCTCTCCGGTCTTGCCCTGGGAACGGTGTTGTTCGCGGTTCTTCTCTTTCAACCCACCGACTCGAAGTCCACGGTCGCGGCGATGCCGCTGATGTTCTTCTGCGGCCTGGGCCTGGGAACGACCGCACTCATCGCGCCCTACGCCGCCAAATGCCTGGCCCCGCACTACGCCGGGCTGGTCTTCTCCATCACCGGAACCATTAAGAGTCTGTTTTCGGGCGTGCTGGTGGGTGTCCCCCTCTGGTTCCTGCCCACCGGAAACACCTGGACCCTCGAGCAGGAGCAGTCCGCACTGCTCCCCTACCTGGTGGTCCTGGCGATCGCGGTCGTGGTGTTCCTGTTCACCCGGGCCAGGAGCTACGAAGAGCGCACCACCTTGCAAGCAGCAGCGTGAGATCCGGTCCGCCGACTTCGCCGTCGCCACCGGTTTCAGTCGCCACCCTGGCCCAGCTGCTCAGTCTCTGGGGTCTTCCGCATCACCGATGATCGGACACTTCAACGACATGCGGCTCCGACGATTGTGGAATGCAACTCCGGAGCGACTCACCCCCGGTCGAGAGACCGAAGCCTCTGCGCTCGCACCAACCAACACATGAAGCCGTCCCGTCAAGGACACAACGCTCCGACCGACGATCAACGTCGATCGGAGCGCCGTGGCCGTTGTCGGTTCGTTCAGGGGCGATCGTCCCACGGAGGATCGTAGAGCGTGCCGCTCACCTCAAGCGTGTTCGTCACCTTGATGAAGTTCTCGTCTTCAAGTGGGCCTGGTTCCAGATTGCCTGCTGTCGGTTCCACTGTGTACTCCGTCAAGGCTGAGCATCCAAAAACGGTATGTTCAGAGTGGGATGTCTGAGACGTTGGGTGGCGTTCCTGGAAATGGCCTTCGCCGCAGATGAACACGGTCGTCATCTCGAACGCGGGCAGGTTGTGATCGTCAGACCAACCTTCAAACCAGATCCATCCATCCTGTTCACCATCATCGACGTCTTCTGCTGCATCAACACGTATGACGTAGTGGATGAACCATTTCTTCTGGTCGTCGTCGAAGATCGCACTGTACTTGCTGGGGCCACACCGACGCCAGATCCGACCAGCCGTCATCGTGTCGTTCCCAACTTCGCAGGAGATCGTGATCTTCCCCTCCACTTGCGTCGTGAACGTCTGGAGGCGTCCCTTGTACCAGGGCAGATCAATCCCGACGACATATCCCGGCACGAGATAGTACGTGGGAATCTGCGCCTCTCCGTATGCCATCGCACTCGCATTGCGGTTGCCCAGATCATCTACGAGTGGTCCATCTGTACGCGCTCGGAGACTGTCCACTTGATCCTCGATCGAATCGTACGGGTTCAACGAGTTGCGATCCAGACCCCTCTGGCTGAAAAAACGCTTCACTCTGACAGAGCGATTCCCGACTTCTGCTTCCGAGGTGTTATTCACAGAACTGGCGATCGGTGACACGCTCTCCGCTTCGAAAATCTGTGACCTGGATACGCGATCGGTTTCATAGGACTTGGTCTGTGGATCGAGTTCCATGCCGTCTCTCGCACCGGTCCGCGACAGTCCCTTCACATAGAGGGGATCCTTGACCACGCCCCTGAAGCTCGCGGGTTTTCCATGCAGCCCCTGCCCGTACGACACGCTTGTCGATGCCCATACACCCACGACAAGACCCAAAAAAACAACGTGCAGATTTCGATTCATCACTTCAGTGCTCCGATCTGTTGATTTTGAAGACAAGCCCCCGGGTGTCGTCGCGCCCCCGTCACCCCTCACGAGTGCGGTGGGGCGGCGTCCGTACAGGGAATGCCACATCCCCTCTGAAATTGCTCGCGCCCTGGAATCGAACCGTTCTCCAGCCGGGCCCAGGCGTCCATTTTTCACCCCCAACTGCTCAGCTTCTCCCAAATCCGGGGGGTCGCACCCGGCCAGTTCCTTTAGAATGCCGCCTCGATCCATGCCCGCAGCCGGAGCGTTCCCGTGACCCTGAGCCCGAGTGAAGTCCAGATCATCGTCTCCATCATCGTGGTGGTGGTGATGCTGCACCTGATCCTGGGTGGCTGCGCCTACTCGATCATGCTCGAGCGCAAGCTCAGCGCCTGGATGCAGGACCGGGTCGGGCCCAACCGAACCGGCCCCCGCGGCATGTTCCAGCCCCTGGCCGACGGCCTGAAGTTCCTCCTCAAGGAGGATTACAACCCCCGTGGGGTCGATACCTGGCTGTTCCTGCTCGCACCGGCCTTCATCATGGTCCCGGCGATGATCGGGTTCGTGATCGTGCCCTTCGCCAGCGCCATCGACATCACCGGCCTGGTCTCCGCGATCGGGGTCGCCCAACCCGGCGCGACCTACGCGGTCAAGCTGGTCGGTGCCGAGATCAACATCGGCGTGATCTACCTCATCGCGGTCGGCTCCCTCGGGGTCTACGGCGTGGTGCTCGGTGGCTGGGCCAGCAACAACAAGTTCTCGTTCCTCGGTGGCCTGCGTGCCAGCGCCCAGATGGTGAGCTATGAGATCCCCATGGGACTCGCGCTGCTCGCGGTGGTTCTGATGGCCGGCACCCTCGATCCCTTCCAGATCATCGCCCAGCAGCAGGAAGGCGCCTGGAACCTGCTGCAGATGCCGGTCGCCGCCATCCTCTTCTATGCCTGCATGCTCGCCGAGAGCAACCGCGCCCCCTTCGACCTTGCCGAAGCGGAAAGCGAACTGATCGGCGGCTACCACACCGAATATTCCTCGATGAAGTTCGCGATCTTCTTCCTCGGCGAATACTTCCACATGATCACCGGGGCCGCGTTCTTCACGATGCTCTTCCTCGGTGGCTGGTCGGTGAACCCGATCGCCGGCATCATCCCCTGGGACCTCACCAACGGCGGCGACGTCTGGTGGATGGGCATCATCCAGTTCGTGGTGGTGCTCTTCAAGATGTTCCTGATGGTCGCCTTCGGCATGGCCGTCCGCTGGACCCTGCCGCGCTTCCGCTTCGACCAGCTCATGAAGCTGGCCTGGGAAGGCATGATTCCGACTTCGCTGCTCGTGGTCCTGATCACCAGCGTGTGGATCTACCTCGGCTGGCAGGACTGGATGTTCGTCGCATCGCTCGGAACGATCATGATCATCTTCATCGCGCATCCCTTCATGCCCCGCCAGCCCGAGCCGAATCGTCGAATCAAGTTGATCGGCAGTCGTTTCTCGCCGCTCGAGGCATCGGATGTCGTCCCCATCGATGGTGGCGAATCGTCCCGCGACTGATTCATCCGCGCGCCGGCAGCCCCACGCATCCCCCATGCATCAGGCCAAAAAGCAACAACGCCGATCACGTCGGAGCGTTGATCGGCGTCGTTGACTGGCGTCACACGTCTGCGTGACTGCATCAATGTAGGCACAGATACCTTCGGATGACAAGCGCCTGCTCATCAAAAAGGTTTTGTCTAACATGTCCTCCATGTCCTCCATGACACCTCGCGTGCTTCTCGATGCCTCAATCGGTTTCCTGCGGCTTGGTCTGGCCACCAGGTTCCGGGTTCGTGGTGCCTACTGGCGCTGGCGACATGAAACCGCCTTCGGCCTGGATCCAGCCCGTCACCCCGGTCGCTGGGAGGCGATTCGACTCGCGATCGACTATGCCGCCTGGACCACGCGAATGCGGCGTCTGCGCTGACCACGCGAACAAGCCCCCTCCCGGCATGGCTCGAACCCGCTCCGGCCGGGTCCTTTCGAAAACGCAGCCCCGGTCAGGATCGATGATCCCGGCTGTACACTTGGCATCATGGCCAAGGCACGAACCAGTTTCGTCTGTGACGAGTGTGGCGCGACCCAGACCCAGTGGATGGGCCGCTGCCCCGAATGCAACACCTGGGATTCCCTGGCGGCCTTCACCGAGCCCGCGACCGGGGCGTCTGCCGATGCCTCCCCCGGCTCGGTGGCCAATGCCGCCGTCGAAGACCTCTATAAAGAGGTAGAGCAGGGGCCCAGCCAGGCCTGCCCGCTTCATGAAGTGGATCTCACCGAGCTCCCGCGAATGCCCACCGGCATCGAAGAGGTCGACCGGGTGCTGGGCGGTGGGTTCGTGCCCGGTGGGTCGATCCTGCTGGGCGGTGACCCCGGTATCGGCAAGAGCACCCTGCTCATGCAGGTGGCCGGTGCGCTCAGCGCGAGCGGTGGTGTTCTCTATGCCAGCAGCGAGGAAAGTGCCGCCCAGGTACGCATGCGCGCAGATCGACTGGGTCTGGGAGACGGTCCGACGGCCAAGGGGCTCTATGTCCTGGCTGAAACCGACCTCACCCGGGTCCTCAAGGAGGCGATGCGGCTCAAGGTGCGGCTGCTCATCCTCGATTCCATCCAGATGGCGTGGATCGGGTCCGGGGCCGGTAGCCCCCAGGAGCGCTCTCGAAATGCCTCCGGTGGGTCCGGTGCCGTCGCCCAGCTTCGCCGGTGTGCGACCGAACTCTCGCTTCTGGCCAAGAAAACCGGCATGGCGGTCGTCCTGGTCGGCCACGTGACCAAGGAAGGCACCCTGGCGGGCCCCAAGCTGCTTGAGCACCTGGTGGACGTGGTCCTGGGCTTTGAAGGTGACCAGCACCACCGCCACCGGATCCTGCGTGGAATCAAGAACCGGTTCGGTTCGACCCAGGAGATCGGCCTCTTCCAGATGACCAGCGACGGTCTCGAGCCAGTCAACGAGCAGTTGGTGCGGCTGGATACCGAGGCTCAACCGGCCCCTGGCGCCGTGATCGTCCCTACGTTGGCCGGTTCGCGTTGCCTGCTCGCAGAAATCCAGGCGTTGACCGCGACCGGGTTTCTTGGCTCCGCCAAACGGCGTGCCGCAGGCGTCGATGCAGCACGACTGGCGATGTTGATCGCCGTGCTCGAGAAACACGGCGGGCTACGTCTGGCTGATCAGGATGTCTTCGTCTCGGTGGCGGGGGGGCTGCGCGTCCTCGAGCCGGGGGTGGACCTTGCGACCGCGCTGGCGATTGCGGGGGCCCACTACGGTCGTTCGCTCGAGCCTGGAACCGCGATTTTCGGCGAAGTGACTTTGTCCGGGGCGGTACGACCTGCCGCCGGCGTTCAGCAGCGGGTCTCGGAAGCCCTGCGACGTGGGGCGCGCCGCATCATCCTGCCTGCCGGGCAGGCGGAGGAAGTCGAGGCTTCGGCGCGCGAGCGCCTCTTTGAGGTATCGCGCCTGGTCGATGCCCTGAACCTGCTTGAGCCGGTAGCCAAGCCCAATGCCAAGCCCAGTACTGATGCACCCGACGGACTGCAGGCCGTGACCAATTGACGTATGATGCCCCCGCGCAAGCGAGCATTTTGTTGGGCGCGACGAGGTCGATTTCGAGCGGTTTTCGTTCGGTCGAGTTTGTGGGTTTGCTGACAGCCGACCAACCGATTCACGGTTTGGCCTAAATAGCCCACATTGGACTGCGATCGAAACCCTTGCCTCGCAATGACTTACAGAAGATGCGCTGTGTAGCAAATCTTCTGAACACTTCCTTTACGTGTCCTTAACAATATCTAAACAGTCCATTTCTACTGTCCGCGCCCTTGTGGGTGCCGACAAGCACCAAGCGAAAAGAACCGTCCGGGTCCGTGCCTCGTGGCATGGACGAAGAGCGGACGGGTGGATGGACTAGGTCGTGGGTTTCGTCGAGAGCCGACCCCACCCTAAAGTCTGGAGAGTCGATCAGATGACAATGATCCGAACAGTAGGGCTCCTTGCAGGAGCCGCAACCCTGTCGGCCAGCGGGCTCGCTGGCGCGACGGACATTGATAGTGCGTCCATTGACGCCCTTCGTGCCGAGCTGTCAGAACTTCGTGCTCAGAACGAGTCCCTCGAGGCTCGCGTTGATGCCAAGGATGACGCCTGGCTCAATGAAACCCGTACCACGGAAATCCGTGGCATCGTGCAGGACGTTCTGGCAGACAGCCAGACCCGTACCAGCCTTCAGGACAGCGGCGCAATGGCAGGCTACAAGGCCGGTCAGGGCTTCTTCCTGAGCTCGGCTGATGGTTCCTTTTCCATGCGTGTCAGCGGCCAGGTTCAGGCTCGCTGGGTCTTCAGCCACGTTGCTGACGAGTCCACCGGGACCACCAGCCAGAACGACTGGGGCTTCCAGGTCCGTCGTGCCAAGGTCCGCTTCCAGGGCAACGTCATCGACAAGACCTGGCACTACGCGGTCAACGGTGACTTCATGCAGAATGGCAACGGCATGTTCATGCTCCAGGATGCCATGATCAAGCATGACGTGAATGACAACCTCAGCATCAGCTTCGGTCGCTTCAAGGCCCCGTTCCTCCGCGAGGAACTCGTCTCGAGCAGCAACCAGCTCGCCGTCGAGCGTTCGCTCGTCAACGAGTACTTCACCGCTGATCGCGCTGATGGCGTGATGGTCAGTTACATGACCGACAGCTGGTCCCTTGATGGCGCCTACAACAACGGCGTGAAGACCGCTTACACTGGTGATAGTGGTGACAACACTGGCTACAGCAACTCCTCGAACAACCCCACCAAGTGGGCAGTTCAGGCTCGCTTCCAGTACAAGCTCTCCGGTGACTGGTCTGACTTCGACAGCTTCACCAGCAGCCCTGAGGATGAAAGCGCCATGATGATTGGCGTGGCTGGTATGGCCCAGAACTGGAACGGTACCGTTGGTGCCAATGCAGCAATCGCAGACGGAGCCGATCCAGACACTGCAGCAGGTCGTGATACTATTGGCGCTGGCGCCTTCGTCAGCGACCACGCCAAAGTGTGGGGCGTTACTGCTGACTTCAGCGCCAAGTTCGCTGGTTTCAGCCTCTTCGCTGCCGCTGTTTACCAGCGTTTCGAAGCGACTGATGGTGCCATGGACAACACCGTGAACCCTTGGGGTTTCGTCGGTCAGGCTGGCTACTCCTTCACTGACCAGTGGGAACTCTTCGGTCGATTCTCATGGGCCAACAACCGTGGTCTCGGTGAGGGCGACTTCGCCGGTTCCACGGACGAGGGCGCAGCCAAGCTTTCCTTGCTGACCCTTGGTGTGAACTACTTCGTCAACGAGAACGTCAAGTTCACCGCTGACTGGGGCATCAACATGAACAACAGCCTCGGCGGCGCTTGGGTTGACCAGCCCGACACCGGCTGGCGTCAGACCAACAAGTCGTCTGAATGGGTCCTCCGGGCTCAGGTTCAGCTGCTCTTCTGAGTCGCTCCTGACTCTGCAAGTTCATCCACCCAACGATTGCCCCTCGGGGCGTCGAACGGCTCGGCCGGCCGGTCCTCAGGGACCGGCCGGTTTTCATTTTGTGCCGCACTGTCTGTCGAGATCGAACCTGGCCATGAGCCATCTCGGGCACGCAGGGCAGCCACGGACGGCCCAGCGTGCCCAGTCTCAATCAAAGCCATGGATGATCTTCATTCGTTCTTGATAGCCCCGCTCTAGTATCCGTGCTCCCAGGCCGCGCCTCGTGGGGCGACCGGCTTTTCGTTCACCTGCTCTTTGGCCTTGGGCGGGCGATCCGCCCGATCTTCTCGATAGCCTCTGAAGCCACTCAAATCCGGAGACCTCTTGATGCACGCCAGAATCCAGTCACCCTCAAGAGTCCATCGTGCGGCCCTCCTGCTGGGTCTCGTGGTGGGTGCCTCGGCTGTGCATGCTGAAGACGTCACGGCTGACGATCCGGCTGGTGCACTGGCCGAACTGGCCACCGAAATCGAGGCCCTCCGTGCGCGCAACGGCCAGTTGGCCGATCGGCTGGACACCACCGAGGGTGCCACCTGGTTGAACCGTGAACGTACCGCGGAGATCAGGGGGATCGTGGCCGACGTCCTGGCGGACAGTCAGGCTCGAACCTCGCTGCAGGCCTCCGGCATCACCTCGGGGTATGCCCCGGGGGAGGGGTTTCACCTGGCCAGTGCCGATGGCGGGTTCACCCTCCGGGTGGAGGGTCAGATCCAGGTTCGTTGGGTGTTGAACCACAACCCCAGTGGGCAGGACTATTCAAACAAGAACTTCGCCCAGGACAACTTCCTGGGCACCAACACCGTCAACGGCTCGAAGAACGGTTGGGGCTTCCAGATTCGCCGTGCCAAGGTGCAGTTCAAGGGATCGGTCCTTGATGATTCCTGGCGCTACCAGATCAACGGCCAGTTCAGTGGTCGTTCCGGGGAGTTCTCCTTCGAGGACGTCATGATCACCAAGCACTTCGACAACGGGCTGGCGGTGACACTCGGGCAGTTCAAGGCTCCCTTCACGCGGGAAGAGCTGGTCTCCAGCCGCAGGCAGCTTGCCGTCGAGAGATCCCTGGTGAATGCGTTCTTCGGGGCCGGTCGCGGGGTCGGCGTCGATCTTCGCTACCGAAATGACGACCTGTCCCTCGAGGGGTACTACGGCAACGGGGTGCGAACCACCCTCGATTCCAGCACGCTCTATACCAACAGTGGCGATGATCCCACCGAGTACGCCTTTGCCGGACGCTTCCAGTGGAAGCTCGCCGGTGACTGGAGCCAGTTCAGGGGTTTCAACGCGGGCCTCTCCGAGGAGACCGCGGTCATGATCGGCCTGGCTGGAATGACCCAGAAGTACAACCAGAATGCTTCAGCCGATACCCTCCTTGCGCCAGTGGTGGACACCTTGGCGTCGTACAGTGGAGTAGGCAACCTTGACGGCACCAACGTCAGTGGCGTCACCGCCGACATCTCCGCCAAGTTCGAAAACCTGAGCTTCTTCGGTGCGGTGGTCTGGCAGCAGTTCGATCTGGGCGGTTCCTGGGAAAGCAATTCCATACCAACCCAGCAGCAGATCGAAGGGTCGCTCAACCCCTGGGGCTTTCTGGTGCAGGGTGGGTATGCACTCACTGAAACCTTCGAGCTCTTTGCCCGCTACGAGCACACCAACATCGACCTGGGCTCGGTCGAGACAGTTTTCCTGGAAACACCTCTCGGCAAGATGAAGACCAGCGTGATCACCCTGGGGGTCAACCACTTCATCAACGACAACGTGAAGTTCACCGCCGACTGGGGCATCGACCTCCAAAGCCCCATGGTCGGGGTCAACGAGGGAAGCATCCAGGGCCTCGGCTGGGGGTTCACCAACGCCCGCTATCAGTGGGTGCTTCGAGGGCAGATCCAGCTGCTCTTCTGAACCAGCCGAGCTGGCCAACGCAAAAAAACGACTCCTGACGGACATTTCTGGGCTTTTATCACCCATTCGTCCGATAGCTGCTCGGTAGACCAGATCGGGGCCATGCCCCGGGTGGTACGCCCCTGAGGCCCCGTATGGCCTTTTTGGGCTCCCCCAGTCGCCACGAGGAGTTGTACGGGATGCGCACCAGCAGACGAAACACGACACACCGCAGCAAGGTCCACCCCTCCGTGGCCCTTGGCGCGGTTTCCCTGGCCGCCCTGACCGGCAGCCTTGCCTTCGGATTTCAGGACGAGAATGCCATCGGTCGCATGAGTGACCGGCTGGACACCCTCGAGCGCGACAATGCGCTGCTCCGCGAGGAGGTCCAGGTGCTCCGCGGCGAAGAACAGGCCGACTGGCTGACCGAGGAGCGCTCCACCGAGATCCGCTCCCTGGTCAACGACGTCCTGGCCGACAGCGCGACCCGGACCAGCCTCCAGGAGTCGGCCGCAATGGCTGGTTGGAGTTCCGACCTGGGCTTCTACCTCCGAAGCGCCGACAATCGCTTCCTCCTCCAGGTGGGCGGCCTGCTCCAGGCCCGCTACATCTGGAGCACCACGTCCGATGCCGGCTTTACCAACGCCGGCCCTCAGGGAAACCCGGTCCAAATCCCCAACGACGCCTACGGCTTCGATCTGCCGCACTCCCGGCTGGTCTTCAAGGGTCACGTCTTCGAACCGGGGATCCGCTACTTCATCCGGACCGAGTTCACACCGACAGGCACCAGGGTGCCCGTGGGCCAGGCGGTGAACACCATCGACTCCTTTGGTGGTCTGAATCTGCTCGATGCTTACGTCGCCTTCGATCTCGACAATCAGTGGTCGGTGCGTTTCGGTCAGTTCAAGCTGCCGTTCTCCCGGGAACGACTGGTGTCCGTTCAGAACCTGATGGCCGCCGACCGAAGCTCCGTCGACGAGCTGATGGGTATCGGTCGTTCGCAGGGCATCGAACTGTCCATGCAGGGCAACGACCTCTCCTGGGCCTTTGCTTTCTCCGATGGCGGTACCGACAACCTGCTTGCCGGCAATTCCAACAACAGCCGCTACTACCCGGCTGGAACCAACCCGCTCAACTCACCCTACTGGGATCAGCAGGCCTCCTTCGCATTCACCTCTCGCCTGGAATACAAGATTTCCGGTGACTGGTCTGAATTCTCAGAGATGACCAGCCCGATCGGCGAACAGAACGGCATCATGCTCGGACTTGCCGGCCACTACCAGATGGGCTCCGCCCCGAGCGATCTGCCGACCTCCGCCAACACCAATCGAGGCTACTTCGGCGGCGGCAACAACGAGTGGATCAACGTGACCGCTGATGCGACCTTCAACTTCGGTGGGGCCTCGATCTTTGCAGCGCTCTACTACTCGAACTCCGAGACCAAGTGGAGTCAGAACGACGGATCAAACGGGCTCGGCGGTTCGACCCTCCGGGGCACCACCAACCTCCTGGGACTGGTCCTGCAGGGTTCGATGTACGTGGCACCCAAGTGGGAACTCTTCGCCCGCTACCAGTACATCGATCCGATCACCCAGCCCGAGATCTCGCCCTTCCAAGACCCGGGTGGCCTCCCGTACCCCACGCCTTCCTTCAGCCCCCTCAGCATCTCCACGCTCGGAGCCAACTGGTACATCGACGGCCAGGATCTGCGTTGGAGCTTCCAGATGAGCTACTCCAACAACGAGATCACCGATATCTCCGCGACCAACAACAACGGCTTCCGGCCCCTGGGTGGTGCGACCAACGAGTTCGTGATCCTGACCCAGTTCCAGATGCAGTTCTGAGCCCACCAAGGACCCCTTCTTCCTGATCGCCCCGCCGGGTCTCCGGCGGGGCGATCTTGTTGGTGGGCAGCATGTCGGCAGGGGAGAAGCTCGTCGGTTCGCGCTACCATTCCCATGCAGTTCGTGTCCCTTCAACACCCTTGGAACGCCGTCACCCCGTGTCCACCTCGCCCCAATCTCCGGTCCACCGATTCGAAGTCCGCTCCGCTCCCGGTCGCGAGGATCCCCGCGGCCATGCCGCCGCACGTGCCTTCGCGGCGGTCGATGACACCCAGGCGCCCGAAACGGTCAACCACGCCTCGGTCTTCCTGGTCCAGGGCGAGCTCGACGCCGACCAATGCGCCCGGGTCGCCGAGGAGCTGCTTGCCGACCCGGTGACCCAGTCGGTCCATGTCGGGGCCTCGCCCGCACCGAAGGGGTCGGCCCTCATCGAGGTCCACCCGCTGCCCGGCGTGACCGACCCCGCCGCCGACAGCGTCGAACTCGCGGTCAAGGCGATGACCGGGGTCGAGACCCGCGTTCAGACCGGCAACCGCTTCGAACTGCTCGGCACCGACCAGACCAC
>JAQWMQ010000039.1 GCA_029246705.1 Phycisphaerales bacterium | reverse complement strand
TCGGCGGCGGCGTTGTCCTGGATCGGGTTGCCGAGCCACGCCGAAAGGTCGCGTTCGGTGTCGGCCCAGGAGCGGAACTCCGGCACGTTGTACTCCCCCACCGGCTCGTAGGTGTCGACCACCTGGGTCGGGGTGAGGAAGTCGTTCTGACCGGGATTGACGTCAAAGACCTTCTCGGGCAGGGCATCGAGGAACTCGAAGATGCCCGTGTCCTCCCACTGGTGTTCACCCAGGGTCTCGTAGTCCATGAAGAGATTGCAGGTGTACCCGTCGCCGTTGATCTGGTCGACCCAGCGCGCGAACTTCTCGGCAGTCAGCGGCCATTCCTTCCAGGCGCGGTTCGAGAAGCGGAACGCGACGTCGTCGGACAGACGGTAGTTCTTGAGCAGCAGGCGGATCGGGCCCTCGCCGTTGGCAGGCGTGGCCGCGGGCCCGGGCGGGGTGTAGGGGTAGTTCGGCGAGCGATAGCCGAGGATCGAATCGATGCCTTCGCAGATCACGGCACGGTGACGACCCATCTCGGCGATGTACTGGGCGACCTGGTCGCTGTAGATGAGTTCGGTGTTGCGGAACACCGTCGGCCGCACACCGAAGAGGCGCTCGATGCGCGCTTCCTGCTCGGCGACCTGGGCCTGGAACTCCTCCTTCGAGAAGAGGAAGCTCAATGAATGGTGCGAGGTTTCCGCGATGAACTCGACCGCACCGGTCGCCGCACACTCCTGGAAGAGCTCGATGACTTCGGGCGCCCACGCCTCGAACTGTTCGAGCGCGACGCCGGAGATCGAGTAGGACACCCGGAACCGGCCCTCATGACGCTTGATCAGGTCGAGGATCGTCCGCGTGGCGGGGATGTAGCACTTGTCCGCAACCTTGCGACAGATCTCCTTGTTGGCTTCGTTGTCGAAGTAGAAGTGATCGTTGTCGAACACCGAATATTGTCGGATTCGGTAGGGCTGGTGGACCTGAAAGTAAAAGCAGACGCTTGCCATGGCTGTAGCGTACCGCCAATCGTGCGAGCAAGCGCGGCAGAGCGTGCGGAACCCGCTGTTTCGGTTCGAGCTTCGGGCTTCGTGCCTGCGAACCCAGTCCGCGCCATCACTCCGCCGGGTCGATCTGAAGCAACCCCACCACGGGAATCAGCAATGAGACGGCCAGAACCTGCCCCAGCGAGGACCCGGCAGTGACGCACCCGGAATCCAGCCGGCAAACCGCCCCGACCGGCGGAACAGCACATCGACAGACCATCCTCTAGACTGAGACCATGATGACCATCGACAAGGAAGCCCTCGCCGCCCGCATCGCCGAAGTCGCCCTGCTCAGGGGTGAATTCACCCTCCGAAGCGGTCGGACCAGCGCCTACTACCTCGACAAGTACCTCTTCTCGACGCAGCCGGACGTCCTGGTCGAACTGGCGGAACTGTTCGCGGAGCGGATTCCGGAGGGAATCGACCGCCTTGCGGGCGCGGAACTCGGCGGCATCCCCCTGGTCACCGCGACCGCCATGCGATCGAAGCTCCCCTGCCTGTTCATTCGAAACTCGAAGAAGGACTACGGCACCGCCAAGCAGCTCGAGGGCGTGCTCAATGCCGGGGACAAGGTCATCCTCCTCGAGGATGTCGCCACCACCGGAGGACAGGCGCTCGAAGCCGCCGGCATCATGCAGGAGATGGGCGCGGAAGTCGTCAAGGTCATCGCCACGATCGACCGTCTCGAGGGCGCCCGGGAGAACTTCGCTGCAGCAGGGATCGCCTTCGAATCCCTGTTCACCAAGCAAGACCTCGGTGTTGATGAGTGACCCCGGCAAGCCCCTGGTGATCCACGCCGATGGAATCCGATCGACTCGCTAGTTGGAATCGCTCGCGGAGCTTTCCTCGTTCTCGGCGATGGTCCAGACTTCCTGCATTTTGCGCGCCATGTCCGCAACCTCGGGGTTGTCTGATTCCAGCATTTTCTCGAGGTAGCTGTTGTTGGACCCTCCATCTCGGGCGGACCAGCTCAACTTCGCGACCAGCACGGTCTGGACCAGTGAATCCTGGTCATCCATGATCAGCTTGATGATCTCGTCGTAACCGGGAGCGCTCGCGGTGGCCGGAGCGGCATAGGCAAGCCAGGCGCGAGCATCAGCAGGAAGCTGTTGGTACTGAAGCTTGAAGATCTGGAAGATCCTGTCCCTGAACATCGCCGCCTGGGGGGTGATCTCATCTCTCTCGCTTCGAAGAGCGAGCTGCAGGAGTGACAGGAGCCCGTTGAGCGCGGCAACGTTCTCCATGCGATTGATCTGCTCGAGCGTGTCGCGACGATAGGGCTTGTCAGGGGTTATGCCATCGATCCTCATGAGTCGTGCCGTCGCCTTCTCGCCGAAGAAGTCGGGAACGACCGCCGTGCCGTCCGAGGTGAAGTTGGTGATGACTCGAGCATCGATTGAAAAACCTTCACCGACACGTGCCACCGCAATCTCGCCAGCTACTCCGGGGTAGAAATCGAGGTCGAGCTCGATGACCATCGACTCGCGAGGCTCGAGTCCAAGCTTCCGATCGATGGACAGCACGATCAAGTCGCCCGTGGTCGTGCCTCCGCCGGCGGCAGCGGTGGTCGCACAGACCAGGGCTGCCGTGGGAAGCAGTGGGCCCTCATTGCCGATCGCGAGCCTGATCCCGCTTCGGTTGGCGATTTCAAGCCGGTAGAGGACCGGCTCGTAGGGTTTGACGGTCGAGTTCACCGGATCGAGACGGAGCGAATAGGCAACATCCCGTTGGAGCATGAGTCGGTCGAACGACGAGGGCACCTGACTGATATGGTCGTTGATCTTGTCGGCGACCGTGCCTTTGGCGAGCGTCGTACCGAGGTTCAGCTGCAATTGGTTGCGGGCCCAGATGCCGATCACGGTGCCGGGGACGTCTCTTGCCAGTCGAAGCCAGATTCGCGCTGCGCTTGAGATCTGGTCCGAGCGGTAATAAGCGATCGAAAGGGCGAGAGCGGCGAGTTCATCATCCTCCTCCATGAGGGAGAGGATCTCGATGGCGATCTCGATTTGCCCACGAGCGATCGCGTTCCAGGCCTCGAACCGACCCAGCGCCTCGGGCGTGAGGTCCATTTGTTCCCTGGCAGCACTGACGAACCTGTCGACCAACTCGGAATCTTCCCCCTGCCAGGCAGCGAAGGCCGCAGCCTGGAGCAACAAGGTTGCCTGCTCGACGCCGGGCTCCTCATCATCTTCGCCCAAGCCGGCGTCATCCTGCTGCTCGATGAGTGGGAGCAGTTGCTTCAACACGTCAGCGACATAGCTGCGGTAGGCCTGGTCGTCGTCACCCTCGGAGAGGATCACGGCCTTGAGCAGCGAGAGCTCAGGTGGTTCGGTTGCCTTGATCTTGATGACGTCGGAAGGATCAAGCGAGGGGTTCAATCGACGAACCCGGTTGCGCTCGATCGAATCGAGATCACGCATGTGGGCAGCGATGACATCCAGGGCCTTCGGGCCGCGACCGAGTCCCCAGAGCGCAAGGCATCTCTGCAGGACGAGTTCGCTGGAATACTGGCCGGAACTGCGGGAGATGAACTGGGCGATTTCCAACATGCGAGTAGCGCCCGAAAAGGCGCCGTAGTTGAGTGCGAGGATCCCCAGCTGTCGGGCGAACCCGATTTCAATGGGATCTGCCAGCAACGCAGCGACCAGGAGTTCGGACTCGGCCACCGGATCATCCTGGCCAAGATGTCCTGCCGCCATGGCGGTTGCGCTGGGAAAGGATGGATCGAGTTCAAGGGCCTGCGCAAGACGTCGGGTAAACGCATCATTGTCACCCGCACGCAAGTACAGCAATGCCATGTCCAGGGCCAGCCTGGCAGCCACATCGTCGCCGATCAGGGCGATCGACTCCGGTTGCAGAAGCTGTTCGAAACGGTCCAGACGTTCCTCGACGGTCTGGGCCTGTTCGATCACGAGCAGCAGACGTCGCAGTCGAATGACGCTGTCCTCGGGTGCAAGACGCGAGATCTGGGCAAGCGCGTCCACTTCGGCCTTCAGCACCTCGGGATCACCTGGATCCGAAGCACCTGCGATCGCCAGCAAGAGTCGCCAGCATTCGACCGAATCCGGCTGGAGCTTGGTCGCGAGACGGGCGAAGGCGAATGCCAGCTGAACATGGATCAGCTCGGGGCTGGCGCGGACCAGCATCCTGCGGGCACCCCGGGCCAAGGCACGCGCGACAAAAGGACGCGCTCCCTTGGAAAGGAGGACTTCCTGCTGGAGCGTCAGGGGAGATACGGCGAATGGGACGCCCTCGAGAAGCTCATCTGGCTCCTGGTCCGGGGCAGTCTCGCCAGCGGGCGGATCAGGAGAACCTTTCAAGCCGGCAGGATCTTTAAGTGGATCCTGAGCGAACACACCGGAGGAAAGGACCCCCACCAAGAGGAGTGCCCCAAACAGCCGAAATGGAAGAAGATGCGCTGGAAAAGTGGGCTTGAAGACCATGGGGGTGCTTGAGCTCCATCCCCTGCCCGGGGGCGTGCGACATGAAAAGGGCGAGGGCGCCATTCCATAAGCTCCGGGGGGGTGGCAGAGTCTACCTGCAGTCGTTGACAATCGGAACCGTCCCCCGGTACGGTCACCCAACTTGGTGGCCCTGAATTCAGGAGCCTGCCCGCCCCGAACGCCTCGTTCGAGGGCGCCAGAGCGAACGAACCGGCCCGAGATCCTGTGGAAGGATCTCCTCAAAGAGACACAGACGAACCAACCATGATCATGAAGAACACCTCGATGCACCACTCCTTCCTTGCCTTGGTTTCAGTGATCCTGCTCTCCATCTCCAGTGGTGCGGGTGCTCAGGACGTCACGGGGTTCATCCAGACCACCAATCCACTGACCACCAGCCAGAAGCAGGTGCTTGACACCTTCGTCACCGAGGGAGTCCGGGGACTTACCAGCGAGACCCCCCCCACCGTCGTGAAGGCCCGAGACAAGTTCATCGAGGTCCTCACCAGCTTTGGAACCTCTCCCGTGTTCAGGGAAGCCTTCGGCAGCGAGTTCATCAAGCAAACTCGTCCGATCCTCGAGAGCGGAAACCACTTCAACCGCTTCAATGTCCTGAGGGTGATGGCCTTCGTGCGCACTTCCGATTCAAACCTCGCACTGGCAAGAAGGATCGAGAACGAGTCGATGACCAACCCCGCGGGGAGGATCTTCGTCTCGAACATGTTGAGCACGTCGCTTAAAAGCACCGATGCGGAACTGGTTCGCCCGCGACAGTTCAACTCGATCATCAGGGCGATCATCAACGGTGCGACCCAGGAGAAGTCATGGATCGCCCTTCAGCATGAGTTTCGCGCGCTGACCACCATCGGCTCCGATACCAACGTCCCCAATGACATTCGCGGCGCTGCCATCAGTGCCCAGGCGAAGGTCCTCAGTGACACCCTCGGCCGCCTCAAGGACGACCCGAAACTCGCCCGCGCGATCTCCGGAATGGTGCTGTTGCTCCGAACTGAATTCATCGGTCTCGACGGACTGACCCGTCGAGACTTCAACAAGAAGATCGTCGCGAGCCTGGTCCAGATCATCGCGACCGCCGATGGTGCCTGGGAACAGCTGCAGGCCGATGCCGATATCCGCGAAGCCTACGGCGATGCGATCTACCAGGCGACGGTCCTCACCCGACTGGTGCTCGGCCCGAGTGGAACCCCCAAGAGCGACCCCTCGGAAGCATGGCGAGACGGCAATCGTGCGAACTTCCTCGGCGGTGCCGGCGATTGGACCAAGCTCGCCGGCTCGTGAGTCGTTCGACAAGATCCTCGTGACGGAATAGCCTGTCACAATGCCAAAAATCATACTTCCGTTCGTAGCCCTACTCGCTGCCGTGGTCGCTGCAATGCTGCTGGACAGGCCAGCGCCCAGAGCGGATGTGGTGGTGGCGCAGGGCAGTGACTGCTTCACACTCGACCCACAGCGCATGAGCTACATGCAGGACCTTCGAATGGCCCGCTCGCTCTACGAAGGGCTGGTTCGGATGGACGGGCAGACCGCGGAAATCCTCCCGGCAGCGGCGGAATCATGGACGTCCTCCGAGGATGGTCGCACCTGGACCTTCCAGATACGCCCGGATGCCCGGTGGAGCAACGGCGACCCGGTGACCGCCGATGACTTCGTCTACGCCTGGCGCAGGGCGATCATGCCGGATACGGCCGCTGACTACAGCGGCTTCTTCAACGGCATCCAGGGCGTTCCGGAGTTCTTCACGTGGCGATCCAAGGCCACTGGTGACTACGCCAGCGGCGAAGTTCACTCCCCGGAAGCCGCCGAAGCCCTCCTGGAGGAGACCAATCAACGATTCGAGGAGACCGTGGGCTTGAAGGCCCTTGATGAGCGCACCCTCGAGGTCACGTTGTCAGAGCCGATCCCCTACTTCCTGGACCTCTGTGCCTTTGCGGTTCTCTCTCCGGTACATCCGGCCACGGTGGAGCAGTACGTGAGGCTCAACCCACGCACCGGGATGCTTGAACAGGAACACGGATGGACCAAAGCCGGAGCTCATGTGGGCAACGGGCCGTACCAGCTGAAGAGGTGGCGATACAAGCGCGATCTACGCCTGGAACGAAACCCCGAGTACTGGAACCCGACGATGGCCGCAGCGGACACGATCGAGGTCCGCTGCATCCAGGACCCGAACACCACCGTGCTCGCCTTCCAGGCCGGTACGGTCGACTGGGTGACCGACCTGATGGCCGAGTACCGGGCGGACATGTCCAACCAGATGAAGGCCTACCAGGACAAGCACTCGGATTCACTGAAAACCATGCTTTCACAAGGGCTTGAACTCGACGAAGCGCTGAGTGATCTCCCTGAACCCGAAGACGGCGAACGTCGTGATGTCCATGTGGTACCAGCCTTCGGCACCTTCTACTTCAGTCTCAACTGCCGCGATCAGCTCGTGGGAGGTCGCGACAACCCACTGAAGGATCCGAGGGTCCGGCGCGCACTGGCACGCTCGATCGACAAGCAGAAGATCGTTGATCTCGTCCTGAGAACCGGTGAAGCGGTCGCAGAGACCCTGGTGCCGCCGAATTCGATTCCGGGGTATGTCTCGCCGGCGGGACTTGGGTTCGACCCGGAACGTGCAAAGGCCGAACTGGCCGAAGCTGGCTGGCTGGATCGAGATGGCGACTCGATCCTCGAGGATCCAGACGGCACGCCCTTCCCGACGATCGATTTTCTCTATTCGACCGGCGAGCCCAGATACCGCGACATGGGGCTGGCCATGCGTGACATGTGGAGCAGGCATCTCGGTCTCGAGACCGCCTTGCGGGGCAAGGACACCAAGGCCTACAAGGAGGACCTCAAGGGTGGCGACTTCATGGTCGCCAGGGGCGGCTGGTTCGGGGACTACGGCGACCCCACCACGTTCCTTGATCTCTCGCTGTCGACCGATGGCAACAATGACCGCGGATATTCGAGCGAAGCCTTCGACGCCATGCTCGCCGAGGCCGCTCGGGAACGAGACCCTGAACGACGGATGGCCCAGTTGAGTGAGGCGGAGCGGTTTCTTCTGGAGGAAGCGATGCCGATCCTCCCGATCTATCACTACGCGACCACCTACATGTACGAGCCCGCTCGACTGCGTGGCATCACCAGGCATCCCAGGCTGGAGCAGAATCTCTGGGCGCTGCAACCGATCAGCGACCGGTAGTGACCAGGATCAAGGCTCCGATCAACCCGGTGTAGCGCCAGAGTGCCGCGAGGCAGACCTGCATCGCTTCCGAGCCAAGGCGCTGGGGTGGGACCAGGACCAGCCAGATCGCCCCAAGCCAGAACCAGCCGATCATGACCCAGCCGCCGGGCAGCCATGGGCACCCCAGGCATGGGAGCATCAGCAGGATGCCGGTGACCAACCGATACCGGCCGGTATCAAGTCGCCCCGCCCAGGTGTCCTGCCCGAAACGGGCATCAGCCTGCATGTCGCGCCGATCAAGCCAGATCGAATCGAGGAGGAGCAGGGGAAAGCTCATCAATGAGAACCCGATCAGCCCCCCCAGGGAGGGCGGTGGACCGGCCGGATCGGATTCGAAGGACACCAGCAGCCCGCCGATCAACCAGGCCAGGCTGATCACGAGAGGCTTGATGAGCCCAAGGTTCTTGGTGGTCACGCGACCGGATCGCCAGGGCACGATCGGCAGGACGTGAGCGAGCCCTGCCAAGCCCAGCAACCCAAGCAGCACCAACACCCAGGGCGAAGAGCTGGAGCTCACGGCACAGATCCCGCCGCCGACGAGGGCAAGGAGCCCCAGACTGCTGAAAAGACCGCGATGCCGCCGACAAAGCGTTGCCCGTCGGGCCTGACTCACCGAATCCTCGCGATCCGCGCTGCGAACACCGTCGAGAAGATAGATCCCCAGGGTTCCCAGCAGGGCCGCCAGCAGCCAGCCGGTCGACGCCCCCCTTCCGACCAGCAGCAGAGAAGCCGTCTGGACGAAGGCCACCGCCGACACTGCCATCACGATCTGGAGGTGAGCCAGTGCGGACAG
This sequence comes from Phycisphaerales bacterium, assembly GCA_029246705.1. Lineage (GTDB taxonomy): Bacteria > Planctomycetota > Phycisphaerae > Phycisphaerales > SM1A02 > JAKVBQ01. The sequence goes on along the minus strand of JAQWMQ010000039.1, from coordinate 71,762 downwards.
GATGCCGAGAGGAGATGCCATGTGGAAAGCCTACGTGGCTTCGATGGATGCCGTCACCCCGGTAGACTGGTTGAACGATGCTTCCACTGATTGCACGACGCCTGGTCCAACTCCCTTTCATCGTGCTCGCGGTCTACACCATCACGTTCGTGCTGGCCTGGCTGATTCCTGGAAACCCGCTTGAGAATCCCGAGGGCCGTCGCCCGGCTCCCGAGATCATTGCCGCCATGGAGCAGCAGTACAACCTTTCGGATCCGGTGGACTTCTACTTCTCCTACCTGGGCAACGCGACCGGAATCTCCTGGTTGATCGGTGATGCTGCCTACCCGTTCGATCTCGGACCGAGCCTGCAACAACGCGACTGGACCGTGAACGAGATCCTGATGGACGGCATCCCGGTGTCATTGGTGCTTGGTTTTTCCGCGATCCTCATTGCGACCGTGGTCGGCCTGGGCGCAGGTGTCATCGGAGGCCTGCGTGCGAACTCGATTGCCGACGTGTCGACCCAGTCGATCGCATTGATCGGCATCAGTCTGCCGTCATTCGTCACCGGAGCAGCACTCCTGATCGTGTTCGCCGCCTGGTTGAAGTGGTTCCCGGTGGGTGGTTGGGGATCACCTTCGGACCTGGTGCTTCCGGCGATCACGCTTTCGCTTCCCTTTGCCGCCTACATTTCGAGGCTGGTTCGCTTCGGCATGCTGGAACAGATGGCCACGGACCATGCACGAACGGCCAGGGCGAAGGGGCTCTCCGAGAGACGAGTGGCGATGCGACATGCCCTGAAGAACGCCTTTCTACCGGTACTGAGCTACCTCGGACCCGCGACGGCGATCGCCCTCACCGGCTCGTTCGTGGTGGAGAAGGTCTTCGCGGTTCCGGGTATCGGCCAGCACTTCGTCGACGGGGTCCTGGCAAAGGACCTCACCCTGATCATGGGCGTGGTCCTGGTCTATTCGACACTGCTGGTGCTGTTCAACCTCGTCGTGGACGTGATGTACCGATGGGTGGACCCCAGGATCGAGCTGACCTGAACGAACCTGGTTCAGGTGCGATCCGCGTTGACTGCCGCAATCTGCCTGGACAGCGCTTCGAGCAGACGTTGTTCGTAGGCGGGATCCCGTCGAACCGGTGTCCACTTGCTGAAGTCGACGACGGTCTGGTCATCGGCATCTCGAACCGGTTTCAGGGTGTCCGTGCTGAAGGTGGTCTGCGAACGGGTCCAGGTGCCCGAACGAAGTCCGGGCGTGAAGGCACGCTCGACATAGACCCAGACCCGGACTTCCAACGGCCCCGGGTAGGTGCGTACATCAAGAAGATCATCGCCCGAGGAACCGGGAAGGGGCGGGCCTTCGAGGACGTTCGGATCACCCGCTGAAGGTGCCACGAAATCGGCAGGCACGAACTCGAACCGAGCCCGACGCCTCTGGAAGCTCACCGTGTTCTCGAGGGTCTCGCCGAAGGAAGCGTTATCGAGCCGCCAGGGTTCGAAAAGGGACCCGGAAAGCCGGGGAGCTGTTTCAACCACGCCTCCTGCCCGATCGCGCAGGATCGCGGGCATGCCGCTGTCCCGAGCCACCAGGATGACGGCATCGAAACAGGCTTGGTACCCACCGGGGTCGACTGCCATGGTCGCTGGCTGGCTCTGAGGGGCACTGCAGCCAGGACCGATAACCAACAAACAGAGCAGCAGACCAAGCAGCCGCCCACCCACGCCCGAGCAGAGCGCAGAGGCGTGCTTCCAAGTCCACTTGATGTCGATCCCACAGGTCATGGAGATGGATTCTATCGGAGTTTCTGAAATCGAGGTTCCAGGGTCCTAAAAGACCCATGGAGGCGCTCTTTTATGTTGATCGGACTCTTTGGTTGAGAGTTGACGCACCCCAACGCACGCGTACCGTATGAATGGCCGAATCCCCACCAATCGGTCAGGAATTGATCCGCAGATAAAGACCATTCGTTGATTGCTCGATGATGATCCTGTAGATCGGTCCTGATGCCCGTTGGCGAGGACTGAAAGGCCGGTTTTGAGACATGCTTCGAGCCCCCCGGGGGGACCGCAGCAGTAGCGCCCAGGAGCTGTTCAGCGATGCAATCCAACCAACGTGGGTTCAAGTCATTCAAGATGACAACTGGCCTTGCAGTCATGTCAGCGGTGGTGATCTTGGCCGTCCAATTCACGAACCAGCCAAGCGCGGGCGCCAACGGCGAGGAAGATCAGGTTCAGCTCCAGACCACCGAAGCCGACTTCTACCAGCCGGGAACGCAGCCGCCCCCCGACTTCAAGAGCTTCGACCAGATCACCAGCAGCACAAACTGCACCTACTGCCACGCCGAATTCAACGTCGAAACAGCTCCCTACGACCCCTGGGTCGCCAGCATGATGGGACAGTCCGCACGTGACCCGGTCTGGCATGCAGCCGTGTCCATCGCCATGCAGGACGTGAAGTTCGGCGGCGAGACCTGCATTCGATGCCATGCACCCAACGCCTGGCTGAGTGGCAAGTCCTTCGAGACGGAACTGACCGACCCATTTGCCACGTTCAGCGACGATGACTTCGATGGCATCAACTGCAACTTCTGCCACCGCGCGGTGAATCCCGTTCCCTGTGAGGACCCGGACCCGAGCGCACCTCAGGACTGCTACGTCAGCGGCGAGAGTGCCCACGGGTTCCCCCCCGCTTCCGGTGACTTCAACGATCCCTACGGCGAGGAATATCCGGATTCCCCGATCATTGCAGCGCTGCAGGCCTCCGGTGATTTTCCAGAGTTCACGGGCAACGCCTCCTACGTCGTCGACCCCCAGAGCATGCGACGTGGTCCCTACGGACCGGATGAGATCAGCACCAACTGGTACGGCGTTCACGGAGCGACCAACGGACACTTCATCTGGCTGGTCGAGTCCCCCTACCACCGCCAGAGTGCGTTCTGCGGACAGTGCCACGATGTGAGCAACCCGCTGTTCATGAAGAACCCGAAGACCGGCGCGTACGACCTCACCAGCCTGGAGGATGGCAACGCCCACCCGACCGGCAACCCCAACGACATGTACCCCGAGCAGCGGACCTACAGCGAATGGCTGATCAGCGACTTCGCCGAGACCGGCGTGGCCTTCGATGACAACCGCTTTGGCGGCTACATCCCCGAGGGCTCGGACGGACTGATGCGCAGCTGCCAGGACTGTCACATGCCCAAGCAGGTCGGAGCGGCCTGCGTGTTCGAGGACAACCCCGAGAACCCCCAGCGCTACGACATCGGACAACACTCCTTCGCCGGGTCGAACACCTGGGTGGTCGGAGCAGTCAAGGAACACTTCGAAGCCAACGGACAGGGATCGGAGATCACCGGACTGACCGAAGAGCGCGTCCAGGCCGCCAAGGCCCGGACGGTCCAGATGCTGAAGGACGCCTCGGACATGGAGTTGAGCATCTCCGCCGGCGGCTACCTCAGCGTGCGCATCATCAACCAGACCGGTCACAAGCTTCCGACGGGGTATCCCGAGGGACGAAGAATGTGGCTGAACATCCAGTTCTATGACCAGGACGACAACCTGATCGCGGAATCGGGAGCCTACGACTACAACAAGGCTGCCCTGGACCTGAACGGCGCGAAGATCTACGAGATGAGGGCGGGCCTCTCCGACGAAGTCGCCGCAGCCACCAACCTGCCGGCAGGCGAGTCCTTCCACCTGGCACTCAACAACGTCAGGCTCTTCGACAACCGGATTCCCCCGCGCGGAGCGACCTACGCGGAACTGCAATCCGTCGGAGCGGAATCGATCCCCTACGCCTATGCGGACAACCAGTACTGGGACGACACCGAGTACATCATTCCGCCGGAAACCAAGAACATCGTCGCGACGCTCTACTACCAGACCTCGACCAGCGAGTACATGGACTTCCTCCGCAACACCGCGGACAACGCACTTGGCTCCATTGCCCACAGTCTCTGGACCAGCCAGGGCAAGAGCGCACCGGAACCCATGGACGTGCAGGCACTCGAGCTGCCGGTCTGGAAGGCCGGTGACATCAACCACGACGGTTGCGTGGACGGCATCGATCTCTCGATCCTGCTTGGAAGCTGGGGACCCTGCACCTGTCCCGCCGACATCAACGACGACGGGATCGTGGACGGCGTGGACCTGTCGGTCGTCCTGGGCAACTGGGGTTGCTGAAAACACTTCCTCGACAAGGCGACAGCGGTTCGAGCCTGATCAGTTGCCGGTGCCGGCAAGTCGTCGAACCGACATCATGAAGCTGCGCTTCATCGAACTGTGCATGCCGAAGACAACCGCGATGTAGCAGAAGGATGCCACCGCGCCGCCGATCACGAGGGATATTCGTGATGCTGATTCATTGCCACTCTCGAGGCTTCCGTTCAGGAACTCCCCGGGTTCGAAGCATGCAAGCAGGAGATTGATCGGGCTCAGGGCCGACAGGAATCCCCCGACCACGTCGATCTCCCTGCCGCTGGTGACGCCACAGATGCCGAGCACGCCGCCCACCAGGAAGACCACCGCAACCGAGGCCGTGATCGAGCCGATGGTCCCTCGACTCTTGATCGACCAGTGCAGGCCCACCATCACGCAGAAGGCGGTGAAACCGGTCAACAGGAACGGGAATACCAGTGCCGATTCGGGGAGGACGATCGGAAGCATGACGTTGTTGGTGTTGATCATCGTGAGCACGGAGGTCGGTTGACCGAAGCCGCCGATCAAGACGAAGAGTGCCGCAAGCCCGAGGGAGATCGACGGCACCAGGATCATGGGAAGAAGGTTCTGGATCAGCCCCTTCAACTTGCCGGCCAGGTAGGGACCCGGTTGTATCGGCGTGGTCAGGATCAAATCCAGCGTGCCGTCCTCGCGTTCGCGGCTGACGGCGGTTGCGCTGAGATTGAGTGCCGTGAGCATGATGACCACGGTCTCTGCTGCAAGCAGGGTCAGGAAGGAGACTCGCAAGGTCTGCACCGAGATCGAGGCCTGCGCGTAGAGCAGCAGGAGCACGACCGCCGCGGTGATTCCGATGGCGAAGAAACTCCAGCGACTGATCACGGCGGTGAGGGTGCGACCGCGCCCATCATGCTCCCACCAGGCAATCGGGTTGTGACCGACTCGACGAGGCGCTCGCGCTCCGGACTCCGTCTTCTTGAAGATCCTGCCCAGACGCGACCCGACCGAGGACCGGGAACCGATCACGCGCAACCGCACGGTCGAGAGTCCGACCAACATGAGGCTCAACAACACGCAGAGCCAGCAGTAGACGGCCAGGGGATGACCGAACCACAGCTGCTTGAACCATGAAGCCTGCGAATCGATCAGTGGCACGTAGGAATTCGAGAGGAGGAGGGATTCCATCGCAAGGAAGGGATTCAAAGGCGTCAGCAGGGTCGTGCCTTGCGCGGCAGACCCCGGCGAAATCGGCGTTCGAAACAGGCTGTCCAGCGCCCAGGTGACGAAGAGGTAGAGGACCACCGAGATATAGAAGATGAAGACCGCTCGACGCCCCGCGGTACGGGTGACGCTGAGCGTGATGGCGATCGCGGCGACGATGAGTGCACTGCAGCCGGAGATGGCGAAGGAATCGAATATCGCCTCTCCGGGAACACCACCGAAGAACTGGGTGACCGCGAAGACCGGCAGGGTGGACAGGAGCAGCGCGATGATGAAGAAGAGTCGACCGAAGAGATTTCCGAGCACCACCTGGAGGGAATTCAACGGGGAGGTCAGCAGGATGTCCCAGGTCTGGGCATTGGCTTCCTGGGCGATCGCCCCGGCCATGAAGACCGGCGTGAGCAGGCAGATGAGCAGGACCTGGCCGAAACTGATGATGGTGAAGGCGGCAGCACCGCGCTGAGCCATCTCCCGCAAGGTGCCGGTATCGCCGAGCAGGCCGAAGAGCAGCACCACCATGAGCGCCCCGAGATAGGCGCTGCGGATCGTCAGATGGCGTACACGTCGCGATCCGGTCTGAACAAGACGTGTGCTGATGGGATTGGTGGGCCCGAGCCGGAGGACCCAGTCGAGGATGGCTGGCATGGATCGAGACCTTGTTCTTGAGGCATTGGTGCGTGGTGCCAATGCCTGTTGGCGGGTAAGGGCATCCTACCCTTGACAGCCCCGAAGGCCGAGGCGTACCCTGAAGTGTTCATACCCTGAAGCCCCAGGATCGGAGCTAAAGGGAACTTACGGTATCTACCGGCCGGAACAAGGCTGTGGACCGATCATTCGGCGAGACGGAGCAACCGCTTGCCGACAGTGCTGGGGACTTGATGCCGACCTCGGCACGTCCAAAGCAGCGCTGGATAGATTGACTCGAAGCTATCCCGTTTTCGATGTAACAGGCACGACAGGCACCCCGGACCGATAGACCACGAATTCGGTTCATACCCACCAAACGGAGCCCCTCCTCAGCGCTGGACCCATTTTCTGCCTCTCTGTTCACAGGCAGTGCTGAAATCCGATCATCTCGAGATCGGAAAGCCGACCGAACCGGCGATCTCCCGCCTTCTCGGTAGTCGAATCCAGGTTTCTTCCTCCACGCCCCCCTCCCGACCGGCATCAACGTGCCGCGGGCTGTCAGCGGCACTCGACACCTGATTGGGGCTGAATCATGACTCACAACCTCGTAACTCAGCTTACGACTGCACTTGAAGCAGGCACCGTCCAGTCGAGCGGACTGGATATCCAAGGTCCCTGGGACGTCATCCTGATCCTGGTTGGGCTGATCTTCGGCCTTCTGGCGGGTGCAACGGCACACACCATCCTGACCAAGAGAAGCCTGTCCAGTGCCAGGACCGAAGCCGAAGGCATCCTGGAGAGCGCCAGGCGCGAAGCGGAAGCCAAGGCCCAGAAGATCGAACTCGAGGCGGAGAAGAAAGCCAAGGAGCAGCGGGAACGCGTCGACCAGGAAGTCTCTGAGTCCCTGGCTGAACTCAAGAAGAGCCAGGAACGAGCAAGCAAGCGCGAGGAAACCCTCGACAAGCGATTCGAACAGATCGAGCGCCGGGAATCGAAGCTCGAATCCAGGGATCAGAAGAGCCGACAGGCTCTTGAACGCGCCGAAACCGTCGAAGCGGAAGTCACCCAGCGTCGCGAAGAGCTCACGGAGCGACTGTCGACGGTCGCCGAGCTCTCACGTGAGGATGCGGTCGAGGCCTACATGGTCCAGATCCGCGAGGAATGTGCCCACGAGGGCAACCACCTCACCCGGACCATTCTCGAGGAAGCCGAGAACAAGGCTCGATCCGAAGCGCAGGAAATCACCCTGATGGCGATCCAGCGCTACGCCTCGGAGAACGTCTCCGAATCGACGGTGCGAACGGTCAAGATCCCCTCCGACGACATGAAGGGTCGGATCATCGGGCGCGAAGGACGGAACATTCGTGCCATCGAACGCGCAACCGGTGCCGACATCCTGGTGGACGACACGCCCGGGGTGATCAGCGTCTCCTGCTTCGATCCGATTCGCCGGACGATCGCCGCGGAATCACTCCAGAGGCTGGTGGCAGACGGCCGGGTCCATCCCTCCCGGGTGGAGGACCTGGTGCTCCAGACCAAGCGCGATGTCGACGAACGCATCAAGAAGGCCGGCAGCGATGCGATCGTGGAAGCCAACATCCGCGGCCTGCACGGCAAGATCGTCGAGGCCATGGGCAAGCTGCACTTCAGGACCAGCTACGGACAGAACGTGCTGCGCCACTCCGTGGAAGTCGCCTTCCTGTCACAGATCATCGCCGACCAACTGGGTCTCGACGGCCAGGTGGCGCGTCGCTGCGGGTTCCTCCACGACATCGGCAAGGCCATGGACCACGAGATCGAAGGCGGGCACCCGGCCATCGGCATGGAGTTCGCCAAGAAGTTCGGTGAGAAGTCCGAGGCGGTCCTGAACGCGATCGGCGGCCACCACAACGATATTCCCTCGACCACCCCCTACACCCCGATCGTCATGGCCGCTGATGCGATCTCCGGCGCACGACCCGGGGCACGGCGCGAGTCGATGGAACTCTATGTCAAACGACTGGAACAGCTTGAAGCGATCGCGACCGCGTTCGAACCGGTTGACGAGGCCTTCGCGGTCCAGGCCGGTCGCGAGGTCCGGGTGATCGTCGATGCCCGCAAGGCCGACGACGACACCACCTTCGCCATCGCCAAGGACATCGCCAAGCGCGTCGAGGAGGAAATGACCTTTCCCGGCGAGATCAAGGTCACCGTCCTTCGGGAGATCCGTGCGGAAGCCTCGGCCCGCTGAGCCGTGTTATCCTCGAACAAGGCAGTACCCGAAGACCGCAGGAAGCAACTTCCCGCCCAGTTGATTCAGGAACATGACCATGGTCGATTCATTTTCCCCACCGCCCTACAACCAACAGGTGGCGCACAGCAAGAAGATGGCCGTCGGGATCCTGTCGATCATTCTCTTCATGACGGGGACGGGTTGGATCGGCATTCCCAAGTTCATGCTCGGCTTCGATCGGGCCGGCCTCATCACCCTGCTGGTGTCGATCGGAACCTGTGGCGTAGGCTTGGTGATCTTCAATGTCCTGACCCTGATCGAAGGCATCATCTACCTGACCAAGTCCGATGAGGAGTTCTACCGACTCTACATGGTTGGTCAGAAGGACTGGTTCTGATCGTTTTCGCCGCATTCGACATGACTGGTGGACAGCTCACTTTCGACGGCCATCCGTTGTCGGAATGACTCGACCTGCTTGCCCCCCCTCACTGGAGACGACACCCATGACCATCACCTGGCTCGACCCCACCGCAAACCACCGGTTACCCGCTCTTGCCCTGCTTGGCGCCGGCCTGCTGCTCGGATCACCGGCTGCTGGCGCGGAAACCACCACCGCGGACCAGGACCCGGCCGGGCCTTCGCTGACGGTCTACTCGACGGCCGACCCCGCAGGCTTCGACCCGAAGCAGTTTCTCCTGCAGAACAACGGCAACGTCGACCCCTGGCGGGTCCTCTCGATCCCGGGCTTCGGCGTGGTTCGAGACACACGGCGGATCGAGGTGCCCAAGGGGATCAGTGACATCCGGTTCACCGACGTCGCTTCGCAGATCGACCCCACCACGGTCGGCTTCATCGATCGGACCTCGAAGGGCACCAGGGTCCTCGAGCAGAACTTCGAATTCGACCTGGTCAGTCCCCAGAAGCTCTTGAAGAAGTACATCGACCGGGAGGTCACCCTTCGCTGGGATGCGACCAACCAGGAAGTGACTGGAACGCTGCTGTCGTCCATGGGCGGACAAGCCGTCCTGAAGAACAAGACGGGGATCCAGATCGTCTCGACCGATGATGCACGGATCTCGATGGGACAACTCCCCGGAGGTCTCATCACCCGCCCCACCCTGGTCTGGAAGCTCGATGCACCCAAGGGCGGCATGCACGAGATCGAGACCAGCTACCAGACCGCCGGGCTGACCTGGCGCGCCGACTACAACCTCACCCTTGATGCGAACTCCAACACCGCGAACATGACCGCCTGGGTCACGCTCATGAACCTCTCGGGCGCGTCCTACGAGAATGCCCGCCTGAAGCTGGTCGCCGGGGAAGTCCAGAAGATCCAACCCAAGTACGGACGAAGCGGCGGCATGCGCGCCATGGAAATGGCCGACGTACCGCCCACAGCGGCGGGCTTCAAGGAGGAGTCCTTCTTCGAGTACCACCTCTACACGCTGCCCCGGCGTACCGACGTCAAGATGAACGGCACCCAGCAGCTGACCCTGTTTCCGCCGGTTCGAGGCTTCAAGATCAAGAAGGAGCTGCTGTACCAGGGCGCCCCGGGCATGATGAACGGAGGCTGGGGCAACCAACCGGTCACCAACAACGGCTACGGCGTCAGCAGCAGCAAGGACGTCGAGGTCTTCATCGAAGTGGAGAACAAGAAGGACAACGGCCTGGGCATTCCGATGCCCGCCGGCCGGATGAGGCTCTACATGGCCAACCCCAACGATGGCTCGTTGGAGTTCATCGGTGAAGACACGGTCGACCACACCCCACGCAACGAAACCATTCGCGTGAAGGCGGGCAACGCCTTCGACGTGGTCGGCGAACGAACCCAGGTCGACTTCAAGGTCGACACCAAGGCGAAGACCATGGCCGAGACCTGGTCGATCGAGATTCGCAACCAGAAGGACGTCGCCCAGACCGTGGTGGTCAGGGAACCGCTCTACCGCTGGCGCAACTGGAAGATCGAGACCTCCGATCCGTTCGAGAAGATCAACGCCAGGGTCGTGCAGTGGACCGTCGATGTCCCCGCTGAAGGCAAGAAGACGATCAACTACGTCGTTCGTTACAGCTGGTAGTCATGCAGACCCTGAGCGAGATTCGAACGATCCTGGCCGAACGGGGGCTGCGCCCGAAGAAGTCACTCGGACAGAATTTCCTGCACGACCAGAATCAACTGCGCCGGCTGCTCGAGGCCGCCGGGGTGGGCCCGGGCGACCTGGTGCTCGAAGTCGGGCCCGGAACGGGCACGCTCACGGAAGCACTCCTGGAGCGAGGATGCGAAGTGATCGCCTGCGAGCTCGATCGGGATCTTGCCGGCATTCTCGAGGACCGGCTTGGAGACCGGATCACCCTGATCAGGGACGACTGCCTCGCCGACCAACGAACCCTGGCCACAGCCGTGGAGGAGGCCCTCTCAGGCCGTGGTTTCAAACTCGTCTCCAACCTGCCCTATGGCGCGGCAAGCCCCCTGATGAGCCTGCTGGCGGCTCGAAGGGACTGTCTGGGGCAGTGGGTGACGATCCAACGGGAGGTCGCGGATCGGCTGGTCGCGCAACCCGGATCCAAGGCCTACGGCTCGCTTTCACTGTTCATCGGCGCCGTGGCCACGGTGAAGCGAATCGCGATCCTGCCACCGAGCTGCTTCTGGCCCGCGCCCAAGGTCGACAGCGCCATCGTCTCGATCCTGCCGCTTGAACAGCCTCTGGTGGAGGACCCTGAAGCCTTCGGCACCTTCCTGCACGGGCTCTTCAGTCGCCGAAGGAAGCAGCTGGGAACGATCCTTGGCCGCGACGCGAACTTTCCGGCAGGCGTTGAGCCCACCATGCGTCCGGAGGAACTCCCGGTTTCAGAGATGGTTGAGTTGCACCGGTTGAACCGCGACTCAGCTTGAGGCGGTGCGTTCGTAGACCATTCGGACTCGGTTGCCGGGAGGCAGGTAGTCGACCTCGGTCATGTAGGCACGCATGAGCATGATGCCACGGCCGGAAGGGACTTCCAGGTTCGCCTCATCGGTCGGGTCCGGCACGCCTTCCGGGTTGAACCCGGGTCCTTGATCGACGACATCGACCCGGATCATGTCCTGGTTGATCTCGCACTCGAACTGGACGGTCTTGGTGGGATCGCCCGCGTTGCCGTGCCGAAAGCCGTTCACGATCGCCTCTTCGATGGCGAGCCGTACCGCGAAAGCAGCACCATCATCGAACGAGCGCGCGGAGAGTTCACGAGCAACCTCCGTCTGCAGACCTTCGATCTGGGCACGATCAAATGACAGCTCGACCTTGCGGACGAACGAGTCACTGGAACGACCAGACTCGGTGGAATTCATGAAGGATGGATCCTCGGGCTCGATGGAGGACAAGGAAGGACGTCGCCGGCAGATCGAATCAGTCGAAACTGCTCATTGCCTCATCGGCGTCGTCGAAGATCTGGAAGATCTGATCGAGTTTCGTGATCTTGAAGACTTCACGGATCTGAGGATCGATCTCGGCCAGTCTCAGCTTGCCTTCCTTGCCTTTCACCCGGTTGTTGATCGTGATCAACGCACCGAGAGCGGCCGAGGACAGGTGTTGGACATTGCCGAATCGAATCATGATCATCGGAGTCGGTACTTCATCCACGACGGCGGCGAGCTCCTCGCCGATCTGCTGAATGTTTGATTCGTCGAGGATGTTGCGATCGACGAATTCGACCTGGGTGACGGCACCCACCTTCGATACTTTGAGACGTGACGCCTGGGCAGCCATAATGTGCTTCCGCTCCTCGTTGGTCATTGCGTGGTGTGGCAAGAGACTAGGCGGACAACAGAGCATTCGCAACCGAGATCATTCGTTCAGAAGCAACTACGGCTCCTCAAGCACGGAAAGGTGCTCGTGGAGCCGTAGAAGGCGGTGACCCTCCGGAGGATGTACCCCGGAGGTGCTCCAAAGTCGACTCAGAAGCCGAGGTAGCTCGATCCGGAACCCAGCTGTTCGCCAAGGCCGGGGAAGAGGTCGTCCTCGTTCTCCTGATGGATGATGATTTCAGGACGGATCAAGAGGAGCATGGTCTTTTCCTGCTTGCTCGTCATGCGGTTGGTGAAGAAGCGGTTGACCACCGGGATCTTCGAGAGGACGGGAACACCGGCCTCGATCTCGACTTCGTTCACCACGCGCTGTCCACCCAGGAGAATCGTGCCCTTGTCAGGCACGGAGACCGTGGTTCGGATCTGGGTACCTTCGAGGGTCGGCAGCTGGATGAAGCCGACGAACTGGGCGGCACCACCACCGGCAAAGCCACCGCCTGCGGCACCCGTGATGGGAACCGGCTCGAGGGTGACGTCCTGGTTGAGGTTGAAGCTGACGGTCATCGTCACGTAGCGACGATCGGAGCTGATCACACCTTCGACGTCGAGGACGAAGCCCTGATAGACGACATCGGTCTGGGGATCGAATGCACCCGAGGAGTCACCCGTGACCGGAGTCAGGTTCGAGATGTAGGTGATGCCCTTGGCGACGGAGATCCAGGATCTCTGGCCGTTGAAGAGCGTCAGTCGCGGTGCCGTCAGCACTGCGTTTCGTTGGTCAGCCTGCGTGGCCTCGATCAGGAGGTCCACCTGGATGTCGTCGAGGAAGCTGATGCCGACCGCAAGTGCGGGGTTGGCCAGCGCTGCGGTGGCGACCGCACCCTGAAGTGCACCACCAAGCTGACGAATCAGTCCGAAGGAGTCCTGCTGGACGGAGATGGGGTCCCATCCCTGGGTTCGACCGACTGGCTGGAGGTTGTTTCCGTAATTCAAGACACCTGCGGGAGAGGTGCTGACCGGAAGTGCTGGGTTGGTTCCAACGCCGGGAGGCGTCGGAGTCTGGTTGGCGGTCCAGTAGAAGGGCGCGTTGGCAACAGCGCCGTAAGGACCGTCTGCAGCGTCACCAAGGAAGAAGTCGGAAAGCTCGAAGTAGGGGTTGCCGGTATCGCGTGCGAGATCCAGCATCCCCGGGTTGGTGTTGAAGTAGAGGTCCATGTCCATGCCGATGGACTCGAACCACTCCATGTCCACGGTCAGCAGGCGAGCCTCGACGTTGATCTGCAGCGCTCGGATGGTTCGAAGCTGGTTGAGCAGCCCCTCGATGGCCCGATGGTTTCGAGGCGTGTTGGTGATGATCAGGTTGCCGTTGAGCTCCTGGATCTTGCCGCCTTCACCGCTGGTATCGAACCAACCACGTTCGGGATCGACCACGTCCTGGATGATGGTGATGATCTCATCGACCAGTTCATCGCGGGAGTTGCGACGTGGGTCGTCACCGCGGGAATTGCCACCGAAGACCTCGCCGGGCGAGTCGTCGCCCTTGCCGAAGGAGCCACTGACCTGGTTGGGTCCACCCGAAATGGCGGTTCCGAGATCGAAGTCAGGAGCGTTGTCGAAGTAAGGCACTTCGAGCAGCAGGTCGCTGATGTTGTAGACCAGGGTGACCTTGCGCTTGCGAAGGGCATCTTCAGTGGTGATGACCACCATGCCGTCCTCGATACCGAACTGGGGTCGGTCGAGGTTGTCACCCAGCTGCTCGAGCACGCGGCGAAGCGCGACTTCCGCGGTGACTCGACCAAGGTCGAGAGTGACCTCGTCATCAGTGCGGATGCCGATGGTGTCGAGTGACTTCCAGTCGGCGTAGATCTCCGCGCCGGTCACGGTCTTCATGTAGTTGATGACCTGGCCGAGGGAGTTCCGGTTGAAGTTCACCGAAACGGGGTTCTGCATCTGACCCTGGACCATCTGGTTGGCCGGGGACTCGTTGTAGCCGGAGGCGCCGAGGCGCTTGCTGCTGAGCTGCGGCCAATCCTCGGGATAGGTGACCACGCCGTTGGTGGACTTGGGCCCGGGGCCCATGGTGTTCACGCGCGGGGGGACCATGGAGCGAGCCGCCTGAACCGAGAACTCCTCGTAGGCGTAGGCACGCTGGCGGTTGAGATCGGTGATCCCCATGTAGATGTTGCTGGTGTGGATGACATCCCGAAGAGCGAGTGCCGCGGGATTCAGCGGATCCATGAAGAGGATCTGCTCCAGGATCTGCAGGGCCTCGTCGTACTTCAGCTCGAGCTGAAGCTGACGGACGCGGATGATGTTCTCGCGGATCTGTCGTTCGCGGTTGGCCGCTTCGATGCGCTGTTCTTCGCTGGCAGCGGTGCGGGCCTGGTTGCGCTCGAGTTCCTGCTGGAGAAGCTGATCGTTGATCTTGGCATCGGAGATGCGCTCGAGCATCGCCTCGACCCGCTGTCCCATGTCGGTATAAGCGGGCAAGGGCAGGATGCCGCGGTTTCGATCGAGTCGGACCTTGGCGGTCAGAGCGGTGCGCTGGGCACCGTCGTAGTCACCGGCAGCGATCTGGGCGTCGGCGCGGGTCAGGTCAGCGTTGAACTCGATCAGCGCCTGCTGGCGACGAAGGTTCAGGTCGTCCTGCACACCCTGGATGGTGGATGCCTGGTCCAGCGCGGCCTTGGCCTTGGCCAGCCCGGCCTTGGCTTCAGCGTCATCAGGAGCGTCGGCAAGCACACGGTTCCAGGCAGCGACGGCGTCTTCCCACTTCGACCTGCTCATCGCAACTCGAGCTTCAGACGCGGCCTTCTGGGCAGCAGTCGGCTCCTGGGTTTCAGGCGCAGGTGCTGGCGCGGGTTCGGCTGGGGGGTCGGCTGGGGGGTCACCCGCTTCGGCGGGCGCGTCGCCCTGGGGTGCCGCGGGTGGATCTTCGGAACCTGCATCCTGGGCGATCAGTGGGGACGAAGCCAAGGCAAGGCCAAGCACCGAGAGTGCAAGGAATGCCGTAGGCATACATGTCCGCCGGATGTCCCGGGGGTGCGATTCGCAGGTCTTCTCTTCAGAGATCATTCAGGGCTCCTTGCAGCCATTAGGCAACGTCTTTAGTCGCGTTCGCGTCTGACTGCCTCGATCAGTTCCATGCCGTGCCAATGCCTCGCCCGACACTTGAAGGGCAAGGAGATGCAGCACTGGAGATATGGAACAGTACCGGAAGGTACGCAGGCGGCGCAACCAATGATCCCTGCCAGAAGTTCATACGTGTAGAAGTTTCCGGTGGGGACGCCCCCGAGCTGGGCACCTCAGCGGGTCAGCTCACCCGAAGACCACCGGCACGAGCCGCCTGGGAAGTCGAGAAATCTGAAGCTTCAGGGGAACGCCTGGATGCCATTGATCGGATAAAGCAATCGAACAGATAGGTCGAATCGTGAGGCCCAGGCGATGCTTCTGGGTGGTATTGCACGCTGAAAATCGGCATTTCCCGGTGCCTGAACCCCGCTACGGTGCCGTCATTGAGGTGTTGATGGGTCACTTCAGCGCCTGAGGCGACCAAGCTTTCCTCATCCACGCAGAAGCCATGGTTCTGGCTGGTGATCTCCACCCGGCCGCTGAGCAGGTTGCGAACAGGCTGATTGGCCCCTCTGTGACCGAACTTCAACTTCCAGGTTCGAGCCCCCAGCGCAAGAGCGAGCAGCTGGTGTCCAAGGCAGATTCCGAATGTGGGTAGTTTGCCGGCTACGGAGCGCAGGGTCTCCACGGTGCCCTCGATGGCGGAAGGATCACCCGGTCCATTTGAGACAAAAAGACCGTCCGCCCCTGATTCCAGGATCGCCTCGGCAGTGATCGACAGTGGAAGGAACCGGACCTCGCACCCTCGGTCGACGAGGTGACGATAGATGTTTCGCTTGGCCCCGCAGTCGATGGCCAGCACCCGGTAGCTGCCCTCCACCTCTGGTCGCCAGGGCATCCCCCACGCTCCGAGCCCCTCGGTGAAGACGCCTTCGACTTTCGGGGTGACCTCTGCAGCCAGGTTGCGACCGCTCATCGGTTCGGATGCCCGTGCACGTTCGATCAGGTCCTGGTCGGTGAGCGAGGCATCACTCGAGACCACGCCTCTCATGGCACCAGCCTCACGAAGACGACGGACAAGAGCGCGGGTATCGATCTCGGCGATGCCGGGAACGCCCGCCTTTGCCAGCCAGGCGTCGAGGTGGTCCACCGCACGATGGTTGGAATGCAGTCGCGACAGTTCACGAACCACGAAACCCTGCACCGCAACCTCGGACGATTCGACATCCTCTTCGGCAATGCCGTAATTCCCCATCTGGGTGGCGGTCATCACCAGGACCTGCCCTCGATAGCTGGGATCGGTGAGTGCCTCCTGGTACCCCGCCATGGCCGTGTTGAAGACAACTTCGCCGGTGGTCGTCGAAGCGGCACCGAATGACCTGCCCGTGAAGACGGTTCCATCCTCGAGCGCGAGGCGGGCGGGCGTTTGAACTGCTTCTGAAGCACTCATCGGGTGGAGTCTATAACAACGGGGCCTCGCCATCGGCCATCCACAGGAGTTGCCCACCATCCGAGGTCGAAAAGCCTCGAAGTCACGACAGACGTAGAATCAGGACGTGAACCAGACCGGCATGCTTCTGGAAATCGGGCCGACCCGCCTCGCCCAGGTGGCCATAGAGCGTGGCATCGATCGCTATCCGGACGGTCTGACCTACGTCCTCCCCGAGGAACTGGCGATGCTGGAGGCCGGAGACCGGGTGGTGGTTCCACTGGGCCGAGGCAACACCCCCACGTCCGGCTGGATCATTCGAACCATCGAACCGGGATCGGCCGGGGACCAACTGGCAGGCCTTGACCTCACTCGGCTGAAATCAGTCCTGCGGGGTGACCCCTCTGAAGCACGCCTGCCGGGGGAATTGCTCGAGCTTGGCAGTTGGATCAGCACCTACTACGCCTGCCCGATCGGAATGACCATGGCCGCCATGCTCCCGGCGGCGGTTCGCAAGCAGCGAGGCAAGGTCACCAGGCAGGTCATCGATCTCGGACCGAAGACGCCGGAGCTGGAAGCCCTGCCGAAATCATTCGGACCCGGCCGGCGAAAAGTCCTCGAGATCCTGCACGGAACACCCGAGTCGGAACGACCGCTTGAAATCGGGGTTCTTGCCGAGCGGGCTGGGCTCCGAACCAAGGGCCCGATCAGGGCCCTCTTGGAACAAGGGCTGGTCGTGGGCGCCACTCGGTCCACCATCCATGCCGACTGGATGAAACGATCGGAAGCGATTGCCGGAAACACCACCCCCCCGGTACCAACGGCTGATCAATCCAACGCCATCGAGGCCATTGCCGGCTCACTCGAGAAGGGGTTCAGCCAACACCTTCTCTTTGGCGTGACCGGAGCCGGCAAGACCGAGGTCTACATCCGGTTGGTCGAACGAACCCTCTCCCTTGGCCGAATCGCCCTGATCCTGGTCCCGGAGATCGCCCTGACGCCCCAGACCGCGGGTCGACTGTTCAACCGTTTTCCCGATCGAAGGGTCGCACTCCTTCACTCAGGGTTGACCCAGGCCCAGCGCAACCAGCAGTGGACGCTGGTCGCCGAAGGCGAAATTGACATTGTTATCGGAGCTCGGAGCGCGGTATTCGCCCCGATTCCAGACGATCGACTCGGGCTGGTCGTGGTCGATGAGGAACATGATGGCTCCTACAAGCAGGATTCCGCGCCCCGCTACAACGGCCGGGATGTCGCCATCAGGCGTGCGCAACTGGCGAATTGCCCGGTGGTTCTGGGCAGTGCCACCCCATCCCTGGAAACCTGGCACAACGCCGTGAACCGCGGCCTCCTGACCCTCCACCGATTGCCGGAACGCGCACCGGGGCTCTCCCTGCCAAGGGTGGACATCGTGGATTTCGCCGAGGAACGTCGGCTGTGGGCGGATCGAAAGATCCACCTGCTGGGGCCGCGCATGGCAAGGACCCTGACCGAAACCGTCGCCTCGGGAGCACAGGCCCTGATCCTCCTGAACCGCCGCGGCTATGCCAACTACATCTCCTGCCCGGATGTCAACTGCGGGTGGGTCATGCAGTGCGAACAGTGCGACGCGGGCATGGTCTACCACCGAGAACAGAAACCCGCGAGCAAGCGACATGAATTCGTCCGGTGCCACCATTGCCTGACCGAGCAGCGACTGCCAGCCAACTGTCCCAAGTGCTCTCGAAAGACGACCGTCTTCGGTCTGGGGACCCAGCGCGTGGAGCAGGAGGTCAGGGAGCTGCTGGGGGCCAGCATCACCGATGACGCGGTTCGCAGAGTGGATTCGGACACCATGAGGGGGGCCAACGACTTCCACGAGACCCTCGATCTGTTCGCCCGGGGAAGAATCAAGGTGCTGCTCGGCACCCAGATGATCGCCAAGGGGCTGGATTTCCCCAACGTTCGCCTGGTCGGGGTGGTGAATGCCGACACCGCCTTGAACCTGCCGGACTTTCGAGCCACCGAACGCACCTACCAGCTGGTCTCCCAGGTCACCGGTCGCTGCGGAAGAAGCACCACGCCCGGCATCGCGATCATCCAGACCTTCCAACCGGATGCCCCGGCGATCAGGATCGCCGCTCATCACGACTTCGAGACCTTCGCCACCGGGGAACTCATCGAGAGAAATCGATTCAACCTGCCACCCGTCAGGCGAATGGCACGAATCGTGGTGCGGGATCAGGACGAAG
Organism: Phycisphaerales bacterium; assembly: GCA_029246705.1. GTDB lineage: Bacteria > Planctomycetota > Phycisphaerae > Phycisphaerales > SM1A02 > JAKVBQ01. The sequence continues at coordinate 53,024 of JAQWMQ010000039.1, read as the reverse complement.
CAGCCTGTCGAACCGCCACGGAGCAACTCGCGCAGGCATTGAGACCACTGCTGCTGGAAGGCGTTGAACTTCAAGCCCCCGAACCGTGCCCGATCGGACGAATCGGGGGGCGCGCACGATGGCAATTGCTCCTGCTTGCCCCGGATGCCAACACCCTTCGGGCGGTCATCCAGAGCGCTCGTCGGACCGAGGTGCTCAAGCCCGGCGAACGCATTGCGGTGGACGTCGATCCGCTGGCCCTGATGTGACATGGGGCATGATCGGACCCAACCGGTCACCTTGAAGATCGACCCGACGAGAACAGGGGGTTTTTCATGAGATTCTCAGGCGATGGAAGCCTGCGGCGAGGGCTTCTGGAACGTACAATATCTGTTTGCAAGAGCACTCCCGAGGGGTGCCGGACCGAACCCCGGAACCGGGGCACGGAGCGAAACGACGATGGCCACCCCAGAGGCTGGAAAGCCAGCCGAACGTCCAAGCAGCGATGCCCCGTCCTCGACCATGGATCGGTCGATGAACGGATGGAACGCCGAATACATCGAGCGCCTCTATGCCCAGTGGAAGCAGGACCCTGCTTCACTCACCGATGACTGGAACCAGTTCTTCCTTGGTTTCGATCTCGGCCGGCAGGGTGGCTCCGAAGGTGAGGCCGGAACCGGCAACAGTGCACAGGCCAGGGTCGACTCCCTGATCTACCACTACCGGGACATCGGACACTTCGCAGCCGATCTCGATCCACTGGAATCACCTCGACCGTTTCCGAGAACACTCACGCTGGAATCCTTCGAACTCAGCGACGACCAACTCGACGAGCTGTTCGACCCCGGAACCCTGCCCCTGGAGAACCCCTCCACCCTGGGCACGATCATCAAGCATCTCGAGCAGACGTACTGCCGCCACATCGGCGTCGAGTACATGCACATCCAGGACCGGGAACGACGACGTTGGCTGCAGAGCCGGATGGAGCCGGTGCGCAACCAGCCTGAATTCTCATCCGACAGCAGGCTTCACCTGCTCGACAGGTTGATCGATGCCGACGGCTTCGAGTTCTTCCTGCGCAAGCGCTACGTCGGCAGGAAACGATTCGGACTCGAGGGCGGCGATTCGATGATCCCCCTGCTCGACCAGATCATCGACTACGGCCCCGCGAACGGGATCAACGAGTTCGCCATCGGCATGGCCCATCGCGGTCGGCTGAACGTGCTCACCAACATCCTCGAGAAGACGTTCGACCAGACCTTCACGGATTTCGAGGAGAGCTGGGCCGAGGACTACCTCGATGGCGGGGGTGACGTGAAGTACCACTCCGGCTACTCCAACACCCGGAACACCCGGGGAGGGCAGCCGGTCCACCTCACCCTGGCGCCCAACCCCTCCCACCTTGAATTCGTGACCCCCGTGGTCCTGGGTCGATGCCGGGCCAAACAGCGGGTCCAGAGCGACGAGGCTCGAGAGCGCGTGGTTCCGGTGATCATTCATGGCGACGCGGCATTCCCGGGACAGGGCGTGGTCGCGGAATGCTTCAACATGATGAGCCTCGACGGGTACACCGTCGGCGGCACCATCCACCTGGTGATCAACAACCAGCTCGGTTTCACGACCAACCAGACCGACTCCTTCAGTGGCAAGTACTGCACGGACATCGCCAAGATGATCGATGCACCGATCTTCCACGTGAACGGCGACGATCCCGAGGCCTGCGCCTGGGTTGCACGCCTCGCGGTCGAGTACCGCCAGGCGTTCAAGAACGACGTCGTGATCGACATGTGGTGCTACCGACGCAACGGGCACAATGAAGCCGACGAACCCAGCTTCACCCAGCCGCTGATGTACAAGAAGATCCGGGAGAAGACCCCGGTGGTCGATGTGTATGCCGACCAGCTCTTCCGTGACGGCGTGCTGACCGAGGAGGAGTTCAAGAAGCGCAAGGACAGTCTGCAGGAAAGACTGCACGAGGCACAGGCCCGCTCCACGGAGCAGCCGGTGGACCCCTCGATCGACCCCTTCAAGAGCATGTGGTCGGGCGTCCATGGCAAATACGCCTTTCACCCGGTCGACACCGCCATCGACGAGAAGACGATCATCGCGATCACGGACGCGATCATCCACACCCCCGAATCCTTCGACCTGCACAAGACGGTGGCCCGTGGCTTCAAGGCACGTGCCACCCCGAAGACGGATTTGGACACCCCCATCGAATGGGGCACCGCCGAGCTGCTTGCCTACGGCTCGCTGCTGCTCGAGGGCCATGCCGTGCGGCTTTCCGGCCAGGATGTCGAACGAGGCACGTTCAGCCATCGCCATGCGGTCGTGCACGACCAGGTGAGTGGAGAGTCCTGGATCGGCTTGAACAACATCGAGGAACAGCAGGCCCGGATCTGCATCCACAACTCGCCACTGACGGAGTGCGCCGTGGTGGGGTTCGAATACGGCTACTCGCTGGCCGACCCGCAGATGTTGATCATCTGGGAGGCGCAGTTCGGCGACTTCGCCAACGGCGCACAGGTGATCTTCGATCAGTTCGTGGCCAGTGCCGAGACCAAGTGGAAACGATCCACGGGACTGGTCCTCTTCCTTCCGCACGGCTACGAGGGGCAGGGTCCTGAACATTCCAGCGCCCGGATGGAACGCTTCCTGTCGCTGTGCGCGGACAACAACATGCAGGTCTGCGTGCCCACCAACGGCGCCCAGGTCTTCCACATGCTCAGGCGCCAGGTCAAGCAACCGTTCCGGAAGCCGCTGGTGGTCATGACCCCGAAGAGCATGCTGCGACTCCCGGCGGCCAAGAGCTGTACGCGAGAACTCGTCGAAGGACGATTCCAGACGCTGATCGATGATGCGTCCGTCCAGCCCGAGGCCGTCAAGGAATTGATCTTCTGCAGCGGCAAGATCTACTACGACCTCGATGCCCGTCGCGTGGAACTGGGTCGAAAGGACGTGGCGATCGTCCGCGTCGAACAGCTCTACCCGATCGATGTGGATGCTTTCCAGGCCGTGCTGAGTCGATACGAGGGAGCCGAGACGATCCGATGGACGCAGGAAGAACCCGAGAACAGCGGACCCTGGCGCTTCATGGAGACCTCGCTGCGACGCCTTCTCGGGCTGAAGATGCTTTACACCGGCCGAAATGAGAACGCCTCGCCGGCAGTCGGGTCCTCCTTGATCAGTCAACAGGAGCAGACCGGGATTCTCGACGAAGCACTTGGTCCGATCTCCAAGGCCAAGCCGAACCAGGAGATCGAACAGCAACCCATGGCCTCTCGCAAGAAGGCCGCCAGTGGTACCGGAAGCAAGCGTCGCCGACGGACCAACACCAAGGGATCGAAAAAGAAGGCCTCTTGAAGATCCAACCACCGACCACCGCGGCTCCCGCCGAATGGTGGTACAAACAGGTTTGAGTCATGAGCGTCGAAATCACCATTCCGAGTCCCGGTGAATCCGTCACGGAAGTGACGGTTGGTGTCTGGTTGAAGAACGACGGTGACTGGGTCGAGCAGGACGAGGCGATCTGCGAGATCGAATCCGACAAGGCCACCCTGGAAGTCGGCTCTCCCGCGGCCGGCGTGCTGCACGCCAGTGCCGAGGTCGGAACCGAGCTGGAAGTCGGGGCCGTGCTGGGCACGATCGACACCGACAGCAAGCAACCGGCAGCTCCCGAAAAGCCTGCGTCGAAGAAGACCACCAAGAAATCCACTTCGAAGGCACCGAAGACCGAGGCCGAAGCAGCGACCGAGGACACCCCCGAAGCCTCCAGCGCCCGAGCCTCGACCATGGCTCGAAAACTCGCCAAGGAGAAGGGTGTCAACCTGGATTCGATTCCAGGAAGCGGACCTGCCGGACGGATCATGAAGGCCGATGTCCTCTCGGCCGCAGTCGATTCGATTCCCGCCGCAGCACCAAGCGCACCGGCTCCAGCAGCCAGCCGTGCGCCAGCGGCATCTGCACCACCGGCATCTGCACCACCGGCGGCATCCGCCCCCGGATCCAGAACCGTGCGCCGTGAACGCATGACCAAGCTTCGCCAGCGAGTCGCTGAGCGCCTGGTCGCTTCCCAGCACAACGCCGCGATGCTGACCACCTTCAACGAGGTCGACATGACCGCGGTGATGGCGACCCGAAGCGCCCACAAGGAAGGCTTCGAGAAGAAGCACGGGGTGCGACTTGGCTTCATGAGCTTCTTCCTGAAGGCCTCGGTCTCGGCGCTCAGGAACTACCCCCAGGTGAATGCCTACATCGTCGACAAGGAAATCGAATACCACGACTACTGCGATATCGCGGTAGCCGTCGGCACCGACCGAGGGTTGGTGGTTCCGGTCATCCGAAATGCGGAATCCATGGGCTTTGCCCAGCTCGAATGGACCATCGGCGACTTTGCCAGGCGAGCCAGAGAAGGTGCACTCGGAGTCGACGAGATGACCGGCGGCACCTTCACCGTCTCCAACGGCGGTGTCTATGGCTCGATGATGTCGACCCCGATCCTCAATCCACCTCAATCGGGCATCCTGGGCATGCACGGGATCAAGAAACGGGCCGTCGAGGACCCTGACCACCCCGGACAGATTGTCCTGCGACCGATGATGTACCTGGCCTTCAGTTACGACCATCGGATCATCGACGGCACCGAGGCCGTCGGCTTCCTCAAGCACATCAAGGAATGCATCGAGGATCCCACCCGCCTCATGCTTGACATGTGACCCCGCAGGACACTCCAGAACCCCTCCGCAAATCGGACACGCCAAGCCATAAGTCCCCTCCTCACGGGCACTTACCTGTAATGTCGGCTGAGGTTCTCCAACAGCTCGACCCGCAGCCCGGCGAGACCATCGTGGATGCAACTGCAGGGCGGGGCGGGCACGCCGCGGACATCGGCCGACGCATCGCACCAGGGGGCCGGCTGATCCTCTTTGATCTGGATGCGGCGAACCTCGCGTATGCAACCGATCGCGTCCGAGCCGAGAGCGGGCTGGAGCCCATAGGCATCGAAGGCTCCTTTGCCTCGGTGGGCCGCGAGCTGAAGTCACGTGACATCGTTGCCGACGGCTTGCTCGCCGACCTGGGCTTCTCCAGCAACCAATTGGAGCAGGCGGAACGAGGCTTCAGTTTCATGCGCGATGGGCCCCTGGACATGAGGCTGGACTCAAGCACCCCCTTGAAGGCCGAGGACCTGCTGGCAACCCTCTCGGAACCGGATCTGGCTGATCTGATCCGTCGATTTGGCGAGGATCCATCGGCAAAACGCATTGCCCGGAAAATTGTCGCTCAAAGGGCCGAAGAACCGATTCAGACTACGGCGCAACTTGCTCGACTTGTACGTGAGGCCTACGGTCCACGCGCACGGGAGGCGAGAGTGCATCCGGCGACCCGAACGTTTCAGGCGTTGCGGATCGCGGTGAACGACGAGCTGGGTGCTCTTGATGCCCTGCTCGACGAGGTTGAACGCACCGCGAAGCAACTGGCCAAGGGTTCACCAGGATGGCTCAGCCTCGGCGCACGGGTCGTGGTCATCGGGTTTCACAGCCTGGAGGACCGTGCAGTCAAGCAGGCTTTCGCCAGAATGGCGGATCAAGGCATGCTCCAGGATCGGAGCCGCAAGCCCTTGAAGCCGACGCGTACCGAGATTCGCTCCAATCCGCGGGCGAGATCGGCGAAACTGAGGTGTGCCAAGGTAGGCAACCTCGTCCAATAGGCGTCCTCGTTGAGGGCGACACAGCATGGATGCTGACGAATGACTCGAGAGAACAAGCTTGCACTGGTAATTGGATTCGGCCTGTTGCTTCTGGCCGGGATTCTCGTTTCCGACCACCTCTCCGCCCAACAGCGGATGGAGGAGGACCCACTCCAGGCGGTCGAGCCCAGATGGGTTCCTGATCAGGAAATCCTCCAGTTCGCCGACACCCAGCCAGTCCAGACCGAGCCAGCACCGACCCAGCCCGAGCGCATCGCCACCTTGAGTTCGCCACCACCGCCCCCCCGCACGAGGGAGACTTCCGGTCAGATCGTGCTGGGTGGAGCGGCACGCGATGCTTCCAGATCCAGTGGAAGCCCGAGGGTCGAGACCACCATGCGTTTTCACTACGTGAAGTCAGGTGAAAGCCTGAGCAGCATCGCGAAGGAGCACTTCGGTGATCCGAAGAAGTGGGTGCTGATCGAGCGACACAACCCCGACATCAACGCGGATGCACTCCAGATCGGAACTCGCCTGACCATCCCGAATCGAGAAAGGATGGTCGCATCAAGCGGGTCCACGCGAACCCTGGAAACCACCCGGCGAACGCCCCGAGCCCGAACCACGGTGGTGAGGGAAGGCGAGACGCTCAGTGACATCGCACGCAGGGAACTCGGAGACGGAAGCAAGTGGCCGAAACTCCATGACGCCAACCGTGCCACTCTTCCCAATGCAGATCGCCTGAAGCCCGGCATGGTCCTGAACCTCCCGGTAACGAGCAACTGATCCGCTTGAAGCAGACTCGTTCGGACCAGGAGAGGTTCAACGCCGAACCATGTTCGCCAAACTGACGATGTTGATCCTCGGACTCGGCCTGCTTGCGGCCTTGCTGCTGGTCAATCGTCAACGCCGCTACGAGATCGTGGGCGAGACGGTGCGCCTGCACGCGGAAATCCAGCAGCTCCAACGTGCGATACAGGAGCGCAAGGTGCGGGTGACCGAGGCCACCAAGCCGGCCGAGCTGGAAGCGATGAAGAACGGATTGAGTGAGCAATGGAAATCGATCGGCGATCGAACCCAGCTCTTCGATCAACTCGAAGGCCTCGAGGTCGAGAAGACCACGTTCGTCGACCCGGGCATGGAGCTGGGCGGATGACCTTCGAGAACAGAAACCAGTCCATCATCAACAGCACCGCCCGTTGGGGTCGCTTGAGCGTCGGCTTGATCGCGATCGGGATCGCCGCCACGCTCTTCAAGGTGGCCTGGCTCAAGGTCGATCCACCCGTGCAACTCGGGGATCGAAGCGGTGCGGAGCAGAGGGTCAACTACGAACCACGGTTCAGAGGCGAGATCACCGATCGAAACGGTCGGACATTGGCGATCGACAGCCCCTGCTGGCGCCTTGCACTGGATCCCTCGTACTTCTGTTCCCATGGCTATCGCAAGATGGTCGGCGAGGAAGCGGGCGAAATCGGAGCCCGGCCGGATCTCGACCTCGTCATCGATCAGAAGCTGACATTGCTCGCCGGACCGCTGGGCCTGGCCCAGGAACAGCTTCGAGTCCACAAGCTGAGAACGATCACGGCAAAGCTGGACGACCTCATCGGTATTCCCAAGCGCGAGCTGACCAGACGCCTGATCGATGCTCCCGCCACCAAGCAGTACGTGGTGCTTGAGAAGCTGCTCAAGGAGTGGCAGGTCGATGCCATTCGCTCCTGGCTCGATGGACGCAACATCGGCCTGCTCCTGGAGAAGCGAACCGAACGACGATACTACGGCCCCGAAAGCCTCCAGATGATCGTCGGCAAGTGTCGTGACAACGGAGTGGGCGGTTCAGGCATCGAGCAGCGACGCGAGGAGAATCTGCAGTCGGTGCGGGGCGAGCTGAAGACCCGGCGGACTTCGCGCGGGACCGTGATCTCGATTCCCATGGGCAGCTACGAAAGAGGTCGTCACGGGACGGATTTCACCCTCACCATCGATGCACAGATCCAGCTGATGGCCGAAGAGGCACTCAGGGCACAGATCGAGGTGCAGAACGCAGGCGGTGGTCGGTGTGTGGTGATCGATCCTTCCAATGGTGACATTCTCGCGATGGTCGACATCCTGAACAGACGCCCCGATGTCGAGGAGGTGATCCTCGACGATCCCATGAGGCGCGTGGAGCCGAAACTGGGCAGGGATCGAAACATGATCGATGCCTTCGAGCCTGGGTCGACCTTCAAGCCGTTCATCTGGTCCGGAGCCCTTGAAGCAGGTGTCGGGACCAGGCACTCCGTCGACCTGAAACGGATCAACGTCGAAGCCGTCAGGATCAAGGGACGCCGAACGACGGTCAAGGATGCCGGCATCAATGCCTACCGCGGTCCGATCAAGAAGATCGACACCATTCTCATCAAGAGCCTGAACACCGGCATGGCGGAGATGGTTCGCAAGCTGTCCAACCAGGAGATGCGATCGATCGTCAAGCGGTTTGGTTTCGGTTCGAGGACCAACTGCGGTCTTGCCGGTGCGGCCGAGCACCCGGGACAGATCACATCACTCGAGAACTGGTCGTTCGCCAACACCACGATCTCGGTTTCATTCGGTCACGAAGTCGCGGTGACCACGCTGCAGATGGTTCGTGCCTTCAGTGCCTTCTGTTGCGAGGGGATGATGCCCCAGCTCAGGATCTCCGGACATTCCGACGTGGCGAACAAGGGCGGCATCGACCTTGGACCGCACCTGCTGAAGACTCGAGCCCTGAATCCCGAGATCGCACGGCGAACCAAGAACGCACTCAGGCAGGTGGTTCTTCGCGGAACCCTGAAGAACTACGGCCGTTCGGATCGGTATTCGATGTTCGGCAAGTCGGGAACCGCGGATCTGCCGAATCCCAAGGGCGGATACTTCAAGGATCGATACACCTCGAACGTGATCGCGGGAGCTCCGTTCCAGGATCCCCGGATCGTGGTGTACTGCGTGATCGATGATCCCAAGAAGAATCACTACGGCGGACAGGTGGCCGGCCCGGTGGTGAAGCAGGTGGTCGACGCGGCACTGATGCACCTCGGGGTCAAGCCCGACCTGGTGGTCGAAGGCGCTGAACACCGTGCGAGCCTCGGCACCCTTCCGCTTCACCCCGGCGGCGAATGAACGACAAGTGATTCAAGCTTCGGCGTGGTCGGACTTGGTGACCGGCGGATCGGCCGGGAGCGCCGTGGCCTCGAGCGCACTGGTCATGGCGGGCCGGGCGGTGAGCTGCGGGGTCAGTTGCGAGTCCGAGTCGGAATCCGACTCCGACTCGGGGTCCTCGGTCGAAGTGATGGTGTCCCACTGCTTCCTGCGTGCGGTCTTGATCGCAATGGCCACGATGAAGCTGAACAGAACCACGAAGGTCGCGTAGACGAAGCGACCCTGGATGACCCCGGCAAGATAGATCGCCGCGAGGGTGACCCCGGCCAGCGTGAACAGCAAGGTGAGCCCATAGAGGGCGAAGACGGCCAGCTTCACCGTACCCAGGCCGCGAAGCATCATGTGGTGAATGTGCCCGTTGTCGGCTTCCGACATCGACATTCCCGAGAGCTTGCGACGAATGATCGCAAGCAGGGTGTCCATGATCGGCAAGGAGAAGATGATCAGGCCCGCGATGACCAGGTGGGTCTGCCCGGTCTCGCCGAACATGAGGATGATCACCACGCACATGTAACCCAGCAGCAGGCTTCCACAGTCGCCAAGGAAGATCGCGGCCGGATTGAAGTTGTACGGCAGGAAACCGAGCACCGCCCCCAGCAGGGCCAGGCAGACCACGATCCGCGCACCGGACAGGGTGCTGGACTCGGTCACCAGTGAATCATCGACGGCCATGAGGATCGATATCGCCAGGAAACCCAGCGCCATGATCGCGGTGGATCCGGTCAGCAGCCCGTCGAGACCGTCCAGCAGGTTGGCCGCGTTGCAGCCTCCGACGACGAAGACGGCGATCAGGAAAGTCCCGGTCCAGTAGTAGATCTCCCCCGAGACCAGTGGATACTCCATGACGGTGAAGAGAACGGTGTCCTGGGCACCGAGGATCGGCCAGAGGATGGTGGTCGCCACCTGGACGCCGACATCGGAAATGGCAAGCCCTGCTGCCGCAACGAGCTGACCTGCGATCTTCAGTCTCGGATCCCAGTGCCAGACGTCATCCATGAAACCGGTGATACCGATGGCGAACATCCCCAGCAGGACCCCGAAGGGCACCAGGTCGTATTCGACGGGAACATCCGCGATCATGATGTAGGAGTAGACGAGTCCGGCACTGATCCCGATCATCACGGCAAGTCCGCCGAGGTAGGCGACGGGGAACTTGTGCAGCTTGCGCTGCTGATCCGGGGCATCGACCACCCCACCCTTCACGGCCAGCATCCTGACGAAGGGCGTGACGAGGATCGTGACGATGAAGGCCACGATGAAGATCGGAACGTATGAGTTCAGCAGCCCGGTGACCGTGGCGGATGCCGCGGAATCGACGGAACCACCCATGAAGTCCGGGTGGAAGATGTTCGAGTCACCGATCGTGGACTGGAGATCCTGCTCGTTCATGAGCTCACCTCACCGACTTTGATGGTCGTGGAGATATCCCTGATGGTCGTCTCGAGTCGGGTGACTGGTTCGAAGGTCATCTCGGAACGGATGCGCGTGAGATCCGGGACACGGACCTTCAGGTCCTCGAATCCCTCGGTGTAGGCCTCTTCATAGGGAACGATGCGGATCTCCGAACCGGAGTCGAGGACTTCCTTGACCAGGTTCGCGAGTTCGAGGATGGAGATCGGATGGTCGTTGCCGACATTGAATATCCGACCCTGGCACTTGGGATTATCGAGCAATCCCGAAAGCACCGGAACCACGTCACGTACATCGATGAAGCAGCGCGATTGCAAACCGTCACCGTAGACCTCGAGCGGCTCGCCCTTCAGGGCACGTTCGATGAACCGCGGAAGCACCATTCCATACTTGCCGACCTGTCGCGGCCCCACGGTGTTGAAGAAGCGGACCACCGTGACCGGCAGTCCGTTGTCCTTGTGGTTGGCCAGTGCGAGGTATTCGTCGATCGCCTTGGAGCAGGCATAGGACCATCGAGACCTGGAAGTCGGCCCGTAGGTCATGTCATCCTCTTCGGAGAAGGGAGACTTCACGCCCTTGCCGTAGACCTCGCTGGTCGATGCGAGAAGCAGTGGCGTGAGGTGACGCAGGGCCAGTCGAAGCACGGCCGAGGTCTGGTAGATGTTGGTCTCGATGGTGCGAATCGGATCGTCGACGACGAGCCTCACGCCGACGGCGGCGGCAAGATGGATGATCCGGTCGAATCGAACGGAAGAGTCAAGGCTCTCGATCCAGCCGGCGAGATCGGAATGGATGAACTCCAGGGTCCCCCCCGCATCCGCGGTCGCGCCAGCGAGGTTGGAGAGACTCCCGGTCGAAAGATCATCAACGACCGTGACGTGCGCACCTGAAGCCACGAGATGTTCGACGAGATGGGAACCGATGAAACCGGCTCCCCCCGTGACGAGAACATGAGGCTTTGTGTCAGGTGCTGCCATGGTCAGGACTCGGAGCGAACTGAATCGTGCTTGGGCGAATAGCTCGCCATGGTCTGGAAGTTCTTCTTGAAGTAACCACCTGCAGTGTGGCGAGGTCGGTTGAAGATCACACCGATGAAGGAAGCCTCCATCTGGCGAAGCTGGTTGATGAGTCGACCGATCAGACCGCGTTCCTCGCTGCCCGCACGGACGATCAATGTCGTCGCATCGCACTTGGAGGCAAGAACGAGAGCGTCTCCGGAGACCACTCCGGGAGGCCCGTCGATCAGGACGTAGTCGTAGCGCCTCTTCAGTGTGTCAAGGAGGTCATCCATGGCGCTGGTGTTGAGACGTTCGAACACCCGGTTGATCTCACTACCGGCACCAATCAGGTCGATCGAATCGGGCGTGGTGATCACCACTGAATCGACGGGTGCCTCTGCTGCGAGGGCGTCGCCCAGGCCGCGTGTTGCCGTAGCTATCCCGAATGATTCCTCGACCCGGGGTCGCCTGAAGTTCGCATCCACCACCACGACCTTGCGACCGGTGGCGGCAAGACTGCCGGCGAGGTTGTTGGCGATGGTCGTCGTGCCTGCATCAGGCATTCCGCTGATCAGAAGCAATGACTTGTGACCAGCCGCGGACATCTCCTTGTTCACCTGCGCTGCCGTCTGGCGGAAGGATTCCGCCATCACGGAGTCGGGCTCGTTCCGAACGACCAGATCGACCGATTCGACGCCGGTGGGGTCGTCAGCGGAGTCGGGAACCACACCAAGGAGTCGAGCCCCGGCGATGGAGCTGATCTCACTGGGATACTTGACGCGATTGTCGAGCAGCTCCCGGAGGAACACGAGACCCAGGGTCAGACCGACGATGAGTGCGATCCCGGCAGGAAGCATCAGCTTGATGTCGGGAAAGGCGAGTTCCTTGGGAAGGGTCGCGCCCTGCTGTACGAAGACCTTGGAGGCATCTTCACGAACCCGAATCTGGTTGATGTCGGCGATGGTTCGATTGATCTCGTCACGGTCGTTGTTCGCGGCATCGAGTCGACGATCGATGGACTGAAGCTCCCCGAGCGCCGAAGCGTAGTCGCGAAGGTTCGTCTGAGCCTCTTCGTAATCGAGTTCAAGTGACTTGAGAAGCTGCTCGAAGCTCGCCGTCTCGTCACTGGTCTCCTTGAAACGCGCATTGAGGTCGCGATTGATGATCTCCTGGACCGCCGACGCCTTTTCGTCCTCGGAAGCCTTGAGCGTCCGTTCGATGCTCTTCACGGACAAGTGATTGGGATGGAGACGTTCACGGGCGGTACCGAGTTCGATGCGAAGATCCCTGATCCTCGACATGATGTTCATGACGATGGGGTCCTGTTCGGCGATCCGGATGTCGTCGTTGGAAGGCTCCAGTCGGCCAGTGATCTTCGCCTGAAGCTGCTGGCGTCGGGAATTCAGGACCTCGACGCTGGAGCTTGTCTCGGAGATCTGCAGGATCAGCTCCTCGATGCGCCCACGCCGCTCGTTGACCGCCTCGTTGAGCGAGGTGATGTTGTTCTCGCGAACGAAGTTCTGCTTTTCGGTCTCGAGGAAGACGATCATCGCATCGAGATCCTTCCGCTGGTCCGTGAAGGTCTTCAGGTTGCTGTTGTATCGCGCATCGGTGATGTCGACGAGAGCCGCCATGTATGAATTCTGGACTGCGGTCAGGATGACGGGGACGTCGGTCGCGGTGCTTCCATCCCAGGCGATGATGAAGGTGTTGGTGTCACGAACGTGATACGCATTGAGTTCATCGGTGAGTTCGAGAAGTGCTTCATTCAGGTCGAAGCTGCCTTCATCTTCCTTGAACTGCTCGGCCCACGCGGTTCGTCGGACATCGCGGTCCTCCAGGGCGGTGGTGAGCACCTTCTGAGTCTTGATTCGACCAGCTTCGGTACGAGCGAGACGAGTCACCGTGTCGGCCGTTCTGCGGTCGGAACTGACCACGGAGTCGGCGGCCTGCAGCTCGGGGAAGAGCTCGAACGTCACCGTACCCTGGTAGGAAGGGAAGAAGAAGAGACACACGACGAACGCGATACCTCCGACCACCATGCCGAGTATTGCGGAGGCGAAGATCGCCCACACGTTCTGACGGAGAATGCGCACAGGGTCGATGACCTTGCCTCCGATAGGCGAACGGGAATCTGAAGACTGCCTTCGCTGGGCGGAAGGCGCTGTTCGATTGGTCGTAGTGGCCATGGGTCAAATCCAGTTAGATCCGTTTATGGATGCAATAATTCAGTTGCGGGGGTGTCATCACTTGAGCTGGCTGATGAATTCTTTCACTTGATTCTTCTGGTCTTCGGTCAGGTCCGGGAAATCCTTGCCCTGTTTTTCAAGCAGGATTTCCGCCTCGGCTTTACGGTCGGTCAACAGCATCAGTTCTGCGTAGTGAAGCAGATTGGATGCGGAAGCCTTGATCTGGACTGCACGAGACAGGAAGACCTCGGCTTCCTCGAGCTGACCGAGTTTGAGCAGGATGTATCCGTGGGTATCGAGGAACGCCGGGGAAGAGGGCGCGAGTTGAAGTGCCTGTGTTGAATAGAAGACGGCTTCTCTGGCATCGTCGTTGCACTCGAGCAGCATGTAGGCGAGGTTGTTGAGGGTGTTGGGCGAGGCGGAACCAGACTCGATCAGAAGCTTCATGGAATCGATCGCGGCGGAACACTCTCCACTCATGTACAGAATCGCCGCATAACTGGTGAGCATGCGAACTCGAAGCGGATCCCCGTCTTCGCAGAGATCGATGGCCCTCTTGAACAATTCCGCCGAACGTTCCGCAGGCTCGCCGGTCGTTGCTTCATTGGCATACAGCTCGGCGATGTACTTCAGGACGTAGGGACCGACCGGCTGCCCGGTCATGCCTTCCAGGCGAGTCTCGATCTGATCCCAGCCGTCGGACGGATAAACATTCTCGTAGTAGGTGAGGACCCGCTCCAGAGGAAGGCTCTTGCCTGAGGACGCAAGCAGTTCCAGACCCTCGATGTAGGCTCGCTTGTAGTCCCGTTCGCCCCGACGTTTGTCGCCGGCGATGACGAAGGATGCGGAACGAGCCGCCTTGAGGTCTGGGTTGGTCTCAAGCAAGTCGGGGCGTAGCTCCAATGCCTCTTCGAGACGATTCATGTCGGGATCGTCGGTTTTGAATTCGATGGCGACGAAGTCGGAGATGGCGGAGGACGTCGGGTCGAGTTCAAGAACTCGCCACCACATGTCCGAAGCGGAGGATGAATCACCGCTCTCGATCAGGAGTCGAGCGATGGCACGTGGCCAGAGCGGATCAGAAGGATCACGTTCCATGGCACGCTGCAGTGCGGGGATCGCCAGACCGGGCTTGCCCTCGACTCTTGCGATGCTCATGATCGCTGATCGGGCATCGGGCGACATGCCGCCTCGACGGAAGTACTGATCCAATGAGGACAGGGCTTCACTCGGGTTGCCCATCATGAGATGGGACTCCATCAGGCACCTGTTGGCCCGCCAGTCGATTGGCGCAATGTCTCGTGCTTCCCGTGCATTGTCGAGCACGTCGGATTCGTAGGCGGCGCCACGGAACATCAGCGCCTTGGCACGGAGGAGCTCATGCTTCCTGAGGAGAGCCATCAAGCGACCAGGGATGATCTCACGAGCAGCTGAAACCGCAGTAAGCCCGCGATTCAGGCAGTTTTCGGCATCCACCCTCAGCTTCTTTGATTCTTCAGCGATCTCGACGGCCTTGTCCAGTTTATTCTCGCTCAGCAATCCCGCTTCCTGCTTGTCGAGCTCCAGGGATCTTGCGATGAGTTCCTGGGCGAGCATGCCCTGACAGTTCGAGTCGAGGAGATGGAACTGGTAGGAAAGGTTCCTGTTGCTCTTCAGTTCCTCATCGACCTCGAAGGCGAAGATCATCTCCTGGGCCTTTTCAAGGTCCTTGGAGTTGAGACAGGCATTTGCAAGGAGCATCGCATCGCCGAGCGTTTCGCTTGACTCGTAGATCCTTGACGCGATTTCCTTGGCCAGATCGTTGCGATCGTATTGGTTCAACTTCAAGACCACGGACCGAAGTGTCGTCAGGTCCTCTATTTCGGCGAGTTTGCTGAACTGGGCATCGATCGCCTCATCCGCATTGATGAGGCCGAGCATGTCGATGAGCCTGAAGCGTTGATCCTGCAGCAGGATGTCGTCACAACATTCGATGACGCTTTCCAGCTCCGCCTTGAGAAGGTCTTGCTGGTCGGCGAGGGAGTGAGCCTGCGCCTTGATCATCATCACCGAAGCCTTCGCGTTATCTCCCTGGGAGCGCCTGGAGACTTCGTCGATGATGGTGAACGCGAGGTCACGTCGGGCATCACGCTCCTGAGTGATGATCTCACGCTTCTTGGAGCCATTCATGCCCGACCAGGAGCTGGGTGAGAAAAGAGGATTCCCGTTGCGGCGGATGTCGGTCCGTTCGATGGGCACGACCAGGAGCAGGCGTGCGAATTCCAGGGCATTCACCGTATCGATGACGTCCTCATCACTGCTGACATCCTCCATGTCGGCGGTGTAGATCAGTGCTCGCTGGTTGAGGGCGGCCTTCTGGTCTCCATACCTTGATTCAGCACTCAACCAGGGATCTCGTATCTGGAGCCCGAGCGACTGGGACCTGCGGCTTACACGGAGGAGGTTCAGCGCCTTCTCGAGATCGCCGCTCTCCTCCAGGGCACGGGCGTAGGACAGTACGTACTGTGCTCGGTCCGGAGCGCGCTTCACAGCACTGGAAAATGCGTCCTTGGCCTGCTCGGTGCGACCAAGCTCGGCGTAACTGAGTCCAAGGAGGTGCCAGGTCTCTGCGTTTCCGAGATCTCTCGCCAGCAAGGGTTCAAGCAGTTCGATGGATGAGGCGGGGTCACCGGTCACGGCAGCCATTCGCGCCTTGGTATTGGCAATCTGCACCGCGTCGGTTTCAACCGCTTCGAAGGCGGAAAGCGCACGGGAGACGTAGGAATCCGTGTCCCCGGCGGAATCGTTCTTCCGATCGAACTGCACTGCACTGACCATCAGTCTCTGGCGGATGCCTCGATTGTCGGTGAGATCGGCGAGAGCTGCATCGAAGACACCAGGAAGGATGGCAAGAGCCTCGCCGCTGCCTTCCTCGCCACCTCGATACAAGATCTCGAGGTAGATGAACTTCATGGCGTTCTTGGCTGGTTCATCCCCGTAACCGAATTCCACGAGTGCGTTGATCCGCTCGATCGGGTCTTCATTGTTCAGAATGATCAACTGCCGCTGGATCAACGTGTCTTCCTCGTAGCCTTCGATGCTCGATGCGATGCTTCGAGCCTCCTCCCGATTGTCCAGAAGAATGTCGACGGTGACCAGCATGCGCTTGAAGGAATCGTTGTCGTCGAACGCGTCGATGGCGGCAAGCAGGACCACACGGGCATCTTCCGGTCTCCCGTCCGCCATCGCCGAGGTGGCGCGACTGAATGCCCGGGCCTCGGGGGTGGCCGCGCCGACAGCCTCGTTGGCGATTTCATTGCCAAGAGTGACGGCCTGCTCCATGACGGCAAGCGCTGCTTCGTTCTCGGGATCGGTGGCAAGAGCCTTCTCGATCTCGTCCACGGCATCCTCGAGACGCCCGATCGCGAGCAGTTCGCGTGCAATCGCGACTCGAACACCGACCACTGCGGCGGGCGGCATGTTGGCCGCATAGGCGCGAAGCTTCTCGATGGCGATCCCGCGTTCACCTGCCATGAGCAGAGCGGCGACCATCCGGGGGATGTAGCGGCGTTGCATCGTGGAGGACTGGATGAGCGGGCTGTTCGCCAGTTCGGCGAACTTCGTTGTGGCGCTCGGCGCGTCGTTCTGCATCAGGCTGATGCTGCCATCCATGTAGAGCATCACGTCTTCAAGAGCAGGGTCACCCTGGAATTCCAGGTTCGCCTCCTCTCGTATCACCTTGAGGTCGACGACCTTCAAGCCATCGACCTTCTGTGCAAGCTGGGAATACATGGCATCGAACAATGCGATCGTCGCCTGCTGCCGAACCACCGACTGCATGATGGACATCAAGCCCACGGTGAGCGGTTCGACCGCAAGTGCATGACGAGCGGTCCGCGCTGCGAATTCAGGATTGGACTGGGCCAGGGTCTGGAACATCATCAGCGAGAGATCCAGCTGCAGCTGACCGGAATCGACCAACGGATCAACCATCGGCACGACGTCCTCGATGCGCAGCAGTCCCGCAAGAAGGGCGGCTCGAAGGATGTTCGCCTCCTCTTCAGTGGATTCGCCGGGTTCGGAGGCGAGGATCGCGGCAGTCTGATCCTTTGCGATCTGATGGAGCTGGTCGTAGCGCAGGCTGAAAAGGCCTTCGCTTGCGGGATCGTCGGGAAGCAACCGGTGACGGTTCGCGAGAATCGCGAGAAGCCTCGGGGTCATCTCGACTTCCCCGTTGGCAACCATGATTCCTTCGAGCTCATCGAAGCCTCCCTCACCCTTGAGTTCGGCCATGACAAGGCGGGTGTCACCCCTGGCGATGTGACGTGAGGCTGTAACGAGTCGTCGATTCAACACCGCTTCCCAGAACATGGGATTCGTACATTCAGCCGCGAGAAGTTCACTCTCGATCTCTTCGAAGTCAATTTCTTCCTGCGGCTTCAGGAGGTCAAGTCGATTCGACATCGACTTCAACCAATAGACCCGAGCGAGCTGAGTGGCAGCCCTGCCCTCCGGATCATCTACATCACGAAACTCGTCGTGCATTCGCTCCGCCTGGTCCTGCACGTCGGCCCAGACATCGCCGGCACTGGGGCCGAGCAGATCGGCCCTGCGATAGAACTCCAGGACGAGACGTTCCCAGGATTCGGGGTTGTCGACTGAAACGTTCTTGCGACGCCCAAGCACGGCAAGGAACTGGTTGTACCGGTCACGTGATTCGGCACGTGACTCGGGAACGATCTTGAGCAGTGAATTCTCGAAGAGGTCGTAGTACTCGAGGTTCGTCGGATCCTTCGTGATGGCGCGACCGTAACGGTCCGTTGCATCGACGTAGTTGCCTTCCGCCTCGAGATCCTTGGCTATTCGCACCTGTCGGCCCGCATCCCCGGAGATCGCGACGTAGGCAACAGCACCCACACCCAATCCCAGTACGAGGATCACCGCAGTGAGTATGAAGATGAAGCGCTTGTTGAGACGTGTGGCCATCGTCTAGCTCTCTTGGAGAAGTGTGTTCTGGTTTGAGACGACACGTTCTGTCGCACCGTTGGTACCGCTGGATTCGATCTCACCCCAGTCGGGAAGACATCGCATGAGGTGAGGCAGGAGATTGGTGATCAGGTCCGATGAATCGCTCTGGTACTTGTCGATGAATCCATCGCCATCGACGGACACCTTGTAGACCGCGGAAATCTGGACCTTGCAGTAGTAGGCATATTCCTCGGTCCAGTCGAAGGCCAGTGCACGAACACCGAACGAGCTGGCACAACTCCTGCCATTCGCGATGAACATGTAGCCGCCGACCCGGCGGATCTCCGCATCCTGGTTGGTGGAGAAGGTGCTGGACATCAGCTCCAATTCACCAACGGGCAGCTTGATGACCTGTTCGACACCGGTGACGGGGTGAATGACGACGGTGGTCTTGTAGAGATCACCCGAGCCCCGGTTCTCTGTTTCGGATTCGACCCACTCCGACTCGTCGAGCAGAAGAGGAAGGCGCTTCGAATCACCCATTTGACTGAGCCCGGCGGCATCCCAGCATCTCTCGGGGATGTGCGGGACCTCGTCGATGGTTCCGGAGTAATAGGCGACGTGCAACATGAGGTAGCCGTTGTCCATCGAACCATTCGGTGCGTAGATTCGATCGATGAACTGAGTGGTCCCGAGTGATTCGATCACGGCTGCGTCGTATTCACGCTCCTCGCCGACCTGGCTCCACGTCCCGAGGGTCGAGGGGATGGTGTCAAGCGATGCGCGCAAGGCGACTTCCTTCTTGGCGAGGAAGCCGTTCATGGCGACCATCATGTAGCGCATGGTGACGGCGCTGGCCAGGAAGATCCCGACCACGACGCAGACCTTCGGTATCACCGGTCGATCGAAACGCAGCATCGGTGGGTTGTCCGGATCGGCTGGCTCCACCGCAAGAGGCGGTTCAACCACGAGCTTGCGAACCATCCACATCAGGATGATGAACACGATGAATGCCGGGAACAGCCAGACGAGTCCGATGAAGGTGTGAAAATCACCCGCAGCGAAGTTCGAGTCATACTTCGAAAGTAGCCCGAGGGTCACGACTCGGAGGACGTTCACGAAGATCGCCACCGGCACGCCCAGCAGGATGAGCAGGGTCCGCTGCCAGGGCCGGGAGAGTCCGACGTAGGCCATCGCGGTGCCCAGCGCGAGGAAGGCGACCAACATGCGCATGCCGGAACAGGCTTCCGCGACGTTCAACGGATAGGCCTTGCCGTTCTCGAAGAGGGTGAGCGTGTTTCCGGAGAGATCGGTGTCATACCCCGCCAGGTAGAGAACCAACCAGGCGCCCTTGGCCGATATGTCCTGCAATTCATAGGTGATCGGCGTCATGATTCGATCGGAGATCACGATACCGAACACGAAGAGGTAGATGAAGGGGAACCCCACCACCCGAAGACTCTGCCAGCCGAGGAACAGGATCACCAGTCCGAAGCTGACCACGAAGACGCCAAGGGAGCGGGAGAGATGGTGGATCAGATGCTTCGGACCCATCATCGCCACCATGTAGATGATGATGCCCAGCACGACAATCGCTATGCCGCTCCAACTCGGGCGAAGTGAATGAGCCAGGAGTTCATCGCGACGCAGCCAGACGAACCAGCATGCGATCAGGGGAACCACGAAGATGTGCCCCCAGTCGGAAGGCTGGTAGGTGGCGATGTAGATCTGAATGCGGAAGAAGTCTGGGAAGGCGATCCCGAGTGATCCGAGGATCACCAGCGATGAGATGACGAGAGCCCACGGAGTCAGAATGCGGCAGTTTCGAGGGGTTGCCCCCCCGACTTTCGAAGATCCACTCTGGCCAGCTAGCGATGTCATAATCTTCTCATCGACTCGATCAGACTGCTTGTCCATCAAGACAAACAGAGTCCCCCAAGGCTCTTGGACATCCTGTCCTGTTGGTTATCGATCCAAGGCCTCGAGGAAGGCTCCAGGACGACGTTCTCTCAGCATGGGATCTCTCACGACCCGAGGTGACTACGCACCGTGGAATCATGGGGATCGTCGAATGTGCGGGTTTCCTCCCGACTTTTCGACAACGTCCCGGAATGCTCATACTGAGCCGTGAAGAGGACACGTTGGTGTTGAGACCCCTTCAAGAAGGTGCTTCATCTTAGCCCGAAAACAGCTAAGCGGGTCTCAGACGTGGGTGCGGGATGGGCGAAGAACCATCTGGATTTAGTTCGGACCGACATAATTGACCGGGGGTGCCCCGAAGACGTCGTTACCGAAGTTTCGATCGAGCAGGAATCCGAAACCATAACTGGCACGGAAGCCATTTCTTACAACCGCAAGGGGCTGAGCCCAGAAGTTGGTGCCGATGATGACGTGGTCATCAGGCTGCATGTAAATGTCTGGCTCAGCACGGTTTCTAATCGCGGAAAGGTTCACGCGAACGGCCGCTTCACGGTCAGAAGCGACGACGCGAACCATGTCGACACGTTCCGGGATGGCGATCGGGCCCAGGCCGCCAGCGGCCGAGATGAGCCGGCTCAACGTCAACTTACCGCTGGTCGGCAGTGCGTAGACGCCGGGACGGGCGATTTCACCATCGACGTAGACCACCCCGGTAAGAGGAGGCGCTACGTAGATGCGGTCTGCAGGGCGAATGACCACATTGAGGTTGCTGTCACCACGTGCCAGGCGCTGGTAATCGATTTGAATGATCCTGGTGGCGTATGAGGGGCTCTTGCCATCGGTTCCGGCGATGGGCAGCAGCATTTCCTCTTCCTGTTGACCGCCACCGACAGGGACCCAGACCCGCTTTTCATCGTCGTAGCGGAATCCCTTTCCGGAAATCGCGGATCGTTCAGGGGTGGCCTGACTTGGCTCTTCTGATGCAGCGGGCTTGCTGGCACTGGTCGTGGTTGGAGCCCGTGGGTCGGATTCGACGTCATCCAGGTCGACCACGGGCGGGTCCTGCCCGGCAACCACGCCCGGCGAGACGCTGCTGCTGTCGGTGGAACCTTCGTTTGATTCAAGTTGCTTGATGAGCGCTTCGATTTCATCGTCGCTCTTGGGCTTCGTCTCGGAGGTTGACGAGGCATCGTCGTCGGGTCGATTTCGATTGAAATCCGGCTTCACCATTTCGTTGAGTGCAAGCTCCCTGATCACATAGACATACTGGGTCGACGGGATCGTGCCTCCAGCCAGGGCCAGGGCGTTCATCACTCGGAAGTCGGGTCGGTCCAGGGAATACATCCCCGTACCTTCAACGGCACCATAGATGGTGAATTGGAAACTACGGCCTGATTCGAGCGCAACGGTCACCAAAGGATCCGTGATCAGCCCGCGCAGGCGATCTTCGATCTCCTTTTGGAGTTCCTCGAGGCTCAGGCCTGCAGCAGGCAGGTTTCCAAGGGTTGGCAAGCGAATCTGTCCCGCCTGGTCGACGACGCGAATGGAGATATCCATCTGGCCGGCGGCAACAAGTTCGTAGATCTCAGCCTTCACGACGTCACCGGGGGCCAGTCGATATTGCAGGCTGCTCGGGATCAGATCCTCGGCATTGGGCTCAGTGATCTCACCGAAGGGAAGCTCCTCGACTTCAACCACGTCAAGCCGTTCCAGAACTGGAATGGTTGTTGGTGCGAATTCGAAGTATCCGGTCTTGCTCGGGTCCATGTAGTTGTCGACCTCACAGCCGACACTGAACAAGAGAACACCGATCAGCCCCATGCAACAGTACAGACGGTCAAGCAGATGACGAAGCTGTGGCTGGTTCCGAATGATCACGGTCTACTCCAAGCTCGTGCCTGACTTGAACAGGCAGGAAGATCGCGCTGAATCAAAGTCAACAACTCCGGTGCAGGACTACATCAGCCCGGAGCCTCGATGGGAGGGTTCTTCAGCGCAGAAAACACCCGCCCCGAGTGCGGAGAATCGGCATAGAAGCACTGCTGAATTGAAGAAAGCCCGCATTCTCGGACGGAAAATCGAGTTTTTGACGGTTCAGACAGGAATGGCACGCATCAGAACGGCCTTTCGGACCAAAACACCAGCGGTTACCTGCTCGAGAACGGCATTTTTGTCCAGGTCATCCAAAACCGAGGCATCCATCTCCACACCACGGTTCACCGGGCCTGGATGGAGGATGAGCTGTTCGGGACGCATGCGGCGCGCGCGCTGTGCCGTAAGCCCGTACAAGCGCCGATAATCCGAGCTGATGGCGCCTCCTGAGGCCCTTTCACGCTGAATCCGAAGCATCATCACCGCATCCACACCCTCCAGGACGCCATCGAGATCGTGCGAGACCTCAACCGTTGCGTTGCCGCCAGTCGGGTGGATCGATTCGAAGGAGCTGTCCAGAAGCGTCGGAGGCCCCACCAGAACCACGCTGGCACCCATGGCCAGGAGGCCATGCAGGTTCGAGCGGGCAACCCTGGAGTTGAGGATGTCCCCGACGATGGCAACCCGCCTGCCCTCGAGGGAGCCGAGACGTTCCTGGAGGACGAAGAGATCCAGGAGTGCCTGGGTCGGGTGTTCATGACGACCGTCACCTGCGTTGATCACCGGTATGCCCGAGGCCTTGGCCACGAGAGCCGCACCCCCACTGGCACCCGTCCGGACCACCAGTGCGTCAACGCCCATGGCTTCGATGTTGTTGGCCGTGTCCACCAGGGATTCGCCCTTGGCGGCACTGGAGCCGGTGGCACTGAGGTTCAGCGGATGGGCACCAAGCTGGACCGCCGCGACTTCGAAGGAGCAGCGGGTTCGGGTCGAATTCTCGAAGAAGATGTTCGCAACCACCCGACCGTTGAGTTCATCACCACGGCAGCTGGTCTTCAGGGATCGGGCGCGGTCGAGAATCGCCTGAATCTCAGCCGCAGCCATTCCCTCGAGTCCGAGGAGGTCTCGTGCATCAAGGCTGTCCATGAAGGGAATGCTACCAGCCGACAGGCCGGAAGGGGCTGTGGTTCACTCGACCGAGGCAGCGGCGGTGTGCTGCTTCAGATGCGCATCACCCGCAGCCAGATTGGGCACCCACAACAGGTCTGCGCTGCGCTGGGCCTGGCTGCCGGAGGATCGTTCGATCACGGTGAGCTTCGTGGTGTACCAGTCGAATTGCAGGTCGGAGGGAATGTCGAAGAGGTCTCTGAGGTAGAAATCGCTGACTTCCGAGGATGCCGTGTGTCGCACCGTTCCCTCGATGGGAGCGATGACGGGGATACCGCTGTCACGAGTCAGCATCTCCAACCGCAGGTCGAACTCGTAGTACCAGGTGCCGGCTTGCTCGTCGTGTCGAGGCTGGACGCCATCGAGTTCCAGGTACCAGATGAAGCCACCACGCTCCCGTGGGGCGAAGATCGGCGGTTCGACGACATCGACCACGCCGAAGTCCTTGACACCCGTGCAGAGTGACAGACGGCTGATCTTGAACGGCTGCTCGGCCTTCACCTGGCCGATCAAGGCGCCCAGTGACGCGAGTACGTCCGTGGTGTCACCACCTGCTTCGAGCTCCCGTCCCAGTGCTTGGAACTGCTCGTGGACGATGCCGACCAGATCCTGCTCCTGGTCGGTGAGCTCGGCGAGCCCTTCAGGTTCAAAGGGTTGATCAGGCCTGGTCATGCCCAGGACGATTGCCAGGGTCAGATGCTGCTTCAGCGGTGCGTCACTTTCGGAGGCCGAAGCCAGCAACGACTTGATCCAGGGGCTGATGGGATCCGCCGGCATGCCTTCAGCCTTGGCAACCGAGGGATCGGTATCGACCGCGGACGCATCGCCAGGGGCGGAAAGCTCGACCAGCTCGACCAATTCAACTGGGCCAGTCGCGTCGGGAGAAATGGCGGGAACGTCATGCTCCGATGCAGGCTCGGCAAGGTCCTGACCTGACAAAGGTTTGGTGGACGGCCCGGCGATCCGCATGGCTGGTATGGGTTCACCCGTGGATGGCAGATCTGCGTTGGCATTGGACTGAGCCCGATGGGTCAGGAGGTCCTGCTGTGCATTGAGGAGGAAGGCGTTGATCTGGTCCACGGTTTCGCTGCCCTGGTCCAGGTCAGCAGTCGTCGTGGTCTCTCGAGTGGTCTCGAAACCAGGTGCTTTCAAGGGCTCGGTAGCCTTGAGCGATCTTTCAGACGCGACCTGCCCACCAGCGGGCTGGTAGGAAACCGCCCTGGGAGGCTTGCACGCCGGAAAAACCGACAGAACCACCCCTGCGAACAGCAGCGTGGCGAATGATCCGAAGTTGATTGAAATCCTGGCATCCTGGTGAGGCATGCGGCGCGCTCCTGCGACCTTGGGGCCATCCTGGCCCGCCGTACTGGCGACAAGTCCCCATACATGGGGGATCTTTCGCCTCAACGAAGACTATCGGCCAATCGGACTGCTGCACATTCAAGAGTCCGCAGGGTCGCCGATCGATTGGCTGGGGCATCCGAGAGAGAAGGCATGCGCCCGGTCTTGCTGCGGTGGTCCTGATCCAGCAATTCCCCGAGCATGGCCCCAAGCCGGTGGCCGCCTACTCGTTGGGCGACCTCGGGCACGACGCTGGCCGAAGGGCCCCAGAGTTTGAGGGCCTTGGCAATGCTTGCACGGGGCTCACCGCGTTCACACCTACGAGCTGCTTCGTGCAGTTTTCGGGTCAGGTCCAGCATGGCCCACATCAGCAGGACGCTGGGAGCCCGCCCAACCTCATAGAGAGCATGCAGTTTGCGGATCACGTCACCGGAACTGCCGTTGAGGACCGTGTCCTGGATGAGCCAGGCCTGCTCCTCGCGCCCCAATCCGACGAGTTCGACCACCGTCTTCCTGGAGATGCGAACCTCGGCACCAGCAGCATCAACCGCATCAGCCTGGGCGGAGGACGCCAGCTTGGCGAGTTCGGTGTCCAGCCGCGAAAGGATCGGACCGATCCGCTCCACGAGCAGATCCGCAGCATCCCGATCCAATTCAGCCTCATGGTGCTTTCGGGCTCGTCCGATGCACCAGCCGACGGCCTCGTGATCGCGGGGCACGTCGCACTTGATGACCGAACCGACCTTCTTCACCGCCTTGTCGAAGTTACCCGGCCGCCACTCGCGTGATCTCAGGAGCAAGGTGGTCTCCGCCATGGGGCTTTCCGCGTAGCGCTCCATGGCTGGTCGATGCCCTGACCCCTTCATGAACTCTGCCGCGTTGTCGAGGATGACCAGCTTGTGGGTCTGCATCAGGCCCCAGCTGCGAAGTTCATCGAGGATCGCGGCAAGGGTGGCTTGCCCGCCATCGAACTCGAACTGCTCGATCTCCCCGTGTTCGGCGCGCAGGCTCTCCGCCAGTTTTCGGGTGTACTCGGCTCGGAGGAAGATCTCGGGTCCATGCAGGATCACGATTCGCATCGAGGCGTCGGGCGGCTTGATGGGTGCTGCAGACTTGCGAGGCATGGGCACATGGTAAGCGGGGATACCCGGAAAGGGGCTCTTCGCTGCTAGCATTGGTGCATCCCGGTGCGCCGGAAGCCTCTGGAGGCATAGCCCGTTGCGATTCCTGCATGTGATCGAAGGCCCTGATGAAGGTGCGACCTACGCACTGCCCGATCACGAACCCCAGTTGATCGGACGCTCGACGGAAGCCCTTCCGATCACCGACCATGAAGTCAGCCGACGTCACGCCGAACTGACCCCGGATGGCGGTACATGGCTACTCAGGGATCTGGACTCGAAGAACGGGACGCTGGTCAACGGAAACCGGATCGAAAGCAGGACTCGCCTCGAACGCGGCGACCGGATCGCCTGCGGATCGACGGTACTTCTCTTCGATGAATCCCCGGCCGACGCGATCCCCATCAGGGCGACGGAGCCGGAGGCAGCACGGCTTGAGGTGATCAGGCGGAAGGGCCCCTTGGAAACGCCCGCTGCCGAACAAGAGCCCGGCCTGAATGGTCGAGACCGCCTTGCACTGCTCATGCGAGCCACCGAACTGGCCGTCTCCAATCTGGAGATGAACCAATACCTCGAAGCCTTCATGGACCTGCTGCTTGATGCCTTTGCGGCAGAACATGCGGTCCTGATGATCTTCAGCTCCGGGGGAAGTGACGCTTCAACCATCATGGCCCGCCGACGAGATGACTCGAACCTGGGGCCCATCGGGCTCAACCGGGCACTGATCCGGCTCGTCCAGGAGCCTCCCTTTTCCACGCTTCTCGCGACTGAACACCAATTGGGCGAGGACGCTGGGGAAACCCGATGGCTGATGGGGAGCCCACTGA
This sequence comes from Phycisphaerales bacterium, assembly GCA_029246705.1. Classification (GTDB taxonomy): domain Bacteria; phylum Planctomycetota; class Phycisphaerae; order Phycisphaerales; family SM1A02; genus JAKVBQ01. The sequence continues at coordinate 26,393 of JAQWMQ010000039.1, read as the reverse complement.
ACACGGGTGACCGACTGTGTGGCGTGGCCTGCCTGAGCTACTCGACTGCAAGCCCTGAAAGCATGCCTTGCCAAGAGGACATCGAGCTCCTCCATGCACTGACGGCCCAGGCGGGACTCGCAACCGAGCGAGGGGAGTTGATGCAGGAGCTCCTGACGCGCGGACGGCTTGCCGCCATGGGCGAAACCGTCGCTGCGATCAGTCATGGCATCAAGAACATCCTCCAGGGCCTCAGGGGTGGTGCTGACGCAGTTCAGCTGGCCCTGGAACGCAAGGACCTCGAGCTCGCCGATCGAGGATGGCCGATCGTCGCCCGAAATCTCGAACGCATCCAGGCCCTGACCATGAACATGCTCGGCTTTGCCCGCCAACGGGCCCTCGAGCGCGAACGGATGCCCGTGGAACCGGTGATTCTCGAGGCAATGGAGATGCTGGAAGCCCTGACCAGTCGGTCCCAGATCGACATCAAGTTCGAGCCCGAGGACGGCGTACCGCCGATTCCGATCGATACCGCCTCGATTCTCCAGATCCTGATCAATCTGATCTCCAATGCCGCGGACAGCTCCCCGAAGCAATCGACGGTCACCCTGCTCCTCGGCTACGACAGTGGGTCCAGCCGGGTCAGGATCGACGTTCTGGATGCCGGATCGGGCATCGACCCGACGGTGCGCGAGCGGCTCTTCGAGCCCTTCGTGACGACCAAGGGCCAGCGAGGCACCGGGCTGGGGCTCGTGGTCAGCCGGCGGATCGCCGAGCGGCATGGAGGCACCCTTGAGTGCATCAGCACCGGCCCCAACGGGACCCTCATGCGACTGGAGCTCCCCGCCGACGATCCCACCGAGGAACCCGATGACACGCATGGGCCACGGGGGATCTCGGAGAGCGATCTTGATCTGGAATTCGGTGCTCCCGAGCATTGATACCGATGGAAGGACACCACGGAGCCGCGAGGGTGCTATCCTCTGCCCCCGCTCCGATCGAACGACGAGCCAAACCGTTGAAAGTCTGGATTCATGCACCCAAGCACTCCGTTCGAAACGACCATGCAGCACTCCGACATCCGAACCGGAGGTCCGGTCACCCCGGACATGCTCGCCTCGGTCAATTACCAGCGCACCAGAGAAATGACCATCGACGAGCTTCTGCTCGAGAATCGGGTGGTCTTCCTCATCGGTGACATCAACTACTCCTCCGCCGCTCGAGTCATCATGCAGATGCTCTATCTGGAAAACCAGAAGCGTGGCCAGGAGATCAACTTCTATATCAACAGTCCCGGCGGTTCCGTCGACGACACGCTCGCGATCTATGACACCATGCGGTTCATATCGAGCGAAGTCGCGACCTACTGCATCGGCCGTGCCTACTCAGGCGGCTCCGTGCTGCTCTGTGCGGGCCAGGAAGGCCGACGTCACATCCTTCCGCATGCGAAGGTGATGATCCACCAGCCCTACGGCGGCGTGACCGGACAGACCACGGACATCCAGATCCAGGCCGAGCAGATCATCAAGGCGAAGCACACGCTTGCCGAGATCATCGCCAAGCACACGGGTCAGGATGTCGAAAAAGTCGTCGCCGACGGTGAACGTGACAAGTACTTCACCGCCGAAGAAGCGAAGGAATACGGCCTCGTCGACGAGGTCTTTGAACACCAGGACAAGAAGGGCGCCTGAGCGCCCCGGAGACATCGATGAGTCTCGTACCGATCGTCATCGAGAAGACCGGGCGTGGAGAACGCGCCTATGACATCTTCTCGCGTCTGCTGAATGACCGCATCATCTTCTGCGCCGGCCCCGTCGGTGATGAGATGGCCAATCTGGTGGTCGCCCAGCTTCTCTTCCTCGCCAACGAGGACCCCTCTGCCGACATCAGTGTGTACGTGAACAGTCCGGGTGGCAGTGTCACCTCGGGCCTGGGCATCGTGGACACCATCCGGTTCATACCGTGCGATGTCTCGACCTACGTGATCGGGCAGGCCGCCTCCATGGGCTCGGTGATCGCCTGTTCGGGCGCGAAGGGCAAGCGATTCGCGCTGCCCCACGCCGAGAACCTCATGCACCAGCCGCTGCTCAGTGGCGTCCTTGAGGGTCAGGCAACGGATCTGGAGATCGAAGCGAGGCACATCCTCAGGCTCCGAGACCAGATCTACGGCATCTACGCCGAGTGCACGGGCCAGGACCGGAGCCGCATCGAGAACGACTGCGAGCGCAACCTCTGGTTGAATGCCGAGGAGATGAAGGAATACGGGTTGATCGACGAGATCCTCACCCAGCTTCCCGGCAAGAAGGACTGATACCCGAACCAGATCGCACACTCCAGGAGGCAAGCAAAGCTGATGAGCACTTCCGAAGGCACCATTCCGAGTCAGGACGAGTCAGAGGCCTTCAAGCGTGACTATGAAGCCGTCAGGGTCGAGATCGCCAAGAGTGTCGTCGGGCACGACGAAATCGTCGACGGTGTCCTGACCTGCCTCTTCGCAGGCGGGCACGCCCTTCTCGAAGGTGTTCCCGGCCTCGGCAAGACGCTGCTCATCAGATCGCTCAGCGAAGCACTCCAGCTTCACTTCAGCCGCATCCAGTTCACCCCTGACCTGATGCCTGCCGACGTCACCGGCACCACCATCGTCGTGGAGAACGACCAGGGTCGCGACTTCCAGTTTCGCCCCGGCCCGATCTTCGCCCAGATCGTGCTTGCCGACGAGATCAACCGAGCCACCCCCAAGACCCAGTCTTCCCTGCTTGAGGCCATGCAGGAACGATCGGTCACGGTCGGGGGGAACACCCACATGCTCGAACGCCCCTTCTTCGTGATGGCCACGCAGAACCCGATCGAACAAGAGGGCACCTATCCGCTGCCCGAAGCGCAGCTCGACCGGTTCTTCTTCAAGCTCGAAGTCGGTTACTCGACTCGGGAGCAACTCGCCGAGATACTCGACCGAACCACCACCGGGTACACGGCCGACATCAATTCCGTGCTCGACGCCCAACGCATCCTTCAACATCAACAAGTGGTGCGACGCGTCGACATCACGCCGGAAATCCAGGACTACGCAGTCCGCATGGTGCTGGCGACGCATCCCGAAGGCACGTTCTCCACCCCCACCGTCAATCGTTTCCTGCGATTCGGTGCCAGCCCGCGAGCCGCCCAGACGCTCGTCCTCGGTGGCAAGGTGCGCGCCATTCTCGGGGGACGAAGCCACGTCTCGGTACAGGACATCCGCGAGATCGCGCTTCCCGCCCTGCGGCATCGGTGCCTCTTGAACTTCGAAGGTGAAGCCGAGGGCGTGTCGACCGACACGGTGATCTCGAACATCATCGATACCCTTCCCACCGAAGCCGCCATGACCAGCTGACCAGCCTTTGACCGCGCGCGGTCAAAGGCTCCAATAGGACAGGAAACGACTCAGGTCAGCGCCATCGGTGATGCCGCTTGAGTCGAAGTCGCTGCGCGGATCACTGGTACCCCACAACGAGAGGAAGACGCTCAAGTCGGCACCGTCCACGTCACCGTCGTCGTCATAGTCGGCAGGCGAGCCGGTATCGGGGGGAATGTAGGTGATCTCGAGCCTCGGATGAAAGAGCGTGTTGCCCGCCTCACTGGCATGGATCTCGATGCCCTCGTCGTTGCCGCCGATGATCTCGGGCAGGATGGCGAAACCATGGTTGGGTGCGCCATCGGACCAGGCCTGGACGACTTCGGTCACTTCCAGGCGACGCAATCCGTCGGAATTGGGGGCGTTGTCACCGGAGAACGCCCCGATGAACGCCCCGAGATCGCTTCCTGACAAGCCGTTTCCAAGGGAGTTCCAGGTCGATGCTTCGTCCCAGGGAATGTTCACCTGGTAGAGGTAGAAGTCCGGGTTGAAGATCGGCGAATCGATGTCCGATGCGATCTGGAGGTTGAGCACGGCACGCACGATCACCGACCCTGCCGGGATCGCACCCTGGTCCTGTTCGTCGACGAAGACCTCCTGGAAGCGGACCAGGGCCTGGCCGAGGTCATCGCTGAAGAAGGAATTCGACACGTCGTCATCCGAGGTCCGCGTGGAGTCATCACCATAGGCGGTGTCCGGGTCAGCCTCGCTGACCCAGGTGTCGAGCGTGCCCTGGTAGTTGTTGATGCCCTGCTGAAACGCCGCGAAGGGAAAATCAGAGACGTAGGAATCGAAATCGACCGGCAGGGTGAAGTCGCTTTCGTCGTTGGTTCGGTACGCATCGAGCCACGGGGAGTAGGTGTCCACGTCGATCAGGTTCGCCTGGAGATCGAAGTTCATGATGCGCAACCATCCGTTGCCACCGTTGGGGTCATCCTGGAAGTCCGCGAGGACCTCATGGATGGTGTTGCCGTCGACGTTGGGCGACTGCTGGCGGTACTGCTCGTGGAAGTGACCGCAATTGACGAGGAAGATGTTGGTGTTGCGCCGGATGAACCAGTCGTAGAGTTCGTTGCTCTGGATGCCGCCGTCGGCATACACGCTCTCGACCACGTACCAGATGTCGGGGTACCGACCGGAATCGACCAGGGGAACGCCCCCGGTGTAGTCCTCGGCGTCCTGCATGTAGCGATGGGTGGTCATGAAGACCGGCTTGTCCCAGTTCAGGTCCAGGACGGTCTGGGCCCAGGTCAGCTCCCGCAGTGGCGAGTCACACTCGATGTTGAGCATGAGGAAATCCATGCCTCCGGCCTGGATCACCTGGTAGCTGCTCATGCCCGACGGCGATGACCCCCAGTACCAGGACCGTCCCTCGTAGCGTTGAGGCCCGAAGAATTCGAGGAAGTACTGTGGAATGTAGCTGTCGGTGGGGGATCCGTTGGCGGTGATGTCGTGGTTGCCCGCATTCACTCCGCAGGGGAGATTCACATCATCGAGCGGGAGCATCGCGAGGTTTCCGATCTCCCATTCCTCAAGGTCGTCGCCGTGCTCGACCACGTCTCCGTAATGCGACACGTACCTGATGTCACGAGCGAAGCGCTGGTCGACCACCCAGGCGGTCTGCGCCATGAAGACGTCGGGAAAGGACTCGGAGTACTTCTGGGTGTCGGGGAGACCGACCACCGTGAAGGAATCCTGAGCACTGATCATCGAAGAGCAAGACAGGATGAAACACGCGGTCAGTCTTGGCATGCTGGAGGAAGACATGTGATTCGGCCATCCTTCTTTCGAGTTGTGCTGCAAGGAGCGGGTTCAATACCTGAGATAAGCGTATTCTACGGGTTCAGGAAGCGTGATTCGAACATCTGGACCAGAACTGATCAGCCCTTGACTGGAACCCCTTGGAATGACCATGAAAATACCCTTGTTCGCTGGAATCCTCACCCTGATCCTGCTCGCAGATACCGCTCAAGCCCGTCAATCCACGGAATCGGATCCGCAGCCGGCTCCTGAAATCGAGATCGAAGACGAGACCGAGACCGAAACCGAGGAGAAGAGCACGACATGGTCGGTCTCCGGTGGAGACATCTATCAGTTCGACACCGACATCGATGACGGAGGCAGCTTCGCTGTCAATCGCTTGTTTCTCGGCGGTGGCCTGAACTACAAGTTCACCCCGTCGCTGTCCATGGACATCGACATCGCGGCCGAAACCGACAACTACACCTTCAAGGGTGACGGCGCTTTCACCGCACCGGCGAACGGGAATCCGTGGGGTCAGACGGTCGATTTCACCATTCGTGCGCTTGGACGGTGGAAGGTCGACGATTCCTGGCAGGTGTTCCTGGGTGGTCTCGTGAGCTGGGCCGGGGAGACCGATGCCGATTTCGGCGAGTCCTTCACCGGTGGCGGGCTGTTCGGAACCGCCTACACGTTCTCCGACACGCTGACCCTTGGTGTCGGGGTGCAGATCTCGACTCGAATCGAGGACAACCTCCTCTACATTCCATCACCGATCATCGACTGGCGAATCAGCGAGCAATTCTTCATCTCGAACGTCCGGGGCCCGGTCGGCTATCCGGCGAGTCTCGGCATAGAGGCGGTGTTCTATCTCTCGAAGGAGATGAACGTGTCGCTCGGCAGTCGCTACGAGTATCGAAGATTCCGACTCAATGACAGCGGCCCCATCGCAATCCAGAACGGCGTGGGCACCAACAGCGGATTCCCGGTCTGGCTTCGATACGAATGGCGACCGGTACCGGAAATCCGGATCCACCTGCTGGGCGGAGTGTTGTTCGGGCAGAAGCTTGAACTCGACAATCAAAACGGCAACCAGCTGTCAAAGGAAGATGTCGACATCGCGCCCTTCGTGGGGCTCTTCCTCGGGTTCCAGTTCTGATCCGCCGAGATAACAGGGAAGTACATGTTTTTTGCAATGAAACCGGGATTCACGTGTCTGTTGGTCACGCTGGTGTTGGCACTCGGCGATGATTTGAACGCCCAGGTCGACGAGACGATCTACGAGTCAGGCGATCCAACGCTCGCACCCGAGACCGCAGGAAAACCCCCCAGCGGTCGACCCTCGGAACCACTGGGATTCAACTGGTCGGTGTATGGCGGTGATCTCTACCAGTTCAACACCTCGATCGCCGAAGGAGGCAGCTTCTCGGTGAACCGGTCCTTCCTGGGCTTCGGACTGGGCTACCGCTTCACGCCTTCCCTTGCCATCGGGCTCAAGATCAGCACCGAGGTCGATTCCTATGACTTCAAGGATGGGGGCGCCTTCGCCGCAGTCGCGGGAGGAACGCCCTGGAGCACCGTCAACGAACTGTCCATAGGCACCTCGGTCCAGTGGCAGATCGATCGGGAATGGAGCGTCTTCGGATCAGGCTCGCTGAACTGGGCAGCCGAACCCGATGCGGACTGGAGCAATGCGATGTCGGGCAGCGGCGTCATCGCCGGGTCCTACACCTTCTCGCGGAATCTCAGTCTGGGTTTCGGTGTCCTGGCATCGGGGCGACTGGACGGGAGCGTCTTGTTCATCCCTTCGATCCTCATCGACTGGAAGATCACGGAAGGACTGGTGGTGACCAACGTCAGGGGGCCGGCAACCTATCCCGCGAGTGCAGGCATCGAGATCCTCTACAGCGTCAACAAGGACGTCACCTTCTCGGTCGGCTTTCGGTACGAGTACCGACGGTTCCGACTTGATGACAGCGGACCGGAGATCATCCGCGGAGGCGTGGGAACCGAGCGCAGTTTTCCGGTGTGGTTGAGACTGGAGTGGCGGCCCATCCCGAAGATGCGGCTCCACCTGCTTGGTGGAGTGAGTTTCGGGGAACGGCTCGAACTCCAGCGTGCGGATGGTTCCGAAGTGACCCAACAGGATGCGAACCCCGCGCCATTCGTCGCGATCTTCTTCGGCCTGAAGTTCTGAGCCTCAGCCCGCCGGCGTCAGGTCGATGGCGGGTTTCCATTCGAGATAGTCGTCATCGAACTCGGGTTCCACCTTGAACTGGTGACCTGACTCCACCGCGGTACCGGGTCGAGTGGGCGTCACCAGCGAGACGCCCCCCACGAACAGGGTCTCGAGCGAATCAAGTCTGGCACTCACCCCGGTCAGTCCGATGTCCAGGTCGAAGGCGCCGGTCTGGTGGAAGCGCGAATTCGCTCGCACCAACGGCACGTACCGAGCCTCGATGAGAACACTGGCGACCACCCCGAGTGCATCATCGGCAAGTGCGGTCGAGAGGATGGTTCCAACCGTGACGCCCCGGTAGAAGACCGATGAACCAGGCTGCAAGGTGCCTCGAGACTCTGCGATCAGGGTGATCAAGAGATCACCCGAAGCGATTCGATCGACGATGGGCGCCTCGGTCAGTCCCTGGAAGTCGAAGAGCTCGACACCGGAAGGGTCGGTGGGTGGATCGACCCGGATGAACCTGGGCCCGACCAGGGAATCAAGACCACTCACTCTTGACCAGTCCAGCTTCGGTCGCGAGACCCACCAACGTGAGCCTGCTCGAGCGAGCTGCGAGGCATTGGCAGGATCCAGCTGCAGGGCGACTTCCACGCCGGAATCCACCAGTTGCACCGACCGGACCGAACCCACCTCGATCCCGCGACACCGCACGGTATCCCCGGGACCAAGACCATGGCCGTCGGGAAACGACACCGATACCTCGACGCCTCGCGTGCTGTAGACATCGAACGAGATCCAGCCCACGACGAGAAGAACCGCCAGTGGCACCAACCAGGCAATTGAAAGTCTTCGCTCCGAACCGTTCATGATCGTCGTGCTCCTATGAGTGAAGGATCCCAGGATGCCGAGGCAAGCAGGCTCAGGAAGACCGTGCCCGCGAAGGCATACAGTCCCGAACCGGATTCGATCGAAACCAGGTCGCCCAGTTTCACCGCGGCGACGAGCGCAGCGACGAGCAGGACGTCAAGCATGCCCCAGCGTCCGGTGATCTCCAGGAATCTCCACACGCGGTCACGACCACGAGCCCCGAGTGGGATGCTCTCACTGGAAAGGACCAGCAGGCCCGCAAGCTTGAATAGCGGAAAAAAGATGCTGCAGACGAGGACGATGATCCCCAGGATGACATGTCCACTACCCAGAAGCTCCGAGATGCCACCAAGGATGCTGGTCTCCTGGCGATGCCCGAAACGCTCCAGTGCAACGACTGGAAGCAGGATTCCCAGGGGATAGAGCAGCAAGGCCGACAGGGCGAAGGCCGCGGTCCTTTGTCTGACCATCGATATTCGATGCTCGGGCATGTCGAGAGTCTGGGGCATGGATACTCGTTTCAGGTGATTCCGATTCTAGAGGCATCGGTTTCACGAAGATCGGCAGGAAGCCATACACTCCCATGATGCCACAAAGTCGCACAGACACCGGCCTGCGCCTTCTGTTGCTCCTTGCGAGCTTCATAGTGATCTGCGCCGGACTCAAGGCCGCATCGGAAATCGTCGTTCCAGTGCTCGCAGCCATGTTCGTGGCGGTGATCAGCATTCCGCCGCTTCAGTTCCTCAAGCGAATCGGATTTCCGAGCTGGTTGGCCGGTTCACTGGTCTTCACGATCGTGGTGCTCCTGGTGCTCATTGCCGGTGCATTCGCTACCAGGTACGCGACCGAGGTGAGTTTCGACCTGCCGACCTACCGGGTGGAGATCGAAGAACGAGTCGACAACATGGTGGATCGCCTTCGAGAAACCGCCCGCGGCTTCGGCCTGAACATCCTGGAACCGCACTCGCTGCCTGCTCCGCAGGATGGAGTCATCCCTCCGACCTCCGGCGTGGATCCCGGCGCCCAAGGCGAAGGAGAAAGCTGGCTGGAACAGCAACTGGATCCGTCGAAGCTGGTGAGTCTGTTCGGCTCCCTGCTCTCTTCACTGACGTCACTGTTGAGAAACACCCTGTTCGTCCTGCTCACGGTCTTCTTCATCCTGACCGAAGCCTCGACCATTCCCGAGAAGATCAGATTCGCGGCGGCCGATCCGGAAGCCGAGCTTTCCCGATTCAGTCGGGTGTACCACGACATCCAGATCTACCTCGCAGTCAAGACCCAGATGAGTGCGGCAACGGGCTTCTGCGCCGGATTCACACTCTGGTTGATCGGCGTTCCCTACTGGGGGCTGCTCGCGTTCATCACCTTTCTTCTCAACTACATCCCCGCGCTGGGATCGATCATCGCATCGATTCCGGCGATCCTCATCACCTGGGCGACCCTGGGATTCGGGTGGGCGATCGTCGTGATGGTGCTCTACCTCGCGATCAACACGATCTTCGGAAGCATCCTCGAACCGAAGATCATGGGCCGGAGGATGGGACTCTCCGCACTGGTGGTCTTCCTCAGCCTGGTCTTCTGGGGATGGCTGTTGGGGATCGTCGGCATGTTCCTTGCCGTGCCACTGACCATGTTGGTGAAGATCATGCTCGACCGTTCGGACGACTTGCGATGGATCGGCATCCTGCTGGGTCCGCAACCCGGCAAGAGCACGCCTTCGAATCGACCAGAGAGTCGTTAGGAAGCGTCTGAGTCAGACGAGCTCGAAGAAGACGACTGGCGATCGGAGTCAGAGTCAGAATCCGAAGAGCTCGAAGAGGATGACTGGCGATCAGAGTCAGAATCGGAGTCGGAATCTGAATCGCTTGCAGAGGCACGGTCTGAATCCGATGCGGACTGAAAATCGTAACCGTTGCCCGAATCACTGCTGCTGCTTGAGCGGGGAAGTGCATCGCTGCGCACCAGCCGGGTGGTCTTCTCGAAGGGGCGACCGTTGCGAACGCCCTTGATTCGAACCTGCTCACCCGGGGGGAAGCAGCGAATGAGCGCGACCAACTGATCACGATTGAAGATCCACTGTCCTTGAATCGACTCGACCAGGTCACCTGCACGCAGCGAGGTCGCTGCCGGGCTGCCCGGGAGCACCTTGTTGATCTTGAGGCCGACTCCCCGACGGAAGCCACTTGCCTCAAGCTCCTGTCTGGTCGGTCTCTTGACCGCGATGCCAAGGCTCGATTGGTCAGGGCTTGCCGCGCCGGAAAGTCCCGAAAGCTTTCGAGCCACCGCCTCCTCCATGCGTTCCTGGAGTCGTTCCTGCATCTCTTGCATCTGTTCCTGTTGTCGCTCGAGCATGTCCTGCTCGAATGCCGACGGAGGATCCTGATGTGGCACGGATGACGTGCCCGCGTCCGCCCCCGGAAGAAGACCCAGGCAAGTGATCGCGACCAGGATGGACAGCATTCCAGAGAAATGTAAGCGCATGGCTTGAGCCCCTGTGCGAGAGTGAAACCGCTTTACTGACGGAAGTTACCGCTGATGTGCCACGGAGAAGTAACCCCCGATGACACCCTTACACACGCGATGCATTTGGAAGTGGTCCAGAAAAGTGCACACATAAAAAAGAACCCAGCACGCGGCTGGGTTCTCGTTCATGCTTCTTCATCTTCGAAGGTCCTGACCTGGAAGAGGGCCCTGAATCAGCCTTCCTCGGCGATATCCTTGCAGGCCTGCCCGTAGAACTCTTCCATCTTCCCCCGAAGCTCGTCGTCGGAGACGTTCGCGCTGGAGGCTTCGAGGTCGCCCTTGACCTTGCGAAACACATCCTCGTGCCCGGCTTCCTCGAAATCGCTTTTCACGACGTCCATGACGTAGGCCTCGACCTTGTCATCACCAAGTCCCATGAGCCCTGCAGCCCATCGACCCAGCAACTTGTTACGCCTGGCGACGGCTCGAAACTTCTGCTCTGACTCGAGCTTGTACTTCGTTTCGAAACCGTCCAGTCGTTGATCAAAGCCGTCACTCATGAAACGCTTCTCCGAAAGCCAGCCGAGTGCTGGAAGTAAGTGGAGCCGATCGGGATCGAACCGACGACCTCTTGTATGCCATACAAGCGCTCTCCCAACTGAGCTACGGCCCCATAGTTGCCTTCATCCCCCGCAGGGATCGGATTGTCTCGCCCGTGAGAGCCACGGGGTGATTCATGAAGGTAGTCGAGCCCCAGCCGGTTCGCAACCGGTGGCGTCGCAGCCTCAGGCCAGGGTTTCGTCCAGGGCAGCGGAGAAGGCTTCCTTGCTCTGCATGCCGACGAACTTGTTCACGACTTCGCCGTTCTTGATCAGGATCACGGTCGGAATCGACTGGATCGAGAACTGCATGGCCGTTTCCTTGTTGCTGTCGACATCCATCTTGCCGACCTTGACCCGGCCGGCGTAGTCCCCGGCAAGTTCCTCGATGGTGGGCGCAAGCATTCTGCACGGCTGACACCATTCGGCCCAGAAATCAACCAGGACCGGCATGTCAGACCCCATTGCCTCGGCCTGAAAGTTCGCGTCGGTGAATTCGATCATCACGTCACTAGCCATCGCAGTGTGTGCTCCGTCAAGAGTGGGACCAGACGCAGGCACCGGCAACTTCACCGGGACCTCCACTCTGGTCGGAAAGGAGATAGTAGCACCGCTGGGTTCGGTTCATCCACCCCGGAGGGAATCCCTGGAGGCGACTGCGAAGGCAACCGCCTCAGAGGTCTCCAGGACATCATGAGAGCGGATCACCGCAGCACCCGAATGAGCCGCAAGGGCCGCTGCCGCCAGCGATCCGGACAATCGAGCCTCGGGCCCACCACCGCCCGCTACCGCCCCCACGAAGCTCTTTCGGCTGGCCCCGACCAGGACCGGCGCGCCCAGGCCCACCAGCTCGGGAAGCGCTTCGAGCAGCTGAAGATTCTGCCTGACGGATTTGCCGAATCCCAGACCGGGATCGATCGCGATCGATTCCCGAGGCACGCCCGCGGCGATGGCGACGTCCACACGTTCGGCCAGATACCTCGAAACGGCGACAACCACCCCGTCAGGCCCGAAATCCGGCTCTTGGGGGTAGGAATCACTCCAGGCGTCCTGTTCAGGAGGCCGGACCCGATGCATGAGCACCAGGCCGCAGGCTCGAGCGGCGGCGACCTCGAGGATCCGGGGATCCTCGGCACCGGCGGAGACATCATTGATCAGGTCGGCTCCAGCTTCGATCGCAGCCTCGGCGACCGCGGCCCGGGTGGTATCGATCGAGAGCACCACATCGCTCTTGGCACGCAGGAGACGAATGACCGCCTGGGTTCTTCGTATCTGTTCGGAAACTTCGACCCGCTCGGCCCCGGGGCGGGTTGATTCCCCACCGACATCGATGATGTCGGCGCCTTCCTCGACCAGCCTCAGGGCATGGGCGGCCGCTGACTCCGGGTCGTCATGGCGACCTCCGTCATGAAAACTGTCCGGCGTGACGTTCAGGATCCCCATCACCAGGGTCGGGCTGGTCTGGAGGGTTCGCCCTCGAGCGAGCAGCCATGCACCGGGTTCGGACGGGTTCACGGCTCGACACCGGGCGCCTTGAACCCCTGGGTCAACTGCTTGATGATCTGGTCGTAGCCGAGAGCGATCACATCGGTGGGCAGTACCGTGGCGGTCTCCAGGAGCCCACCGTCGATGGACAAGTCGAAGACCACGGGGGGCGTGTTCTTCGGAATGTCGGGGATCATCTCGGGATCGAAGATTCCCATCTGCATGGCGCGTGAGAGCTGCTCCATCAACTTGGTCAGCGAGCCCATCCCGACCAGCAGTTCCAGATCGGGTTGCTCGATCAACCAGGAACGCATCGACTTCAGGACCGGCGAATCACCGATGGTGCCACCACCCCCACCGGCCGCAGCCAGGGCGCGGCCCCAGACATCCGGTCGCTGGCTGATGGTCATGATGAAGGCGTCGCCCTCGACGCCGGCAAACCCACTGAGGCCCCGTGAACCATAGAGCAACTGAAGCGCGATTCTCTGGAAGGCACTGTTGCGAACCATGTTCTGGGCTGATGACTTGCTGGGAGGCAGAACGGTCTCCTTCAGACGGAAGGCGTCGGAGGTCCCACCGGTACGAAGTGGCTTGTCATCGGTCCACTCCGGTTCGTACCTGATGCCGCCCCGCTCCCCCTGCATGGAAAGCAGGCTGGTTCGGAACACCGCCTCGACCGCCTCGGGTCGCTCGGCCGTCACCACCAGGGAGGAATCATTGAAAAGACCACCCAGTGCGATGCCGAGCCTGCTGGGATAGGCGGCGAACTGGATCTGGCGAAGACCCAGTCGACCCTCGCGCAGGTCCTCCGGGTAGTCCTCAAGCGAGATGTCCAGCAGACCGAGGATGTTGCGGAAGGTGTCGAAACCACCGAGCCCCACCAGGTCAGCCGACAGCGCGAAGTAATACGGGTTGCCGGGCAGACGGGACATCGGAGCACCGGTGCCCTTGCCTCCCTGGAGCAGCCCGTTCATGCTGCTGCCCGCTTCGTAGCGGGCGAAGGTTCGAATCGAAACGCCGAGCGGATCGAAATCGAGCAGGAGGACACTGTCCTCGAGTCCGATGGTGAGCGAATCGAACAATTCCGAATCAGGGATGAAAGGCGCATCGATCGGGACCCGTTCACCGGCGTTTCCCATGAGATCCGTGACGGCGTCACCCCGAGTCCAGAGCAGGAGGTCCGACTTCATCGCACGATCGATCACCCGAGGTTCGAAGGCCTTCTTGAAGTCAGCCGAGAGTGAACCGGCGGGCGCGTGGGCCTCGGCCATCGCCCGGGAGTTTGAGATCAGGACGTGCTTCTCGAGGGCGCGCACGAACATCGGTTCATCACCGGGAATCGTGGAGACACCCGAGACCATCTCGTCGCGGTCGGGAAAGTTGGAGTCGATGAAGGTTGCAGGGTCGTCGGCCGGCACCAGGAACACGGCCTCGGGTTCATCTTCCCCGGCTTCGGATACACCGAGATACATCACCGCCGAACCACGCTCGTTGAGACCGGCACCGATTCCGAACTGTGCCTTGACCATCTCGATCGGACGTCCGGCGAGCACGGTCCCCGGTCGACCCATCGCATCGATCATCTGTCCGAGATCGTCGTTGGCCCGCCTGAGATCAGCCACCACCGCGACCACACGAGCGGAGTCGGGTGCAAGATCAAGTGCGTCGTCGAGGGTGTTTCCACCGAAGTGTCCGGGTGATGCGGCGAGAAGCAGGGCTGGGAACATGACGCTGGTGATCATCGAAATCTCCTCGTTGCTCGAACGTAAGATGATGAATGAGGATCGGTACCTTACAAGCCACGCTGATCGTGGCGAAAAAACCCTGCTTGAAATCACCCAACATGATGGAAAACCTCGTGCCATTGCTCCTTGGCGTCTGCACCGCAGGACTGGCGATCCTCGCCGGACTGGGTGTCCGCAGACTTGGAGCGCCCGGCGCGGGTCTTCTGTGCGCCGTCCTGGTGGGTGCATTCATGGGGCCGACGGTTGCAGGTCGCATCGCTCCCGACTGGTTCGATGCCACGTGGATCGGTGACCGGGATGACGTGGCGAGTCTCCAGGCACTGGAAGCCGAGCACGAGGCCGCCCGGCTGGTCGAGACGAGTCGGGACGGAGCCGCCAGCGGATTCAGCTCGAGGATTCTCGAGGAACGCGAACGAGTCCTTCGGGAACGGCGAAGCGAGATCATCGATGCCAATCATGTCGCGACGCGGTACCTGGTGATTGCATGCTGCGTTCTCCTGATCGGTGGAAGCTGCGTGCGACGGCCCCGGGTCGGCCATCACCAGGATGCACTGCTCTGCGGCGCATGGCTGGTCGTCTGCTGCGGCGGACTGGTCCTGCTGACCACGAGACTCACCGGGACACCGGGAACGTTCATCGAGTCGATCTGGGTCACCTGCGGCGGCGCGCTGGTCGCTGTCAGCGGCGTCGGCCAGCAACCCGGGCGAAGGCTGCTTCACCGATGGAGCACATGCGCCTGCCTGCTCACGCTGCTGGGCCTTACCGGCGCGGTGATCCTCACCGGAAACGAGATTGCGCCCCCGCTTCTACTGCTGCTGCCCGCTGCGATCGGTTCGTGGTTCATGATCGATACGGGATTGGGTGGAAGAATCGTCGAAACCATGATGCGCCGAACGCTTGCACCCGCGGTGATCGCGATCACGATGCTCGACATCGATCTGACGGCCACCCTGACATTCGCCTGGATCCCGATCGTGCTCTGGCTGGTGATGGGTGACCTGCGATGGCTGGTGGGTACCACCTGCCTGCGGATGTCGGGCGTGACGTGGGCACGAGCCGCGGTGCGCGGGCTGCCGCTCATGGGTGCAGCCTGGATCGCGGTCCCACTTGCCGGCGTGGGGTACTGGACAGGCCAACTCGGACCGGAAGTGGTGGTCTGGTTGCTGGGTGCAGCGGCAGTGGTGGAACTGGAAGGTGATTGGCGGGGATCGGCGGCACGATCCATCGCCAATGCACGTCGGATCATGGGATCGGTGGATGCAGCCGGAGGCGGTTGATGCGCTGGGTGGTCGCGATCAGGAACGCGACCAGAAACAGATGCGGGCCGAAGCTCAGCCCTCGTCCCTGGTCTCGCCCTTGGCCTCGCCCTCGTCATCGCCATCAGCAGGTGCGGGTGCCGGGGTGGCGAGCGCCTTGTCGATGGCGGCACGGATCTTGCTGCCGGTCGGTGATTCACCGGAAGGGAAGAAGGCGACGACCTTGCCGTCGCGCCCCACGACGTACTTGCAGAAGTTCCAACCGGGCAGTTTGCCGGACTGGGTACCGAGCAACGCATAGAGATCGCTCTGCTTCTCCCCCGCCTTGACCTGCTGCTTCTGGAACATGGGGAAGTCGACACCGTAGCGCGTGGTGCAGAAGTCCTTGATCTGTTCGGAGGTTCCGGGCTCCTGCCCCCCGAAATCATTGGAGGGAATGCCGATCAGCACGAAGTCGCGTCCCTTCATCGACTCGTGAAGCTTCTGGAGCTGCTTGTACTGCGGGGTGTAGCCGCAACGACTCGCGACATTGACGACCAGTGCGACCCGGCCCTCGTATTCGGAAAGCGACTTCCGGTCACCGTCGATGTCGGTGAGTTGCATCGACCAGAGACTGGCATCGGACCAACGAGCAAGGTCTTCGGGCGTTCGCGGCGCATCCTGGGTGCATGCAGTACCGGTGATGGCGAGGGCAGCGCCCACCGCCAGCTTCTGGATCATTTCAAAAGTCATGTCGTGGTCAACCTTGTCGTGTTCAAACGGATGTGCCTGTTTCGGACGATGCGTTGGACTTGGCAAGACTGCTGCGGATCCGGATGAGACTGTCCCGGAGGTAGCGCATCGATTCAGGCCGTGACATCGGAACGGGCTTGAGGCATTCGAGCACCAGATCCGAGAGTTCGCTCGGGCATCCCGTGGGAACGGGCGGCGGCGTGAAGTTCTCGGTGTCTATCTTGCGACCGGCGAGCATGAAGTACATGGTCGCACCCCAGTTGTAGACATCGGTGAGGTAGGTGATCGGCTGACGCTTCACCTGCTCGGGTGCGATGAATCCGGGCGTCCCCTGAACACGTTCCTTCTGGGTGTTGAGAGGACAGGCCTGCCCGAGATCGATGATCAGGGGCTGGCGAGAACGACTGTCGATGAGAACGTTGATCGGCTTCATGTCGGCATGGGCGTATCCGACGACATGCATGTGGTTCAGCGCGTCGGCACAGGAGATGAACACCTCGAGCAGACGATCCATGCTCGGATTGGATGTCTGCTGCCATTCGACGAGATCGATCCCATCGACGAACTGCATGATCAGACCGACGTCCTTGGCCTTCCGCTTGGAGGGCTTGTACTTGAGCCCGACTGAGCCACGGATGTTCGGATGATTGAACTTCGAGGCGATCTGGTGTTCACTCTCGAGCTGCTCGATCCAGCGGTGGTCCTTTTCGGTCTCGACCTCGACGTGCTTGAGAAGCTTGATCTCATGGGTCTTGGGGTCGTTGACAGCCCAGCACTTGCTCCGCGCACCTTCACCGACCATGTGCATCGGATTCACACCAAAGAGCTTTCGCAGTTTGTTCTTGTCTTCAGACATGGGCTGTTGCATTCCAACGATTCTGTAGCTCAGACCCGACCGAATGACTGTATTTCACCGGTGGAACAGTTCAGGAGGGGAGACATGGAAGGTCCTCCGGAATGTTGAAGGAGAAGCCTAACCTCTTGACCTGATTCATTCAATGCATGGGTCAAGTATGCCTCACGATCATGATGGAGGCATCATCGGCAGCGGGGGTTCCCACGGAAAAATCCTCGGTCGCTCGGGTTATTCGGTCAACAAGCGCCTCAGCCGAGATTCCAGCCGAAGATGACAGGAGTTTCATGATCGAATGCTCCCCGAAACTCTCTCCAGCGGGGTTGGTTCGATCGAGAACACCGTCCGATACCGCGACCAGGAGATCGCCAGGGGCGAACTGGAGGCGGCAGATCCCCTCCTCCGGCAAGCCCGGAGCAACGACCCCCAGGGGCGGCCTCTGAACGGGCAGGCTTTCGATGGATCCGTCATTTCGAAGCACGTACACCGGCCCCTGACCTGCCGAATAGACCTCGAGGGCGCCTTTGACGTTGTCGAGATTGACCAGGAGCATCGTCACGAAGCGTCCACCGGACAGATCATCCAGGAGGAATGACTCAGTCGTTTGAATCAGCTCCGGAAGCGGCTCGACCAGGCTCGAGGATGCCCGCAGATAGGCTCGGGCTTCAGCGCCGAGGATGGCCGAAGCAGCGCCATGTCCGGTGACATCGGCCAGGGAGAGCAGCACTCGATCCTTGGGCAGCGGGATGCAGTCGTAGAAATCGCCCCCGAGCTGCATGGCGGGGCAGGAACTGGCGGCAATCTCGAACACGCCGCCCACGGGCCATTCGCGGGGCAGCAGTGCGCGCTGGACCTCGCTTGCAAGCTGCATCTCACGTTCGGTTTCCTGCTGGTCGCGAAGCTGTTCAGCCGCAACCCAGGCACTGTCCAGCCAGGTACGGGCCTGGACGGAGATCACCACGGTCATCGCCGATCCGCCCGCAAGGAGGAGGATCGATATCGGAAAGAAGGCCTGCGGGAAATCGTGCTGGACGAAGACTTCGATCGGGTAGCTGAAGATGACCCAGGACACCAGGATGATGTAGGACACCGTCGCGCAGACACCCGAGACCAGTGACAACCAGGGGTTCAACCGCAGTACCGACAGGACGATCAGGAGCAGTGAACCGAGCACCAGGGGCCCGGACACCATCACGAACGGGTTCGCGTTGGTGTCGAGGATGGCGGAGAACGCGATGCCGAAGGGAAGAAGCCCCTCGACCGCGGAATCGACAAGGGGTTTGATCTTGGAGGGAAGGCGTCCCGCATCGAGTCTTCGGCGCAGGGCTCGGAGTGAGGCGATCTCGTAGAGAACGAAGCCGATCACCAGGACGCTGGCGAAGATCGGAAACTCGCCATCGCCGAATCCGCGGACGGAAAACCAGACCCTCAGGAAGATGCCGGCAGCAGCGATGATGCCGGTGAAGGACACAGCCATGACCCTGATCTTCTCGCTCTTGTAGATCGTGTCACGGGATTGCGTGAGGCTGGCTTTGATGAAACCGGGAAGAAGCATGAGGTTGAGTTCGAGTCACCTGCAGGGTTGAACATCTCATCGACCGGCATGAGTGGTCCCATGGCCGCATGGCCGCATGAACCAGTACGTGCCCACTATAGACAGTGAACGAAACACACGTATTGCCCGGCAGCGAACGCCAGTGCAGTCCCGGTCACTCGACCGTGACGCTCTTGGCGAGGTTTCTGGGTTTGTCGACGTCCTTGCCTCGCATCACTGCGGCGTGATAGGCGAGAAGCTGGAGCGGAACCACCGTCAACAGGGGTTGGAGCGGCTCGGGAACGTCGGGAACCCAGAAGACTTCCTCGGTGAGCGAGCGGATCTCCTCATCACCCTCGGTTGCGACCGCGATCACGTGACCGCCTCGGCTGCGCACTTCCTCGATGTTGGAGAGAACCTTCTCGTACTGACTGTTGCGCGTGGCGACCACCACCACCGGCATCCCTTCGTCTATGAGCGCGATGGGGCCGTGCTTCATCTCCGCGGCAGGCATGCCTTCGGCGTGGATGTAGCTGATTTCCTTGAGCTTCAAGGCTCCTTCGAGGGCGACGGGATAGTTCAACCCGCGTCCGAGGAAGAGCCAGTTGTCACGGTTGACGTAGCGGCTGGTCGCGGCCTTGATCTGGTCGGACTGCTTGATGACGCTCTGCACCTGGGCGGGGATCTCGCCCATCGAAACGAGAAGCATCTGCAGTTCATCCTGGGAGAGATAGCGACGGCGACCGATGAAGGCCGCGAGCATGGTGGTCACCAGGAGCTGACCGATGAAGGCCTTGGTCGAAGCCACGCCGATCTCCGGGCCGACGCGCAGGTAGATGCCTGCGTCGGTTTCACGAGAGATGGTCGAACCGACCACGTTCACGAGCCCCAGGGTGAGTGCACCCTTCTGCTTGGCTTCCTCGATGGCGGCCAGGGTGTCGGCGGTCTCGCCGGACTGACTGATGGCGATCACCACCGTGCCGGGCTCGACGATCGGGTTTCGATAGCGAAACTCACTGGCGAATTCGACTTCGGTGGGAATCTTGGCGAGGCCCTCGATCAGGAATTCACCGACCATCGCAGCATGAAGCGCGGTTCCCTGCCCGACGAAGACCACGCGCTTGGCGGTGGCGAGTTCCCTGGCGAAATCGGTGATTCCCCCAAGCACCACGTTGCCGGCACGCAGGTCCAGGCGCCCCTGGAGGGAACGCTGGAGCGCATCGGGCTGCTCGTGGATCTCCTTGAGCATGTAGTGATCGAATTCACCGAGCTCGATCTGACCCAGGTCCAGCTCGAGTTCGAGGATCTGGGGCGTGATCTCGATGTTGTCGATGGTCGAGGTGCGGATCGAGTCGCGCGTGAGCTTCGCCACCGAATAGTCGTCGAGGGTGAAGGCCTGCTTGGTGTGCTCGACGATCGCACTGGGATCGCTTGCGACCACGTACTCGTGGGATCCGACGCCGATCATCAGGGGAGACCCCTTGCGACCGACCACCATGACGTCGGGCTCCTCGGCGCATACGACCGCGATCGCATACGCACCGGTCACCTCGCGAAGAGCGGCCTGGACCGCAAGCTCGAGATCACCGTCGTAGAGTTCGCCGACGAGATGGGCGAGAACCTCGGTATCGGTCTCGGACTTGAAGGTGTGACCCTTCTCCTCCAACCACTTCTTGAGAGTCAGGTAGTTCTCGATGATGCCGTTGTGCACCAGGGCGATCGAGTGGCCCTGCTTGACGTCGTCGAGGTGCGGGTGTGCATTCTCGACGGTGACCCCACCGTGCGTCGCCCAACGCGTGTGGGCGATCCCGATCGAGCCGTTGGCCACACCCTCCTTGATGATCTGGTCCTCCAGCCCGCGAACGCGACCCACCGAACGGGTGAGGTGCAGTTCCGAATCGGAGACCACCGCCACGCCGGCGGAGTCGTACCCGCGATACTCAAGTCGCTTCAACCCCTCGATGAGGATGGGGGAAGCTTCACGTGATCCGATATAGGCGATGATGCCGCACATGCTCAGAGATCCCTTTCAGGAGAAGACTGCAATGATCAGCTCCCAATGGAGGGTATCGGCCTCTTGCGCCTCGCGCTGGACTTGATCGACGGATTACGGCACTGAACGTTCTCTTCGTGGTCCGGTAGGATCGTGGGATGGACGATCTCTGGGCACCCCAACGGGCACGGCGCAGAATCGCGGTGGAACCCCTCGCCGCGCGGATGCGGCCTCGCACGATAGAAGATGTCGAAGGCCAGGAGCGACTGCTCGGACCCGGGCGTCTTCTCAGGCGCATGATCGAGGGCGGGACCATCGGTTCCTTGATCATCCATGGCCCTCCTGGAGCCGGCAAGACCACTTTGTCCTTCCTGATCGGGGAAGCCTGTGCCGCCGAGGTGATCCGAGAGAATGCCGCAGCTCTTGGTGTCGCTCGGGTTCGCGAGATCATCGCCCAGGCCGGAAGACGCATCGAGGAGAGCGAGCGACGCAGCCTGCTCCTGCTTGATGAGATCCACCGGTTCAATCGGGCACAACAGGATGTCCTGCTGGAGGCGGTCGAACAGGGGATCCTGCTCCTGGTCGGCACCACCACGGAGAACCCATCGTTCACCCTGAACGGAGCCCTGGTCAGTCGTTCCACGGTGGCCCGGCTCGAACCACTTGATCAAGCCGCGATCGAACGAATCCTCCATCGAGCGATCGTCGAGGAACGAGGGCTCGGCCCACAGGCACTGAAGGTCGATGACGAGGCGATCTCCCGACTCGCCGTGCTGTGCGACGGCGATGCACGCCGTGCACTCACCGCACTCGAGGTGGCGGCGAACAGTCTCCAGCCGGGACTCCGCGCAGATGGCGCTTCCCCTGCATGCATAGACGTCGCCGTGGTCGAGGATTCCATCCAGAGGACCCTTGCGGTCTACGATGCTTCCGGTGACAAGCACTACGACATTGCAAGCGTGTTCATCAAGGCGATGCGGGGGTCCGACCCGGATGCCGCCATCTACTGGCTTGCACGAATGCTGGACGCCGGGGAGGACCCGACCTTCATCGCCAGGCGGATCGCGATCCTCGCAAGCGAGGACATCGGACTCGCCGATCCACACGCCCTGTCGATTGCGACCAACGCCTGGCTGCTGACCGAGCGGCTCGGCATGCCGGAATGCAGGCTGACCCTCGCCCACGCCGTGCTGTACATGGCGAAGGCCCCCAAGTCCGATTCGGCGATCCGATCGATCGAACGAGCCCTGGATCATGTTCGCACCCAAGCCAGCATCCAGGTCCCCCAACATCTTCGAGATCGGGCCAATCGTTCGGAGAGCCCCGATGGCGAGGTGTACCGATCCCCCCATACCCACGACCCGGAGAC
Source organism: Phycisphaerales bacterium (assembly GCA_029246705.1). Taxonomy (GTDB): domain Bacteria; phylum Planctomycetota; class Phycisphaerae; order Phycisphaerales; family SM1A02; genus JAKVBQ01. The sequence goes on along the minus strand of JAQWMQ010000039.1, from coordinate 4,205 downwards.
GGCGACCACGGACTACCTGGGCGCGCCGCTTGCGTTCTACATCCCAGCCCCGGGTGACCTCCCGGGCGGGAAACCAAACCCATGAACGATGGATCAAGCGACAAGACCCGAAGCCGATCAACCATGCTTGGCGAGCTGCGAGCCATGAGCCCGGAACACCGCGACCGGGCCTCGAAGCTGGTTCGAGACCGACTGGAAGCGTTCATGGAGACGCGGAAGGTGACTTCAGTGCTGGGATTCGCCTCCCTTGGCACCGAGCCGGACATCACCCCCCTGCTGGATCGACTGCACGCAGCAGGCCACAGGATCTTGCTGCCACGGACCGGGAACGAACCGGGAACCCTTGAAGCGATCCCGCTCGACCGTCCGATCAATGAGTTGGAGAAGGATGCCCTGGGTGTCAGGACCCCTTCTGGAGCCGACCCGGTGCCACTGGACGGGATCAGGACGGTACTGGTACCGGGCGTGATGTTCGATACTTGGGGAAAACGTCTGGGTCGGGGCGGAGGATACTACGATCGTCTGCTGGAACAGCTGCCACAGGCAGCACTCATCGGGGTGTGTTTCGAAGCATCCGTCCACGAGGAGGTTCCAACGGAAGCCCACGACCAGCGAGTCGATTTCATCGTCACCGACCAGAGGACGATCGACTGCGCCGGATAGCACGTACTGCGCCGGGAGACCCGCGCAGTTCATTCGAGACCTTTCGCCTACGGAGGCCCGCCCATGGCACTTGCCAGTCAATCCGGTAGTCCTGTCAGCCGTCGATACATGTACCGTCGCCGAAAGCGACGTTCAGGACGCAACCTGCTGCTCGTGGGTGCGGTGGTGGCACTTTCGATCACCTGGATCATGTGGCCCAGCGCGAAGAACACCCAGGCTGATCCTGCCGGCGAGACCGCCGCGAAAACGAAGCCCGAGACGACTTCCAACCCGACTTCGAGCACCCCCCTGAACCCGGCTTCAAGCACCGACACCCGTCGAGCCGGTGCCATCGAACCGGAAATCATGACTCCGACTGGCTCACCGAACAGCACGTCAACGTCCCGACCGGACCCCGCTCCCGTCGTCAGTGCACCGAAGCCCGACCCCGAACCCAGCCCTGCAAGCACGCCCGAACCGGCACCGGTCACGGCCACTGCACCAATGGTTGAAGTTCCGATCCCCGAGGGACTCAAGCCGGACAACAGCGCCGGAGGCAGCTCGGCAAGGCTGACGGGCGCGCTCAAGCTGGCCCAGACCAACCCCCTCAAGGCGCGTCAGGAGTTGAGTGAACTCGTCGGAAGTCGGGCACTTTCAGAACAGGACCGAACCGCCGCCCGCCTGGCACTCAACGAACTGAGCAACCGCATCTTCTTCACGCCCAGCCGGTTGTCCCAGGACACCTTCACGAAACAGTACGTGGTTCAGGGCGGCGATTCGCTCGAGCGAATCGCCCGACGCGACGACATAAACGTCGAGTGGGGCATGATTCAGGACCTCAACGAGATCAGCAACCCCGCAATGATCCGCCTCGGGCAGCGCCTCAAGATCCCCAACGGCACCTTCCATGCCATGGTCTCCAAGCGGGAGTACACCATGGACCTCTGGCTCGAGAACAGCGATGGTCGTGTCATCATCGCAAGCATGCCGGTCGGTCTCGGCGAGTTGGGCGGAACACCCACCGGCAACTTCAAGATCAGGAACAACTCGAAGCTGAAGAACCCTCAATGGAAGAACCCGCGTACCGGGGAATTCTTTCTTCCGGACGACCCGATGAATCCCATCGGAGAGCGCTGGATCGGGTTGCAGGGAACCGATGCCACCAACAAGGACATCCTCGGCATCGGAATCCACGGCACCATCGATCTCGATTCGATCGGGGCCAACCGATCGATGGGTTGCATTCGCATGCGAGACCTCGACGTCAAGCGAATATTCGACGCACTGACCACCAGCGGCAGCACCGTCACGATCGTCGACTGACGCCGGTTATGGGCAGTGATTTCAGGCTTCCTGCCGTATTCAAGGCAGGAATCCTGTCCCCTTTCCGAGCATATGCCACAACATTCATTGTGCTTGTTTTACCTCATTGATAACGTGATGGGACGTTTCACGAGTCAGATCACGCACGTACGAGAACCAAACAAAATCAGAAGACAGAGAACAACGAGGAGAACATCATGAGGAGCAAGATCCTGTGCCGCCTGACGGCAGTGAGTGGAGTCGCATCCGCAGCTGCCATGGCACTCGCAATCAGCCCGACGATCCATGCGGGCGATATCGTGGAAGCGGACGGACACCGTTCGGTACTTCCCGAGAGACCCGAGAAGAAGCCGGCATCGAAGTTCCCACTGGCGACCCAGGTCGGCGCGGACTTCATTCCTGCACCGATGTTCACCCTCGGCCCCATCAACACCACGCCGCTCTTCCTCGAGGACGAGCAGGAACTCCTTGATGGCGGACCACTTCGATACGGCCTGACACGTGATCTCGAGATCTTCGAAGCTGACGGCCAGTGGATCGACATCCCCGGCGGCAGGCTCTGGCGAATCGAGATCGCAAGTGACGGCGCCGAGAACACCCGCCTGAAGATCGTGAACATGGGACTTCCCCGTGGCGCCGAGCTTCGAATGTTCTCACCCATGAACCCTGACATGGTCGCAGGACCGTTCACCGAAGACGGACCTGCTGGTGACGGCAGCGCCTGGTCGCACACTCGCCCCGGCGACAGCGTGGTGGTCGAGTACTTCGAACCCAGCACCATGCAGAACAAGGGACGACTCCCCTTCGACATCACCGAAGTGATCCACGGCTATCGTCCGATCCTGAAGGACGGTCTGGCTGGTGGCGCAGGCAGCTGCAACCTCACCCCGGCCTGCTATTCGGCATGGGGTGACATCGCCGACGCAACGGCCCTGGTCCTCTTCAGCGGCGGATTCGTCTGCTCGGGCCAGCTGATCGCCACCGTTGCGAATGACGAGACCCCGTACTACATCACCGCGAACCACTGCATCAGCAGCCAGTCGGCGGCAAGCAGCGCGGAGTTCGTCTTCCGCTATGAACGACCGACCTGCACCGGCAGCGTCTCAGGCGGCGTCAGTACTTCCGGATCAACGCTGGTCGACACCTGGTCCGCCTCTGACAACACGCTGCTGCGCATCAACGGCGCACTGCCTTCCGGCCTCTTCTGGGTCGGATGGACCACCGACAGCCCTGCCGTCGGCACCAGCGCGACCTGCCTGCACCACCCCGCGGGCGACTACATGCGGATCAGCTTCGGCAACACCAACTCCGACGCAGTCTGTGGTTCCAATGCGAACTGGGTCGGCATGGGCTGGGGCCAGGGCACCACCGAAGGCGGTTCATCGGGATCGGGCATCTACCGCGACAGCGACCAGCGACTGTTCGGCGTGCTCACCTGTGGTGCGGCATCCTGTTCGAACCAGTCGGGTCTCGACGGTTACGGACGATTCGCCCCGGCCTACAACAACGGCTTCAGCCAGTACCTCGGCAACTCCTCCGGCGACGACGGCTACGAGGACAACGACACCTGCGGCCAGGCCGCATCGCTCGGCAACGGATCGTTCTCGAACCTGATCGTCCGTTCGACCGACGAGGACTGGTTCTCGATGTCGGTACCTGCCGGCAACACGCTGGAGATCTCACTGGACTTCGTGAACACCAACGGCGACATCGACGCCAACCTCTACAGCAGCTGTGGCGGATCGGTCATCGCCAGCGGAACCTCGAACAACGACGACGAGTCGCTTTCCTGGACCAATGACGGAGGATCGGACACGACCGTGTACCTGCACGTGTTCATGTTCTCCGATACCGAAAACTTCTACGGCATGACCGTGAACAACGGTGACTCGAGCTGCCCCGCCGGCTTCACGGCGGACTGCGTCGGAACCTGCTTCCCGGATGCAGTGTTCGCTGACTGGAACGGAGACGGCTACTGCGATGACGGTGCCTACATTCCGTCCGAGTACGGCTACGAAGGCTCACCCGAGGGTGTGGCCATCTTCCTGAACTGCGATGGCTTCAGCTGCGACAGCGGCGACTGCACCGGCTGCGATGGCGGCGGCGGTGGCGGTGGCGGTGGCGGTGGCACCTGCGATGACGCAACGGTCATCGGCCTCGGCGACACCCCCTTCAGCACCACCGGGTCATCGGCATCGCTGGATCTCACGGGAGCCTGCGATCTCGGCGAATTCGGTGAC
>JAQWMQ010000027.1 GCA_029246705.1 Phycisphaerales bacterium | reverse complement strand
ACCAGACCTTGACATGGTATGTTTGAATTACAGAATCGTAATTCTTCAGTTCGGCTGGCATACACACAGGTGCTGCATGGCTGTCGTCAGCTCGTGTCGTGAGATGTTGGGTTAAGTCCCGCAACGAGCGCAACCCTCATTCTTAGTTGCCATCAGGTTATGCTGGGCACTCTAAGAAAACTGCCGGTGATAAGCTGGAGGAAGGCGGGGATGACGTCAAGTCCTCATGGCCTTTATGCCCTGGGCTGCACACGTGCTACAATGGTAGGTACAGAACGATGCAAAACCGCGAGGTCGAGCAAATCGCTAAAACCTGCCCCAGTTCGGATTGGAGGCTGCAACTCGCCTCCATGAAGTCGGAATCGCTAGTAATCGCGGATCAGCTACGCCGCGGTGAATACGTTCCTGAGCCTTGTACACACCGCCCGTCAAGTCATGGAAGCTGGCAGCGCCCGAAGTCGCCCCGTTTCAGGGGTGCCCACGGTGAGGCTGGTGACTGGGACTAAGTCGTAACAAGGTAGCCGTAGGGGAACCTGCGGCTGGATCACCTCCTTTCTAAGGGATATACTTGGACTGGGTACCAGAGTGATCTGGACCCTGAAATCGTCAACACACCCTCGTTCGATCATGTTTCGGCATGAACGGGGAATCGTACGGTGACGTACGAAACCGGCGCATCTCATCTATCAACTTTCAGCGGTCGTCCTTCGGGGCGGCCGCTGTTCTTTTTGATATTCCGTTCTGGTGTGTACTCCGGTCATACTTATGATTGATGCGGATCTCAGCGGAAAGGCCCGACGAAACATGACTGTAGAGAAGGATCAGAAGCACTCCGGGGAACGGCCTGGTGTTGATCGACGGGCTTTCATCGGTGGGCTTGGAGCCCTTTGTGCCGCCGGTGCCTGGAGCCCAAGCCACCGTCTTTGGGCCTCGGAAGCCCCAAACGGGTGCCCGGTCCCCCCTGGTTTTCCTCCTGGCATCGATGTTTTCCTCCAGGCTTTCCAGAACTGGACACGAGAGATCGCCATTGATCAGCTGTGGACCTGCCAGCCTCAGTCTCCTGATGATGTGGTCACGCTTGCCAACTGGGCACGAAAACAGGGGTACACCCTTCGGCCCCGGGGCTTCATGCACAACTGGTCACCGATCGCAGTGACGCCGGATACGACCTGTGCTGACCGGGTGGTGCTCATCGATCTCACGACGAACCTTCGTTCCATGGCCATTTCGTCACTCGACCCCCCAGCGGTCACCGTGCAGGGTGGTGCGTCGATGGACGATCTCCTCCAGTTCCTCGAGGACGCCGGGTTCGGCGTGACTTCGTGTCCTGCGCCGGGGGACCTCTCGGTCGGTGGTGTGCTTGCCATTGGAGGCCACGGCACGGGTATTCCTGCAGTCGGCGAGACTCGCTCGACGGGGCAAACCTATGGTTCGATGAGTAATCGGGTGCTTTCGATCACCGTTGTCTCCTGGAACGACGCTGCTGCTCGGTATGAACTGAAGACTCTCGACAGGAATGACGAAGGCATCGAGTCCCTTCTGGTCTCTCTCGGGCGTACGGTGATCACCGAGGTCACCTTGCAGGTGGAATCCAATCAAAATCTTCGCTGCGAGAGTTGGATGAGCATCTCCGCCTCGGAACTGTTCGCCCCTGCTGGTTCCAGCGGACGAACCTTCGGTAGCTTTCTGGATGACAGCGGTCGAGTTGAGGCGATCTGGTACCCCTTCACCCAGAATCCCTGGCTCAAGGTATGGACGGTGCGTGCCACCAAGCCTTTCTGGGCTCGAGAGGTCAATGATCCTTACAACTACCCGTTTTCCGACAACCTTTCGGATGAAGCGGTCAACCTGTTGAATGACATTCTGGACGGTGCACCCGGGCTCACACCCACTTTCGGCAGTCTCATGTGGACGATCACCAATGTGGGACTGACCTTTGATCTCGCCTGGGATCTCTGGGGGAAATCGAAGAACCTACTGAACTACATCAAGCCGACCACGCTTCGTACCAATGCAAACGGCTATTCGATCCTCACGAATCGGTCCAACATCCAGACGGTTCTCAATGAGTTCACCGTGAAGTACGAACAGTTGCTGGACAGCTACGCTTCCGAGGGGCTGTATCCGATCAACGGTCCCGTTGAAATTCGGGTCACTGGTCTGGATCGTCCGGACGAGGTGGAAGCGGCCATGCCTCGATCTGCCGCACTGTCCGCCCTGGTCCCTCGCGAGGATCACCCTGACTGGGATGTCTCGATCTGGCTTGATCTTCTGACGGTTCCTGGCACGCCATCAGCTGGAGCGTTCTATTCCGAACTGGAGGCCTGGCTTTTCGATCAATTCGGGGAATCGCCCATCGCCACGATGCGGGTCGAATGGTCCAAGGGATGGGCCTACACGGACGAAGGGCCCTGGCTCAGCCAGCAGCTCATCGGCAACGAAATCCCCGATTCATTGCGGGCAGGCCGACCCAGGAATGCCAATTGGGATGCCGCTCATGCCGGTCTTGAGGCCCAAGATCCTCATCGAATCTTCTCCAATCCCTTTCTCGACCAGCTTCTGCCCCCAGAACCGCCTCCCGGTGTCTCGATCAAGGGTTTGGAAAGGGCTGAGCAGCCTCGAACGAGCTTCTGAGCCAACCCACGTGAGTGCATGTTGAAGCCCCGGAGGCTCTCTGGTTAAGCATTGTCACAAATGGGTTTATCAAGACTTGCGGTCAGCAGGGGCTTCCAGATAATCATCCGGTTTTCTTCGTGGATATTCTTGAATTTGGTCGCATTGTCAGACATTGGGCCTAATATATTTTCATCAGGATGGCTCAACCACTGCCTCTTTCGCAGTGTTGCTGGACTCCCAACCAATCCACCCTGTGACAATTTGAGAGTGAACAAGGGACCGTTTCAAGCGGTTTTATTGTGATCTGTTTGCCATGCCTCTGTGGATCCACGCATGCAGATTTGTTTCCTGGCGCTTCCCTCTATAGAGCGCCTGACACTGCCCTTAGTTCGAGCAGTGCTTTCCTTCCCAGTTGGATATCGCGAATCCAACGAACTTGAGAGACGAGTAAGAAATGAAGAACGAATTGATGATTGGTGCAGCCATTGCGGCTGCCGCCCTTGCTCCCGCAGCAATGGCTGATTTCGAATTGGTTTACGACATGACCGGTGTTGGCGTTGAAAATGGCGCATTCGTCTATGGCGAAGTTGCCAACGAGACTGACTATTCAGGACGTGCCGTCCTCGGCATCGGCGTCCGTGACCTCCAGATCAGTTTCCAGGCTGAATCAGAAGTCCAGTTTGCATGGGCAGTCGATCTGAGTGCTGCAGGCTTCGGCGCCGGCATCTTTGTCTTTGCCAGTGATGGTCCCTTCGGTGTCTTCACCTCCGAGACCTTCACCTTCGAATTCGACATCAGTGGTTACGGTGGCGTGATTGCCGACGAAGGTCTCTTCTCAGCAGACTGGAACGCCGGAACTTTCCTCGGCTCCAACGGCGTCAACGATGCCTTCAACGTCGTTTCTGGTGAGATGTACTACGTCCTCGAGGGTGACCCCGTGCCTGCGCCCGGCGCACTTGCGCTTCTCGGCCTTGCAGGGCTCACCGCACGTCGTCGTCGCGGCTGATTGATTCTGCCAGGTTCCACTCCAGGTGCGCTCGAACAACGGGTCACATGGAAATGGCGCTTGCGCTGATGACTACCGACCACGCCGGCTCCCAGGAGCCGGCGTGGTCTTTTTTGATGCTGAACTGCATGGGTAGGTCGAAGAAACCCTTGTTTAACCTGTTTAGCGTCAATGGTGAGCGGTTTGTAGGATGATTCCAGTCTTCGGCAAACCTTCGATGGTGGTTGCGCGAACAGGTAGCTGGCATCCGGCAGCTGGATGTTTTCTCAGGGGCTTCCGAAAGGAACAGACAAGTGAATCAGAGCTTCTTGCGACGCTTGTCGCGATCAACTCGTTCCGTGGGCATGCTCACGGCACTCACCGTACCTGCCACCGCCTCGCTGCTTGCAGCTGAGGATGTCCAGGTACGTTTCATCGTCGACAGTAGTTACGAAGGTGGTTACAACGCCAGCATCGATCTGACCAACCAGGGTTCCGAGAGCATCTCGGGCTGGACACTCGCCTATCGCGACGGACCAACCATCGAGAGTCTCTGGAACGCCGATTGGTCCGTTGATGGGGATCTGACCACGTTGAGCAATCTCGACTGGAATTCGACCATTCTTCCCGGAGAGACTCGTTCCATCGGCTTCGGTGGATCTGGTGTTCTCGAAGAGAACGTCCGTGACGCCACATTCAACGGCCAGTCGGTGGAGATCCTCTACGAAGGTTCCACTGATGGCGGTGATGGCGGTGATGACGGTGATGGTGGTGATGGTGGTGGACCTGTCGACCCCGACTTCAATGGTGATGGTCTGGTGGATGGCGCGGATCTTTCCCTGCTCCTGTCTGCTTGGGGTGGCGATGACCTGACCCTTGACATCGATGGCGATGGCCAGATCGGTGGCACCGACCTCGCCGTACTCCTCGGTTCATGGGGACTCGTCGGCGGTGGTGGCGGCGAAGGTGGGGACAGTGGACCCCAGACCGACAAGAAGATCGTCGCTTACTACATCGAATGGGGCATCTACGGCCGTGACTATCAGCCGGCGGACATGCCTCTTGATAAGGTCACCCACGTCAACTACGCCTTCGCGAACATCGGTGCAGACGGTCGTATCGCGATCGGTGACCCCTACGCGGCGATCGAGAAACTCTACCCCGGCGATTCATGGGACCAGCCCTACGCCGGCACCTACAACCAGCTGAACAACGTCTTGCGTGCAGAACATCCGCACATCAAGACGCTGATCTCGGTCGGCGGATGGACCTGGAGCGGTCGTTTCTCTGATGTCGCGCTCACCGAACAGTCGCGCGAGCTCTTCGCCGAAAGCTGTGTCCAGTTCATCAGGGACTACAACTTCGACGGGGTCGATCTCGACTGGGAGTATCCGGTCGAAGGTGGTCTCAGTTCCAACATCCGTCGTCCGGAGGACGGGGTCAACTACACGCTCCTTCTTCGTGAAGTGCGACGTCAGCTCGACATCGCCGAACTCGAGGACGACAGCGAGTACCTGCTGACCATCGCCTCACCTGCCGGGTGGGACAAGGTTCGACACCTCGAGATCGCCGAACTCTCCGACGTCCTCGACTGGGTCAACGTGATGACCTACGACTTCCGTGGTGCATGGGACCTCAGTTCCACCGCACATCACTCCGGCATGTACGAGAACCCCGCCGACCCCATCGACGGCAACAGTGTCGCGGAGAAGTACAACGTGAACTGGGCGATCCAGGAATTTCTCGTCCAGGGCATGGAACCCTCGAAGCTCGTGGTCGGCGTGCCCTTCTATTCCAGGGCCTGGGGTGGCGTTCAGGATCCTCTCGGCAATGGTGGCCTCTTCCAGCCGGCGTCTTCCATGCCCCCCGGCACCTGGGATGACGGTTCGAGCGGTGCAACCGGTGTGAACGACTTCTTCGAGATCGAGGAGATGATCGCGTCCGGTGCGTACACCCGCTACTGGGATTCGGTCGCACAGGTTCCCTATCTCTACAGCTCGACTCGACATGGTGGACACTTCGTGTCCTACGACGACGAGGAGTCGATGGACATCAAGCTCGACTACATCATCGAGAACGAACTCGGTGGCGCCATGTTCTGGGAGATCACCGCGGATCGAAACGAGACCCTGCTCGATGTGATCATCGAAAACCTCGAAGCGGTCGCGCCCTGATTCGCCAGCGACTTCGACGACCATACGTGACAGGCGGGTGCCCCCAGGGCACCCGCCTTTTTCTCTTCAGCCCGCAGACGCTCAGTCGACGATGATCTCCGCGGAAAACATGCCGTTGGGATCGCCGCGTTCCGCGAGCGTCCGGTGCAGGGTGCCGATCGTGCGTGGCGGGACCGATTTGTGGAGGGTCTCGCCTGCCCGGGTCACCTGAACGGGTGCGTCGAGGTCGAACAGCTCGTCGTCAAGGCGAATGCGTACCGGTCCCGAGTCCTCATTGAGCTTGATCGTCTGGCCAAGGATCCACTGGTTGTACGCAGTGGCGGTGATCGTCTTCCCTCGAACGGGTTCATCCACCGCGAGCCAGTAGGAACGATCATGGGTCACGTCATCCTGCCGCCAGACGACGTGCTTCGGCCGGAGGTTCCTGGTTCGCTCCGCCATCCAGGGGACGGCCGCTGCATCCTCCCGATCCATCCAGTGCCCCTTGTCCTGGTGGATCTCGACCCAGTGGTCGTACCCGGCGGGATCGTTCTTCTTGAGATCGGCGAGGCTCTTCTTCCACTGAGCGGCGACTTCATTGCGCTTGAATGGCGTGTCTTCAGCTCCCATGTGCAGCGTGAATGCCGTGTTCCGAAGTGATTCGGGTCGGGCATCGTTGGGGTGTCCCGCCATCATCGCGGCAGCCGCCCAGCGGTCCGCCATCCGTGGGGCCAGCTGATAGACACCGTCGCCGCCCGCGCTGTAGCCCATGATGTAGATCTTGTCGGGGTTCACATCCTCGAGCACGATCAGGTTCTCGATGAGCCGGTCGAAGAGGGGATCGATGTGGCCCTGGTGCCAGAGGTTCCAGGTGTCCGTCGGCGCTCGAGGTGCCAGGTAGATGCCCTCTTCGGGTTCATACAGCCTCTTCTGGTTCTCCCACTGCTCGGTGTTGACCCTGGCTGGGGCGCCGCCGCCGCCGTGCATGGATATCCACAGGCTCCGGCCGTCCCGGGGTTTCCTGCCGTAGCTCGTGTACCAGAAGGGCATGCTGTGATCACCGATGGTGATGGTTCGTGCCTTCATCTCGTCTCGACGGTCCTTGCGAATCCGTCTGGCATGGGCCTTCCACAGCAGTGAACGGGCCCGTTGGTCGTCGGCCTTCGTGAGAGCAACTCCGGCAAACGGCTGGTCCTCGAGCGCGCCGTCGCCCGGTCTGGCCAACCAACGTCGCAGGGCCTCGATGGCTTCGGCAGATTGCTTTTCGTCGGCTTCTTCAGCTTCATCTGTGGCGGTGGGAAGTTCAGCCGGAATCATCATCGTGAGCAGTTGTTCGTCTTCGGCAACGAAGCCGGACATTCGGTTCCCGTTGGTTCCCCATGAGATCTCGGTCCCGACGGGGTAGACCGCTTCGACGTGGTCGTTGGCGTCGAACCCCTCGTCGCGGCTTCTCAAGACGAGCGACTCACCTGATGCCGTGGTGACCGTGAAATCACGCGCGAGACGTTCGCCGTCGGGTCCGATGATCTTGAATCTGACTCTCGCGGATCCCGCAGTCAGTTCTTCGGCCGCTTTGGTGTAGCGGTCGGTCACGTCAACGGCCTGGACCGAGGTGTCCCGGGGATTCCAGACCAACGGAAAGTGGAGCGGTGACTTGCGCCAGGTCGTTGCGTAGATCGCGGTTCGCGGATCCTCTCGAGACGCCTTGGCGGCCCGGCCTGCAAACCATCCCTTGTCGAGTTCATCACCGGTGGGCTCTGCCGCCCCGGTGAAGTGCCAACCGTCATCCCAGACCTCCGCCCAGGAGTGGTTGCCGCTGCCATCCGACCAGAGTGCGGTTCCGGCGAATCGTGCCGGCACACCGACGGAACGACAGGCATCGACCAGGAGAACGGTCAAGCCGGTGCACGAGGCCATGCCTGCTTCGATGGATTCCTTCGGGCTCTGGTCCGGCTTCGGACGCTTGGTCGAGTACTTGACCCCGAGCATCGGAAAGATCTTCTGATTCAGGATCACCGCGGCTTCGCCGGGTGTTCGGGCTTCCGCGACCAGCGGCCCGAACCGCTCTCGAAAGTCCGCTCGCCAGGGATCACGCTGCTCGTTCACGCAGGCATAGGGCAGGATCGCATCGAGAAAGACGTCTTCGCTGACCTGATCGTGCCAGGGTGCGTCACGCCAGGCTTCATAGGCAAGGCGCGCGTTTTCAAGGAGAAAATCCGCCGAAACGGTCTGCAGATCCTTGTCCGGCATGTGTTCCAGAAGCCAGGTCACACCATCGGCCTGGTCGGCTGGAACCTCCTGCAGGACTCTCTGGATCTGCTCGTGGTTGTCACCCGCCCGGGTCAGAAGAGCCTCTTCGGACGAGACATCCGAAGGGGCCTGGGCAAAGACGCATGCAGAACACAGCAACCCCAGAAGGGCTGGAAGAAACTTCACGTCGTGCATGGGGTCTAGTCCTCGAAACCGCCGCCGATCGAACCGCCGCCGTCATCTGCATAGGGGTGGAATCGGCCGAAGTTGCTGTTGCCGCCGGTTCTCGCCCCGGGACCCGTTCCGCCGTAGTAGTGGTGGTGAACGACGTTCGAACCGGACTGGTAGATGTGATGCGCTCCACCGAGGTTGAAGCCCGAACCGCCACCCCAGCTTCGAGTGTTGGGGTCCTCGTTGTCGGGGACGATGTAGCGACCCTGGACGTAACCGGACGGAGGAGGCGTGTTGTTCAGTGCTTCGGCATCTCCAGGTGCTCCGTTGTAGTGCACGTGGTGGACCACATGGTGGATGTAGGTGTGCTGTCCCATGGCAGGGTCGTACAGGACGCCCGGGTTGTTCGAGTACCCGACGCCTTGCGGAAGCGCACCTTGTTCGGCCGACGGGTCGGGCTTGCCCGCCACTTCGGCGTTGCTGCCGACCTGGTTCGCGTTGCCGCCATTGATTCTGGCTTCCGCCTCCTGGCGCGTCATCTCGACCTGCTGATTCTGTCCATCTTGAACCTCCTGGCCGCGAACCGCTCCCGGGGCCGTGGAAAGTTGGGCGTTCCCGCTGCAGGCTCCGAGTGCAAGCAGCATTGTGCAGCCGAAGATGGTCAAGGTGGCGTTTTTGAGTGCAGTTGGCATCGTGTTGTGTCCTTGGGTTTTCGTTCAGTGTCGGCTTTGAATCGACCTCAGAATCTTCGTCAACATCAGCTCTGAGGCATGCAAATGGCAGGTGCGATTTTCTATAGGATGCACCCAACCTGATATTCCATGATTCTAGACGAGGAGGAGCTTGTGACGACGATGAACCCCAGACTACCTGTCCCGGTTGCCGGAACCCCCGGTGATGTGGCGGAAATCGACTCTCTTGCGATCAACACCATCCGGACCCTCTCGATGGACGCGGTCCAGGCGGCCAATTCAGGTCACCCTGGAACCCCCATGGCGCTTGCTCCGGTTGCCTACACGCTCTGGCAACACGTCCTGAACTTCGACCCGTCGGATCCGATCTGGCCCAATCGTGACCGGTTCGTTCTGAGCAACGGTCACGCCTCGATGCTCCTCTACTCGCTGCTCTACCTGAGTGGTGTGAAGGCCGTGAACCCCAAGTACGAGGTCGTCGGCAAGCCCTCCGTCACCCTGGACGACATCAAGAACTTCCGCCAGCACGGCAGCAAGTGCCCCGGCCACCCCGAATACCACTGGACCTCCGGAGTCGAGACCACCACCGGCCCGCTCGGGCAGGGTGTCTCCACCTCCGTCGGCATGGCCATGGCCTCCCGCTGGATGGCGGAGCGCTTCAACAAGCCTGATTTCGAGCTCTTCGATTTCAATGTCTACTCGATCTGCGGAGACGGCTGTTTCATGGAAGGGATCAGTGGCGAAGCCGCTTCGCTCGCCGCCCACCTGAAACTCTCGAACCTCTGCTGGATCTACGACAACAACCACATCACCATCGAAGGGCACACCGAGCTGGCCTACACCGATGACGTCGCCACCCGTTTCATCGGGTACGGCTGGAACGTCACCCGGGTCAGCGACGCCAACGACCTCGACCTGCTCGATCGGGCCTTCAAGGTCTTCGAGGAGACCGATGATCGCCCGACCCTGATCATCGTCGACAGCCACATCGGTTGGGGCTCGCCCCACAAGCAGGACACCAGCGCCGCCCACGGCGAGGCCCTGGGTGTCGAGGAGATCAAGCTCACCAAGAAGTTCTACAACTGGCCCTCCGAGGAACCCTTCTTCGTGCCTGATGGTGTTCAGGCACGATTCCAGGAACTCCTGGGCAAGCGGGGCAAGAAGGCTCGGGATGACTGGTTCTCCCTGTTCGAGGACTACAAGAAGGCCCACCCCGAACTGGCGGATGAGCTGTACCAGATGCAGCACCGCGACCTGCCCGATGGCTGGGACGCCGGGCTCGAAGCCTACCCCCCCGACGAGAAGGGCATGGCGACCCGGGTGTCCAGCGGTCAGGTGCTCAACAAGATCGCGGAGAAAGTTCCCTGGTTGATCGGTGGAGCTGCAGACCTCGCGCCTTCCACCAAGACACGTCTTGAGTTCGACGGTGCCGGCGACTTCCAGGCGCCGGCCTGGGGCGGGACCTACGGCGGTCGGAACATGCACTTCGGGATTCGCGAGCACGCAATGGCCGCTGCCTGCAACGGCATGTCGACCTGCAAGGTGCGCCCGTTCGGATCAGGCTTCCTGATCTTCTCCGACTACGCCCGCGGTTCGATTCGTCTCAGTGCACTGATGGAACTCCCGGTCATCTACATCTTCACCCACGACTCCATCGGTCTGGGTGAGGACGGCCCGACCCATCAGCCGATCGAGCAGATCGCTTCCTTGCGCGCCATGCCCGGCCTGCTGCTGATCCGGCCTTGCGATGCCAACGAGGTGGTCGAGTGCTGGCGAATGGTCATGCAGCTCAAGCACGAACCCGTGCTCTTCGCACTGTCGCGCCAGAACCTGCCGACGCTCGACCGCACCAAGTACGGTGCGGCATCCGGCTGTGCCAAGGGTGCCTACGTGATCGCCGATTGTGAAGGTGACCCCGAAGTCATCCTCATGGCGACCGGCAGCGAGGTCTCTCTCTGCATCACCGCGCATGAAGCGATGATCGCCGAGGGCATCAGGTCCCGCGTGGTCAGCATGCCGTGTTGGTCGCTCTTCGAGCGTCAGGACCAGGCCTACAAGGACGAGGTGTTTCCTCCGTCGGTCGATGCCCGGGTCGCCGTCGAACAGGCCGCGACCTTCGGTTGGGAACGCTACACCGGTCGCAATGGGGCGATCATCGGCATGACCCGCTTCGGCGATTCCGCACCGATCGCCGAACTTCAGAAGGACTTCGGTTTCGAAACTGAAAACGTGGTTGCCGCCGCCAAGGCGCAGATCAAGAGAGTGGGTGGCTCATGAAGATCGTGATGGGTTCAGACCATGCAGGATTCGAACTGAAGAACGAGCTCAAGGCGCTGGTCGAATCTCTCGGGCACGAGGTCAATGACGTGGGCGCCCTTGAATACGATGCTCAGGACGACTACCCGGATTTCGCGGAGAAGCTCGCCATCGAATTGATGGAAGGCCGCGCCGACCGGGGGATCCTCCTCTGCGGAAGTGGTATCGGGGCCAGCATCGCCGCGAACAAGTTCCCCGGCATCCACGCCGCCAACTGCGAGGACTACTATTCCGCGCACCAGGGTGTGGAACACGACAAGATGAACGTGCTGGTCATGGGTGGTCGAATCATCGGTGGCGCCGTCGCCTCCGACATGGTTCGCGCCTATCTCGGTGCGGAGTTCTCCGGCGATCCGCGGCATGTCCGGCGTACCGGGAAGGTCAAGGCGATCGAGGATCGCTACATGAGTTCGGCGAAGACGACCTGATCAAGCGGGACCTGCGAATGAAGCATGATGTAAAGAGCTTTGACCTCTGGATCTTTCACCGTGACCAGGGTGTCCCGCGTTACCTGATGCTTCATACCTCCCAGGAGAAGGCCGACAAGTGGTTCGGTGGTGGTCGCTTCTGGCAGGTTCCCGGCGACTTCTTCGCCAGCGAGGATGAAGGTGCGGTCGAGGGCGTCCTGAGAAACCTGCGTAACTTCGAGGTCGAGCCCACGGCGATCTATGCGTCGGAGTGCGTCTACACGATCTACAACCGCAGGTTCGATGCCCTGCAGACCGTGCCGGTGTTCGCGGCCGAACTCGACGGTCCGTTTGAGATCGCCCTGACCTGGGAACACGCCGAGTCCGGCTGGTTCACCGCGGACGAATGCCACGAACGCATCAACTTCTGGGGTCTCCATGAAGGTCTCGACCGAACTCGAACCCACGTGACCGAACATCCCGACCTGCCACCCGAGTTCAAGCTGTGGCCGCTTCAAGGTGACGGTTCGGGTTGAAAACGCCGCTGGGGGGGCTCAGGCCCTGCTTTTGAACTTTCGCATGCGCGGTACGTAACAACACTACTGATGATCACCTGGATTGAAGCACATTCAGCGTTGTTGTTGACCGGCCTCGGCGTCCTGGGGATCGTGACCTTCGTGGGGTCCCTGATCGCCTTGCCGATCATCATCGCGAGGTTGCCGGTCGATCACTTCGTGGTCGAACGAACGCGAACCGTGCCTTGGCAGGGTCTCCGTCCGCTGCGAAGCACCCTGCTGGTGCTTGGCCGCAACCTGCTTGGGGTGCTGTTGGTGCTTGGTGGCGTCCTGATGCTCTTTCTTCCGGGGCAGGGCATCCTCACCATCGCGATCGGACTGCTCATGATCGACTTCCCGAAAAAACGGGCATTCCAGGCCTGGTTGCTGGCCTGGAAGCCCGTCAATCGTGGGATCAACTGGTTGCGCCGCAAGGCGAACCAGCCTGAGTTCATCTTCGTGAGCTGAACCGGCGAAGCGCCATCGAGGCGCATCCCCGTGGCCGATCAATCAGCCTGGATCAGCTCCACGTCGAAGATGAGGGTCGCCTTCGGGGGAATTGTGGGCGGACGACCGGCATCGCCATATGCCAGCTCGTAGGGGATGATCAGCTTGCGCTTGCCGCCGGTCTTCATCGAGCCGACGCCTTCCGTCCATCCCGAGATCACCCGGTCGAGGGGGAAGCTGATCGGTTCGCCACGCTCGACCGAACTGTCGAAGACGCTGCCGTCCACCAGATACCCGGTGTAGTGCACCTTGACCAGTGAGTTCGGCTTCGCGGGTGCAGCGCCTTCGCCCACCACCATGTCGATGTACTGGAGACCCGAGTCGGTCTTCACGATTTCATTGTCGGAGAAAGCGCCGGGAAACCGGCCGGTTGCGTCCTTGTTCACGATGGCTCCTGTCACTGCATTGACTTTGATGTTGGTTTTCTTGTCCTTCCCGCAGATCTGCACGGTGATCACCGGCGGGTCTGCGAGGAGGTCGAGGCTTGCTCTGCGAACCAGTCCCGGTGTGTCAGCCATGGCGGCCTTGCATGCAGCAGCGAGGGTGACGTTCGGGCTGGTGGTCTTGCCACTCATGCCGTCGACGAGCACACGCTTCGTGATGCCTTGCGCTTCGACCATGACCTCGTACTTGACTGGGTCCGATCCGAGCAGCGCCTTGCTGCTGGTGGCGATGCCTGAAGCCGCGGCTTCGGCCTTGGTGACGGCTTCCGGCAGGGAGATGGTCGCCTTGCCCAGTTCGCTCTCGAGAATTCCTGGTTCCGGAGGCAGGCTGGTGTAATCGGTTTCCTGGGCTGCGGCCAGGAGCATTGAACTGCCCAGGGTCGCGACAATGAGGGTCGTGAGTCGTGTTCTAAGGGTCATCGGAATCCTGCTTTCTTGAACGAACGATGGTCGACAAGCCGGTAGAATACTCTCTACCACTCGCTCTTGGCGAGAAAGGAATCACCCATGCGGACGTCTCTCCTGATATTTGCTTGTCTGGCCGTGTTTTCCTGGGGTTGCGAGCAGCAGTCCTCGCCACGGGCCGCAACCGCACCCGTCGAGGTGACCGAACCTGATGACGGGGAGGTCGATACCGACGCTCTCAGGAAGCCGGGAACCGGTGACTACTATCGAGCGGTTGCTGGAGCGAAGGGCACCGCCGAGCGGTTGAAGGACAAGATCGACGACTACAACCGCAAGGTCGAGGAACAGGCCGACGACGTCTTCGACAACTGACCTGACTCAGACCAGGTTCTCGGGGTTGAGCGGCTTCAGATCCTCGGTGAGGAAGATCCCGTCCTTGCGGACGACCTCGTCGTCGAAGTGCAGCTCCCCGCCCCCATATTCCGGACGCTGGATGAGCACCATGTCCCAGTGGATCTCCGAGCGGTTGCCGTTGTCGGCCTCCTCGTAGGCCTGTCCGGGCGTGAAGTGGATGCTTCCTGCGATCTTCTCGTCGAAGAGGATGTCCTTCATCGGTTCGAGGATGTGCGGGTTGAATCCGATCGCGAATTCCCCCACGTGTCGTGCACCCTCGTCGGTGTCCAGGATCGCGGCCAGTCGTTCGTCGTTCTGCTCGCTGGAGGCCTCGACGATTCGCCCCTTCGCGAACACCAGTCGGACGTTCTTGAACGAGACGCCGTTGTAGATCGTCGGGGTGTTGAAGTGGATGACGCCCTCGACCGAGTCCTTCACCGGTGCACTGAAGCATTCGCCATCGGGGATGTTGTGTGAACCGCAGCATGACACCGCTCCGATGTCCTTTATCGAGAAGGACAGGTCGGTCTCGCCCGGGCCGACCAGGCGGACCTTGTCGGTTCGGCTCATTCGTGCGGCCAGGGCGTCGGCAGCCGCCTGCATGCGTGCATAGTCGAGGGTGCAGACCCTGAAGTAGAAGTCCTCGAAATCCCTCGTTCCGGTCTGGGCGAGCTGGGCCATGCCCGGGTTCGGCCAGCGAAGCACGCACCATCTCGTCTGCTTCACGCGCTGCTCGAGGTGCACCGGTTTTATGTAGTGCCTGGCGAAGGCCTTCATCCGGTCCTCCGGAACGCCCGCCATCTCGCTGGAGTTGTCCGAGCCGCGGATCCCGAGGTAGGCATCCATCTTCTTCATTCGATCAAGTGCGATCCCGGCGATCGAATCGATCTCCGCGTCGGGTGCATCCTGGAACTGGGCGCGCTGGACCCGGCTGTTGTGAGGAGCAAGGTGCACGTGCCCGCCGGCACCGCGCGCGGCCTCGACCACCGCAATGATCATCGCTTCGGGAATGTCCCAGGTCTCGACCAGGATGTTCTCTCCCGCTTGCAGTCGGGTGGAGTGGTTGATCAGGACTTCGGCCAGCTTCTCGAATCGGGGGTCGCTCATTCTGCATGCTCCTTGATGATCTCTGCCAGTCTATCGGGATGGATTTCACCGAGGGCGTCGATGACCAGTTGTGCTTCAGCCAGCTCCGACCGGGTTCGTCCCTTCGAGGCGATCGCCACCGCCGCCATACCCGCCCGGTGGGCCGCCTCGACCCCGGGGCGGGCGTCCTCGATGACGACGCAGTGCTTCGGGTCGAGTCCCAGGAGCTCGGCGGCACGGAGGAAGACGTCCGGTTCCGGTTTGCCGCGCTTCACGTCCTCTCCGCTGACGGTGGCATCGATCAGCGGTCCGGTACCGAGAAGTTCGATGGAGAGCGCGACATTCTCTCGTGGTGCGGATGAACCCACCGCGACGCACCAGCCCGCCTGGTGCAACGAGCGCATCAGGTCGCTTGCGCCCGGCATTTCCGGGAATGCGGCGGCAAGGAGTTCTCGAAAATGGGATTCCTTGCGTTCGGCGATCCGATCGATCAGCTCGTTGGAAGGAGGTTCCCGGTTCTCGAGTTCCCAGAGTTCCGTGATGATCTCCGGATTGCGCCGGCCGAAATCCCTGGAGAAGGCCTCGAGGTCGTAGTCGATGCCCTCTTCCGCAAGGGTGTCCCGCCAGGCCTCGAAGTGCGCGTCGTAACTGTCGACGAGCGTTCCATCGATGTCGAAGATCGCAGCTCGTGTTCCGCCGGTCGGTGACATGGTGTTCCTGGTTTCCTGCTGGTTCAATTCGAGGTTCTGGCGGCGCTTCCAAGCACCCTTGCCGTCGCCTTGGCCGCCTTCAACACGTCATCCCGATCGACGTCCAGGTGGGTGACCGCCCGCACTCGTCGGGGGCCCATGCCGATCATCGCCACGTCGTGTGCGCCAAGCGCGGTGCAGAATGTGTCGGCATCGAGTTCAACGTCCTCGAGCTGGAAGAAGACCATGTTGGTCGGGGTCGCCTCCGCAGGCACGTCGAGCCTGACTCCGGAAAGCCCTTCGAGTTCACTTGCCAGGATCCGCGCGTTCTCGTGATCGCTCGCCAATCGGTCGACGTGGTGCTGGATCGCGTACAACGCCGCTCCGGCAAGCAGCCCCGACTGTCGCATCGTTCCACCGAACATCTTCCTGAATCGGCGGGCTCGTTCGATCAACTGTGCTGGGCCCGCAAGCGCTGAACCCACCGGGGCGCCGAGTGCCTTCGAGAAACAGACGGAGACCGTATCGGCTTTCGCCAGGAAGTCGCGCGCCTCGTAGCCACCGGCGATGGTGGCATTGAACAGGCGAGCGCCGTCGACATGGACGTGCAGCGCGTGTTCGTGGGCGACGTGCGCCACTGCTTCGAAGGCGGGAATGCTCCATATCGTTCCACCCCCTCGATTGTGGGTGTTCTCGACCACCAGCATTCGACTGAAGGCGTTGTGGTGATCCCTGGCACGAATCGAATCAGTGACCGCGGACGGTCCGAAGATGCCACCCGCACCATCCTGTGGATTGATCATGCAGCCCGAGAGTGCAGCGGGTCCACCGGTCTCGTAGTGGATGATGTGGCTGTCCCGGTGGGCGATGATCTCATCGCCGGCCTCGCACACCGACCGGATCGCCAGCTGGTTCGCCATCGTCCCACTCGGGGTGAAGATCGCTGATTCCATCCCCAGGGTGTCGGCGATCGTCGCTTCGAGTGCCTGCACGGTGGGGTCATCACCCAGCACGTCGTCGCCGAGTTCCGCTGCGTCCATCGCGGCACGCATCGCGGGCGTGGGCCGGGTCACGGTGTCACTTCTGAGATCGATCACTGACGGTCTTCCTGACTGCTGCGGTGAATTGATGCCGGTCAGGATGGTAGCAGGGGGGGTCTCCAACGGCCCTGTGATACCAGTCAATCATCCGTGGGTACGACCGCGAACTGGTCGTCGGCCTGGTCGTCGTCGATGGGGACCATGGTCAGTCCCCCCGCACTCTCCGCCACGAGGTCGTAACGCTGTCCGGTTCGCACCGGCTTGTACACCGCTTCCCCCTGGGCGACTCGAACGCCCATTCGGCGTGCTTCTTCGGGATCCGTGGCCAGTCTCCAGAAGCGGCTCCAGAGTGCGCGTTCGTAGCGAGCCTCCTCACTGACGGCGTAGCCCTCCGGAATGCCTCCGGGCGTGTCGATCGAGTAGCCGTCCACCGGGCGGATCTGGTCGGAATAGACCCTTCGAAACAGGACGAGGCTTCGACCTGCGAAGGGATCCCCGCTTGCGACCTGCTCGTGTTCGAACCGAACCGTCCAGGCATCGATGAACAGCACGTCTCCAAGGATCTCGTAGTCGCGCCGACCCAGTTCGGCCCCATTCTGGTCGAGTTCGACGAACCGCATCCTGGTGGTCTCGACGGGATCTTCGGGGGTGACTCGGGTCTGATCAAGGATCTCGACCCGGGCCAGACGGCTTGTCCGTCCCAGGCGGTCGATCATTTCGTCTCGATGAGCCACCTCCGCGGCCATCTCATCTTCCAGTCGATCTATTTCCTGTAACAACTCGCGTTCGCGGCCGATCAGCCCCTGCCAGATGAAAACACCGGCAACAGCACCGAAAACGATGGTCAACAGGAGGATTCTTACCACGGAGGCCATGGCGCCGATTGGGGAGGTTTTCATCCTTCTCTCTATCGGCATTCTCAGCGTAGAGGCCTGAAACGCCGATACTTCTCTCATGACACTCATCACCATCCTCATCGCTCTGGGACAGTCGATTAGTGGGTTATCGGAACCTACGGCGCTCCAGGACCCTGAATCAGGAACACGGGGCCTGGCGTCCCAGCGTCGTCTGGTCCGCCATTTCGACTTCGAGGCTGCAGGCATCCAGGGGCGCGTGCCTGGGGCATGGGCTCGACTGGTTGATCGCCCCGGCTATCCCAAGTTCGGGTCGGTGGGGGTGGATGGTGGCTTTGCCTCCGAAGGCGACTATTCGCTTCGTTTCGATGTCGATGGGGGGTCGATGGCGGTGGGTATTCGGGCGGGCGAGATTCCGATCTTCCCGCAGAGTCGATACCTCGTCACCGCTCAGGTGCGCACCCTGGATCTCATGAACTCCGGCGCGCGGCTGGCGGTCACCCTGCATGATGCCGAAGGGCGTCCGATTGCAGGCACCGAACGCCTCAGCGAGGTGGTGCGAACCGATGGTGCCTGGTCGATGATCGCCGTCGAGCCGCCCCTGGATGTTGAAATCGCTCGCGACCTCGTCTTCGAGTTGCGGGTGGAGCAGCCCGGTGCCGGTCCCGAGGACCTGCCACGACATGTCGATGTCACTGGATTCGCCTGGTTCGATGACGTCGAGATCTGGCAACTGCCTCGCATCGAGTTCAGCTCGGACCCACCCTCCGGTGTCACTCGATTCCCTGAAGTTCCTCGACTGAGCGCTTCATTGCGTGATCTCGTGCATGGTCAGACCATCGCAACAATCCGTGTCGATGACGTCGATGGCGTCACGGTGCTCGAGGAACGTATCGCCGTCGACGGCGGGCACAGTGCATTCGAACTCGATCTCGAACCACTCCAACCGGGCTGGTACCTGGGGACGTTCGAGGTCCACGACGCCGATCGCATGGTGGCTCGGTCCCAACAGCCGCTCGCCATCCTCCACGAACGCGACAAACCCGCCTTCGGACGACGCGCCCCGGTCTTCGGGGTGAGCCTCTGGCCCAAGGAAAAGGGGCTTGATTCCACCTGGCAGGAGATGCTCCTCCGGCTTGAACCTGACTACGTGGTGCTGCCGGTCTGGGAGGAGGGGCGATCCTCTGCGCTCACGCATCACGAGCAGGACACGGTCGACCAGATCCTCGACGTGCTCTTTGACGCCCGGATCGAGCCGGTCTTCGAGCTTGCCGGGGTGCCGACCGACCTGGCCAAGCGCGAGCATCTCGATCCCGGTCAACTCACGGCACTGCTTGCCAACGCTCCAAACGTGTGGAAACCCGCACTGGATCCATGGATGCTCCAGTTCGGTGATGAAGTCTCTCGTTGGCGACTCCGCAGCGAGGCTTTCGAGTCACCGCAGTTGCGTCGGCAGGTCGCCGAAGCGGTTCTGGATTTCTCCACGGACTTCGTTGCCGCGCCTCGCATCGAAATGACGGGCAACCCCGGTGCATTCACGGATGGATCCCCGGTGCACTCGATCCCATCCGAATCCGACGCCCAGTCATCCCAGCACGCGATGACTGGCGTTTCCGGTGCGGATCTCACGTTGCAGTTCCCGGTGTGGACCGAAGCTCCGTCTCCACGAGCGCGTGGGGAGGAACTTGCCTCCAGGCTGGTGAACGCGTGGGCGCGCGGTGTCTCGAGGCTCGAGATCACCCCGCCCTGGCGAAACCTCGAAAGAACCCCCGGCTCCACCTCGACCGGCCTGCTCGGCATGGATGTCACCGGTTTCGTCTTTGAACACTTCATTGCCCGCTTCTCAGGTCGTCCTCCGGAAGCTGAACTGGCTCTTGGCCGTGGTGTTCGGGCGATCCTTGCCGGTGGAAGTGGAGCTCCGACCCTGGTTGCCTGGTCCGAGGATCCCTACTCCGAGGGTCTCAGGGTCGGTTTGGGGCTCGGTACCGAACGCATTCAGATCAGTGACCTGCTCGGTGACGTCCGCCAGATCGATATCACCCGGGACATGGCTCCGATCACCCTTGGGGCGTCTCCGGTCCTGATCGAGGGCATCGACCCCGATCTCGCTCGTTTTCGCGCCGGGGCGAAACTCGTCCCTGAAACGGTGGAGGCGACCACCGGCACCCATGATCTCGAAGTCGAACTGCACAACCCCTGGCCGCATGCCATCGACCTCAAGATTCGTCCCAACGGCCCTGCAACCTGGGAATTCCAACCCCGGCATCGCCAGGTCTCGATCGAGCCCGGGGAACGCGTCAGGGTTCCCTTCGCGTTCAGCTACCCCCGGACCCAGATTGATGGTGACGTGGATTTCTGGTTCGAAGTCGAGTTTCTCGGGGCGTCCAGTCAGACTGTTCAGCTGTTGATTCCCTCGAGGATCGAGTCATCCGATGTCTCGCTCGAGTCGACCTGGCGGTTTGCCCGTGATGATTCAGGAAGACTCACCGGTTTCATCATCACCATACATGCCTACAACACCGGCACGAAGTCGCTCAATTTCGAGGCGTTCGCCACCGCACGCGGGTTTCCACCGATGCGAAAGTGGATGCCCGAGCTTCCGCCCGGGGCGAACGCAAGTCGATCCTTCATGTTCGTCATGGGCCACGAAGAACTCCTTGGTCAGGATGTCCTGGTCGGTATCAGTGAATTCGACGGCAGCACCAGAATCACCAGGCGCATTCAACTGCCTTCCCAGACCGGCTCGGTGGTCGGGGTCGATCCCAACGACGAGGAATGAGCTTCAGCGCAGGACGCTCGTGGGGGGCTTGCCCGCCAACGATGCAAAGGCGATTCGCCTGACGACCCAGCCGCCTCCGGGCATGGCCTCGACCTTGAACAGCCAACCAGTCGGCACGGGACGCCAGGAGCTCTCCGTGGTGGTCCTGCACCCCAATCGAACGATGGCAGTGTCGGAATCGAGCGTCCAGGCTCGCAAGGTTGTGATGGTGTTGTCCGTGATCCGATTGCTTCCCCCGAGGCTTCGAATGGATCCCTCAAGCTGTTCAAACGGCCTTCCGGGGTGCCTCAGGCTTTCCAGGTGCAGGGTGGCGTCCGGGTCGATCACCGCCAGAATGCCCTCGACGTCTCCCGTTTCAGCATCCTGAACCATGCCCCTGACGAGATTTCGGGCATGTTCCCCCGAGGTCGTCACCACCGAGGCAAGCAGGAAGACCAACCCGGCAAGCAGGCAGCAGGCGCCCGAAATCAGCCCCCAACGGTGTTCACCGCGGTTGTTCCAGACCAGAAGCAACGTAAAGGCCGCCATGATCAGAAAGATGGCGACTGGCCAGGGGTTCTCCAAGAAGTACCTGGTGAGGATTGCGTCCTGAGGTGGCTCGTTCATTCCAGAAGCTCCGGCAACACAGCCGATTATGTGAAGGGTCGTCTTGTTTTTCTGCTGCGGAGCAGCAGAAGGCGACCGGCAGGGATATCGCCCACGAAGGATTCGGAGGCACGCCCGAGGTGGTTCAACGAGATTGTGACAACATCCCTCCATCGGTCGGTGGCCTGGTCTCCGTTGATTCCCTTCTCGAACGGAATCTGGCTTCCCTTCGAACGGCCACCCCTGAATTCAGGGCGAGCCTTCTTGCCGCCGACCCCAGCTCGATCACCCTCTCCAAGGCTGCTGACGGGTCTGATGCCGCCTGTCTCGAGGACGGAACCCGGCTCTGCAGCCTCCACCAGCCCCAGGCGGAAGCGACCCAGCTCCTGGCCGATTTCGAGCCTGAAAAGACTGCCTGCGCGGTGGTTCTCGGGTTTGGCATGGGGCACCACGTCAGGATGCTTCTGGAACGCCTGAAGGGGACCGGCCTCGTGGTCGTCTTCGAGCCTGACCTGGGGCTGCTGAATGCGGTCTTCTCCAACGTCGACTGCTCGAGCTGGCTTGATTCGGAACATCTCCACTTCGTCACCGACGAGGCGGATCGAGGTCAGGTTTCGGGGCTCTTCCTGCGGCACGAGACCCAGTTGGTGGCGGGGACCAGGATCATCGAGCACCCGCCATCGATGGCACGCCTGAGAACACGCGCATCACGCATGGGATCCCTCGTGGCGGATGCGGTTGCTTCAGCGCGGATGTCCATGGGCACCATCCTCATGCGAAGCGCGGGCACGGTTCGCAACGAATTGTTGAACATCGACCACTACGCCCTCGGCAATGGGATCGAGCACTACGAGGGTTGCGCCCGTGGGCATCTGGGAATCGTGGTCAGCGCAGGGCCCAGTCTCCAGCGAAACATCCATGAACTGGCCGCACCCGGAGTCAGGGATCGAGCCGTCATCGTCGCCGCGCAGACCACTCTGAAGCCGCTGCTCGAAGCAGGCGTCAAGCCTCACTTCGTCGCTGCCCTGGACTACCACCACATCTCGAAGCGTTTCTACGAAGGGCTGACTGCCGCGGACGTGGAAGGCACGACCCTCGTCGCACTTCCGCAGGCTCATCCGGTGATCGCCGACAGCTGGCCGGGACGCATCGTCTGGTCGAGGGCGCTGGTTCTGGAGAAGGTCCTCGGGCCGCTCGCAGGCAAGCGTCAGCGCCTTCCTTCTGCAAGCACGGTCGCCCATCTCGCCTATCTCTTCGCGCGATACCTCGGTTGTGATCCCGTCGCGCTCATCGGTCAGGACCTCGGTTTCACCGACGGCGTCTACTACACCAGGGGGACCGCGATCGATGAGGTGTGGACTCCCGAGCTGAATCCCTTCAACACCATCGCAAACCTTGAATGGCAGCGGATCGTGCGCCATCGTGGAATGCTGCACCGTTTGAATGACATCAATGATCGTTCGATCCTCACCGATGAACAGATGCTCACCTATCTCAGGAGATTCGAGGTCCTCTTCGGCGAAGACGCGGAGCGTGGCCTGAGCACCATCGATGCCAGCGAAGGTGGTGTCAGGAAGGCACACACCACGGTCGACCGGCTTTCCGATGTCCTTGCCCGACACGGCACTCGGGAGCATGGCGGGTTCCAGCCCCTGAAACCCGACTTGGGGGAATCTCGTCGAAGGTCCGTCGCCGAACAGCTCGGGTCGTTCCGTGACGGTGTGATCGAACTCGGCCGGATATCCGAGAAGACCGGCTCGCTTCTTCGTGAACTCGATCAATGCATCGACGACGACCGACGTTCCGGTCCGGTCTTCTCCCGCATCGAGGCCGAGCGTCACAAGGTCGAATCACTGGGCGAGGTCTTCGCCTTCGTCGACCGGGTGAACCAGTTGGGCGCATTCAAGCGGTACCTCGCCGACCGTCGCATCGAACTGGGGGACTCCGATGACGCCGTCGATCGTCAACGCGACCAGATCAGGCGTGACCTGGTCAACGTGGGCATGCTTGAGGAGGCCGTGGATGAATCACTGGCGATTCTCGATGATGCCCTGTCGCTGATGAAGACCGGCTCTCCTTCTTCCGAGCATCGTGAGAGTGGTTCGGGAAGAGTCGCGCAGGAAGCCATCGAGGTCATCGAAGGAGGCACTTCCGCCACGGGTTCCGTAGCGGCACTGGTGCCCGTGGACCCCGCCCATGGTGGTTCCGGAAGCCTGCGATCGATGCGCGAGCAGCTGGGCGAACAGAGCGTTCTGCAGCGCACCCTGGAACGTCTCGGCACCTCGCGCAGGCTCGACCGGATCATCCTCCTGCTTCCCGACGACTGCACGCTCGACGAAACCCTCGATGAACGTGCCATCGGACTGCCCATCCTGGTCGAACGCTGTGGCGCCTCTCCCTTCGGTGCGGAGCATGAGGCGATCGTCGCCGCCCGGATGTTCGCCGATCGTTCATGGCGGGGCGGTGTCGCCGGCATGACCGTCTTCGACGAGGTCCTTGCCGCCGAATCGATGCATGTCGTCATGGAGCGCGAGGACCTGGCCGCTGCCGTGATCTGCGGAGGTGACTGGCCCATGGTGGAGGTTCACGGTCAGGGCGGTGTCGATGAACTGATCGACCGCTGGCGTGAATCCAACGGACGCCAGTCGTTCGTGTTCACCCAGGCTCCTCCGGGGCTCGGAGCCTGCCTGCTCGGCAGTGGTCTCATGAAGACCATGCGTACCGGCAACCGCCTCGCGAACATCGGTTCGATGATCGGTTACCGACCTGAGCGACCCGATCATGATCCCATTGCACGGGAAGGCAACATCATCATCGAGCCACGGATTCGTGGCACGCAGGTACGTGCGATCTTCGATTCACCACGCAGGCGGATGCAGATCCGTCGCTCCTTCGAACCGCTTTTGGCGCAGCGTCGTTCATCCAACGACCACCAGGTTCGTCGCGGGGAATTCATCGATCAACTCGAGGTCGTCCGTCGGTCGGGCCTGCCGAATCACACGCCCCGTCACGTCATCATCGAATTGTGCACCGGTCGACTGGGTTCCGGGGCCTGCAGCCCGCACCGAATGGGAACCATCCAGCGCACACCGATGACGAAACGAAGGTTCGCTCGACTGGTCTCGCAACTGTCGGAATCACAGGATGCGCTGATCACCCTGGGCGGAGTCGGTGACCCTCTCCAGCATCCGGACTGCCTGGAATTCATCTCCATGGCCGACGAGGCCGGCATCCAGGGGGTCCATGTCCGAACGGAACTGCAGTGTTCGCCGGAACTGGTCGAAGGGATCGCCAGATCACCGGCGAAGGTCATCTCGGTCGATCTCAATGCCGACACGCCGGAGACCTATCGTCGCGCGATGGGTCATGACGGTTTCAAGACGGTGATGGAGAACATGGAACGACTGCTTCGTTGCCGGCGGATGATCAATGGCTCCGGGACGGCTGCGATGGCCCTGCCATGGGTGGTCCCCCGAATTCAGCGTCGTCTCGAGACGATCGAGGACATCGAGGGCTTCTACGAACGATGGCAGCGGGTCCTGGGCACTCCGGTGATCGATGCCATGCCCATGAACAGCATCACCACCGGCGTCGAATCCGCCGAACTTGCAGATGCCGGTAATCCCAATCGTTACATGGTCGCGGAGCTTTTTCGGCGGCTGGTCGTCCACAGTGACGGCTCGATCCCGCTTTCCGAGATGGATCTGTCGGGACAGACCTCCATCGGCAACGTCGATCAGCAATCGCTGCTGGAGATCTGGCGCAAAGTTGTCGAAGTACGCAAACGCATCCTGCGGGAAGACGGACCCGAGGAATTCAACCTGAGGACCTATCACTCGTGACCAACATGAACAACGATTGCATCGCCGTGATCATCGGCCGCGCCGGAAGCAAGGGGCTGCCCGGAAAGAACTCGCGACTGGTGGCGGGACTTCCCATGGTGGCCCACTCCATCGGACACGCACGCAGCGCTCACCACGTGAAACGCATCGTCGTGTCCACCGACGGTGACGAGATCGCCAGGGCGGCCAGGGAATCGGGTACGGAGGTCGTCATGCGCCCGCCGATACTCGCCGGTGACACCGCGACCGTCGATGGTGCGGTTCGTCATGCTGTCGAGACCATTGGTGCCTCCGAACGCATCGTGGTGGTTCTCTATGCCAATGTCCCGGTCCGACCCTCGGGCCTGGTGGATCGTGCGGTCGAGCACCTCGTCCAGACGGGCGCGGACAGTGTCCAGAGCTACGAGCCGGTGGGAAAACGACATCCCTGGTGGATGAGCCGGATGGATGAAGCCGGCAGGATCACCCCCTGGCATCGCAACGACGTCTACCGGCGCCAGGATCTTCCGGAAGTCTGGTTTCCAGACGGAGGTGTGATCGCTCTCACCCGGGATGCATTGTTCAACCAGGATCCGGAGTCCCCGCACTCGTTCCTCGGTCGTGACCGACGTGGCATCGAGAACGGTCCCGGAGAGGTCATAGACGTCGACGACGAAATCGATCTGATGGTTGCTGAAGCCATGCTCCAACGTGAAAAGGCCGCCCAGACAGCGTCATGAAAACCAGCCAGGACATCTTGAGCCTTCCGGGTGGGCGGTGTGATCCATTCGTGATCGCCGAAATCGGGGTCAACCACGACGGTGATCCCGACCGTGCGGTCGAACTCGTCGATCATGCCGCCGGTGCTGGTGCCGATGCGATCAAGCTCCAGTGGTTCAAGGCCGAACGACTGGTCTCCCGATCGGCCGGGTTGGCGCCCTATCAGCGTGATTCGGGGGAACATGACGTCGCGTCGATGCTCGGTCGGCTCGAGTTGGATGCCGACGCCATGGAACGCGTGGTTCGTCGCGCCCGACATCACGGCATGCTCGCGGTGGTCACGGTCTTCTCGGCCGAACTTGTCCCTGATGCGGCGCGGCTGGACTGGGATCTCTTCAAGACAGCTTCGCCCGACATCATCAACCGCCCGCTCATCGAAGCCCTCGCCGGGACCGGTCGCCCCCTTGTTCTCAGCACCGGTGGAAGCACCATGGCCGAAGTCGCCGAGGCGATTGGCTGGGTCGAACCATCCCGTTGTGCACTGCTGCACTGCGTGAGCAGCTATCCGACGCCCCCCGAACAGGCCGCGTTGGGCGGTATCAGGGCACTCGGAGATCACTTCGGCATGCCCGTCGGATACAGCGACCACACGCCGGGCTGGGAGACGGGTGGTCTCGCCGTCGCTTGCGGGGCGACGATTCTCGAAAAGCACCTGACGTGGAACGTGCATGCGAGCGGTCCTGATCATGCGGCCTCGCTCTCGCCGGAGGACTTCGGTCGATACGTCCGCTTCGCTCGCAGTTCGGCGCGGATGCTGGGTTCCCGAGACAAGGGGGTCCTGCCGATCGAGATCGGTGTCCGCGAGAATGCCAGGCAGTCGATCGCGGCGGTCCGGGATCTCGTGGTCGGTGACCGACTCGGGCCTGATGATCTCACGACGATGAGACCGGGTCACGGATTGAAACCCTCCCTTCTTTCCGAACTCTACGGACGTGAGGTCGCACGGCCAATCAGGGGCGGTGAACTGATTCTTCTCGAGGATCTCGCACCACTGGAGGCATGCACTTGATTCCTCGCAGAATCCTCGTGATGACCGGCAGTCGAGCCGAGTATGGCCTGCTTCGGCCCATTCTCGATGCCTTCGACCGGGATCCCGTGCTCGAACCCCTGCTCGCGGTGGGGGGGTCGCACCTGCTGGGTCGAAACCCGACCATCGATGAGATCAGGGGTGAACGTGTCGTCGACGCAGTCATTCCCATGCAGTCGGAGGACCATGTCACCCGTGTGGATGATGCAAGAGCCCTTGCTCTTGGGGTCCAGGGATTCGCCGAGACCATTGATCGTCTCCAGCCCGACATCGTCCTGGTCCTGGGTGATCGCCTCGAGGTCTTCGCGGCCGCCAGTGCGGCATCGCTTTCCGGTGTCAGGATCGCCCACCTGCATGGTGGTGATGTTGCAAGCGGGGTCGCAGATGAATCGATGCGTCATGCGATCACCAAGCTCGCCCATCTGCATTTTCCCGCCACTCCGTTGAGCGCTTCCCGCATCAGGATGATGGGCGAGGATCCCGGTTCGATCTTCACCGTCGGGTCACCTGCCGTCGATGGACTTGATGCGATGCCGCCACTCAGTGATGCTCGCTGGCGGGAGTTCGGCGCTCCTCGGTTCGCGGTCATGCTCCATGGCACGGGGGGCGGAAGCGCGGATGAGTTCGCAGGTGCCACATCCGTTCTCGAAGCGGTTTCCGAGCGTGGTCCCACGGTCGTGTTCGAACCGAACCGGGATGTCGGTCGATCGGGCATCATGAACGCGATAGAACGGTCCGGTCTCTTCATGATCGATCACCTGGAACGACCGGCATTCGTCGGACTCCTCCAACGTCTTGACGCCCTCGTCGGGAACAGCAGTGCGGGGTTGATCGAGTGTGCCGCACTCGGCGTTCCTGCGGTCGACGTGGGCGACCGGCAGTCAGGTCGGGAGCGTCCCCACACCGCTCTCCATGTCTCGTGCCTTACCGGACGTGAATTGCACGGTGCGCTCGATGAGATCGGTTCGGTTGCAGCCCGAGGTCGAGATCCCCGATTCGGGGACGGAAACGCCGGAGAGCGCGTGGCGGGTTTGCTGGCCTGCCTGGATCTGGATTCCGTGCGCCCTCGAAAGCGCTGGCATGCCCCCCGGGGTGGGTAATCTCCCCCAGAAATCCGATTCTCTGTACCGGGAGCTCAAGCAGGAGCCGTTCTTCGCCGAAATCGATAGTGCACAGCGTCCGTCCGTTGAAGATCAATTTGAAGTAATCGGGGTACGTCAATGATTCCGCGAGCAAGTCAAGAATCACAGACCATCGCACATGAAATCGTCGAGAGCATCACCCACATGGCGACGCTCCCTGAAGTGACCTTGAACATCATCGATGTGGTCGAGGATCCGACGAGTTCTGCCAGTGATCTGCACCAGATCGTCGCCACCGACCCCGCGCTCAGTGCCAGGGTCCTCAAGGTCGTGAACTCGGCCTTCTACGGTCTTCCCAGGCAGATCGGTTCCATCAACCGTGCGATCTCCCTGCTGGGGCTGAACGCCGTCAAGAACATAGCGGTCGCTGCGAGCCTCGGAAAGATCTTCCGTGGTGGATCGGGATGCTCGAGCTTCGAGGCACGGGAACTCTGGTCCCACAGCGTCGCAACTGCCGCGACCTCCTGCATGATCGCCCGTGAGATCAAATCCGGATCAAGTGACGAGGCCTTCCTTGCCGGGTTGCTTCATGACATCGGCTTCATGATCGCCCTCCAGTACGATCGCAACCGCTTTGCCAAGGCTTTCTCGCTGCTCGAGATGGATGACCGCGGTGCCCCGCAGAACGAACTGGTTCTCCAGGAACGCATCGTCTTTGGTGTCGATCACCAGGACCTGGGCGCCGTGCTCTGCGAGAAGTGGAAGTTCCCGCGAACCCTCATGGCCGCCGCGGCCCACCATCACGACCCGACCGACCTGACCGGTGACGAGGCCTCGATCCCCTGGGTCGTCCACGTGGCCGATCGACTGGCCGCCTCCACGACCGGTGGATTCCGCCTTGACCTGCCGGTTCTGGACGTGAACCCCGCATCGTATGACGCGATCGGAATTGGTCCTGTCGCACTCCAGGGACTTCTTGGTTCGCTTCCGAGCTACATCGAGGAGATCGAGCTTTCAATGGCCGCCTGACTGGGGTTTTCCCA
Source organism: Phycisphaerales bacterium (assembly GCA_029246705.1). Lineage (GTDB taxonomy): Bacteria > Planctomycetota > Phycisphaerae > Phycisphaerales > SM1A02 > JAKVBQ01. The sequence continues at coordinate 92,409 of JAQWMQ010000027.1, read as the reverse complement.
ATCAGGCGCCTACCATGTAGGCATGTCCGACTCGACCCTGATCAACTTCGATCAGTCCATTCCGGTGTTTCCACTTCGATCCGTCGTCCTGTATCCACAGACCCTGCAGCCGCTGCACATCTTCGAGCAGCGTTACCTGCAGATGATCGAGGACTCCCTTCGCCCATCCAGCGACCCGGAATCCCACGAAGGTGCACCCATCGCGCTCGCGGTGATCGACGAGTCACATGGTCCCGAGGAGTTCTATTCGGAACCGCCCCTTCGTCCCGTGGTCTGTGTCGGTCGAATCCTCAAGAATGAATCTCTCCCGGACGGGCGACGCAACATCCTCATGCTCGGAATCTGCAGGGCCAAGATTCTTTCCGTGAACGAACCGCAGGGAGAGAGGCTCTACCGGACGGCCATGATGCGACCCATCGAGTCCATCCACAGCCCCAGTCCTTCGCCGGTCGTTCGAAATGCCATTCGAAGACTGCTTCTTGGTGATCGACTCAGCAAGATGCACGCTTCCGAGGCGGTTCGGTCCCTGATCGATCGTGATGATGTCCCGATCGAGACCCTGATCGAGATGACCTCGTTCATCCTGATGAAGGACGACGCCGTCCGCTATCGCCTGCTCGAGGAGCCTGATCCAGCCGAACGAGCTCGAATCGTTCACCTGGAACTCGAGCACATCGATCGACTGGTCTCGATCAGTGATCGCCAGCCCTGGCGGGACTGGCCGAAGCATCTCAGTTGGAATTGACCGGCAGGACCGGAGTCTTGCCTTTCTCTCCGGCTCGTTTGTGCCCGGCGGCATCGAGTGCCGCGTTCCATGTGGCCAACCGGTCCGGATAGGTCTCATACAACCACGTCGGATCACCCTTCACCTTCGCGGAACGCACCCAGTCGCCGGTGGCCGTCGAGTCAACGATCGCGCCGCCACCTTCCACCGTTCCGAAGGGGACGTACTGGAGGTTCCATCGTTCCTGTGGCTGGACGGTGATGAAGAAGCGGGTGGGGTGGGGTGTGTAGTCGTCATTCTCGCTGGACCTCGGGAGATTGCTCCACGCAATCACGCCGGGTCTGTCGAAGAACAGGCTGCTCGAGTACTCGGGTTCCACCATGTAAGGGGGAATTCGCTTGGTCTCTCCGAGAGTTCTCGCGACCTGGTTGGATGCGCTGACTTCCATCCCGTGATAGAAGCCTCTCTGGACGAGATTGCAGAAGTTCATGACCGAAAGGGGAGCGAGGTCCGGTCGGAGTCGGATCTCGAACGTGCCCCGGTCGGTCTCGAAGACCACTGACAATGGGTTGGCTCCGGGCTCGGTGCCCTTGTTCGCGCCGGATTCGTCTTTGCTCGTTCCTGAACCATCATTGCAGGCGGCAAGACCGAGCATGAGCAGGACGGCACTGATTCTGTACGTTTGTATTGCAAGGCGTTTCATCGTTTGCAGAGGATACCTTTCATCGTCGGATCCCTGTTGTCAATTTCGCATCTTTCCTGCCCGATCACGCTCACATAACGTGTGCACCAGCTCCAGCACTCGTGATGAAGGATTCCGGCTCATGTCCGAATGCGTCTTGGAATGCGGTCCTGAAAGCGGTTTCCAGTTCATCGACGAACTCCTTGCGGCAGAGGGTCACGGTGCAACCTCCGAAACCACCTCCGGTCATGCGTGACCCGTAGACACCCCGGCCACGGTGGTCGCGTGCGGTCTCGACCAGCAGGTCGAGTTCAGGGCAGGACACCTCGTAGAGATCCCGCAGGGAGTCGTGGCTGGAGAACATGGTGTCTCCCGCGGTCTCGAGGTCCCCTCTTTCCAGCGCCCCAGCAAAGTCGAGGACACGAGCGATCTCCTCGACGACGTGACGAGCCCTGGAATCGATGGTCCCGGGCAACCCTGCCTCGTGTACCTGCGCGATCGACGCCTGTCCCAGGAGATCCACCCCCAGCATGCGTGCTGCTTCCTCGCACTGCTCTCGGCGAGTTGCGTACGCTCCGTCATTGAGTTCATGCCTGGTTCGTGTGTCGGTGACCATCACGACCGCCTCATCCTCCGGTGGCATGCGCACCTGTCGTAGTTCGTTGGTCATGCAGTCGATCATGCAGGCGTGACCGGGGCGAGCCGCTGCGGAGACGTACATGTCCATGATCCCGCAGGGCGTACCGGCCTGCTCGTGTTCGGCTCGTTGGGCCTCCAGTGCCAGTTCCAGCGGGGAGGTCTTCCGTTCGAGGAGTGTTCTCACCGCGAGAAGGACGGCGATTTCCAGAGCGGCACTGGAGCTGAGCCCTCCGCCCATCGGCACGGAACTGGCGATCACCAGATCCATCCGCGGCAAGGAAACCCCTGCCTTGCGGATCTGCTCGAGGGGGCCGGTGACGTAGTTGAGGAAGGCGTCCGGGGTGCCCGGTTGTCGTGGTGACTGGATCTCGCCGAGATCGATCTTGCATTCCACGTCGAGATCCGCGGCCACGATCACGCTTGGCTCGTCGGTTGCCTCCGGATCACGTCCCACAGCAACCGCGGTGCAGCAGTCGATGGCCATCGGCATCACCAGGCCACCTGCATAATCGACGTGGTCCCCGATCAGGTTGACCCTTCCTGGTGCGATCGCGATCAACTCCGGCGACCTGCCGAAACGTCTGTCGTAGGTTTTCTTCGCGCTCGATGCAGGGCTGGGTGGACTCATCGGTCTTCGGCCTCTCCCTCGTCGTTCACCGGGGCTGGTTCCTTGGTTCCTGCACGTGCTTCCAGTGCGTCCTTGATCTTCGCCTCCACTGCTTCCCACGCCAGTCGGTCGTCGATCGAGAGGGCTCTCGCCCTGGACCGCTCGGCCAGTTCGAGATCGGATCCATTGCGGGCCTCGAGCTCCGTCTCGAGTGCCATCAGCCGAAAGGTCATCTCCGGTACATCATTACTCAGGATTCCAAGCAACGTCTGGATCCCGTTGATCAGTGTCTGGCGCCTCTTCACGTTCGATTCAAGCTCTTCCGAATGCATGCCCAGCAACAAGGCGTCACGTTGCGCCGACCCGGGCTTCTCGGAGAGAAGACTGGTCCTCGTCTCCTGTTCGAGAATCAATGCGTCGAGCAGCTCGTTCCTGGCCACGATCTCATCGGGTATCGATAGCACTGCTTCCTTCGATCGATCGTCGAGGCCGGGTTCCATGATGATGCGTTCGATCAGCTCGACGAGCTGGCCTTGCTCGCCGAGATAGACGCCTCCCATCGATTTCTGCCAGGCAAGAAGCAGTTTCAGCGAGATCTCGGGCGGCAGCAACGACCGTGCACGCTTGATGTGCTCCTGGTTGAGCCGTTGCAGGGTGATCCCCATCTCGAGGATCTCTGACCGTCTCTCCGAGCGATCGATCGCCACGAGCGCGATGTATTCCCGAACAACATCGTGCTCCGGAAGCGGCCCCAGCTCTACCAGTTCCTCTGCGTACGTTCTGCGGTCCCGATCAACGAGTCGTGCGTGGAGTTCGATCGCATCGCGGAATTCCGTTCGATAGGTCTTGGCCCACGCCTTGATCGCCTCCAGGTTCTCCTCCTGGACCGGCAGGTCATCGATCAGGTTCGTGATGTCGGTCTGCGATCCTGCGATCGTCGATGGACGAAGATCCCTCTCGAGTGCCCTGTGATGGACGATCCCATGAACCGTGTCCACGTGATCCTCGGAAACCAGGAGAGGCAGGTTCTCGAACAGTTCGTCCTCGATCAGCCTGACCAGGTCCCGAAGTCTCGACGTGATCTCCTCGAGCATCACGAGATCCGTGACGGGGCGAGGGATGAACCGCTCCTGCTGATCGTCCCAGTCGTAGGCCGAGATCTTCAATGCTCGAGCACGACGTGCTTCCGCGGATCCCAGCCTTTCCCATTCCACTTGGTACTGCTCGACCATGCTCGACCAGGTTTCGAGGGATTTTCCATCGAGTTCGAGCGTGATCGCCACCTCGTTCAACCTGGCGGGAGACATGATGCTGGGAAGGATCCGCTCCAACAGCTGCTGCTCACGCACCCTCCTCAGCAGTGCCCGATCCTCCTGGGCCCGAACCGATGCAGTGCTCGCGTCCTGCAGTCCGGCGGCCGGCGCCTGCATCAATGTGAGCGCAGTCAAGGCGATGATCGTCATGGTGGGGGGGATGTGACGCATGCGGTCCGTTCTCTCCTTGTAGAAGCCTACAGCCGATCGCCTCTCTCGTTTACCATGAGTTCCCCAGCTCCCACCGAATTAAGCCCGAGCCGACCATGATCGTGATCTTCGACATCGATGGAACCCTCTGCCACACCTCGGGTGTGGATGACAGCTGCTGGTGTCGTGCGGCCGAGGAGATACTCGGAGTCGGATCCATGAGCACCGATTGGGGGGCGTATCCCCATTCCACCGACGAATCGATCGCCTGTGCCCTCATTCGAGAGCATCGCAACGAGGAGCCCACCCGGGAACTTCTGGATCGACTGCGAGACCGTTTTCTCGAGCTGCTTGAAGAGACCCGGTCGAGCGATCCCGGGCAGTTCCAGGCCACGCCGGGGGCGGCAGGGCTGATCGAGGCCCTGAAGGAGCGCGGTATCCACGTCGCCGTGGCCACCGGAGGCTGGCGTTGTTCGGCTTGCCTGAAACTGGAGAGTGCGGGCATCTCAACCCATGATCTCCCGGCCGCGTTCGCTGATGACGCCCATCCCCGTGAGCGGATCATCACCATCGCGATGGAGCGCGCCGCCGCCAGGCTGGGAATCGAAATGGAATCCCTCGGCAACGCCGTCTACGTCGGCGATGGTTGCTGGGATGTCCGTGCCGCACGAGCTTTGGCCATCGGGTTCCTGGGCGTGGCAACCGGAAAGCGAGCCGAGCTGCTTGGAAAAGAAGGGGCCACGCGGGTATTTCCTGATTTCACCGATCAAAAGGCCTTCCTCGATGCTCTGGCGGCCTTCTGACTGCGGCATGTCCTCCATTCTGTAAAGCCGGACATCCCGGCAACGCCTTGAGAACGAATAGACTGTGTCACCGCAGCCCACCCTGAGGGTTGATGTCTCCATCCATCGAGGAAAGGTTCTCATTCATGTTGCCACTGCTCATCGTCATCGGTGTGATCGTCCTCCTGGTTCTTGTACTGGGCGGTTGGTTCTTCGGGATGTACAACGGTCTGGTTCGTCGAAGAATCGCATCGGAGACCGCGTGGTCGGACATTGATGTCCAGCTCAAGCGAAGGCACGATCTCGTTCCCAACCTCGTGAACACGGTCAAGGGCTATGCCTCACATGAGAAGGAGACCCTTGAAAACGTCATCAAGGCTCGCAGCCAGGCGGTCGATGCCAACGGTCCTGCGGCCTCCGCCCAGGCGGAAGGCATGCTGAGCTCCGCACTCGGGAAGATCTTCGCACTCTCTGAAGCCTATCCCGACCTCAAGGCCAACCAGAACTTCCTGGCCCTTCAGGAGGAGCTGACCAGTACCGAGAACAAGATCGGCTTCGCGCGCACCCACTACAACCGAACCACGGCCAGTTACAACGAGGCACTCCAGACGATTCCCACCAACATCGTCGCGGGCATGTTCAGCTTCCAGAAGCGCGATCTCTTCGAGCTCGAGGATGCTGCCGAACGCAACGTCCCTCAGGTGCAGTTCTAAATCCTCGCTGGAATTGAATCACATGTCTTCAACGAATGGAAATGTCACCTCGGGTGATGGAGCGATCCACGAGGAGCTACCCGCGCTCAAGGGATTGCCCGCCAACCTGACCTTCAACGACCTGATCGCCAGGAACAAGCGCAACAGTGCCTTCCTGGGCTTCGTGATGATCGTCCTGATCACGCTCTTCGGGTCCTCCATCGGAGTGATCGTGGTGGCGTGGCGTGAAAGCGCCAACGATGAGGGCATACAGATGCCCTTGATCGTCTCGGGCATCCTTTTCGGCGGGGCCCTCGGCCTGGTCGTTGCCGCAATCGCGGCCATCTGGAGCTGGTACGGAGGTTCCAATGCGATCCTCCGCATGACCGGATCCAAGCCTCTTGAAAAGAAGGATGACCCCCAGCTCTTCAACGTGGTGGAGGAACTTTCCATCGCGGCCGGGATTCCCATGCCCGGTGTCTACATGATCGACGACCCCGGTCTGAATGCCTTTGCAACCGGTCGTGATCCCGAACATGCAGCGGTGGCCATCACGGCCGGACTTCGCTCCGCGCTCACCCGTGACGAACTTGCGGGCGTGATGGCGCATGAGATCAGCCATATCCGTCACTACGACATCCGCCTGAGCATGCTCATGGCCACCCTTGCGGGCATCATCGTCTTCGCGTCGGATGTCGGCAGTCGTGCCGCCTTCTACGGCATGGTCTTCGGTGGGGGCCGACGCGGAGGTGGCGGCCGAAGTGGCGGATCGGGTGGATCCGGTGGGGCGAACCCCCTGGTCATCGTGATCATCGTCCTCGCCGTGATCTTCGCGATCATCGCCCCGTTGTGCGGCATGCTGGTTCGATTCGCCATGAGCCGCCAGCGTGAATTCCTCGCGGATGCCGGAGCGGTCGAACTGACTCGTTATCCCGACGGTCTGGTCAGTGCCCTGAAGAAGCTGGGAAGCTGTCGCCAGCCACTCCGTCACGTCGGCAAGTCGACGGCTCCGATGTTCATAGTGAATCCGATGAAGGCCGCGGTCAGCAAGGGCAGGCACGACGCGTCGACGGCGTTTTCAACGCACCCGGCATTGTCCGAACGCATTCAACGCATCCAGGCGCTCGGATCCGGTTGATCTCTGCAGGCAATCTTTCATGAAGGGGTTCATGCGTGGAATCAGTGCTCTCCGTCCTGGTGATCGCGGTTCTGGCGGTACTCTTCATCGGCTTCGCCATCCACGCGGCACGCCAGCACCGGCTTCGACAGGAAGCGCTCCAGGGTCTCGCGAATTCGCTGGGACTCTCCTTCGATCCCGGCCGTGACTACGACCATGACGACCGCTACGCGCATCTGGAGATCTTCCGGCGTGGTTCGCGCCGCTATGCCTACAACACGGTGTCGGGCCGGATGTCACTGGGCCGACATGACTGTGGCATCGTCTTCGGGGACTTCCACTACGCGGTTCGTCGGGGTGGCCGTGACAACAAGAAGAAGAGCGAGCGCTTCAGCTACCTGATCCTCGAGCTTCCATGGTCTGATGTGCCCGACCTGCTGATTCGTGCCGAAGGCTTTTTCGACCGACTGGGTGCGATGGTCGGGTTTGATGACATCGATTTCGAATCCGAGGAATTCTCCAGGGCCTTCTTCGTGACTTCCCCTGATCGAAAGTTCGCCTACGACCTGATTGATCGGGACATGATGGATTTTCTGCTCGCTTCCCGACCTCCCCTCATCGACCTGGAGCACGGCAGGCTCTGTCTCTGTTCCTCAAGGCGCACCTGGGAAACGAAACAGTTCAGTCAGCAGCTCGCATGGCTCGAGTCCTTCCTGTCACGGTGGCCGGATCACCTGGTGGCTCGCTTGTCGGAGGTCGCATGAACGAGTGGGTATCGATGGTCGGCGGCACCTTTGTCTGCGGGATTCTGATGGTGGGACCCTTTCTGTTGGTCATGGGACTCATGGTCTTCGGAATAATCCATTCCGGAAACGTGCGCGGGCGAGATCTCGCCGGCCTGGCCAGTGAGCTCGGTTTCTCGTTTTCGGCGAAGGCGGACCACGAACCCGAACGTCGTTTCCCGAACATCTTCATCTTCACCCTGGGGACCGATCGCCACGTGGCCAACACCATGCAGGGTGGGGCGCGGCTTGGAGGTCATGACGTCGAGATCACCATGGGTGACTACCGATTCAAGACTTCCAGCGCCGGGGACAGTTCGCGAAAGACCAAAAGAACGATCAGCTACGCCGTCGCCCGCCTGCCCTGGTCGGGTATCCCGGAGGTGACGCTGAGAAACGAGCATTTCCTCGACCGTTTCGCCGCCGTGGTGGGCTTCGAGGACATCGATTTCGAGTCCGAGTCGTTCTCCAGGCGGTTTCACGTCAAGTCCAAGGACCGCCGTTTCGCCTACGACCTGTTTGATCCTCGAATGATCGAGTTCCTGCTCGATACCAGGCCACCGTCGATGGAGATCCAGGGTGACCTGATCTGCATCTACGGGTCGAGAGAACCCTGGAACGAGTCCCGGATCAAGGAGCGACTTCAGTGGCTTGGCCGCTTCGTCCAGCACTGGCCTGAACATCTTCTCGAAGAACCTGAGCGAAAGGAAGCCTGATGGAGTGGTTGTGCCTGATCCTCGTCCCTCTTGGGTTCGTCGTGGTGATCCTCCTCATCTGGGTCATGCTCACCTACAACCGTTTCGTAGGTCTGCGACAACACCTGCTGGACAGCTGGTCGGGAATCGACGTCGAGCTGAAGCGTCGATACGACCTGATCCCCAACCTCGTGTCGACCGTCAAGGGCTATGCCCGCCACGAGTCCGAAGTCATCGAACGCGTGGTCGCCGCACGAACCACTGCCGTGGCTTCCACCGGCTCGCCGGGTTCGCAAGCCGGTGACGAACAGCGGCTTGTCTCCAACCTCGGGCGAATGATGGCCCTGGCGGAAAACTACCCGGACCTCAAGGCCGATCGTCAGTTCCAGAATCTCCAGGAGGAGCTCGTGAACACGGAAGATCGGCTTGCCGCGGCCCGACGGTTCTACAACGGGAACGTTCGCACGCTCAACAGCCTGTGTGAGAGCTTCCCGACCAGCCTGGTGGCCCGGCTGGGCTCGTTCGATCCTGCTGATTTCTTCGAGCTCGACGCCGTAATCCAGCGAACCCCACCGGTGGTTGATCCTTGATCCCAAAAAAACCCGGATGTACGTGGTGGATTCGGTTGTTAAACGGCTCAACCTGACGAAGATGGGTACATGGCACGGGATCGAGTAGTTACGGGCGAACGGCAGCAGGAAGATCATCCGGATCTCCAGACCGGAGGCCCTGCCCTGCGTCCGGTGCACATGCGGGACTACGTCGGCCAGTCAGACCTGGTCGAGCGTCTTTCGATCGCACTCGAGGCGGTCAAGCAGCGCAAGGACCCGATGGAACACGTCCTGCTTCATGGCCCACCGGGGCTCGGCAAGACCACCCTCGCCCACGTCATCGCGACTGAAATGGGATCCCGGCTCTACACGACCAGTGGACCGGCGCTCTCCAAGGCAGGGGACCTGGTGGGGACACTCACCAAGATGGAGGCGGGCGACATCCTCTTCATCGATGAGATCCATCGACTGCCGGCGGCGGTCGAGGAATACATCTATCCGGCCATGGAGGATTTCAAGGTCGATTTCACCGTCGACAGCGGCATGCATGCCAAGGTGATCACGGTCGGGCTCAAGCCCTTCACCCTCATCGGCGCCACCACGCGTGCGGGCCTGCTGACGCAGCCCCTGCGCAGCCGCTTCGGGATCTCCCATCATCTCAACTACTACGACGACGGCGAGCTTCGTCGGATCCTCGAACGTGCCATCGAGCGCCTGTCCATGAATGATGTCTCGACCGACGCGCTTGATTCGATCGCCTCGCGCAGTCGCGGCACGCCTCGGGTGGCACTTCGCCTGCTGCGCAGGGTTCGTGACTTCGCCCAGGTCAGGTCACGGGGAACGGTCTCGCCACCCGTGGTGGAGGAAGCGCTTTCACTCGAGGGCGTCGACGGTGAGGGGCTCGACGAGCTGGACCGCAAGTATCTCCGGACGATCTTCGAGACCTATGGTGGTGGCCCGGTCGGCCTCGAGGCGATCGCCGCGACCATGGGTGATGATGCCACGACGCTCGAGGATGTGGTCGAACCCTACCTGCTTCAGAACGGCTTCCTCGCTCGAACCCGACAGGGCCGCTGCCTCACGGTGCGCGCCGGCGAACACCTGGGCTTCCAGGTTCCTGGTGATCTCTTCTGAATCAGTCCGAGGTGACTGCGGTTGGTGCTTCACCACGCTTTTGCGTGGCGAAGGACCTGCAGACTCGCAGGGATCCCAGTCCGAGCAGCAGTGAACACATCGCGACGGAACCGTAGGCAAGCAGGAGCTCGCTCCGTTCAGCGCCGATGATGTCCCGACCGGTGAGACTTCCAAGGATGCCGGCGCTCACCAGGATGCCGACGCCGACCCAGTCCCGATCGGTCTTCAGCAGGTGAAGGACGATCGCGGCGGTGGGGACCAGCAGGACGACGAAGTGCGACTTGCTGCTCTGTGGCGAGAGGAGGAGCATCATGCTCACCACCACGCCTGCAGTCGCGAGTTCGAGGAGTCCGCGCTGCTCCACCGGTCGCGGTGGCCCTCGGGTCCACCATGCGGAAAGAAACACTGCGATCAAGAGAACGAATTGGAGCGTCAGCATCACGACCCGACGGCCGCCATCGCCCATGGAAACCAGTGGTAAACACGACTCCAGTGCATCGTGGTACTCGTAGTTCGCGGGCGGTTTCGCGGTGATCCGGTAGATCGACCCGCTGAGATTCTGGTTCAGCGGATTCCAGTTGACCCACTGTCCTTCGCCGCCACTCTTTCCCGGTCTCGCCGCGGTGCCGATGACCTCGTAGTACTGTTCGAGATGGGTCTGACCCGTCGTGTTCCTGATGAGGAGATCCGGAATGATGGTCAGGACCGCCAGGACCAACAGCATGATGGATGCGGCCTTGAAGCGCCCCTGCACGATGAGGAATGGCAGGTAGAGCAGTGGGGTGAGCTTCAGTGCCGCTGCGGCACCCCAGCCCAGTCCGACGAGGGATTCCCGCCTGGAGATGCCGCCGGTGATCCCGATCGTGATGCAGGCCAGGATGATGATGTCGTGGGACTGGTTCTCCAACGGCGAGACCATGTGACGGATCACCACCAGTCCGATCAGTGTCCAGTAGATCGCGAACATCATGCCGACCGCCTTGTCGCGGCCGCGTGCAATCGATTCGATCATCGGACGTGCTGCCTTCGTGATCAGGCAGATCGACAGGACGAGCAGTCCGGCATTGAACCCACACCAGAAAATCCGCTGAAGCAGGTCGGGCAGGTGGATCAGGGGGACGGTCGGGAACGCCGTGATGGGGGGGTAGGCGAAGCGATCGTAGGTGGACTCGATCCCCGGTCGGAGGTAGATCTTGTTTCCCTGTACGTAGTTGTTCGCGACTTCAAAATACAGGGGAAGGCCGTTGTGCCTGCGCAGGCCGTATACGACCACGTTGACGACGGTGATGACGATCCATGCGATGAACCAGCCGGAAGCAAGATGAAGTGTCAGGGAGCGTGCCCGTTCGCCGAGGTTCATTGTGAACTTCTGGGAGGCAGGGCGAATCGAAGGCTGAAGCTCGGCGAGTTGCGGATCACGTCGTAGCCGCCCTCGAGTTGGAGATCGAAGTCGGTGAAGGTCCTGGTGAGGACTCCGTTGATCGCGCGGATCTGGTTGGCCACCAGGTCGTACTGGGGCGTGATACCGACCACGTAGCGGCGCCCGACCTCGTAGGCGACTCCGCCCTGGATCAGCTCGGTCTGTCCCGGCTTCATGTAGCGGTATTCGAGGTAGGTGCTCATCGCTGGCGTGTGCTGGACCTGGAATCCGATCGACCCGTGCATCAGGCCGTCGTATTTCTCATTTGTCAACGAGCCATCGTCCTCGAGTGAAACGCCTTCGGTGGGGTTCACCAGGTAGATCGTGGAGCCGCCCACGGTGAAGGTGTCACTGAGTGCCCACTCCATCTTGCCGTAGAGGTGGCTGCCCCATTGGGAGAGTTCGGGGCGCCAATCGACCCAGGTGGGTGTCGGACTCTGCGCGTAGGTCCACGGTGACTGGGTGTCGGCCTGGGTGAAGACGTCGGTCGAATCGTTGATGACCGCACCCACGTCCAGGTCCAGCCAGTCCACTGACTGTCGCCTGCCCGGGCCGCCTCGCTTGGTCTGCAGGATCTGCCTCACGCCCGCCCTGATCGCGCTTCCGGCACTGATCGCCTCGACATCCTGGTCGTAGACGGGGAGGCCTCCGTCGTTGAGGGTGTCGGCGCCAAGCCAGCCATGAACGTAGGGCTTGATCACATGACGAAGCCGATCGATGTCGAACATCTCGCTGCGAAAATCGTTGTGGACCTGCATGAAGGTCGTGTTCGCCTTCATGCCGATCGATCCGAACAGTCGGTTTCGCTTTGCGTCGGGGTTGTATCGGGTGAACTTGTCCGAGAAGTACCCCGTGAAGCGACCTGACATGTAGGGAACGAGATTCGTCGCTCCATAGGTGAGTGGCAGGCTCATCTCCTGCCTGGTATCGACCCGGGCGATGAAGTCACTGGTGTAGCCGGCGTCACCGTAGTAGAGCTCTGCGATGTTCTGGTTGGGGTTCGTCGTCGCGAACGCCGCGTTGGGCACGCCCAGGGTGTTCGGCGTGCCGTTGGTCACGTTCATCCGCATGTAGGTCGCGGAGTACTCGTTGGTCCAGGAGATCGAATCGCCGAACAGGCTGTCAGCGTATGTCCGGTAGGCGAGTTCCGGCATCTTGTCGACGTAGTAGGGTCGACTGGCCATCATGTAGTTGTTGGCCACGAACGGAATCAACGAATAGTTGGTCTCGAGCGTGAGCTGGGTGTTGTCGTTCTTGTAGTCGAGAAGCGCACTCGTCATGTACTCCTCGCGAGTGTCGAACTCCTCCCGTCGCCAGGCGCTCGCGAAGGTCGGGTCGCTGATCCAGGCCAGGTTGGCGCGAAACTCGAGATTACTCGAAAGCGCCATCGCCACCGAACCGAGGATCTCCCCACGGAGTGATTGGGAGATGTCCTTGGTGACACCGGCGCTGGTCAGGTCCTGTCCCCCGAGGTCGTACAGCCCGTAGGCCTTGAAGTTTGCCTGGTACCCACGTCCGCTGGAGTTGATGTCGACTCCGACGCCCGCGCCACGCTTGGTGAATCCGTCGACGGCGAGTTCACCGTTGGTGTCACCCTCCGGTTCGAACCCGAGCAGGCTGAAGAGGTCCCATTCGGTGCCGATTTCCGCCCCGTATTCCTCGTCGTAGCCGATCTTCAACTGTCGAAAGGGGATGGCGTCGGCCTCGGCGGAGAACTCCGGCCAGTAGAAGAACGGGACGCCGCCGGCTCGGACCGTGAGGTCCACGCCTTCGACCCATGTCGTTCCGGTGCCGGGCTTGTTCTCGGGTCCCGGTCGTTTGCTGATGGTCACCCGCTCCAGACCGATCGAGAGCTGGGGCACGAAGAAGCTGCTGGTCGAGACCAGCGCCTGCTTGGCTTCCCACTGGTCCGACGAAAGCTGCTTCATCTCCGAGGCACGTGCGAATATGGGCTTGTTGCCGGTGGCCCTGGTGTAGGTTCGCAGGAGGGCGTCGACCATGAGGGCGCGGTTGGTCCTGATGTCGTAGAACACCGCCTTGCTGTGGACGGTGTACTTCCCGTCCGTGGCCGTGACGTTGCCTTCGAGGTAGATCCCCTCGACGTCCTCGACGGAAACCTGGCGTTCACCGGATCGCATCGATGCCACCGTGCCGTCACGAAGGAAGATCACTCCGCCCGATGCCGACAGTTGCAGCGGGGAGAAGTCGTCACTGGATCCCATGGGGTCGAAGTCGACCAGGAAGTCGCCGTCGGCGATCACGCTGTCGTTCTTCTCGTCGACATCGATCTTGTTGGCAGTGAATGAGACCAGCCCCTCCGGTTGAAAGATGGGCAGGGTCTCGGTCCGGTTGACCGGCAGCTTCACCGTGTCGGGGAGTTCGGCAAGGGCCTTGGCCTTGTGGTCCGGGATGATGGGCGATCCACCCGGGACGGGAATCGGCAGGGCGGGTCGCCTCGGAGTGAGGGCTTCGGGGCGCGAACCCAGTTTCGGTGGGTCGGCCTCGAGGGCTCGCAGGTAGAGAGCGAGACGCTCCTCACCTCTACGCAGCATGGTCGTCAACTGCGGTGGGCTCTCGTTTCGGACGCTCGTCACGAGCTTCACATCACCGCGTGCGGTACCGACGATGAGCACGTCCTCCCCCGTCACCCCGAGCCCCGCCCTGCGGGTGGGTTCTTCGACCAGAGGGAAGTAGACGGCGAGCTGGTTGACCAGTCCGTCGGCGGAGGGGATTCTGTTGATCCAGACCAGTGCTTCGGCCGCGGTGAAGGCGTAGCCACCGACATCCACCTGCACGTCGCCTTCCAGCTTGATCCTGAGGGTGTCATCGACCTTCCAGGTCCAGCACTGGATCCCGTTCAATCGAATGTCACTCTCCACCGGCAATACGGGCAGTACGAAACCGCCCAGCCGGTCTCCGGTGATCTTGATCTCGCGTCCTGGTCGTCCGGACTGCGCCTCGAGCCTGCCGTAGAGGCATGCAACCACCAGAACCAGTGCGATCGCCAGAACGCGGGGGCCGGCCGCAGATGTTTTCAGGGGACATCCTTGCACGTGGGGATGGTACCACCCGAGCCGCTTCTCCACGTGTTCCCGAGCTCAGATCCTGTACTGGGGCGGGGCGGTGATCAGGCTGCCGACTTCCTTGATCAGGGTCATTCCCGTGAAGCCCAGGAAGGCGAGGATGCCAAGCAACAGTGCTCCGTCATAGATTCCAACGGCCACCAGCCAGGCGGCCCCGTAGAGGCACTGCCACATCGCACCGTACCGGGCGAGTTTCTCCGCTCCGGACTGGGTCGAGACCCCGGTGATCTTTCGTCGGGCGACCCAGGCGAACAGCGCCACGACCAGGATCGGCCAGATCACCCCGAGGGGCGAGCTGCTCTTGGGCCACCATCCCGCATCCTGTCCCTGCATCCACCCGACAAGCAGGATCACGGTCGACCAGATCGCGTATCCGATCAGGATGAAGACGTAGGATCGACGACTGAGGTAGGGACGTTTGCGCTCCAGGATGTGGATGGCCAGGGTGATGGTCACCATGTGGCTCATGGTCAGCCAGATCGGGAGGGTGAACGTCATCTCGTAGTTCGGGATCAACATGTGGAGGGCGGTCATCACTCCGATCACGATCACGCCGATCGCCGGCACGTGCTTCCCGGTGGCGTTGTAGAAAAGCACGCCTCCCGCGACGATCAAGGTGAGTATCAAGGCACCGGTTCCCAGTGGAATGGCGCCCAGGATCGCTGCAATCAGTGCCCCTGCGATGACCATCCCGACCGTGGCCGGCTTGACCCGACCCGAAGGAATGGGGCGATCCGGGCTGAAGGCGCTGTCGTGCCGTGCATCAAGAAGGTCGTTCAGGGACGCCCCGAAGGTGAAAATGCCCGTGGCGACCAGTGCGGTGCAGAACAGCGTGATCCCGATGGGGAGCTTGTAGACCGGCAGGAAGGAGTACTGCTCCTGTCCCCGGCTGAAAAGCACGGTGAACCAGACGTCACCGACTGCTCCGACCGCCATGGCCAGCCTTGTGAGCTGTGCAGTGCCAAGCAGTCTGGCGGGGATCGAGCGTCGCATGAGAAGATGGTATCCAGCAGAGGCCTGACGTGAAAAAGAATCCCCATGGAGGGGTGATCCGGATACCATGCCGGGCTCCCAAGCAAGGATTACCACATGCGTGATGCTCCGAAAATGCACCTTGACGCCCAGGGTCTGCGAATTGGAATCGTGACCAGTTGCTACCACGAGGAGGTCACCGACCGCCTTCGATCGGGTGCAATCACCGCCTTCGTCGATGCTGGTGGTGACCCTGACGACATCTACGAAGTGACCGCTGCGGGCGCTTTCGAGCTCATCCCCCTGGTGGATGCCCTTGCGCGCAAGGATCTCGACGGCGTGGTGGCTCTCGGATGCATCATCCGTGGCGAGACCACCCACGACGCCCACCTCGCTCGCTCGATCGCCCACCAGCTGGCGCAGATCGCCTTCGAGCATGAACTCGGGGTTGGTTTCGGAATCCTCACCGTGCTCTCCACCGAGCAGGCCATGGAACGTGCCGGTGGCCTCAAGGGCAACAAGGGCGAGGAAACGATGAACGCTGTCATCGCGACGGCTCGGGCGCTCGAGACCATCGAGGAGGATCTCGGCGAAGAGGAGCTCGAGGACGAGGACGGCGAGGACGAGGTCGTCGAATACGAATACGTCGACGATTCGGATGACGGCGATGATGACGAGAGTGATCTCGAGAGCGAGGACGAGGACGAGGGCGAGTACGAGGATGATGAGGAGTACGAGGACGAGGAGGAAGAGGCTTGAGCGGCATCTCCCGTGATACTCGGCGGTGTGCCCTGCAGGCGATCTACCAGTTCGATGCGGTGGGTGATTCCGATGCCGAGCAGATCCGCGAGACACTCGAGGGCAGCCGTACCTCTGAAACCGCACAGTCGGCGGGTTTCGAACTCGCCAGGGGCGCCTGGGAGCACCGCGAGGAGTCGGATGAACTCGTCAGGCCTCTTTCGCCCGAGTGGCCCACGCACCGTCAGCCGATGATCGACCGAAACATCCTCCGAATCGCCCTCTACGAGATCCGCCATGCGGGAACGGCAGGAAAGGTCGCGATCAACGGTGCGGTCGAGCTTGCCAAGGAATTCGGCGGTGAAAAGAGCTTTGGTTTCGTGAATGCCGTGCTCGACCGGATCTGGAAGGATGATTCTTCCATCGATCCGTCGCAACCCGGTGAGGGTTGAGAGGCGTCCATGGGTCTCTTCAAGTCGACAATCTCGCGCATCCGCCAGGGTCTCTCCCGAACAGCGACATCGTTCGGCAGCGGCCTGCGTTCGCTGTTGACCGGACGTTCGATCGACGAGGCGATGATCGACGAGATAGAGGTTCGCCTGCTCGGTGCCGATGTCGGGGTCAAGGCGACGCGGGAAATCGTGGATGCGCTTCGAGAGGACTGGAAGGCTGGAAAGATCTCATCCGGCGACGAGGCGCTCGAACACCTCAAGAACGTGCTCAAGTCCCGATGGGTTCATCACGAACCCGGCCTCGCGGTCTCCGGCGATCCGCCCACGGTGATCCTGGTGGTCGGCGTCAACGGTGTCGGCAAGACCACCAGTGTCGCCAAGATCGCTCGTGCACTTCGAGAGGAAGGTCGCAGCGTCCTTCTTGCCGCCGCGGACACCTTCCGTGCGGGTGCGGTCGAGCAGCTTTCCATCTGGTCCGAACGACTGGGTGTCGACGTCGTCAAGGGAAACCAGGGTGCCGACCCGGCTTCCGTTGCCTTTGATGCGGCCGAGGCGGCAGTGGCACGTCAGATGGACGTTCTGCTGGTCGACACTGCGGGACGGCTGCATACCCAGAACGACCTGATGCGCCAGCTGGTGAAGATTCGTGATGTCATCGCACGCAAGATCCCCGGGGCACCGCACGAGGTCCTGCTCGTGCTCGATGCGACCAGTGGACAGAACGCACTCAATCAGGCTCGTGTCTTCACCGATGCGGTCGAAGTGACCGGGGTCTTCCTCTCCAAGCTGGATGGAACCGCTCGAGGGGGCATCGTCGTGGCCATTCGTGACGAGCTCGACGTTCCCGTGAAGCTGGTGGGAATCGGAGAGCGTCCTGAAGACGTCGAGGCTTTCGACGGGGATTCCTTCATCGACGCGATCTTCGCCGAATAGGCCTCTGAGGCGTTTTCGGCGATTCCTTGCGAAAACAAACGATGCAATCAGTGGGCTGAGATCGATCAGGGCGGTATATTTGAAGCATCTCCCGACGGGTAAGGCACATCCTGTAGGGGTCATGAAGTCCGGAGCCCGCGAGATGACCACAACCTGGAAGAGAGTACGAGGCCTTCGCCCGGCGTTCACCGTCGTTGAGCTGATGGTGGTGATCGGAATCATCGGCGTCCTGCTCAGCATCACGTTGCCGGCTCTGCGGACCTTCCGAATGGAAGCCTTCAACGTCAACTGCCAGAGCAACCTCCGCGAACTCGGTGGGATCATGCAGACCTACCAGAACCAGCATCAGGGCAGCCTGCCCATGGTCGAGTTCCTGCCGGCGGTGACCGACGATGGACCGGTGGGGGGGCTCCCCTGGGCATTCAGGGGCTTCATGGACCGGGAGAACAAGTGCTGGTGCTGCCCGGCTGATGATGACGAGGCTGATTCACTTTCGACCGGCACCAGCTTTTTCTACATGCCCGGCCTGATCCGCTACACGCCGAACGTCCAGATCCAGGTCCAGCAGGCCATGCTGTCCACGATGCTTGATCCGACGCTCACCCCCGAGCAGCGTGAGAAGGTGCGTTCCGGAATCGAAGCCCGCCTGGTCACCGCCTTCTATCGCAACGATTACGCACGACTTCCGGTCCTTGCGGACAGTATCGACCGTCACCCCGGGACCCGAATCCCTCGTAATGCCTTGTACTTCGACGGTTCCGTCGGAATCAGCACCGACTATTCCGATATCGTGGATGACGACGACGATGGTTGATTCCCTCGAAGGCACGCCGGGCCCCAAGGACTCGAGATGATGGAACTTTCCGATATCCGATGGCAGCTTGAACAGCGCAAGCGGGAGCTTGCCGTCGGTCTTGGTGGAACGATCCTGGTGCTCGTCATCGCCTTCGTCCTCTGGTGGTTCCTGGTGCTCAAGTGGCAGCCACCACCAAGCATCTTCGACTCACCCGTCGAGGATGTCCTCGGTTACCTGTCGATGGACGACTTCAGTCAGCTTCCCCTCGACGAGCGCATTGCCTTCCTGGTCGAGTTCTCCGACCGTTTCCGGGGCATGGACCAGCAGGATTCCGCGGCGATGGCTGCCTTTCTTGCCGGGCTCTCAGGCCCGGTTCGCGAACAGGCAACCGACAATGTACGGATCCTCGCCAAGGACATACTCGCTGAAGGTGCCGATACCTACGTGAACCTGCCCCTGGAGGAGCGCGGTGCATTCCTGGATGACTGGATCGCCCAGTGGACGCGACTTGGTGAACGCATGACTCGAGGCGAGGAACGTGAGAATGTCAGTGACCAGGAACGCGTCGACAACCTCAAGGACAATGCGCGTGCCGACTCGACGCGGGAAAGAAACCCGGATCGAGTCGATCCCCTGACTGCCGCGGGGGCGGTCCGATTCATGGATTTCTGGGCCAGCGAAGTCGAGACCACGGCTTCACCCCGTGAACAGGGGCAGATCGTCCTGTTCATGCGAGACATGCGCAAGCATCTCACCAGTCCCTGACGGTGTCGGCAGCGGCTCCGATGGTTTCAATCGGATGCTGATGCGACTCGGTCGGCGACGGCACTTCAGGCACACCCAGCAACCACGCACGTCCGGCCACCGGTGGTCCGTCCGCGTCATCAATTCGACCGACCACCACGGCTTCTCCATCGGTCGCGACTGCCCAACCGAATTGGACCGGTTGTTCACCGAGATCCGATTCGCTGGAGATCGCACCAAGTCGTTCCCAGCTCGTGCCCTGGTCTCGGTAGACCGAGACTCGACCCGACCATTTCGCGTGGGTGGTTGCTCCGGGTGAACCCACCACCAGCAGGCTTCCCCTGGTTGAAAGGGAGAAACCGAACCAGTCGCCACTGTGGCCCTGCGGATCCTCGAGCCGGGCCGTCTGCACCCAGGCCTTTCCGTTGAAGTCGTGGACGTAGACCCTGCCTCTGGATTCGTCCACTCCGCAGGCACTCACCACCAGCCTTCCGCCCATGAAGTCGACACGCCACCCGAATCGATCGCGTGCCTCTGCCTCGGGAGGAACGATCTTCTGCACTGCTGACCAGGATGTTCCATCCCGGGTGAACAACCAGACCGCTCCGGTCTTCTCGCCATGGTCGTCATCACCCCAGGCTCCGATTGCGATCCATTGATCATGGCAGGCGACGGAGCTTCCGAAATAATCACCTGATGCCTGGTCAGGGGCGATCAGTACCGACTCCGCCACCCACCGATCCTGCAGCTTCCTGAACAACTGAACGGAGCCGCAATCAAGACCGACCCCATCCGTCCGTGGTGAGCCGATCACCGCAAGGTCGTCATCGAGATCCACGGCTGCTCCAAACCACGCGCCTTCCTCGCTTTCTTCCGGTTGCAGTCGGGCAGAGAGTCTCCAGTCGGAATCAACTCCCTCGAAGAGCCAGACCGCACCTGCATCCCACCCGTTTTCGGCATCCATCGGTGCACCTGCAAGCAGTCTCCCTTGCTGAAGGCACATCGCGCTTCCGAAGCGGTCAGGCCATTTGCGATCGGGAGCTCTCAGAACGATCTCTTGCGGAATGTCGTTCTGGTCGAGCCTGAGCAGGTGTATCCGACCTGAGCCGAGCGCATCCGCCTCGCCCTGGTCGTTGGCCACGCAGACGAGGTCACCGTCTATCGCGACTGAATACCCGAACTGCCGGTCCGGATCGCCGCCGGGTGCACGGAACTCCCTCAGGATCTTCACCCGTGTCTCGTCGACAGGGACTTCCCTGACAGGGTCGCCGGTCGATGTGGCGACTGCCAAGAGACTCGGAACACCAAGTGCGCAGCTCATCATTCGTCGCATTTCGCGGCCTTTCCTCGAGCGTTCCCACGTGGAGTACAGCCCATCCATTCGGCGGGATGGTCGAACGCCGAAACTAGCCTTCAAAGTCACGTTTGCGGCATTGAGGGCGAAAGAGCCGGGTTTCTCGACATCTGGTGGGGGGGCTTTGGGCTGGAAGCCCTCGATCAGGTGTCGTCATTCTTTCTACGAAACTTGGTCTTCAAGTGTCCGGGTGCGCGGATCCGTGAATAGATGTTCTTGGAAGGCCTTTCGATCCTGTCGAAAGCCCGCCCCAGCGATCATCGGACACCTTGCGTTGAAGGAGAACGGCAATGAACAACACCTCGCTCTGCATCAGTGGCTTGTTGAATGACATTCGGGACTGTCTCAGCGAATCCGACTTCGACAGCGCACGCTTCATCCGGGACGGCCTTCTTCAGCGGTTCCAGTACGGGCCCGGATGGCTTTCTTGCGAGGAAGAGGATCTGCTCGCTTCCTACTGAACACTGACCGCGCAAGTGATGCGCGAATACGAATGGTGCCTGAAGCATTGAGATGGCGATCGTCCGGCCCCGATCACAAGACCATCGCTTCAGGCAATGCGGGACTCGACCGAAAGGTCGGGTCCCGCTTTTTTCATCCGATGTCCGTGATCGATGGGCATCTCAGTTGCTGCGCCGTCCCCTGCGGCCCATCTTGTAGCCCTTGCTTTTGCCGGTGCTGCCCTTGTTGCGTGAGGACTTGGAACCTCGCTTGTCTCGTTTCTGGCGCGGCCCGGAGGTGCTCCCCTCCGCCGGAGGCTTGGTCGGTTGGTAGCTCACGATCGTGAGGTTCATCTCGCGTGACGCGAGATCGATCGATTCAATCTGCACCTCGACCACGTCGCCGATTCCGATCGACGCGCCACTGCGAGCGGCGAAGAGCCGGCCGCTGGTCCGGTCGAGGTTCCAGTTCGATCCGTTCTCCTGCTGGCCGGGCATGTTCTCGGGGGTGACCATGCCGTCGGCCAGATATCGATCGAGCATCACGAAGAGCGCGCCGTTGGAGGTCACGCCGGTGATGATGCCGCTGTAGGTCTCGCCCGGATCCCTTTGTTGGAGGAACTGGAGGATCAGGAAGCTCCGGAGACTTCGCTCCGCCTGTTCCGAATTCACCTCCGTCTCGGAACACTGCTGGCCGATACGAGCCAGAGGTTCCTCGCCCAGGCACCGATCGTCGTGTGAGAGTGCGTTGGCGAGTTTCCGTCTTCCCTTGCCACCTGGCACCCGGGCTCCGTTTTCGGTGGCATCCAGGTAGCCATCCAGTGCGCGGTGGACCGTGAGGTCTGGGTAGCGCCTGATCGGGCTGGTGAAGTGCGCGTAGTGTTCGCTGGCCAGTGCGAAGTGACCGATCAAGGCGGGGCTGTAGCACGCCTTGGTGAAGGTCTTCAGGATCGCGAAGTGGACGGCGCGTTCATAGGGTGTCCCTCGGGACACGTCGATCAGGGACTGGAGGTCCGATCGATCCGGTTCCTGCGGCATCTGAAATCGAACCAGTCGTGCGTATTCACGAAGTTCATCGATGTGGGTGAGGTCGGGGTCCGGATGGATGCGCCTGAGCAATGGAATCTCAAGCCCGGCGAAGAGCCAGGCCACGGCTTCGTTTCCGGCCACCATGAACATCTCGATGATGGTGTGGGTGAATGCGTCGTCCTCCGGAACGGCATCGATCACATGACCGTCATCATCGAAGACCAGTTCGGAATCCGGCAGTTCGAGTCGAAGCATGCCCGCCTTGAACCGCCCCTTGCGAATGGCTCGTGCAAGCTTGTCGCAGCACTTGAGCGCATCAACCAGTTCCACCGGGTAGTCCGGTTCACTCTTGGAATTCTTCCGGGCCTCGACTTCATTCCCGTCGATCAGGGCCTGGGCTTCAAGATAGGTGAGCCGCTTGCGAGAACAGATGACGGATCGATGGTAGCGGTGTCCCATCACGCGGCCACGTGCGTCGTACCTGACGAATGCGCTCTTGACGAAGCGGTTCACGCCTTCCTGAAGCGAGCACACGCCGTTGGAAAGCAGTTCGGGAAGCATGGGCAGGACCCGCTTCGGCAGATAGGTCGAGTTGCCTCGCTTCAGCCCCTCCTTGTCCAGCGGTCCCCCCATGGTGACGAAGTGGGCGACGTCGGCGATATGAACGCCGAGTTCGTACTCGTTGTTCTCCGCGTCGTATTCGAGAGAGATCGCATCATCGAAATCGCGTGCATCCGGCGGGTCGATGGTGAAGGTCAGCAGTCCGGTC
Organism: Phycisphaerales bacterium; assembly: GCA_029246705.1. GTDB lineage: Bacteria > Planctomycetota > Phycisphaerae > Phycisphaerales > SM1A02 > JAKVBQ01. The sequence goes on along the minus strand of JAQWMQ010000027.1, from coordinate 69,811 downwards.
AGATCAAGTCGATTCTCCCAGGGGCCTTCCGACGAGCTGGCGTCGAATTCCGATGCAGCCCGCCTGGCCTCGTCGACGACCTCCGTCGAGAAGTCGGTGGCGAGGCCGAAGTCGGCGATCACGGCCTGGGTCTCGACGTCCGGTTCACCCGAGGCGCCCAGCACCTCGGTGATGACGCCCTCGGCCAGTTCGCGGTCGCTCGGGTAGTGAACGATGTCGAGAACGACCTTGTCACCTTCCTTCACGTTCTTGGCGGAAGCATCCCGAGCCAGGATCGGCTCTCGCAGGCTGCGGCCGTCGGGAATCACGAACCAGGCGCCCTTGCGTTTCTGGATGGTGCCGGTGAACCGGGTCTTCTTTCGCTCGAGAATCTCCACCACGCGACCGGAGGTGCGAACCTCGCGCTCCCCCGAGCCCCGTCCGGTCGCCTTGGCCTGTCGCGTCACGGCCGCCCGGACGCGGTCTCCCGTGATCGCATCCAGGGTGTATTTCGCGGGAATGAACAGATCGCCCTCGCGGTAGGGTGTCTCGGTGACCACGAAACCGAAGCCTCGCGCGGTGATCTTGATGCGACCCTCGACCTCACTGGGGAGCGGTGGCAGCTGGATCTTGTCGCTTTTGCCGAGCATCACCCGTTCATCTTCCAGAAGCGAGCTCAGCTCCTGCTCGAATTCGTTTCGAAGTTCGTGCGGGACCCGCAGTTGCCGCTCGAGTTCCTCCGCATCCACCGGGCGGTACTGCTGGTTGGAGAGGTGATCAATGATTCGTTGGGTGAATCGGTCAGGCATGGACTACATCCTATCCGGCACGGAGCGCCGGCGAACTTGGGTTCATTTTCAGTGGTTCAGTGATTTCCCGCAGGAAGCACCTACATTAAGCTGCCGTGAAGCCAGGGCTCTTGAGCGGAGATGATGCCTACGATGAGTGAATCCAGCGATATCGTCGACCCGAACTCCTCAGAGCCCGGCATGGAGGTCGAACAGGATTCACTGACGCCACCAACGGTGGTGCCGGAGGTTTTCGAGGCCGATCCCCGACTGGACTCTCCCGTTCAGAATGTGATCCCCTATCGAAATCAATGTGCCCTCATCGGCTACTACTTCGGCGTCTTCTCGCTCATTCCGGTCCTCGGCATTCTGTTGGCGCTGCCGGCGATCATCCTCGGGGTCATCGGTCTGGTCACGGGTCTGAAGCAAACCAAGCGCCGCGGCAAGGTGCACGCGATCGTGGCGATCATCCTCGGAATCGTGGGAAGCTACAACTACGTGGCCATCATCATGACGATCTGGGGGGGAATATTCGGCTGGTTCGGCCCTGCGAACAACACACCACCACCGCCACCAATGCCGGGGCAATTCCCCTACTGGGGATGAAGCCGCCTGCCTTCAAGGCACTCCGGGTCACCGGCGGTTCAGGATTTCTTCGGCGTGCTCTTCGGTGGGCTCGACTTCGTCTCGACGGCCTTCGAGGTCTTCTTGTCGGAGCTGCCTGATTTCTTGGCGTCGGTCTTTTCCGACTTCTTGGGTTCGGCGGCCTTCTTGTCGGCGTCCGCGGCCTTCTTGTAGGAGTCGCTTCGGTAGTCGGTCTCGTAGAAACCGCCGCCCTTGAAGATGACGCCCGCGCCGGTACCGATGAGTCGCTTCAGCTTCAGCTTGCTGCATTCCGGGCACTTGCGCTTCACGGAGTCGCTCATCTGCTGAAAGAGCTCGAATTCGTGCCCGCAAGCCTCGCACTGATAGTCGTACGTGGGCATCTCAGGCGTCCTCGGGTGCGATCGCGACCTTTGCCGGGCGCAGCACCTGTGATCCCATGGTCCAGCCGACCTGCACCAGCATGCTGACGTGCCCGGGTTCCACGCCTTCGGCGGGCTGCTGGAGCATGGCTTCCTGGCTCATCGGGTCGAAGGGGTCGCCGATCGCCGGTGCGATCTTGGCGATGCCGGTCTTCTCGAGTGCCTTGGCCAGTTCGTCTCGGACGATCTCGATGCCCTTGAGCAGCGATTCGACACTGGTGTCCTCGGCCTGCTGGCCGAGCGCCATGTCGAACTGGTCGAGCACCGGCATCAGGTTGCGAGCAACGTCGGAGACCCCTCGGTCCCGTTCGCGGACCTCGTTCTCCTTGGCCCTGCGCTGGAAGTTGGCGTAGTCGGCAAGCGCCCTGGTTCGGGCCTCGACTGCGTCATCGCGTTCCTTCTGCAGAACGTGCAGTTCCGAGGGTTCGTTCTCGGGTTCGACCGCGTCGGTTGACTCGGTCGGCTCGGTTGTCTGGTAGTCCTCTTGCGACTCCATGTCGCTGTTCCCTTTCATGGGTTAGCCGCCGGTCATCTTGTCCTTGAGTTTCGACCAGAAGGTGGGTTCGGGATCGCTCACGGGAATCTCCTCGAGAACAGCGTATTCTTCAAGGATTTTCCGCTGTTTTTCATCGAGCGAGCTGGGTACGACCAGTTGGACGATGACCACCATGTCGCCGCGCTTTCGGGTTCTCAGGTTCGGAACGCCTTCTTCCTCAAGCCTGAAGATCGATCCGTGCTGGGTTCCCGAGGCGAGTTCGAGTTCAGTGGTGCCCTCGAGTGTCCCTATCTCTATGGTTGATCCGAGTGCGGCCTGTGCGAACGCGATCGGCTGGACCCAGATGAGATCGTCCCCCTCGCGTTCGAAGCGGTCGTGGGGGCGAACCCTGACCACGACATGCAGATCGCCTCGAGTTCCGGAGCCATCCTCGCTCTGGTCCGGCGATGGTGGTTCTCCCTCGCCCTGGACCCGGACGATCTGCCCGTCTTTTATGCCCTTGGGGATCTGGACCTCGAGCGAACGTGCGAGTGAAACGCGACCTGCTCCCCGGCAGTCACCGCACTTCTCGAGGATGATCTTGCCACGGCCGCGACAGTTCGGACAGACGGTCACCATGCGGAACATGCCGCCGAATCCCGCCTGCTGAACCTGGCCTTCACCTGCGCAGGTCGGGCACTTGGCCGGTTCCACGCCGGGCTTGCCACCGGTTCCACTGCAGGTGTTGCAGACATCCAGTCTCTTGAAGTCGACTTCACGTGCGGTCCCCTCGAGGACCTCCTCGAGTTCGATCTCGACTTCCGTCTCGAGGTCGTAGCCTCTGGCGCGCCCACGGGGCTGGCGAGCCGAAGCACGTCCGCCCATGCCGCCGCCTGAGAAGATGTCCTGGAACATCGAGAAGATGTCCTCGACATGCATCCGTTGGAAGTCATGTCCCGGGGTTCCTCGAAGCCCCGCATGACCGTACTGGTCGTAACGAGCCCTCTTCTCCTGGTCCGACAGGACCTCGTAGGCGGAGGTGGCTTCCTTGAAAGCGCTTTCGGCTTCCGGGTTGTCGGGGTTGCGGTCCGGGTGGTACTTCATCGCAAGCCGTCGATAGGCTCGCTTGATCTCGTCACCGTCCGCGGTGCGTTCGATCGAAAGGATCTCGTAATAGCATCGAACCGTCGGCATGGGGCGCTCGTCCTGGTACCTGGAAAAAGGTGAGGGGGGCCGTGGTTCGGCCCCCCCCTCACATGCTTGGTACGTTCGGTCAGCTCACCGATCCGTGGATCGGTTCGTCGTCATCCTCGAGTTCGGTGATGACGACGTTGGTGGTGAGCATGAGCCCCGAGACGCTTGCGGCGTTGCCGAGAGCGACCGTCGCGACGAGCGCGGGGTCGATGATTCCCGACTTGACCAGGTCCTCGTACTTGCCGGTCGCTGCGTTGTAGCCGAATCCGCCCTTGCCTTCGGAGACCTTCTCGAAGACGAGGTCGCCGTCGATGCCGGCGTTACGGGCGATCTGGCTGGTGGGAATGCGCATGGCCTCGGCGATGATGTCGTATCCGAGCTTCTCATCGCCTCGAGCCTTCTTGCGGGCTTCCTCGACTGCTGGAATCGCCCGGACGAAGGCGACGCCGCCTCCTGGGACATAGCCTTCCTGGGCAGCGGCACGGGTTGCGTGGAGCGCATCGTCGACGCGATCCTTGCGTTCCTTCATTTCGACTTCGGTCTGTGCGCCGACGGAGATGATCGCCACGCCACCGGTGAGCTTGGCGAGTCGTTCCTGGAGCTTCTCGCGGTCGTAGTCCGAGGTCGAGTTGTCATAGAGGTTGCGGATCTGGTTGGCGCGAGAAGTGATTTCCTTCTTCTTGCCGGCTCCCTCGATCATGGTGGTGTCGTCCTTGGTCACGATGACCTTGCGGGCCGTACCGAGTTCCTTCAGTTCCACGTCCTCGAGGTTTCGCCCGATGTCCTCGGAGAAGAAGGTGCCGCCGGTCAGGACGGCGATGTCCTCGAGCATGGCCTTGCGACGATCTCCAAAGCCCGGGGCCTTGACCGCGCAGACTTCAAGCACGCCGCGAAGACGGTTCACGACGAGTGCCGCGAGGGCTTCGTTCTCCACCTCTTCGGCGATGATCAGAAGCGAGCTTCCGGCAGTGGCGACCTTGTTGAGAAGAGGAAGCAGGTCCGCCAGGTTCGAGATCTTCTTCTCGTGGATGAGGATCATCGGGTTCTGGAGGATGCACTCGGCCTTCTTCGGGTCGGTCATGAAGTAGGGGGAGAGGTAACCCTTGTCGAAGGACATGCCCTCGACGTAGTCGAGATGGGTCTCGCCGGTCTTGCTCTCCTCGACCTCGACGACGCCTTCGGCGCCGACCTGGTTGATCGCTTCGGCGATGACCGAACCGATCTCGGTGTCGTGGTTGGCGGACACGGTGGCGATCTTCTGGAGATCGGCCTTGCCCTTGCACTTCACCGAGGAGCCCTTGATCGACTCGGATGCGGCTGCCGCTGCGGCATTGATGCCACGTTGGATCGAAACGGCGTTGGCGCCGGTGGCGATGTGCTTCAGGCCTGCTTCGAAGATGTTCCGGGCGAGAACCGTCGCTGCGGTCGTGCCGTCACCGGCGTTGTCCGCAGTCCGCTTCGCGACCTGCTGGACCATCTTCGCGCCCATGTTCTGGAACTTGCCGGGGAGATCGATCTCCTTGGCGACGGTCACGCCGTCCTTGCTCACCGCAGGTCCGCCGTAGGACTTGTCCATGACGACGTTGTGTCCTGCGGGGCCCATGGTCACCGCCACGGCATCGGCGAGCTGCTGGATACCGTCCAGGAGTTCGGCGTGCGCTGCGGATTCAAACTTCATCTGCTTGGTGGTCATCTGTGATGCTCCGTTTCCGACGCGCAGGTCAGCCTTCGATGACACCCAGAAGTTCGCTTTCGCGAACGATCAGGTGCGTGACGTTCTTGATTTCGACTTCAGATCCGGAGTACTTGCCGAAGACGACGGTGTCGCCCTTCTTGACGCCGGGCTTGATGCGCTCGCCGTTGTCCAGCAGCTTGCCGGGACCGAGTGCGACGACCTTGCCGTGCATCGGCTTCTCCTTGGCTGATTCAGGCAGGAAGATTCCGGAGCTGGTCTTGGTTTCAGCCTTGGTGGGCTTGATGAGGATTCGATCTTCGAGGGGTCGGACGGACATTGTGGTGTCTCTCCTGGGAAACCGGCGATGTGCCGGTGGTTGTTTCGTGAAAGTGTTCGTTGGTGAAACTCTGGTGCCTGGGTATCGATGGTCGTCGTGGTTGGCGTGGCTCAGAAGCCCATGCCACCCATGCCACCCATGCCACCCATGCCGCCCATGCCGCCCATGCCGCCCATGCCACCCATGCCACCCATGCCGCCGCCCATGCCACCCATGCCGTGGTCGTGGTCATGGCCGTGTCCGGCTTCTTCTTCCTTCTGGGGGATCTCGGTGATCGTGCAGTCGGTGGTGAGCAGGAGCGAAGCGACCGAAGCCGCATTCTGAAGTGCGCTGCGGTCGACCTTGGCGGGGGTGATGACACCCTGTTCGATCAGGTTGCCGTACTCGAGCGTGAGTGCGTTGAAGCCTTCCTCGCCGGACATCTCGGCGACCTTGGCGACCACGACACTGCCTCGTTCACCGGCGTTGTCGGCGATCGATCGGAGCGGGACCATGAGTGCTTCGGCAAGGAGTTCGACGCCGAACTTCTCGTCGCCTCGAGCGGACTTGCGGGCCTTGTCCAGAGCCGGGATCGCCCGGATGAAGCTGACGCCACCGCCGGGAACAACGCCTTCGGCGACCGCGGCTCGAGTCGCGTGCAGTGCATCCTCGACGCGTGCCTTCTTTTCCTTCAGCTCGACTTCCGAACCCGCGCCCACGTTGACCTGGGCAACGCCGCCCGCCAGCTTCGCAAGTCGCTCCTGGAGCTTCTCGCGGTCGTATTCGCTGTCGGTACGATCGATCTCGGCCCTGATCTGGACGATCCTGGCCTGGATGTCCTTGGTCGAGCCGGCGCCTTCGATCATGGTCGTGGAATCGGCCGTGATCTCGAGCTTCTTGGCCTGGCCGAGCTGTGAGACCTGGACGGTGTCGAGCTCGATGCCGAGGTCCTTCATGATCGCTTCGCCGCCGGTCAGGGTGGCGATGTCCTCGAGCATGGCCTTGCGGCGATCACCGTAGCCCGGTGCCTTCACCGCGGCGACGTTGAGAACGCCACGAAGCTTGTTGATCACCAGGGTCGAGAGTGCTTCGCCGGTGATGTCCTCGGCAATGATCAGAAGCGGCTTCTTCGCGGCCATCACCTTCTCGAGGAAGGGGACGAACTTCGTGATGGAGTCGATCTTGTCCTCGTGGATGAGGACGAGCGCCTTCTCGAGTTCGACCTTCATGTTCTCGGTATCGGTCACGAAGTTCGGGCTCAGGAAGCCTCGATCGAACTGCATGCCCTCGACGACTTCGACCTCGGTCTCGAGGCCCTTGCCCTCCTCGACCGTGATCACGCCGTCCTTGCCGACCTTGTTGAAGGCATTGGCCATGATCTTGCCGATCTCTCGATCGTTGTTGGCGGAGATCGAGGCGACTGCGGCGATTCCACCTTCGACGTCAGAGACGGGGCGTGCCATCGCCTGGATCTCGTTGACCACGGCGGTCACGCCCTTGCGGAGTCCGCGGACCAGCGCATTCGGGTCGACGCCCGCGGCGATCTGCCTCAGGCCGGCCTTGAAGATCGCTTCCGCCAGGACGGTTGCGGTCGTGGTGCCGTCACCCGAATAATCGGAGGTCTTGGAGGCGGCTTCACGGACCAGACGGGCTCCGAGGTTTTCGACCTTGTCGCGCAGTTCGATCTCCTCCGCGACTGAAACGCCATCCTTGGTGACGGTCGGGCCGCCCCAACTCTTGTCCAGCACCGCGTTGCGGCCACGAGGGCCCAGAGTGCTCTTGACGGCTGCAGAAAGCTTCTCGACACCGGCGAGCAGCGCCTTGCGGGCATCGGTGTCGAAGGACAGTTCCTTCACGGCCATGGCTGGTCTTCTCCTGAGCTGAGCCCTCACGGCAGGGACGAGTGTCGTCCTCTGGCCTCGGGCGGACTTCTGGATCGATGGTGCCCACTCTGGAGCACGTCTCCTAAGAGAGATCAAAGCCCGTGCCCAAGGCGGTCGAAGCGGGATTCCACAAAAACCGCCTTCAGCTGCTCTCATCAGGGGTTCCTGCGATTCGCCGCTTGCCTCATGCCCTTCGAGGGTGCCCCTTCGCGCCACAAGCGGGCCCACTTCCTGCCATCGTGGCAGTCCGTTCAAAGGCTGAAGGCGTCAGGGTGCTTGAGGTTCTCTGAGGGCCTGGATGAGTCGCCAGGCGAGCCACAGTCGGTTGGTCAGCAGGTAGCAGGTACCGATCACCAGCAGGAATTCCGAGCCGATCAAGGCCACCTTCATGCCCAGGAACAGCGGGCTGTACGGTGTCGCCAGCCCCGAAAGCGGTCGCAGCGCTCCGATCACGAGGATCACCCCGATCATCGGTGAAGCCGTCTGCTGGGCGGATCCCATGTGTTTCCACTGAGGCACGGCCGCTCCTATGTAGCCGGAAGCGGTTGCCAGGCCGATCGCGCAGGCAAGTGCCGAAAGGGTGAATCCCACGATCATCTCGAAGCTGTAGGGGTCAAACGGATTTGCATGGAAAGCCAGTGCGCTCCCGCCCCCACCCAGCAGGACCAGCAACAGCACCATCCGTTTTCGATAGCGATGCAAGGACAGCTCCCGTGGTACCGACAGGATCGTGAACAGGGGACTCAGCGATCCCGCAAGCAGCAACCAGACGATGGGGTTGTAGAGGCCCGGGATCTCCTCCAAGCCGATGTTGGCCGACATGATCCTCGGATTCAGCCAGTCCATGATGGCGAAGCCGACCAGGGCCGGTGAACCGGTCAGGGTGGCCACCAGCAGAAACATCAGCGTGAGCTTGAGCCTTGGCAGGTTCTTCTTCGGGGCGAAGATCTCTTCGTGGCGTCTTATCGAGATCCTGATGGGCAGGCCGCACTCCGGGCACGCCGCGTCGATCGGCAGCGAGCGCAGTTCATACTGACAGCGGTCGCATTTCAGATTTTTTTGGGGCTCACCTTGGGCTTCTGGATCGCTCATAGGGCTTGGTTGCACCACTTGAAATGGAACAGGACTGTCTCGACTGATTCCAACAACCTAGAATGATTCTACATGAATGCCATTGAGCGACTTCGCGCAAACATCGTTTCCGTCTACATGGGCAACACCCAGGCGGTGGACAGGATCATGACCTGCCTGCTTTCCCGCGGTCACGCCCTGATCGAGGATGTCCCGGGCGTCGGCAAGACCGTCCTCGCGAATGCCCTGGCGCGCTCGATCGACTGCAGCTTCAGTCGCATCCAGTGCACGCCAGACCTGCTTCCCGCCGACATCACCGGTGTCTCGATCTATCGCAAGGGCACCGAGGAGTTCGAATTCAGGCCGGGACCCATTTTCGCCAGCATCGTCCTCTGCGACGAGATCAATCGCACGACGCCCCGCACGCAGTCGGCGATGCTCGAGGCCATGAGTGAGAACACCGTCACCGCGGAAGGGGCGATCCGCGACCTTCCCGACCCGTTCATGGTGATCGCCACCCAGAACCCCTACGAATTCGAAGGCACCTACTTCCTTCCCGAAAACCAGCTCGACCGATTTCTCATGCGCGTCAACCTCGGGTATCCGGCACCCAGCGACGAGGCACGCATCCTCCTCCAGCAGCCTTCTCGAAAGGTGCTGCAGGATCTCCAACCGGTCTTGAATGGTGACGATATCGTTGTGCTGCAGAACGAGGTCGATGCAGTCAGGATGACCGATTCGCTCGTCCAGTACGTCATCGACCTGGTCAGTGCGACACGTGTGAGTGAGGATCTCCAGGTCGGTGTCAGTCCCCGTGGCGCCCTGGCCCTCTCCCAGGCGGCAAGGGCCACGGCACTGCTCGCCGGTCGAACCTACGTGGTTCCCGATGACATCGTCTCCAACGTGCTCCCGGTCTGTGCCCACCGAATCATCAGCAAGACCTACATGCATGCAGGTGACACCCTGACCACGCGGCGAATCATGCAGAAGGTGCTTGAAAGCGTTCCCAGTCCCGCCTGAGCCAGGGGAGTTCCCGATGAGCGAGACCAAAGCGATCATCCTGCTCTCGGGGGGGCTTGATTCATCCACGGTGCTGGCCGAGGCGACTCGGCAGGGACGGATCTGCCATGCCCTGAGCTTTCGCTACGGGCAGCGCCATGAGTTCGAACTCGGGGCCGCTGCCGAGATCGCTTCGCACTTCGGGGCGGTTGAACACAAGATCCTCGACATCGACCTGCGAGCATTCGGGGCCAGTGCCCTCACCGACGAGATCGACGTTCCAAAGGACGCCCTGGATGAGAGCGGAGTCATTCCGGTGACTTATGTTCCCGCGCGAAACACGATCTTCCTGTCATTCGCCCTGGCCTACGCGGAAGTCCGTGACGCGCATGAGATCTGGCTGGGTGTCAATGCCATCGATTATTCCGGGTATCCCGACTGTCGCCCCGAGTACATAAAGGCCTTCGAGGTGATGGCGAAACTGGCCACCCGTGACGGCGTGGAAGGTGGGGGCGTCACGATCAAAACCCCGCTCCAGGAACTCGACAAGGCGAAGATCGTCACCCGGGCACTCGAACTCGATGTTCCTCTCGAACACACGCATTCGTGCTACGACCCCTCGGTTTCAGGCGTTCCGTGTGGTGCATGTGATGCGTGCATCCTTCGTGCGCGCGGGTTTGCCACTGCCGGGGTGGCTGATCCCGCACTTGCCGACGTCTGAATACTCGCTCATCCGGACCCACGACCACCACTCGGAGCAAAGACATGTCCATGGTCCTGTCTCTCGCCTGTCTCGTCTTCGCTGCGGCGGAACCACCCAACGTCGTCTTCATCATGGCTGATGACCTGGGCTATGGTGATCTCGGGTGCTATGGGCAGCGAATGATCATGACCCCGAACATCGATCGACTTGCCGCACAGGGCGCACGTTTCACCGAGGCTTACGCCGGTTCGACGGTGTGTGCGCCATCCAGGTGCGTCCTGATGACGGGCAAGCACACCGGTCACACGTTCATGCGAGGCAACCGACGGCTGCATCTGCCCGAGGCGGAGGTCACCCTCGCCGAAGTGCTTTCCAAGCAGGGTTTCGCGACGACCTTGATCGGCAAGTGGGGGCTCGGCAACCCCGGAGGCAGTGGCGAGCCCACGCTCCAGGGTTTCGACAGCTATTTCGGGTATCCCGACCAGGGGCATGCCCACAACTACTACCCCGAATTCCTGATTCGTGACGGTGAACGCGTCCCGCTCGACAACGTCGTTCCCGATGCCTATCGAAGTGGTGCCGGCCATGCGACCGTGAAGAACACCTATTCGCACGACCTGCTTGTGAAGGAAGCCCTTGACTGGGTCGACGCCCATCACGAGGAGACCTTCTTCCTCTTCCTTCCCTTGACGATTCCGCATGCGAACAACGAAGCGGGCAACGAGGGCATGGAGGTGCCCGAACTCGGCGCCTATGCCGAGAAGGACTGGCCCGAGCCGCAGAAGGGCACCGCAGCGATGATCACGCGCATGGATGCCGGCGTGGGCGCCCTGATGGCGAAGCTGGAGGAATACGGGATCGGAAAGAACACCATCGTGATCTTCACATCCGACAACGGACCGCATCGTGAAGGTGGCAACGATCCCGACTTCTTCGATTCCAACGGACCGCTCAAGGGCATCAAGCGATCGATGCACGATGGCGGCATCCGGGTCCCGATGATCGTGCGCTGGCCCGATCAGGTTCCTGCGGGCACCACCGTGGACGGGCCGTGGGGATTCGTCGATGTCCTGCCCACCATGGCCGAGGTGATCGGAGTCGATGCGCCTCCTGACCAGGATGGACTGAGCGTTCTCGAATTGTGGAGCACCGGTTCACAGCCGGAACTCGCCGATCGCTGGCAGTACTGGGAATTCCACGAAGGTGGCTACCACCAGGCCGCTCGCAGGGGCAGGTGGAAAGGCGTTCGTGCGACTGGCGAGGGAGCCCCGCTCGAGCTGTACGACCTCGAGCGTGATCTGGGTGAAACCACTGACGTCGCGGCCGAGCACCCCGAGGTCGCGGCGGCGTTCACTGCCTATCTCCGGTCGGCTCGTGTTCCTTCGAAACACTGGCCTACGCCAGCGGAGAAGGCTGCGGCAACTTCCGGCTGATCTTCCGAGCGACCCGGATGTCGAGCGAGCGACTCAGATGTCGAGGTTCTTGACGTCGAGCGCGTGCTTCTCGATGTACTTGCGACGTTGTTCCACGTTCTCACCCATCAGGGTCGAGAAGAGCGCGTCCGCCTGGTTGGCGGCATCCCAGGTGACCTTGATGAGGGTACGAACCTCGGGGTCCATCGTGGTCTCCCACAGCTGCTCGGCATCCATCTCGCCCAGCCCCTTGAACCGCTTGATCTCGATCCCACGTCGGCCCACTTCGTGCAGGGTCTCGAGAATCGAGGGGATGTTGGCGGCCTCGACGAACTCCTCCGCATCGCCATCCTTGCGGCGTACCGCCCAGGCATAGCGGGTCGGCAGCTTTTCGCCGGTGACCGATTCCTCTTGAACGAGGGCCCAGTCCTCGATCGCGAGCTGGTGCTCCGCCAGATCGGTGAAGATTCGAGCCAGTTCGCGATTCTCGTGCAGTTCGCGCATGCTCGCCCGGTTGGGTGCGCTGATCTCGTCCTCGCTGGCGGCGAATTCGTCGAGAACGAGCTTGTTCTCCCTGGCGTATTCGCGGCCTTCCTCCTCCGACCAGCAGAACGCCTCGCCTTCCGGCCAGGTGATCATGTGCGTCGGAAGTCGGCCTTCGCCGGTCGGGTCGTCGCTTCGAAGAGTGAGGAGATCGGCGAACTGGATGCCACGCCTCGAGCTCACGGTCGTGAGTTCCTCGAGCCGGCGCAGATTCTGGATCACCCTGCGCAGTACCGAGTCCTCGATCCGGTGCCGAGGCTTGCCGTCGTCTTCCCGAACCACGAGGTGCGCGGTCTGCAGGGCGAGATCGACCAGCACGTTGTTCATGCGGTCGTCGTTGAGGACGAACTGCGACTTCTTGCCGCGGAGCAACTGGTAGAGCGGGGGCTGTGCGATGTAGATCTTGCCCTGCCGGACCAGCTCCTGCATCTGCCTGAAGAAGAAGGTGAGCAGGAGGGTCCTGATGTGTGAACCGTCGACATCGGCGTCGGTCATGATGATGACGCGTCCGTAACGCAGCTTGCTGAGATCGAAGTCCTCCCCGATCCCGCAACGAAGTGCGGAGATGAGCGTCTTGATCTCCTCGAAGCCCAGCACCTTGTCCAGGCGGGCCTTCTCGACGTTGAGGAGTTTTCCGCGCAGCGGGAGGATCGCCTGGTTGCGATGGTCGCGTCCGCCCTTGGCACTGCCGCCGGCGGAGTCACCTTCGACGATGAACAGTTCGGTGTTCTCGCCCTTTTCGGAACAGTCCGCCAGCTTGTGTGGCATGCCGGCGGTATCGAGCGCGCCCTTGCGCTTGATGAGCTCGCGCGCCTTTCGAGCCGCTTCACGGGCCTGGGCGGCGAGGACCGCCTTGAGGCAGATCCGCTTCGCTTCGTTGGGGTGTTCCTCGAGCCAGGCCCCGAACCCTTTGCTGACCGAGGAACTCACGAACGGTTCGACCTCCGGGTTGATCAGCTTTTCCTTGGTCTGGTTGTTGAACTGGGGGTCGGCCACCTTCACGGAAACAACCGCGGTCAGTCCTTCGCGAAGGTCCTCGCCCGAGGGGGTGATGTCCTTCAGGAGGTCCTTGCTGCGGGCGTAGCGGTTGATGACCCTGGTCAGCGCCTTCTTGAATCCGTCGAGGTGCGTGCCGCCATCAGGATTGAAGATGTTGTTGCCGAAGGGCAGCAGGTTCTCGTTGGTGGCATCCGTGTACTGCAGGGAGATTTCCGAGCGCAGCCCGCTTTCCGTGTCCTCGTCGATGAAGCTGATCACCGGGCTGGAGTCAGTCTTCGATCGGTTGAGGTGTCGCACGTACCCCGCGATGCCGTCAGGATCGTGGTAGATCTCCTCGCGGATCTTGCCGTCCTTGTCGACGCGTTCGTCGATCATGCGGATGGTGACTCCCGCGTTGAGATACGACAGCTCGCGCAGACGAGTCTGGAGGATCTCAAACCTGAAACTGGTGTCGGGAAAGATCTCCGGATCCGGGAGGAACGCGATCTTGGTGCCGCCAGTGACTTCCGCGGGTGCGTCACCGACCTCATGCAGTTCCTTGGCCAGGTCACCTCGCGAGAACGAGATCGAATGGACCTTGCCCTTCTTGACGACCTCGACCTCGGTCCACTCCGAAAGCGCGTTGACGCACTTGATTCCGACGCCGTGAAGTCCGCCGGAGACCTTGTAGACGTTGTCGTCGAACTTGCCGCCGGCGTGCAGCTTGGTCAGGATCACCTCGACTGCCGGGCGACCGTTGATCTCAGGGTCCTGGTGCTTCATGGCATCCAGGGGCATTCCGCGACCATCGTCGGTGACCGTGCAGGATCCATCGACTCCGATTCGAACGGTGACTGCCGTCGCGAAATCGGCCATGACCTCGTCAATTGCGTTGTCGACGCACTCGTAGACCAGGTGGTGAAGGCCCGGCAGTCCGGTTCCGCCCACGTACATGCCTGGACGCTTCCTGATCGCCTCGAGTCCTTCGAGAACCTGAATGTCGTCGGAGGTGTAGTCCGAGGGATCTTGCTGTTTCGAGTTGGTGGTGGTGTCGCTCATGGGCAGGTTGGCGGGCTCCGATCCGGGGGTCGTTCCGTCGCTCCGGCTTGCTGCGGATCGAGACGTTCATTGTAGCTTGAAAACCGAGGTTTCGGGTCCATTCCAAGTGATCTCGAGGTTCATTTCAATCTCCGGAAAAGACGTTGTTTTCCAGATGGATTCCACATGATCTGGAGAACCGTGCTGGCGCCGCCATATACTGGAGTGCACGCGCCGCAGAAGTCGATAGTGAAGGTATCCCGGCGCTGTGCGGACCGGTTTTTCGCGTTCGAACGGAGTCCGAGATGACCCAGCCACCCGTTGATCCTGCCGTTGCCCGGAATCAGCCTTCCGCTGGTACATCCACTTCGATTTCCGAGCCCCAGACGGATGCCCCCGGGCCCCGGGGCCTGGCCCGTCGTGCCATGCTGCTGGCCGGTCTGGGTGCACTGGTGGGTTGCGCTTCCCAGCGAAGTGGTCGAAACCTGCCCGGCGCGATCTGGCCTGAAACGAGAACCCTTGCCGATGCCGGTACCCCTGTTCCGGCTCGTTCGACTGCCACCACGGCTTCAAGCTCGCTTCCCGGAGTCATGCCGCGCGGCAAATGGGCTCGTGGCAACCTGAACCCGGCGCAGGCCAACAAGATGACGCCTTGCCGGTACATCACCATCCACCACGATGGGATGACGCCTTTCTACGGAACCAATTCAGGGCAGGTCGCGATCCAGATCGAAAAGATCCGCGCCATGCATGTCGGCAGCAACCACTGGGCCGACATCGGTTACCACTACGTGGTCGACCGTTCCGGTCGGGCCTGGGAAGCGCGGTCGATCAGTTACCAGGGTGCCCACGTGAAGGACCAGAACAAGGGCAACATCGGGGTGCTCTGCCTGGGCAACTTCGAGCGACAGCGTCCGACCCAGCAGCAGCTGAATGGTCTTCGCGTGCTTCTGTTGACGCTCTCGACCCGTCACCGGATTCCCGGCAAGAACATCCTGACCCACCAGGAATGGTCCTCGGCCAGCACGCTCTGTCCCGGCGCCAATCTGCAGCGAGAGATCGTCGGCATGCGTCGGTCCGGCGTTCTGGCCTGACCACTGCACGACGTTCTGAAGAAGGCCTGATCAATCCCGGGGCTTCGTGGTCTGGTCCACCGGCGGCCTTCTCGGGCCCTGCATCGCCTTGCGTCCTTCGTGGGCGCGTTCGTCATCCCTCTTGAGCTTCTCCTGAAAGACCTCGTCGCCGGCTTCCTGTCGTTGCAGGGTGATCCAGACCACCCAGCCAAGGGCAAGCATGGAGAGGATGGTGGTGATCAACAGCAGCATGGGATGCTCTCTCTGACGCTCTGGTCGTTTCAGCCTCGGGCCCACCAGCCCTTGAGGGCAGGGTAGAGGCCGTGATAGCGCCGGTGCAGTTGGTCCTGGCTTTCCGATTCGGGGCCGGGATCCAGATGATTCGTTTCGCGAACCACCGCTGCGCAGGCGCTCGGAACATCCGGCCACAGTTTTCCGCCCACGCCGGCAAGCAAGGCCGCCCCGAAGGCAGTGCCTTCGGTGGTGGTGGTGGTGGCGGTCCGGCACCCGAAGATGTCCGTACTCAACTGACGCCAGAATGCATTCCTGGCCCCGCCACCAGAAAGGCGGACCACGGACGGGTTCACGCCGGTGGTTCGAATCAGGTCCAGGCAATCACGCATGCCATGGCTGACACCTTCGAGCACGGCCCGGGTCAGGTGCGTTCGGTCGTGCGTGGGCGTGAGCCCGATGAAGCAGCCGCGTGCGTCGGCATCGACATGGGGTGTTCTTTCCCCGGTGAGGTAGGGCAGGAAGAACAGGCCTTCCGCTCCGGCTTGCACACCGGAAGCCAGTTCGCACAGTTCGTCGTAGGGGTCGACATCGCGAGCTCTGGCAGCTTCGGCGATGTCCGGTGTGATCGCCCGGTTGAACCAGCCGAAACTGCCCCCGGCGCTGAGCATCACGCCCATCAGGTGCCAGGTGCCCGGAACCGCATGGCAGAATGCGTGCAGGGATCCTTCCGGTGTGGTGCGCCAGCTGTTGCTCGAGGCGAAGACCACGCCCGAGGTGCCCATCGTCGCGGAAACGATGCCTTCTTCGACGATGCCCGTACCCACTGCACTGGCCGCCTGGTCACCGGCACCCGCCACCAGGGGAAGTCGTGGCGGCAGTCCCAGCTCCGACGTCATGGGTGGGTTCAACGTGTCGACCACTTCGGATGACTCCGCGGCATCCGGCCACCAGTGTTCGGGCAGGTCCAGCGCATCAAACATCGCGTTGGACCAGGTCCGCTTGCCACAATTGAAGACACTGGTTCCCGAGGCATCCGAGACATCCGTCATCAGGTTCGAACCCAGGCGAAACCTGACGTAGTCCTTGGGCAGGAGTACGTGCCTGATACGGTCGTAGGCTTCGGGTTCGTGCTCCCGCATCCAGAGCAGCTTGGGTGCGGTGAAACCGGGCAGCATCCTGTTCCCGGTGTTCTGCAGCAGGAAATCCAGGCCCAGTTCGGCTTCGGTGGACTCGCACTGGGGCGCTGAGCGTTGATCGTTCCAGAGGATTGCAGGCCTGATCACCGCCAGGTCTTCATCCAGTGCCACCAACCCGTGCATCTGGCCGGTGAGACCGATCGAGCACACCCTGTTCGGGTCGACTTCGGGGTCACGGAGCACCCGCTTGATGCCTCGTACCGTTCCCGTGACCCAGTCCTCGGGGTTCTGCTCCGAGTGTCCCGGGCAAGGTGTCGCACATTGGTACGTGGTCAGTGATTCCGCAAGAATCCTGCCCGATCCATCGACCGCGAGCACCTTCGCCCCCGAGGTGCCGACATCAATCCCAAGAACCAGTGGCGAACCGTTCACGTGGCGTCTTTAACCGTGGTCATGGTCGTGGTCATGGTCGTGGTCATGGTCATGGTCGTGATCATGGTCATGGTCATGGTCATGGTCATGGTCGTGGTCGTGATCATGAGCAGCATCTGCGTCGGTTTCAGGAGCGGGGGGTTCTGCTGGAATCGTGCCGACCCAGATGTTGTTGGCATCGACCACGAATACGCCGTTGTCATCCTTGGCGCTGACCACGCCCTGGATCACCACGGTCTTCAATGGCTTGATGCCACCCTGGTCTTCGGCGGACACGGCATAGGGCGCACCCTCATCATTCATGATCTGGATGGTCGCCGTTCCGGCCTTTATGAGATTGCCGTCTTCGCAGCAGTAATCCCACGGCACCGCGCAGTGGTCGCCTGGTCGTTGATCGCAGGAGACCAATCGGGGATCCGCGGCCATGAAGATCGCCAGCTCATCGACGAAGACGTTACTGCGTCCGCCGACCCGGGCTTCGAACATCACCTTGTCACCGACCTTCGAACCGGCCTTGACCTCGGTCAGCATGGGCGCGTTGGCGGGCTTGTCGCCCACGATGAAGTGGGACGCAGGAATGACTTTCGCGTTGGTGTTGGTGGCGCTGGGCTTGGCCGCAGAGCCATCGCACCCGGCGATCGCGCCTGCGAGAACGAGCATGCAAGTCAGTGTGATGCATCTGTGTATGGACATGTTGAACTCCTTGATCGTGTTCATGATATCTCAGGCACTGGTTCGAAGTGCCTCTGGAATTGGAAGATGAAGACATCGCCAGGCCGGTATGAGTGCACCGACCACCCCAAGCAACAGTCCTGCCAGGAGGCCTCCGGCCAGGACCAGGGCACTGATTTCGATGCCGAAGACGCCCATCGAGAACCGGATGGCCTGTCCGTCCAGCAGGATCAGGCCTATGGCGGAGGCCAGGAGGGCTCCAACCGAGCTGGCCAGCATTGATTCCTGAAGCAGACTCCAGCAGATGGCGAGTCGGCTGTACCCCAGCGTCTGAAGGGTGCCCAGTTCGCGTACCCGACTCGCGAAGGCGGCATAGTTGGTGTTGAGCCCGCCAAGAATGCCTCCGAAGGCGATCAGCACCGCGGTCAGCACCACCATCAATTCGATCGGGCGATAGAAGGTCGAAAGGGTCGCGAAGTAGTCGTCTTCGGGAATCGCCACGATTTCGAGATCAAGCCGTCGGGCGGCGAAGGCCTTGACCTCGGCTGCCGCGGTGGTGTCGCGAGTCAGGATGACGCAGGACAATGAGTCGCGTTGTGCAATGACCTGCAGGTCCGTGAGCGGATACCAGATCTCGCCTTCGGTCACGCCGCCATCGGCTTCGGTGACACCAACGATCTCGATCCTGGTCGTATCGATCCAGATCGATTCGCCGATCGCCTCTTCCACCGGCTTGAATCCGAGTGCTTGTGCAGCCATCTTCCCGATGGTCGCTTCCTGTCTGCCGGTTTCGGGCGTGCGACCTTTGATCATCCGAGTGCCTTCATGCACCAGCCAGGCGGTGGGGGTGATGCCGCGAAGAACGGACAAGGTGCCTTCCTCGCCCTCGATCCTCGAGACCGGCATCGCCATGTGTATCTCCGGACTGACCGCATCCATGCCGGCGCTCGAGGCAAGGCCGTCAAGGCTTGCGGAGACGATGCCCGGGGTGCGCATCGGAATCTCGCTTCTTTCAAGGCTCTCTTCCGAACCGGACCCGAGCAGGATCATGTTCGATTCACTTCCGCTCTCAACCAGTGCGCGCTGCATGCCTATGACGAAGCCGCCGGCAGTCAGGACCAGCAGGACCACCAGCAGTGCGCCACCCACCGACATGATCATTCGTCCCGGACTTCGGCCGAGGTTTCGTACGGCGTATTCGAAAGGCAGGATCTTCATGTCTTGCTCCTCATACCGCCCTGAAGGAATGGGCGATCTCGCGACGCGAGACCCGCCAGGCTGGGACCACCCCGGCCAGGATGCCGAGCGCCAGTGCAAGTCCGATTCCAAGTGCCATCACCAGTGGATCCGATGAGATCTCGACGTTGAGGCCTTCCATGGTCATGCTGAATCGGCCGAACCAGGTGAAGCTCCAGGCGGCGATGGTGCCGATCGCTCCTCCGATCAGGCCGAGGATCGCACCTTCCAGAAGCACCATCCATCCAATCAGCGCACCCGAGTAGCCGAGAGTCTGCAGCACGGCGTGGTCGCGGATCCGATCCCGCATCGAGAGGACGATGGCGTTGGCGACCAGTGCGAACACGGTGATCAGCGAGCCCCAACCGAGCCATGACGCAAAGCCGACTATCTCGATGATGTCCCGGGCCGCCCGGCCCACGAAGGCCTTCTCCGACCGGGTCGAAGTGGGGTGTTCGTCGTGCTTGAACTCCGCGTCGATCGCACTGGCGATCGACTCCATCGTCATCGGGTCCTCGACCTTCACGTTGAACTGCGTGACGGTTCCTCCCGTGCCTCCCCGGCGCATGCTTTCCTGAAGGAACGGCAGGTGCACGTAGGCGACGTTGCGGTCCTGTGCCGCATCACTGGAAAGAATGCCGGCAACGAACACGGTGACGCCCGCGGCACTGAAGCGGTCGCCCACCTTCACGCCTCGGCGCGTGGCCAGTGCTTCGCCGACCAGTGCGCCGTCCCCTCGGCGCATCCAGTCCGACAGGCTGCCATCACTGATGCTGGAACCTCTTTCCAGTGCTGACTCGAGGTCGTCTTCTGGAACACCCCGGTAGGTCACCACGTCAAGCGAGGCGCGACAGTTGTTCACCATGATCTGCATCGGGATCACGGCATCGACGCCGTCGATGCGTTTGATCCGGTCGGCGTAGAACTGCGGCAGGTTGCTCGAGAACGGGCAGTAGCGATTTTCCCGGTAGACGACCAGGGTGGTGTCCTCGGCGGTTGCCACCGTGGCGGCCTGCACGCCTTCTCGCATGGATTCGACCACGCAGAAGAGGAACATCGCGACCGCGATGCCGGAAATCGTCAGCAGTGATCGGATCCGGCTTCGCCGGATCTGCTTGAGCACCACGGGTGTCACGCGAAGTGGGGTGCTCATGCGGCACTCTCCTTGGCCTCGATCAACTTGCCCTTCTCGAGGTGAAGGGTGGTGTCCGACCAGTTGGTGGTCTTCGGGTCATGGGTCACCATGACTATGGTCCTGCCGTGTTCCTTGTTCAGTGAAGACAACAGGTTCATCACGCTGGTGGCGCTTTCGCGGTCGAGGTCGCCCGTCGGTTCGTCGGCAAGCAGGATCGTCGGTTCGGTGACGACGGCTCTTGCGATCGCGACCCGCTGTTCCTGGCCACCAGACAACTGACGGGGATAGTGTGCATGCCGATCCGCGATGCCCACGACGTCCAGCGCCGCCGACACCCGTTGGTGTCGTTCCTGTCGGGATATCGGCTGCAGGAGAAGTGGCAGCTCGACGTTCTCGTATGCGGTGAGCACTGGTACCAGGTTGTACAGCTGGAAGATGTAGCCCACGTTTGTCGCGCGCCAGGCGGCAAGCTGGCCTCGTGACATCTCGTGAATCGCCTGCCCGTCGATGGTCAGGGAGCCAGACGTGGGTCGGTCGATTCCAGCCAGAAGATTCAACAGCGTCGTCTTCCCGCTGCCGGACGGTCCCATCAGGGCCACGAAGTCCCCGGAGTCGATGTCGAGATCCATCGCATCAAGCGGACGGATTTCCTCGGTTCCCCGGTGGTAGATACGCGAAAGCTGTCTGCATTCGATCAGCGCCATGTCACGCCTCCCTTTCATCGGCGATCTCGACGTGGTCGCCCTGGTCGAGTCCGTCACGATCAAGAATCACCTTGTCACCGGCCTTCATGCCCCGGGTGACCTCCACCCAGCCGTTTTTGGTGGCTTCGCCGAGCTCTATCGTTCGCAGTGCGGCTCGTCCACGCCCGCGGTCGAGATCTTCTATGACCCAGATCATGGTGAGATCCTCGTCAAGGACGATCGCCGACTCGGGCACGAACACGCGTTGAATCGAGGCGCTCGACTCGCCGCCGCCGTGGCCACCATCATCCGGGGCCATGGGCATGATGCGCACCCGAGCCAGCATGTCGGGTTTCATGAAGACGCTGGGGTCATCGATCCTGATCTTGGCCTCGATGGTGTTCTTCGAGATGTCCGCCTTGTGCAGGAAGCGTGCGACTTCGCCCTCGAAGATGGTGTCGGGAAGGACGTCCACCACGATCTGCGCCTTCTGGCCGATCTGCACCTTGGCGGCATCCGCGAGGGGTATGTCTGCGCGGACCTGGAGCATCTTCGGGTCGTACACGTGGAGGATGTGTGAGCCATGGGAACCGTTTCCGTAGTTGATCGCGGATCCCGGCGAGCTCAGCAGCTCGATCACTGTTCCGGAGACCGGTGAAGTGACCTTGCAGCGTTCGTAGGCGAGGCGGGCATCGTCGCGTTCGGACTGCGCGATGTTGATCATCTCCGCGGTCTCCACCAGCCTTGATTTCGCTTTCTCGACTTCGATGGTCTCGTGGACCTCCAGGTCGAACGCCGTCTCCGCCGCCTTCAATTCCGCTTCCGCCGAACTCAGCTCGGCAGTGTTCGCCTTCTTCTGCTGGACCAGACTCTCGACGCGTGCACGACTGGCTTCGAGTTCCATCCCCAGTCGGATCACCACGCCTTCGGCGATCGCGCCACCCTCGACCAGACCGGACTTCCTGGAGAGTTCATCCTCGACCTGGTTTGCGGTCGATCGGGCTGCGATGATCCTGGCGTCGAGGACGGCTCCTTCGGCCTTGGTCTGCGCGATGCTCGATCTCGCCTTGGCAATCCTGAGTGCCTGCTCACTGCGAGTGGCGAGTTCGACCGAAGCCTTGGCGAGGATGTTCGTCGCTGATTTCTGCCTGGCCATGGCCAGGCTGAGAGAGGCTTCGGATCGAGCCAGTCGAATGCGTGCACGTTCATCGAACAGGGTCGCCACGACCTCGCCCACTGCGACGCGATCACCTTCTACCTTGAGAATGTTCTCGACGACCCCTTCCTCGAGTGCGGCCACGTAGGTTGGGTACGGATCCGGCTCGATCCAGCCCGGTGCCTGGATGACCGAACCCATCTCCATCATTTCAGGCAGTTCCTGGATACTCACCTCGACCGGGCGGAGCGCAACGGTCGCCACGCGAACCGAACGTGCGGGCACCAGGGCACTCCAGGCGGTGGTGATGAGGAGTGCCAACACCAGTCCGATGATCAGGATCGGAATGCCGAACCGGAGCGCCCAGCGTGATTTCGGCTGGGGTATCTTTGCCGCTTCGCTTCCGGCCATGGATTCAAGGTTGCTTCGCGTATTCATGAGGCTTCTCCCGTCTTCGTCCTGGGTCGTTCGATGGGCAGTTGGAAGGACCCTCCAACCGCGTTCTCCAGGTCGACCCACGCCAGTGATGCCAGAAGCTTCTCGTCGAGAAGTTCGACTTCAAGCTGGATCATTCTTCGCTGGGTCAGCAGCAGTTCCGTTGCTCCGGTGACGCCGGCCTTGAAGGACTGCTCGGATCGCGTGACCACCTCG
The DNA here is from genome assembly GCA_029246705.1 of Phycisphaerales bacterium. GTDB lineage: Bacteria > Planctomycetota > Phycisphaerae > Phycisphaerales > SM1A02 > JAKVBQ01. Next base: position 47,324 of record JAQWMQ010000027.1, on the reverse strand, counting down.
CGTGCGGAGGCGACCAGTCCGTCCTCGAAGAGATCGACCTGCTGTCGTGCACGGTGCCACTGGTTCAGTGCGACTCGGGCCTGCTCGATCGCGTCCTCGCGAATGATCGCTGCTTCCAGTCGAGCCGCCTCGACTCGTGCGTCAGCCTGCGCGATGGCGGCATAGCCGTCGTCAAGAACAGGTATGGAGACCGATGCCCCCGGCACCAGCGCCTTTCTGCCCGTGAAGTTCTCCTGCCATGCAAGATTGAAACCGACTTCCGGGACCCTGCGCCAGCCCTGAAGTCGTGCGTTCGCTTCCGCGGCCAGGACCCGTTGCTCCGCGGCGGCGACATCCAGCCGAACGATGACCGCTCGTTCGATCACTTCGGTTTCGGATGGCGGCTCGATGGCCATCATCTCGGTGAAGTTGCCTTCGATCTCGAAGTCCGTGGAGTGCTCGGGCCATCCCATGACCCTGAGGAGTTCGAGTTTCCTGGTCCGCGCGGCCCGGCGTGCGCCGGACAGGCGGGCCTTGGCGGCACGGTGGTCGATTCTTGCCCGGTCGACCTCGACCAACGGAAGCTCGCCCGCCTTGGCAAGGGCCTCCGTGAGTTCGAGGTTGGTTTCGGTGGTCTGCGTGTAGGCTTCCCGAAGTCGGGTCATCGCCTCTGCATGCAGCAGGTTGGCGAAGCTTCCTCGCACGGTCGAGGCTCGATCCACCACGGTGTTCGCGGCGTCGAGGATCCTCGCCTGCAGGCGCTTGTCCTCGATGTCGATTCGATCGTTCATGGTCCAGATCCAGGTCAGCTGCTGCATCAACTGGACCATCGCGGGCGCCGAACTCATTCCGTCGATTGCGATTCCCAGGCCGAAGCCGACCACCGGATTGGGTGGCAGGGAACTCTGTGCGAGCGAGCCCTGCTGCTCTGCGACCAGGGCCAGCTGGCGGCGCAGCTCGGGATCGTTGCGAAGGGTGAGCTCCAGCGCGGTCTGCAGTTCGAGCGTCGAACGTCCGTCCCAGATCCCGGCTCGGTCGGTGAACGGCTTCGCCCAGGCGTCTTCCATGCTCAGGCTGCTGTCGGTACGGCCGTCGGCCAGGCCTGCGGTCCGTTCGATCGCGGCTTCAGGGTCTGCGGTGATGCAGCCGGGCATGCCCGCGAGCAGGAGAATCAGCGCGGTTCGCCGCGCCCACGTCGTGTTGATGGTCATGAATCGATTCCTCGTCCTTGATCGGTGCGTGACATCTCGCCTCGGTTGCAGCAATGCAGCCGTGGTCCGTTGGTCAACTCAAGGATCGATTCAGACGAGGAGCAGACAGCGCTGTTGCAGCAGCGTGCGGTGCGGTGGGGGGTCGGGTGCCCGGGCACGCATGTTCGCGGGACGATGGGTGTCCTGGAGCAGCAGCTCGATCGAATGGAACTCGAAGACCGGAAGCGCGGCCAGTTCCAGTTCGGGTGACCATTCGGTCGGGGGTTCGGGGGTCATCTTGACGCAGCAGCTCGTGCAGTGTCCGCCAGGCTCCCGATCGGAGTCCGAATTCGTGTCCTGTCCATTGCAGGGCGCATTCGATGCGCCGCCGCAGCAACCCATCGCCGGTGCGTCCTCGCCCTGGGCGACTTCCGCAGCCACGCGCAGCGTGCAGCAGCAGAAGGGAATCCAGGCCGCTATAAGCACGGCGATGATTCGGTTCGAAATGGACATGCTCGTGAACATCGGTCGTTTGACTCTCCGACCAGAGTCTAGCACCCCGGGAAGTCGGATCAATTTTCTTCGACAGGGGTTATTGGCCATCTTGCCCTAGGATGTGCCCTGTAACCATGACAGGGCTTGATTGGGGCATCCTGATTCTTTTTCCGCTCGGCCTTCTGGTCGCGGCGCTGTACACCCGCCCCCATGCCGGCAGCGTCTCCGGCTTCCTCGCCGCCAACCGTTGCGCGGGTCGTTACCTGATCGCCGTCGCCTACGGCATGGCCCAGCTCGGGGTGATCTCCCTGGTCTGGTACTGGCAGCAGAACTACGACGTCGCCTTCACCTCGATCTTCTGGGGCCTGATGGAGGGCCCGGCGATGATCATCATCGCCCTCTCGGGGTGGGTGATCTACCGCTATCGCCAGACGCGTGCGATGACGCTCGCGCAGTTCTTCGAGATGCGCTACAGCCGCAAGTTCAGGGTCTTCGCGGGCCTGGTCGCCTTCGGCAGCGGCATCATCAACTACGGCATCTTCCCCGCGGTCGCGGCGCGCTTCTTCATCGCCCTGTGCGGCCTGCCGGACGCAGTCATGATCGGCGAGACGACGATCGGCACCTTCCCGCTGCTGATGGGCCTCATGCTGGGGATCGCACTCCTCTTCGTCTTCATCGGCGGGCAGGTCGCGGTGATCGTCACCGACTTCCTGCAGGGCTCCTTCGCGAACGTGGTCTTTCTCGCGGTGATCGCCTACATCCTCTGGGTCTTCCCCTGGAGCCGGATCGAGACCGCGCTGCTCGCGGCACCGGAAGGGCGGTCTTTGGTCGATCCGTTCGACCTCGGCAAGGAGGAGAACTTCAACGTCTGGTACTGGGTGATCAGCGTGATCGTCCTCTTCTACGGCATGATGGGCTGGCAGGGGGAGAGCGGCTACCGGGCCGCGGCCCTCAACGCGCACGAAGCGAAGATGGCCAACATCCTCAACGGGTGGCGCTTCCGGGTGCTGATGCTGATCACCCTGGTGCTCCCGATCGCGATCCGGGTGGTGATGACCGATCCCGCCTACGCCGACCAGGCGGCACTCATCAACGCCTACACCAGCGCGCAACCGACCGCGGCCCTGGCCGCCGAGGTCCGCACCCCGGTCGCGGTGTCCCAGATCCTGCCGGCGGGCCTGCTCGGCCTGTTCGCCGCCGCGCTTCTGGGCGCGTTCATCTCCACCAACGACACCTACCTGCATTCCTGGGGTTCGATCTTCATCCAGGACGTGGTGCTGCCCTTCAAGAAGAAGCCGCTTTCGCAGAAGGCGCATCTCCTGCTGTTGAAATGCTCGATCTTCGGGGTGGCGATCTTCGCGTTCATCTTCAGCATGCTCTACACCCCGAACCAGTACATCGCGATGTTCCTGGCGCTGACCGGTGCGGTCTTCGTCGGCGGGGCCGGCAGTGCGATCATCGGTGGGCTCTACTGGAAACGCGGCACCACCGGCGCCGCGTGGGCGGCCATGATCGCGGGCATGACCCTTTCCAGCAGCGGCATCATCCTCAAGCAGCTTCCGGCAACGGCGGTCCATCCCGGGTCCTTCGCCGTGGTCACCCATGGTGAGGAGACCCAGCACGTCATCCTGGCCGCCGCGACCGACGCCGACGATGGGGACTTCGTCCCGGTCGGAGACAGCCCGCTCTCGATCGACGCGGACCTGCTCGACCCGCTCGAGGGCGGTTCCGCGGCAACCGCCTCGATCGCACTCGCCTGGGACGAGGGTTCGGATGATTCGAAGGGTTCGAAGGATTCGAAGACCCGCCGTTCCCTCGGACGGCAGGTCCTGGACTCATCCGGCAGGTACTCGGGAACCACCCCCGATGGGACGCCGTTCACGGTCACCGTGAAGGACCCCGGGCCGATGGCCGCCTTGCTCGCCCCGCTTGACTACATCCGCAATGATCTGACCGGCCAGGTACTCACCTTCTGGTCGATCCTGATCTCCATCCTTCTATATGTCACCATCTCCCTGGGCGCCTGGGCCGCGGGCCGACCGGCCCACGACATGGACAAGCTTCTCAATCGGGGGGGTCATGCGGTCAAGGGCGATCACGCGATGGTGGTCTCACGGGGCACCTGGTTGGAGCGATTTGGCTTTGATCAGGCCATGACCGGATGGGACCGCTTCGCCACGGCGATCACCTTGCTCTGGCCGTTCCTGTTCACGATCGTCTTCATCGTGATCCTCGTCTTCCACAAGAAGCTGGGGCTCACCCGGGAATGGTGGGCGGGCTACTGGCACTGGTGGACCTACCTGGCCTTCGGCGTCGGGGCGGCAGTGACGATCTGGTTCACGATCGGCGGCTTCCGTGACCTGCGCAGGATGTTCAAGCGCCTTCGGGAATACGTTGCCGATGATGCCGACGATGGACGCGTCGAATGATCACCCAATCACTGGCGGGTGGCCACTGGACCGTCGCTTCGACCGAGCACGGTCCCCACGATGCGATGGTGCCCGGTTGTGTTCACGATGCGCTGATGCATGCGGGGGCCATTCCCGATCCCGATTCGCCCGGTGGTGAGGCCGCCCAGGCCTTCATCGGCAGGACCGACTGGCGCTGGTGCACCAGGTTCGAGGTCGACGCGGAACACCTGGAACAGGAACGGATCGAACTGGTGCTCGATTCGGTCGACACCATCGGGTCACTCTGGTTGAACGGATCGCCGATCGGCAAGGTCGCCTCGCAGTTCGTCCCCGCTCGTTTCGACCTGCGGGGGGTCCTGGTCGCCGGCGTCAACGACCTTGTGGTCGTCCTCAAGGGAACACTTGCCGAGGCGGAGCGGGCCGAAGCTGAGTTTGGTTCCAGGCCGATCAATGCCGACGGTGCCTGGGGGCCGTTCTCGCAACTCAGAAAGAGTGCCTGCAACTTCGGCTGGGACTGGGGACCGTGCTGTCCGACCTGCGGGTTTGCCGGGGATGTTCGGATCGAGTCCTGGAGCGGTTCGCGCATCGCCGCGATTCGACCGCAGGTGCTCTCGGCGACCAGTGAACTGGTGCGGATGCGGGTGCTGGTCGATGTCGACGGGCCCGCAAGTTGTTCCGCCATCACCGTTCGTACCGATGACGGGCGAACCCTGGTCACGGGGAAGGGTGCGGCCACGTCCGAAGCCCTTGAAATCACCGACCCACCGCTCTGGTGGCCGAGAGGTCTCGGTTCCCAGGAACTGGTGACCATCGAAGTGGAGCTTGATGACGGCACTCGGGAATCCTGTCGCACCGGCCTGCGCACCACCGAACTCGAGAGCGGTGCCGACGGTCGGTTCGCGGTCCGGGTGAATGGGGAACCGGTCTTCTGTCGCGGGGCGAACTGGATTCCCTCGAAGCTCTTCCCGCATGGCCAGACTTCTGCGGACATCGACCCGCTGCTTGAACAGGCGTGTGCCGCCAACATGAACATGCTGCGCGTCTGGGGCGGCGGCCTCTACGAACCGAGCTGGTTCTACGAGCGCTGCGACGAACTGGGGCTGATGGTCTGGCAGGACTTCATGTTCGCGTGCGCGACCTACCCCGAACACGATGCGATGGTGGACCTGGTGCGGGCGGAAGCGCGTGCACAGGTCGCTCGTCTCGCCCGTCACCCCTCGATCGTGCTCTGGTGTGGTGGCAACGAGGATGTCCTGGCCTGGTTCAGCTGGGGTTGGCGGGAACAGATGGAACCCGAGCAGCGGTGGGGGGCGCGGTACTGGACGGAACTCCTGCCTTCGATCTGCGCGGAACTCGACCCGAGTCGTCCGTACTGGGCGGAGTCGCCCTGGTCGGGCTCCCTGGAGCGGCATCCGAACGACCCCGAGACCGGCGACCGACACACCTGGGATCTCAAGCTCGAGGGCTATCGCGATCTCGTCCCCCGGTTCGCCAGTGAATTCGGCCATCAGGGACCACCCACATTGCGTTCGATCGAGGAGGCGTTCGGAGTGCCGGGTGAGGCGCTCGCCCCGGAAACGCTGGTCGAGCGACAACGTGCCTGGGGTGGTGACGAGGTGCAGTACGCGCCCTACCTGGAATCGTGGTTTGGAATCACCCCCGATGCGCCGGTCTCCTTCGGCAGCTGGCACTGGGCGGCGCAGCTTCTTCAGGCACGCGCGATGTCGATCGCCTGCACCTGGCTCCGCGCGAACGGGCCTCGCTGTGAAGGCGCCCTGATCTGGCAGCTCAACGACGTGTGGACCGGTCACTCCTGGTCGCTTCTTGACGTGAAGCATCGACCCAAGCCGGTGTTTCATGCAGTCCAGTCGGCATTCGACCCGGTGCTGCTCGCGATCGAGCCCCTCGGCGAGGGGCTGTCGCTGGTCCTGGTGAACGCCTCGCAGGAAGCGGTTGATGGCGAGGTGGTCGTTCGCCGGGTCGATTTCGACGGTACCGAGATCGCCGCGCAGACGTTCGGCCTGTCGGTTGATCCGCGGCGCGGGCTTCGTGCGATCGAACTTCCGAAGGAACTGGTCGACGCCGACTGCCCATCACGTCAGCTGATCGTCGCGTCCTTCGGGGATCGAACCGCCCACTGGTTCTTCGCCAAGGATCGATTGCTGGAGTATCCCGAAGCGCGCTGCAAGGTGACGATGCACCGTGTCTCGCCGACGACCGCGCGGGTCGAGGTGGAGGCGGCCTCGCTCATGCGCGATCTCTGCCTGTCTGCCGATCGACTCGGGGTGCGCGCTTCTGCGGACAAGGGCTTGCTGACACTGCTCCCGGGTGAGTCGACGTCGATCCTGGTTTCGAACCTGGATTCTTCCGAGGAGCTGCCCTTGGACGGGCCGCACGAATCGAACCGTTCGTTCATCCGGACCGCGAACGAACTGGTCCATCCCCCGGTCGAGCCTGGCTGAGGCGCCGCCGGTACCACGGTTGATGGAAGAAGCGATGCTCCTGATGCTCCTTCCTCATCCTGTGCCTTCACCTGCATCTGAACAGGCTGCTCTTCTGCGGCTTCCGTCTCCATGGCTCCAGGCGTGATCACAATGTCTTTCCTGCCAGGGAGACTGCATGATCGGATCCATCGAATTGAAGCAACGCCTTGCCGCGATCCAGGCACGCAAGCGCACCGAGCGCAGGCACCGGATCGACCGACTCGTTGAAACGGCGCGGTCGCGCGGCGAGGACGAGGACCGCATCTTCTGGTCGATCGTCCATGATCTCGAGGAAGCGCCACGCACCACGAACCGGCAACAGATCATGGAGCTCGGTCTCCCGGTTCTCTCGGCCGATGTGGTTGGACCGATGACTCCTGATGCAGTCCATGCCGCGTTGTGGCAGCTGTTGGATGACCTGGCGTTGATTCATGTCTTCATCTGTCGCACCAACCACCTGGATGATCGGGCGCTCCTGGGCTTTCTTCTGGCCCGGATCATCGAGGAGCCGGTTCCCGATCTGCCCCTCTCGGTGGGGGCGCGGGATTGGGTGGACTGCGACGACTTTCGCCCAAAAACTGTCTCTGGAGCACGGCAAGCCGGGCATCTCCTGGTTCAGACGGACCGATTCGACCGGGACGCCCGGCTGCCTCGCCCCTGATCTGGTGGTCGGTTTTTGATGATCTGCCCAGACTGGTGGTGTCTTCGACTTGTGGTGGAGGTGGGTTCCACCCGACAATGCCATACTTGGCTTTGGTCACACTGACCGGGGCACAGCTACGGAGCGCGACTGGCAATGGGATCAGGCACAACGGACTACACCCCTTCGATGGCCATGCCGGAACCACGTCCCGGTCTGCTCGGGCTGCCCTATCGTCTGATCCGTCCCATCGCGGCATGGGTGCTTCGCCTGAAGGGCTGCAACGCACACCAGGATGAGATCGAGAACTGGGTGAAGGCCGGGCGCTTCAGTCCCGGGCGAGGCTACGTCGAGAGTTTCAAGCTCAAGGTCGAGGTCGACCCCGACGACCGGGATCGCATTCCGACCGAAGGACCGCTGATCGTCACCTGCAACCACCCCTTCGGTGGTCACGATGCCTGTTCGCTGCTTGCCCTGGTGGAGAACAGACGTCCCGATGTCAAGATTCTCGTCAACGAAGTGATCGGTCGCCTTCGATTCCTCGACGGCAAGGTGATCCTGGTCGACGTCTTCGGCAATGCCGGTGGTCGCAACAGCAGCGCGATGCGCCAGGCGGCTCGTCACGTTCGTGATGGAGGCGCCCTGATCGTGATGCCTGCCGGTGCGGTCTCGCACCTGCACCTGTCGAGCCGGATGGTGACCGATGATCCCTGGACCGAGCATGTGGGGGGGCTGGCCAGGATCGCCAAGGCCACCGTGCTGCCGGTGCACGTGGAAGGTCGCAACAGCTGGCTCTTCCAGCTGGCGGGCCTGATCCACCCTGTTCTTCGAACCATCCTGCTTCCGCACGAGATGCTGCGTCGTGTCGGTTCCACCGTTCGCATTCGCATCGGTGATCCAGTGGAGCCGAAACGAATCAGCCGGTTCGAGAATTCAGACGACCTTTCCCAGTATCTCCGCGCCCTGACCTACCTGCTGCCTGAACGCGCTGAAAACGATGCCCTGCCCACCGATGGTGAGCAGCACATGCAGGATGTCCAGTCGAAATGGGGCAACGTCGCCGATTCGTCGAGTCATTCCGGCGAGGAACTGCAGCAGGAACTCGATGCACTCGGTTCCGATGCCTGTTTGCTCGCGCAGTCGGATCTCGAGGTCTGGTGTGCCCGTGCCGGTGAGATCCCCCGACTCATGCTCGAGGTCGGAAGACTTCGCGAGACGGCGTTCCGAAACGTCGGTGAGGGTTCTGGTCGTGCGCTCGACCTCGATCGCTACGACGGCTGGTACTGGCAGCTGCTTCTCTGGAACAAGAAGAAGAAGGAACTCGCCGGTGGATACCGACTCGGTCTCACCGACGAGATCGTGCCCGGTCACGGGGTCGAGGGTCTCTACTCCCACTCCCTCTTCGAATACGGTCCGGAACTCATCGAGAAGATCACGCCGGCGATCGAGCTGGGGCGTTCCTACGTTCGCGAGGAATACCAGCGACGTCCGACCTCGCTGCTTCTTCTCTGGAGAGGCATCGGCGCCTTCATCGTGCTTCACCCCGAGTACCGGCGGCTGTTCGGTCCGGTCTCGATCAGCAACGAATTCTCCTCGATGTCCCGTTACCTCCTGATCGAGTTCCTCCAGACCCATCGCGCCATTCCGAGACTGGCCGAGCTGGTGAAACCGAGGAACCCGATGAAGGCCCGCCCCGTGGGGCACTGGGACGAACGACGCGTGGCCCAGGCGATCACCGACCCGGAGGATCTCGACGCCCTGGTCCGGACCATCGAATCCGGTCGTCGTGCAATGCCGATCCTGCTTCGCCAGTACCTGAAGCTTGAAGCGAAGATCCTCGCTGCCAACGTGGACAAGGACTTCGGGGACGTCCTGGACGGTCTGATGTACGCGGACATGTTCGATCTCGACCGTCGGGTGATGAAGTTCTTCGTCGGCACCGACGGCATGCAGCGCTTCCTCGCGCACTACGGCGAACAGGTCGCCGAGCCCGCTCGGCTCAGGCGCAACCGGCGTGGCAAGGCCCGCGAAGAGGCCTGAGGCTTCGATTCTCGATCCCTGCTGCATACAGTCCCGATTATCACCGCCGGGGCGTGATGACTCTCGCCGTTCGTCGGTTCGGGGGTCGTATCGGGCCGATCCGCTTCTATACTCGTGAAGACAGGATCACCCTTCATGCTCAGGCACCTCCACAGCTCATGTCACGCACTGGTTCCGCTGCTCGCATTCGGTGCGACGACGGTCCAGTCCGTTGCGCAGGACGGTGCGTTCTTCGAGCGACGAATCCGACCGTTGTTGATCGAACACTGTGCCGAGTGTCATGGTGACGACGACGAGGCCCTGCGAGGTGGCCTGCGTCTTTCCAACGTGGCATCGATCATGCAGGGTGGTGACAGCGGACCGGTGCTGGTTCCGGGTGACCCCGAGACCAGCTCGCTCTTCATCGCCATCAGCTACGCCGACCCGGAATTCGAGATGCCGCCCTCGGGCCGACTCACCGACGAGGAGATCGCCGACGTGCGGCTCTGGATCGAACGTGGTGCCGAGATGCCTGAAGCCGCGGCAACCGACCAGCTTCCACCGAAGGGCGAGGGTGATGAGCCCTATGACTGGGAGGTCGCTCGATCGCACTGGGCCTACCGTCCGATCGAGCTTCCCGAGGCACCCCTGGTCGCCGACCCCGACTGGTGTCGCAACGACATCGATGCGCATGTCCTCAAGGGCCTCGAGCAGGCCGGTCTGCGACCGGCTCCCGAGGCCGACCCCCGCACCCTGGTTCGGCGTGCCTACTTCGACCTGATCGGACTGCCTCCCACGCCGGAGGAAGTGGAGTCGTACCTGGCCGATGACGCGCCCGATGCCTGGGAACGCCTGGTGGAGAGTCTTCTTGCCACGCCTCACTACGGTGAGCGCTGGGGGCGTCACTGGCTGGACGTGGCGCGATACGCCGACAGCAACGGTCTCGACGAGAACACCGCCTTCGGTAATGCCTGGCGCTACCGAGACTGGGTGGTTCGTTCCTTCAACGATGATCAACCCTATGACGAGTTCGTGCTGGAGCAGGTCGCCGGGGATCTGCTTCCTGAATCGGACGATCGAGACAAGTCGATCGATCGCCTGCTTGCCACGGGGTTCCTTTCCCTGGGTCCGAAGGTGCTCGCCGAACCCGACAAGGAGAAGATGCAGATCGACATCGTCGACGAGCAACTCGACGTGATCGGGCAGGCGTTTCTCGGCCAGACCATCGGCTGCGCTCGTTGTCATGACCACAAGTTCGACCCGATCATGGCACAGGATTACTACGCCATGGCCGGGATCCTCTACAGCACCCGGACCATGCAGTCGCTGAACACCGTGGCGCGCGTGCTCGAACGAAATCTCGCGCCTGCCGGCGAGATCGAGCGTGCTCGTGACCATGCTGAACGCACCACCAAGAATCGTGAGGGACTGGAAGCCGAGCTTTCCAGTGGTTCGGCCCGACTTCAACGGGAATGGGCACGACACACCAGCCGCGCCATGCTTGCAAGCACCCGCTTCACCACGACCCCCGGGGTGCGTGAGGCGGAGGATTTCGATGCCAGCAACCTCAACCCGAACTTCGAGAACTGGGGGCCCGGGATCGGGGTGCTGCACACCACGCGTCCGGCTGAACTCCAGTACGTCGAATACATCGTCAACGCGGCGGAAGCCGGGACGCATCAACTTCGAGTTCGCTACGCCAGCGCCGATGAACGCCCTCTCGATCTTCTCGTCGATGGGACCAGGGTCCGCGGCGACGTCTGCAAGAGTGCGACCGGTTCCTACCTGCCGGAAGGCATGCGCTGGGAGACCGTCGAGGTCGATCTTCCCGCGGGTGCATCGACGTTGCGCCTCGAGCGCGACGGTTCCGTTCCGCACCTGGACCGATTGATGGTGATCGGTCCGGGCGAGGCAGCGGCTTTCGAGCTGGAATCGGAAGCGCTCTCATCCGACACGGGCGTTCCTGCTGCACTGCTGAGGCGCTGGGCCATCGCCCTCGCCGCTGAGCCGATCTTCAAGCCGTGGCGAGCCCTTTCCGGGATCGCCCCCGATGAATTCACCACACGGTCTCCCGAAGCCATCGCATCGATGAAGGCGATCACCGCACCCGACCGGAAAACCGGACCGACCGGGGTCGGGCCGCGCGATGCCATCTTCGTTCGCTCCGTTCTTGAAGGCCCCGAGCCGGGTGACCTGGCATCGTTCGCTGAACGCTGGCAGGGAATGGCGAGCCTGGTTCTTGCCAGCTGGGAACGTCACCTGGCCACCGCGAAGGGGGATGCGCTCAAGCGACTGCCCGATGACGGCCAGGAGGCCTATCGCCACGCACTCATCGGTGCTCGAGGAGTCCTTGCGATCGACGTCTCGATGAGCGAGCTGTTCGAACCGGATATCCAGGCTCGAATCGGTGCATACGAGGCTGAACGGCTCGTCCTGGAATCCAGCACGCCCGCTCCCATCGAGATGGGCATCGTGGTCGAGGACGCCAAGCCGGTGGACCTGCCCATCTTCATTCGTGGCGATCACACCAACAAGACCGATGACGTCGTCACTCGAGGCTACCTCACGGTCCTTGCCGATGCCCTGCCGGGTCCGGTGATTCCCGAGGGCCAGAGTGGACGACTGCAGCTTGCGGAGTGGATCATCGATCCGCGCAATCCGCTCACCCCCCGGGTCGCGGTCAACCGGATCTGGCACGGACATTTCGGTCGTGGAATCGTCGCCACTCCAAGCAACTTCGGCATTCGTGGCTCGGAACCGAGTCACCCCGAACTCCTGGACTGGCTTGCGGTGCACTTCATGGAGCAGGGTTGGTCGATCAAGGAGCTTCACCGCTTGATCATGAATTCATCGACCTACCGCATGAGTGGATCGGGTACCCGTCATGCGATGGAGGTGGATCCCGATAACCGACTGCTCTGGCATCACCCGCCTCGTCGGCTCGAGGCGGAACCCATTCGTGACACCATTCTCGCGGTCGGTGGAGCGCTGGATCTCCAGGTGGGCGGAAGTCTCCTCAACTCCGGAAACTTCGGCTACGTGACCAACGACCAGTCCAACAGCAACGAGCGCTATGACTACTCGCGTCGTGCGTTGTATCTTCCGGTCATACGCAACGACATGTATCCGCTGTTCTCCACCTTCGACTACTGCGATTCCAGCGTGCCCATCGATGCGCGCGCCAGCACGGTGGTCTCGCAGCAGGCGCTCTTCATGTTGAACAGTGACCTGGTGGGTTCCCAGGCCCAGCTTCTCGCCGCGAGGATCCTGGGTGATCCTGCGGCCGAAGATGACTCCGCTCGAATCGCACTGGCCTACGAGGTGTGCTTCGCTCGACCCCCCGAGCCGAAGGAGATCGAGCGGTCCCTTGGATTCCTCGCAAGGGTGCGAACCGATTCCGAATCAGGGCGTTCACTCGAATGGCCGCCCTCGATGGGTGAGTCCGAGATTCTCGATCCGGAACTCCATGCCTGGCGCAACTTCTGCCAGGTACTGATGTCCTCCAACGAATTCATCTACATCCAGTGATCTGCCCAAGGTTCGAATGACGGGCTTCCCCCTGCCTGTTTCGGGGGGTATCCTTGCTGCATGGGTGATTTCTGCTCGATCAGACCAAACGTCAACCGCCGTGACATGCTCAAGCAGTGCTGCGTCGGGTTTGGTTCTGTCGCACTGGCCGGGCTTCTTGCCGATGAGGCCGCCGCCCGTGCTCGCCTCGAACGTCCGATGCGCATCGATCCGAAGGATCTTGATCCCCTGGCTCTTCGCAAGCCGCACTTCGAGCCCCGCGCGAAGCGGGTGATCTTCCTCTTCATGCACGGCGGGCCATCGCAGGTCGACACCTTCGATTACAAGCCTGCGCTCCAGCGTGATCATGGCAAGGAACTTCCGTTTTCCAAACCGCGCGTCCAGTTCGCGCAGACCGGAAACCTGATGGGCTCCCCCTACGCCTGGAAGCAGCACGGCGAGAGCGGCGCCTGGGTCAGTGAGATCTTCCCCGAGACCGCGAAGGTGGTCGATGACCTCTGCTTCATCAAGAGTCTCCATGGCTCGAACCCCGCGCACGGTGCGGCATTGCTGAAGATCCACACCGGTTCGGAGAACTTCGTGCGGCCGTCCATGGGTTCATGGATCACCTACGGTCTCGGATCCGAAAACCGTGACCTGCCCGGATTCGTCACGATCTGTCCCACGCTCGGCCACGGCGGCGTGAACAACTACTCCTCGGCATTCCTTCCTACCGCCTACCACGGGACTTCACTGGGTCATGCCGGCATCCGTTGCGAGCAGGCGCGCTTCGAACACATGACCGCGATGGGTGACTCCAAGATCCAGAGGGCGCAGCTGGACTTCCTTCGTGAGATAAACGAGTCGGGAATCGGTGAGAGCAGTGCCAACCAGGCGCTTGAAGGTCGCATCGACACCTTCGAACTCGCGTTCCGCATGCAGGACGTCGCTCCTGAAGTCAGTGACATCTCCGGTGAATCCGCCGAGACTCGCGCTCTCTACGGGCTTGATGACCCACGCACCGAGAATTTCGGACGGCAGTGCCTGCTCGCTCGTCGTTTCAGTGAGCGTGGCGTTCGGTTCGTCCAGTGCACCCATTCCTACAAGTGGGACCAGCACGGGAATCTCGAGAAGGACCACCGAACCAACGCGGGAGAGGTCGATACCGGCATCGCCGCCTTGATCACCGATCTCAAGCGACGTGGCATGCTGGAGGACACCCTCGTCCTCTGGGGCGGCGAGTTCGGTCGCACTCCGGTGGCACAGGGGGGCAACGGCCGGGACCACAACCCGCATGGGTTCACCATGTGGATGGCGGGTGGCGGGGTGAAGCCAGGGTTCAGTCATGGTGCGACCGACGAGTACGGCTACTACGCCCGCGAGAACAAGGTCCATGTCCACGATCTTCATGCCACCATGCTTGCGCTGCTCGGAGTGGATCATGAAAGCCTGACCTATCGACACGCAGGACGCGACTTCCGGCTCACCGACGTTTCCGGCCGCGTGATCGACGAGATAATCGCCTGAGTCCCACTCGAATCCGTCCCTGTCCAAACCTGTTGTCGCCCCTGTGCCTTCCCTATCTTTCCGGCGATGGTCATGTGGATGGAGAGGACCTCAGCCGCATGCTGGCCGCCTGGGACACACCAGGTGCCGACCTGGACGGGGATGGCACCACCAGCGGATCGGATCTGAGCGAGTTGCTGGCATTCTGGGGACCATGTCCGGAGTGAGTTCTATCTTCATGAGTTCTCTCCCGCACCTTTCTGCTTCTCGGGTTCGGTGATGACCGATGATGTCTAACGTCATGAAATCGGACACCGATGCCATTCTGATCCCCCCCGGTCGAGCTGCACTCGCGCTGGGAATGTTCATTCTGGTTCTGGTCGCGCTGTTCTGGCACTTCGTCTCCGCACAGGTCTTCTACTCCTACAGCTATCTGGGGGACTGGGGTCACACCTTCATCGTCCCCCTGATCACCGCCTACCTGGTGTGGATCGATCGGGATCGGCTGTTTTCAAGCCCCTTCAGGTACGCGCCTGCAGGGTTCGCGGTGGTGGTCTTCGGCATTCTTCTCTACCTCCTGACGCTCTTCGGGCCCGGTTTCATCCAGGTTCACAACGCCAAGGCGGTCGGGATCGCGGTCACGCTCTTCGGGGTCGCGATCATCGCATGTGGGTGGGCCTCGCTCAGGGTCCTGTGGTTTCCGCTCCTGTACCTCGTGGCCTTCGGTCAGTTCATCTCCCCGCAGATCCTCGCGCCGATCACCGAGAGAATGCAGGATGTCGCAGCCGCCGGTTCCTACTTCATGTTCGAAGTCCTGGGATTCACGACTTCGCGGGTGGGCAATCTCATCACCCTGGAGCTGGATGGTGCATCACGACCGCTCGACGTGGCTGAAGCCTGTTCGGGCATGAAGATGTTGATGGCATTCCTCGCGATGGGCACGTTCGTCGCGTGGACCGGGCTCCCGCGCCTGTGGCAACGGATCGTCCTGGTTCTCCTGGGGTTGCCCATCGCGATCGTGGTCAACATCCTCCGGATCACCACGCAGGGGATCCTCGACAGCTACGACACGGGGCTGAGCGTCGGTGCGGCTCACTCGACCATAAGCATGTTGTGGCTCATCCCCGCACTCCTGCTCTTCCTCTTCTTCATGTGGATGCTCGAGCCCTTCGCTCCCGAGGCCGAGGACCCCGAACCGAAACCGGTCGAGTCGATCGCGATCACCCCGGGGACGCGTGCCGCCTGCATCGGGCTGTTGTTCCTGCTCGGGTTCGCCGCCATCGGCATCCACATCGCGGCAAACACGACCGGGTTCAAGTCCATCAAGTCGCCGGCTCCCTTGCGGGCGTCCCTCGACAGTCTTCCCATGGTCATCGGTGACTGGATCAGGGTGGGCGATGACGTCAATTACGAGGACACCGTCCTCGAGACCCTGGGAACGACGCTGTACATCGATCGTGCCTACGCCCTTCGCGGCGACCCCGGGGAAGGGGTTCTCCAGGTCCACATCGCCTATTACACCGGTGGCGCCACGAATCGTCCTCATGTCCCCGAGCGCTGCTGGGCGGTGCAGGGCCTGACCGCCACGCGTGACTCAGAGCTGGTGGATCTCGCGGGGCTGGAAGATGTCTGGCTTGCGGGTGATGCGGTCAATGCCGCCACGGGCAAGGCTTACCCGGTGGCGGAGGTCGAGCATCCCGTCACCAGGACGCGCCAGCTCGTCCACCTGCCGGTGGGGGATCCCCTGGTTCGTGTCACCCTGTTCTCCGACCCAAAGAACCCCGAAGTGCGCATGGTCGGGGGGTACTTCTTCATCGCGAACGGACGAATGACGCCGAATGCCTTGTCGGTGCGCCCGCTGGCCTACAACTTCTCGTCCACGCATGCGTACTTCTGCAAGGTGCAGTTCACGCTCCTGGATTTCGGTTCCATCGGTTCGGACGACGAGCTGGTGCTTCACTTCCAAAGCCTGGTCGAGGCGATGATGGAGGATCTCATGCCCGAGGTGATGAAGATCCTGCCTGACTGGCCGCAATACGAGGCGACGCCTCGCGATGAAGCCTGAGTACCGGTCGGTCGCATCAGTCGGTCAGTTGTCGTGCCAGCCAGATCTTCTCAAGGGAGATCGATGAACTCGACGTGGCCATGACCCAGTCATCGATGTCGAACCGGACATGAGCCAGGGTTGCGGTGGGCATCTCGTGCATGCCAAGCCCCAGCATGTCGAGGACGTTCTCCATGCCCGGGTTGTGGCCCACGACCATGACCCGATCGGCATCGCCGCCGCCGAGCACGACCAGTTCGAGAATGGTTCGTGCCGGTGCCAGATAGAGTTCTTGAAGGTGTTCGGTTCGAATGTCTGCGCCGGTGGCTTCCATGACGAGGGCCGCGGTCTGGGTCGTTCTCGTGGCCGTCGAACACAACACGAGATCCGGAAGCAGGTCCTCGCTGGCAAGAAGCCGCCCGACTCGTGGTGCGGTCTCGAGCCCGCGCTGGTTGAGTGGTCGATCGTGATCGGTGAGTCGGGGATTCGAATGTCCACTCTTGGCGTGTCTGAGTACCAGCAGTTCCTTCATGTGTCTTCCAAGCTCGCAGTGGGTGTCGTTCGAGATCATGGCCGGAGAGAAAACGCCTCCATGGCCTCCAGAGTGTACTTGCTCGACTCCTTGCGTCATCCTTCCGGGAGTGACGTGCTAGACTGTCCGTCCGCTGAAAAGATGGCGTCGTTCGTTCAAGTGCTTCCTGAAACGGTTGCAAGGACGTCCGGGCCGCCGTGATGAAGAGTGATCATTGAATCAGCGCCACCGTGCGCAAGGAAAGAGACGGGAAACGTGATGAAGAACTTGATTGGAAGAGCAGGCATCGTCCTCATCGTGCTGGCAGTCCTCGGATGCCAGGGTCAGCAGGACACCAACACTGGTGTGAGCCCCGGTGCCATGGGCGTGGATTGCAGCACTTGCTGTGGTGACGACTGCGCTTCATGCTGCAACGGTGATTGCGCCAACTGCCCGAAGGGCATCTGTCAGGGCACCAAGACCAACTGATCACCATGTTGATCGACGAATTTGGAACGAGCCGTGCGTCCTGCGTGCGGCTCGTTTCGTGTATCGGGGGTGCGTCAGGTGATCAGCTCGGTGATGGGTTCCGCGCCTTCGACGCCGACCAGTCGCTGATCAAGGCCGCCATGGAAGTAGCTCAGTGCATTGGGGTCGAGACCGAGCTGGTTGAGGATCGTGGCGTGGAGGCGATTCACGTGGTAGCGCCCGATCTCCGGAACGGCCTTGTTGCCAAGTTCGTCGGTGCCACCCACGGTGGTTCCCGCCTTGATGCCACCGCCGGCCATCCACATCGTGAACCCCGAGGAGTTGTGATCCCGGCCGGTACCCTCGGAATATTCGGCGATCGGCTGGCGTCCGAATTCGCCGCCCCAGACCACCAGCGTGTCGTCGAGCATGCCGCGCTGCTTCAAGTCCTTGAGAAGGCCTGCAATCGGCTTGTCGGTGTTGCCGCAGTGGTACTCGTGGTTCTTCACGAGATCGCCATGGGCGTCCCAGTTCGAGTCATCATGTGCGCCTCCCGAATAGATCTGGACGAATCGGACGCCACGCTCGACGAGTCGGCGCGCCAGCAGGCACTTGCGACCGAAGTCGTCCGTACGTCCTTCGCCGATCCCGTAGAGCTCCTTGGTCTTCGGGTTCTCGTTCTCGAGATCGACGGCCTCAGGTGCGGTCGACTGCATTCGATAGGCCAGTTCGTAGCCGTGGATTCTGGCCTGGAGATCAGGGTTTCCGGTCCGAAGGTCGGCGTGTCGCTGGTTGTAGTTCTTCAGGCGATCGAGAAGTTTCCTCTGCACCGAACGCGAGCGGCCCTCGGGGTTCTGGAGATCGAGGATCGGGTCTCCCTTGCCTCTGAGCACGGTACCGGCATAGGTCGCCGGCATGAAGCCGCTCGACCAGTTCTTGGCGCCTGAGATCGGGCCGCCGGTCCGGTCGAGCATGACCACGAAGCCCGGCAGGTTCTCGTTGACCGAACCGAGTCCGTAGTTCACCCACGAACCGATCGCCGGCGAACCGGCGAGTATCCGACCGGAATTCATCATCAACATCGCGGATCCGTGCAACGGACTGTCCGCGTACATGCCCTTGACGAATGCCAGGTCATCCACGCACGTGGAGAGGTGGGGGAACAGGGTGCTCACATGCGCACCTGATTCCCCATGCTGCTTGAACTTCCACTTGGGGCCGATCACGCGACCCTGGTTGCGCTGCCCACTGCGCCCCTTGGTGTCCACGTCGATGGTCTTGCCGTCGTGCTTGAAGAGTTCGGGCTTGTAGTCGAAGAGGTCGACGTGAGAAGGCCCTCCGTACATGAAGAGGAAGATCACGCGCTTGGCCTTTGGCGCGAAGTCAGGGGCCTTGGGTTGAAGGGGGTTGAACGCGGACTCACCGTCGGCTGCAACCGCCTGGTTTGCCAGGAAGCCGTCCTGCGCAAGCATCGAGCCAAGTGCAAGGCCGGTGAATCCGCCACCGGTCTGCCAGAGAAACTCGCGCCGCGTCCTGCCGCAGGACGTGTCGCGGGGTCTCTTTTCAGGACTCTGGTTGGGGTCGGCCATCGGTTTCAGTCCACGTAGAGGAATTCGTTCAGGTTCATCGCGACCAGGCAGAAAGCCGCAAGCGAGAGGTCTTCATCCATCCCGTCGACATCGCGAAGTTCGCGGACGAACTCGACCCCGTCCTCCACTTCGATCGTATCCGGGATCCTCCCCGTGACAAGATGAAGTCCGCGACGAATCTGTGCATCGAGATCGTCCGGGAATTCGCGTTTCAGGCGGCTGGCGAAGGCTGCGGAGCGATCGTTGGTGAAATCGCTGTTCAACATGCTGAGTGACTGGGTGGGCTGGGTCGTACTGAACCGCTCCGGGCACGGGTTGTCCGGGTCCGCGAAATCGAAGACGGTCAGCATCGGGTCCAGCAGTGAACGCTTGGTCGAGATGTAGATCGAACGTCGGCCCACGTCCCTTGGCGATGTCACCTGCCAGACCTGGTCCGGCCGGGAGCTGGTCTCAAGGACCTCTCTTGGCAGGGGTGGTCTGACACTCGGGCCTCCGACCTCGAGGTCGATCTCCCCGCTGGCGACCAGCAGTGAATCGCGAATCTCCTCGGCGTCGAGTCTTCGCAGCTTGAAGCGGCTGCGCAGCAGGTTGCCCGGATCGAGCGCAAGCTGATCGGAGCCGGGAACGCTCGACATGCGGTAGGTGCTGGAGTTCATGATGAACTTGTGCAGGGACTTCAGGCTCCAATCCATCTCGATGAAACGTCCGGCCAGCCAGTCAAGCAGTTCCGGGTGCGATGGTGGCAGGCCCAGTGCGCCGAAGTCATTGGTGCTCGGCACGATTCCACGCCCGAAGTGGTGGTGCCAGATCCGATTGGTGATGGTTCTCGTGGTCGCGGCGTTGTCCGGGTTCGTGACCCATCGAGCGAATGCGAGCCGTCTCCCGGAGGAATCGCCATGCATGGTCGCAACCGCCTCGGGAAGGGGGGCCAGGTGTGCAAGCACCCCGGGCACACCGGGCTCGACCCGGTCTGACTTGCCATGCACGCTCCCTCGGAGCAACACGTGGGTGTCCGGCGGGTTCGGGCCATCCTCCTGCAGTGAAAGAAGAGCGACCATCTCGGTCCTGGGGATCTTCATCCCGCGAAGTGCGGACAGATGCGACTGGTACTCGCTTTCCGCACCGGCAAGACGATCCATGATCGTTTTCGGATCGATCGAGAATCGACCGGCCATGCCTCGGATCTCGTCGGCGTCCAGGACCCGATCGTAGATCCGAACCTCGTCGATCATTCCGTCGAAGGCGCCGTTGTCCGGTTGCATGCGTCCGATGGTCAGTCGGGTTGGAGCGTCGAGGCGGCCCTTGTTGCCGTTTTCACTCTTGAGCTTGATTCCGTCCAGGTAGAGCGTGAAGTCCCCGGTCTCTCGTGACCTGGTCAGGGCGGCATGGTGCCATCGCCCGTCGTTGTATCCGGGTGGAGAAGCCACGAACTTCTCCGGATTGCCGACGCCGGCGGCGATGACGCCGTTCTGGATCATCGATATCCCGAAATCATCGAAGACACCGTAGATCTCGCCGTCGACCAGGCCGGCACCCATGAACCATCGAGGGTCCAGGTCGTTTCCCGGACCCGTTGCATTCGTCTTGAAGAAGCAGGCGATCGTGAAGTCATCACCCACGGAACGGTCGATCACCACGTGGTCCTCTTGACGGTTGAAGCGAATGCCCCTGCCTTCGATCCCGTCCTCTCCAAGGGTCGCGGATGCGATTCTTCCATCGTGATTTCCGGTTGTGTCGACCGCGACGTCTCCCTCGGTCGCCTCGAATGCGTAGTGGGCGATCAACCCTTCGGAGGGCGGTGCGGATTTGATCCCGTTCCTGAATTCCAGGGAACGTATCGCCGCGGCATGTTCCTCGCGTTCGGCGTTGAAGCGGTTGAAGAGCACGTCTTGAGGTTCGGAACCCGCGTCCCTCGACATCTGTCGAATGACGTTGTCGGTCGCGATGTGGGTTCCACCCGTGGGGTTTCGGTAGGGTTTGATTCCCTTGAAGAAGGCGGTCACCCGGTAGTAGTCCTCCTGGGTGATCGGGTCGCCCTTGTGGTCATGGCATCGCGCGCAGCCGATCGAGATGCCGAGTGTCGCCCTGACCGTGGTGTCCACGATCGAATCCAGGTCGTCGGCCAGTGCCTGGGGTACATCCGTCGGTTCGTCGTCCCAGATGCCCAGTCGATGCATGCCCGTTGCCGCCACGGTCTCCGCGGTGCGATCGACCAGTTCATCGCCGGCGATCTGCTCGAGCAGGAAGCGGTCGTAGGGTTTGTCCGCGTTCAGGCTCGACACCACCCAGTCCCGGTAGCGCCAGGCTTCCGGTTTCGCGGAGTCCCTTTCGAAGCCGTTGGTTTCCGCGTAGCGCACGACATCCAGCCAGTGTCGTCCCCAGCGTTCTCCGTAGTGGGGTGACTCAAGCAGGCGATCGATGAGCCTGTTCCAGGCGTCGGGGGCCTCGTCGTTCACGAAGGCGAGGACCTCATCGGGAGTCGGGGGGAGACCGGTCAGGTCGAAGGTCGCTCGCCGAACAAGCGTCTCTCGTCCTGCTTCCGGCGCCGGTTCGAGGTTCCTTGCCTCCAGGCGGTCCATGATGAAGTTGTCGATGCCGTTTCGACACCACGACTCGCGTTCGACCGTCGGTGGCTGTTTCTTGGACAGGCGTTGCCATGCCCAGTAGTCGTCGATCGGGGGGTCATCACCGGGTGCAGTCTCGGCGACAGGACCGACAAGGCAGGTCAGGAGGCTTGCCAGAAGCGAGGAGACTTTCAACGATGTGAACATGTGCTCCATTCTCGCGGACCCTGCTCCACGAGACAACCATGAAAGTCAGTTCTTCAAACCTTGGACGTGATGTGTCCGCCATCGGTGAATGAAGTGCCTGCACCGGCTCCCAATCCACTGTTCAAACGGTGGTTGGGAGGTGTGCTCGCCCTGAATTGAATTCGTTTCCCGCTCCAGCGGCCCGCTATCAATCGTCGGCATTGCCGGTGGCGTGGTGATCACCGACCTCTGTTTCGAGAAGCTTCCAGAGCACCGAGGTTCCCGGCGGGGGTGTGACCTTGCCGTTGACGATCTGATCGATCGTCACGTCCGGGCCATAGGTCTTCTGGTTCAGGTCCTGGTCGATCGCGAAGCCCTTGCCTCCGACGACCATGCCTCCGTACACACCAGAAGTCCGGTTGTAGATGGTGACGGGGTTGGTGGGAAGTTCTGCACCGTCAGCCCGCCCGGCACTCTCCCCGAATGAACCCGACATCTGTGCCACGGCATAACGGCCTTCGTCCAGGAACCGTCGGACCGATGCATCGGTCGTGAAGACATAGACGATGTCCTCGTTCTGTGCTCCGATCTGAAGTCCGATCGAACCTTCGATCAGGTCGATGGCGAGTGGGGCCGACCAGCCGTCATCAAGCTTCTTCATGAAGAGGCCGTCCCCGCCCTTGGCACCGATGATCAGTCCGGCCTGGGTGCTGGAGAAGATGGCGATTGCCTTGGCATCATTGAGCACCTGGTCGGGAATGGCTCCCTTGGATGACTCGATCCGTCTGAAAGCCGCGACATCCGAGCTGATGACGCTCGTCATGTCCGACGCGCAGCCACCAAGGAGGAACAACAGGGCAGTCGATGCGATTGTCGCCTTGAATTGCATGGTCTTTTGTCTCTTCTTGGCTTTTCTCTGGTCATCCCGGCCGAAGAACCCATTCTAGCTCCTGTGTCAGGGGTCTTGGGGTGCGCTAACCCTGAAAGTTGCTGTGAGGCGCTCGGGAGTCGGCTATCGTGCACGACTTCCCGACTCTGGCTCCCCGAACATACGGACAGGACACCCAGCTTGAGCTATCGACGCCGCAAGAGAGCCTTTCAGCATGAAGAGGCGCACGCCGACCAGGCGACTGATTTTGCGCCGCCGATCAGCCACCCCGAGGTTCCCACTGCGGAACCCCGGATGGTGGTGACATCCGAGGAACTCGAGGACGTCGTGCAGGAGATTCGGAACTCGGGTCTTGTTGCCTATGACACCGAATTCATCGGCGAGGAGACCTATCACCCGAGGATCTGCCTCATTCAGCTCGCCACCACCGACCTGGTCGCGATCGTCGATCCCTTCGTGGTCGAGGACCTCGATCCCATCTGGGAGGTCCTTGCGGATCCGGACGTGACCACGCTCGTCCATGCTGGTCATGTCGACCTCATGCATGTGAGGCGATCGTTGGGAGTCGATCTGCAATCCGTGGTCGACACCCAGGTGGCGGCCGCATTCGCTGGTCTTCCGTGGCCGGTAGGCCTGGCTCGTGTCATCGAGTCCTTCACCGGGCAGCGACTGGGCAAGGGTCATACCTTCACCAACTGGGATGCGCGTCCGTTGAGCAGTCAGCAACTGCGATACGCCATCGATGATGTTCGCTACCTGCCGATGCTCTGGTCACTCCTCAAGAAGGACCTTGAACAACGGGGGTCGCTTGACTGGGCGCTTACCGAATGCGAAACCCGCCTGGTCTGCGGTCTGGAATTCGATCCCGATCCGCAGACCCGTCGCGCTTCCAAGGGCATGCATCTCAAGCCGCGAGGGCAGGCCTTGTTGAGAGCACTCGTCTCCGAACGTGATCGCATCGCCATGGCGGAGAATCGACCCCACCGGGTGGTCATGCCTGATGGTGCGCTTCTTGAAATCGTGCGCAGGCAGCCCAAGGCCAGCTCCGATCTCGCGGCGATCCGGGGCATGCCTCGTCCGACTTCGGACCGGTGGCATGCGGAACTCCTCGATCTCGTCGCACGAGCCGACGAACTCGAGATTCCCAAGCGTCGTCACACCGGAACATCAGCGGAAAGCGCATCGGACCAGGTCGCGGTCGATGCGCTCTGGACGATCATCTGCACCCGTCTGCTGGCAATCGGCATCGCTCCTGGAATGGTGATCTCCCGGTCATCCCTGGCAAGCTGGTTCCTCAACGAGCGCAGGACTGATGCTCGGCCACTCTTCGAGAAGAATGACTGGCGTCACCAGGCTCTCGGCGAGTGGCTGGACAGCTTCCTGGCCGGCAACTGCCATCTTTCCGTCGCCTGGGGGCAGGATGGTGCGGTCGTGGACGAGTCCGACAGCGCCCGGGGCACCTCCTGAGAGCACGTCCCTCCGACGGTTCAATCAGCCGGTTCGTCTCAGCCTGGCGATGAAGAAACCTTCCATGTCGGGAGGCGCAAGCCTTCGTGCAGCGGCGAGATCGGGAAGTGATTTTCCGTTCCAGGATTCGATGGGTGACAAGGAACCCGGTATGTGGATGGGAAGCGACTCCAGTTCGATCCGCCCCTCATACCTCTGCAGTGCCCTTGCCAGGACCAGTTCGTTCTCTTCCGGTGAGAAGGTGCAGGTCGAATAGACCACCACGCCTCCGGGTTTAACCGCGTCGATGGCACTGTGCAGCAGGCTCTTCTGTCGTGAACCGAGTCGGCGTGGCACCGACCGTTTCCAGTTGGCATAGGACTTGGGTTCATCGGCGCGCATGCGTCCCTCGCCGCTGCAGGGAGCATCGACGAGCACTCGATCGAAGCTCCCTGGTTCTCGTCTGCCGATCTGGTCACCCGCGCCCACGCGAATGGTGGCTTCGACGCCCAGTTTCTCGAGTATTGCACGCATGCGATGCATGCGCGCCTTGGACAGGTCGTTCGCGACGAGTTCGCCTTCCCCTCTCATGAGGGCTGCGATGTGGGAGGTCTTGCTTCCCGGGGCTGCGCACATGTCGAGGATTCGCTCGCCCGGCTTCGGATCAAGCACCGGTGTCACCGCGGTGCTCGACAGTGACTGGATGTGAAAGAGACCGTTTCTCCAGCCTTCGGTTTCCTGAAGGATGCGCGGCGTTGAATTCGTCAGAAATGCATCCGGGCACCATGGCATGGAGGTGGTCTCAACCCCCGATGCCTCCAGTCGGGCGCACATGTCCTGCACATCGGCTTTCAGGGTGTTGACTCGTATGGCAACGGCGCGAACGGTCGCTGACAACTCCAGGTACGCCTGAAGGCGGTCCGGAGGAAGCACTGACTCCAGTCTCTCCAGCAGTTCCGGTGGTGGAAATGTCGTGGCTGCGACGGGGTCCTTGCCTCTCATGGCGTGGCAGGAGCAGCCGGTGAGGCGGGGGGAGTGTATGGAGCCCAGTTGATGTCGAGCTGGGTCTGGATCGCATGCGTGGCGGTGTACAGTCTCGCCACTTCATTCTCGACTCGATCCGCTCCATAGATCTCACCGAGCTTCTTGGTCACTGGTGAGTCCCGTTTCTCCAACATGCCACTGCTCTCGATGGCCGAGAGATTCTCCTGTATCCGCCCGTTCCAGTAGTTCTTCGCTTCCGGGACGAGGCCGGGGTTCTCCTTCAGCATCTTGTTCATGCGTTCGAGGTCGCGCGTGGTCGACTGCATGGCCATCCAGAACATGTCCAGATCAGTGCGCTGTGGAGTCCTGGTCGCATTCTTGAACCGCTTTTCCATCCCGAGGACGGTGTCGAAGGAGTTCGCCGCCGACCGCGTGATCTGGTTGATCCGCAGGACCTGCTCCTCCATCGCCGAGGTCTCGTCATCTGTATTCGACTTGCCGCACGAGGCGAGGAGAAGGCTCGTGAGAACCATGGTGATCGTCATCTTCGTCATGTGGATGTGGCTCATCTGAATGCCCTGGTCCCTGCTCAGGTCAGAGTGATCCTGAGCAGGTGGTTGTCCCTGTAACTCGTTCCGTTCTTGCCGGTGTCTATGGCGACTATTGATCGTACCCTATGAAGCGGAATGAATGTCCTGTCTCCACCAGCGCTGTTGATGACCTCGAAATGATCGGTTGAGATGGCACAGAGATTGAATCTGTTGAAGTCATCGTTCGATTCCAGGTTCAGGTCGACATCCTGGCGCGTGAATGCAGCCATCAGTTCGCGAATGGTCCCGAACCGAGTGAGTCGATCCTCTTCCTCGACCGATTGTTCGATCTCCATGGCTTCGATCTCGACCGGAGTGAAGGACAGCCCTCGGATCTCACTCGCGATCTTCCATTCGGCATGCCCTGACATCTGTATCTCGCAGGTCGACTGGAAACTCCCGCTCCTTGCCGCATCCTGAAGTTCGATTCCCGTCATCCATGGGGACACCTCACCCTCGCTCCGGTACCTGTAGCGAGAGTCATTCTTCGTCTTGTCATTCATGTCGGGTCTCCTCAAGGACAGCTTGCAAGGTGCGTTTCACCCGTACCGTCCATGGAGCAGGAATTGCGCGACGGTCCATCGTCCGCCAACGCGGTCAACCAGCGGTTCCAGCATACCTGTCAATGAGGAAACAAGGCCGTTGAATTCCAGAACGTCCCGGATGAAGTCGATCAGAGCGGCAACTTCTGCACGATCAAATCTTTAAGAAGCTGGCCGAAATCCTCGACGCGCAAGGGTTTCCGTGCGAATGCCGTCACGCCGGTTTCAATGGCCTCGCGCTCGAGGTCGTCACTGCCGAATCCCGTGCAGCAGATGATCGGGACATCCCGGTCGGTCTCGCGAATGACTTTCGTGAGTTCGATTCCATCCATGATCGGCATCGAGAGATCGGTGATGATCACCCTGGGCTTCTGCTCGTTGTTCGTGAATGCAGTGAGCAGATCCCGCGGATCCGCGAAGGGCTCGACCTGGTAGTTGAAGGACTCGATGATCTCGACGCACATCGTCCGGACCGCATCGTCATCGTCGACGATGTAGACCATGATTCCATCGTAGGGTGCGTCGAGGTCGCTCATGGTGACGTTTTTCGGCGCTGATTTTATCTCGGTGCATTCATTGATCAGCGGCAATTCGATCCTGACCCTCGTTCCCTTGTTCAGGGCGCTCGTGATCGTGATGTTGCCTCCCATGTCCTCGATGATCCTCTGGACGATCGACATGCCCAGGCCGGTTCCTTCTTCCGAAGTCTTCGTCGAGAAGTATGCGTTGAACATGTGGTTGCGGGTGTGATCGTCCATGCCATGACCGTCATCCAATATCTCCAGGATCGCGGACTCCTCGTCCAACTTCGTGAGTCGGACGGTGAGCGTTCCGCTCCCGTGCATGGCCTGGCAGGCATTGTTGCTGACGTTCAGGATCACCTGGTAGAGGCCGGCGACGTCGATGTTCGCGTTTCCGGCATCTTCCAGTATCGCCTTGACCTTGATCGAGGCAGGGACCGAGCGTTCCATGAACTGCAGCGAGTCCTCGATGGCCGACTTCAAGTGGACGACCTCGATGTCCGGTTCGTTCAGGCGACAACCATCGAGAACCTGGTTCACCTGCTTGGTCGCCCTGGTCGAGGCTTTTTCGATCTCCTTGAGCATGTCCACCATGCTGGGTTCGGAGATTCGTTCCTTCAGGAGCTGCGTGTAGGAAAGGATCGGCCAGAGAAGGTTGTTGAATTCGTGAGCGATCCCACCGGCCAGCGTTCCGATCGCCTCCAGTTTCTGGGAGTGTCGTAGCCTGGTCTCGAGACGACTGCGGGAGTCCGCGGCTGCAATCGCATTGGCAACCTGCTTGACCATGTCGAATGCCACATCCGCCCACATCTGGCACCACACCGAACACTTCACGACCAATGCGCCCCGGGTGATGCCGCCAGAGACCAGGGGGACCCCGATCATCTTCATGTGGTCAAGGTCATCATCATTCGCGAAGTTGTGATTTGATTGATTCGAACTGGTTATCTCCTCGCCCCGAAGAAAAGCGTCCATGTGCTCTTCGCAGAATGACATCGGTACGTCGATCTGGCTCCCCGTTGGACAGGAGGCGACGACCTTCGTCGATTGGGATTTCGGCGAGAACTCAACGATGCTTGCCAGCGGTGCGTCGATGGCATCGGTGAGCAGTTCCAGCACCGACTTGGCCACGTCGTGGAAGTTGGGCGTGGTCATCAGGAGTGAGGAGATCTTCGCGTTGGTGTGCAGCATGAGCTCACGGCGTTCGCGTCCTTTCTCCTCCCGGATCCGGCCCCAGGTGAGCCCGGCCAGATCGGCTATGAAATTGAGGATGTCCCGGTGCCCGTCCGTGAAGTAGTCTGGCTTGGAGGATGCCAGCCCCAGCGCACCGATCACGTTGTTTCCAAGTCGAACCGGTATGAACAAGCGGGATCTGATCTTGTGGCGACGCATCGACGTGCTTGTCTGGTTCTGGTGGTCCAGGAGCGTATCGGGAACATCGATGACCTGTCCCGTCCTGAGGACATGGCCCGGGTGCCTGAACCACGCAGTCTTCAGGGCGTCCTTCATCTCCCAGTCCTCGAAACCCTTGGCGGTACAGAGTTCGAGCTCGTTGTTTTCCTGGTTCAGGAAGTAGGTGGCGGTGAATTCAGTGTCCACGATCAGCTCGAGAAGGACTTCGATCTCCGTGGAGAGTTCCTGGTTGTTGGTCACATGGGACAGGGACTTGCTGATCCTGCGATCCATGTCCCGTCGTTTGTCGAGTGCCGCCTGGGTGATTTCGATCTGGCGTTGCTGGAGACATGATCGCCAGGCCAGTTCAATTCGCCGATACAGCAGGGGCCCGAGCTTGTGTGCATCGGGTAAGTCGGCGATCTCGAAGTGAACGAGTCCGAACTCGCCGATCGGTTCGACATGCGGAACACGCTCCACATCCCGAATTGCCTTGTCATTCTTGTGCTGGAGCTTCATGCCCAGGATCGACTTGGACTCCTCGTCCAGGATCTCGAGCGTGATCAGGGGCAGGTCAAGTACGCGTGCACAGACCTTCAGCGCCTCCTCGCAGGTGTTTGCGAGATCAAGTGTTGCACCTATGTGCAGGGCATCTTCGTAATAATCTTTCTTCTGTTCCACGGCTTGATGAGCATTCATTCTCTCGGTCCCTACACCTGACAATACGGCTATGCCCCGAACGATTCAGTCAAAAAAGACCATTATGAGTCAACTAGGGCGTGTTTTTCACTGCCTTGATCACCGCGGCCATTCTTCCTCCATCTGGACCGTCCCTCCGATAACTGAAACAGTCGCTGGCGTTGGCGTGACTGCAGATGGGTTCCCCGTCGATATGCCGTTGCTCGAGGCCATGCTGGAGCAATCGCCTTCGCACCGCATCGTGCAGATGGATGTGCGGCCGTGGTTGATCGGCGCGTATGCAGTCTTCAAGCCCCGAATCGGTGAAGGCTCGGGCGACTTCCTCGCCCACTTCGAAGTGCTCCACGCCGATCGCGGGTCCGATCGCTGCAATCAGGTGCCCGGGGTCCGATCCGTGGTGCCTTCTCAGCGACTCGATCGCGGCTCCCGGAGCGTCCGCCACCGTTCCTCGCCAGCCGGAATGAATCGCGGCCACCGCTCCACTGTCCGGGTCATGGAGCAGGATGGGAACGCAGTCGGCGACCCTGACCATCAGGAAACCGTCAGGCCGGTCGGATACAAGGATGTCGGCCCGCGGTGGTGGCCAGGCTCGAGGAGCACCTTCATCGACCACGAGCTCCCTGCCGTGGACCTGGTGCAGCAGCAGGGTTCGGTCGGAATCCGGGACGCCCAGCTGCTCGCGAAGGGCTCTTTCGTTGGATTCGGCGGCGACGAGATCGGCGCCTTCGCGGCTTCCACGGCCGGCCAGATCGAGGGATGCCTTGTCTCCGGCCGACTGTCCGCCGTGCCTGGTCGTGAATGCGTGGGTCACCCGGTGCTCTCGCAGTTGCAACGACTGCCACACGACGATGCCACCTCCGAGAACGACCCTTTCCAGGGGCCGGGCCTCGTGAGATCTGCTCCCCCTGCAGGCGTCTCGTCCAGTGGTTTTCATCTGGAACGATCCTACCACGGCTGATCCTGTCTCTGCGAGTTCGAGACGGCTCTTGTCCTGTTTCAGCTGGCGTGCGAGAATCCCCCCATGTCACCTGACGAATCAGATCTGGAACTCGCCACGCTCTGGTTCCTGGCGGCCCGTGCCATGTCCGCGGCCGACGGGACGCTGGGCACATCGCGGCAGGCTGCGGCGGGCCTCTACGCACAGGCGATCCTCGGGCTTTCGGAGGAAGCGTGTCAGCAGGCGAAGTCCGACGAGAACATCGCGACCCTCACGCTGCTGGACTGCCTTGGAAAGCTGGCATTCGTCCCCAGGGAAGTGGGGGAGAAGATCATGACCGGGGTCATGATGATCTCCTATTCAAACTTCAAGATGCATCCGATGGAAGTCCGTTGGGCCTCGATGCTGGCTTCCGCGCTCGCCCTCGAGGGCGATGACTTTCAGCGTTGTTGTGTCAACGCTCGGGTGATGGCGGGCATGCTCGACACCCATGGAGCCCAGGACATCGTCGACGCCGAGCCTGTCGAACCCGAAGGTGGTTCGGAATGACCGGCAAGGGCACCAACTTCGGTTTTCTCGATCGATGTGACGATCGCGTGGCACACCTGGCCAGGCAGGCCGAACGCTACGTGTACACCGACCCCGACTCCTGCCTGTTCAAGTTGCGGCTGATGATCGAGACGATGGCGAAGCGGCTCGTCTCGATGTCCGCACCGAACATGGTCGATTCGGACCTGAGTTCCATGCTCGGAGTCCTTGAACGCCTCGGCACGCTTCCACGCCGTCAGGCAGATGGCATGCATGCCATTCGCCGGGACGGCAATGCCGCGGTCCACGGGAACTCGACCCCTTCACCCACCGCCATGAGGCGACTCAAGGATGCCCACGGTCTTTCGGGCTGGTATGCCCGGAACATCGAGCGCGGTTCGAAGGTCGACGCCGGACAGTTCATCCCGCCTCCGGCGCCCTTCAAGCCGACCGACAAGGAAGATCGGTTGAACAAGGACATCGAGAACCTCGAGGACCACATCGATGATCAGCGGCGGCGAACCCGTGAAGCCCTGATGCTCTTCCGCGAGGACGAGGACCCCGAAGGTGTCCGAAAGCGCTACCGAATCGAGCTGAAGGCTCTTGAAATGGTCGCAGCCGCGGCCGGCGAACCCCTGGTCGACGCCGAGTTCGTGGCTCTGGTGATGGCCATGGATCTCGAGGCCCTGTTCGAGCATCCTTCCTTCGGGGCGGATTCCCGGGAAGCACGTCGCAATGCCGAAGCCCAGCTTGCGGTGGTGAAGACGGAGCTCGAGCAGAATGAGAACGACTATCTCTCCGAGCGGGCGAACCTCGTCCACGAGATGCAGCTCTACAAGAGGCGC
Source organism: Phycisphaerales bacterium (assembly GCA_029246705.1). Lineage (GTDB taxonomy): Bacteria > Planctomycetota > Phycisphaerae > Phycisphaerales > SM1A02 > JAKVBQ01. Next base: position 16,359 of record JAQWMQ010000027.1, on the reverse strand, counting down.
CAGCTTCGTGGAGAGCTCTGAGCTTCCGTTCAGCCCGCAAACGATCCTGCTACATTCCAATCATGGCATCGAGTGCTGCACAATACGAGTGGCATGTCGCGGGTGATGGCGCGATCGGCATGGCACTTGCCTACCGTCTGCATCATCATGACGAGCGCGTCGTCCTTCTCTCTCGCGAGCGACAGGATGATCCGGCGGAGCTTCTCTACGAGCCCTTCGGTGAGTCGGTGGTGAAGTGGTCCTGTCCGACCATGCACCAACCCGAAGGGTGTTCGATTCAAAGATTGCTGGTCACGACGAAGGCCTATTCGGTCATGGAGGTGATCGAGCGATGGTCACCGGTTCTCCAGGCGGGTGCGCGGGTCTACTTCCTCCAGAATGGAGCCGGGTTCCTGCCCGATGATGCCCTGCCTGCCTCGGCCGTTCCGTTGTTCGTCGTCAACGGAGGTTTCACCGCATTCAGGGCCGAGAGAAGGCACGTCGTCCAGACCTCGATGAAGCCGGTCTGGATAGGAAACGAAGCCGGTGCTCCGGTGCCGACCACGGCTTCGGTCGAGGCGGATCTTCGAGTCCTCGACAAGGTCGGTTTCCATGCACGATGGACCGCGGACATCGCGCGGTATCGATGGGAGAAGATCTGCATCAATGCGATCGTCAACGCCCAGGCCGTCATCCACGAGACGACCAACGGGGGGCTGCTGGAAAACGACCAGGCACGCCTCGACATTCGGAGCATGTGCGACGAACTCGATCCTCTTCTCGCTGCGATGTCGATCGACCTGTCAGTGGATCACCTGCATGAGGCGACCATCGCCCTCCTGCGGGCGACGGCAACGAACGTCTCGTCCACGCTCCAGGACTACCGAAGGGGTTCCACCCGTCATGAACTCGATCGGATCAATCTCGTCCTGCTCGAACAGGCTCGTTCCCTGGGGATAGACATGCCCGTGCACGAGGACGTCCACGCACGGGTGACCGGTCTCTTCGATCGTGGCAACCGGGGCTGAACCCGGTCACTCGTCTCTTCCGCCCCTGCTGAAGAGACAGGCGAGTGCCGCCAGCCAACGTGTCCTGACCGAGAGGCCCGATGATTGCAGGCAAATGCGTGCAACTTCCCTGTCTCCCACGAAGCAGGAGATCGTGAGGCCCGTGAACAGCTTCTCGATCGTCTGCCAATGGAGATTCTCCACGCCCTTCGGGAGCAGCTTGCGGATCCTCAAAAACGCCCAGACCGAGTCCGCCCTGGCCACGAGGTGGGAATCCCTGCCCTGGAGAAGCAGCAGATCTCCTCCGATTTTAATCCTGAGATCGGAGGAGATCGACGTGGGCACGGTTCAGCTCTCGTCGTGCGTTCGGGTTCGGATCTTCACCATGCCGTCCAGGCGCCACTTCGCGCCGCGCGCCGAGTCGTCGGTTCCGCTTGGGATCTCGATCGACATGTTCTCGAACTCATAGGTGATTTCGGCCTGCTGTCCGGTAAGACGTTCGTAGAGGCCGATGGCCAGGTCCGGCCAGCTGTGTGTTTCCTGATTGGACATTCTGTTCTTCCTTCTTGCATCGATCTTCGAGGTTTGAAGAGGTGGGTTGATCCGCGAAACGTGGGGTGCGGGTCTTGCGGTCGGGAATGGTACGCACCTGTCCTCGAAAGGCCATCAGCAACTGGAACAAGATCTGCTCATAGTTTGTTTCAAACGATCAGCAGGATCAGCAGGATCAGCAGGATCACTCCTGCAGGTCGGCTGCTGGTCGGTCCTAGCTCCGCGCTTCCGCTGCAAGCACGTCGATGACGGGGCAATCCGCCGGAAGCATGTCGAACTCGGGCATCTCATCCAGCGTGACCCAGCGCAGTTCGGAGTGTTCCCTCAGTTCGAGCTCACCGCTTGTGATGCTGGCCCGGTGAACGGTCAGGTGAAACCGCTGGCTCGGCTGAACGGTGCAGACCAGGGGGCCGATGTCGGTCTCGACTCCGAGCTCCTCCATCAATTCCCGTTCCAGGCACTGCTGGTCCGACTCCCCGGGCTCGATCTTGCCTCCGGGAAACTCCCACAAACCGCCGTACTTGTCGTCCGGAAGCCGCTGCCCGATCAGGTAGCGGTCCCCCCTCTGAATCACCCCGGCCACCGCTCGGAGGGGGTTTCCAAAGATGGGCTTGTCGGTTTCTGGCTCGCTCATGACCCCTGATGCTACTCAACTCCGGTCGGGGAGGACTTGGCAAGCTGCGATCTTTTGCGAGGATGGCATCCTGGAGAACACCCATGAACGCCACTTTCAAGTTCCCGATCATGTTCATCCTGTTCGTCGTCTCCGGCGCACTGGCTTCCACCGAGCACGAGGAGAAGCCCCCGAACATCCTCTTCATCATGTCCGACGACCACGCCTGGCAGGCGATCTCCGCCTATGGTTCGAATCGAAACGTCACGCCCAACATCGATCGCATCGCCGACGAGGGCCTGGTCTTCGATCGTTACTTCGTCGAAAACTCGATCTGTGCCCCGAGTCGGGCGGCGATCCTGACCGGCACCTTCAGCCACCTGCACGGGATTCCCACCAATGCCGAGGAGTTCGACGGCACCCAGCCGACCTTTCCCGCCATCGCCCGGGAAGCCGGCTATCAGACCGCTCTGGTGGGCAAGTGGCATCTCAAGACCGAGCCGGTGGGCTTCGATTACTACGAAAGGCTGGTCGGCCAGGGGCCCTATTACCGTCCGAACATGGTGCGCAACGGTGAGAAGGTGGTCCACGACGGATACACCACCGAGGTCATCACCGATCTTGCCGTGGACTGGCTCGAAGAGGAGCGTGATCCGGAGAAGCCCTTCGTCCTCATGGTCCAGCACAAGGCGCCGCATCGAAACTGGATGCCGGGCGGGGCGCACATCGATGACCTGGTCGATTCGGATCTTCCCGAGCCCGACACCCTCTTCGACGACTACGCCGGCCGCGGAACCGCTTCGACCATGCAGGAGATGACCATTCGCGACCATCTCAGCAAGGCCGATCTCAAGCTGGAGATGCCCGAGTGGATGATGCGCATGACCGAGGAGGAACGTGCCACCTGGGACGCCGCCTACCGGCCTCGCAACGAGGCGTTCGAGGCGATGGACCTCGAAGGTGATGATCTCATTCGCTGGAAGTACCAGCGATACGCCAAGGACTACCTTCGTTGCATCGCGAGTGTCGATGATTCGGTCGGGGTGCTGCTCGATGCCATCGATGAACTCGGCCTCGCTGAAGACACCGTCGTGATCTACACCTCCGACCAGGGCTGGTACCTCGGCGAGCACGGCTGGTACGACAAGCGCTGGATGTACGAGGAATCCTTCCGGACGCCGATGATGGTCCGCTGGCCCGGGGTCATCGAACCCGGTCGACGCACCGAACTGCTCACCCAGAACATCGACCTCGCGCCGACCTTCCTCGAGATCGTCGGAGCGCAGTCGCCGGACCGGATGCAGGGTGAGAGCCTGGTGCCGATCCTGACCGCTTCCAGCGACGAGGAGGTCGAGGACATCGGTTGGCGCGACGCGCTCTACTACCGTTACTACGAATCCAACGGCCCGCACACCGTGCCGAAGCATCAGGGTGTCCGCACCCGACGTTGGAAGCTGATCGACTTTCACGAGATCGGTGAGGTCGAGATGTACGATCTCGAGAACGATCCCGACGAGATGCGGTCGATCGCCGATGATCCCGAATACGCCTCGGTACGGAACCGGCTCGAATCGCTGCTGGTCGAACTTCGAGAAGAGTACGACGTTCCTGACGACGACTGATCCATACCGCTTCACCGCAACCGGAGTTCAAGCGCCAACGTGGAAGACCTCTTCACTTCAGCCAACCTGATCGCCTTCATCACCCTGGCGTCGCTGGAAATCGTTCTGGGGGTCGACAACATCGTCTTCCTGGCGATTCTCTGTGGGCGCCTGCCGGAAAAACAGCAGGCTCTGGCGCGTCGCCTGGGCCTCGCTGGTGCCGCGGTGATGCGGATCCTCCTGCTTCTGGTGATCGACTGGATCGCGGATCTCACCCAACCGTTCACGGAGTTCTCCATTCTCGGGTGGGAGCTTGCCCCAAGCTGGCGCGACGTGATCCTCTTTCTCGGTGGGCTGGTGTTGATCGCGAAAGCGACCATCGAGATCGGGCACATGGTGCGAAGCCCCGGTGGTGATCACGAGTCATCGACCGGCGAGAAGGTCCTCGCTTCACTGGGCGTGGTCATCGCCCAGGTCATGGCCATGGACCTGATCTTCTCGCTCGATTCGGTGATCACCGCGGTCGGCATGGCCGACGACATCCGCGTGATGGTCGCCGCGATCCTTCTGGCCGTCGCCGTGATGATGCTCTTCGCAGGGCCGGTCTCCCGCTTCGTCGAGAACAGGCCGACGGTGAAGATGCTCGCGCTGTCCTTCCTGGTCCTGATCGGTTTCACGCTGGTGATGGATGGAACCGGCGTGCACGTGTCCAAGGGATACATCTACTTCGCTATGGGCTTCGCCCTCGGGGTCGAGGGTTTGAATCTCTGGCGACGAGGACGTCAGCACGCCGCCCGCGATGGGGGCTGATCCGCGGGCCGGGTTTTCAGGATCTTCCTCGGTTCAGTCCACCAGGTCGAAGCGCTGGAAGAGGTCGCGAATCCACGGGAAACGTGGCTTCGGCAGTTGATCCTCCTCGGGAAGCACGATGACCGCGGCGGTGGCACCCATTCGCAGCGGGAAGTTGTCCGGATCATCCTCGACGGTGATCCGGACCGGAAACCTCTGTGCGAGTCGCACCCAGTCCAGGGTCGGGCTGGTGGTGGGGATGGGGCTGAGGGTCGGACCTTCGCTGTCGGTGATCGCCCAGCCGATGCCCTGGATCTTGCCCTTGAATCGTGCCTCGGGAAACGCCATCAGGTAGATCTCGACCGTCATGCCCGGCTCGAGGTAGGCGAGATACGTCTCCTTGAAGTTCGCCATCACGTACCAGATCTCGCTGTCGACGACGGCGAAGACCTCCTGCCCCTCGTTGGCGTATTCGCCGACCGAGATGTTCAGGTTGGTGATGTAGCCCTCGAACGGTGCCCTGACGTAGCAGTAGTTGAGGAACAGCTTCGCGTTGTCGACCTCGACCTGTGCAGCGGTTCTCAGTGCATTGATCTCGCCGATGTTGCCGAGCTGGGTGATGGAGACCTTCACCTCCTGTTGAGCTGCGACCAGCTCCGCCCTTGCAACCGAGACTGCAGCCTCGGTTGCCGCGGCTTCGGCCTGAGCCTCGACCACCTGATTGGGCGTGACGAAGCGACTCCCGAGCAGCGGCTCGACTCGTGCCACGTACTGGATGGCGTAGTCCGCCAGTGCCTGTTTTTCGAGGATCTTCGCTTCCGCGGCCTTCACCGTGGCCTTGGCGGCGAGTATCGAGTCCTGGTAACCGGAGATCTGGAGTTCGACCAGGTCCAGCTGGGCTTCCGCTTCCATCAGGGCGATCTCGTACGGTCTCGGGTCGACCACGAAGAGAAGATCGCCTTCCTTGATCGGCTGGTTGTCGACGACGTTGAGTTCGAGGATCTCGCCCGACACGTGGGCTGCGATCCCGATCACGTTGGCGCGCACGTAGGCGTCCTCGGTTCTCGGTTGATCCTCCAGCTCGTTGGCGAGCACCAGGCCCGTCACGATCCCACCCACGATGAACGTGATGCCGATGGTCCGGCCGAGGATCCGCTGGGTCCACTTCACGACGCGACCATCCGACGGTTTCTTCGTCGGAGTCTTGACCGCAGGCTTGGATGGGGTGGTGTCGTTCGGCATGGGTTCAGGTGGAGAAGAAGATCAGCCAGATCGAGGAGCTGCACATCGAGAAGCACCCCAGATACGCCAGGGTCTTCCAGCCAAGATGGGGGTCGAGTCCGGTGCGAGCAAGGATGTCCCGCACCACGAGCGTGAGGATGAACCCGGCGATCATGCAGATGATCCATGCCGGGAAATAGGCACCCGCCACGTCAAAGATCGGATCACACCCCCCCAGGGGGAGGATCAACAGCAACAGCAGGAGTCTCCCCGCTCTGGATGGTGTTGATTGGCTCCTCATTGAGGTCGGGAGTATAAACTCTCCAGCCATGGGTCAGACGCCAAACGGAACCATCTTGAAGAGGAATCTGAGATCAGGCCGGTCACTCCTTGCCCTGGCTGTCGTCTGCCTGCCCCTGGGTTGTGCCAGCGACGGGGATCTCTTCCCCGAGCTGGACCCTGATGCCTTTGTTTCCGAGGATTCCTCGCAGGCTTGGATTCCGGCTCGAGGAGAGGGTTACGAACCCACGAGAGTGGCTCCGGTCGGACGTGGCCCCGGTGACTTGCTTGATCTGACCGAGCCACGTTCGTTGATGCAGCTGGTCGCGCTTGCCCTGGAGACGAATCCCGAGACCCGGGTCGCATGGGAACGGGCACGTTCTGCGGCAGCAGGGTACGGAAGTGTTCGTGGAGCCTGGTATCCGACCTTCGGAATTTCCGGTGGCGTGGTCTATCAACGTGATCTTTTCCCGGTGGGAGGTTCCACTCTCGACTTTCGCCAGCTGTCGCTCATTCCGGCCGCAGAGGTCAGTTACGTCCTGCTTGATTTCGGTCGACGCAGTTCCGAGGACGCGCAGGCGCGTGCCACCCTGTGGGCGGCCAATCTCGAATTCAACCGGAGCATCCAGACCACGGTCTTCGACGTGCAGATCGCGTTCTTCGGACTCGACACCGCCATCGGGCTCTACGAGGCAGCCATTCGTGAACTCGAACTCGCCATCACCGTCGTCGATGCGGTCGAAGACCGCCTCTCGGTCGGTCTGGCCACCGCGCCCGAACTTCTCATGGCCCGTCAGGAACTGGCGAAGGCTGAATTCGATGTCCAGAGCAGGGTGGCCGGAATCGACGATGGTCGTTCAGCCCTGCTGGTCGCGATCGGACTCCCCGCCAACCTGCCCATCGAGATCCAGACCCTCAACGAAATGCCGCTTCCCGAGAACCTCACGTTGAAGGTCGACGATGCGATCAATCTTGCGATGAGGAATCGCCCCGACCTCGCCGCGGCCGTGGCGGACGTCCGTGCCGCGGAATCAGCGGTCGACTTCGCGGAGGCGGATTTCTATCCGACCATCTCGTTTGATGGAACAGCGGGTTGGGAGCAGTTCTGGGCGAACGTGAGTCTCAGTCGATCTTCCCTTGAGGGCAGCGAATATGGTGCGCCGATCTGGAACATCGGCATCACCGGCAACTGGATCCTCTTCGAGGGGTTCTCCCTGCGCAACAACCTGCGGCAGGCGCGGGCCCAGCGGCGCCAGGCCCAGGCCCAGCTCGAATCCCTCCGCATCAAGGCGATCGGCGAGGTCTGGGACAGCTACAACGACTACCTCGCCGCACAGCGACAGTACGAGTTTGGAATCGCGCTGGTCGAGAGTTCCCGGGAATCCTATGAAGCGATGCTGGCATCCTATGAAGTCGGCCTGGCCACGATCACGGAGTTGATCGCATCCGAGAAGAGTCTTGCCGCTTCACTCGCAACCCTGGTCGAGACCCGCGGCTTCCTGCTCGGGTCGTCCGCCCGGGTCAGCTATGCCATCGGTGCCGGAGTCGGACAGGCTCCCCAGGGACCCTCTGAAATGAACACCGAATACCAGAGCGCATCCGGGCGATGAGCATCACCCGCAGCAGCGAGAGTCTCGACCACGGCATGCTCGAGGGCTCGCTTTCCCGCATGAACAACACGCTGTTCCGCACGCCGATCCAGTGGGATCAGGCACTGCGACTGATCCTCGCGGTCCTCCTCTCGCTGGCGGTCGCCTACGGGATCGGTCTCACCGGTGGCCTGGTGACCGTGATCGCGGTGTTGTTCATGCCGGTACTTCCCCATTCGCCGTCACTGGCGGTCCTGCGGTTCCTCTCGGCCATCGTGGGCTGCGGGCTCGGGTGGTTGTTCGCCTTCCAGTTCGTCGACCAGCCCTGGCTGCTCTTCGTGATCCTGATGGCCAACGCCTACTTCTGGTTCTACATGATGGCGACCGGTTTCCCCTTCCTGACCATGATGCTGATGGGGCTGATGCCGGTCCTGGTGGGTTGGATGGTCTATGCCGGAAAGTCGCCCGAGGTCGTGAGCACCGTGCTCAGCCAGATTCTCTGCGGCATCTTCGGCTCGGAGCTGATCTGCCTGCTCTGGCCGAATACCGCGGAAAAGCGCATCGCCAAGGCTTCCGCCGCCACGCTTCGCGACTTCTCGAAACAGATTCGAGAAGCCTTCGGAAGCGATCGACCCCTCGACAATCAGACCGGCAAGGTGCGCTGGACACCCAGTCAGAGTCTCGGCTTCAACAACCTGCTCACGCTCGCCCGTTCCGAGCTTGGCGAGGAAACGAAGAGGTTCAAGTCGCTGGCGGGCCTCGTCGAACACGTTCGATACCTGCTGGTCTGGCCAAAGGTCTATGAAGTCTTCATCCGCGGAGGTCACTTCGACAAGTGGATGATCGAACTCGAGCCGGAACGGCTGAAGCTGCACGATGAGCTCTACAAGGCGGTCGAGCAGCTGGCGCAGGCCCTGGAAGACGGGACGGAGGCATCTGACATCGATGATCTCGAGAAGCAATTCGAGGTCCTCGACCGTCGTACCAGCGAGTGGATGGCCGAGAACCGTTCGGAACTCCCGCTTGAGAACCGTGCAGTGATCGAAGCCCGTTGTCATTACGGTGGCGTGGTTCTGGACCGACTCAAGAAGATCATCTGCTTCACCCGCAACCAGTCGACCTTCGAGGACGAGGATGCCTGGGACATTCCACGACCGATGTTGACCGGAATCCTGCTCAACTGGAATCCCAACACGGGTCTCTTCGCCTTCAAGGGGCTGACTGCCGTGGCGAGCGGCTTCGTGGTGGCCAGTCTCTTTCCCGACTGGGGCGGCAGCCTCATCATCCTGCTGATGTGCGGTTTTCTGGCCCCGCTCACCATCGGTGGCCTCAACGTCATGTTCGTCGATCGCATGTGGGGGTTGATGCTTGCGGTTCCCGTCTGTGTCCTCGCGATCACCCAGCTCATGCCCGATCTGGTGGAGGTGGGGGAGTTGTTGTTGATGGTGGGTGTCCTGCTTCTGCCCGGGGTGATTCTGTCGCTGATTCCGAGGACCTCCTCCATGGGATTGTCCTATGCGATGGGCATTCTCTTCATCCTGACCAGCAGCCCGTATCCGTCGGTGAGTCTGGATCCGGTGCAGGAGCGTTTCATCTCCGTGGGCGGTGCGACACTGATCACCTACATCGTCTTCCGTGTGGTGGTTCCCACCAGTGCCAGGGATCTGATCACCGTTCGCCTGAAGGACGTCCTGCAGGCGGTCTCGACCCTCATCAAGCACAACATATTCACGCCGCAGGAGTACTGTCCCCAGCGGTGCGAGGCCACCCGACTTCGCCACCAGGCGGTTCGGGCCGGCGGCGGCTTCGACCAGTTGATCGATGATCTCTACTGGGAATCCAACCCCCCGGTGAAGGTCATGGAGATGCGGCAGTCGGTCATCCAGCTGGTCAACGCGAACCTGGCGCTTGCCGCCGCCAATTCCGTGCTGACATCGGTTCCGCTGAACTACCCCGATCCCAGGGTCACGGAGGCCATGAACGCTTCCGTCCAGCATCTCGGACATGTGCAGGACCAGATGGCGGAATTCGCCGACGGGGCGAGTTCGGTTCACGAGATCCACGATCTGATGAAGCAGTCCGACCGCTGCCTTCTCGAGGAGCGGAATCTGATCCTCGAACTCGAGATCGCCGATCATGTCGACTTCGACAAACACGAGCACGTGGTGAATCGCCTCGTGCTCTCGGAGTATGCTCATCACGTCTCGATGCGCCGCATCCAGAGGGCCCTGCTGAGGGCTCTTCAGGCCCGCAACATGATGCTCACGCACATCGAAGTCGAAGCCGTCGGTCGAACGGCCTGACCTTTCAAGGAGTTTTCAGAATGTCAGCTGATAAGGACCCCATCCTTGTGGTCGGTGCCGGGCCCGTCGGACTGGCCATGGGACTTTCCCTTGCGGTCCATGGCGTGCCGGTCCGGATCATCGATCGTGACTCGGAACCCACGGATCTCTCCAAGGCACTCGTGGTCTGGGCTCGCACCCTCGAGGTGCTCGACGGCCTGATCGATGCCGATCGCTTCAGCGATGCCGGTATCACCGTGAAGGGTGCCGAACTCCACCACCAGGATCGGATGCTGGCTCGCATCGACCTGATGCAGGTCCGTTCGCGGTTCAAGGCCGGCCTGTTCCTGCCCCAGTCGACCACGGAGAAGCTTCTGATCGAACGACTCGCGGAGCTGGGAGTCGTCGTCGAGCGCGAGACCGAACTGGTCTCCTTCACCGATTCGGGTGACCACGTGGATGTCGTCCTTCGTGATTCCGCCGGAGTCGAGCATGCCGCCAGCACCCCCTGGCTTCTCGGCTGCGACGGTTCCCACAGCACGGTTCGACATGGACTCGGCCTGGACTTTCCCGGTGGCGAAAACCCCGAACGGTTCGTGCTCGGAGACGTTCACGTCGATGTCGAGCTGCCCGAGGATCGTGTCAGCGGCTTCTTCCATCATTCAGGCGTGCTGATGTTCTTCCCGATCGTAGGCGGTCGGTTCAGGGTGTTCGCGAACACGCCCGAGGTCGATGCGGATCAGGGCGATCCCACGATGGAGGAGCTCCAGGCGATCGTGACCCGAAGAGTCGACCGCCCCATCAGGATCTCCGACCCGCACTGGCTTGGAGCCTTCCGTATTCGTGACCGGGTGCTCGAGAGCTATCGTTCCGGTCGATGCCTGCTTGCCGGTGACTCGGCGCACGTGCACAGTCCCGCGGGCGGACAGGGCATGAACACCGGGATCCAGGACGCGGTGAATCTTGGTTGGAAGCTCGCGATGCACGCTCGCGGCATCGGGTCCGAGACCCTCATCGACAGCTATTCCGAGGAGCGGGTCGCGGTTGGGCGAAAGGTGGTCGCGACCACCACTCGCTTGACCGACGTGGTGACAAGCCGCAATCCATTTGTCCAGGTGATTCGGAACACGGCGATCCACATCGGTGCCGGCATTCCGATGGTCCAGAAGATGATCACCCAGGCACTGTCCATGGTCGTGGTCAACTACCGAAACGTGGGAATTCGCGGCAACGACGCCATTCACCGTCACCATTCGTCATTCGATGCGGGTGATCGTTTTCCCTACCTGACTTCAGACAGTGGGGAGCCCCTCGAGCTGTGGACCGCGCTCGCGGCTGACCGTTTCACGTTGCTGGTCGTGGAGAGTGCCGACACCCCCGGTTTCGAGCGCGCCGTCGCCGTGATGTCCGAAGATCTCCCCGAATCGATCCGGTCCGCGATCCGGGTGGTGGTCGTTCCTCGTTCGCAGGCGAGTGGGGCTGGTGCCGAACATGTCGTTCTCGACAAGCAGGGGTTGCTCCATGAGGCGGCGGGTTTCCTCGGTCACGGTGCGATCCTCGTTCGACCGGATCGATATGTGGGCCTCTTTCTCGGTGCGTTGGACCCCCAGCCGCTGGTCGAATGGTTCGATTCCCTCTGATATCCCGGGTTCATTGTCAGGCGGGGTGACTCCCGGGTAGCTTGTGGGCATGATCATGCTCACACTCGCACTCGTTGCATCGTCCCTCGTGTCCGCTCCTGGTGATGACGTTCGACAACCAAACGTCATCCTGATCATGGCAGATGATCTCGGCCTGGCCGAGCTCGGCTGCACCGGTGGGACGCGGATACGTACCCCGAACATCGATGCCCTCCGCGAGGAGGGGATGCTCTTCACGAACGCCTATTCCGGAAGCACCGTCTGTGCGCCGAGTCGCTGCACGCTGCTGACCGGACTGCACACCGGTCATTCGCAGGTTCGTGACAACGGTGAGACACCGAACTTCACCGGTCGACCCGACGACCCCGCGACCGAGACCATCGGTGGGTGGAAGATCCCGCCCGAACCCAACGGGTTCTGGGGCGGACAGATGTCACTCGAGCCGGGAACGGAGACCATCGCGACCGCTCTCAAGCGTGCGGGGTACGCGACCTGCGGCGTCGGCAAGTGGGGGCTGGGGGGTCCCGACAGCGTGGGGCATCCCAACCACCAGGGGTTCGATCACTGGTTCGGCTACCTCTGCCAGCGCAATGCGCACAACTACTACCCGACCTACCTGATGCGCAACAACGACCGCGTCACCCTGGATGGCAACGACCGAGGCCTCGTGGGCAAGCAGTACGCAACCGATCTCATGGTCGACGAGGCCTGTGGGTTCGTGCGAACCCATGCCGCGGACCCCTTCTTTCTCTACTACGCGACTCCGGTGCCGCACCTTGCACTGCAGGTTCCCGATGACTCGCTCGAGGAATACAGCGGGCTCTGGGAGGACCCTCCCTACGAGGGCGGGAAGGGATACCTGCCGCACCCCGAGCCCCGTGCCGCCTACGCCGCGATGGTGACTCGGTTCGACCGCGACATCGGACGCCTGGCGAAGCTCGTCGATGAACTGGGGCTCAAGGACGACACCATCATCATCATCACCAGCGACAACGGGTCGACCTTCGATCTCGGCGGCTACGACCCCGAGTTCTTCCAGGGGACCGGCGGTCTTCGTGGCGCGAAGACCTGGCTGCACGAAGGTGGGATCCGCGTGCCGCTGATCGTCACCTGGCCCGATCACATCGCGCCGGACAGCAGTTCAGCCCTGGCGGTCGCGAACTGGGACATCTTCCCGACCGTGCTCGGCCTGACCGGCGCGAACACCAGCTCGGACCAACTGGACGGCATCGACCTCGCGCCCGCACTGCTCGAGACCAGCACGCCCGAGGAGCGCGATCACCTCTACTGGGAGTTCCATTCCCGTGGCGGCATGCAGGCGGTCCGAATGGGGCGATGGAAGGGACTGCGAACCGACGCCCATGCCGATGAAGCCGCGCCCATCGAACTCTTCGATCTTCAGTCCGACCCCGCAGAGACGACCGATGTCGCCGCGCAGCATCCCGAGGTGGTGGCGCGAATCGCGGAGCTGATGAAGACCTCCCGAACCGTCTCGCCCGTCAAGTCGTGGAACTTCGGCCCCGATGCCCGAGGCGAGGCCGCACCCGATCTCGAGGGTGAACCGGAGACCATCCGGACCTGGACCGGCCGGGGTGACGGTCGTTCCTTCGCTGATCCCGACAACTGGACCGGCACGGAACCGATCTCCGTCGCCGGTCTTCGTGATGCCTACGTGATCAAGGATGGTGCCGCGGTGGTTGGCGGCCGTTCCGGATGTGCGTCGCTCACCTTCGCCGGAGGCCGTCTGGTGCTTCGGGCCGGTCGGGTCACCGGTGACAACCGTGGTTTCCGTGACGGGGTCCTCGAGGTGAGCGGTGGTTCGATCGATCGCCAGTTCCTCGCCGGCTCCCGGGTGCGTCTGGGTGGTGACGGCGTGTTGCGACTCCATGGACCGGTCGATCCCCTGAACCGGACCACAGTGGACTTCACGAGTTCCTCGGCACGGCTTGAATTCACCAACGAGACGCCGGAAGCGGTCCGCAAGGAACATCTTCGCAAGATCACCATCGGTGGCGAGCCCGCGGTCCCCGGTGAGAACATCCGCATCGAGCTGCTCGGGGACACCGGATCGGTGGTCCTGATCGAAAAGGGGGGTGACGCTTGACGTTCCTTTCACTGATCGCCTGCCTGTTCCTCCTGAACCCGACGCCCGCTGAGGACCGACCGAACGTGGTCGTCTTCATCGTCGACGACATGGGATGGCAGGACACTTCGGTGCCCTTCCACGTCGAGACGACACCCTTCAACGAGCGGTACCAGACGCCCAACATGGAACGCCTCGCCGCCGATGGCCTGAAACTGACCAACGGCTACGCCTCTGCGCCGGTCTGTACCCCGACCAGAACCAGCCTGATGACCGGTCGTGCTCCGGCACGCAACCGGATCACCTACTGGACCTTCGATCGAAACAAGGACACCTCTTCGCGGCACGATTCACTTCGTGCGCCGGCCTGGAACGTCAACGGCCTGCAACCGGGCGACTCCGTCCTGCCTGAAATCCTTGGAGAACGCGGGTACCGCACGATCCACGCAGGCAAGGCGCATTGGGGCGCACACGACACCGCGGGAAGCGATCCGGAGAACCTTGGCTTCGACGTGAACATCGCCGGTCATGCCTCGGGTGCGCCCGGGTCCTACTACGGGAAGCACCGTTTCAAGAACGCCAAGAGCGAGACCGACTTCTCGAAGGATTCCAAGTGGGATGTCCCGGGTCTCGAACGCTTCCATGACCAGGACATCTACCTGACCGAGGCCCTGCAGGTGCGTGCGGTCGAGGAGATCGATCGCGCGGTCGCCGACGGCGTGCCGTTCTACCTGCACTTCGCACCCTATGCCGTGCACACGCCGATCATGCCGAACCCGCGTCATCTCGAGGATTATGCCGATCTTCACCCGCGCGAGGCGGCCTACGCGACGATGGTCGAGTCCATGGATGTCGCTCTGGGCGAGATCCTGGAAACGCTTGAGCGCAACGGTGTCGCCGAGGACACCATCGTCATCTTCACCAGTGACAACGGGGGTCTGTCCGCCCACGGTCGTGGTGGCGAAGCGCACACCCACAACAAGCCGCTTCGCAGTGGAAAGGGGTCCGCCTATGAAGGTGGCGTTCGGGTCCCCTGGATCATCCACTGGCCGGGCCGCACCGAACCCGGTTCGGTCACGGACGTGCCGGTCGTCACCCAGGATCTCTTCCCGACCATCCTCGAGGCGACGGGGGGGCTTGAAGGCGTGCCGGGATCGCGCCAGCTCGATGGGATCGACCTGGCGCCGGTCCTCGACGGCGAGGCACCCGAACGGTTCAACAAACGTCCGATCGTCTTTCACCAGCCGCATGTCTGGGGCCCGCGTGGCCCGGGAATCCTTCCGTACAGTGCCGTTCGGCAGGGGGACTGGAAGCTGATCTATTTTCACGCCGATCGACGTTTCGAGCTGTACGACCTCTCCCGCGATCTCGGTGAAGAGACCGATCTCTCCCGGGAACATCCCGAGGAGCTTCAGCGACTGGCCGGGATTCTGGGTCATTGGATGCGGAATGCGGAAGCCCAGATGTCGATCGACACGACCACCGGCAAGCCGGTGGAGTGGCCCGACCAAGTCACGCTATCATCGGACCCCTGATCAGAGTTCACTGACTTGGAAGGACCACGCCCATGACCTCGATGACCCGACTCGGATGTCTTGCCTTCGCGCTGCTCAGCACACTGTTGCTCGTGGCGGCCGCCTCGAAGCCGCTGGCTTCCACCCAGGACGCCGAGACCATCGAGTTCACCCTCGATCCGGTGCACTGCATGGTCAACTTTCGAATTCATCATGCCGGTGCGGGCATGTTCTGGGGACGCTTCAATGACGTCACCGGCACTTTCAACACCTCGGAGGACGGGGCTGCAGCGCCCAGCATGAACGTGTCGGTCGCCGTTGACTCGGTCGACACCGGAACCGAGAAGCTCGATCGAACCCTGATGGGTCCGAACTTCTTCGACTCGAAGGAATTCGAAACGATCACCTTCAAGTCGACCAACGCCGAAGCGGATGGCGAAGGCGGCTGGAAACTCACCGGCAAGCTGACCATGCTCGGCGTCACCAAGGAAGTCGTCGCCGCCGTCGAGATGACCGGCCTGAAGGGCAACCCCGTCATCAAGAAGGCCGGGTACGAGGCGACCCTCACGATCAAGCGTTCCGACTTCGGCATGGACTGGGGCGTGAAGAACGGAGCACTGGGTGATGAAGTCCGCCTGATCATCGGTCTCGAAGGTGACTGGACTGCCTGAAGTCCGGTCCTTCCGCTTGAAGGACGTACATGGAACTCTCGCTCTTCCTCTTCTCGTTCCTGATTCCCGCACTCATCGGGACCGCACTGCTCGTTGCCTGGTGGCTGGTGCCCGTATTGCGCAAGCAGTTCTGGCTGCGCGGCTCGATCCTCGGGATCGCCGTGGGCCTCGGGCTCTTGCTTTCCTACCGCGCCGAAAACGGTTTTCCGGTCTTCCCTCCGCATCGCAGTGACATCTGGCTCGGCTGGCTCGGGCCGGGGATGATCCTGGTCGCCCTGCTCGGGGCGCTGAGCGAGCGGTGGAAGACGTTCCCCTGGCTGGAGGTCTGCGGACTCCTCCTGGGGACGGCGGTCGCCTTCATGCCGATCCCGGCGTGGTTCGTCGGCTCCGCCGATGAGGTGAAGTCGCTTTTTCCCGGGATGGAAGGCGCTGATCACGTGATGCTCGGGGTCGTGATCGCCTTCGCGGCGATCCTCTTCGGGCGTCTGCAGGAAGTCAGGCCCGGTGCGATCATTCCCTGCGCCTTCGCGATGGTCTTC
>JAQWMQ010000020.1 GCA_029246705.1 Phycisphaerales bacterium | reverse complement strand
GACACCGATGCCGATGGCACCCTGGACTGCTTCGATGCCTGTCCCAACGACCCGCTGAAGACCGTTCCCGGCAACTGTGGTTGCGGCATCGAGGATCTCGATCTCGATGATGACGGCACGCCGGACTGCATCGATGCCTGCCCCGACGACCCACTGAAGACCGTTGCCGGAGCCTGTGGCTGTGGCGTCGAGGATTCCGACGTGGACGACGACGGCACCCCCGACTGCCTGGACCTCTGTCCCGAACACTCCGGCAAGACCACGCCCGGCATCTGCGGTTGCGGTATCGACGATCTCGACACCGACGGTGACGGCACCCTTGACTGCAACGACAACTGTCCCGAGGACGTCGAGAAGACCGACCCCGGCACCTGCGGCTGCGGCGTCACCGATCTCGATGCCGACGGCGACGGTACCTTCGACTGCGACGACCTCTGTCCGGACGACGCGGCGAAGATCGAACCCGGCGATTGCGGTTGCGGCGTCGCGGATGTCGACAGCGACAGTGACGGCAGCCTGGACTGCGTCGATGAATGTCCCGACGACGCGCTGAAGACCGTGGCGGGCAGCTGCGGCTGCGGTGTCGCGGACGACGACAGTGACGGTGATGGAACGCTCGACTGTGTCGATGAATGCCCCGACGACGCACTGAAGACCGTGGTTGGCAGCTGCGGTTGTGGGGTCGCGGACGTCGACAGTGATGGTGACGGCAGTTTCGACTGCAACGACCTCTGTCCCGATGACGCGACGAAGACCGACCCCGGCACCTGTGGTTGCGGCATCGCGGATGTCGACAGCGATGGCGACGGCAGCTTCGACTGCAATGATCTCTGTCCGGATGACGCGCTGAAGACCGACCCGGGCACCTGTGGCTGCGGCGTGGCGGATGTCGACAGTGACGGCGACGGCAGCTTCGACTGCGACGACCTCTGTCCCGATGACGCGACGAAGACCGACCCGGGCACCTGCGGTTGCGGCGTCACCGAGGACGACACCGACGGCGACGGCACCCTCGACTGCCTGGACGACTGTCCTGACGATGCAGACAAGGTCGAGCCCGGCACCTGCGGTTGCGGCGTGGTCGACGAGGATACCGATGGCGACGGCGCCATGGACTGCGACGACGACTGTCCGGATGATGCCTTCAAGACCGAGGCCGGTGCCTGTGGCTGCGGCGTGGTCGACGAGGACACCGACGGCGACGGCACCTTCGACTGCAATGATGAATGTCCCGAGGACTCGGCCAAGACCGAAGCCGGTGTGTGCGGTTGTGGCGTGTCGGATGATGACAGCGATGGTGACGGCACCCTCGACTGCGTCGACGACTGTCCGGATGATTCGACGAAGACCGAAGCCGGAACCTGCGGTTGCGGCGTCGCGGATGTCGACACCGATGGTGACGGCACCTTCGACTGCCAGGACGGCTGTCCCGAAGACGCGAACAAGCTGGAAGCCGGCACTTGCGGTTGCGGCGTTGCCGATGACGACAGTGACGGCGACGGCACCGCCGACTGCACCGACGAGTGTCCCGATGACGCCTTGAAGGTCGAATCCGGCCAGTGTGGATGCGGAATCGAGGACCTTGACGACGACGCTGACGGCACCGCGAACTGCCTTGATGACTGCCCGAGTGATGCTTCCAAGGTCGAGGCCGGGGAATGCGGTTGCGGCGTCGAGGATCTCGACAGCGACGGCGACGGCACCTTCGACTGCACCGACCTGTGCCCCGACGATGCCAACAAGATCGAGCCTGGAACCTGTGGTTGCGGTACCGCCGACCTCGACAGTGACGGCAACGGCGTGTTCGACTGCGAGGAGAGTGGAATCATCCTCTGGGACACCGTTGATGGTGGCAACGGTCACCTCTACGACTTCGTTCAGGTGTCCTCCGGCATCTCCTGGACCGATGCTGCCCAGGAAGCCGCTGCAATGGGTGCACACCTGGTGACCATCACCAGCCCCGAGGAGAACCAGTTCCTCCTGGATCGCGTGATGACGTACGCCGATCCGACCGCAGGTGCACTGTCTCCCTGGCTCGGTGGCTTCCAGGATCCCGCGGACCCAGACTCTGAGAACCCCGATGGTGGTTGGCGCTGGGTCACCGGTGAGCCGTTCGGTTCGTTCCTCAACTGGGCCGAAGGACAGCCTGACGACACCTATTGCAACGGGGAGGGTGGCCTCGACGAGGATCGCCTCGCCCTGTCCATCGCCCCCGATGGAAGCTACTCCATGGCCTGGAACGACTTCCCCGACATCGCTTCCGACGAGTGCGCCAGTGAAACGCGGATGGTCTCCGGCTACCTCCTCGAATGGAGTGAGGACTGCACCAACGACGGCATCGTCGACTACCTGCAGATCCTCGATGGTGAAGTCGATGACCTGAACGAGAACGGCGTGCCGGATGTCTGTGAGGACCTGGCCCTCGACGTTCCCGCTGAATATCCGACCATCACCCTGGCCATCGAGGATGCAGCCGAGGGTGACCTGATCCAGGTCGCTCCCGGAACCTAAAACGAGTCGATCGACTTCATGGGCAAGGCGATCCGGGTCGAATCCCTGGGCGGCGCCACGGAGACCTTCATCGACGGCTCCGGTCTCGACCGGGCGGTCGTGAGCATGACCTCCGGCGAGCAGTTGGATTCGGTGCTTGACGGATTCACGATCCTCAACGGAGTCTCCGGTTCACCGTACCCGTTCAACCCCGCCAAGAACGTCGGTGGTGGTCTCTTCCTCTTCGAGGCATCACCCACGATCCAGGACTGTGTCTTCAAGGACAACAGTTCCAACGAAGGCGGAGCAGGATTCTTCTACCTGTCCTCGGCAGTGCTTGAGAACTGCATCTTCCAGGGCAACCACGCCTTCGAGGATGGTGGCGCCCTCCAGATGAGCTATTCCACCGTGTTGATCAGCAACTGCTCCTTCGATCAGAACACCGCGGTCGGTTCGGCCGGTGCGGTCCAGACCTATGCCGGAGCTCCGATCTTCACGAACTCGATCTTCACCGGCAACTCCAGTGGTTCCGAGGGTGGTTCGATGGTGATCGCGGTGAACTTCTCGCTCGGTGCCGACGTCGGGATCTCCGGCTGCACGATCAGTGGGAACTCCGCGGTGCACGGCGGTGGGGGCATCATGGTCATCGGGGACAACTTCGACGTCCTGATCAGCGACACCGAGATCTGCAGCAACCTGCCTGACGACATCGCCGGACCCTGGACCGATCAGGGTGGCGTCTCCTTCTGCGACTGCATCGGTGACGTCGATGGCAGTGGCACGGTCAACGGTGCCGACCTGTCCATGCTGCTCGGTTCATGGGGCGTCTGCGGCGAGGGTGTCGACTGCGAGACCGACTTCGACGGCAACGGAGTCGTCGATGGTGCGGATCTCTCACTGCTGCTGGGCAACTGGGGTCTCTGCGGCGGCTGAATCTCCACCGCGCGCTCCAGAGGGCCTGCTGGTGATTCCCTTCGATCCACAACCGACCCGAAGCAACTCATTCCGTCTTGGCGGCGAGCGATTCCTGCAGTCGGTGCGGTTCGTGCAGTGGCCAGGGCCAGGTGCGGTCACCTGCAAGGTCACGTGACTTCATGGCCTCACCAAGATCCTTGGTGGCATCCTTGAGCTGCTGGATCCGCTCCGAGATGGCGGCGGCCTGTTCCAGTCGCGCCTCATGCAGCTCTGCGTAGAGTCTTCTGCGCAGAACCGAGCCGGGTGGTGCCTTGGCGATCGCTTCGACCAGGCCTCGTTTGTGGGTCGTGTCCGGCCAGGGGTCGTGTTCCAGCCGCCTCAGTGCGCCGGGCGCCGGCAGCAGGGAGGCATCGGGTGTGCATGCCCCGAGTGGAAGGGTGACCGTGGCCGAGACCACCATGATTGGTGCGAGTTCAAGCCCCAGGAATGTTCGCGCCCATTGATCGGTCACCGCCTCGTACCGCCCGCCTCCCGTTCCGTGGATCATCACCCGATACCCGGCGGAACGAACGATCGCGGTCATCAGGAAGGCACGCGGCAGGATCACCCGGTCGCCCTTCAGGGCCTCGGTCAGGTCCCGCAGGAGGCCGGGTCGCCTGGTTCCGTCATTCGGATCGATGCTCCACACGGGGACCTCGGTCTCCTCGAGGCTCCGGGTGTTCACCCGGAGTTCACGGGCGGAACGGGGCACTGCACGTACCGCCTCGTTCCAGAGTCGAGCACATTCGATCGGTTCCGATCGAATGTGCTCGAGCAGGTCTCTCGCGTGTTCGGTCTCGAGCAACGTGCTGGCTCTGATGAGTCTGCACGGTGTCTGGAACCAGTCCGCAAGCAGGCTCTCGTTGGCGGCGGCCACGCGTTCTGACACCGTGTCTCCGGCTGCCTCGACCAGCGCCTGGTGCATTCGGTCCAGACCGTCCTGGATCGAACCTGGCAGCTTCTTCGAGACCCGGGGTGGGGGCGTGATCGTGGTGACTCGGCGATGGCAGGTGGGAACGCCGGGAGCGCTGGGCAGTGCTCGCCAGAGTCTTCTCGTGAGTCGGCCCCGGTCGTCGAGGTCTGGGAATTCGATCGAGCCTGGCTCGTTGACGTCCTGGTCGACCACCAGCCAGCTGCAGCCGACCTCATCTCGTCTGGCAAGCTCCTCGAGTGCGCAGCGCTTGGCAAGGATGCCGGGGTGGTAGAAGCAGGGCTGGTGCCCACTCAGGATGTCGCCGGCGGGCACCCTCTTAGTCCTTGCGCTGCAGGCTCAGCTTCTCCGCACAGCGGCTGAGCTCCAGGTGCATGGTCGCAAGATAGGACTCGAGTCGGTTCTTCGGATCGTTCAGCGGCCCTCCGAAGGTGCGGGAGGGGTCGTTGTAGATCAGCCTGATGGGAATCTCCCTGACCTTGAGTCCCGCGGAGACCGCCTGGACCCAGAATTGAAGGGGGAATTCATATCCGTCGACGTCCAGTTCGAGTTTTCGGCAACTCGCTACCCGGTAGGCCTTGAAACCGCAGAACGCATCGGTGACCTCGAGGTCCAGCCACTTCTTCAGTTCCTTGCAGATGTCCTGGTTGATCGCCTGACGGTCGGCAGGGGGGTCGTGGTCGGCCTTCGAGAGCGGCATGTACCGGCTGCCCGAGATGACGTCCACGTCGTCCCGTTCGATCGCCTCGACGAAAGCGGGGATCTCCGCGGGTTCGTGCTGCTCGTCGCAGTCCATGGTGATCAGCCAGTCGTACCCGTCGAAATCCGCCCACCGGATCATGTCCCGGATGGACCTGCCGTAGCCTCGGTTCTTCGCATGGCGGATCACTTCGACGTTCTGCTGGGCAAGCAGTTTCGGCGTGTCATCAGTGGAGCCGTCGTCGATGACCAGGATGTCGCGTGCGCAGTCGGCGACCTGTCCGATCACGGAATTGATGTACTTCGCCTCGTTGTAGACGGGGATTGCGAGCAGGATGCCACTTCGGTCAGCAGTCAAGGTTCTTTCCTTTTCCAGTCATCATCTCACCGGAAGATTCTTTTCAGTGTAGATGTCGATCAGTGTTTTCGGATCTATGAGTTCGAATACCAGTGTTCTGCCATCGGCAAGTGTCTTCTCGAGACGTGTTCGCGTGCCGGATTCGTCGAAGAACTGCGTCGATCTCCCGCGGCTTCCGATGGTCTCGATCTTGTACGCGCCCTGCGCGCCTGCGGATGCGGTTCGGTCACTTCGTTTTCTGATGCCGAAACCACTGTTCGCACGCTGATCAAGCGTGTACCAGTCGGCTTCGAATGATTCGATGCCCGCCGCCTTCAGCAACCTTCCAAGCACGTAGATCTCGGCCTGGTCGAGAAAAGGAGCCGGTGCGGGAGGGATCTCCAGCTGCTGGTCCTGACCGTCTGAATCCATGACCATCACCATCGCCCGGGGTTGCGGGCGCGTTCGAACGCCGGTTTCGGACTTGGGGGAGCCGACCTCCGATTCGGTTCTGTTGCCTCCGACCTGGAGGATCCGGCGTGGCGTGCGAATGATCGACCAGCGACCCTGCTCCCGATCCAACGACATCCAGTGGTTCGCGAGACTGTCGATCGTGATCTTCCTCGACTCATAGAACTCGACGATTTCGCCCTTGAGCGTCACCATCAGGCCCTCGGTGGAGGCGACGTCCTCGCCTGCCTTGGTGCCTTCGATGGCGGACATCGGTGCGAGCTTCGTGGACATCTGTTGCCAACCGACTTCGTTGATCACGCCTTCCTGGTCAACCGCGTAGATTCGGTAGAACTCGTTGATCTCCTGCTCCGCGATGGCGCGAAGAAGATCCGGTGTGAAATGCTCGAGAATGATGGCGCCTTGCTCGATTCGAGTCATTTCCGACTCGATTCGGCCCGTTGCAGGTTCGATTCGAAGTGAATCAAACAGTGCCCGAATGGTCTTTTCTCCGCCAGCTTCGAAGGATTTTTCGACGGCGAAGAGCGTTCCGTAAAGAAACGCATTCGGTTCGGTCTGAATGACCAGCAGCCCACTGACGCCTTGGGTGCTTTCAAGTGGAACATCAAGGTAGACCAGTTCCGCCGGGTAAAGTTGGTCCTTGGCGCCTCCAAGTAGCCTGATACCAAGGGTTTCCCGTGACCTGACCTCGGGTCGGTCGTCGCCCGTTCCCAGGTTTTCAAGGAAGGTATCGACCTTCGAGGCCGCGGTATCGCCGAGTTCGGTGCCCTGAAGCCGCTGAAACGTGATCGTCCAGCCCGGCGGTTCGCTCTCGTCGATCACCAGCAGGGCATCCAGTCCCTGGTCGTTTCGGAGTTCGCTGGCCTTGGCTCCGGGTGGGGTTCGGTAGGCTAGACCAAGCTTCTTTGCGAGCTGGAGCCCTTCAATCAGTCCGTTGTCAGGGTCCTGGTCGGCTATTACCGGACTTACAACGGTACCGGGCGGCTCCTGGGCCGCATGGGCGCCCGAAATGCCTGCACCAATGGCGACTGCCAGCATCGGCCAGACAGGGGTCCGGGATCTGCGGTTTGCTGCTGGCCTGAAGATGGTTGGCGTGGTCTGCATGGCAGGTGGGGCATCCTACGCTTGAATCTGACTGGATTGAAGGGGCACGAGGCTCTGGTTCCACCATTTCGCGCGTGTTGACAGCTACGGCTGATCTCGTATCATCGCCCATTCGCCCCTGTCCGCGGACAGGTGTCCTGTCTCTCAGGTTTCGATGTCGTTCAATGCAATCGGGACGGTGTTTCCAAGCACCCGACACCCCGGTAGACCACGACGCCCGTTCACTTCGCACCTCGGTGCCGGTGAGCGACTGAAAGTGGTTCCCGGATCGATTGATCAGCAGTCGACGAGATGAACCCTGAAGACAGACCAAAGGCAACACACCGTGTGTTGCAGTGAACGACCAGGAACGATGAATCGGCTTGTTTACCAGCCGATTCAACAGATCAGGACTCCACTCGATGGATGGCGGCAAGATTCGAATCCGCATGGAAGCCTACGACCACCAGGCGCTCGACGCGTCGGCACGTGAAATTGCCGATCATGCGAAGAGGACTGGTGCAATCGTCGCTGGTCCCATCCCGCTCCCGACCCGGCGCGAGATTTACACGGTCAACCGTTCCCCGTTCATCGACAAGAAGTCTCGTGAGCAGTTCGAGATTCGAACGCACAAGCGAATCATCGACATCACCGAGCCGAACCCCCGGACCGTCGAGGCCTTGAACCGTCTCGTCGTTCCCGCCGGCGTCTTCGTGAAGATCAAGGCCTGACCGCTTAAAGACCAAACCCCCCGACGTCCGCCGAGATCCGGTGGGCAACAAGACGAAACCCCGCCAAGTCCAAGACGACCCCTGGCGAAAACCCTCGGAACACTCGAAAGGAACCAGCCGTGCCACCCGCAATCATCGGTAGAAAAGTCGGAATGACCCGTTACTTCACTGAAGACGGAAAGAACATTCCCGTCACCGTCATCCAGGCTGGTCCCTGCGTCGTCACCCAGGTGAAGACCGCTGAGTCCGACGGGTATGCCGCGGTTCAGGTCGCCTTCGAGGACGTGAAGCCGCGTCGATCGACCATGTCGGTCATCGCCCACGATGCGAAGGCTGGCTCCAGCCCCAAGCGCATCCACCGCGAATTCCGCTGCGACAACGACGCCGAAGCCGAAGGCTACGAGCTTGGCCAGGAGGTCAAGGTCGATTGCCTCGCCGAATGCAAGTTCGTCGACGTCACCGGCACCAGCAAGGGCAAGGGTTTCCAGGGTGTCATGAAGCGTCACAACTTCCGTGGCCTCGAAGCCAGCCACGGCGTTCAGCGCAAGCACCGTTCCGCGGGTTCCATCGGCGGCGGCGGCATCAACCTCGGTACCGGACCGAAGGTGAAAAAAGGAAAGAAGATGGCCGGCCAGATGGGTAACGAACGGGTCACCGTGCGTTCACTCCATGTGGTCTCCATCGACGAGGAGCGCAACCTGCTTCTCGTCAAGGGACCGGTCCCCGGTCCCAACACCGGCGTTCTGTTCATTAAGACACCAACGAGGCTCTATAAGCCAAAGGCCAATGCCCAGGCCGGGAAGTCCTGACCTGGGGGTCGAGAAGGCCGTACCGCACACCGCACTTCGTCATGAAGTCGGACCGGCGGAACCACTCGACCGCGACAACACTGACGACCTGAGTAGATCCCTGCCCGGTACCACCCAATAAGAGGTGCCTGGAGGGGGAAGCGAGACGCGGGCATGACCTGTCCGGCAAGGTGACGAGACGATGATAGAAATACCAGTCCACAACAAGAACGGCGACAAAGTCGACTCCATGCAGATCGACGAGACGAAGCTGGGCGGCCCCGATATTCGGAGTGCGCTGCTCAAGCAGGCTTATGTCGTCGTGCATGGCAATCAGCGACAGGCCAGCTCCCGCACCAAGAGTCGGGGCATGGTCAAGGGTTCCACCCGCAAGATCTACCGGCAGAAGGGCACCGGCAACGCCCGAATGGGTGCCAACCGAACCGTCATCCGCAAGGGTGGTGGTGTCGCCTTCGCCAAGACGCGCGAATCCTTCCGTCGCAAGCTGAGCAAGAAGATGCGCCAGCTCGCCAACCGCAATGCGCTGCTGGCGAAGATGGTCGATTTCGAGGGCAACGTCCTGACCGAGGTCAAGGTCGTCGAGAACCTCGACTTCAAGACGCCTCGAACCAGCGAAATGGCCACGATGCTCGGCGCGCTCGGCGTCAATCGCACCTGCCTGGTCGCACTGCCCCACACCAACCGCGAGGCGGCCCTTTCTGCGCGCAACATCGCCGAAGTCGACACCATTCGGATCGACCAACTCAACGTCTTCGACCTGCTGAACCACCGGTTCCTGGTCGTCGATCGGGCCACGCTCGAATCGTTCATCGACGGTTCGTGCTTCCCCGCTCGTGAAGAGAAGAAGGAGGTCGCCTGATGGAAGCGACCACGATCATTCGCAAGCCGATCGTCACCGAGAAGGCGACCATCGACTCCAACGAATTCAATCGATTCACCTTCGAGATCGATCGCCGCGCCACCAAGGCGCAGGTGAAGCGAGCGGTCGAGGAGATCTACAACGTCCGAGTCATCTCCGTCGCGACCCAGCGTCGCAAGGGTGAGACCCGGCGCATGAAGTACGGGTGGACGACCACCAACACCATCAAGCGCGCGATCGTCAAGGTCCACGCCGAGGACTCGATCCAGCTCTTCTGATTCAGGATCCCAGGTACGAACGGAATATCCGATGGCCATTCGAATCTACAAGCCGACGACCCCAGGACGACGCAATGCGTCGGTCAACCTCCATGTCGAGGTGACCAAGCGCAGTCCCGAGAAGTCGTTGCTCGCTCCACTGTCCAAGACCGGTGGGCGCAACAACCAGGGCAAGAAGACCGTGCGTGGTCGTGGTGGCGGTCACAAGCGTCGATATCGACGCATCGACTTCCGTCGCACCAAGGACGACATGGCGGCAACCGTGGTCGGGATCGAATACGACCCCAACCGGTCCTGCCACATCGCCCTCCTCAAGTACGAGGACGGCACCATGCGCTACATCCTCGCACCCAAGAACGTCACCGACGGCGAAGTGCTGCTGAGCTCCTCGGACATGGTCGAGCCCAAGCCCGGCAACTGCATGCCGGTCAAGCACATCCCGACCGGCATCATGCTGCACTGCATCGAGCTCGAGCCGGGCCGCGGCGGCAAGCTCTGTCGCAGCGCCGGAATCGGCGGACGGCTGACCAACAAGGAAGGCCGATGGGCGACCATCGTGATGCCCTCCGGTGAGATCCGCCAGGTCTCCATGGACTGCCGTGCGACCGTGGGCGTCCTCGGGAACTCCGACCACGGCAACGTCAAGCTCGGCAAGGCCGGACGTGCTCGCTGGCTCGGCCGCAAGCAGACCACGCGTGGCGTCGCCATGAGTCACCACTGTCACCCCCATGGTGGCGGTGACGGCAAGTCCAAGGGTGGACAGGAACCGTCCAATGCAGCCGGTACCGGTGCCAAGGGCGGTCGCACCCGACGCAGGAACATGAGCAGTGATGCTCGAATCATCCGTCGCCGCAAGTCGGTGCGTTACGGACAGCTGAAGATCTAAGGAACCAACGATCATGTCACGATCAATGAAAAAAGGGCCTTACGTAGACGAGAAGCTCTACATGAAGGTCCAGAAGCAGTCCGATGGCGGGAAGCATCTTCCCATCAAGACCTGGGCCCGTGCTTGCACCATCGTTCCCGAGTTCATCGGGAAGACCTTCCAGGTCTACAACGGTCGTACGTTCGTCGACGTCTTCTGCACCGAGGACATGGTCGGACACAAGCTTGGTGAGTTCTCTCCGACCCGCGTCTTCCGCGGTCACACCAACAAGAAGGAAGGCCTGAAGAGCTGATGTGCCTTCAGGAGCAACCAGGATGAACTACAACGCCTCACATCGATTCGCTCGCATCTCGCCTCGCAAGGCACGCCTTGTCGCGGACATGGTTCGTGGTCAGAACATCGAGGATGCCATCACAGCGCTGGATTTCTCCAAGCGCCGCGGTGCCTACTTCCTCCGTTCCGTGCTGAAGAGCGCGATCGCGAATGCAGAAGAGAACGACGCCGATCTGTCACGCCTTTACGTCGAATCCACCTGGGTCGACTCCGGGCCGACCATCAAGAGATTCCAGCCGAAGGATCGTGGCCGAGCGCATCCGATCTGGAAGCGGACCAGTCACATTCACGTGCAGGTAGCCGAGCGCTGACCAAAGCAGGAAGAAGCGGATAGAGCCAATGGGACAAAAGACCCATCCATTTGGATTCCGAGTAGGCATCACCGAGGCGCACAAGTCTCGATGGTTCGCCCCGAAAGCGCTTTTCGGCGAGTTGCTCGTCGAGGACTATCGGATTCGCAAGTACGTCGACAAGCGTCTCAACCGGACGCCGCCGTTCGCTGCGGTCTCGGACATCCTCATCGAGCGTACGCGTGAGGAGCTCACCATCATCATCCGCACCGCTCGACCCGGCCAGGTGGTCGGTCCGAAGGGCCAGGATGTGGAGAAGCTCACCGCCGATCTTCAGGCACTGACCGGCCGCAAGGTCGTGATCAGGATCGTCGAGATCAAGAACCCCGAGATCGATGCCGTATTGCTCGGCGAGGCGATCGCGGAACAGCTGAAGAAGCGATCGAACTTCCGTCGCCAGATCAAGCAGCGTTGCGAGTCAGCGATGCAGAACGGCGCGAAGGGGATTCGCATCCTCATCTCCGGCCGTCTTGGTGGCGCCGAGATGTCCCGTCGCTTCGACACTCGCCTCGGCTCGATTCCATTGTCGACCCTGCAGGCCAATGTTGACTATGCCTACGTACCCAGCCACACCACCTACGGGACCATTGGTGTGAAGGTCTGGGTCTACACGGGCATGTATTCGGACTCAGACGAGGACCAGACGCAGTCGAGCGCGGCTGGTGGACGTGCACGCGCACGGGGAAGGCACTAAATCATGCCGATGCTCCCGAAACGAATGAAGTTCAGGAAGCAGATGCGTGGCCGTCTTCGCGGCAACGCGACGCGTGGCAACTACGTCGCCTACGGCGAGTTCGGCCTGCAGGCCCTCGAGCCCAAGTGGCTCACTGCTCGCCAGATCGAAGCCGGCCGTATCGCGGCACAGCACTTCCTGCGTCGTCAGGGCAAGATCTACATCCGGGTCTTCCCGGACAAGCCCGTCTCCAAGAAGCCCCTGGAAACCCGCATGGGCAAGGGCAAGGCCGAGGTCGATTACTGGGCGGCCAGGGTCAAGCCCGGAACCATGCTCTTCGAGATCGCCGGCGTGAACGAGGACATGGCCAAGCAGGCCTTCAGTCGTATCGCCATGAAGATGCCGGTCAAGTGCCGGTTCGTCGGAAGGCGGTTGTCGGTGTGATGAACCAGAACCTGAAGATCAATGAACGACTGGAGCTCGCGTCATGAAGGCCCAGGAAGTCCACAAGTTCAGCAACGAGGAGGTCTCGGTCGAGATCGCCAGACTGCGAAAGCGGATGTTCGAACTCCGCACGCAGAAGGTGACCGACAAGATCGAGGATACCTCCCAGTTCAAGAAGACTCGACGTGACATCGCACGTCTGATGACCGAACAAAGAAGTCGAGACATGTCCAAGAGCGAGGCCCAGTCGTGAAGACCAAGACCATCGAAATCCCGGAGAACTCTCCGCGCAAGACCGGACTTGTTGAGAGCGACAAGGGTGACAAGACCTGCAAGGTCGTCATCAACTTTCTCACCAAGCACCCGAAGTACGGCAAGTACCTCAGGCGTCGGACAGTGATCCAGGTTCATGACGAGAACAACGAATCCCATGTGGGGGACCGCGTCGAGATCGCCGAATGCAGGCCGATCTCCAAGACGAAGTCATGGATTCTCACCAAGATTGTGGAACGAGCACCGGGCGACGGTGCGGACGCCTGAGGCGTCTCTGAGAGCGAGATACTCGAATGATTCAAAAAGAATCACGAATGGAAGTTGCCGACAACAGTGGCGCCAAGGTCGCCATGGTGATCGGTGTGCTCGGAAAGAGCAGTGCTCGTGGGCGACACACCCGCGTTGCGATGGGCGTCGGCGAGAAGGTCGTCTGCACCGTCAAGAAGGCGCTTCCCAACTCCGACATCAAGACCGGCGAGAAGGTACGGGCGGTCATCGTCCGCACGAAGTACCCGACTCGTCGAGCGGACGGTTCCTACGTGCGCTTCGACTCGAACGCATGCGTCATCATCGACGAGAACGGGAACCCCAAGGGGACCCGGATCTTCGGTGCCGTCGCACGTGAGCTTCGCGAGAAGAACTTCATGAAGATCGTTTCGCTTGCAACGGAGGTGGTCTGATGGCGAATCACATCAAGTCTGGTGACAACGTCTACGTGTTGTCCGGCAACGACAAGGGCAAGACCGGCGAAGTGCTGAAGATCATTCCGAAGCACGACACCTGCATCGTCAAGGGCGTGAACGTCCGGACCAAGCACGTGAAGCCCAACCAGCAGAACCAGCAGGGTGGCATCGTTCGCCTCGAGATGCCCGTTCATGTCAGCAATGTCAGTCCGTGCGTCGAGGGCAAGCCCTCCAGGGTGCGCTTCGAGGTCCGCGAGGACGGCTCGAAGGCTCGAGTCGCCGCACGTGACGGTTCGGAACTCCACGTCCTTCGCTCAGCGAGCAAGGGTGGCAAGAAGACGTCGAAGAAGAAGGCAGCGGGATAACGCATCATGGTCTCCCAAACGACAAAATCACAGCTTCAGACGAAGTTCGAGGACGAGGTTGCAGCATCGCTTCGCGAGAAGTTTGCAATCTCGAACGTCAACGCCCAGCCGATCCTGAGCAAGATCATCGTCAACATCGGTGTCGGCAAGGCTCTCGAGAACCAGAAGCTCAAGCCGGATGTTCGTGACACGGTCATCTCGACCCTGACCACGATCTCCGGACAGAAGCCCATCATGGTCCTCGCGAAGAAGTCCGTCTCGAACTTCAAGGTTCGGGAAGGTGCGCCTTCGGCATTCATGGTCACGCTTCGGCGGGACAGGATGTGGAACTTCCTCGACCGGCTGATCAACCTCGCCACGCCCCGAATCAAGGACTTCAGAGGCCTGAGCCGCAAGTCCTTCGACAAGGGGGGCAACTACGGCATGGGACTCACCGAGCAGGCGGTGTGGCCCGAAATCAACATGGCGTCGGTTTCCTACAACCACGGCATGAACATCAATCTCATCTTCCGCAACAGTGATCCCGAGAAGAGTTTGTTCCTCCTTGAAGGGCTGGGAATGCCTTTCACCAGGACTGACTCGAACCGCTGATCAACAGACGAATCAACAACGAGACGAAACCATGGCTAGCAAGAAGACATTCGCCAGAATGAAGCGTGAACCGAAGTTCTCCTCCCGTAAGGAGAACCGCTGTGAAATCACCGGACGGAAGCGGGGCATCTACCGCAAGTTCCGTGTGAGTCGCATCATGCTCCGAGAACTCGCGCTTCAGGGGATGGTCCCGGGAATGCGCAAGGCCAGCTGGTGATCCTGAACGAATGGTCCTGCTCCGACACGATCGGGGCGAGGAGTACACGACGATGTCGATGAACGATTTGACTGCCGACATGCTCACGCGAATCCGTAATGCGGTCCGCAACAAGGCTCCAGAGGTCACCGTGGTCAGCAACAAGCTGAACCGTGGTGTCGCCCAGGTCCTTGTCGACGAGGGCTACGTCAACGGTTTCAACTGTGTTGAAGATGACCGGCAGGGCTTGATCAAGATTGAATTGAAGTACGGGCGACGAGGTGAGATCCTCATCAACTCGCTCGATCGCGTCTCGAAGGGCGGCTGCCGGGTCTACTGCAGTGCGGATGATCTTCCGCGACCACTGCAGGGTCTTGGAATCGCCATCGTTTCCACGAGCAAGGGTGTCCTGAGTGACCGTCGATGCCGCGAAGAGCGGGTTGGCGGCGAAATCGTGGCGACCGTCTGCTGACCAGCTGAAAGAGCGCGTCCTACAGGCGCGACAAGAGGATTGAACGATGTCTCGCATCGGCAAGAAAGCAATAACAGTCCCCAGCGGGGTCACCGTCTCGATCGACCCGAGCAGTCGGACCGTCAACATCGAGGGCTCCAAGGGCAAGCTGTCCGTGGTGCATCGCCCCGAAGTGGTGGTCGAATGGCTTGCGGACGAGAAGTCGATCGTGTGTCGCGTTGCCGAGGGGTTCTCCCTCGACGGTTCGACCAAGGCCTACTGGGGTCTCACCCGGTCCTTGATCAACAACATGGTCGAGGGTGTGACCAAGGGGTACACCAAGAAGCTCGAGATCGTCGGTGTCGGCTACGGCGCCAAGGTCGCCGGGCCGAAGATCACCCTCAAGCTCGGTTTCGCGAACGAGATCATCTTCCAGATCCCGCACGGCGTCGAATGCTCGGTTGAGCGTGACGTGGTCACGGTGACCGGAGTTGACAAGCAGAAGGTCGGTGAAGTCGCCGCCAAGATCAGGAACTCACGCAAGCCGGAACCATACAACGGCAAGGGCGTGCGTTACCTCGGCGAGGACATCCGGCGCAAGCAGGGCAAGGCATTCGGCGCTTGACGCCGTTTTAGTGGATCACTCATCGCGCTACTAAGGCGACGAACCAAGGACGAAACGATGGACAGGAACAAGAACAGGACAGTCAGACGTAACCGGCGAAAGCGGGGTATTCGCAAGATGATCTCCGGCGATGCCCAGCGACCACGTCTCACTGTCTACCGCTCGCTCAATCACATCTACGCGCAGCTCATCGATGATCTGTGCGGGAAGACACTGGCCTCCGCCTCGAGCCGGGACAAGGGTCACAGCGGCCCCTCCGGCAACATCGAGGGAGCGAAGGTCGTCGGCACGAAGATTGCCGAGCGAGCCAAGGAAGCGGGAATTGAAAACGCGGTCTTCGACCGCAACGGTCTGCTGTACCACGGACGCGTCAAGGCGCTCGCGGATGCGGCACGGGAAAGCGGACTCAAGTTCTAGGGAATCAGGATCCGAGCGGATCGCTCGAATTCACTCCCTTCGATACTGGACGGACACATGCCAGAAGTACTCGACGAATCAACAGCACTCGAATCCACGACAGTGGGTATTTTTCGAACCGCCGCCACGGTGAAGGGTGGTCGACGCTTCAGCTTCGGCGCTCTGGTCGTGGTGGGCAACCGGCGTGGTCGGGTTGGAATTGGGTATGGCAAGGCCAACCAGGTTCCAATGGCGATCGAGAAGGCGCAGAAGGACGCTAAGAAGCGTCTGAGCGACTACTCGCTCCAGGACCTGACCATCCCGCACCAGGTCGAAGGTCGCTTCGGCGCCTGCCGCGTGCGACTGGTGCCTGCCTCCCCCGGTACCGGCGTCATCGCCGGCGCCTCGGTGCGCGCGGTCCTGGAGATGGTCGGCATTCAGGATTGCCTGACCAAGTCCTTCGGATCGACGAACAGCAAGAACCTCGTGAAGGCGACCCTCGAAGCGCTTGGTGCGATTCGTACCCGACACGAGATCGCCGCCCTGCGTGGCGTTGAACTCGAACCCACCCTCGTCGAGGAGGCAATCGAACGCGGCAAGGCGTTCATGCCGATCTCGACCACCAACGATCGAGCCCAGGCGCCGGTCAACACCGTCGGGGAGGACCGCCGTGGAGGCGGACGTCGCGGCGGTGGCGGGCGACGAGGTGGCGGAGGTGGCCGCAGAGGTGGCGCACCCGAAGGTGCACCTGCACCTGCAGCTGCTCCTGCTCCCGCAGCCGAAGCAGCACCCCCAGCGGCCGAAGCCGCACCCCCAGCAGCAGATCCCCCGGCCTCCGGTGGAGAGGCGTCCTCTTGAGGCGCAACTGACGTCAGCATTGATACGAGCCAGTCGGGTTCCTGGTGAACCCCACACGAAGCCCAGTTAGGGCGGAGTTCAGCAACCATGATGATCCATGAGATCACCGAGAAGGTCGGACGATACAAGTCGCGCAAGCGAATCGGTCGCGGTGAAGGCAGCGGTCAGGGCGGTACTGCAGGCCGTGGGCACAAGGGTGCCGGCAGCCGTGCAGGCTTCAGTCGCCGTGCCAGCTACGAAGGCGGCCAGCTTCCCTGGTTCCAGCGCTATCCGAAGCGCGGGTTCTCCAACGCCGACTTCCGCAAGAACTACCACGTCGTGAACCTCAAGGTTCTCGAGGAACGGTTTGATGCCGGCACCACGATCGACGTGGCGCTGCTCGCCGCCAATCGAGTGGTTCGAGACACGAATCTGCCGCTCAAGGTGCTCGGTGAAGGAGAGCTGACCAAGAAGTTCACCATCACCGCAGCGAAGTTCTCCACTGCGGCACGCAAGAAGATCGAGGAAGCCGGAGGAACGGCGACCGACGTGTGAAGCTCCTGAACGTGCTTCGAAACCACGCACCCAGGCACCCAAGCCGATAGAACACTCGATGCTCCAAGCCTTCTTCAACATCTTCAGGATCGCCGATCTTCGGAACAAGGTCCTCTTCACGCTTTCAATGCTGGTGATCTACCGCATTGGTTTCTGGATCCCGCTCATCGGCGTGGATCAGTCCGAGCTCGCTCGGTCAGCGGAAAAGGCGATGGAGGAGTCCCAGACCGGATTCGCCCGGATCGCGCAGTTCGCGTCGATCTTCTCCGGTGGTTCCCTGAGCCAGTCGACGATCTTCGGTCTGGGCATCATGCCCTACATCACCGCATCGATCATCTTCCAGCTGCTTCAGTCGGTCCTGCCTTCGTTGCAGGCCCTGAAGAAGGAAGGCGCCTCCGGCCAGCAGAAGATCACCGAGTGGACTCGATACTCGACGGTCGGGCTCTGCATCATCCAGGGCTTCATGTGGCTCTGGTATCTCAGGACGCAGAATCTCGTCCAGCCGCAGTTCTCGACCGGCACCAACCACATCATCTTCCTGGTGGCCGGCCTGACCGCACTCACCGCCGGCAGTGTCTTCCTGATGTGGCTCGGCGAACAGATCGACAAGTACGGCATCGGTAACGGTGTCTCCCTGATCCTGACCGCAGGCATCCTGGCTCGAATGCCAAACGCCATTGGATGGGTCTATTCGAACTTTGATCCCAGCCAGCAGGCCGAGCAGGGCAAGATAGGCCTGCTTCCGGTGATCTTCCTCGTGGTGGCATTCGTTGGTGTGACCGCAGGTGCGATCATCATCACGATCGCTCAACGCAGGATCCCGATCCAGCAGGCGAAGCACACGCGTGGGCGACGGGTCTTCGGCGGCCAGCGCCATTACCTGCCGTTGCGTGTGAACCACGCCGGCGTGATGCCGATCATCTTCGCCAGTTCGTTGATGATCTTCCCCTCGGCGATCTTCGGGTGGATGGCGACTCGCGCCAGCCAGGGAGATTCATGGGAATGGTGGATCGCAACCACGCAGTTCCTCTCCGCCAACTTCCAGATCGGCATGTATCCCTACATCCTGATCGAGATCATGCTGATCTACTTCTTCAGTTACTTCTGGACCACCGTCCAGTTCAGTCCTGACGACATGGCGAAACAGTTGAAGGACCATGGTTCGTTCATACCGGGCCTCAGACCGGGGCCACGGACCGCCGAGTACCTCGAAACGGTGATGGAACGCATCACCTTCGTAGGTGCGGGTTTCCTGGCGATCATCGCGGTGATACCGGCGATCGTCGCCGAACGCTTCGGCATACCGTTCATGGTCTCCCAGTTCCTTGGAGGAACCGGTCTCCTGATCGTGGTCAGCGTCTCCCTGGACCTCATCCAGCGAATCGA
The DNA here is from genome assembly GCA_029246705.1 of Phycisphaerales bacterium. GTDB lineage: Bacteria > Planctomycetota > Phycisphaerae > Phycisphaerales > SM1A02 > JAKVBQ01. Next base: position 62,333 of record JAQWMQ010000020.1, on the reverse strand, counting down.
AGCCAACCTGCTCATGCGGAACTACTCCGGATTCCTTTCCGGTGACGATCCCAAGGGTCCTCGAGTTAGGAGCGCACGCAGCTGACCTGCACCACCGTGCAGACCGGCTCGAGATCAACCATGGTCATGACCACTCGATCATTCACCACCAGCACCAACGACGCGGATACCGCGGCGGGGGTGTCGGTGCGTGGTGCTCGTACCGGACTCCGCGCACCCGGCGCGGCGGCACCGGCGCTGCGCACCGAATCGGAGATCGAGTCGATCAGGGCAGCAGGAACGGTCCTGCGTGGTGCCCTCGAGGCAGCCGCAGCACAGTGCGTCGCCGGTGCACGAACCCGTGATCTCGATGAAGCGGCACGAGCCACCATCGAAGACGCCGGTGCCGAGCCCCTCTTCCTGCACTATCCCGAATACGTTCGCGGGCAGGGCTTTCCCGCCATCGCCTGCATCAGCGTGAATGACGCCGTCATCCACGGTGTGCCGGGACAGCAGGCGCTCGAGGACGGAGACCTCGTCTCGATCGATTGTGGCGTCAGACTCGATGGCTGGTGTGCGGATGCGGCAATCACCGTCTCGGTGGGTGCCATGAAGGAAGCACACCGCATGCTCCTGGCAGCGACGCGGTCGGTGCTCGAACTCGCCATCAGGCGAATTCGTCCTGGTGTCCGTTGGAGTGCGATCGCTTCCGAGATGGAAGAACGATCTGCAGAAGCCGGTTTCGGCGTGGTCGAGGACTACGTCGGCCATGGCATCGGACGCAAGCTTCATGAATCACCCAGTGCTCCAAGCGTCATGACCTTGTCCCTGAAGCATCGGGGGGACTTCACCCTCCGTCCTGGCATGGTGCTCGCCGTCGAGCCGATGCTGGTCATGCTGGGGCAGGACCCTGACGCGGTGTCGTCCGAAGGCCGGCGTGCCCCCCGGATCGATACCCGGAAGGATGCCGACGGATGGACGGTTCGTACCGTCTCCGGCGCCGTCAGCTGTCATCTCGAGCATACGATTGCAGTCACCAGATCCGGTAGCGACGTCCTGACCGACGGGGCCCGAAACTCCGTGGTCGCTAGAAAGTGCGGTAAAGAGTAGGCATGGCCAAGGAAGAAAAGATCACACTCGAGGCTGAGGTCGTGGAAGCGCTCCCTAATGCGCAGTTCCGCGTCAGATTGCCGAATGACCATGAGATTCTTGCCTACATCAGCGGTAAGATGAAGACCGCCCGTATCAGGACCGTCCCGGGTGATACGGTCACCGTTGAAATCAGCCCCTACGACATGACCAAGGGTCGGATCATCTATCGAGGTCCCATGCCCAGGCGTGAACGTGGTGGCGACGCACCTGGACAGCCCGCTGCCCAGGGTGATGCTGCTCCGGCCGAGGGGCAGACCAAACCCACGAGTGGTCAGTCCTGACCACCCGCATCGATTTACCAGCAACCACCAATGACTCATCGAGATTCAGGAATTCAGCAAGGACAGGCCCCATGAAGGTTCAAAGTAGTATCAAGCGCAGGACCAAAGACTGCCAGATCGTGATCCGCAAGGGGAAGCGGTACGTCATCAACAAGAAGAACCCGAGGTTGAAGGCCCGACAGGGCTGAACCCCGCACAGCGGGCCACGAACGGAGCGCGAGACCATGCCTCGTATTGCAGGCGTCGACATTCCAGAGAACAAGAAGATCCTGTACTCACTGCAGTACGTCCACGGGGTCGGTCCAGCCACCTCGAAGGACATCCTTGCGAAGGTCGGGGTCGATCCTGACACCCGCGCCAAGGACCTGGCCGACCACGAGGTCGCCGGAATCGCAGGCGAGATCGACACCAACCACGTCGTGGAAGGTGCGCTTCGCCGCCAGGTGCAGCAGGACATCCAACGTCTGAAGGACACCCGCTGCTGGCGTGGTGAACGTCATCGAAAGGGACTCCCGGTCCGCGGTCAGCGCACACGCTGCAATGCCCGCACCCGTAAGGGTCGCAAGCGTACCGTCGCCGGCAAGAAGGGCGTCAAGGGTTGATCAATCGGAGTCGATCGAGCGATTGTGCTCCGAACTCCCTGGGAACTAAGTGACCATGGCAAGCAAGAAGAAAATCCGCAAGAACGTGTTGAAGGGCGTGGCCCACATCAAGGCCACCTTCAACAACACGATGATCACCATCACCGACGTCAATGGCGAGACCCTCTGCTGGGACTCCGCCGGAACCGTCGGCTTCAAGGGATCGCGCAAGTCGACCCCCTTCGCCGCCACCCGCGCCAGCGAACGCTGCGCGGTCAAGGCCAAGCGAATGGGCATGCGCGAGCTTGAAGTCCATGTCCGAGGCCCTGGCCCCGGTCGGGAGTCGGCGATCACCGCACTCCAGGCCAACGGCATCAAGGTCACGGCCATCGAGGACCACACCGGCATCCCCCACAACGGATGTCGCCCCCGCAAGCGTCGTCGCGTCTGACGCCGACGACTCATTCGAGCTTTCTGGAGCTCGGGCACGAAGAAGGCAGCCGGATGCATCGACAGGCATCCGGACTCAGCCGAGAGGTGCCCGGGTACACCGTTCCACCGGTACTGTCGAATTCATGGAGTTCCATCATGCATGTTCGCTGGCGAGGCCTCGAACTTCCCGCACGCGTCGACTTCGACGCCACCACCGCGTCCGAAACCTTCGGCCGCTTCGTCGCAGAGCCCTTTGAGCGCGGCTTCGGTACGACCGTTGGCAACAGCCTTCGTCGCATCCTGCTGTCCAGCATCGAGGGTTCAGCGGTCACCAAGGTGCGCATCACCGGCTCACCCCACGAGTTCTCGACGATTCCCGGAGTCATGGAGGATGTCACCGACATCATCCTGAACATCAAGGGACTGATCGTCAGCATGGAGTCCGACGAACCTCGCACCATGCGGGTTGAAGTCTCGGGACCCGGTGAGGTCACCGGCGAGATGATCGAGGCGGACACCTCCATCACGATCCACAACCCCCAGCACGTCATCGCGACCCTGACCGACACCATCGATTTCGAGGCCGAGTTCACGGTCGAGAGCGGTCGTGGCTACATGCCGGCATCGGATCAGTTCGGTCGAAACGACGAGCAGGTCATCGGCGAGATCCCGATCGACGCCGTGTTCAGCCCCGTCAAGCGTGTCCGGTACCGCACCGAGGACACCCGCGTCGGGCAGAAGACCAACTACGACAAGCTGATCATGGACATCTGGACCGACGGAACCGTCACGCCTGAAATGTCCCTGGTCGAGTCGGCGAAGATCCTTCGCAAGCACCTCAATCCCTTCGTGCAGTTCTCAGACATCGGCACCACCACCCTCACCGAGGACGTCATGGCGGCCACCGACGAGGATCTCGAGCTCCTTCGGAAGCTCCAGATGCCGATGTCCGAACTCGAGCTTTCGGTTCGGGCCAGCAACTGTCTCGAAAGTGGTCGTATTCGACGTGTGGGTGACCTCGTCCAGCGCAGTGAGGATGAACTCCTCTCCCTGCGAAGCTTCGGGCGAACATCTCTCCGCGAAGTCAAGAAGAAGTTGGAGATCATCGGTCTCTCCTTCGGGATGCAGGTCCCTGAAGGATGGCAAGAGGACTGAATCCCTCGGGAAGCCCGCACGACGGGCAGTCAGGAGTCGCACCCGTGAGGGTCCGACTCGAACCCCGCCTATGCGGGGAGGAGCAATCAGATGCGTCATCGAATCTACGGAAAGCAACTCAACCGCAAAAGCGAGCACCGTCGCGCAATGTTGCGGAACATGGCTGCTGGACTCTTCGAACACGGGCAGATCGAAACCACGATGCCCAAGGCGAAGGCCGTCCAGCCGTTCGTGGAGAAGCTCATCACCATGGCGAAGAAGAGCAAGGGACTCCAGACCCGACGTCGGGTCGAAGCCCAGATCAACGACCGCAAGGTCTTCGCCTGGCTGGCCGATCCCAACGTGCCCGAGGACAAGAAGCTCAATGCCTTCTTCGATCTTCCGGATGCGAGCAAGATCGAGTTCAACCGGTACGGTGAAGTTCGCAAGGCTCCGCGACTGGTCCAGCACCTCTTCGAGCGGATTGCACCCATGTTCGAGGATCGCGATGGGGGGTACACCCGTATCGTGAAGCTCGACAAGCACCGCCTCGGTGACGGCACGGATCTCGTGATCCTCCAGCTGGTCGGTAAGGAAGAGGGTCCCCAGATCGGGGGCGGCGTCTCCAACCGACGCAAGTCAGCTGATCGTCGAACCGCCTTCGCGGCGGGTCTGCGCAAGGAGGACGCGGCTGCTCCGGTGGCCGAAGCCGAGGAGGCTCCCGCAGAGGACGCCACAGCCACCGCCGTGGCCGAGCCGCCAGCAAACGCTCCCGAGGCTGCTCCGGAGACGGAAGCGACCGATGATCCCCAGAAGCCCGCTGAAGGCTGAACGCGGCTCAACAGAAGAATGCAATCGGAGCCCCGGCACTCGCCGGGGCTCTTTCATGATCGAGTAGACTTCCGCCCATGCTTTCCGAACTCGAACAACTCGAATCCGACGCCCTCGGGCAGCTTGACGGCATCTCCGACGTGGATGGGCTCGAGGCCTGGCGCATCGCCTACCTCGGCTCGAAGGGCCGATTGAAGGCGATGATGCCTCGGCTCAAGGAAGTCTCTCGTGAGGAGAAGCCCGCGGTCGGCAAGCGCTTGAACGAAGTCAAGAAGAGCCTCGAGACCGCTTTCGAGGCAAGGAAATCGACGGCATCCTCATCGGCTTCGGTGGGGCCGACGGTGGACGTGACCGAACCCGGCATCGGTGGGGGTGGTGGGTGCCGCCATGTCCTCAGTCGCACCATGGCCGAAGTTGCCGAGGTGTTCGCACGCATGGGCTTCGCCATCGCTGAAGGGCCTGAAGTCGAGGATGAACGACACAACTTCACCGCCTTGAACATTCCACCCGAGCACCCCGCTCGTGACGAGATCGAGAACTTCTACCTCGCCGGGTCCGAGGGGGGGTTGAAGCTGCTTCGGTCACAGACCTCGACTGTCCAGATTCGTGCCATGGAAAAGCAGAAGCCGCCGCTCCGGGTCACGGCGATCGGTCGCGTCTACAGGCCCGACACCCATGATGCGACCCACTACTCGATGTTCCACCAGATCGAGGGCCTCTACATCGATCGTGGCGTGAACATGGTCGATCTGAAGACCGTGCTCTTCCAGTTCGCGCGCACCTACTTCGGCGAGGAGGCAGAGGTGCGCATGCGCCCCGGTTTCTTCCCGTTCACCGAGCCCTCCGCCGAAATCGACATGAAGATGCGGGTCAAGGACGAGTGGATGTGGGTTGAACTCGGCGGTTGCGGCATGGTCCACCCGAATGTTCTGAGCTCCGCCGGAATCGATCCGGAGGAATACACCGGATATGCCTTCGGACTGGGCATCGAGCGAATCGCCATGCGGAAGTACGGAATCCCTGATCTGCGCTGGTTTTACGACAATGACGCTCGATTCCTGCGCCAATTCTGAGCCGCCCTGGTCTCCACGCCCCTGAGAAATCCACAACACGTCCTCGTCGAAAATAGGGTTATTGAGCCCCTCAGGTGGGGTATTTGGCGCTTCGGTCGGGAAATCGCAAAGATCCCTCTGACTCTTCAGACATTGATTGTGGCGGTGGTCCGGTTTCGCTATTCTTGATCTTGAAGAGATCGAGAGGCAGGGAAGACATTTCGAAGGGACAGGGCTGACCAGTGACCCCGCATGGGGTTGACCGGTACCTTTCCGCGCTTCCAGACAACGATGTGGAAGATCGTTGTTTTCCAAGTACTTGAGATTGAGAAGACCAAAGAAGTTTAAGGAATGACTCCCATGAAGATTATGACGACAGGTTTCAGCGCCCTCTGCCTCTTGGGTATCGGCGCCGCCGCGAACGGCGAAACGCTTTTTGTCCAGAGCTTTGAAAGCCCCGACGATCTTGGTGCCCAGTACGTCGACGCCACCGTCGACGGTGGTAGCTTCGACCATGACCTCATCAACTATGCCGGCATGTCCGCGGTAGACGGTGCTGGCTTTGACGCCACCTTCCGTACCAACACCGGCGTCGGACTCACCGATGGCGACTTCGTCGGCGTGACGGACTACACCGGCAGCGGCAGCCCCGGCGGTTTCACCAACGGCAATCAGGGCTACCAGCTCTCCGACATCGACGGCATCATGGTGCTGACCCTCTCCGCGGTCGCCGGTGCCGATTCCGTCAGCCTCGACTTCTGGCTGAACTCGACTGGCTACGAGACCACCGAACCGAACGTGGACTTCCTGACCATCACCGCCGGCGGTGAAGTCGGCATCGACACCACCGGTTCGGACATCGACGATCTCGGCATCGAAGGTGCATGGACGACCCTGACCTGGACCGGTCTGACCGACAGCGAAGTGGTCATCACCTTCTCCAGCAACTCGGGTACCGAGACGCTGATGATCGACAACGTCGTCTGGTCAGGCGAAGCGATCCCGGCACCGGGCGCCCTGGCGCTCCTCGGCCTCGCGGGCATCGTCTCACGTCGTCGTCGCGCCTGATCGACAGCGTTCCCAGGGGGCAACCGTCCCCGGAAGCTGCAGTCCAACGAAACAGCCCGCCGGAACCTCGAGGTTCCGGCGGGCTTTCTTTCTTGCCTGGGCTTTTACTTCAGCCGTTTTTCAGCCGTTCGTCCGCTGCGGGGCGATCAGCCGTCCTCCGGCGTCTTCTCGGCGTCGGGGGTCTCTGGAGCTTCTGGAGCTTCAGGAGCTTCAGAGCTGGGAGTCTCCTTGACCGGGGCCGAGGTGCCTTCCACGGCGTCCATCAGGGCTGCAGCCTCTCCGGCATCCATGAGGTTTCCCGATGATGCCTCGGTTTCCTCCTCCTCGGGAGCGTGCTTGGGCTTCTCCGGTTCCTTGATGCCGTGGGTCTGGCGGTAGGACTGGATCTTGGCCTTGTCGGGCGAGAGCACCATGGTCATGCGTCGACCCGCCATCCGGGGGTAGAGCTCGACCTTGGCGATATCTTCCATCTGCTCGACGATCTCCTTCATCCGCTGGTTGCCGCGATCCTTGTGGGCCATCTCGCGGCCGCGGAAGTTCTGGACGATCTGGACCTTGTGTCCGTCCATCAGGAACTTCCTGGCCTGCTTGAGTCGGATCTCGATGTCATGCGGATCGATCTTCATCGATCGGCCGAGACGAACCTCCTTGAGTTCGGTGGTCTTCGTCTTGTTGGCACGGTCCTTCTTGGACTTCTCGTACTTGAACTTGCCGAAGTCCATGATCCGGCAGACCGGGGGGCGGACATCGGCGGCGATCTCGACGAGGTCGAGTCCAAGTTCTCTCGCTCGCTGGCGAGCTTCGTCGGTCTCGACGACCCCGACCATCTCGCCGTCTTCGTCGACAAGCCGGATGGGTGAGATCCTGATTCGTTCGTTGGTGCGTGGTCCAGTGGGTGCCTGGACCGGTCGGTAGAAGCGTCTGCGTGGAATGGGTGAGTCCTCCTAGGCGGTGATGTACGACGACAGTACCCACGCGCGGGTTGATCCCGGGCGGGTTCGGTCATCTCGGTGCAGGGTGCTGGCTACCGTTGGCGAGGTTGCAACTCGATCGATCATGAGTTGCAGGGTGCCGGGTTCGAACGGGTCATGGGCATGAGGGCCTCGGAGTCCCGACGGCCATTGGGGCCGACGACGGTGCCATCGGGCGACACGATGCCTCCCGATGACTCTGACGGTACCGCCTGAGGCTGGTGTCAGCAAATCGGAATGCCAGATTCCCCGTGATTCCTCGGCCCGGGCCCTCCTTGGAGCGCCGAGGCGACTCAGGCTTCTGCCCGCATCGGAGTGCTTCAGCGGGCTACTTCCGGGCTATTGCGTAGTGCTTTTCACCCCGAAGCGTGCCAGTTCCACCTCGGTCATCCAGTGGATGTCGTCTGCCGGAGCAGCTTCGATGCTGAACCAGTAGAAGGCTTCCGGAGCCTCTATCTCCCGCAGATAGCTCAGGTACAGCTCGTGGGCCGGGTGGTCCCGCTCGAAATCCCCGGCTTGGATCTCCATCATGTCGTCCGACCAGGCATGCACCCCGATCATCGCTCCGGCGTTCGCGGTCGCCGGGGTTCCCGCCAGGAAGATGTCAACGCCCCCCGAGGCGATCACCCCGTCGTGGGGGACCACGGTCGCAAGACCCGCGGCGTGGATCAGGCGCCCCGCAAGGGCATTGGCTTCATCGTCGATCGAACCGGCGCACTCCAGAAGCTCGATCGTCCGCACTTCGGGGTGTTCCAGCAGCAACCGCAGGGTTCGTGCGGCGATGTCCGGCCCGAGGGTCCCGGTGAGCGTGGCGGTGGTGCCCTTCACCATGAACCGCGCGGGCCGAAGTGGCAGCAGGAACGCCTCCACCAGTTCCTTGCGATCCAGTCGGCCGTCCTGGTCGGTGTCATGTCGACGGGGCAGCTCCCTCCGAAGGTCCGCGGGCATCGAGTCGTAGTCGATCGCACCCGATTCGACAGCCCCCATCTCGTCGATGAGGAAGTCGACTTCCTCCCCGATCTCCATGGCAGAGGGTTCACCCAGTTCGAACATCATGAGATCTCGCCGACGAATCTCGCCGTCACCGTCGACGTCGAGGTCCTCGGGTTCGAGTTCGAGCAGGTCGAGGATCTCGTCATCCAGTTCCTCGGTCTCGATGAGTCCGCTTCGATCGGTGTCCAGCTCCTCGAAGAGGAGGTCCATCCATTCGAACCGCCAGGCGGCCCGATCCGCCAGGCGCTCGCCGAACGCCTCGGTGGATGAACCTTCCGACTCGATCTCCAGTGCGATCTGCATCGCGGCGGCCGCGGCCTCGTATCGACCGACCTTGCCGTCACCATCGAGGTCGAACACCCGGCCGAAATCGATCAGCTCGAATTCAACCCATTCCTCGTCCTCCCAGCCCTCGAGAAGCGGATCGGCTTCCGTCATCTCCGGTTGATCCGGGGGGGTGGTGTCGGGTGCGTCCTGGGGCGTTGCGACAAGAAGAGAGGTGCTCAGCAGCACGTTGAGGAACATGATGGTCATGTGGCTTCCCTCTGTAGTCAGGTGTCGATGGCGTAGGCCTCGAGGTCTTCCAGTTCGATCAGTTCCAGGGCTGCTTCATGGGTGGCCTTGAGCACCACCTCCGGAGCACACCCGGCATCGAGCGCCTGCTTCCAGCGGGCGGCACAGAGGCACCACTGGTCACCGGGCTTGATGCCCGGAAAGCCGTATTCGGGCATGGGGGTCGCCAGGTCGTTTCCGGCGGCACGGCTGAATTCGAGAAACGACTCGGTGGCCACGATGCAGACGACGTGTCGCCCCTGGTCATCGGGGCCGGTCTCGCAGCATCCGGTTCGGTAGAAGCCGGTCATGGGATCCTTCGAACAGGGCTCGAGTGGGCCGCCAAGAACGTTCCTCGCCCGGGCGTGTTCCTCTTTGTTCGGTATCGAGATCATGGCAAGAGCCTACTCGATCCAACCGTCACGCCGCCAACCGCTTGCATGCGTTCCGGCGGGGGACAGGTCCGGGCGAGGTGGGGTGCCGAATAAAAAGCGATGACTTTCTCGGTTCACCCGTCACAACCCGGGGCCTCCGCCATAGCTGTGTATGGACCCACGTACTGGACGTGCTTCCTGCATGGAGCTGTGTCGGCTCTTTGATCCAGTCCGCTTTCCCGGGGTCGAGCACTTGAACGACAAGAAAAGAGATGTCACGGCGCAACGGCGTCCGGGCGGTCTCCTTGTCGAAGGGCATCTCGGATGCCCCCTTCTTGGAGAAGAACATGTCAAAGAGAACAGAAGACCTTTCCTTGAGCCAGAAGCGTTTCCAGAGAACGGGTTGTGCACTCGCCTGTGGCGTGCTGATGCTCGCGAATCAATTCGTCTCGGTCGCGATGGCGGGAGACATCCTCTGCAACCATCCGTCCGATCTCAACTGCGACCAGATCGTGGATGGACAGGATCTCGCGATAGTCCTCGGAAGCTGGGGTGAATCCGGCAACGTGAACGACCTTGATGGGGACTGCAGTGTCGGTGGATCGGATCTCGCGATGGTCCTCGGCAGCTGGGGGCCGGTACCCTCGATTCAGGAGATCCAGGATGTCACCTTCAACAACAGCGCAATGTCCTTCTGCATGGGCACCGACAGCCTTCAGGCCGTTGCCGACGGTCAGATCTCATTCGACCCGATGACCTACGAACAGTACGGATACGTCAACATCACCTATGCCGGGGGAGGCTACGTGGGTCTGGAGTACAGTTCCGGTTCGGTGGTCATGATGTGTGGAGAGACCAAGATGATCCTCGACACGAGTGACGAGGACACGCTTCAGGTCAATGGTGAGCTGGTTCCGGTCGCTGCGGTACTGACTGGGCTGCAAGGCGACTACGAGACTCACGGAACGAACGTCGCGGCATGGACTGATGAGAGCAAGATGGTCGGCACGCAGATCATCATCAATGGCGACGTCAACATCCGTGACAACGTCATCATCATCCAGAACAACCCGGTTCCGCCGGCAGGCGGCACTGCCGGACCAGGCTTGATGTGCAAGATGGCATGCATCGCTGCAGCAGCCCAGATCGCCATGATGATGACGGCTGTCTGTGCTCTTGGTTGCGTCGGGGTCGGCGCGATCACCATCGGCACGGCGGTCATCCCCTGCGCGGTGCTCGCGAGTATCCTCTGTTCCGGATTGGTCTTCGCCGGCAGCACCGCCGCCTATGAACTGTGTCTGAGCTACTGGGGCGGTTGACGCGCCCCCTGTCAGCCCTGCTTCAGCATGCAGCGAGGCCCGTTCCGACCGGAACGGGCCTCGTTGTCGTCCTCCCTGGCGGGTCCGCACCCGTTCCCATCAGCAAGTTCCCGCTTTTGTGGCCCTGATTCCGGTGAAGAGACGTTCCTGTCTCTTGAGCGGATCTTTTTTTCGATGCCCCGAATCCGGTCCTCGCGAGTTCATCCATCTGGAGAAACACATGACCAGCCGGTCTCGACTCGACCGCCGTGGACGACGCACTCGTGATCGGGGGCACGTCCTGGCCTGCACCATGCTCATGCTTCTCGCCCAGTTCGCGCCCTGCGCCCTCGCCGACGAGGTCTTCTGTCATCACGCGATCGACCTCAACTGCGATCAGGTCGTCGATGGGCAGGACCTCTCCATGGTGCTCGGGGCATGGGGTACCGCCGATCGTTCCCGGGACTTCGATCGCAGTTGTTTCGTCGATGGGGGTGATCTCGCGATGATCCTCGGTGGTTGGGGGGCGGTTCCCGAGCCGCCGGTCCTCTCCGCGATCACCTTCGAGAACGAACCGATCCGACTCTGCACCGGTTCCGATTCGATCGTGGCGATCATCGATGGGTCCCTCGCGATCGACCCCGATGCCTTCACGCCCTCCGGGGTGCTTTCGGTCACCCTGCAGCAGGGGGTGTCCGTCGAGATGGCGTTCGAGGCATCGACCCTGATCATGACTTCCGGCAATTCCAAGATCTACATCAATGACACCGATCCGCGCTACGACCCGGACATCTACTTCGACGGCGACTTCGTCCCGCCTGCCTCGGTGATCGAGGTTCTGCACGACGACATCCTGTCCCATGGCATGAACGTCGTACCCTGGTCGGAAGAAAGCCGGATGATGATGTCGTTGCTCCTCCTGCACGAGACCACGGCCGTGCAACAGAACATCATCGCCGTCCAGATGGCGGGGGAGAACGGCGGTCCGGGTTTCTGGTGCAAGACTGCGGCGATCGCGGCAGGGTCGGCGATCACCGCGCTGGCGACCGCCGGATGCATCGCGCTCACCGGTGCGTGCGTGGCGGGAACCAGCGTGACTTTCGGTGGTCTGACGATTCCCTGCACCGGCCTGATCGCCCTCTGTGCCGGTGGTGTCTTCGCCGGTGCGGCGGCAGCGTATGAACTGGCGCTTGCCGCCTGGGGAAACTGAATCGAAGTCGGGTGTACGTTTTCGGCCTGACCACTCGCCGGTGCCGAAAAGACCGAGGCCCTACTCGGTGGCCGCTTCCTCTTCGAACCTCGAGAGCAGCCTGGTCGCTCCTCGGGACGCGGCTTCCGCCGCGATGTCGGCCACGAAGTCCTCCAGCGCCACTTCACCGAGGTTGCGATCCTCGCCGAAGGCTCGAACCGACACCTTCCTGGCTTCCGCATCTCGTGGTCCCACCACTGCGAGGTAGGGGATCTTCATGTCGGCAGCGACCTTGACCTTGGCCTGGATCCGGTCGGCCCCGTGGTCGACGGTCGCTCGGATGCCTCGTTCGCGCAGCATGCCGAGGACCTCGTTCGCATAGTCGGCGCTCTTCTCGCTGATGGGGAGCACCCGCACCTGCTCGGGCGCAAGCCAGCAGGGGAACGCGCCGGCGAAGTGCTCGATGAGCACGCCGATGAACCGCTCCATCGAACCGAATGGTGCCCGGTGGATCATCACCGGGCGATGTCGCTGGTTGTCGGCGCCGATGTATTCGAGGTCGAAGCGTTCGGGCAGGTTGTAGTCGACCTGCACCGTTCCCAGCTGCCATTCGCGGCCGATGACGTCCCTGACCACGAAGTCGATCTTCGGGCCGTAGAAGGCGGCTTCGCCCGGTTCCTCCGAGAAGGGGACGCCCAGCGTCGCGGCCGCGTCCCGGCACGCCTGTTCCGCGCGGTCCCAGTTGGCGGGATCGCCGACGTACTTGCTGCTGTCGGCGTCACGCAGCCCGACCCGCACGCGGTAGTCGGTCATGCCGAGGGTGCCGAAGATGAGCTTCACGATCGAGAGGCAGCCCTGGACTTCCTCGGCGATCTGGTCCTCACGGCAGAAGAGGTGCGCGTCGTCCTGGGTGAACCCACGCACGCGGGTCATGCCGCCGATCTCGCCGGACTGTTCCCAGCGGTAGACCGTGCCGAATTCAGCCAGTCGGACCGGCAGTTCCCGGTAGGAGCGCTGCTCGCTCGCGTAGATCCTGATGTGGTGGGGGCAGTTCATCGGCTTCAGGAGATAACCCTCGATCTCGCCCTCGTTCATCCGGTTGGCCAGCTCGCCGCAGGTACAGCCTTCCTCGGCCAGTTCGTGCAGCTTCGCCCGGTCGATGATCGGGGTGTACTGACTCTCCTGGTAGTAGGGGAAGTGGCCGGAAGTGCGGTAGAGGTCGAGCTTGCCGATGTGCGGTGTGAAGACCTGGCTGTAGCCCTGCCGGGTGAGTTCCTCGGAGATGAAGTCCTGCAGCTGCTGGCGGACCACCGCTCCGTTGGGTGTCCACAGGACCAGCCCCTGCCCGACCATCTCGTCGATGGTGAAGAGCTTCAACTGCTTGCCCAGCACGCGGTGGTCGCGCTTGCGCGCCTCCTCGAGATTGGCCAGGTGCTGCTTCAGCTGCTTCTTGTCGGCGAACGCCGTGCCGTAGACACGGGTCAGTCGATCGGAGTTCTCGTCACCGTGCCAGTAGCTCGAGGCGAGGCTCATCAGCTTGAAGGCACCGATCCTGCCGGTCGAGGGTACGTGGGGACCTCGGCAGAGATCCTCCCAGTCCTTGCCGGGTTCGCCGGTGGCGTACCAGGAGAGTTCGCTCGAACCCGCTTCGATCGCGCGTTCCGCGTTGTCGAGCTTGTACTTGGAGCCTTCCGAGCGAAGCTTCTCGAGCCCCGCCGTGGCGTCCGCCCCGTACCTGGTGAAGGGGCGGTCCTCCTTGATGATCCGCTTCATCTCGGCTTCGACCTTCTCGAAGTCCTCGCTCGAGATCGCCTCGCCGTCGGGAAAGGCGATGTCGTAGTAGAAGCCGTTCTCGACCGGAGGTCCGTAGACCAGCTGGATGCCGGGAAAGACCGCCTGGATCGCCTCGGCCATCACGTGGGCACAGGAATGCCTGACCAGGAAGAGTGCGTCCGCGTCGATCTCGCCTTCCCTGTTCTTTGCGGTGACCAGGCCGAGTGCCACATCCCGATCGATGACGGTCGAGAGGTCGCAGAGCTCGCCGTCGATCTTCGCCCCGAGGGCGGCCTTGGCGAGACCGGGTCCGATGTCCGCGGCAACCTCGGCGGGGCTGGTGGGCTGGTCGTAGCTTCGAACGCTGCCGTCTGGGAGTGTGATTTCAGGCATGGTCCGCGAAGTGTACGCGAATGCGGCCGGTCAGTCCGACGGGAAGAGGTCGTTCTGCCCGGAGACCGGGGGAGGCGTGCTCTTGAGTTCCTGGATCGCCTCCTGGACCTGGTCGATCGACTCGAATGACTGGTATTCGCTGGCATAGCGGATCCAGGCCACTTCATCGGTCACCCGGAGCAGCATCGCGACCCGTCTCCCGATCTCGAGGGAGTCGATCTCCCGGTCGTGTTCGCGGTGGACCTGTTCCTCGATCTCGGCGACGATCTCGAGCTTCCGCTCCTCCGAGACCGGTCGCTTCCCACAGGCGGCCTGGATGCCCCCGAGGATCTTCTCCGAGTCGAAGGGAGTCCGGGTGCCGTCCTTCTTGATCACCATCATGCGCGCGGTCTTCTCGACCCGTTCGTAGGTCGTGAACCGCCCGTCACAGCTCTTGCAGCTCCTGCGGCGTCGGATGGCACTGCCACGATCCCGATCGCTGGATCGGCTGTCGATCACCTTCGAGTCATAGTGTCCGCAGTAGGGGCAACGCATCGAAACCCATCGTCCGTTCAACTCGGTTCCGGGTCAACCGAAGGGGTCAGGATCGTGGACCACGGCTCATCGCCGACGTCTTCGTCTTCCGCCGGCAAGTCCTGCCAGGGCCGCGAGTCCGCCCGCTCCGGGCACTGAGCCTCCGCCGGATGCGTAGGCGATCGCCAGGTCCCAGGAGACGGTGTTCCCGTCGGTGGTGATCGTATCGTAGCCGCCCATCGAGAAGACCAGTTCGTACTGGGTGTCCTTCTCCAGGCTGAAACTCGAATCGAAGTCGTCGAGGGATCCGACCAGTCCGAAATCCGAATACACCTCGATCGACCAGTCGGCACTGCTTGAGAGGTCTTCGATGTTCTCGATCGAACCGAACGATATCTCGCCGTCCATCGTGGTGCTGATGGTGCTGGTTCCCGAGCCCAGTGCGGTGATGCCCCACTGCGGGTAGCTCAAGTTCAGGTTGGCCCATTCGAATCGAATGATGTCGACGTCATCGTCGGTGTTCGAGCATTCGTTGGCAACGGTGAGCTGCGCGTGGTATGTCCCGCCGATCTGGACGTGAGCGCATTCCGCATAAGCTGATTCAGGCGTGAACACCTGCGAATCGGTGCCGCTCATCGTGTAGTAGGACACGCCTGCCGACAGCCCGTGGGTGTGCAGTGCGTTCGGGTCACCCACTTCGTCGGCGATGACCGGGGACATGCATCCGGCGGCAATCAGGCAGACTGTCAATCTCTTCTTCATCTTCGTCACCCTGCAAGAGGCATGGACACAAGGTCGTTCGACGACCTCATGTCACAAACCTGTCACCAGTGACCGGGGAAGCAAGCTTCGCGCCATCCCGAATGTCCATTTCACGTGGCTGGTCCGATAGCACCCGCACCCACGCGATTCTGTCGCCGTGAATGCTCCTCAAGTGGTGGGGTAAACCCGGGGGTTTCTCAGATGTCCTCGATCTCCGTGACCTTGGATCCGATCATCTCGTCGATCTTCGCGGTGTGCGACTTGGTGAGATCGTCGACGTCGCTCTTGGAACCCTTGATCTCGTCGTCGCCGAGCTTCAGGTCGGTCTGGGCCTGGTCGAGGGACTTGTTGGCATCACGGCGTTCGTTTCTCACCGCCACCTTGGATTCCTCGCCGAGCTTCTTGACCTGGGCGATGAGCTGCTGTCGTCGCTGAGAGGTGGGTGAGGGGATCGAGATCCGAACGGTGTTGCCATCAGCCTGGGGATTCAGGCCGAGATCCGCGGACTCGATCGCCTTGATGATCTCGTTCTTCGCGCCGGGGTCGAACGGCTTCACCATGAGGACGGTCGCTTCGGCAACGCTGACCGCGGCCAGTTCCCTCAGGTCGGTGGGACTTCCGTAGTAGTCCACCTTGAGGTACTCGAGCAGGGCGGTGTTCGCCCTGCCGGTTCGGATGCCCCGCAGCTCGCGGCCGAGGTATTCCGTGGTGCCGTCCATGCGTTCCTCGCACTCGAGGAGGATCTCGTCGGGTTCCATCGTCGTCTCCGTATCCCCGGCTTCTGCCGGCGTCACGCCTTCGCGAACTTCTCACCACTCGCGACCATGGTTCCAATGCCCGGCGAGCCTTCGACGACCCTGCGAATGTTCCCCTGCTGCTTGAAATCGAAGACGCAGATGGGGAGGTCGTGCTCCATGCACATCGCCATGGCGGTGAGATCCATGACGCCGAGCTTCTTTTCGAGTGCCTCATTGTAGGTGATCGAGTCGTATCGAACCGCATTCGGATTCTTCACCGGGTCGCTGTCGTAGATCCCGTCGACCTTGGTCGCCTTCAGCAGGATGTCGGCGCCGAGTTCGATCGCTCGAAGCGACGCGCAGGTATCGGTCGTGAAGAACGGATTGCCGGTTCCTGCGACCAGGATGACCACCCGCCCCTTCTCGAAGTGCCTCAGGGCGCGACTTCGAATGAACGGTTCCGCGACCGAGGTGAGGTTGATCGCGCTCATCACCCGTGCCGGATGGTTGCGGCTTTCCAGCGCTTCCTTCAGCGCGAGGCCGTTGATGACCGTTCCGAGCATGCCCATGTAGTCCGAGGCGGACTGGTCGAACGACGTCATGGCTGCCAGGGAGGCTCCCCTGATGATGTTTCCACCGCCCACCACGACCGCGATATCGGTGCCGTTGGCCCTGGCGGCGGTGATCTCGTCCGCGATCAGCATGAGCTCGTCGGGATGGATGCCCAGTGAGCCCTCCGAGGCGAAGCTTTCGCCGCTTATCTTCAGGACGACTCTCTTGTAGGGGTTGCTCATTCGTTGACTCCTCGGCCGGGTTCGGTGGGGGTGGCCTACTCCATTGGTTGATTGGAACCGCCAGCCAAGGTCGTGGTCAAGCCCTACTGGCCCCCGTCTGGACCTCAATTCGACGTAGAATCCATTTTTAGCCCCTTCTTTCACTCCATATATGCGTAGCTAAGTACTGCAGTGAGCTTGCAAGACCTCCATTCCGTCTCCCCCAATGATCGGCAGGACCCCTCCGGGCCTGATGATCTGCGACGTACCATCGCCCAGTTGGTGCAGGAGCGGAGGCGTCAGAGGCGCCAGCGAGTGGTGAACCTGATCCTGATCGGTTTCGCCATATCCATTCCCTTCCACCTGGCGATCATCGTCTACCTCGCGAGCATCCGCCTCGCCGGCCCACCCTCGAGCGGGCCGGAGGAGACCATCATCGAGTTCGCGGTGCTTTCCGAGTCCGAGCTCGAGGATCTTGGGGAGCAGGAGGAACTGGAAAGTCTCGATGTGCCCGAGATCGAGGAGATGGCGGCCTTTTCGGAATCGATTTCCGAGGAACTCGACAATTCAGCCGTCGCGATGGAACTGACCACCGATCTGAGTGGTGCGGTGCCCACCCCCGGAGGCGGGGCGGGCCTCGGTCAGTCGGATGCCGTCGGCGGCGGCATGGCGGGGGGGGCATCCTTCTTCGGCGTGAGCAGTCGGGGGCGACGGTTCGCCTACATCGTCGACATCTCCGGCTCGATGGATTCCAACGACAAGTTCCCGATCGCGATGTCCGAGCTGAAGCGTTCGATCAAGGCCCTGCCCGACTACGCATCGTTCGTGGTGCTGCTCTATTCGAACATCCTTCGCGCACCTCCGATGCAGAACGACTGGTTCAAGGCGAATCCGTCATTGATCAGCCGCGTGACCCGTTGGATCGACACCGTGGACTCCGGAGGTGGGACCCTGCCCTTTCCCGCCTTCAACGAGGTCTTCAAGCTCGAGGATCGACCGGACGTGATCTTCTTCCTGACCGATGGAATCATCCCCAACGCCACGCCTGAACTGGTCAAGGAACTCAACTCGAAGGGACGTTCCGTGGTGATCAACACCATTTCCTTCGGCAAGGACGCGGCACGTGAACCGCTCCAGACGATTGCCGACGACAGCGACGGCGTCTATCGCCACGTCGATGCAGTAGGGATGGGCAGGCCATGAGCCATTTCATGACATGGTTGCGAAAGTGCCTGCCGATGGTTCTGTTTCCCGCCTGCATCGGTGGAGGGTGCCTTCTTTTCGTCGATGCGGCGTTTGCCGAGACCGTGCACCGCCGGGATGGTTCCGATCCGCTGACCGCAGCTCGCCTGTCGTTCGAGCTCGAAGGCGTCAGCTGCACGCGTGACAGCGGAGCGACGATCCTGGTTCCCTGGGATCGGGTTCGTTCGATCGAGGGCATCAAGGATCCCAGCCTGCGCGAAGCCTGGGCCATCCAGAAGCCCATCTCCGAGGAACTGTGGCGGGCCCGTACCAGGGTGCAGCGCGGAGACGCTCGACTGGCAGAACCGTTGTTCGAACGACACTTCGATCGCATGATGTCCAGCTCGGAGGATTCCGAGCTGAGGCTCATCGTCGCCGAGGGACTCCTGCGGGTACGACTCGCTCGAGGGGCGATCGAGGGTGCTCTGCCTGCGGCACTTGAGACGATCCGACTCCGTCGAGCCGGTGTGACCACCGATCGATACGAAGGTCTGCCCGACATCATCGATGAACGCTTCTGGCTTGTTCCCGCGCTGCCTCCGATCACGACGAACCAGGTGCAGACCGAGCTCCTTGCGGAGCGCCTGGAACCCTGGCTCGGGGCGATTGATCCGTTCGTTCGTGCCCTGGCCAGCGGCTACGCCTCGCGTTCGGGAGCACCCAAGTCCGCCGATGCGGCATCAGGTGTCGGCCTCGGAGTGCTTGGTTGCGCCCTTGAGAGCCTCGACCCGGAGGCCGAGATACGTGACCAGGCACGAAACCGACTGGTCGGTTTCGCAAGCACCGAGGGTGCGCCTGCCTGGCTGGATGCCTGGTCCCGATGGTTCCGGGGTCGCTCGCTCCTGATCGAACCCGAACCCGACATCGATCTCGCCCTGATCGAGTTGCTCCACCTGCCGGCACGACATCTCGAGGGAAGCCCCGCACTGGCCTCGCGGGCGGTGGCCCTGGCCGCCGATGTCCTCGAAGAGCAGGGGCGACTTCCTGAAGCTGCTCTCCTGCGCCGTGAACTGCTCGTCTCCCAGGCCAACGTCCCCCCGGCACTGCCTCACGAACCTCATTTCACCGATGAACCCGCCCAACCGGAGTCCCCATGAACATGCTTGGCATTCCTCTGCTCGCTGCCGCCGACTCGCAGGCCGGGTCGACCCTCCTGAAGTTCATCACCGGCGGGGGGTTGATCGGGTACATCATCATCCTGCTCTCCATCGTCGCCCTGGTTCTGGTGGTGGTCCATGCACTGCAGATTCGTCGCACCCAGCTGGTGCCGATCGAACAGACCAGCAGCCTTCGTGAGCTGCTGACCCTCGGTCGAGCCGAGGAGGCCCTGCAGTACTGCATCATGCCTGCGAACGACAGCTACCTCACCCGGATCCTCGCCCCCGGGCTCACTCGGTTCTTGAAGTCACCCTTCGGGGCCTTCGAGATCAAGACCGCCATCGAGGATGCGGGTGCCGAACAGACCGAACGTCTCTATCGATCGACCGACGCTCTCGGGGTCATCGGTTCGATCGCTCCCCTCATGGGGCTCCTGGGAACGGTCTGGGGCATGATCGGCGCATTCGACACCGTCTCCGCCGGTGCGGTCAGCGATTCCGCCTACTACGAGCAGCTCGCCTCGAACATCAGTCTCGCGCTGGTCACGACCATGCAGGGCCTGGTGGTCGCGATTCCCTGCGTCATCCTCTATTCGTTCTTCCGAAACCGAATCGATGCGATCGCGGCGGATGCGGGTGGCGAACTGGACCAGCTCGCCATGCTGCTGGAATCAGCCCAGTCCACCGGTGGTGCTCGTCGCAGCACCTCGACCCGTGCACCGAGTCCCCAGCCCGCGGATGGCGGTGGTCCTCGATGAAGTTCTCCAGGCAGGGCACGCGTCCGGTCGGACTCCTGCTCGACATGACTCCGATGATCGACATCGTCTTCCTGCTGTTGATCTTCTTCCTGACCACCGCGCAACTCGCACGTGAATCGCGTGCCGAGCTGGATCTTCCCGACGAACGCGGCGAACAGGCCAGCGAGGTCGAGAGAGCCGGGCTCATCGTGAACGTACTGCCCGACGGCTCGCTGCAGATCGGGGACAGGGTGGTTTCGCTGCAGGAACTCGAGGCCATCGCGATCGGCCAGGTCCTTGGTTCCCGTGACGAGAAGGGGCGTTTGGTCCGTCCGCTGGTTCGAGCGGATCGCAATGCACCCGCAGAACGTCTCAACGAGGTGTTCAACGCTCTCCGTCGAGCAGGAACCGGTTCCGTTCGTCTCGCAACCAGCCCTTCACGTCGCTGACCACCAGGGAGATTCTCGGTGCGCATCAAGGCCAAGGTCAACAGAAGACGAAACCAGCGACTCGCCCTCAACATGGCGAGCATGATCGACTGCACCTTCCTCCTGCTTGCCTATTTCCTGCTCACCATGGTCGTCGTCCAGCCTGAAGATCAGTTGTCCCCCAACCTGCGGGCGGATCGAAGTGCGGCATCCGGTGCCTCCAGCGACTTCCAACCACAGATCGTCGACGTGCAGCTGCTCGACAGCGGGCCTGTGTACCTGCTCGGCCAACGCTCCTTCGCTGATCGCGATTCACTCACCGAAGCCCTTCGAGAACTGCCCAAGGATGCGGGACTCTTCGTCAGGGTTCACGCCGGACCGAACGTCGGTTTCGCCGCCGGTGCGATGCAGGCCGGACGCGATGCCGGTTTCGAGAAGGTCACCTACGTTCCTGCGGGGTCAAGCGGATGAGCCGGCCGTGCACCACAGTCACGCTCCTCCTGGTCCTGCTCGGTTCGCTGCTTGCGAGCCGGCCCGTGGTCGCCCAGGACGCGGTGGCAACCTGGCTGGAGGACACCGGTCTCCAGCGACTGCTGGTCAGACGGCTCGAACAGCAGCTCGAATCCGCTCGCAGTACCCCGGACCGCACCGCGATCGCCCAGTCCCTGGCCGAGACCTATGCAAGTCTCCTTGAGTCGATGCCGCCCGGTCCGCGCCGGGACGAGCTTGAAACCCGCGGGCGCAAGGTGCTCGAGATGATCGATCGGAAGGAAGGGGATCCCCTCAGGCTGGCCCTGCTTCGATCCAGCTACGCCGCAGCGACACGGCAATGCGAACTCCATCGACTGTTTCTCGATACTCCTGATTCGATCGAATCCCTGTCCGAGCGACTTTCCATGATTGCGGTCGAGCTCTCGGAAGTCCGCATGCGTCTCGCCCGAAACGAACTCGCTCTGGAACGGCGGATCAACCGTACTCGCGGCATCCAGGCCCAGATCCTCGGCGCTCGCTCGGACACGCTCGGTCTTCGTATCGCCCAGGCCACCTATCTGGAGGCCTGGGCTCGCGCATACCTCGGGTGGATGAAGGACGATCGCGCCCAGGCTCTGGAATCCCAGAAGCTGTTCGGCCAGATCCTCGCCACCGGTGATGCCTTCCCCGCTCCGGCGGACATCTCGATCGATCTCAGGGCCAACGAGATCTACGCCGAATCAATACTCGGAATCGCCTTTGCCAAGAGCATGACCGATTCAACCGCCACGGTTCGTATCTGGCTTGAACTGCTCGATTCCATCGAGACGGCACCCTACGTCCGTGCCACGCTTCCCTACTGGCGGCTTGCGCTGCTTGCCGACACGGGTGCGTACGGCGAGGTGCTCGAGTTGTTGCGAGGGCTTCCCGAGGATGCGCCGGTCAGCTGGTTGAGACTGGCAGCCGTGCTCGGACTCGGATCCGACCAGGTGGTGCCTGCCTCGCGCACCCTCGGCACCGAGGCGGTTGCCCAGCTCGCAGCGCGCGGTGAACTCGCCCAGGTGATCGACCTTGCGGAACGGTTCAACCTTTCCGACATGGAACGCGACGGTTTCGCACTGCACTATGTCAGCGGCGTCTGTCGCTACGACGACGCAAGGGTTGCCATC
Organism: Phycisphaerales bacterium; assembly: GCA_029246705.1. Classification (GTDB taxonomy): domain Bacteria; phylum Planctomycetota; class Phycisphaerae; order Phycisphaerales; family SM1A02; genus JAKVBQ01. The sequence goes on along the minus strand of JAQWMQ010000020.1, from coordinate 40,351 downwards.
GAGTCCGGGGACCTGGACACGGCCAGGAGCATCTATCGAGCCGCCCTCGACGATCTGGACGCCGCCCTCGCCGAACCGGATCGAGTTGACTTCGAGGATGCGGTCCCAGGCGTGATCGCCATGCGTGCCTGGTGCCTGCATGAACTCGGCAGGCTTGAACAGGCCTCGATCATGTTCGAGGAGGCGGCGTCGCTTCATTCCGGCATGGATGCCGGCAACTACCTCTGGATGGCGATCACTTCACTGGACAAGCTCGAACAGGCGGGCGACGCGGACCGCTTCATGCTGGAACGACGATCGAAGCTGATCGAACGCTTTCTCACCGATCACCCGGCACATCCCAGTGCACCCAACGCACTGCTTCGTCGATTCGCGTCGATCGAGGATCCCACGCTGGAGGATGCCGAGATACTGGTGATGGTGCCTGCGACCAGTGCCATGGGCGCCAGGGCACACCAGCAGGGTGTGCAGATGCTCTACCGGATCTACAACCGCGGTTCCGCGGAGGAGCGTCTCCAGGCGGGGGTTCGTTTCCTCGAGGTGGTGCCCGTCCCGAGATTCGATCCACAGGATTCCGAAGAGCAACTCCAGGTCGGCATCCTCCGCGTACGACAGCTTCTCGACGTTTCACTGAACAAGAGGATCGCTGACATAGAGGTGGCGCGTGATGCGATCGCCGCCATCGATCGTGGTGTGGTTTCCGGCGTGCTCGAGATCGCGGGCAAGGAACGCGAACTGGACTATCGTCGCATGTGTCTTGCCCTGCTCGAGAGTGATGTGGCCGAGGCGATCCATGTCTTCAGCCTGCTCGAGAACGTCGATGACGACTGGACCCAGGTCGCTGCGCGCACGCTCTACAACGCCGCACAGGTGGCCCTGTTCGATGATGAATCGACGCCCGGTGATGCCCGTACCCAGTACGGAATCGACGCGGTGAGGCGTTCCGCGCGGATCCTGCTCGGCAAGGAGCCCGCGAATGCGGACTTCTCCCAGGAACGACTCTTCCGAATCGGACGCACGCTCGCTCTCGCCGAACGCAGGGCCTGGGAGTCCAACCGGGACGTGCAGGCACTCGAGCGTGCGCATGATCTTCATCTTGCACTTGCGGATGTCCGGGAGCGCGATCGACGGATCCTCGAAGGACTGGCCTGGAGTGCCGAGCAGAGTGGTGATGAAGAGCGCGCACTGGCCGCACTTCGAACCCTGGTGTCGGGTTCTCCGGTCGATTCGGAGGAGTGGTACCGACACAAGCATGAACTCGTACGGTTGCTTATCAAGGTCGATTCCGAAAGGGCACGCGAGGTCCTCGACCAGCACCTGGTGCTGCACCCCGAGTACGGTCCCAAGCCCTGGGGCGATCGCTTTCGTGCACTGCATGAGACCCTCGGCCGGCAGGGGGGTGGTCGGTGAGTCATCCCCCCCTGATGCGTTTCCTGGGCCTGGACGAGCACTCGAGTGACAGATCGATCCTCGGACTCTCCCCTCATGAGATCTCATCCAGCCAATTGATCGCCAGTGCGCTCGATCAGAGGCTCGCCGATCTGGACCGGCACCCGGGGGCACGAACCCCGGCCGCGGCCGCGGTTCGTCGTCGTCTGGGCGAGGCCGCTGGCCGACTGATGGCCTCCCTCACGGTCGCTGCGACCGAATCGAACCCGCCGTTCATGGATCCTGCCGAGGAGCTCCGACGACTGCACGCAGTGACACCCGCACCACCACCACCGATCGCGGAACAGCTTCGTCGCAGATCCGAGGACATGGATGCGGATGCTCCTGACGAGGAAGAAGTGGTGGTCGTCGAGAACTCGGAACCCATCGATACCAGGATCCAGCCGCTCCAACCGGGAACGGGAACCGTCGCGACCCTGACCGAATTCGATCGGACCGTCCTCGCGATCCTGGTCGGATCCGGTGGATGGAATGCAAGCAGTCGAGGGCGTCTGATCGGGCTCGCCGCACAGCGGGGGCTCAAGCCTGCAATGTTGATGCGAATCGTCAGCGGACTCGCTGAACTTTTGCAAGGCGGTGAATTCGAGACGGTCGCCGGAACGAATCGCGCCATCGATGTCGCACAACTGCCGACCGTCGTTCCTCGCGAACCCACGCTGATGGAAGTCCGCATGAACCAGATGTCGGAGATCCTCTCCAGCGAGTTTCGTGGCGAGAGCAGCGGCTCCCGTATTCGACTCGGCATCTTCTTCTCGATGATCGCGATCCTGCTCATCGGTCTCTTCACCGCCCTGCTCATGATGCCTTCCCCGGTGGTCGAGGCCACCAAGGACGCGGAAGCGTTGGAACTGGCACGTGAGCAACTGATCGCCGCCGCCGGTGCTGCCGGGGAAGAGGTGGTCGATCCGAACGCCTCGGGTTTCCGCACCGAACCTTCGGTTGGATCCATCGACGAGATCGGGGTGATACCCGCAAGCTGGACCGAGGTGCCGGGGTTCGATGGGGACCGACGGCATGACCGCGAACTGGTGCTGGCCCAGGATGCTTCCGCCTGGGTCAAGGCACTCTCGGTCCTGGCCCGCAAGGCTTCCCTGCCCCAGGCAACGGGAAACAACCGGATCTTCCGCGAATACGACGTCTTCCTGGACGATGCCGGTCGGTGCTGGCCGCTGCTTGATCCGGTTCTGCGCGGTCAATTGATCGAGGCCATGGCGTCGCCCGTCGCCAACGGCGTCAGCCGTGACATCCGCGCCGATCTCGTGAACGAACTTGGTGATCGCCTGGGCCAGCTGCGCGGGCCCCTGGATGTCTGGCGTGCCAGCTGGGTCGCCGGCCTGCTCGGGACGATCAGGGAGGATCCGCTTCAGTCCGAAGCGATCCGCATTCTCGCCAGTGAACTGCTCTCGCTCGACCTGGGAGCGCGCCGGAAGACCCGTGGTTCCGAGGAACAACCTTTCGCGGTCACGACCGGTCGGAAGCTCGATGCCATGGTCGCGGATCTCTTCGCACTGGCCAGTAACGAACAGTCGGGAGCCTACGACGCCTGGGAGAACTGGATCCAGGCCCAGCGCGCCATTCGAAAGGGCGCACTCCTCGATGTCGCTTTCCTGGATGCGATCATGCTCGTCCTCGATCAGGGGTATGCACTCGAACGACCGGGCATGCCATTGAACATCCTGGCCCGCCTGCTCTCCGAACTCGATTTCTCCGCTCGCTCCCACGACCCGGAACTGATGAGAGTGAACATGCGATCCTGGTTCGAGTCCCCGGACATCAGTTCCGACAACCTGTGGGTGCTCACCAGCCTGCTCGCCCAGTCGATCGACGTGCCCTGGTGGGAGGATCGACACGTGCTCTCGCCGGGAGCGACCTCCGCTGAACGCCTGGCCCTTGCGGACCTGATCGAGGCTTCCTGGCCCCAGCGTCTTCCCACCGAACGGCCGCGAGGCATTCCCGTGCCCGGTGAACTGCTGGAACGGCTTGAATTCCTGCATGCCCGACTCCTCCAGCAGGGAACCCTCGACAGCCAGACGTCGGTACTGCACGCACTCCTGGCCGCTTCCCGCCTGACGGCAGCGGCGGAATCCTTCGAGGCCGGGGATCTGGATACAGGAGCCGAAGAGCTCGAGGAAGCGAATATCCTGATCCTCTCCACCCACGAACCCCAACGCCTGCCGATCCACCTCGGTTCCGAGCCCGGACGATCGCAGCAACGTGACGGCGCCTGGAGCGAGCAATGGAAACGTTCCAGCCGGGACATCTCCGAGCGCCAGTCACTTCTTCGGCGATTGAAACAACGCACCGACGGCGACCTTGGCCCCATTGATGCGGCCACCCTCGTCTTCGAGGTCTACCGTGGTGCGCCGCGAGACATCCGCCTGCTCGCCCAGGAAGTCGTGGTGGACACGTTCGCCAACGGCCCGAACGTCGCAATGGCCCTTCTCAACCAGTTCGAAAGCGCTCCCCTCAACCAGGACACGGTGGACTTCCTCCTCCGATTCAGTTCCGAGACCCTGCCACCACTGTCCGACGAGAACTGGCGACTTGCATCGCGACTCGTGCTGGCTCGCCATGCCTTCGACCTGCATCGCTCGAGTCTTCACGACATCGATCAGTTGATCACCGCCTATGCGGATGTCCTGCGATCTCGGTTCGAGCGACTCGGTGGTGATGCCTATCTCCGCAATTCCGATCCCCAGGAGATCGCAAGTGCCCTGGTCAGTCTCTTCGAACGCAGGGCCGCAGGTCGTTTCGTGGCCGAGCCGATCCCTGCTCCGTTGGAGGAACTCGAGCGCCGCCGCAGCGTCCGTTGGGCCTCCGCCAACGGAGCCGCGCAGCAACTTGCCTCGGAGCTCGCGGCACTCGTGGACCTGACGACCTTCGAGACGGGCAGCCTGCGCCCCGATCTTCGCCGGGAGTTGATCGACGGGCATGCCGACCTGACCACGAGAGTGGCCGTCGCTCCCGATGTCCTTCGGCAGCTGCTGGTTCTCGAGATCGCGCTCGGGGACCTGATCATGAAACGACTTGAAGTCGAGGATGGTGCCTCATGAACACGACACGCGTCAGGGGACTGCTGATCCTGCTCGCCACGTTCGGTGTCGCCATGCTCGGTGTCACCGCGGCCGGGGGAGCCGATCGAATGCCCATGGAGGGACTGCAGAAGCAGGATGCCTCCAAGCCCTGGGAACAACGACTCCAGGAACTGGACCCATCTCGACCGATGGCGTATTTCGAACTGGGTGAGGAAGTCGAGGATGCGGCGAGGACCGCGGAGGAGCGTGCACTCGCGCGGCAGCTCTTCGGTCTTGCCGGGCTGCTCGACGAAAAGGGGCTGGGTTCCAGCGCGGCACTTGCCATCGCGAATCTCGAGGACGAGTCCCGGGCGGTCTCCCGGGATCGTCTGCGTGCTGCAGCGGAACTGCTCACGCCGGCCGGTACCGCCAATCTCGTCGTGAACCGTCAACCGGTGCTCTCCTCGAAGGGACGACTGGCCTTCTGCAATGCACTCGGCTCGTTGCGCCGAGGTGATGGGGTTCGTGCACGCCGTCATCTCGACACCGCCGATGCGATGCTGGTGGTTGAAACCGTGGGCCCCCTGGTTTCCGGCGGGGTCGATGGTCTCCAGCGTGACCTGACGTTCTACGAAGGGGGACTGCGACCGGATCTGTCCTCCGCGGAGGTCGAATCGCATCTCGTCGCGGAGTTGATCGCACTTGATCCTACCGACACGCGATGGTCGGTCTTCCTGCAGTCAACCGATGCCGCACCACTGTTGGTGGTGGACCTGGAAAGACTCGATCGTCTCTTCGGCGTCGATCCCGCCCGTCCCTACTGGCGCGAAGGTCGTTGGGTCGGTCGTCGCAGCATCGAGCGGCTCGAGGGCTGATCAGACGGCGTCAAGCGCTCGGGACAGATCCTCGACGAGATCCTCGACCCGTTCGATGCCCACCGAGAGGCGGACCAGCGAGTCACTGATTCCGAGCTTGGCGCGGGCCTCCGCGGGAACCGAAGCATGGGTCATGATCGCGGGATGCTCGATGAGGCTTTCAACGCCGCCGAGACTCTCCGCGAGCGCGAAGATCTCCACGGTCTCGAGGAAGCGTCGTGATTCCTCCACGCCGCCCTTCAGGAAGATCGTGATCATCCCACCGAACGCAGGGTTTCCGTGAAGTGCCATCTGGCGGGAGGCGACCTCGTACTGGGGGTGGCTTTCAAGTCCGGGGTAGACCACGCTCTCGACCTTGGGGTGCTGTTCAAGGAATCGGGCGATGGTCATCGCGCTCTCGCAGTGTCGCTGCATCCGCACCGCAAGGGTCTTGATCCCCCGAAGGCAGAGGTATGAATCGAAGGGGCCCATCACCGAGCCGATCGAGTTCTGCAGGAAACGGATCCGCTGCGCCAGTTCCTCGTCCCGGGTCACCAGGACGCCACCGACCACGTCGCTGTGACCGCCGAGGTACTTGGTCGCCGAGTGCATGACCACGTGCATGCCCGATTCCAGGGGCCTCTGCAGCATGGGCGAGGCGAAGGTGTTGTCGGCGACCGCGATGGCACCGTGCTCCTCGGCGATCTCCGCGATCGCCTTGAGGTCGGAGACCTTCAACGTGGGGTTGGTGGGGGATTCGACCCAGATCATCTTCGGCTTGTGTTCCTTGACGGCCTGTTCGACGGACTCGATGTCGGTCATGTCGATGTACACCGGTCGAAGGCCCTGGCTTCGTTCGCGAACCCTGGAGATCAATCGGTAGGTACCGCCGTACATGTCGTCCATCGCGAGGATGCAGTCGCCAGAGTCGATCAGCTCGAGGCAGGTTGCGGTCGCTGCGAGTCCGGAGGCGAAGGCGAAGCCTCCATTGCTGGTGTCGCATTCCGATGAAATGCCGCTGTTCTCGAGGCTCGCTACCGCACGCTCGAAGCTGTACCTGGTCAGGTTGTGGCTTCGGGAGTATTCATAGCCCTTGTGCACCCCGGGCGACTCCTGTGCGTAGGTGCTCGAGGTGTAGATCGGTGGCATAACCGCACCGGTGACGGCGCATTTCTCCTGGCCTCCATGGATGCAGAGGGTGTCGATGTGGGCATTCTTCTGGTCTTTTGACATTGTTTCGCTCGTCTTCAGGGAAGCTGGTTTCGTAGATAGTTGATCAGGTCGATCTGGGTGATGATACCGAAGAAGGTGTCATCCTCGAGGACGATGGCGACCCGACCGCTCCTGAGGATCGGAAGCAGTTCGTCGACCTTGGCATCGGGACTGATGGTCACCAGGTCGCGCGTCATGAATCTGGATATCGAATCGGTCGAATCCGCGTCCTTGCGGGACAGTGCAAGGAGGATGTCCGACTCGTCGATGATCCCGACCACCTTCTCGTCGGTGTCGAGGACCACCATCTGGCTGACATCGAACATGCGCATGCGACGGATCGCCTGTCGCAGTGGTTCGTTCTCTCGAAGGACGTAGTCCTCGCCTTCCAGGTGGCGCCTTGCGATGAGGTCCCTCAGGTTGCCATGCTGCTCGCGCTTGATGAAGCCGTTGGCGATCATCCAATGGTCGTTGAACATCTTCGACAGGTACTTCGCCCCGTTGTCGCAGATGAGCGAGACCACTCTCCGTGGTTCGGTCTGTTCCCGGCAGTAGCGAAGCGCGGCCGCCAGCAGGGTTCCGACGCTGGACCCGGCGAGGACGCCTTCCTTCTGGAGAAGCTCCCGCGCGACCATGAAGGCTTCGCCGTCGTGGATGGTGTAGGCGGTGTCGACCAGGTCCAGGTCAAGGATCCCGGGGACGAAGTCCTCGCCGATCCCTTCGACCAGCCAGGCTCCCGGCTCGACGTCGAGACCTTCGTTCACCTTCGGTGCGAGGATCGAACCATCCGGGTCCGCGAGAATCATCTCGACGTCCGGGTTCTTCTCCTTGAGGAAACGACCGACCCCCGAGATCGTGCCGCCTGAACCGACTCCCGAGACGAAGGCATCGACATCACCGTCCATCTGTTCCCAGATCTCCGGACCGGTGGTCTCGTAGTGGGCGTCGGGGTTGGCCTCGTTGAAGAACTGGTTGATGTAGAAGGCGCCCTTGTTTTCGGTGGCAAGCCGTTCCGCGACGTCCTGGTAGTACTCGGGGTGCCCCTTGGCGACGTCGGACCTGGTGAGCACGACTTCCGCGCCCATGGCGCGCAGGTGGGAGATCTTCTCGTCGGACATCTTGTCGGGAACCACCACCATCACGCGGTAGCCCTTCTGTCCGGCGATCAGGGCAAGGGCAAGGCCGGTGTTGCCCGCGGTCGCCTCGATGATCAGGCCTCCGGGTTTCAGGAGCCCCTCGCGCTCGGCGGCATCGACCATCGAGACCGCGATTCGGTCCTTGATCGAGTTGCCGGGGTTCATCGACTCCATCTTGACGAAGAGTCGACACGGGCCGGTGTCCATGTTCCGCAACTCGAGCATCGGGGTGTTGCCGATCATCTCGAGAATGTTGCCATAGACAGGCGCGGTGGGGTGGGCGCTGGGTTGCGTGCTCATTTGCGGGTTCTCCGGGTCGCCCATGGTAGGCGATCGTGGACCGATTCCCGAATCGACACGGCATACCGTGGCGGAATTCCGGTCCTTCGGGCCCCAACCCCTCACTCGGGAGGGTTGGGGCGAGGGATTGGGCTAGGCTCTCGGACATGCCGAGCGACGAGATCGACATTCCATCGGGCCTGATCCTTGAACCCATGGTTCTCGGGCTTGAGCTTCGCCGAGTCGAGGACCCACCCGGGCAGGGGGTTCGTGCGGAACTGGCAGCCATCCGTCGAGGCAGTCACCCGCTTGCACGAGCGATTCGTGGGGTCGAGGGACCGGTGATCGATGCCACGACGGGACTGGGGGGAGACACCGCGGTACTTGCCTCCCTTGGTCGGGAGGTGTTCGCAATCGAACGGAATCCGGTCCTGGCTCGCATGCTCCAGGATGCTCATGAGCGACTTGATGATCGAGCCCAGGCCGATCGCATCCATCTGCACCGGGGCGACGCATGTCGGATCCTTGCCGAAGCGGAAGATCCCTTCACGCACCCTGCGGCGATCGTGCTGGATCCCATGTACCCGACTCGACGATCCGCGAGTGCGCTGCCGACCAAACCGATGCAACTGCTTCGGGAGCTGCTGGCAGGACACACCACTTCCGATGACACCGAGAACCTGATCGCCTGCGCCTTCGCCACGCGTGCCCGGCGAGTGGTGCTCAAGCGTCCGCCCGAGGCGCTGCCACCCGACAGTCGGGGCAAGCCGACGTTTTCAATCGAGTCGAAACTGGTTCGCTGGGACGTCTGGGAGCGGGGTCAATCGTCGGTGATGCCGTGACGACGCTCATATGCGCCCGAACATCGCTCGAAGAACCAGGCCACCGCCACCGGGAGCACGACGAAGCAGCCGACGATGATGAAGCCGCGGATCGCCGGTTCACGGATTTCCTCGTCGTAGAGCGTGACCTGCTGGAAATCAGCGACAAGGTTCTGGGCGTGGGTGGCGACTTCGATCAGTCCGGTCAGCTCGGTCATGTTCAATCCTCTGAAAAGGGCTTTCTCCACCCTATGGATACTCGGACCGTGCCGATTCGTCCAGTTGACCACACCGATGGGATCTGCTGGCGAAGGGGCGCCATCTCGGCCGATGAGTTGGATTCGAAGCCGCTCATGGACTATTCTGGGTGGGCTTGGAAGGAGCAACGAACCTCATGGTCCCCATGATTCTCGAGATGTCGGAACCGATCACCAGCCTGCTTGCCACCGCCGATCCTGAATCGGGGTTGCTGCCCAAGTTGAGCAATCAGTTCACCTTCTATCTCATGACCGGTTTGCTGATCTTCTTCACGCTGCTGTCGGGCATCCTGATCTACTACAGCCTGAACTTCGCCCACGCCCAGCACGGTCACGAGGACCACTGAGCCGCCGCTTCAATTGGTGACGGCCTCGGTCGGACGGACCTCGATGTCCGCCCGGGTGGTGATCGTCTCGCCATCGCGAAAGATCTCCAACTCGACGTTGCTTCCGATGCCCGCGAGGTAGAACCACTTCTGGAATTCGATCGGGGTGTTCACCGGGTGTCCGTCGAACCGGGTCAGGAAGTCGCCCGGTCGAATGCCCGCCCGGTGCGCCGGGCTCGGTGCGAAGACGTTCTCGATGAAGATGCCGCTCGGGGGACGGGTCAGCTTCGAAAGCTCCCTGGGCCCGAGCAATGCACGCAGCTCACCGCGACTCATCACGGCGAACCCGATCCAGGGTGAGCGTGTCGACCCCTGTTCGATGATCGAAGGTGCGATTCCCCGGATGATCGTCGACGGCAGTGCGAACTGCAGGTCACCCCGAGGCGGGCCGATCGTCCGTGATCCTTCACGTGGCGCGAGCAGTCCGATCACCCTGCCGTCGAGATCGACCAGTGGGCCGCCGAAGGCTTCGGGGTGCATGCTCATGGCGGTCTGCAGGTAGGACGCCGACAGCTTCTCCTGGTAGCAGTCGCGGGAAGGCGTCGCACTCAGCACCCCGGTGGCCATGAAACGTTCGATGCCGAAGGGGTCGCCGATCCCGAACGCCCAGTACCCGGGCTTCATCGATGCAGGGTCGCCCCATGTGACGGTCTTGATCCGGGGCTCTCGACCATCGACGGGAACCACGATCCTGAGGAATGCCAGGTCCAGGGTCGGCTCGGCCCCGACCACCACTGCCAGTGAATGCAGCTTGTCGCTGGTCTCCACGTCGAGGACTTCCGCGAACGTGCCGTCCGGTTTCAGCAGGGGGCTGCGGGACGTGACCAGGATGCCCGTCTTTGCATCGATGCAGAAACCACTGCAGGCATTGATTCGGTGGTGTCCCGGATAACGATCGTCGGTGACCGGGACCAGCCAGCGGGCTTCGTCGATCTCCGGGTGGTCGTCACCCGGTGCATCCGCCGCATAGGCAGCGATCGAGACGACACAGGGCGCGAGTTCCCCGGCGATTCGGGCGAAGGCATCCTGCATCGAACGTGCTGCCGAGTCACCGGTCGGTGGATCCTGGATCGGGGCCGCTGCGATCGCAGCGAAGCCCAGGCAGGCAAGAAGCGTTCGTTGGATCGGTTTCAAACCCGGGTTCCTTCGGTTCATGGCTCTGGGACGGTCAGTCGAAGCAGCTGCCCCAGAAGCCAAGCAGCGCGCTCAGGTCTGCGCCACCGACCAGTCCGTCTTCATCCAGGTCGACGAGCGGGTTGTCCGTTCCCCAGTTGGCCAGCAGGGTGGTGAGGTCCTCGCCGTCGATCCTGCGGTCCTCGTTGAAGTCGCCGGGACAGTAGCCGGTTCCGGGTTCGTCGATCTGGAAGGTGTAGCTCGCCACGAGCAGGCGATCGGGCAGGTCCAGTTCGATCACCAGCTCGAGTTCGATGTCATGCCAGGGATCGCTGTCGTTGAGCGGGTCGTCGGGAAAGTACAACTGCGTGGTGAGCTCGTCCACAACCTCGCCCTGCACCTTGACGTGCAGGTGCTTCGGTCGTCCGGGGTACTCGCCGGGCACGTTCGTCACCAGTTCGTATCGACCTTCGTCGTCGGCGAACTGCTGGCCTCGAAACGCGTAGGACGGGCTGGTGTTGTCATAGATGCCGCTGCTGTCGGCATGCCAGAAATCAAGCCATGCTCCCTCGATCGGGCGACAGTCGTAGCCGACGACGGTGCCGGTGATCATCAGCTGCCTTCCTTCGGAAGCGACGTACAGGTCCGTTCGCTCCGGGGCGCCGGTTCGGTAGAAGGGGCCTTCGATGTTGGGAAGGGTCGGGTCGCAGTCCTGTGCGATCAAGGAAACGGAGATGCCACCCAGTGCGATCAGGAGTACTGCCAACGCGTTGTTCAAATCTTCCGTTCGGCTCATCGTGTTCCACCTGTTCCTCGAAGATCATCCTTCAGATCACCCGCAGTTGACGGGTCAATCCGTCAATAACCAGTTTTTAAGTTCACCTGAGCCAAAAAAAACGACACCAAGCCCGTATCAGCCGTTTGAGCCGACCCGATCGTCCGACCTTGCAGTTGTTTCTACCGGTCGAGAGTGACAGTGAGTATGCTCGAATGCCGAGGAGAATGCTCATGAATTGTCGCACTATGGTTCAGGCCCTGATCCCGGTCCTTGCCTTGAACACGGCTCTCACCTGTCACGCTGAAATCCTGACCGTTGACGATGATGGCCCAGCTGATTTCAACAGGATCCAGGAAGCGATCGAGTTCGCGCTCCCCGGTGATGAGATCCTCGTCCAGCCCGGAGCCTACATCGAGGCGATCGACTTTCTCGGCAAGGCCATCGCCGTCCGCGCGGTTGCCGGTCCGATGAAGACTTCGATCAAGGCGCCTCCGGATGCCGACTCACCCACGGTGACCTTCATCTCCAAGGAGAACGCCGAGTCGATCCTCGAAGGGTTCAAGATCGGGGGTGGCCGTGGTGCCATCATCGATGATCCGGTCTTCGGTCCAACCCTCGCTGGTGGCGGCATCTACTGCTTCACGTCTTCCCCGACGATCAGCAACTGCCACATGGTGGGCATGACCCTCGAAGGACACGGTGCGGGCATGCTGGTCATGCGCTGCAACCCCGAGATTCGTGAGTGCTGGTTCATCGGCAACACCGCCGAGGGCTACGGCGGCGCGATCTACATCCTCGATGCCTCGAACCCGCGGATCACCGGTTGTCTCTTCGAGGGCAACAGCGCGCTCTGGGGTGGGGGCGTCGCCTGCTCGGTCGACTGCGACCCGCTCCTCGAGGAGTGTTCGTTCATCGCCAACGATGCCTTCAATGTCGGCGGTGGTCTCTACGTGCGTTCACGCAGCGACCCCAAGATCCTCGACTGTCTCTTCGATTCGAACATCCAGTCCGGCAACCCCAACTCGGGCGGTGCCGGCCTGACGGTCTACGGTTCAGGTAATGGTGGGGGCCCGTGCAACCCGGTCCTCGAGCGCTGTCACTTCACTCGCCATGTCGCCGACGGCAGGGGTGGTGCCGTGCATGCCGCCTATGCCGGCAATGTCACCATGATCGACTGCGAGCTCACCCAGAATTCCAGTCGTCTCGAGGGTGGCGGCATCATGGTCCTCGGCGATCCGCAAGCGCCCACGACGGCCACGCTCGTGAGGTGTCTCCTCGAAGGCAATCGAAGCGATTCCCGTGGAGGTGGCCTCAGCGCGCTGGTCGCGACGGTGACCATCGAGGACTGCATCATCACCCATAACGATCTCCTCCCCGCGACCGGCACCGGTTCCGGCGGTGGTTGCCTCTTCGAGGGCAGTGAGAACTCGCGTATCCAGGGAACGACCATCTGCGAGAACATGCCCGATCAGGTCGACGGCCCCCACATCGATGGTGGTGGCAATCAGATCGGCGAGGTCTGTGGGTCCACTTGTCCCGCTGACATCAACGGTGACGGCGTGGTCGACGGTGCGGACCTGACGATCGTGCTCGGCGAGTGGGGGCCCTGCCCAGTCCCGGACGACTGCCCTGGTGACCTCACCGGTGACGGTCTGGTTGATGGTGCGGACCTGACGATCGTGCTCGGCGAGTGGGGCGCCTGCTCCTGACGGAGCCCTCATCGCCTGGTCCCAGCCTGTGGTCCCAGCCTGTGGTCCTGGTCTGGTCCTGGTCGTCCATGGCCTGACTTCGCGGGCATTTGGCCCCCCCCGCAACGGTGGTGGGTCTGCTTTCTGTCCTTGAATCGAGGCGTTTCCCGGGGCTTCTCCTGTTTACGTGAGCAGGTCTTTCCTACCATCGCGGTGTCCCGGTCGTCCCGGAAGATGTTCAACAGGAGGCATCGATGATTCAATCACGCTTTCAAGCGGTCACCACTCTGCTCCTGCTGATGGGCGCCTGCCTGTGGCCGGTGGCTTCCGTTCACGCCCAGAGTGGCGCCTGCTGTGTCGCCAGCCCGCCCACCTGTTACGAGAACGTCTCTGAATTCTCCTGCAGTGTTCTCGGTGGAGACTGGCTCGGTGCCGGTTCGAGCTGCGACGCCTGCGAGGCGACCGCTGAAGGCGCCTGCTGCCTCGGGGACGAAGGCTGCCTCGACGCGACGCAAAGCATCTGCGACACGATCCAGGGCTACTGGCTCGGTCCGAACTCGAGCTGCCTCCTCGATGAAGACGCGTGCGAGACCGACGAGCCGCTCGGCGCCTGCTGCGTGTTCAGCATCTGTATCGATTCAATCAGCGAGTTCGAATGCTTCGAACTCGCCGGATCCTGGAACGGGGCGGACACCACCTGCACCAACCAGGGCATCGACTGCACTTCGACCCCGATCAACGTCCCCGGTGATTTCGAGACCATTCAGGCAGCGATCGACTTCGCCGCCGACGGGGCGGAGATCATCGTCGCACCGGGCGTGTACACCGGAGCCGGCGAGACCACGGTCGACTTCCTCGGGAAGGATCTCGCGGTCCGTTCCTCCAATGGCCCGTTGGTGACCTTCATCTCCGGGAGCAACCAGCGCCGTGGAGTCCAGTTCGTTTCCGGTGAACCCGTCACCTGTCTTCTCGAGGGATTCACCGTCTTCGACGGCTACAGCGGCGCACGTGGCGGAGGGCTCTACATCATTGGAGAAAGCCGCCCGGAGGTGCGCGACTGCATCATCCGGGACTGTGAGGCCTTCAGTGGGGCGGGGGCAGCCGTGGTCGGCAGCAGCCCGAGCATCGTCGACTGTGAGTTCTTCGACAACGTGGCGCTCGACTATGGGGGCGCGATCGAGGTTCGTGGTGCCAGTGCACTGGATCTCGCCGACTGCGTGGTCATTGGAAACCTGGCTGCGTTGGAGAGTGAGCGTGCCGCGATCAACATCCGCTCCGGCGCGCTGATGAACATGAGCGGCACCCTGGCCTGCAAGAACGTGCCCACGCAACTGGTGGGTGACTGGTTCGATGGTGGTGGCAACGAGGTCTGCTCGTGTCCTGCGGACCTCGACGGCAACGGAATCGTCGATGGCTTCGATCTCACCACCTTGCTCGCCAACTGGGGGCCCTGTGAAGACCCGGTCGCCTGCGAGTTCGCGGACCTGAACTACGACGGGTTGGTCGATGGCCAGGACCTGCTGATCCTGCTGAGTGCCTGGGGCCGGTGTCCCTGAATCTCTTCATGACAGGAACCCCTTCATGACAGGAACCCCGCCGTTGGCGGGGTTCCGTGCATGGAGCGTACCGGGCTCGAACCGGTAACCCCTGCCTTGCAAAGGCAGTGCTCTCCCAATTGAGCTAACGCCCCAGGGGGTGTCCCACAGTATACAGATCCATCCGGTCGGGGTTTGTTCCCGGGTACCGAAACCCTCAGTCGCCGGCCCCGTCGTTCGAAGTCCCTTCGGCGACCTTGGGCTGCTCGGCGGGGGTTTTCTCGGGGATGTACTGCTTCTGGGTGCCCTGCAGGTCGATGCGGCGGGGCGTGATGATGTTCAGCTGCAGGGTCTCGTCGTAGCTGGTGTTCCCAAGGATCCCCACGTAGAGACCGATCATCGCGGCGATGTCGAATCGCTCGTCCGGCCGGATGTAGGCGATGGTCTGGCCACCGGAGCGATCCTGGAGCCTGAAGAGGAGGGGCATGGTGCCTTCACCGGCGAAGACCACCGAGGCGTTCAGCTGGCCGAGGACGTCGTAGGGTGCGCGTGCATCCATGGCGACCCTGGTCGCGTTGATGTTCTCGGTGTCGATCTGGGTGCGTTCCTTCATCTCCCGCAGTCGGGCCAGGTTGTCCTGCACCTCGATCTTGAGGGCAAGCACCTCGGCTCGGGAGAGGGCGGTCGCCTTCTCGACGTCGGTGACTTCGGGGTCTGCGGCGAACTGCATGAACTGCTGCTGGAGCAGTTCCAGTTCAGCTGATTCGATCCGCTCCTTGAGCATCGTCCGGAAGGCCTTGTCGAGGGTCGCGAGTTTGGCTGCCCTGACTTCCTCGGCGGTGAGGTTCGACTCGGCCGGGGTCTTCGTGGTTTCCGCTTCGTCGGACTCGTTCGATTCGTCCGTGGCGACCGTGGTCGTCGTGGTTTCCGCGTCGTTGGTGGTCGTCTCGGGGGCAGCGGCCGTGTTGGTGGTCGTGTCCGCGGTCGTGTCCGGGGTCGTGGTGGTGGAAGCGTTTTCAGTGGTGACCGAGGCGACTTCCGTGGGCTTCACGGGCTTCGGCATCGCCTTCGCGATCTCCTCGGTGCTCGCCTTGCGCAACCACACGGAGTTGATCCATGCTTGCTGGGTTGCGGGCATGCGGACCTTCCACTTCATCGGGTCGCCGGAAGCCGTTGCGGGAATTCGTTCGATCAGTTCGAGGGTCGCGCCGACCTTGAGGGCGGGGTCGAGCCCTTCCCAACTGACGGCAGGGCGGTTCTCCTGCATGAGGTTCGGTGCGCTGAACATGGCTCGGCGAATGACCGTGGCCGTGTTGCCATCGACCTTCAGTGAATCGGCCACGACGTATCCGAACGCCTTCTTGAACACCGGGGTGTCGGTCACGATGCGCGACCATCCGAAGCGTTCGTAGAGCACGTGCACCAGGTCACCTTCGTTCACCTTGAAGAACGGGTAGCCACCCTCCACGCTTGCAGCGGTTCGGACGTTGGTGTTCTTGGCCTTCACCATCGCATAGAAGGGCTCTGATTCCCGGGTGCTCGAGGCCCCCTGGTCCTGAGTGCCCACCGGCGTCGAAGCGACGCCCGAAGCAGCGAGTGAGGTGGCGAACAGACTGGAAACGATGAGAATGGTGGTGATGCGCATGAACGCATCCTACCCATCGCACCGCAGGGTGCTAGCATCCGCACACATGCCCGGGTTTTCCACCAGAACCGTCACCCTGTCTTCATTCGGTCCACTCCGAATCACCGCTCTTGCCGCCCTGGGCGTGGTGGTGGGCTGTCAGACCCCCTATGGGCAGGATGAGGACACTGCTCGCCTCCAGGCGGCGATCCAGCAGGCCATTGCCCGTGAAACCGATCATCTCGAGGCCGAACCGACCCTCGAAAGTCCGCCGTTCCTCGATTCCGAAGTGGAACGGGCCCTTGCGCCCCGGCGCGCCGAGCTGGAGAAGCTGGGACCCCAGCCCCCTCGGGCGGGACTGCGCCTGGATCTCGGTGAGGACCTGCTGGGCCATCCGCAGCGGGAAGTCGCCCTCGGGCTTCGAGCGGCGATCACCACCGCGGTGGAAAACAACCTGTCCGCTCAATCGGCCCGGCTCGGTCAGGGCATCAGCGAGACCGACGTGGTGTGGGCGCAGGCGGCCTTCGATGCCGTCCTCTTCTCCGACTTCCAGTTCGTCCGGTTGAACCAGCCGCAGGTGGTTCCGTTTTCAGATCCGCCCGGCATCGGGCGCACGCCACTGGGCACCCCGACCCGGGACACCAAGCAATGGGAGATCAACACCGGGCTTCGCAACCGGTTGATCACCGGTGGTGCCATCGAGATCTCCACCTCGATCAACTACGACGACATCGCCGATTCCCCCGGGATCGAGTTCGTTCCCGACCCCGCCTGGGGCACGGCCGTTTCCCTGGGCATGACCCAGCCCCTGCTTCGGGGTTTCGGCAGCGATGTAGCGCTGTCGGAGATCCGACTTGCCCGCAACGCCGCCCGGGCCTCCACCGAGGATCTGCGCGCCCAGCTTCTCGCGGTGATCGCCGAAGTCGAACGCGCGTATTGGGATCTGGTGCTGGCACGGCAGCAACTGGCCGCGGCCCAGTGGCTGGTCGATGTCGGGATCGAGGTTCGTGACATCCTCTCGCGTCGACGCGACCTCGACGTCACCGACGCCAACTATGCCGATGCGGTCGCGACGGTCGAACGTCGCAAGGGTGACCTGATCCTCGCACAGCGGAACATCCGCGCCGCCAGTGATGTCCTCAAGGCTCTGGTCAACGACCCCGAACTTCCGGTGGGGGAGGAGACGCTGGTGGTCCCCAGCGACTGGATGACCGACCAGCCCATGCGCTACGACCTGCGGGAGGCGATCGCCGTCGGCATCGATCGCGCCCCGATGGTGCGCCGTTCGCTGCTCTCGATCGATGACGCCTCGATCGGCGTCGTGGTCGCCGACAACGGACGCCTGCCCCAGTTGGATCTCGAAGGACAGATGCGCTGGAACGGTCTCGACACCGGGCTCGGGTCAAGCTTCGGCGAGCTCACCTCCGGTGACTTCGTCGATTACATCGTGGGGCTCCAGTTCGAGCAGGCGATCGGCAACCGGGCCGCGGAGGCCTACTATCGCCAGGCTCGTCTTCGTCGTTCCGCCGCGGTCGTCGCGTACCAGCAGTCGATCCAGGACACCGTGCTCCTGGTGAAGAACGCCCTTCGCGACGTTCGATCCAACTTCATGCTGGTCGGGCAGTATCGAGCGCTTCGACTGGCACAGGCGGAGAACCTGCGGGCCCTGCTCGTGGATGAGCGCACCAAGGGGGCGCTCACGCCGGAGTTCCTGGCGTTGAAATTCCAGCGACAGGACGGACTGGCCAGCGCCCAGGTTCGCGAGGTCAAGGCGTTGGTCGACTACAACACCGCGATCGCCCAGCTCTTCCGATCCATGGGGATCGGGCTGCAGATGAACCGGATCGAACTTAGGATCGACGAAACATCCGCGCCGCTGCAGAGTGCCTCCCGCCCCGAGGCCTCGGGAGGATCCTCATGACTGCTCGATGCCTCGAACCCACGTCGGCCAACATCGCGATGGCGGTGGAGCGACTGCTCCAGGGTGAGCTCGTCGGCATGCCGACCGAGACCGTCTACGGCCTTGCCGCGGATTCCCGCAACGAAGAGGCGGTCCGGCAGGTCTTCATCACCAAGGGGCGTCCGATCGACAATCCGTTGATCGTCCACGTGGCCCAACCTGAACAGGCCCGCGAACTGAGCCCCGACTGGAATGCGACCTGCGACCGACTGGCGGAGCGGTTCTGGCCCGGGCCACTGACCCTGGTGCTGCGGCACGGCGGACGGGTCAACGACTACGTGACTTCGGGGCACCCCACGGTGGCCCTGCGATCACCGGCGCATGACACCGCGCTTGAACTGATCCGGGCTGCCGGCCGACCGTTGGTGGCACCAAGCGCGAACCGAAGCGGGCAGCTCTCACCGACCACCGCGGCGCATGTCCTGGACGAGTTTCCGGCGGAGGCCTTCCCGGTGCTTGATGGTGGGCCCTGCAGTCATGGGATCGAATCGACGGTGCTCGCCTTGAGCGACGATGTTCCGGTGGTGCTGCGTCCCGGAGCCGTGACCCTTGCGGAACTGCGCGAGGAACTGCCCCGGGTCGAGGTACCGGTGATCGGCGAGCAGGTCGCCGCCCCCGGAACCTCCCTGCGACACTACGCCCCGAACACGCCTGCGATCCTGGTGCGCACCGATGAACTCGACGAGCAGCTGGCGGAGACCGAGGTGCCCGCGGTGGTTCTTTCACTGGGTTTCCGGGAAGCAAGCCTGCCGCACCAGGTCATCGAGATGCCCGAACGCGCGGCGGACTACGCCCGGGGGCTCTATGCCGCCCTGCGCCGTGCGGACCTGCTTGGTGGTGCGGTGATCATGATCGAGATGCCGCCCCTGACGGACGGACTCTGGCGTGCGGTCAACGACCGGCTGCGACGAGCCTGCGTCGAACGAGCCTGATCCCATTGATCGAGCCCACGCCGATCAGGGTTTGATCGGGAACTTGACCTCGTTGCGGTCCCCGCAGTCGATCGCGGTCTCGTAACCGGCGTCGGCATGTCGGAAGATCCCCATCATCGGGTCGTTGGTGAGCACGCGCTGCAGGCGTTTCGCTGCGGCTTCGGTGCCGTCGGCGACGCAGACCTGGCCGGCGTGCTGGCTGAAGCCGATGCCGACCCCGCCGCCGTGGTGGAAGCTGACCCAGCTCGCACCCGAGGCGATGTTGGCCGCGAAGTTCAGGAGTGGCCAGTCGCTCACCGCATCGGTGCCGTCGAGCATGCCCTCGGTCTCGCGGTTCGGACTGGCCACGCTTCCACAGTCGAGGTGGTCGCGTCCGATCACCAGCGGAGCCTTCACCCGGCCGGTTCGAACCAGTTCGTTGAAGAGAACACCGGCCTTGTCGCGTTCACCGAGTCCGAACCAGCAGATCCGGCAGGGGAGTCCCTGGAAGGCGACGCGCTTCTGGGCCATCTTCAGCCAGCGGTGGAGCGAGGTGTCCTCGGGGAAGAGTTCCATCAGGGCCTCGTCGGTCACCCGGATGTCCTCGGGGTCACCGGACAGTGCCGCCCATCGGAACGGGCCGCGTCCCAGGCAGAACTGCGGCCGGATGTAGGCAGGCACGAATCCTGGAAACGCGAAGGCGTCCTCGAAGCCGTTGTCGAGCGCTCGTTGCCTGATGTTGTTGCCGTAGTCGAAGGTCTTCGCTCCTGCGGCCTGCAGCTTCACCATCAGCCGGACATGCTCCTCCATCGAGTTCATCGACCGGACGACGTAGGCCTCGGGGTCTCGCTCCCGCAGCTCGTCGGCTTCAGCACGCGTCATGTCCGCGGGGTAGTACCCGGCAAGGGGGTCGTGCGCCGAGGTCTGGTCGGTGAGGGTGTCGGGCACGATGCCGCGCTCGTCGAGTCGTCTCAGCAGGTCGATGGCGTTTCCGTGGTAGCCGATCGACAGCGCCTTCTTCTGCTTGCGGTAGTCGAGGGCCCGGTCGATCGCGACGTCGAGGTTCTCCTCGATCTCGTCGAGGTAGCGGTCGTGCACGCGCTTCTCGAGTCGTTCCAGGCAGACATCCGCCATGAGGCAGGTGCCTTCGTTCATGGTGATCGCCAGTGGCTGTGCACCACCCATGCCGCCACAGCCCGCGGTGACGTTCAAGGTGCCGGCGAGTGTTCCCCCGAAGTGCTGTCGTGCGCATTCCGCATAGGTCTCGTAGGTGCCTTGCAGGATGCCCTGGGTGCCGATGTAGATCCAGGACCCCGCGGTCATCTGGCCGTACATCATCAGGCCCTTCGCGGAAAGATCATCGAAGTGTTCCTGCGTCGCCCAGTGGGGAACCAGGTTCGAATTGGCGATCATCACCCGGGGTGCGTCCTCGTGGGTCCTGATGACTCCGACGGGCTTGCCCGACTGGACCAGCAGGGTCTCGTCGACGTCCATCGTCTTCAGCGTCTCGACGATCGCATCGAATGCCTCCCAGCTGCGGGCCGCCTGGCCTCGTCCGCCGTAGACCACGAGATCCTCGGGTCGCTCGGCGACCTCCGGGTCGAGGTTGTTCATGAGCATGCGCATGGCACCTTCGGCCTGCCAGCTCTTGCAGCTGAGCTCGTTGCCTCGTGGTGCCTTGATCGTTCGGGTGCCTGCGGCGGTGGTGGAAGTGGTCATGACGCCATTCTAGCTTGCATCAGAGCATGCCAGAGGCGATCAATTCCGCTATCCGCGCGATATCTGGGGAAGGTGCACGATCCTGGGTCAGCGGGGGCACCACGCCGCGAATGTGTTGGACGATTGTTTCAACCCCGTTGCCCGAACGCAGGGGGCGCTGGTGCTCCATCGCCTCGGTCATCACCAGCAGTTCGATCGCGATCACGTCCCGGGCCAGCTGGACCGACTGCCGTGCCAGCAGCGCCGAGGTCGCGCCCATCGAGTTGTAGTCCTCGATGCCCGCCGAGGTGGGGATGTTGCCGACACTCGCGGGGTTCGCGATCGTCTGCAGTTCGTTGCAGAGTGCTGCCGCGGTGTACTGCGCGATCATGTAGCCGGAGTGCAGTCCCGGTTCGGGTGCGAGGTAGGTGGACACCGGGTTCTCGGTGTCATGACCCGACAGCACCCAGAAGACCCGTCGTTCCGCGATCCCGGCCAGGTGGACCAGCGGAATGCGCATGGTGTCCAGGGCGATCGCCAGCGGCATCCCGTGGAAGTTGCCGCCGGAAAGGATCGCGCCATCCTCGGGAAAGACCAGTGGGTTGTCGGTGACCGCGCCGAGTTCCTGCTCGATGGCCTTCGAGGCGCTTTCGATCGCGTCCAGGGAAGCACCCAGTACCTGGGGTGCCGCGCGCAGGCAGTAGGGATCCTGCACCCGCGGGTCGTCCTCGCGGTGCGCCTCGACGATCTCGCTGCCCTCGAGCAGTGCGCGCAACCGTCGTGCGACCTCGATCTGTCCCGGCTGACAGCGGATCGCGTGGATCCGCGCGTCGAGTGGTCCGTGGGAACCACGACAGGCATCGATGCTCAGTGCGGTCGCACCGATCGCGGCTTCGCCGAGGGTCCGTGCATCATGCACGCAGAGCGCGCCGCTGGCCGCCATCAGGTGCGTTCCGTTCAGCAGGGCGAGGCCTTCCTTCGCCTCGAGTACCAGCGGCTCGAGCCCGGCTTCCTGCAGGATCTCGGCACTTGCACGCGGTGCTCCGACGTCGAGGCAGCCGCCTTCACCGATCAGCGCGAGTGCGACGTGTGCGAGTGGTGCAAGGTCACCCGAGGCGCCGACGGATCCGCGCGAAGGGACCATCGGGATCTTGTCCTCGTTGATGTGCCAGAGCAGTCGTTCGATCGTCGCCGGCTGGACGCCGGAATGACCCCGCGCGAGGCTGGCGGCGAGCAGCAGCATCATCCCGCGCACCACGGAGCGGGGCAGGGGATCCCCGGTGCCGGCGGCATGGCTTCGTACGATGTTTCGCTGGATCTCGCGGACCTGTTCGAGTTCGATCCGGATCTTCGACAGGGACCCGAAGCCCGTGTTGAGTCCGTAGACCGGGTCCGCGGCATCGGCGGCACTGGCCACGAGGGCCCGCGCGGCGACGACCTGCTCGCGGGCCTCGCTCGCAAGCTCGACCCGGGCGCGGTGTCGGGCGACCGCGACCACGTCCTCGACCCGCAGGGGACGCCCGTCCAGGACCACCGTTTTCGATTCATTGGGGCTCATCGGTACCACCAGCCTACGGCGTTTGTAGACTGCTTGCATGACCGAGAACGACGAGTCCCGACCAGCAGCTGAATCCAGCCGATCCCCGGCCCAGGCCGGCGGAGACCCGCTTCCTTTTGGGGGGGGCATCAACTCGAACGTCCTCCAGGTGGGCGACGCCGACAACGTCCACCAGCAGCGCCCGCTGGGAATCCGCTACGGCGTGTTGTGGCTGGGGGTGATCGTCTGTTCGCTCCTGGCGATTCCGGTCGGCTCCGCCATGACTTCCAACTTCGGCGTCGCCGGTCCCACCATCCTCCAGGCAGTGAGCCCCGCCTGGACCGCGATCGTGATGGCGGTCCTGGTGATCGTCTACACCGGACTGGCCTACCTGCTGGCACGTGAGCTGAACCCTGCGGTGGCGCTCTTCGTCGTCGGCTGGGGGTTTGGCGTGCTGGCCTTGAGTACCGCCGGCATCTCCGAATTCGCATGGATGGAAGGATCCCTCTGGGCCCTTGGCATCGAGACCCTGATCTGGTCGCTGGTGGTGGGCGGTCTGGTCCTGTGGGTGATGCGGGTTTCGGGTGGTCTGCCCGATGTGCCTCATGACTGGCGAGCCGAATCGGTCGGTTCCCTCGCCTCGCTGAGTTCGAAGCCTTCGCTGATGGCCTTCGCCTGTGGTGCCATCGCCCTGCCCTTGAGCTGGCTCCTGCTTGCCGACAACCTGAACGCACAGGCGCTCGGCGCGGTCGTCCTGGCGTCCTTCTTCGCCGGCATGGCGGGTCGCGTTGCTGCACCACGGCTGGACCCCATCCTGATCTACTTCAGCGTTCCGTTCCTCGGTGGCATCGCCCAGCTGGTGATCGCCAGTGGTTGGAGCGGCTCCCTGTCGGACGCGCTGGTCACGGGTGAGATTCCCCGGCTTGCCTACCTGATGCCCCTGGACTGGGTGGCTGGTTCGCTCATCGGCGTGTCGATGGGTATCGGCTGGGCACGAAGTTTCATCGTCCAGGAAGCCGTGGAAAACACCGCATCCTGATTCCATTTCCTCGACGCCGCCCAGTGGTGGTGCGCGTTCGACCTTCATGCGAGGAACCCTCGACCCATGTCACTCATCGTCACCGGTACGCTCGGTATCGACACCATTGAAACGCCCCAAGGCGGCGCCAAGCGTGTCCCCGGCGGTTCCGCCGCGTACTTCGCGGCCGCAGGCAGCATCCAGACTCCTGTTCGACTGGTGGGCGCCGTCGGTGACGACTGGCCCGTCGAGCACCGTTCCCTGCTCGAGTCATTCCAGGGCGTGGACCTTGCGGGCCTCGAGCAACGAGCGGGCAGCCGCACCTTCGCCTGGGGCGGCAAGTACCTCGACAACATGAACATCCGGGAAACGACCTTCACCGAGCTCGGGGTGCTCGAGGAGGCGCCTCCGAACGTTCCCGATTCGTTCCGTGACAGTACGTTCGTGTTCCTCGCCAATTCACATCCCTCGGTGCAGAGTGCGTTCCTCGACCAGCTTCCCGAGCGTCAGCTCACCGTCATGGACACCATGGATCTCTGGATCAACATCGCCAACGAGGAGCTGCATGCACTGCTTGCGCGAATCGACGGTGTCATGATCAATGATTCCGAAGCGGAATTGCTCACGGGGATCACCAATCCCTACTCGGCCGGGGAGAAGATCCTCGACCTCGGCCCCGGTTTCGTGATCATCAAGAAGGGTGAGCATGGAGCGGTCCTGGTGCATCGCGACGGGACCGCGGTGATACCCGCCTATCCCGCGGACGACGCCCAGGTGGTCGATCCCACCGGAGCGGGCGACAGCTTCGCCGGTGGCCTGATGGCCTATGTCGCCCGGACGGGTTCGCATGACTTCGAAGCCCTGCACGCCGCCCTGGCCTGGGGCACGGTGACCGCGAGCTACACGCTCGAATCCTTCGGGCTTGATGGTTTGAAGGGACTCACCGAGAGTCGGCTGATGGAGCGCGTGGAGCTGCTCCGGGCGGCCGCACGGATCGGCTGAATCCGCCCTCGCATCCGCCCTCGCATCCGCCACGTGCGGACCTACGCAATGGAGTTTCACGCATGCATGCGCGAATCACGACGTCGATGTTCCTTACGATTTCACTTCTGCTGTCCGTGGAGCTGCTGTCCGCGGGGTCGACGACCCATTCATGGGATCGTTACGAGGACATCCCTGGTGCAGCCGACGTCCAGAAGGCCCAGGCCACGTCACGGCGGCTGGTCCGCAGCGGACGGGCCGGGGAGGTTCGCTGGGATCTCGAGCAGGGTCATGCCTGGACGCGATCCGATGGGAACTGGGTGGTGTTGGATCTCGACGGTGGTGCGGAGATCGATGCCACCGGCATGGAACCTCCAAAGGTGATCGAGGAGCAACGACGGCGAGAACGACGTGGTGGGGGCATGCTGGACCGTCCCGCACGAGGGCACCAGGCGACCAAGATGCAGTCCCCCGACGGCGCCTGGACCGCGATTCACCGCGACTACAACGTCATATTGAAGGCCAGGGACGGTAGTGAGATCGCCCTCACCACCGAGGGCAACGACCGGGAGCGCTTCGGTACCGCCAGCTGGGTCTACGGCGAGGAACTCGACCAGCAGACCGCGATGTGGTTCTCACCCGATTCGAAGAAGCTCGCCTACTACGCCTTCGATGTCACCGACGTGCCCGACTACTACCTGCTCGGCGGATTGACCAAGCTTCGCACCAACATCATGGACGAGGCCTATCCGAAGCCGGGCGATCCGAATCCGGTCGCCAACCTGCGCATCCACGACATCGAGACCGGCAAGGACATCGCGGTCGACGTCGGTGACGATGACGACCAGTACGTCTACGACATCGAATACGCACCGGACTCGAAGTACCTGATCTTCCGGCGCATGAATCGGCACCAGAACGTCCTCGAGATCGTCATGGTGGATCCTGCGACCGGGGAATCCCGCGTCCTGATCCACGAGGAACAGCCGACCTGGGTCGCCCATGATTCCGAACTTCGCTGGCTCTCCGACGATCGACGCTTCCTCTGGGCCACGGAGCGAAGTGGCTTCCGGACGTTCGAACTGTGGGATGTCGAGAAACCGGAGGGCCCTCTGGCGACCCTCGGTGACGGCACCTTCCCGACGGAACGCATCGTTCGCATCGACGAGGACGAGGACCTGCCCGGGGGCGGCACCCTCTACTTCTCCGGCTACGGCGACGAGCATCCGATGAACCTGCAGCTGTATTCGGTCAACTTCGATGGCAGCGACCTGACCCGCATGACCGGTGACGCCCTCAACCACTCGGGCTTCGACATCGCCCCGGACGGCTCCGGCGTCGTCGCGACCGGCCAGACCTGGGAGACACCGCCGCAGAGCATCCTCTACGGCAAGGACGGCAAGCGCATCAAGACGCTTGCCACGGCCGATCTCTCGCGCCTCGAGGATTCAACGAGGCGTCCCTCCGAGCTCTTCAGCTTCGAGACCGAGGACGGTACCGAGACCTGTTACGGCCGGATCCACTACCCGGATGGCTTCGACCCCGGAAAGAAATGGCCGATCCTCGTCGACGTCTACGGTGGTCCCGAGTCCCGTGCCCTGCGAAACACCTTCGAGGTCTCCAGCCCGGTCACGGAGTTCGGACTGGTCATGGTGCAGATCGACAACCGTGGCACCGAAGGACGCGGCAAGGCGTTCGAGGGCGCGACCTACCTCAAGCTCGGGCAGGTGGATCTCGCTGACCAGGCCCATGGCGTGAAGACGCTGGTGGAGCGTCACGAGTTTCTCGATGGGGAACGGGTCGGTATCACCGGCCACTCCTACGGTGGGTACATGAGCGCCCTTGCCGTCCTGCGTCATCCCGATGTCTTCCACGTCGCGGTCGCGGGGGCGCCGGTCACCGACTGGCGCAACTACGACACGATCTACACGGAGCGCTACATGCGCACCCCGGAGGAGAACAAGCTCAACTACGACCTGGGAAGCTGCGTGAAGCTCGCCAATCGTCTCGAGGGCGAGCTCCTGCTCCTGCACGGCATGGTCGACGACAACGTGCATCCGTCCAACGGGTGGCAGCTGGTCGAGGCGCTTCAATCGAAGAACATCCCCTTCGAGATGCAGTTCTTCCCCAACGCAACCCACGGGATCTACTCACCCGCCTCGAGGTCATCGAAGTGGTCATTCCTGGTGGAACACCTGGTCGAGGGTGAGTGACGATGGCGGGGCAACTGCCACCAGACCGATCGCACGTGGCGACCGAGGCCGCCCATCCATCCGGACACGATCTGGGATCCGCCACCGTCACCGAGGCGATCGAATGGATCGCCGAGGATCACGGACGGGTCGTTGAAGCACTGCGTGCCGCGGGGCCCGAACTCGGGAGGTTGATCGACGACGTGGTCGAGGCCCTCGGTTCCGGAGGACGACTGATCTACGTCGGTGCCGGTACCAGTGGTCGCCTTGGCGTCCTGGATGCTTCCGAATGCCCACCGACCTTCAACGTCGATCCTGCCCGTGTCGTGGGGCTCATCGCCGGAGGGGACTCGGCCCTTCGCCGTTCGAGCGAGGGCCGTGAGGACGAGCTGGATGGCGCTCACGGTCATCTCGATTCGCTCGGGGTGGGCCAGGGTGACCTGCTCCTCGGAATCGCAGCGGGGGGCACGACGCCCTACGTGCTGGGTGCGATCGAAGAGGCGGATCGAAGAGGCGCCTGCACCGGGCTGCTCTGCTGCTCGCCCCGCGAAGCACCCCCGGGGTGTCGCCATCTCCTGGTGCTCGAGACCGGTCCTGAGCTGCTCACCGGCTCCACGCGGCTCAAGGCGGGGTCCGTGACGAAACTCGCCCTGAACACGATCACCACGATCGCCTTCGCGCGACTTGGCAAGGTCCGCGGCAACCTGATGATCGATATCCGGGCCACCAACGAAAAACTCCATGATCGCGCGCTCCGGATCCTCGGAACCCTCTTTCCCAAGCTTTCCCGGGAGGAGGCGGCGAATCGATTATTTGAATCAGAAGGCGATCTCCGTGCAACAATCGAGACGTTGGAGCGTTCTGAGGCAAAGGAGACTTGAAATGCGTGCATACCGGTGGGCCTTTCTCGCTATCAGTCTGGGATCGACAGCGGCGTTCGCGAGTTCCGATGTTGATGTGCAGGAGGATCCTCCTGCGAAGCTTGCACCCGTTTCTCTGGAGAACGTGAAGCCGTTGGTGAAGGGAAACACGGCATTCGCCCTGAATCTCTATCGCCATCTGCCGAAGGACGAGAATCTCTTCTATTCACCCTTCGGGGTGTCGGAAGCGCTTGCGATCTGTTTTTCGGGTGCGCGCGAAGGGACGGCTGCACAGATGGCGTCCGCCCTCGGTTTTCCCGAGGATGGTCGCGAAGTCGAGCAACAGTTCTCCCTCCTGCATCTCGTGCAGGAGAATCTCGCCCGATCCAGCGACATCGACTACGAGATGACGAATTCGCTCTGGAGCAAGATTGCACTGCTGCCCACCTACTCCGATTTGGTTGAACGGGAATACGGTGCCGACCTCTTCAAGGTGCAGGACTTCAGCTCCTCGAGCACGAAGCAGCGACTGACCGACTGGGTGAGCGAGAAGACGCGCGGCAAGGGCGTCTTCCCCGAGGAAGTGCTCGATGATCCGCTCCTGCAGCTGGTGGTCATGAACACGCTGTACCTGAAGGCTTCCTGGGAGCGGCAGTTCCCCAAGCGAGCCACCAGGGACAGGCCCTTCCATCTGCTTGATGGGAGCGAGGTCGAGGTTCCGATGATGGTGCAGACGGGGATGTTCCAGCTTGGGAAGTGGTATGACCTTGAGGTGCTCGAGATGCCCTACAAGGGCGGCGAACTCTCGGCCATCATCCTGCTGCCCACCGAGAAGGAACCCGCTCAGGGTGCACAAGGCCTTGGAACGACGCCAGCGCGCACGTCGCTTGCGGAGATCGAGGCGGATCTCACTGCGGCAGACCTGGCGAACGCCATTCGTTGCACCGAACGGGAGCGTGTGCGCGTCTTCCTTCCCCGGTTCTCGATCTCGTCCGGGCTCGGGCTCAAGCAGATGCTCGAGGCGCTGGGAATGACGGATGCCTTCAGCATCGAGCATGCCGATTTCTCCGGCATGACGGGCGCCACGGACCTTCGCATCGGCTCAGTGCTCCAGAACGCTCGGATCGACGTTGATGAAACCGGTACCGAGGCGGTTGCGGTCACTGTTGCGGCGATCACCACTCGCGGTGGCGTGCGGGAGGAGCCTCCAGCGAAGGTCTTCCGTGCAGACAGGCCCTTCATGTTCCTCCTGCGTGAGAACATCACGGGAACGATCCTCTTCATGGGTCGTGTCCTTGATCCAAGCAACACGCCTGATGAGGAATCCTCGGACGAGGAAACGGGGTGATCGGAACATCCCATGTGCATGACAATGAGAAAGGCCCCGCGCATGAGCGCGGGGCCTTTCTTCTTCTGCAAGTCTCGTTCTGTCGTTCGCGTTGAAGCGGCGACTCAGATCTGGTCGTTGAGCTTCTTGAGAGCCCGTGCACGGACCTTCTTGGAAGCGGGCTTGGCAGCGAACCACTGCTCTTCGCCGGTGAAGGGGTTGACGCCCTTGCGACGGGGCTTCGCAGGAGCCTTCTTCACGGTCATCTTCAGACCCATGAACTTGACGGTGCCGCACTTCTTGAGGTCGGCGACGCACATCTGTTCAAGAGCATCGAACATGCCCATGACTTCCTTGCGCGTGTGACCACAGGATTCGGCGATCGCCGTGATCTGCTGGCTGCGGGTTCGCGGCGTGGCAGAAGCGGTGATCTTCTTGGGACCGGTGGCGACTGCCTTGGCAGTCGTCTTCTTCTTGGTCGTGGTGCGACGGGTCGTCTTCTTCTTGGTGGTCGTACGACGGGCAGTTCGCTTCGCAGCCTTCTTGGCTGGTCGTCGAGCGGCCTTGCGCACGGTCTTCTTGGTCTTCTTCTTCGCGGTCTTCTTAGCCATAAGTGCAAAATCCTTTCGCATTGTCCCGCTCGTTTACGCTCGTCGGGAGCGCGCGAAAGATACTTTGACTGATCGAGCACGACAAGTGATCTGGCCGGGGAAAATAGGGGTTTTCGATGAAAGGTTGAATTCCACGCTCAGCTTCGGCCCATGAATCAGGCCGCGGTCGGCCGGCCCGGGCGCCCTCGGCGACCACTTCTCGCGGCTACTTCAAGGTCCGTCGAATCGAACATGGGTTCCTCCTCGTGGAGATCGGTCGCCAGCTGGTTTTCCAAGGAGGCGTGCTTCTGGAGGGATTCGACCGGGATGACCGAAATGGCCAATGACCCTGCAAAAAACGTTGTTTTCGGCTCCAGAGGGGTTCTTCTGGTGTTCAAGCCCATGCTGTCGATGAGGCTGGTTTCAGTCATCGAGGTCACTTGCCAACCACCTCGATGGGTAAAAATACCCAGCTGGATCGGCTTGCCATCGATGTCTTCGACCTTCACATCGCAGTCGGTGGTGGTTCCGACCGTGAGGGGGCGACGTCCATCCAGCTCGACCACTCGAGGCAGATCAGGGCTTGGACCTTCGATCAGAAGTGCCGACTTATTTTTTACGGATTCTTCCGCTTTTATGCCGCTTGCCCCGGTGATTGGGGACTTTTGACGGTCGCGTGAATCCTCATACCACAGGTATGCCGAGCCCATCGCAACCCACTCACCATGAGTCAACTGCATCGTCTCGACGCGTCCTTGGCTGCTCCAGGTGCCATGTCGAGACCCGAGATCACAGATGAACCAGTCCTCTCCCTTTGGAATGAGGACGGCGTGGGTTCTGCTGATCGAAGGCGCTTCCAGTCTGATTTCAACCGAGCCGCTTCGTCCCAGGCAGTAGGACCTGGTCGGATCGAGATCGAGATCAAGCACTGGCAGCCCATCTTCCTTGGAAATCGTGATCCTTGGCATGTGGTAGTGCTCCTGTCAGTTGCGTCACATCGTTCGGCTCGAGCAAGCCTTCGCGACGAAGTGCCCTGCGCTCCTGAAGGGAGGTACGGTTCTTGTGCCATGACTTGGCACGCAGATCCCTGAAAACGTGCCTCAACACGCCTCCGGATCTCCTGGGCCGAGCATTTCGAATGCGCTTGAGCTACTCGTCCCGGTTGGTCAGGTCGATGTCGAATGAGTCCCTGGGCTTCTTCAGTTTGAGAGACTTGGCCGGCTCGTTCTGCGGCTCCAGCTTTGCGGGTATCAGTGCAAGGCAAAGCTTGAATTCAAGTGACCCGATGCTGCTCGTCTTCTCGTGGGACAACTCCGCGCATTCGCTTGGCATGCCCGAGGTGTCCAGGACCTGCCCTTGTTCACTGGTCGTGATGAACCACGTCTTTTCAAGCCTGAACAGGACAGCGTGCAGGTTCTCGATCCCGGTCCCGTCCAGTTGGATGTCGCAGCTGGTATCCGCTCCGATGAGGATGCTCTTTCGAGTCAGCCCGACGAGGTTTTTCGCCCCGGTTTCACGATGTCGGACGTGCAGCAGTGTCATGTGCTGGTTTTCCGGACTCGGCTTGCTGATGATGTCGGTATCCGCGTCCATGTCGAGTTGGCTCAGGCCTGCCCCGGTCTCCATCTCCTCCTTCTCGTCGAAGAACCATATGACTGCAGGTCCGATCGCAACCCAGTCACCGTTGGTGAGGGTCCGGTTCTTGAGCACGCCTTCCTTGGTTCTGAGTCCCTTGGTGGAGCCAAGGTCGGTCAGCTTCCAGATTCCCCCATGTTCGAAGAGCAATGCGTGGAGTCGACTGATCGACTGGGCCTCGAGACGGACGTCGGCCATGGAACTTCTGCCAATGGTGTAGGACCTTCCTGATTTCAGGTCGAAATCCAGAAGGGCAACTCCATCATCCTTGGCGATATATACGCTCGGCATGTTTCTCTGCACCTTGCAGCCTTGTTCGGCTGTTCTCCGCAGTGGTGTTTTCGGTCAGGGTCCCTGGACCTCGACCGTGGGCCTGATCACCGGCCGGCCCACCGAATAATAGGTGAAACCATGGTTTCTCATGGTTGAAGACCTGAAGAGATTCCGGCCATCGAAGATCAGCGGGCTCTCGAGGGTTCTGGCGACTCGTTCGAAGTCGGGGGACCTGAACTGGCTCCACTCCGTGCAGATCACCAGGGCATCGCATCCCTGGATGCAGTCGTACATGGTCGGTGCAAGCTCCACCTCGGGCAGGGTGGCGGAGAGGTTCCGCATGGCAACCGGGTCGAACGCGCGGCAGGTTGCGCCGGCTTCCAGTGCCTTCTTCATCAGTGTTATCGAGGGGGCCTCGCGGATGTCATCGGTGTTCGGCTTGAACGCGATGCCCCAGAACGCGATCTTGCGCCCGGTAAGGCTGCCTTCGAAGTGATCGTGGATCTTCTGCCAGAAGCGAATCCGGTGGGCCTGGTTCACACGGTGGACGGCTTCATTGAGCTCGCACTCGTAACCGACTTCCCGTCCCATGCCGCAGACCGCAAGGGTGTCCTTGGGGAAACAGCTGCCTCCGTATCCCAGGCCGGGATGCAGGAACTGGTTGCCGATGCGACTGTCTGCGCACATGCCCTCGCGAACCTTCTTGATGTCCGCCTGGTAGTGCTCGCAAAGCCCCGAGAGCTCGTTGACGAAGGAGATCTTGCAGGCAAGCATCGCATTCGATGCGTACTTCACCATCTCGGCCGAGCGCACGTCCATCAAGTAGATCGGGTTGCCCTGCCTCACGAACGGCGTGTAGATCTCCTGCAACATGGCTGATGCCCGGTCATCCTCGACGCCACAGACCACCCGGTCGGGTTTCATGAAGTCATCGATCGCCGCGCCTTCCTTCAGGAACTCGGGATTGTCGGCGATGTGGAATGGGGCATCGGTCTTCGACTCGATCAGGGCCTTCACCTTGTGGGAGGTTCCGACCGGCACCGTGCTCTTGACCACCACCATCTTGGGGGTCTGATCCGGGCCGAGTTCGTCGATCACGGAGGCGATGTCCTCCGCGACCTTGAGGACGTACTGGAGATCAGCCGACCCGTCCTCGTCGCTGGGGGTCCCCACGCAGATGAAGATCGCCTCGGCGTCCCGGTAGGCCGTCTTCTTGTCGGTGGTGAAACCCAGGCGCCCGCTCTTGAGGTTCCGCCCGATCATCTCACTGAGGCCCGGCTCGTAGATGGGGCTCTCGCCTTGCTTCAGCTTGTCGATCTTTTCCTGGTTGATGTCGAGGCAGGTGACGTCGTTGCCGGTCTCTGAAAAACAGACACCCGTCACAAGTCCAACATAGCCCGTTCCTACCATCGTGAGTCGCATGTGCGGTGAACTCCTCATGTTCTGCAGTCAGATCATGATATGGGAATCGTGGCTGAGGAATCGCCCGGAGTCTCGAGTTGCAGTAGAAGTCGCTTGGTCCTTGTTCCCTGCTGATCGTCCCGGGTGTCACCGGCAAAGCCTCCGAGTCGGCCGTTGGATGCGACCACCCGATGGCAGGGGGTCAGCACCGGTTGCGGGTTTCTCCGCATCGCCTGGCCTGCCGCCCGGGTCGCCTTCGCGCTGCCCGCCGCTGCAGCCAGTTGCGCATAGGTGATGCTCGATCCCCTCGGGATCTTCCTTGCGGCGGCCCAGCAGGCGCGATGGAAGGGGGGGCCTCCCGGAAGAGCGACATCGCTGAAATCCACGACTTCGCCCTTGAAGAACCGCTTGAGTCGATCGGCCAGTTCCGGAAGCAGTCGAGGTGCCCTCATGGCCTTCCTGGGCAACGTGGTGTCGAATGCGGCCCACCCGGTCCTGATCTCACCGTTGGGTTCCTCGATGAGCAGGAAGGCCCCGGTCTGCATCATGATCTCCCGGTAGCGGGGGATCATGATCGCGGTTTCGTCTTCGTCTCGATGTCGACGGAGATCGCGAGGTGGTCGCTGGGCGCCTCGATCGGGATGCCGTGCTTGCGGCGCCATCGATCACCCATCTGGACGGGATCGACCACCACCGCATTCTCCAGCGAACCTGCACCACCGACCAGGATGAAATCCAGTCGTCCCGGCACGAACGCCTGGCCGGGCTTCTCCCAGGAGGTCGTGGCATCCCCTGCGGGTCGGATCGGTTCGGCCACCACCAGATCCGCCCCGTCCGGGGAAAGACCTTCGCACAGTCTTCGCAGCACCGTTTCAGTGCCGACCAGATTGAAGTCGCCTCCGACCACCACGTGATCAGGCTTGAGCCGCTCCACCACGGTCAGCATCGCCTCGTGTATCGCATCGACCTCGGCACGTCGTTTCTGGTCTTCGCTGGAACCCAGTCGCCCACAGCACTTGAGATGCAGGCTCACGACCAGCACCTTCCGGCCGTCGATCGTCGCAAGTCCGCCCACCGCGCGCACCATGCGCTTGGAGCCGCGAGGGTCGATTCCCGTGATCTTCGCGAGTTCCGGTACCGCTTCGAGCGGATGGCTGCTCACCACCGCCACGGGAAGGGAGCCGCCCGAAGACAGTGCGTTCCAGGTCTTGTCCCCCTGGAGTCGTCCGAACCACTGGTTCAGTTTCTCCGGGTTGATGCCGGCGGGGAGTTCCTGCAGCAGGACCAGATCGGGTTTGATCGCCTCGAATGTCCTGGCAAAGGCATTGGGGTTCTCAAAGAGCGCGCCGCGTTCTCCGTTCCAGCTGGTGACCCGTATGCCCGCTGATTCCTCGGCCGGATCCCGCTGCACCGGCAATGCCTTGCGTGCCTGGCGTGATTCGAAGTCGTGGTTCACGACCGGGCATGCCTGCCTTTCGCCACCCGGGGCGACGGTCAGCACCTGCACGTCGAAGTCGTCCCCCCTGAATGCCGGTGACCGATCGAAACGGATCTCGAAACGATCACTGCCGTGGGTCGGCATCGCCACCACACCCAGTGCATCGGTCGTCGTGCGCGTGATGCGTCCCCGGTTGGCTCCGATCAGCGCCGACCCCGACTTGATGCTGCCATCGTCATCACGGGGGCTGAAGAGCACCACGGCATCGACGCCGGGCATTCCTTCGGTCCCGGTGGTTCCGGTTCGGTCGTTCCCGTCCAGATCGAGCTCGATTCGCACTTCCCGGTCAAGCCCCTGGAGGGTGGCGGCCTGCTGGAAGTCCAGCTGGACGTACACGAAGTGGGGGTCGTCGGCGATTCGAAGCCCCTGGATCAGGCCACCTTCAGCCCCGGAGGCCACCACGGGTCCCTGCCAGTCCTCGAATCGACCGTCCATGACGTGTTGGGTTTCAAGGGTTCCGGTCTGGAGGAAGACCACGATAAGGATCAGTTGGTGCAGCATGGCTCAGAGGGTACCGCTACGATCTCTGCATGAGCACCATGACCACCTCGAATTCGCCGTTTTCCGGAGGGCCTGAGACCTTGGACCAGATCTCCACCGATGTTCTGTCGCATCTGGGTGCCCGTGACCCCGAAGCGGCTCGAATTCTCGCCGGCGAAGCCGAGCGCCAGGAGACGACCCTCGAGCTGATCGCCAGCGAGAACCATGTCTCCAGCACGGTGATGCACTCGGTCGGGACCTGGATGACCAACAAGTACGCCGAGGGCTATCCGGGCAAGCGCTACTACGGCGGCTGCGTCTGGCATGACGCCATCGAGGACCTGGCTCGTGATCGCGCCAAGAAACTCTTCGGATGCAACTTCGCGAACGTCCAGCCGCACTGCGGTGCCAATGCGAACATCGCCGCGTTCATGGCGCTGCTGAAGCCCGGCGACACCGTGCTCAGCCTGCCGATCAAGTCCGGTGGCCACCTGAGTCACGGCTTGAAGCCGAACTTCTCCGGCACCTTCTACAACATCGTCGACTACGACCTGGACCCCGAGACCGAGCTGCTCGACTACGACGCGATTCGGGCGATCGCTCGTGAATGCAAGCCGCAGCTCATCATCTGCGGCTTCTCCGCCTACTCGCGAACCATCGACTTCGCCGCCTTCCGTTCGATCGCCGACGAGGTCGGTGCCTACCTGATGGCCGACATCGCCCACATCGCGGGACTGGTCGCCGCCGGTGTGCATCCCTCGCCCTTCCCGCACGCACACGTGGTCACGACCACCACCCACAAGACCCTTCGTGGTCCACGAGGCGGCCTGGTGCTTTCCGACGACGAGGAGATCGCCAAGAAGATCGATCGAAAGGTCTTTCCCGGAAGCCAGGGTGGTCCGCTCATGCACGCCATCACCGGAAAGGCCGTCGCCTTTGGCGAAGCCCTGGAACCCGGCTTCAAGGACTACCAGCAGCAGGTCGTCGACAACGCTCGCGCGCTGGCTGCCGCACTGGTCGAGAAGGGCTACCGGCTCTGTTCCGGTGGAACCGACAACCACCTGATGCTGGTCGACCTGCGCGGTCGTGACGCCGAACTCACGGGAGCGGACGCCGAAGGCTGGCTCGAGTCCGCGGGCATGATCGTCAACAAGAACGGAATCCCCAACGATCCTCGACCTCCGATGGTGACCAGCGGCCTGCGTCTGGGAACACCTGCGCTCACCACCCGCGGTCTCAAGGAAGCCGAGATGGTGAAGGTCGCGGACTGGCTTGATCGAGTGATGACCTCCAAGGGTGACGAGGCGACCTGCACCGCGGTTCGCGAGGAGATCCGATCCTTCTGCGCCGACTTCCCGCTCCCGCACTGAGCTGACGATCCCCTCAAGCACCCACGTTCCGAGAAAGGGCTCACGGATGAGCGAATCAGAAGAGACGGAATTCACCATGCCGGCCGAGGATCCTATCTTCGCGCACGCTCGCCTTGAATGCCCGGCGGACACCGAGCATCCGATCGAACTCCTGCTTCCGATCGTGGTGGGGGTGCACCTGCGCTCGGAACTTTCCGATCGTCCGCTGGCGGATCGCCTGGTCCGCCATATCCGGGAGATTCGTCGTGCAAACGACCTGGCTCCCACCGAGGGTCTGATCCCGGTGGTGCTCAGTGACATCTGGTACCTCAATGACAGCGACCTCATGCTCCAGCCGGCGATCGTGATCGGCGAACCCGGGGTGAACGCGGCGACGGCCCACTGGGCCTCGCGAATTCCCAAGGCGTTCAGTTTCCAGAACTCTCATCAGGTGCTGATGGACCTGGAGGGACCGTATCCCGTGGCCTGCATGTGGGGGGTCGACCATGCGAAGACCGAAGTGGCCACCGACCACTTCGAACGTCGGTACCTCAACCCCTGGCTCGAGTCGATCGCAGCCATCTGAGCACGGTTCAAAACGAAGAAAGCCACCCGCAGACCTCAAGGTCATTGCGAGGTGATGGCGCTGTCACCCGGCAGCTTCAGGCGTTGGCGATCACGACGGAAGCGCGCAGGGTGGCCAGGTCGAACTCGGCGTCGCCATCAACATCGAAGTCGATGCCGTCACGGTCGAGTGACGTTCAATCCTGGTTGGTGTCCTGCTTGACCTCGGTGCCGTTCACGTCGCTGTTCACGTCGCTTTTCACGTCGCTTTTCACAGTGCCGTCCTGGTCGTTCGAGGTGGCTTCGGTGGTTTCGGCGTCATCGCCGCCGAATCCGAAAACCTCTCCGATGCAGTCGCAGCCGCAGCCGGTGAGGCCGAAGGATGCCGCGGCGAGAAGCCCCATCATGCATGAGGTACGAAATCCCGCTGAACTTGAAATCTTCATGGTCATGTCCTTTTTCTCATGTCTCCGGTTCATCCGGACTGGGAATCCTAACCCAGGAGGCTGCACCGATCTAGCCGCTGCTGCCGGTCCCGGCGATATTCCGCCCTCCGGCACCGAAAGATCGTCCTGAGTGCACCCTGCGGTGACAGGTGGTGGGGTTGAGGCGATTGGCTCGATCCTCAACCCGAAACCAGCTGGAAGTCACCAGCCACCGGTGGGGGCCCGCGATCCGGGCCCCGTTCTCCCACGTCAATCGTCGAGTCAGTCGGCTTCGGCTTCTGCGGTCTCGAACGTCGTCGGGCCGTCGAATTCGAATTCGGCCGAAGCGGTTCGCGAGAGGTTCATCAGATGCAGTCGTTCCTGGGCGACTTCCATGCCCTGATCGGCGGCAAGCTGAAGCCACATCGTCGCGGTATCGAGGTTCTTTTCCACGCCTTCGCCCTTGAGGTAGAGCATCGCGAGCGAGTTCTGGGCTGCTGCCACGCCCTGGTCCGCGGCGAACGCAAGGTATCTCGCTGCTTCCTGATGGTCGGTCTCGACGCCCTGGCCCTCGAGGCACATCATGCCGTAGGTCGCCTGGGCGATCGGTGAACCGTTGTCCGCCGAGCTTCGGATCAGTGCCGCAGCAAGTTCGGAATCCTGTTCGAACGCGACGCCTTCCAGGTACATCCATCCCAGAAGGAACTGGGATTTCACGGAACCGCTCTCGGCGGCCATGTTGATCCACTTGGCTGCGGTCTCGAAGTCCTGCTGGACGCCGATTCCGTCGTAGTACATCAGCCCCAGGCTGCCCTGTGCGGTGGAGTTGCCCTGGTCCGAGGCAAGTTGGAACCACCGAGCGGCCTCTTCGTCATTCTTTTCGATGCCGCGTCCCTCGAAACAGAGGGTGCCCATCATGCACTGGGCCTTGTCATTACCTTGCTTGGCGGCACTTTCGAGCCAGCGAACGGCTTTCTGATCATCCTCGGGCATGTTGGAATCCACCAGGTATGCGACACCGAGATTGTTCTCGGCGGGCGCAAAGCCCTGCTCGGCAGCTCGGCGATACCACGCCACTGCCGATTCGACGTCGGCATCGCAACCGTTGCCTTCGAACAACATCATGCCGAGGTTGTTCTGTGCCGGTGCATACGCCTGGTTCGCCGACATCTCGTACCACCCGAAGGCGACATCGGCGTCGGCAACAACGCCTTGCCCGTTCTCGTGGAACAGGCCCATCATGAACTGGGCTTCCGGGTCACCTGCATCCGCGAGTTTCTGCCAGGACTCGAAGCTCACGTTCTGGCTTTCGGAACTCGTGAAATCCAACTCCGCCGATGCCGTCGGTGCCGGCGTCGTGAATGCATCGGTCTCCGAGACACTTGGGCTGGAGCTGCTGCATCCAGCCATGCCTCCACCGATGAGGATGATGGTGGACAGTCCGCTGACGATTGTGGTTTGGTTTCGCATGACACGGAACATCGGTCCTTTCAGACGACCGATTTTCATCCATCTGCCCCAAATGCCTCTCTGGGTTCGGTTTGTGTCGATTGCACGTCCTGCGACACGCTCCATTCAAAGCCAGTATCTGATGGTGATTGCGGTTCGTGGCCTCGAGCAGGGGTTTGGACGTGTCGCTGCTTCGTGCCGACCGGATGAAATGGCCACCACGCGTTCCGCGGTTGGCTTGCTCGCCGTGGTGTTACCGCCACGGTCTGGGGTCGAAGGGTTGGGGGAGATCAGAGTGCAGCGAGTCGCTTGGCGACATCGAGCTCGATCAATCCCGTGATCAGCGGTTGCATCCGTCCCTGCATCAGTTCGCCGAGATTGAAGGACTGGCCGAGCCGGTGGTCGACCGCCAGGTTCTCCTTGTAGCGGTAGGTGCGGATCTTCTCCGCCCGACCACCGGAACCGATCATGGAGGCTCGCTCCTGGGCTCGGCGAGCGTCGACTTCCTTCTGCTGCTTCTCGTAGAGCCGGGCTCTCAGCAGTCGCCACGCCTTCTCCCGGTTCTGGGCCTGGGACTTGGTCTCCTGCATGCGAACCTCGATGCCGGTCGGTTCATGGATGAGGTGGACTGCGGTCGCGACCTTGTTGACGTTCTGCCCGCCTGGACCCTGCGCGGTGGTGATCGACTCCTTGACGTCGCTCTTGTCCAGCTGGACTGCGACCTCCTCGGGTTGGGCGAGTACCGCCACCGTCGCGGTCGAGGTGTGGATGCGCCCCTGGGCTTCCGTGGCCGGCACCCGCTTCACCTGGTGGGTTCCGCCCTCGTAGCCAAGCTCGCTCCAGGCGCCTTCGCCCTCGAGTTCGGCGATCGCACTCTTCACGCCGCCGTGGTCACCGGGCTGGAAGTCGAGGACCTCGAAGCTCCAGCTCCTGATGCCCGCATATCGCTCGTACATCTCAAGGAGATCACCGGCCCAGATACCGGCTTCATCGCCCCCGACGCCGGCCCTGATCTCGAGGATCATCGCTCCAACGGCCTTGTCCTCGGCCGTGACCAGCTCGGTCTTGACCGCCTCGACCAGTTGTTCCCGACTGGTTCGCAGCTCAGGCAGCTCCTCCTTTGCCAGCGTGATCAGTTCCTGGTCGTCGCCGGTGGCGATCGCGTCCTCCAGCTCGGCGGTCTCGGCCTCGATGCGGCGAACCTCGCGCCAGCGCAGTACCGGTCCCTCGAGGGCGGCTCGCTTGATGGAGAGGATCCTGACCTGGTTGTGGTCGGAGAGGACTTCCGGATCCATCAACTGCGCACCGACCACCTCGAACTGTTCGTCCATCTCATCCAGGCGCCGGGCGAGGTTTTCTGGGATCGGTTGGCTCATGATTCACCCAAGACAACAGCCGTGCCTGAAACGGCACGGCTGTGATTGATTCGGGGATCGAGTCGCTACTTCTTCTTCTTGTTCTTGAAGTAGTCGCCCTGGAACTTCTTCTGGAAGCGTTCCACGCGACCGGTGGTGTCCACGAAGGAGCTGTTGCCGGTGAAGAACGGGTGTGAACCCGACCAGACCTCGACCGACATCTTCGGAACCGTGGCTCCGACGGTCATCACGTGCTCACCACGGAAAAAGACCTTGCACTCGGGGTGCCACTCGGGATGAGTTTTCTTCTTCATGGGCGGTCTCCTGGACTCTGCTGAAAGCTTGCTCTGCCGACGAGGAATGGGTGCCTGCCACCAGCATTCTCGAGCCGGGCATCGTAGGGGAATATCGTTCTTCGGGCAATTCCTGATCTGACGGCCTGCCTTGACCGATGGGGGGAGAAAGCTATCCTCTTAGGCCTTCAGAGAGCTCAATCCCCTGTAGCTCAATTGGTAGAGCGAGCGGCTGTTAACCGCTAGGTTGCTGGTTCGAGTCCAGCTGGGGGAGTTTCTCGCCTCGACAGTCCTGTCGGGGCGTTTTTTTATGCCTTCAGGGCTCGGTAAACCCTCATGGCAGCCCCATATCCCAACTTCATCGCAAGAAAGCGATTGGCTCCCAACCGGACCGGCGTGCCGGGGAACA
>JAQWMQ010000044.1 GCA_029246705.1 Phycisphaerales bacterium | reverse complement strand
CGTGCAGCGCGCCCGTGATCGATACCGCCACCGGCATGTCCATCATGTACTTCAGCGGCATGGCGATGATGAGGGCGATTGTGGAGATGACCTCCACGATTCCCATCACGATGAGAGCGATGATGAAGGAACGATTGATCGACTCGGATCCGGGTTTCGTGGGGCTGCTCATCGCCACATGATAGTCACGTGATCACTCGGCTTCCCGGGGTTCCGCCCGGACTTCCTCGAGCATGTCGACGAGCAGCGATCCCGGCTCGACATCGTCATGCTGCCAGCGCGGGACGAAACGCCCGTCCACCAGCAGGATCGGAGCATGCATCCGCCAGATCGACATCTTTCGCGCCGAATCGTCGCTGATCGTGGCTTGAATGCCCGGATCATCCTGCGCGAGCGAGCGGATCGCATCGACGTCGAGCCCCAGCTTCTCGAGCATGACGGCCCTCGAGGTCGACCCGTCTTCGGTCATGAGTGCCTCGTGGAATCGCCACCTGGCGTCCGGCCCCTCGAGCAGTTCAACCGCTTCGACCAGGCGAGCGTCATCACATGAACCCTGGTTGGTGCTGGAGTACCCGGAGGCGTGCTCGTTGCAGTCGGGGTCGATGGGGAAGTGGCGAAAGTGGTATCGAACATCTCGGCCTTCTTCGATCAGGCCCCGAACCGCGGCATCCAGTGAACGCGCAGGTTCACTGCGATAATCGCCGAACACCACGACCTCCACTCGCCCTTCACCCAGCGGGCTCCTGCCGACAAGGGACTCCGGCTCCACTCGAGGACGTGCCGCCCAGTCCTC
Source organism: Phycisphaerales bacterium (assembly GCA_029246705.1). GTDB lineage: Bacteria > Planctomycetota > Phycisphaerae > Phycisphaerales > SM1A02 > JAKVBQ01. The sequence goes on along the minus strand of JAQWMQ010000044.1, from coordinate 44,647 downwards.
GACGAGTTTTTCCTTGAAACCGGGTGGTGCCTGGGGTGACTGCACCCTGCCGGCATCGATCGCCTGACGCAGCGAACCTTCGTCGCCGTAGTACCACGTGTACTCATGCCCGTTGACGAAGACCATCGGCGTGAAATAGACCCCGAGTGCCTTCGCATCATCGGTATGGGCCCGGACCCGGTCGAGGGTCTGTTCGGACGTCATCAGGGCGATGAATTCAGACGGCTCGAAACCCAGTGACCTCAAGGCATCGGGAAAGTCGGCATCGGTGAAACTTCCGCGGTTGAGAAAGAGCCAGTCGTGCATGCGGTGAAACCCCTCGGGACCTCCCAGCATGGCCGCCGCTTCCGATGCCCTCGCCGCCCAGCAGGCGTTCGGATGCATCGTCTTTCCGCCGGTGTGCTCGTTGCATGCCGCGCAGAAGGGGAAGTGCTTGATCGTCAAAGAGACATCGTCGGCACTCTCGAGGATCCTGTTCATCTGCGTCTCGATGCGCTTGCAGTCGGGGCACTGGTAGTCCGTGAACATCACCACCTGGACCGCCGCGTCCTCGGGGCCGATCCTGTTGCCGCCCTCCAGAAGCTCGGGCTGCCGGGGTTCAACGGCCCCGGACCTGATCGACTCGATGTTCTCGCTCATGCGCTCGGCGGATTCGACGGCACGTCGCTCAAGGAAGACCCCGCGAACCACCATCAGCGCCGCCACGACGAGAACCAGGACCGTCGCCACCCCGACGACCCTGCTTTTCCTGGGCTTGACCGATCCGCGCGAGCGTATTCCGGTGCACGCCCAGTAGACGAGGTTGCCGATCTGCGCGACCAGGCACCAGGGGCAGAGGCTGCCCAGAACGACCATCAATCCGATCGCGAAGACGGAATACACCGCGGCGCAACGCATGACCAGGCGCATCAGGCGGGTCGAGTTCTCCCTGAACCAGTAGATGAGCATGGCCGTGAAGTACGCGAACCCCACGAAGGAGACCGGAATGCCCAGGAGAGGGACCCGACCCCATGGCCCGGCGGCCAGCTCACCGCAGGCACTGCTGAGCCCGCATCCGGGGATGGAGTCCGTGAGACCGAGTGCGCCGACGCTGAGGACGGCACTTGCGGCAAGGGCGCAGATCAAGGCGGCACCGCCGACCCATATCGACGCTCTTCTCGCCACGGTCATGCCGGGATCGGTTTCGTTGGCTGCATTCATGATGTTCGCAGATCCGTTCTCGAAGGGGCAGCGGGCGGGGGATCACCCTCGCGCGCCGCGGGGGGGGACTCCCGGTCGATGCAGGTACATCGACACGACATCGTGCTATTCGAGAGGCTTTGATATCTCGTCGATCAGTTCATCCCTGACCTTGGGGTACTTCCTGGCCTCGTAGAACTTCGCATCGACCAGGAAGCGATAGCAGTAGGCCTGGAGAAAGTGGTAGATGCGCCCCTGCTGACCGTCCAGGAACCCCAGCTTGAGGTAGTACCGCGAGACGTAGTAGAGCCACGAACGCCAGGAGAGCGGGACCTTGTTGTAGACCTTGGTCTTGAACCACCTCTTGCGTTCCACCGCGGTCCCGAAGAGCCGGGCGTTGAGCAGGCCTTCCTGGCCCTTCTGGCTTTCCCGGTCGAAGATGTCGTAGACCTCTCGATCGGAATACCAGTTGTGCTTGGCCATCCACCAGCGCAGGGGCTTCGAATTCTCGTCCTTGATGTCGGCCTCGACCCGGTGGACACCGCCGTGCACGATCATGTGCTCGTCCATCAGGGCCAGTTCGCAGCGCACGGTACTGGTCCTGAAGATCCGGACCATGTAGTTCGGATAGATCCCACCATGCTTGATCCACTTCCCGAGGAAGTACATCCGTCGCCTGATCTCGATGCCGTCGATGTCATCACCGATGGAGGACAGGTCTTCGTTGAGGAACTTCGCCAGATCGGGGAGCACCTGTTCATCCGCATCCAGGCGGAAGGTCCAGGTGGTATCGATATTGGTGTTGTCGAGGCCCCAGTTGAACTGGGTGGCGTAGTTGACCCAGGTGTTCTCATAGACATCGGCCCCGGCTTCGAGAGCGATTTCCCGGGTACGGTCGGAACTGCCACTGTCCACCACCACGACACGGCGTGCGAATCCTCGGACGCTTTCCAGCGCCTTGGGGAGGTTTTCCTCCTCGTTCATGGTCAGGATGAGGATTGTGATGTCTGCAGGCATGATCAGGCCAATGAAGTATCGGTCAGGAGCCGCCTCCTGTCCTCGATTTAACCATTATGAGGCCAATCCGTTCTCGAATGTTGGGCTCCGGGCCCCTGATGTACGGATTCAGGGACAGACGCCCCAATGTCCGAGAAGGATGGTCAGATCGATGCCATCGATGGTCCCATCTCCATTGAGATCGGCTTCACCGGCCAGATTCCAGAAGCCAAGCAGCGTGGACAGGTCCGTTCCGTCCACCAGACCATCGCCATTGATGTCCCCCGGGCACTGGTTGACCGGCTCGAGAATGTCCAGGGGGTACTTGTCGGCACGCATGATCGACTGGGTGGTGAAGTGGACCCAGATGGTCTCGCCCTCCGGAGAGACCTCTCGGATCTCCCGACCCGGCCCATCCGTGGCCAGCGTATTGCCGTTGGGGAGTCGGTACACGCCACACAGGTGATCGCCGTAGAAGCCTCCCCGTTCATAGAACCAGTCGTAGTCATCGCGTTCGGGAAGGAACGGCTGGTCGACGTCGATCGAATAGGTGCCGTCCGGAAGCAGCGGGGGCATGAACTCGATGAGGTCGGAAGTCCCGTCATCATTGCCGTTGTTGAAGAGGAGCAGCCGATCCTGGCCTTCCAGGCCGGGGTCGATCCAGTTGACCCCATGGACGTTCCAGAGCACGTGGGTGGTGCTGTCACCACGATCGTAGTTTCCGGGATTGCCCCATCGGTAGAGGATGTCGCCGCCCATCCCCGAGTTGCCACCGGTGGACCCGGCAGCCTCTTCGGTGGTGGTCGAGTGATCGATGATGAAGATCTCGTCGAGCTGGTTCGAACTGAAGACGATCTGGTCGAGTTCAGGGTTGTAGTCCAGGGCGTTCACGTGGATCCAGTCACCATTCTGGACCCCGCCGGCATTGATGTCGATTCGCTCGGGGTGATCGCCGACGACGCCGTAGTTCGGCAAGGACGGGTTCACATCCTGGATGATGTGATCCCAGAGTTCCCATCGCCAGACGATGTTCCCGGAAGAGGAACCGACCGGTTCGACCTCGACGATCTGGGTGGGCCAGATATCCCCGTTCAGGTTCGTGCGACCCGCCGCCACGCCCTGGGCGTTGGTCTTGCGCTGCCAGGCGACCAGAAGGATGTTGCCATTGGGCATCACGCAGATGTCGTGGTGCTGCTGGTTGTTGGAATCAGCGAACAGGTAGTCCCAGACGACCTGGTTGTCGATCGAGATCCGCTGGATGCGTCCACCCACGGCCGCACCATTCATGAACACCGACTGGGCACGACAGGGGCGGATCAGATCCCCACCTTTGAGCAGGTACGGCGTCGAAGCGATGGAGCCGCTTCCGGTCCAGGTGTGCACCGTGGTGCCGGCATTGTTCATGAGAACGGTCGTGTTTGAATTCTGAAGGTGGTTGAAGAGAGTCAGTCCCTCGTAGGGGGTGTCATCAGCGAAGGTCTGAAGCACTCCGAGCGAAGCGAGGATCATGATCGGAATGAGTCGAAATGACATCGTGATGGCTCCGAAGTACAACGGCTCTTCGAGTCTTCTTCCTTGGTGACTGGCCACCAGGGGCAACTTTGATTGTGCATGGTTCCCGCCGTGGGGACATCGGCTATTCACAAAACGGGCAAATCAACGGTATCGGCATGCCATCACGCTGAAACCGTCCGGCGGGTTGAAAAGATGATGCCCGGTTCAGGGGCAGACGCCCCAGTATCCGAGAATGATGTTCAGGTCATTGCCGTCGATCGACCCGTCACCGTCGAGATCCGGACCACCAACGAGCCCCCAGGAGCCGAGCAGCTCGATCAGGTCGGCCCCGTCAACCCGGCCGTCACCGTCGATATCACCAGGGCACTGGTCGGCAGGTTCGAGAATGTCCATCGGGTACTTGTCGGCCCGCATGATCGACCATTCGGTGAAGTGGGTCCAGACGGTCTCGCCCTCAGGTGAGATCTCACGGATCTCCCGACCAGGTCCATCCGTGGCCAGCGTGTTGCCATTGGGAAGTCGGTACACACCACAGAGGTGCCCGCCCCAGAAACCCACCCGTTCATAGAACCAGGCGTAGTTGCCTCGAACCGGAAGGAATGGCTGGTCGACTTCGATCGAATAGGTCCCGTCCGGGAGCAGCGGGGGGGAGAACTCGATGAGGTCGGACATGCCGTCATCGTTGCCGTTGTTGAAGAGGAGCAAACGATCCTCGCCAACAAGGCCGGGATCGATCCAGTTGACTCCATGCACGTTCCAGAGAACCTGGCTGTCGATGTCGCCCTGTCCGTAGTTTCCTGGATTGCCCCATCGGTAGAGGATGTCGCCGCCCATGCCCGAGTTCCCGCCGGTGGACCCGGCAGCCTCTTCGGTGGTGGTCGAGTGATCGATGATGAAGATCTCGCTGAGCCAGTTCGAGCTGAAGACGATCTGGTCGAGTTCAGGGTTGTAGTCGAGTGCATTCACGTGGATCCAGTCACCGTTCTGGACCACGCCTGCATTGACGTCGATTCGCTCGGGGTGTTCGCTGATGACTCCGTAGTTGGACAGGAACGGATTGACATCCTGCACGATGTGATCCCAGAGCTCCCATCGCCAGACGATGTTCCCGGAAGTGGAACCGACCGGCTCGACCTCGACGATCTGGGTGGGCCAGATCTCCCCGCCCAGGTCCGTGCGACCCGCCGCCACGCCCTGGGCGTTGGTCTTGCGCTGCCAGGCGACCAGCAGGATGTTGCCGTTGGGCATCACGCAGACGTCGTGGTGCTGCTGGTTGTCGGAATCGGAGAACTGGTAATCCCAGGCAATCTGACCGTCGATCGTGATCCGCTGGATGCGTCCACCCGCGGCAGCACCGTTCATGCGCACCGACTGGGCACGACATGGCCGGATCAGATCCCCGCCCTTCATGAGGTATGGCGTGGAGGCGATGACGTCGCTTCCGGTCCAGGTGTGCACCAGTTCGCCGGCATTGTTGATGAGAACGGTCGTGTTTGAATTCGACAGGTGGTTGAAGAGGGTCAGGCCCTCGTACGGCGAATCATCGGCAGCCGCTGGAAGTGCTCCGCCCAGTGCGAGAATCACGCATGGAATGAAACGAAATGACATCGACACAGCTCCGGGAATCATGTTCGAATTGAGGCTGAGCATAAAAAAGTGGTGGTGGGGAGGAGAGAAACGCAAACGTCGAAACACGGAAAGGCGATGCGATCCGCCCGAAGCGGCGGTGTCACGCTGGAATCGTATCAGTTGCAGGCGCCCCAGAGCGAGATGAGGATTGCCAGGTCCGTCCCATCGACGACTCCATCAGCATTCATGTCTGCTTCCTCGGGCATGGGTGGAACGCTTCCCCATGCTCCAAGAAGAACGGTCACGTCGAATCCATCGACGATCTCATCACCGTTGAAGTCACCGGGACAGCCCTTCGGCGGAGGTGCGAACCTCCAGACATCGTTGTCCATGTTCAGGTAGTTGAATGGATCGAAGAAATTGAACGTCTCGCGATCACCGCCGAAGGTGAATATCGCGGGTTCCTGACCTTCTTCGCCCTCGATCGTCGTTGCGAGTGCGGCAAAGTCGTACTTGACGTCACCGGGCCCCATCGCGTTCCAGGGAGAACTGCTGGCCTGGGTCCATTCGACGCCATCGTCGCTGACCCAGACATCCATTGGATTTCCGGGGCCGAACGGATCGGTCGGATCCGGACTGACACCAAAGCCTCCGAACAGGACGAACTGGTCATCGGCAACGACCACGACGTGTCCGGGTCGCGCCGACCACGGTGCGTCCGGGGTCAGGAGTTCCCATTCGATTCCATCCGAGGTTCGCCAGACATCGTTGAAGTAGGGGAGCTCACAACCGGGAAACGGATCACAGAGGAAGCCCTCTTCGCCGCCAAAGAGATAAAGGAACCCGTCCTTGACGGCCACGGCGGCGCCGGCCCGCGGGGTAAAGGCGGCTTCTTCGGTCAGCAGGGTCCAGCTCGCACCATCCGCCGACTTCCAGACGTCGTTGTAGTACTCACGCTGCGGGGGACCGCCGATGATCGACGAATCGTCGAAATAGGATCCTCCGATGACGTAGATCTCGTCATTGAAGACGATCGAGGAGAGGCCTGCTCGCACGGACCAACCGGCGTCATCGGTCTGCTGGGTCCACTCCACACCGTTGGTGGAGCTCCAGACGTCGTTGTAGAAGTTCGAAACCGAGATGAAGGGTGAGCAGTCCTCGTAGGGCGGAGGACAGTCCTTGTTGGGGATCACGAGGAAATCCTGTCCTCCGAGGACGTACATCTCATCACCCAGGGTGACCCCTCGAAAGTAGGCCCGTGCGGGCCAATGACCCGGTCCGGCCGGGAGAATCTCCTCCCAGGTGGCGCCCTGGTCGGAACTCTTCCAGACGTCGTTCCAGATGTCGCTGTCGCCGGGAATGGGGGGCGTGGCCGGCGGACGGGCGGTTCGTCCACCCAAGAGGTAGAAGTCCGTACCGACTTCGAGCACCTGCAGTCCGGCTCGACGGACCCAGGGAGCATCAGGGTTCACTGGAAACCAGCTCCAGTCCGCTATGGGCGCTTCTGCCAGAAGAGTCGGGCAGAAGCTCATGATGCAGAGTGACAGGGTTGCCGGCTTCAACGGTAGTGTCTTGATCATTCTTTCAATGTCCTCTGATGCTGCAGTCCAGGAGCAGTGTCCACACGGATACGAACGGACTGAATATCGTTATCGTAATCATGCAACAACGGAATCACGCAGGATTTCCCTGTGATTCGTGCTCAAAACGATGCCGCTCAATGAATAGGACAACCGTATGAAATCACTGATCATCACGTTTCTCGTTCTCGGCACCTGCCTGGTCTTCGGCTGCAGCGAACAGCAGACCGAGTCGCTCAAGTCCGACGCGAACCAGGCTGGTTCGGCCACAAGCGACGCGCTCAAGACCGCGGGTGATGCCACCCGTGACGATGTCCACGACGCAGCTCAATCCATTGCGGATGACACGAATTCAGACTGACCGGTTCACCGGCCCGAGGGCTCGCTCAGGGTGACTTCGATGCCCCTGCGTCGGCGTTCTTCAGGGCGTGTTTCTTCAGGACACCGGAATGCTGGGTGTCATCGTTGAAGAAGATGAACGCCGAGATGTCCCGCATGTCCGTGAAGGCGACCGGGCCTATCCCCTTGGCAAGGAACATGTACTTCTTCGCATTGATCGATGCAGGGCCGATACTGCCCTTGTACTCAACGCGAACCAGCCTGCTTTCATAGGTCCCCATCGGAACCTTGACCTTCCAGACGCCAAGGTCGGTCCAGATGCAGCGAACCTTGCCCGAATAGGATTCGTCGGTGGTGTCGTGCAAGTCATAGATACCGACGGAGATCTCTCTGGCATTGGGCTTCGAAACACCCAGGCCCTGCAGAACCAGCGGTTCGGGTGGATCAAGCTTGATCACGAATCCATTGGTTTCAGAAACCGCGGTAGGCGCATGAATCCCCGTCTTGTCATTGGAATTCAGGTATTTCTTGGTGCCACCAGGCAGGCTCATGGACCAGGCACCGCTGCGAGCAGGGAGCGGGCCACCCTTCTTGCGCACAGTGGGGGAGAACTCGATCTCCACGAGATGATCGCCGGAAGCGGGGGAGTCAAATCGGAGCACCTGGGCTTCCAATGGAAACCATGTCTCGGCGATCTCGACCGGTTTGTCGTGCGAGATTCGCTCGAGGACGATCCCCGGCAAATGCTTCCTGATGTAGGACGCATCCGCCTCAGGGAGGCTTGAAAGAGCGTCATCATGCGCAGCAAGGGGATGAGCGAGACTCAGGATCGAGATCAGGCAAAAGAATTTCGTGATGTTCATGATCACAATCTACTCGCTCTTCAGGGGTTCCGAGATCACGAGCAGCTGCCGAATGGGATTCACGTAAATGCACCGTTCGGAGGTCTTGAGATCAGATGTTTTAAAAAAATGGGTGCTTTTCAAAGCATTGAGTTATCGGCAGGGCTCGTAATCCCATCCAATGCAAAGACTTGCCCATCAGCCCAATGGCATGGTTCGCTTTGGAATTGAGAAATATCACACCAAGATTTTGGGAGTTGCAATCAACCCCTTCAATCAGTTTTTTTATCGCTCAAAGTATTCGATCAGAGTGAAAATCAATAATTTGTTTTTGAGGGTTGTACGGCAATGTCAACAAGGGATATGGGCCCTTTTCAGACTCAATACTGGCATACCGACATGCGTAAGGGTAATTTCGGGGCGTGTAGTTAAGTTGCTGCACAGAGAATAGGAACCGCCCAGGGTTCAAGGTTCGTTATCTATCGGACCGCGGCCTTGGTCACCCATTCATCATCCACGAAGAGTTGACTCGGAGGACGTACATGAAGACTCGAACCACTACCGCCATTGGTGGAACCGTGCTTGGCACGCTTCTCATCTCTGGCAGCACTGCCTTCGGACAGTGCGACGTAACACCCCCTGTTGGTGCCGTAGAGCAGAACGACCCTGGTTACTGCGGTAGCGACGAAGCGGACGATCCCAATGGCGGTTGCAACAACGCAGTCGCTACCTGGCAGGATCTTGGCGAACTCGGCGCGTCAGCCTCGGTTTTCGGCGACGTTGGTGCATACACCACGACCGCCGGAGCTGCGACCCGCGATCTTGACTGGTACAGCTTCACCGTTCCTGCGAACGGCTCGCTGACCATGACCTTCAACAGCTACAACCAGACCGCTGGTGCAGACCCCATCGACTTCGTCGGCTTCTTCGCCACGAACTCCGATGACTGCGGCGCGTTGACCGTCGAAGGCTTTGCCTTCCCCTGCGGCGGCGACCTCACCGTCAACGTTGCAGCTGGCGTCTCCTACGGCGTGATCACAACGGTTGACGGTTTCGGTGCTGGTGGCGCAAGCGACTGCACCACCGACTACGTGGTGACCATGTCCTACGAGGAATCACCCTACGATTGCGGCGACCCCTCACAGGGCGCTTGCGACGAACCCAATGGCACACCCGGTTGTGCTGACTACGACTGCTGCGTCGCCGTCTGCGAATTCGACGATCTCTGCTGCGATGAATCATGGGACGAAGCCTGCGCTGGCGAAGTCTTCAACCTCTGCGGCTACTTCAGCTACGAGTGCAACTCAGTCGCCGGCGGACCCGCCAACGACTGCGCCATCGCACCTGAAACCGTGACGCCCGGCATCATCGATTTCGACACCACCCTTGCCGAGACCGACGGTCCCGCGCAGCCCCAGTGTGGTTCGCCCGCCGGTGCCGAACAGCTCGACAAGGACGTGTGGTTCCTCTACACGCCCGCAACCGACGGCCTGGCCTTCGCGGTCACCTGCGGCTACCTCACCTGGGACACCAAGGTCGCTGCTTACGGCCCCTACGCCGACTTCGGCACCTTCAACCCCCAGGCACTGGAAGCTGACTTCCTGGCTTGCAACGAAGACGGATGCACCGACGGTACCTACTCGTCGACGCTCTCCCTCGAAGTCGTGGCTGGTAACAGCTACCTCATCCGCATCGGTGGCTACCTCGGCGAGAACGGCCCCGGCCAGTTCGAACTGAGCCTGGTCGAAGGTAGTGGTTGCCTCCCCGTGACCGCAGTTCTTGGCGACAACCCCGTCGACACGACCGGAGCCGTTGGCTTCAACCTCGATCTCACCGGCATCTGCGATCCGGGCGATTTCGGTGACGACCTGATCTACAACGTCACGTACTTCACCTTCTCACCGGACACCAGCGACCTGTACACGATCACGACCTGCAATCAGGCCGACTTCGATACGCGTCTCGCTGTCCTGACTGATGAATGCGAAGCAGATAGCTGCATCGCCTGTCTCGACGACACCGAAGGTTGCGCTGGTTTCACGACCACACTTGAATTGGACCTCATCGGTGGTGTCGAATACACCATCGCAGTCGGTGGCTACAACGCCGCCGCACTGGGCACCGGCACCATGACCATCTCTGCTGGACCGCCCCCGGACCCCTGCGAAGATTACGACAACAGCTGTGCTGCTCCGCAGGTCGTCTCGATCGGTAGCTACGACATCGTGACCGCTCCCTGCGGTGACGTCGACTACACCGGCTTCTGTGATCCGGGTGACTTCGGCACCGACATCATCACCAACGCCTACTTCATGGAGTTCACTCCCGCTGAAACCGGCATCCACACCATTTCCACTTGCAACCAGGCTGCTTTCGATACGCGAATCGGCGTTCAGACTGCCTGCGAATTCTCAACCGTCATCGCGTGTCTTGATGACACTGACGGCTGCGAAGGCTTCACCACGACCCTGAGCGTCGATCTCACCGGTGGAGTCACCTACATCATCGTCATCGGTGGCTACGGAATCGGTGATGCTGGTGATGCAACCGTGACCATCTCTGATGGTGCACCCCCCGATCCCTGCGAAGGTTACACCAACGATTGCTCTTCCCCCGAAGTGCTCCCCGGACTTGGTGACTTCCCCTTCGACAACCTGTGTGCACAGGCAGCTGGCGATCGCCAGTTCGACATGACCGGGTTCTGTGATCCGGGTGACTTCGGCGACGACGTCGTCTGGAACACCTACTACTTCGAGTTCACCGCCACCGCTGATGGTGACTACACCTTCAGCACCTGCAACCAGGCATCCTTCGACACGCGACTCGTCGTCGCAAGCTCCTGCGACCCGTCCACGACCATCGCCTGTAACGACGATGGCACCGACGACTCCGGCGCTGAGTGCGAAGGCTTCACCTCCAACATCGATGTGCCGCTCACTGCGGGTACCTACATCGTTGGCGTGGGTGGATACGCTGCAGGCAACGCGGGCACCGGCCTCCTGACCGTCCTCGGTCCGGAAGATCCCGACTGCCCGGGTGACTACAACGGCGACGGCGTCGTTGACGGCGCTGACCTCACCATCCTCCTGGGTGACTGGGGCGGCGGCGCTGCGGACCTCAACGGCGACGGAATCGTCGACGGTGCGGACCTCACCATCCTGCTCGGTAACTGGGGCGATTGCTGATCCGACAGGATCCCCCTTCCGGGGCTTCATGTACTCTTCCGCCCCCCGGCATCACGCCGGGGGGCTTTCTTTTTTTTGACCCCCGAAAACACCCCCATGACCCGGATCAAACGCCCCAAAATGCGACAAGCGGTCCACGGAGGACCGCCCGTCAATCCACGACGCCCGCTGAGGGTCGTGGCTATTCTTTCCTACTCTCCATCGTGATGACATCATGCCCGGGAGGGAAACGGATACCGTACCCAAACCCCTCTTGAAACCAACGGTACAATCACGCTAAACGGTTAAATAGCCAACTCTTCCATGTTCTTGGACCTTGACGTTCTTCGACCCAGACCAGGCGTGCACCACCCAGCGCAGCGGACTTGACCCAGATGACACACCTACGCACCAGATCCACCATGACCTTCCTGCTGGCCCTGCAGCTCACCGGCCTGAGTGCATCGGCCTCAACCGACTTGCTGCAGGAGGGGGGCACCACGGACCCCATCGCGAGTGCCCTTGCGAATGCAGACCAGAGCGAGCGGCGCTTCCACGAGCACGTCGTGCTCCTTGCCCACCCGGCACTCGAAGGACGACTGCCGGGTGACGAAGGCAGCCAGATCGCCGAACAGGTCATCGCGAGAACATTCAACCAGCTGGGGCTCCAGCCGGCATTCGAACAAGACAGCCATTTCCAGGCATTCACCTTCAAGCAGGGTGGCCGCTTCAACAGCCGAGACGAAGCCCGTATCGTCGAGGGACGCAACGTGGGCGCCGTGCTCCCCGGGCAGGGGCAGCTCGCCGTTCAATGGATCATCGTGGGCGCACACCATGATCACCTGGGGCGCGGCGCATTCGGCTCCCGGCGCGGCGCCGGGATGATCCACGAGGGGGCTGATGACAATGCCTCCGGAACCGCTGCCGTCCTCCTTGCCGCAGAGCTCGTCACGACGGCCCTCGCCTCCGCCGAGCTTCAGGGCGTGCCGAGACGCACGATTCTCTTCGTGACCTTCAGTGGGGAGGAAAGCGGCCTGAACGGATCCGCACATCTGGCGGACAACCTGCCCATGCCGATCGAATCGGTCTCGCTCATGATCAATGTCGACATGATCGGGAGAATCCAGGACCGCTCTGTCTCCGCGAACGGAACCGGCACCGGATCTACCCTGGGCAAGCTGCTGGACCAGGCGGTCAAGGAAGACTCCCTGACCGTGCTGCGGCCAAGCGGTCTGACCTCGAGAAGTGACCACGCCGAGTTCTACCGGCGCGGCGTCCCGGTGCTGTTCTTCACCGAGTCGATATTCCCGGATGAGTACCACACCCCTGACGACGAATCATGGCGAATCAACGTGAGAGACGGAGCTGCTGCCTCGGACCTCATCGCCCAGGTGGCCCTGCTTGCCGCGGTCACGCCCGAAGCTCCCGTCCACCAGAAGATCGAAGGCTTTGAAACCGGCGATGGGGGTCCGTCCCTGTCAGACATGAAGGTTCGCTTCGGAATCAAGCCCGGCAACTACGGCGACGTCCTGCCCGGCATCGCCGTCGCCGGGGTGTCGCCTGACACCAGCGCCGAGGACGCTGGCATCCTCAAGGGGGATCGCCTGCTCGCCTGGAACGGAACCCCGATCGAAGGGATCCGAGAGTGGATGATGATGATGACAGCCCATGAACCGGGTGATGTGGTGACCGTGACGCTGCTTCGCGCGGATGCCGAGCTCGACATCCCCGTGATGCTCCGGCCCCGAACCGAGTAACCCCGGCCCTGACCAGCCCCGGTACCTCCCATGAACAGCATGAACAGCATGAACAGCATGAACCACACCGGATCGAAGGGTTCCGGTTAGTGTCATCCTGCAGAGGGTGACGCCTCCCCATCGACAGACGCCCGTAATCACGCAAACAAGGAGTCCGGTCATGTCCAAGCTGTTCCTTCCAATCATGTTCATCCTCGCCACGGCCCTGGCCCTGCCTGCCTGCCAGGTCGCCCCGGCACAGAAGGACGCCTCCACCTTCAACGACGACACCGAGCAGCTGATCCAGTCGATCGCGAGCAAGAATCCGAAGATCGCGACCTTCGTCGACGATGCCTACGGCTACACGATCTTCCCGGTGGTCGGGGAGGGCGGCCTGCTCTTCGCCGGTGGCTGGGGACGCGGCGCCGTCTATGAGGATGGCACGCTCGTCGGCTACGCACGAGTCGACGAACATTCAATCGGCGCAGTCGCCGGCGGCGAGAAGTGGACTCTGCTCATCTTCTTCAAGGACAAGGCTGCCTTCGACAACTTCAAGGCCGGGAAGTTCGCATGGGATGCCAAGGCGAATGTCGTTGCAGGAACCGCAGGCACCGACATCAGTACCGATTACTCCAACGGCGTGATCCTCTTCCGAGTCGATCCCACCGGTGCCATGGGGAACGCCTCCGCGGGTTTCAGCAGCTACAGCTACCTGTCCCTCGAGGATGCCCGCAAGGAATGGAAGAAGGACGGCTGACCCCAGGCCGATCCGTTCGTCACGATCATGAAAAGGCCCCGCACCTGAGAGGTGCGGGGCCTTCTTGTTTCAGGAGTTGTTCCGCGGGCATCGCCCACGAGTTCACTGCGTCACTCCGGCTGGCCGAACATGCCACCGAAGTTCATCTGCGGTTGGGACCCACCGATTTCATGCGTGTTGTAGATGTGCTGGGGTTCGAGGACCCGTCCCACGATCTCACGCGCTTCCTGGAGGTGGGCGACGGTGTAGGGGTCAAGCCTCGAACTGCGTTCGAGGACCTGGTCCAGATCGGAACGCAAGGCGCGCAGCTGCATTCGAGACAGTGTCGCGACGGGCATCGAAACCGCACCGTACCCGTTCTCGGGACCGCTCATCTCGGTCAGTCGATCAAGATGCGCCCGCTGCAGGTTGCGACGGAGGCTCGAGATGTAGGGCCGTTTGGAGTCGTAGTCGCCGTCGATCTCGTCATCGAGTTCGGCCCAGACCTCGGCGTGGACGATGTCCATCACCTCGGGAACGGTCAGGAGATCGACCTCACCTGCGGATCGGAACTCGTTGTCGTAGACACGATTGAGGATCCCGGGGTTGAGCGCGATGGTCAGTGCGGTTCCCTGGATGCCGGAGATGGTGTCATGGACCGGAAGGGGCTGATCGGCGACAAGCGTGCTGAAGCCCGCCTCGTCGAACCACTTGTCCACGGTCATCTTGTGGAGCAGCTCCGGGGTCAGGCCGAAGCACTCGTCATGCATGGTGTTCTCGAGCACGAACCGGAGTGCACGACGTTGCTGTTCGGCGGGAATGACTTCGATCGGGTCTCGGTCGCCAGGGTCGCCTCGACGGTCGCGGTTCAGGGTCGATCCTCCAACCCAGTTTCCAGCGATGGAAACCGCACCGATATGACGACCAAGAAGCATCTGGTAGCCGCTGCGTGCCTTGCTCCAGCCTTCCCCGTTCTCGACCATGCGTTCAAGCAGTTCGGCGCGCAGGGCCTTGACCAGCCGCATCTGGCTGTCGGCATAGTCGAGTGAATTCTTGCCATTGTCGAACCGCCGCGCCATGGGGTCCGGACCGAAGGTGTCCTCGTCGGTCGCGAAGGCGAGCATCGGGTCGGCACATCGCTTGGCGACCTCGAGGGGGTCGCCTGATCCATACCCGAACTCGATGGCCCAGTAGTCATATGGCCCGAGGGTCTCCATGGTGAACGGACCCTGGGTCTCGCCATCACCCATGTTGATGTTGACCGGGAGATAGTCCATGACGCTTCCCGCAATGGGGCGACCTGCCATCTCCTCGTCGTGCATCTCGGAGAGATCGTAGATGCCGGACGCCTTGAAGTTGTGACGAAGGCCCAGGGTGTGCCCGACCTCGTGCATGATCACGTCCTTGAGCATCGGACCGATGTACCACTCGGGCACCCCGTCCAGCTGCTGGCCCTCGGACGGGTCCCGGCCGACGAGCTCGGCGACCAGAGTCGGATCCATCCGCATCAACGCGATATCCATCGACTTCATGTTTCGGTTCATGCAGACCGGTGACATCTCATCGACCTCGTGGGTGATGTCGCCGTCGCCTGCGATCAATCGCTGCGGCTTCTTCAGGGCGAAAGGGGTCGCGACCTTTCCGTTTGCACGGCGGTACGCGGCCTCTCGCATCAACTTGCGCGAAGTCGACTCACGCTTGTCCGGTGAAGCGAGCAGGATCCTGGGGTCATTTGCGGGGTTGCTTTCAAGCCAGGTGAGCGTGGAAGGCCCGAAACCCTCCATGGCCTGCTCGGCGATGAGGTTCTCCCAGGACTTCACCCATGAGTTCACGAAACCCTCGTCCATGACCACGTCAGCATCGAGGATCTGGCCGGTCATGGGGTGCACTCGGCTCGGGCCGATTGCGTAGCCCATGTCACCGTTGGTCCAGAGAATGAAGTTGTAACGAGCATCCTCCGAGTCCTTCTCCATGTGAGCACCGGTCACTGCATCCTGCTGGTAGACCTCGACCGCGTTCACGATGCCGATCTTCTCGAATGCCTTGTTCCATTCGAGCACCCCGTCCCTGACCCAGCGCCGGTAGCGAACCGGAGTCGTTGATTCGAGGTAGAAGACGATCGGCTCCTTCGGTGGGCTTATTTCAAGGCTGGGATCGGCCTTTTCCAGGTGCCAGCGGTTGATCATGCGGTTCCAGGGGGAATCCACCGATGCATCTCCGATGTCCCGATAGAGCGTGGTGAAGTAGCCGACGCGCTGATCCGCCTGCCGCGGCTTGTAGCTGTTGGACTGGGGGATGTCCCGCAGTGAATACGCCAGGGTCATGAAGCGACCGGATGAATCCGGCAGCTCGAAGGCGAGTTCGGTGTTCTTCGGGAAGGCCTTGGCCTTCTTGATGACCGCCAGGTTGGTTCTTGCCCCACGCGTGATGTTCCCGAAGAAGTCGCTCGAACCTCGAAGGAAGAGGTCGGTCGCGTCGATCACCGGGCCTCCGTTGGGGCCCATGCAGAGGATCGGCACATCGAGCACCACGCGATCGGTGTTCACCCGACTCGAGGCGGCTCGACTCTCGCGATCACCCGTGGTACGAACCATCAGGTTTGGTTCGACCAATGCAAGGTTCTTGCCAAAGCGCTTCCAGCGAGCGTAGAGATCGCCGGTCTGGACGCCCGCATCGGATCGTCCACCGGAAATGGTCCATCCGATGAAGACGTTTCGCTTGGCGAAGTCACGCGGCAGCTCGGCGAGCACCTTCTGCTTCTTGGCGTTCACCCAAAGACGGTAGAGCGGCCTTTCGCCATCCTCGGTGGACTTCACTTCCTTGTAGCCGTCCGAGACGGTCGCAAAGGGCGGGAACTCCGGAGCTTCCGGGCCTTCCTGAGGACGCGGCATCTGCGGTGCGGCAGAGACGGGTACGAGCAGACCGGTGCAGGCGGTGACAACCACACCCGCGAGGATCATCTGACGGTTCTTCGACATGAGTGCTGAACTCCATGGTGCTGCGGCATGGCATGGTCGGGGGATCTGATCGCACGGTGCGATGACCCAACCTGGCTCCCCTGATGGAACCGTTCATCCTAGGAGCCCCCTGGGGGTCCATTCAAGAAGTGATTCCACCTTCAGTCTCTTCGGCTTCATCTCACCGCTGATTCGCGTTAAAAGCCAATATTGACGCTCGGTGTCGAATTTGACTCATGAAGCTGAGGGCGGCAGATCCAATCCCACGCTCTTGAGCAATGCGGGGGGTGTCGTTTCGAGACGATCCTCGAGGAAGCTCGCAATGGGAGCCACCGAGCCACTGGTCTCGGCCAACGAGATCGCTTCCAGCCAGATCGCCCGATCCTCGTCGGACATGATGGTCTCCCAACCGGCGATGACCGCGAGATCCATGCCGGTCAGGAGCACCGAACCGAAGATGATCTCCTGTCGCTTCTCATCAGGGGTCGACCAGAGTGCATAGGCAGGGGGGGAGCCGAACAGGGGGCCCTCGTCCGGTGGCGTGATGTTCATCTCGAACCTGAGCAGGTCACGATCATCACCACTGATGGATCCGGTTCGTTCCTCGAGTGGAATCATCACGCCGTTGGTCATGAAGCTCGGATGCGAGGGCTCGAGTTCCAGGGTCGCCTTCGTCGGTGTCGTCCTACCGAGGAACTTGACCCCGAACGGAGCCGGAGGAAAGACGATGCCACCATTGCGAAGGCTCTTCTTGTCCTCTTCCGAAAGAGCCGGTGAAGCGAGCATCAGGTCCTTGTAGCGACTGGTGTTCGCCGAGAAGAGCAGGATCGAAAAACCCCAGGAACGTATCTCCTCCAGGGTGATGTCGGTTCGTTCCGGCTCGAAGCGCTGGAGGAAACGAAGCACCGCTGGCCTGCCGACGCTCTTCCAGACCCGATCACGCTCGGCCTTGGATGCCGCACCATCTATCCCGATGAGAAAGGCGGAGTGAAGTTCGTTCGGCTCGAGGGGGCCGTCGGTGGCGAGTGCGATGAGCAGGGGAAGGATCACCTGCAGGCGGAACATCTCGTCCGCGGTCACTTCCTTGCGGTCCTCCTCCTTGCGCACATTCAGACCCACCCTCTGCGCGCTCATGATCGCTCCCGCGCCGACCCAGCGCAGGTATCCGTCGACTATGCCGGGAATGAACTCCTCCTCGAACACCTGGTCGATCAGTTCGGCGCGGTCCTCCTCGTAGCGGGACTGGGCCCACCGCTTCAATATCCGCAACCAGAGGATCCCGGATTCGACCCGCTGAACCAGCCTCGGCCAGGCTTCTCGAGTGGTGGAGGGAGCCTCGTACCACAAGGTCGTGTGACCGAAGGCGCTGTTCATCCGGCTCCAGCCATTCGCACCGTCGAGTTCCCGGGGAAGCTCATCCTCGAAGGAGCCGCTGAAACTGACCAGGCCGGTCTGCTCGTCCTTGTCGGGGGCATGGCCGTAGACCACGGAGAGCTCCTTGAGATCCCGTGAACTCGGTGCGTTGTCGGAGAAGCTGCGCTGGGGCATGCCGCCCTCGTCACGCATGCGCACCACGACCTCGCGCTGCGTGCATGCAGTACCAAGTGAAGTCGCGACGAGCATCAGGATCAGCAGGCAGGAACAACCGAACGGCGGAAGGGTCTTCACGATGTCATCTCC
Organism: Phycisphaerales bacterium; assembly: GCA_029246705.1. Classification (GTDB taxonomy): domain Bacteria; phylum Planctomycetota; class Phycisphaerae; order Phycisphaerales; family SM1A02; genus JAKVBQ01. The sequence goes on along the minus strand of JAQWMQ010000044.1, from coordinate 26,354 downwards.
AGGGCGTGCCTTGCCAAGCGTACCTTCAAGTCGACGAGGAGTCCCGAACTTTCACGAGCCACGAGCCAGGAATCCAGTTGCCCCAGTTGAACCAGATGAACGACGATCCGCTCCTGGTCGACCCCGCCACCGGCATGAACGCGCCTGAGTCCGAACGCTCGTACCAGGACCACCAATTCGTCCGTCAACCCCGAACTGCTCGGCCCCGTCCAGAGCCGTTCAAAGCGATCCGCCTGGAAACCGGTCTCCTCCTCGAGTTCCCGGGCAGCGGCTTCAAGATCTGTTTCCGCTCCCTGGTCCCCGATCAGACCGGCCGGCAGCTCGATCACCGGACATCCGGTCGGCGTTCGATGTTGCTCGACCAGCACCAGCTCACCGGCATCGGTCAATGCGATGACGCCGACCACGTTTCTTGCAGAGGTACGACTGACGTACTCCCATCCGTCCTGTTCGAGAAAACGCAGGTGGGAGCCTGCATGCAGGATTCGAGTGTTCACGGGTTGCTGCTCACGAGTCATCGCCGGGCCTTCCATCTGGAGTGGGACGAGGCCCACCGCTCAGGTACAGTAGCGGTTGAGATGACCCGACGACCTGCACATTCCAGCACGAACACGCCCTCGGGTTCGATGGGTTCCGGCCCCGGGACCCATGGCACCACCACGCGCCTGGCACCATTCGGCACCACGATCTTCACGACCATCAGCCAACGCGCCGCAGCAAGGAATGCGATCAACCTGGGACAGGGTTTTCCCGACGAGGATCCACCCCAGGCACTCATCGAGGCATCGATCGCATCACTGCAGGCAGGACACAACCAGTATGCCCCCATGTCCGGTATCCCGGAACTCCGGCAGGCCATCGCCAATGACCAGGCGCGTCGTGGTCGGGAACGCTGGCATCCGGACCACGAGGTGACCGTGACCTCCGGGGCGACGGGGGCCCTGGCGGCGGCGCTGCTCGGGACTCTCGAACATGATGACGAAGTGATCCTGTTCGATCCTGCCTACGACGCCTACCCCGCACTGGTTGCGATGGCCGGCGCACATGCGAGACGGCTCGCACCGCCTGCCCCCGGGTTCAGGATCACGCGCGACCTCATCGAAAAGGCGATCACGCCACGCACCCGGATGATCGTTCTGAACAGTCCGTGGAATCCGACCGGCAGGGTGCTCGATGACCAGGAACTGGCGGATGTCTCCGACTGCTGCATCAAGCATGACCTCATCTGCGTGAGTGACGAGGTCTACGAACGGCTGGTCTTCACGCGTCCCCACCGTTCGATCGGCTCCATGCCCGGCATGCGGGACCGGACGATCGTGATCTCCAGCATGGGAAAGACCTACAGCTGCACCGGATGGAAGATCGGCTGGGCATGTGCCACCGGCACCCTGACCTCGGCGATCAGGGCCGCGCACCAGTTCCTCGTCTTCTCCGTGCCTGTCCCGCTCCAGAAGGCGGCAACGCGGGCACTGAACGACTACGGCACTGACTGGGACCTCAGCCTGAGCGCAAGTTACGGCACGCGACGCGATCTGCTGCTGGAGGGTCTCACCTCCGCCGGCCTGGAACCCATCGCGCCGGAAGGCACCTATTTCATCCTGGCCGACATCACCGGTCTCGGAGATGATGACGATCATGCGTTCTGCGATCGAATGCTCGAGACCGTTGGCATCGCCGCGATCCCGAGCAGCGTCTTCACCGAAGGCGGGCTCGGCATGAAATCCATGGTTCGTTTCGCGTTCTGCAAACCACAGGCTCTCATCCAGGAGGCGCTGGATAGGCTCAGCCGACTGACACCACGTATTCGAGGAGATGTCCGATGACCACGACCGCACGAACCGGAACCAAGAAAACACCGCTCCTGCTCGGAAACGGCGACGTGGAATCCCTGCTCTGCTGCACGATCCTCGAGCAGGAATTCACATCGGGCATACGGATCCGCCACATCCGCACCGACCACCCCAACGGCATCCGCATGGAGGAATGCGCTCGTCGCCAGGCTTCCCTCCTTGAGGTGGACCTCGAAGAGGGGAAGGGGGTCGGTACCCATCCGCACTCGATCCAGACCCTGATCGACGGGCTTCTCAATTCAGGGCCGGACGAGTTCATCGTCTGGCCGATCCGCTGCGGGCCCGACCCAGATGCGGTGGCCGCGCGTCTCGAGGAGGCCCAGCATCTCGCCAAGGCCTGTGCCCTGGCCACTGGAACCGAACCAAGGCCCATCGACACCCCCTTGATCGATCTGGATGAGACCCAGATCCTGGACATGGCCTTCGACCTGGGGGCCCCCCTGGGTGCATCCTGGCCCTGCGATGGTGGCTGTCCCAACCCTTGTGGCACCTGCAGCAGGTGCAATTCATGGCGGGAAGCCAGCAAGCAACTGGGACGGGAATGGCCCTGGGGAGAGCTTCAGGCGACCCATTGAGCCTCGGCCCCTTGAGCAGATCAGGTTTACCCGCTACTCTGCCCGATTCCCCCGGCGTGCCGTCGGTGAGGAACGGAACTGCCAGACGTACGAGGAGCCGACCGTGTACGCGATCATCGAAGACAGTGGATCACAACTGAAGGTCTCTGAAGGAGACATCGTCGAGATCGATCCTCGTGAACGGGACGACAAGGACACCATCGTGTTCGACCGAGTCCTCGCCATTGGTGAGGGTGAAGGCGCTGCACGTCTCGGACATCCGTACCTGGCTGGTGCCAAGGTCACGGCCGAGCTGCTCGACGAGATCCTCGGCGAGAAGCTTCACGTGATCAAGTACAAGCGTCGCAAGGGCTATCGACGCAAGATCGGACACCGTCAGCAGTATCTCCGGGTGAAGATCTCCTCGATCGAGGGCTGACGCACCTGATCCAACGACCTGCTTCGAATGCCTGAACGCGCGCGGTTCGGGCGTTGTCACATGCGTTCGATCAACTCTCGTGCCTTGCCGACCCATTCCGGCGCGCGGGTCCGACAACTCAACCGAACGGCCTCGCAGGCCGCCTGGGTTCGAATGGTCGGTTCGGTCATGGGCAGTCTTCGAGGCGTGGCGACCAGGTCCCGAAGTTCGCCTGCGAGTTGCTGGCAGGCCTGGTCGAATGGATCCTCCAGCAGCGTACGGTTTTCGATGGCCCGTCCGGAGGGATCGATCCAGGAGACGCCCAGTTCATCGACTTCGATCGTGCCACCGACGCCCAGCAGTCGAACCGAGCGTTCCCAGCTGGTCTGGTCGCTCACCGAGATCATCCCCACCGCGCGTGGTTCGTGCCGCACGAGAATGCCCAGGTGTCCGGTGAGATCCCGGACCGATTCCGGAATGGCTTCGATGTGGGCATTGACCGGATCGCGTGACTGCCCCGCGAGCGGACCGACCAGCATGGCATCAACCATTTCCAGTGCCCCGCACATCCTCTCCAGGATCCGCATCGCATCGTGCAGCCTGGCATGAAGGGTGCCCTGGCCCTGGCCGCAGTGACTGACCACCTGAATGGATGCGATCGGCCCGAAGGACTCGAGAATCTGTTCAGCCGCCTTGAAACCGGTCGATCTCGTGAATTCGCCAAGCAGCTCCGGCTGGGACGCACTGTCGACAACCCGCGTCAGCGGTTCGAGGCTGCCGAGCAGCCTGCCCGCCTTGAGGTGGGGAGCCGGGTCAAGGTTCACATCCGCACAGACCAGGCAGTCCACGTCGCTGGCCTGGAGGCCGCCGCGAGGATCGTCGTAGCCCTCGCCGTCGAAATCCGGGGCGATCAGGCGTCGCGTGGAATCATCGACCCCACCGACCGCTGAAACCTCGAGCCCGCTTTGACGCACACCCTCCGACAGATAGGTGGCCGTTCGGGCGGAACCCCAGAGCGCCAGGGGGCGCGCATTGGGTTCTTCGGACGAGACCGAGTGGTCCTGGGATGGTCGTGTGGGGCCTGAAGACATGTCCAGAGTCTAACGAGACCACTCGATGAATTTGACCTCGATCGAGACAACTGTGTTTCCGTATACTCATCACGGTGGACGGGTGATCGCTGTTCCGGCATTGCCGGGGCAGAGGAAAGTCCGAGCACGACAGGACACGGTGATGGGCAACACCCACCGGCTCCGGTTGCGAGCCAGGGAAAGTGCCACAGAGAACAGACCGCCTACCCCGTCTCGACGGGCGGCAAGGGTGAAAAGGTGCGGTAAGAGCGCACCGCTCGTCCGGTGACGGACGAGGCACGGCAAACCCCACCGCGTGCAATCGCAAGCAGTCCCTTCGTCGGGTGACCGGCGTTCCCGTGGTCCGCGGGTGGGGCGGGTCGCGAGCATGGGTTCATCCACGGCTTGACCGTGGGTTGATCCGGAGGTCGTCGGCAACGGCGACTCAAGAGAAATGATCACCGCGGCGTTCGCGTCGTCACAAAACTCGGCTTACAGTCCACTTGCAACCAGCACGACGGGTCCTTCGGGGCCCGTCGTGTCGTTGCTCAGGTCATGGCTCAGATGGGTCCGCCACCGTGGATTCGCTGACGGACCGACTCGATTCGAGCCAGTTCATCCTCGGAAGGTTCGAAACGTCGCACCGCCTCCTCGAAGCAGCCTTCACCCAGGAGCAGGGATGCTCGATCCTCGATCGCGTTCGCACGAGCGAGCCGCTGCAGCAGTCGGCGGTCGCGAAAACCAAGACCGAGGCCGCGCTCGAGTCGGCCCCGTGCACCGCGGATGGTCGGCTGGATGGAGAACCAGCCACGCTTCAGCGCCTGTGTTACCAGCAGGAGCACCAGCAGGAGCAGCCCCGCGACGATGAGCATTGAAGGCCCGTCGATCATGAGATGACCTCCACCGAACTTGGTTGCCTCTTCGTGGGCCCGCGTGACTCGAGAAACTTCAGGACATCGCGACCTTCGACCATGACGACCTGCTGGTCTTCACGTTCCATCATGCGAAGAACCGAAGAGCGCAGGCTCGGGTCGGCGGTGGCACGGACCCCGTCCAGTCCGCTCAGGCGATGTTCAAGGTCCTCGTCGACAAGCAACGCCTCGACGACTCGCCGGGCATGCACGTGCGAGCGATGTTCAAGCGCCCGGAGCGCACCAGCTCGAACGCGTCGGTCGGCAGCCCTGGCAAGCCGCTCCAGCAGCGCCTCGTCCACGAGAGCGCAACCAGTCTGGACGGCAGGGGTCGCCTTCGGGCTGGTGGCCGCCTCGAGTGCTCGCACCTGCAGTTCCGGATGAATGCTGGCAAGTGAGCGCACGATGATCCGCGCACTGCGACCAGTGGGCCCCAGGGACAGGAGACCGAGCGCCCTCGATGCGATCGCGATCGAACCACCACGGGCAGGCAACGAGACAAGCTCGATGATCTCCCGTTCGAAGCTCGGCACCAGCCGACGACGGTCGATCACCTCAAGGGCAGCCATTCGCGCCCGGATCGATCCCGCCTGGAGGGTCGTCCGGAGAACATGGGCAAGCGCGTCGGGATCCCGGTCGTGATGGACAAGCGAATACGACGCACATCGCCAGGGCGGAGCGCTCTCGAGGGAGGCGGCGAAGGCCTGGATCGTTCGAAATGCCTTCATGACGGGGAAACCGTCCCCGGCCGAGCCCGCAAGTCGAGCCACCGTGGACTCAGACGCCGAGTGCGAGAGTTCCTCAAGGACCTCATTGCGTGCAGGTTGATTCACAGGCAGTCGAATCAGTTCCGCGGTCGCCAGGATTCCGGCAAGCCGGTCCGGATGATTCGCAAGGCAACCGAGTTTCCTGGCGAGTTGATCCGGGTTCTTCAAGCAGCGCGCAAGAACGCGAGAGAGCGAACGAGCGGTGGTGACCGGCATCGGTATTCGACCCGACAGACGTCCCGCCAGTCGCACCCCGAGCCGAGAACGTGCCAGTCGACGCATGCGACCGGGTGCCGCAAGCAGGCATCCATCACGAGACAGCACGCCGTCGAGTTGTGATCCGCGCAGGTCCTCGAGTCCGTTGATCGCGGATTCCGCGAGACCGCGAACACCAAGCAGTCGGACCAGTCGCAGGCGGACCGCATCATCGGCTGACTGACGAACATGACGTCTGAGCGCCTTGCTCCCGGGTGCCTCACGATCTTCAAGTCGTTCGGAAAGGGGAGCGGAAGCCGTTGGTGCGAGAATCGCCGCAGCGGTCAGCACCGGCTTCAGCTGGTGAAGATCCCAGTGCTCCATCGCCTGGATCAGCGCAGCTTCAAGCAAGGATCTCTTCTGGCTCGGGCCACCCTGGAGTACTGATGCCCGCCAGAGCAACAGGGTCGAAGCCAACTCGGTCCAGTCGGTACCTGCAGTCAGTTCATTCAAGACGAAGTCGTACCCCTCGGCGCGGTCGCAACCAGCACACAGCATGAGTGCATCGCCGTGGTACCGAGAGGGGATCCTTGGCCAGGCCACGGCAAGGCTGGACACATCGAACTCGACTACCCCCAGATCCCCGGACCTGCTGGTGAGGGCGTCGAGATCGTCGTCGTTGCGCAGGACCCGTGATGGATTCGCCCGTCCCAGGGCTTCAAGCCCCATGGTGACCGCCTGGGGCTCCCCAGAGCCCAGGAGGGCTCGGCCCAATTCCAGGAGCTCACCCGATGTGCCCTGGTTGAAAACAGGGCTCAGCACAGCACGCAACGATTCCAGAGGCAGGCCACGTCTGCCACCTGGAAACAACATTCGAACTCGGTCGCGAATATCTGGCATCCACATCCTGCCTGCCACCAAGGGGTTCCACCCCGGCCCCTCCTATCTCGGCTCAGGGGGGCCGAATACTCCAGAAACCTGCCCTGACGCAAGGGAAAAAGCCGATTCTCACCAAGATACGATTTTCCCATTTACTGCTTGTCTTCAACTCAAATCTAGCGACAATGCCCCTTTCAGTTACCGGGTTCGCCCGGTCAGAAAGCCAAAAGCCACCCACACCTTTAGGACGAGGAAAAGTAGGAGACGTTGGGACGGCCAGCTGCAGAGGCAGCACGGATCGATTGAATCGAAGGCCTACCCAGGAACGACGCCCCGCACTGGTGGCTTGAGGAGAAGAGTAGTACTGGCAGATATGGCTGATGTCATATTGCCGAAGGCAGTCGTTGAAGACGGCGACCGCCTAAGCTTGTGTGTCTGCGCCGGGTAGACGCCAGCACCAGCGACTTTCGTTATCACTGCCTTTTGGCAGTGAAAGCGGTGGTCAGAGTACGAATTCCGCTTCGGCGGACACCTGTTCCAAGGTTGTTGGGAACCAGGTGACTAAAGGCCACGGAAGTTCGGCCAAGGAATGAACATGTCCCTCCAATCCAGAACGACAACGCTGCAGTCATACACGATGCTCGTGTACCGGAAGGCGCTCCATCCCGAGTTCTTCGGGATCGAGGGTCGAGAGCACATTTCAAATGAAGGCATGGATTTTGAAGGATGGATCTTTCGCGGTGGTCACGCCGCGCGGTTCCAGATCGACGGCCAATGCGTCAGCGAAGTTGTGATCGACCAGACCGACAATCTCCCGGAACGAGGACTGGTCTCCTCGCTTCCCTGTGCAGGCGAGAAGGATTTCGAAGAGCGCTTCTCGAAACGACTGCTTTACATGACCAGCATGCAGACGGAAACGCTTTCCGATCACCTCTACATGAGCACCTACAAGGAGATGATCGAGCATGCTCGCGAATCCGACGCGATCATGTCCGTCTGGACCGATGACAATGGTCGCCCGAATCTCTCCCTGCTCGACGTGCAACGCTACCGGCAGGAGGTCCACCTCCAGGGGTACCACCTCCGATCGGACTGCGGCCTGATCCTTCGCACCCAGAGCCTCTTCCAGATCGACAACAACGACGATCAGGAAACCGAAACCGACGAGTAGGGTGCCGGCTTCGCACTCGAGGCGAGGCATCTCCTATGATCAAGAGCCCGGACAGGCGAGCAGATTGCTCGCCTGTCTTTTTTCAAGCACATCCCGGAAGGATCGGTTTCGCGCAGAATGCTGATACTCGCTGAAACAGCATTGATTCCACTGCCCGCTGAAGAGTCGTTGTATCGCCCGGTGGGTTTCGCCGCCGCGTTCCTGTCCATGGCCTGCTGGGTCATCACATCGATCGCGTTCACGACGGCAGGGCGTCGCTACGGAACCACCACGGTGAACGTGTCGAGGAGCCTCATCGCCCTGGTACTGCTGCTGGTTTCGGTCTGGCTTCTCTCGGGAGTGCCGTTTCCCTTCCCACGCGACAACCGTTTCCTGTGGCTCGCCATATCAGGCATCACCGGACTGGCCATCGGTGATCAACTGATCTTCTCCGCCTTCAACCGCATCGGACCGAGGTTGACCCTCCTGATCCTCACCCTCGCTCCGATGGCGACCGCGTTGATCGCGTGGCCGATCATCGACGAACCCCTGACCATGCTCGGCTGGGTCGGCATGGCCCTGACCATCGCCGGCGTGATCTGGGTGATCACCGAACGAAACGAGCCATCGCCGGAGGATCGCCCACGCAACAGCCTGCACAACCTGCGACTGGGCGTCACCCTTGCGATGATCGGTGTCATCGCGGTCTCGATCGGCAACGTCCTCGCCAAGCTCGGCATGATGCCGTCATCCGACGATCCAGGCGACGGGCCCCTTGACCCACTGATCGCACAAGACGTGCGCATGCTCGCGGGCGCGGCAAGCATCGTGCTCATGGCGGTGGGGGCCGGCTTGCTCGGGCGTCGGATAGGAACTCCACCGGAACCAGACCCCCAGCTCCGACCGTCACCGATGGTCGCGCTGACCGCGATCGGCATCGGAACGATCCTCGGCCCGGTCCTCGGGATCTTCTTCTTCCTCTACTCGGCGGCACTCATCGAGGTGGCGATCACCGCGACCATCGTGGCGCTCACGCCGGTCGCGATCCTGCCGTTCAACCGCTTCGTCGAGGGCACCGATCCCACGAAGAGAGCGATCCTGGGCGCGTTTCTCGGGGTCATCGGCGTGAGTATCCTGGCCTTCGGCTCCTCCAGCGGTGGAGAGGCTGCCGAGAGCCTGCCTCCTGCGATCGAATCACTAGAATTCACACCGTGAACAGTCCAACGGAGTCATCCGAAACAGCACTGATCCGCGCACGACATGCCGTTCGCACCGATCACCTCCTGGGCATCGACCAGGTGCTGCTCCACTCGGACCCGCCGGACGTCCAGCACCCCGAAGTCGAGATCATCCGGCAGGCGGCCCCGACTTCATCCCCCGACCGGGAAGCGGTCAACCGGGCCGAGCCGGTGATCACGCCACCCGACGGCGACACGCCCGAAGAACGGCTCGAATCACTTCGACGGCAGCACGATGCCGGATGTCCCCACTGCACGACGGCCACCGGGCACCAGAACACGGTCTTCGGCGAGGGGTCCGCCACCGCCGACCTGATGTTCATAGGGGAAGCCCCGGGTGCCGAGGAGGATCAAACCGGTCGCCCCTTCGTCGGCCCAGCCGGCAAGAAGCTCGAGGAGATGATTCTCGCAATGGGCTTCAAGCGCCACGACGTCTACATAGCCAACGTGCTGAAAAGTCGTCCACCAAAGAACCGAACACCGCTCGAACACGAGATCGAGGCCTGCAGTCCCTACCTTGCCGAGCAGGTCCGGATCATCAAGCCCCGCGTGATCGTGACCCTGGGTGGGCCGGCTTCCAAACTGCTTCTGGAGTCACCCAAGGGGATCACGCACCTGCGCGGAATCTGGGGTGCGTACCAGGCGGGTGATGAGACGTATCCGGTCATGCCGACCTTCCACCCCGCCTATCTGCTGCGTAACTACACCCAGGAAACGCGCTCCCAGGTCTGGAATGATCTCCAGGCCGCGATGGCCCGGCTCGACTGAACAGTCCGAGGGGGGCTCCTTGGCCGAATACCAGTCGATTTATTCGATCAACGTGGAACCCAAGCGGACCTGCTCGCGAACGATGCAGCGAGTGGCGTTCATGCCCCACACCACTCATGTCCACTTCGAGCCCTACAGTGTTGCTGCCACTGCTGGGCTCTTTTTTTTGGGGGGGTTCAGGTGCTCGCGGTGTCCAGGATGATCGTTGCCGGTCCCTGATTCTCGAGCCGAACCTGCATGGTTTTCTGGAATCGGCCGGTCTCGACCCTGAGTTCGTGCACCTCCACGAGCGTGCGAGCCACGCGTTCATAGAGAGCCTTCGCCCCATCGGGGTCCGCTGCCCGGATGAAACTCGGACGATTCCCCCGGGTGCAGTCGCCGGCAAGCGTGAACTGGCTGATCAGAAGGACACGACCGCCGACATCTTTGATGCCGAGATTGAATCGACCGGATGCATCCTCGAAGATCCTCAGTCGAGCGATCTTGCCGGCGATCCAGTCGGCTTCCTTTTCCGTATCGCCCACGACGACGCCGAGCAGGACGCACAACCCGATCCCGATCTCACCAACCACTCCGACGTCCTCGACGTCGACCGAAGCGTTGTTGACTCGTTGAACGACGGCGATCATGGAGTGAGGATCCGGATCAGAGCAGGGCGCAGGCCGAAGCCGAGACCATCGCGACACCGTTCTCATGGGTGGCCTGTCGATAGTCCAGCAATTCGATCTCCCCATCGGGGCCGGCCAGGTCCAGCAACATCGCCATGTTTCCGATCGAGCACCATCGTGTCGGGTTCTTCGACCAACTCATCGCCTCGATGAATTCCCGGGAATCACCCTCGAGGAATTTGGAAAGCATGTCGCGGTCATGATGTTCGACCTCGGACTTGCGTTCGTCGTCGACCGCTGCGGGCTCCCCGAACTGCGGACCGACATGACTGAGATCACTCGACGCGATCAGGAAGGTCGTCCCCCCGAGTTGCTCGAGTGCCTCCTTCATCGCGGCCAGGAACTGATCGGGACTGGTACGTTTGCCATCGTCTGAAACCATGCCGATGAGCGGATCGGGCACCAGCACGCCGAAGATCGGAACATCCCCGTAGAGGTGCTGTATCCAGGGCAGGTGCAGCTGGATTGAATGCTCCGGAACATGATCGAGCTGATCGGCGAAGAAGCCCTCGCCGAGACGATCCCGCATCGCTGAAGTCAGTGCCTTGTCCCGGGTGACCTCGCCGAAGGGGGTCTCCCAGTTCCATTCGGTACCAACCACGCCGTCTCCGATACCGAAGTGGTTGGTGCCCAGGATCACGACACGATCCGGAGGCGTGGTTCCCTCGAGTGCACGATAGCCCGATGCGTACAGCGGCCAGCCGCGGAGGTAGTCCAGGTGAGGCAGGACCAGACCCTTCGGTGGGGTTTCGAGTTCGGGATCCTCGACTTCGATCAGCCAGTCGGCGAGCTGCTTGCGAAGAACATCGGGGTCCTCCCCAAGCATGAATGCGGCACCTCGAGGCATGCACCCTCGCGCGCTGATCGCATCCTTGAGCGCTTGCTCCTTCTCGGTGAAGACCGGACCCCAGAGCAGGGCATGCCTGTCGAGGACCGCGACGAGTTCCTCGATCTTCTCGAGTGGTATCGAGAATTGCTCGGCGATCTCCGTGATGGTTCTTTGTCCCTGGAACTGAGCCAGCAGGCTCAGGGCCTGGGCGGCCACGACCATCGGTTTGGGCGCCAGATTCAGGGGATCCCGCAACAGGACAACGGGCTTTCCATCAGGCGATTTGCCCGGAAGTGGTTGGAACTGCCGGAGATGCGGGCGCACCAGGTGGTCCTGGCCCTGCGACGATGCCGAGTGGGGGGAATCCTCTGTCATGAAAGCAGTGTACCGGGCACTGACGGGGGTTTTTGGGTTGAAGGGCTTGATAACTTCCATGAAGACCTGGAATCAAGCAATCCGACATGAAGAAACAGACGTAACAGCCCGATGCCACTTGCGACGACCGCGATCTTCGTTGGTATGAAAACTGGTCCGGGTGACATGGATCGGTGTATCCTGTCACATTCACCTCTTGATTGATGCGGACCAACCCGTTGATTTCACCCCACACTTGTTCGAGAGCCGACCGAGCGACTTCTGGAGCTTCTGACCGATGAGCGAACCAACCAAGACCACACTTGTCACCGCATGTCGAGGGATCCGCCCGGCAACTGCGTGCTTGATCGTCTCTGCATCCCTTGCGATGACCCTGACTGCTTGCAACAGGGACTCGGGAACGGAAAAGACGGCACAAGCCCCGACCGAGACGACGACCGAGGCGACGACCGACGCCCCGAATTCGGGCACCCAAGCCCTGAAGACACCGTCGACCCAGTCCACGAGCACCAACACGCCCGACCAGACCAAGGCTGGGAAGCCCAAGGCTTCCCCCATACCAGTCGAGCTGGCTGCCTCCAAGTCGAAGCCGGTCGCGGACTCACGGCAGGTCGGAATGACCGAAGGTCCCATCGAGTTCTCACCGAATCCGCTCGACCTCGGCGAAATGACCGCAGGTATTGCGAAGACCGGAACCGTGACCCTCGTGAACAACAGCGCCGAAGCGGTCACCATCACCAAGGCGATCCCGGGCTGCGGTTGCACCACGCTCGGCTGGCCGAAGGATCCGATTCCTCCGGGCGGCTCGGCGGACATCGACATCACGCTGAAGCCCGGCCCCAAGCAGGGCGTTCGACTGAAGAAGCGCGTGACCTTCCAGATCGAAGGACACCCTTCACAGGTCCTCAACGTCGAAGGTGACGTTGCTGCCTACGTCACCATCAAGCCCGACATCATCTCGGCACGACTCGAGGACGCCAACGTCAGCGAGGACATCGTCCTGGCATCCGCGGATGGCACGCCCTTCATGGTCACCGGGATCGAACCCGCCGTCGTACTCGATGCGGACAAGGAAACCGCCCTCGAGCACACCATGCACCTGGACTGGGAAGCCTGGGAACAGGCAGGCCGTCCGGTCAAGATCGCCTTCAAGACCGATCACCCCAAGGCCAGCCAGGTCACTGCACTGGTCAAGCGACGCCCCAATGCACCCAAGCTGCCGAACCAGCCCGCGTTGAACGCACCTTCGATCAACGACCTCAGCGGCGCCGCTCGTGCGGGTGATGCCACCCGGGTCAAGCTGCTTCTCGCCGACGGCAAGGACCCCAACCAGTCCGACGCTGCAGGTGGACGAACCGCGCTGCACTGGGCGGTGCGAAACGGGAACATCGAGATCGTCGAGATCCTTCTCAAGGGTGGAGCAGACATCAACAAGGGTGACCAGGCCGGCAAGACCGCCTTGTCACACGCCGCGGAAAGCGGCAAGGTCGACCTGACTCGAAAGCTCATCGAATCCGGCGCCGACGTCAACAAGCGCGACCTGGTGGGCGGCAACTCGGTGCTCTGGGCTGCCGGCCTCGGCAACGCGGACACCCTGGCCATCGTGGTCGAAGCTGGAGGCAACGTCGATGTCAAGGACATCAACGGACTGACCCCGCTCCAGTGGGCTGCCCAGACCGGCAAGACCGACTCGATGAAGATCCTCATCGACGGTGGAGCCGACGTGAACGCCACCGACGGCCTCAACGGCGAATCGGTGCTGATGCGAGCGGCACGAAGCGGGAAGGTCGAGTCGATCAACCTGCTGCTGGACAACGGCGCCGACACCGGCATCAAGACCAAGCTGGGTGGCAACGCCCTGCACATCAGTTCCGAATTCGGCAACGTCGAGACGGTCAAGATCCTGGTCGAAAAGGGACTTGACCCCAAGGCGGTCGACATGAGAAGTCCCGGCTGGAACGCTCTCGACTATGCGAAGAATCGCGTCGACGAGGGACGCTTCCAGGTGATCGCCTACCTCACCCCGCTGGTCGAGGAACCGGCGAAGGAGGAGGAGGCTCCCGCCCCCGCTCCGGAAGGTGGCGCCGAGTAAGATCCGGCCCGCGACATCCCCAGAATCCACATGAGACGCCCATCGCCCTGCGATGGGCGTCTTTCATTGACCGCCGACCCCCTTGAATGACCGTCAGGATGAGGCTTCAAGGATGCTGACGGTGGTATGATCACCGATTCAACTGCGAAGCCCAAAGGAGCCCTGACCATGACCACCACCGTCGCCGGAACAGCGTATGACCGATTGCTGAGTCTCTACCGAGAGGGAACCCTGCTCGGTTCCACCGCTGAAATCCTCAGCTGGGACCAGGAAACGATGATGCCATCCGGTGGCGTCGAGTATCGCAGTCGACAGATGGCTCAGCTGGCACGGCTCTCCCACGAGCAGATCACCGACCCGCGGCTTGGGGACGCACTGTCCGAAGCAGAAGCGGAAGGTCACCCCGAAGACTCGGCCGAACACGCCCAGATCAGGGAGATCCGCCGCGACCACGAGAAGGCGACCAAGCTCCCGGCCGAACTGGTCGAGGCATTCGCCAAGCTCTCCTCGGTGTCACAGCACGTCTGGGCCGAGGCCCGACAGAAGAGCGACTTCGCCGCCTTCAAGCCGCACCTCGAACAGCTGGTGAAGCTCTCCCGCGACAAAGCCGACTGCCTCGGCATTCCCGAGGGCGGAGAGCGGTGGGATGCGCTGGCTGACACCTACGAACCCGGCATGCGCGCCAGCGAGGTCGCCGCCGTCTTTGAACCTCTTCGAGATCGACTCAGCGACCTGATCAAGGAACTGACCGCCTCGTCGACCAAACCGAGCAATGCCTTCAACGAGGCGACCATCGACATCGACGCCCAGGCCTCCTTCGTCAAGGAGATCGCGAACGCGGTCGGCTTCGACTTCGATCGAGGGCGACTTGACCGCTCGGTGCATCCATTCTGTGGCGGCAGCCACTGCAACGACGTGCGTCTGACCACCCGTTTCCAGCCGACGGAATTCAACGATGCACTCGGTTCGACGATGCACGAGGCCGGACACGGTCTCTACGAGCAGGGCCTTCCGTTCTCCATGGTGGGTCTTCCCCTGGGTGACGCGGTCTCCCTCGGCATCCACGAGAGCCAGAGCCGGATGTGGGAGAACCAGGTCGGTCGCAGTGAAGCCTTCTGGAAGTGGTGCACCCCACTTGCCCAGCAGGCGATCGGCACCCCGTTGGCACACCTCGACTTCGAGGACTTCTACGGCGGCGCCAACATCGTCAGGCCGGGCTTCATCCGCGTCGAAGCGGACGAGGCCACCTACAACCTCCACATCATGATCCGCTTCCAGCTCGAACGCGCGATCATCGGTGGAGATCTCGCGGTCGCCGACATCCCCGGCGAATGGAACCGCCACTACAAGGAATACCTCGGCCTCGATGTCCCCGAAGATCGCGTCGGCTGCCTTCAGGATGTCCACTGGTCGATGGGAGCGATGGGGTACTTCCCGACCTACACCCTCGGGAACCTCTACTGCGCCCAGTTCTTCGACACGGCGCGTGAACAGATCCCAGGTCTCGAGGACGGCTTCTCACGAGGTGAATTCGCGCCATTGCTCGGCTGGCTGCGCGAGAACATCCACCAGCACGGTCGTCGTTATTCTGCGAGCGAACTGTGCGAGCGCGTGACCGGCAAGCCCCTGTCCGCGGAACCACTCCTGAACTACCTCGAAGCGAAATTGCGCCCCCTCTACGGAATCTGAACCATCACCGCGCAAATCCACAACCAGTTCCAGGCCTACGCATGCAGCAAGGAGCAAGTGCTGGAAGCGGTGGTGGGGCTTGTGGACATCCCGACCGACTACTGGACCCTTCCGATCTCCTTCAGCCCCCCGAAGGGGGAAGACAAGCAACACGCCATCCTCGAACGCAACGGGGAGATGGTCGCGATCTGCGCGACCTCGAGCTCCGGGCCGAGACTCGTTGCCTGTCGCAAGGACTGCACCACTCCAAGCGGTGTCGAACTCATCGCGCTCCTGAATGCCGTCGGAGGTACCGGATCGCTGGTCCTGCCGCGTGAGCTCCAACCTGCAGCGGAAATGGCCAACCGCGCCCTCGGCGGCCGCCCCCTCGAGGTGAAGATGCCCCTGCGCCTCTATCGCTACGAAGGGGGGCCGATCACCACGACCGACCCCCGGGTCCGCAAGGCGATCGAAGCCGATCAACCGATCCTCGCCAGTTGGTTCGAAGCCTTCGGCCGGGACACCGGGCTGGCACCTCCCGATGACTGCAACACACGTGCAGCCAAGGCGATCGAACGCGGGAGAATCCGAATACTCGAGCACGAGGGCCGACCGGTGGCCTGCGCACAGACCGCCAGGCCGATCGCCAACCAGGTGCGGATCGGACTGGTCTACGTCCCCGACGAACACCGTCGTCACGGTTTCGCTGCTGGACTCGTGACCGCGGTGACCGCTGAAGCACTCGAGCTTGGCGCTTCGCCGTGTCTTTTCACCGATGCCGAGAACCAGGGTACCGATGCGCTCTACCGTTCGATCGGCTACCAGCCGATCGACGAATTACTGCACCTCGATCCTGAAAAAGCACCCGAGTGACGACCCAACCAACCAAGCGCACACGAACACTCGTGATGCTGCTACTCGTCGTGGCGGCACCTTCCCTGGGCGCGTTGTCAGCGCTGTGGTTGTGGCCGGGAGCGACCGGGAGCACGATCTACCTCGCCTGCAAGGCCGTCCTCTACGGACTCCCTGCGATCGTCGCGTGGAAGACGATCTCGAAGCAGGACATGCGTGCGGGCATTCGTCGCGGCCTTCGTCCGAGCGCACTCCTCTTCGGCCTGACCAGCGGAGTGCTCATCGGCGGGGGAATCATCGCGTTGTGGTTCGGATGGCTCGATGAAACGGTCGATACGCAACGACTGGTCGAGGTCATCAAGGAAAGTGGACTGGATGATGCGACCAGTTTCTGGTTCTTCGCGGCCTGGCTCTGCCTGGGCAACAGCCTGCTCGAGGAAGTGGTCTTTCGCTGGTTCGTCGACAGCAGGCTCGCCCGGCTTCAAACTCCTGTGGCACTGGCACTACCGATCTCCGCGCTCATCTTCACCGCACATCACGTGATCGTTCTGGCTGCCTATTTCGACCCGATGATGGTCTTATTGGGTTCAAGCGGCGTCTTCATCGGGGGACTGACCTGGTCCTGGAGCCTCAGGCGGTGGGGGAGCCTCCTGCCCGGTTGGATCAGCCACGCGCTCGTCGATATCGCCATCTTCATCGTCGGGGCATCCATGCTCGGCTTTCTTGGTTGAACGACGCTTCTGGTAGGCAGTGGCTACAGGTACACTCTTGTCGTGAAGATCACTGATCAAAGCGATGCCGAACTGATCGAAACCGCTCTTGAAGGCAGCGAACCGGCCTGGTCGGAACTCGTTCGCCGACATGCTCCGTTGATCTGGTCGGTGTGTCGTAGGTGCGGCCTTGGACAAGCCGATGCCGAAGATGTCGCCCAAATCGTCTTCAGCGCGATGGTTCGACGGCTCCCACACCTGAAGAATCGGTCCGCCTTGAGCGGCTGGATCGTGATGTCCGCCAAGCGTGAATCCTGGCGCGTTTCCGCTCGAAACCGCCACCGTAACACCCAGAGCCTCGAAACCGCGCCGGTGTTCGATGCCGATGAACCAGACCCCGAAGTGCACGAGCGACAGCAGGCTATTCGTGATGCTCTTCACAAACTTGATCCCACCTGCAGGGATCTCCTGAACACGCTTTTCGCTCAAGCGAAAGCCCCTGCCTACGATCAGGTTGCCACCCAGCTTCAGATCAGCCCCAATTCGATCGGCCCGACCCGGCGACGCTGCCTCGACAAGGTCATGAAAACCCTCCAAGAGGACCACCAGGACCTTTTTTGAATTCATTCGCATATTGCCGGTACGTAGACCGCCTTGGCAGGCTCATCATCAAGAAGAGGTACGTTTATGTCGCAATCCCCAGACAACCCGGATCTGCTCGAAATCGCCCTTGGCGGTAACTCAATCGAGGATCTGCCCGCCTCAGATGCCACCGCGGTCCGGATGATCCGCTCCCTGGTCGAGACCATGCACCTCGACCACGTCGATCCCGTCCCGACCACCGTCATCAGCCGCGGTCGTGAGCTCGCTTCGGAACTCCCGACCGCTCCGAGCTGGTTCGACCGGGCCCTGGCAATCGTGATGGCACCACTCTTTGACGACCGTCCGCAACTTGCCCTCGGACTTCGGGGCGGCGAGCTGCGCCAGTGCACCTTTGGTATCGAGGGACATCGACTCGATCTCGAGGTCGAACCACTCGAGGATGACGACCCCAACTCCACTCAGCCGACCCGCATCCGAGGCCAGATCGATAGGGAGGACCCGATCGAGGTCGGGGTCGACATCGCAGTGCTCTTTGCCGGCACGGATCATGTCGCAGCAACCGCGACCACGCGGAAAGATGGACGCTTCAACCTCGTTCTCGATGCCGGTGAATACGAATTCGCCTTCAGGCATGGTGAACGCGCCCTGACCATAGGAAGAATCGAGATCCCGTGAACCGTCGCTCCGACCAGACAGAGCTGAAGAGATTTCTCGATGCGGATCGCGCAGACCGATCCGACATCGACCTGCCTGCAGTCCTCGCGGAGCTGGAAGCCCTGGTCCATCGTGAAGCCGAGCAGGTCATTTCCGCAGCTCCCCTGGTTGCAGAACACGCGCGTTCGCTCCAGCAGGGCGGCCTTGCCGCCAGTGCACTTCGTTTCAGCGTAACCGCCAATGCCTATCTGGGACGACACCAGGCCGCACATGAACTCAGTCGTGAAGCACGGGAACTCGCCGGCGCTTCCGACGATCAGGTCGAGGCGGCACGTGCACTCGTCGCCGGAATGCAGTCCTTGTGCGAAACCGGGCAGGTCGAGAAGGCGATCAATGATGGTGAACAGGCCAGGGATGAACTGGTCACAGCGGGCGCAGAACTCCTCGCAGCACGAGTCGATCTCAACCTGGGCAACGTCCACAAGATGCGCGGCGATGCAGATCGTGCACTGTTCCATCTGGATCGCGTCATCGAAGTGCTTCCCAGAGAGGATCCGATCCACCCCCATGCCCTGAACGCGGTGGGGGAGTGCCGGTACATCCTCGACGACCACGACGGTGCGGACCAGGCCTTCCGGGACGCCCTGGAACTCCTTGGCGATGACGGCGGTTTTGCCGCTGGACTGATCCTTGGCAATCGTGCGGATGTGGCATCACGCGAAGGTCGTCTTCAGGATGCGATCGATCTCTTCGCAGAGGCACGAGGATGCCTTGAGCAACAGGGAGCAACCACCCATGCGGCACGCCTGGTGGTCGAGTCCGCGGAGGTGCTCGAGATCGCCGGTCTCAGGGATGAGTCCATGGCCGAACTCGAGAAGGGGCTTGAAGGGCTCATCGATTCCAACATGCCCTTCGAGGAAGCTCGTGCCCGATATGCACTGGGTCGGTTGCTGGTTCACGCGGGCCGATTCCACCAGGCCATCGAGAATTTCAACCAGGCCGAGGAACTCTTCTCGACCATCGACAACCAGCGTTACGCGAAGCGAACCAATCTCGCCACGGTCGAGGCCTGCATTGCAAGCGAACGGTTCGATGAAGCGCAACTCCGACTCGACTCGGTTCGCGACCATCTGGACGGTCCGTTCGAAGCGGCACTCCTCGCCCACCACGAGGGACTTCTCCACGAGGCCGAGGGACGTCTTGAGCCTGCACTTGCCTGTACGAAGACCGCCTGCGACGCAGCTTCCGAACTTGGAATCCGCCCCTTGTCGGTCGATCTCGAGGCACGAAGATGCCAGATGCTGGTGAGGACAGGCGCACTGGATGACGCACTGCAGTCCGGACGGAAGGCCACCGAGGAGATCGAGAACATCCGATCGACGTTCAACGGCGAACGGCTCAGGGCCGCATTCCTCGCATCCCGATTGTCCGCCCACGAAGCTTATGTCAGCGCACTGTTGGCGAGCGGCGGCGAGGACAACCTCCAGATCGCCTTCGAGACGGTGGAGAAGGCTCGAAACCGTGGCCTGACGGAACGCATCAACCGCCAACTCGAGGGTTCGACCGACCAGAGCAAGGACGACCCGATCACACTGAGGTTGAAAAGACGCCTGAACGCACTCTATGCCGCACTTGCACAAGACGGCTTCGAGGACCAGAGGAGAATGCGCGCAGGCAGTCGCCAGCGCGAGATCGACGCTCTCGAGTTCCAACTGGATCGCCACCTGCTGGAAGTCCGCCCCGACACCCGCCAGATCGACCAGACGATCTCTTACGAGGAGATCACCGGCTCACTGGGCGATCGAACCGCACTGGTCGAGTTCTTCGTCATCGATGAGGACCTGGTCACCTTCGTCGTCTTCGACGGACGTCTTTCCGTGAGCGTGAAACCGGGTGTGATGACCCAGGTCGACGAAATGATCTCCGAATTCCACTTCCAGTGTCGGCGACGGCTTCGGGGAAGCACCGGCCCGCTTCTGGAGGAACGCATGCATCAAGCCTGCATCAGCATCCTCCAGGCATTGCATGAAATGCTCCTGGGCGGAAACGCCTCAGCACTCAGCGAGGCCTCGCGGCTCCTGGTCGTTCCGTTTGGCTCACTGGTCTCCGTTCCCTTTCACGCCCTTCACGACGGTGAAAACCACCTGATCGATTCAATCACGGTCGCGACGGCTCCAAGTGCGGCCTCGGCGATCAGCCTTTCTCGCGTCGAATCCTCCGGAGATGGCGCACTCATCGCATCCATCGCGGACGAACTCGCGCCGACCATCCGAATCGAAGGCGACACCATCGCAGCCCAGTACGAGAAGGATGAAGAGGTCGTACGTCTGGATGGCGAGGACGCGACCGCGGAAGAGCTCAAGAAGGCACTGACCAGGGTGCGCATCGCGCACATAGCCTGCCATGGCCGGTTCCTTTCAGACTCCCCTCGTTCAAGCGGACTGCGCATGTCCGATCGATGGCTGACCGTGCGCGACATCCACGATCTGGAGTCAACGCCGAGCATCGTCGTGCTCTCCGGCTGCGAGACCGGCCTGAACCCCTGCGAGGGCGCGGACGAGCTTCATGGGCTCACTCGAGGCTTCACGGCCAATGGAACCACCGCCGTGGTCGCAAGCTTGTGGAGTGTCCAGGACGAGGCATCGACGAGGCTGATGACACGAATGCACCGACGACTCGCCGCCACGCGAGGGACACCTAACGGGGTCGCCGAGGCATTGCGCGAGGCACAACTCGAACTTCGCGAAGAACTTCCACATCCGGCTTTCTGGGCGGCCTTCTTCTGCTCCGAAAGCACCATAGAAGATACGAAAAAAGAAGAGAGGAACGACCGTCGTTCCGAAGGAGAAGTGACATGCACAAACTGATCATCACCACGATTGCAGCCTCATGCCTTGCAGGCACGACCACTGCCCAGGACCAGATCGATGGGACCGCCATTCCCGGCCAGCGGGTGTTCAAGTCGGTGGACTATGACTCGGCTCTTTACCTGCAATCAAGACTGGATAACCTGCTTGGTGATGACAGCACGCAGATCATCAACGACGTCAATCGGCTGAACATCTACACGATCAAGTTCCCCGTTCCCGCCAATGACGACGAAAGCGATGCGATCGAGGAGATCTTCATCGGCGAGGCGGACTCGGGACAGGTCATCTGGAGCGAACCGAACCGCGTGATCAACGCTCACGGCCAGACCGGAAGCCTCTGGGTCAGCGGCATGGACATCAATGCGACGAGCTACCAGTCACAGTATGCCGTCCAACAACTCGAGCTGGACCTGGCTCACCGGGATCTGTCCCGCGGACAGGGAACCCTGGTCGCGGTGGTGGATACCGGGATCGACCCCGACCACCCAGTACTCTCCGGTCGAGTGAGCGAACTCGGTTACAACGCCATCCAGGCCGGTGGATCCACCGATGATTCAGGCATCGGAGACCACGCCGGACACGGCACGTTCATCGCTGGCCTGGTCGCACTCGTCGCACCCGAGGCAAGACTCCTTCCGGTCACCGTGCTTCGCCCGGACGGCATCGGTTACCCAGTCGACGTCGCCGACGGCATCGACTACGCGATGATGCAGGGCGCCCACGTCATCGTGCTGGCCCTCGGAACCACTGTTCCGAGCACCGCCATGATCAATGCAATCGACAACGCGCTGGAGCGGGGGATCACGGTCGTGGCAGCAGCCGGAAACACCCTGCCTTCACCCAGCGGACCCTCCATACTGTTCCCGGCGAGCCATTCAACGGGAACCACCATCGGCGTGTTCGCGGTGGGTGCCAATGACGTCATCGACGAGATTGCCGCGTTCTCGAACTACCACCAGAAGCTGGATCTCATGGCCCCCGGAGTCTCGACCATAGATGGTTCAGGCATACCCGATCCATCGAGCTCGGTGATCGGACCACTTCCAGGCGGGAGCTTTGCCGCCGCGAATGGAACCAGCTTCTCCACGGGTTTCGCAGCTGGAATAGCTGCTCTTGCCAGAGCCCAGTACAGAACATGGCCGGATGAATTCGTCGCAATGGGGCAGATCCCCGGCGAACTGCACACGGTGATCCCGCTCACGGACACCTACATCACGATGCCGATCGTACCGGCCAATCCGATCGCGCAAAAACCCAGGGCGAACGCAAGGATGGCGTGCGTTCCGGGACCGGGACTCACCTTTCCCGGCGACATCGACGGGGATGGGAAGATCGACGGCGCGGATCTCAGCAGACTGCTCGGATCCTGGGGCCCACTACCTGCCAACGGGGGACTGCACGCAGCGAACCTGCTTCACGACGACGAGATCAACGGGGGTGACTTGTCGCTGCTTCTCGGTTACTGGCCACCGTCAGGCGGATAGCCGAACGTCGCCTTCCCGACCAAGACGTTCCACATGACGACGAACCCGATGCATGCAGTGCATCGGGTTCGTCGTCATTGAATGAAAGGTGCGACACGTGAAGCGACGCGGTCGTCGCATTGCATGTCGTTCTTTCGTTTTCAAAGATGTTGATGTACGAGATCGCATTGGTGCTCCTCATGAACACACACAACAACTCTGCGCAAAGCAGACATACAAGAAAATGGGGCAACGCAATGTTCAACATTCACACCAACGCAACCGTTCGTACCTTCGCACTTCTCATCGGATCCGCCAGCATTCTCGCAGCTCCGGGTTGCTGCACCAGAACGGCTAACAAGATGCAGGACAACTGGGATCGCAGCTTCCAGTTGCAGTGGCAGTGCTGCGAAGCACTTTCAACCGCAGCTCTGAAGGACAAGTGCTTCGGGAAACTGCGGGCAGCCACCGGTGCCATCGGCGGCCTGATCGCCGAATGGACTTCCGCCTGCAGCAACGAGAGTCAAGACCTGATGGCCGACATCGCCAGACAGATCACCGAGAGCGTGACCGGTTGCCTGCCCGGAGAGATCCTCGGCTCGATCGGTGGAGCAGTCAATCTGAACTCTCCCTTCCGAGACATCACCGAGATCGCTCTCGACATCGAACCGATCAGTTCCTCGGCATTCGAGGCCGACGGCACATCCATGTTGAACGAAAGCCAGTCGAGTGCGATGTCAAACTCGATACTGCGCGGAGAAATCTGCTTTTCCATCGGTGACGCGTATCTGTGCGGCATTGCGAAGGGCCGTCTCAACTACATCGCGACACCCGATCACGATACGGCCGAGAACAGCTTCAGACCGACACGATTCAACCTGAACCTCGCCGTCCCCGGATTCGCAACTCAATTGAAGTTGATTCCCCACGAAGAGAATCGACTCACCATCGGTCGTGACGGAAGCGGCCTGCTCGAGGTGGCGATGTCCCTGGATGCTCCTGCGTCTTCCGGCATCCTCCAGAAGGAAGTCTGGCTTGAATTCCCCGTGGTCCGTACCCTCGGCGGTGTCGCAATCAAGAGCGACGGCATCAGCGGACTCGAACTCGCTCCCGAGGCTCCTCCGGCTTTCGCCGACTGGAACAGCGACGGATACGTCGATGACCTCGACTACGCACAGTTCATGGTCGACTTCATCGCCCAGGAAACCGACCTGAACCTGGACCGCCAAGTCAACGACGAGGACTTCTCGATCTTCGTCGATATCTGGGAAGGCGCACTCTGACCCGGACCGTGCAGCAAGAACCTGAATTCCATGTGGAACGCGGTCGACCCGGAGGTCGGCCGCGTTCCTCGTCTGTCGGCGAACCAGATGGTGGGGGGAACCCGTGCATACCGACACGAACCACGCCAGCTCCTTAGACTCTGTCTCATGCCCACCATCGTCCTGAAATTCGGCGGAACCTCCCTCGGGGACACCAAGGCCGTGGCACGATGCGCAAGACGAATCGCGACCAGGCACGAAGAGGGGGATCGAGTCGTGGTGGTGGTCAGTGCCATGGGGCAACAGACCGACAAACTCCTTGCGCTGGGCAGTGAACTGCACCCCGAAGGCAAGGCTCGCGAGCTGGACCTGCTCATGGCTGCAGGAGAACAGATCGCAGCCGCACTCACCGCCATGGCCCTTGAAGCGCTTGGCGTCGAGGCCACCGCCCTGACCGGGGCCCAGGCCGGACTCAGCACCGACAACATCCACGGACGAGCCCGGATAGTCGGCATAAGCACCGCCAGGATCCTCGAGGAGTTGAACGCCGGCAGGGTTCCGGTGGTGATGGGGTTCCAGGGAATCACGTCGGAAGGGGAGCTGACGACCTTCGGGAGAGGGGGGTCGGACACCACCGCGGTCGCACTCGCCGCCGCACTGAACGTGGTCGCCGACGGGGGCTGCTGCGAGATCAACACCGATGTCGCCGGTATCCACACCGCCGATCCGCGGTTGGTCGCCAATGCACGACTGCTCGACCGGATCTCCTACGACGAGATGCTCGAGCTTGCGCTTCATGGCGCCAGGATCATGGATCCGAGAGCCCTCGTCTTCGGTGACAAGTACCGAGTGCCCATCAGGGTCAGACACAGCCGTCGACCGGGTGAGGGAACCCTCATCACGACAATGGAGAAGAACATGGAACGTCCCAGCGTCGTCGGATGCGCCCTGAAGGAGAACATCGGGCGAATCGCACTGCGAATCCCGGCCGGTGATGACGAAGTCCAGGCGCGCCTCTTCGAGGCGACCGCCCAGGCCGGGATCATCGTCGACGACATCATCCAGACCGAATTCCAGAAGCGCGTGCACATCGCCTTCACGGTGGACCACGAGGACCTGCCCACGGTACGCACGGCGATCGTCGGCGCACTCGGCGACCTTGCCGAGGACACCGAGGAACCCGAGGTCGAGATCGGACTGTCGAAGATCTCCGCGGTCGGTACCGGCATGAAGACCCATTCCGGTATCGCCAGCCGGATGTTCCGGGCCTTCGCCGACAACGGCATTCCGATCAGGAACATCACCACCAGCGAGATCAAGATCTCGTGCCTGGTCCCGCAGGAACTGGGCATGCTCGCACTCGAAGCCATCCATGATTGCTTCGAGCTGGGTCGACCTGCGACCGAGTCGATCAGCGAGACCTGACCGAAGAACGGATCCTTGCCCGAACCGAAGAGGGCCCCGGGGCCCGCCCGGACTGGATACGTCGTTTTACGTAACACCCATTATAGGACCTCAGGGATCGCGGAAGGGCCCCTCAGGGGCACGGCCCCGGAATCGACGACCGCTGTGCGGGTCGCTCCTGGATCATCGTGAACTGCAGGATGGCGCAGTCGAGAACGCGATTCGAATTCAGGCGGGCGAACCGAACTCCCGCTTCACGAACGGCAGGACCATTGCGGACAACGCCGCCATTTCGTCCTCGTGCAGGGGCTCGAGCGGCTCGGGCACCACGTCATGTTCATGGATGCCGAGTTCCTTCAGGACGTACTTCATGGCCGCGACCACCGGCGCGCTCGTGGTGCGTCGCGGCAGGCAACTGGCGAGCATCTCCGCCAGTGCGCGCATCCTCGCCTGCAACCGTTCCGCTTCATCGAGACGGTCCATGTCCACCGCCCGACAGAGATCCGAGCAGGTCCTCGGAGCCAGGTTCGCGAGCACCGTGATGATTCCACTCGAACGCATCAAGAGGGTCTCGAGGGCATGGGCTCCCATCCCGTGGAAGGTCTGCAGATCACACCCGGATGCCTCCGCCATGCGGATCAGTCGGCGAAAACCGGCGAGATCCGAACCGCTTTCCTTGATGCCGATACAGATGCCCTGGCGTGCCATCTCGACGATGGTCCCAGGGGCAAGCTGCGCCTTGCCGGTCGCCGGATGTTGATAGAGATAGACACCGCACCCGGCCGCCTCGGCAATGCATCCATGGTGCCGGACGATCTCGTCCTCGGTGTAGTCGGTGTAGTACGGCGTGATCGCGGCAATGTGGTCCGCGCCTGCATCCATTGCACGTCGCGCCCGTTCGACGACCCGACCGGTGGCGGTGTCGCCCATGTGCGCGACCAGTGGAACCCCCTCACCGAGCACGGAACGTGCGATACCGACCGTCTCGACGAGGTCTTCCTCGCAGAGCGCATGAAAGTCCCCGGAGGTCCCGTTGACCCAGAGCCCCGTGGCTCCCAGCTCGATCACCCGGCCTACATGACGCCGGTACGAACCGTGGTCCAG
>JAQWMQ010000043.1 GCA_029246705.1 Phycisphaerales bacterium | reverse complement strand
TCGGGTCTCGATGCACACCTGGGAACGGGGCAGCGGCGTGACCCTTGCCTGCGGCACCGGGGCCTCCGCGGTCTGTGCTGCGGGTGCACTGGAACGCCGGACCGCCGAGTCGATCACCGCACGGCTGCCCGGCGGTGAGCTTCAACTTCGTCACGATCGTGAAAGAGGCCACGTCCTGATGCGTGGTCCTGCGGTCGAGGTCTTTCGGGGCGAGATCGACCTTGCCCGACTAGAGGAGTCGTCATGACTGCAACCCATCCGCTTGATTCGATCGAAACCGCCATTCGCGACCGACTTGCCGCCCGCCAGGGCGAGCTGGTCGAGCAACTCGCGGAACTGGTCGCCATCCCCTCCGGCCAGGGACATGTTCCGGGTCTCGATCGCATGCGAGAGCTCCTGGTTGCACGACTCGAGGCGCTTGGCGCGACCACCACCATCGAAGCCGGTGATGAACGACCGCACTGGCTGCTTGGCGCAAGTGACGCGACCCCGCCACCCACCGCGATCTGTTCCCGTCCGCTCGAAGGTCGGGGACCGAGGATCCTGATCGCCGGTCACCTCGACACCGTGCACGACCCCGAAGACGATTTCATCTCGCTGACCCATGAAGCCGACGGCATCTCGCGTGGACCGGGTGCCGCCGACATGAAGGGCGGACTGCTGGTCGCGATCGCGGCGCTCGAGGCACTCGATGCCGAAGGCATCGAATGCCACTGGAGCTACGTGCTCAACAGCGACGAGGAGACCGGGACCTTCTGTTCCGAACGCCACCTCGAGGATGCAGCGCGCGAGCACGACGTCGGCCTGGTGATCGAACCCGCGCTGCCGGACGGTTCGCTGGTGGTCGAGCGCATGGGGTCGGGTCAGTTCATGATCGAGGTGGACGGACTCGGTGCCCACGTCGGCCGGGAATTCGAACGTGGCATCTCAGCGGTGAAGACCCTTGCGGAGGTGATGACCCAGGTGCTGGATCTCGCCGACATCTCCAGCGGGAAGATCGTCAACATCGGACCCTTGAAGGGTGGGGGGGCGACCAATGCGGTACCCGAGCATGCCGCCTGCTGGGGCAACATGCGTTTCGCCGATCCCGAAGCTCAGGCTTCCCTTGCCGATCAGTTCGATGCGATCGAGGCGCGATGGACCACCGACGAGCTCGGGCGTCCGCTCCCCGAGGACCACTTGCCGCGCGTGAGGATCCACCGCACCTTCAACCGACCCGCGAAACCCCAGACCGAAGACGTGACCGCAATCGCGATGGCCGCGCGCGCGGTCGCCGAGGCGCTCGGTGGCGAGATGCCCTTCGGCAAGACCGGAGGCGTCTGTGATGCCAACGTGCTTCAGTCGGTGGGGCTGCCCTGCGTCGACACCCTCGGGATCCGAGGTGGCAACCTGCATCGTCGGGATGAATACGTGGAGATCGAATCCCTCTGGGAGCGGGCTGCGCTCTTTGCGATCCTCATGAAGCGAATCGCCATGGGCGAGACCGATCTCGAACTGGGTTGAGTCCAAACCGCATATCTCCGGGCATATCGGTCCTCGAAATGCGATCAATCCCGGTTTAAACCCAATGAGGCATGGTCGAGAGTTCTTCGTCCGGTCCTGATAGAATCAAACCCATGCAGACCACCAATGACCCACGCGCCACCCTCGGCGCCGCCCTGGCGGGCAACCCTGCCGTCCAGGCGTCGATAGAGGCGATCCTTGACCAGTTGCGCACCGCGCAGGCTGCCCTGACCGGGGCCTGCCCGCCCGACGGCGAGCATGTCGAGACCTATGAAGCGCTCCTCGAGCGTGCCGGTGAGGTTCGCGGCCGCAAGTCGCTCTACCCCTATCTCGGGTCAGGCCTGGGCAACGGCCCCCTGGTCCAGCTGGCCGATGGGTCGGTGAAGTGGGACATGATCAACGGCATCGGCGTCCACATGTTCGGCCACTCCAACCCGGAGATGGTTCGAGCGGCCCTGGAATCGGCCATGTCCGACGTCGTCATGCAGGGCAATCTGCAGTTCAACGCCGATTCGATCCAGCTCTCGGAACTGCTGGTGAAGGAAGCAGGTCGGACCTCCGGCATCAAGCACTGCTTCATGACCAACTCCGGTGCGATGGCCAACGAGAGCGCGCTCAAGGTCTGCCAGCAGAAGACCGGGGCTGCCCCGCGCATCATCGCCTTCGCGGACTGCTTCATGGGGCGCTCGACCACCATGGCCCAGATCGGCGACTCCGCCGGCGGCCGCGTCGGCATCCCGATGAACACCCACGTCGACTACATGCCCTACTGGGACCCCGCGCTCGGCGAGCGTTCGATCGATCATGCGGTCTGGCACCTCGACCAGGTGATCAAGCGCTACCCGGGACAGCATTCCTGCTTCGTCTTCGAGCTCACCCAGGGCGAGGGCGGTTTCGTCGTCTCCCCGCGTGAGTTCTTCGTTCCGCTCATGGAGCGTTGCAAGGAAGCCGGTATTCCGGTGTGGGCCGACGAGGTCCAGACCTTCGGCCGCACCGATTCGATGTTCCGTTTCGACGGGCTCGATCTCGGCAAGTACGTGGACGTGGTCACCATCGGCAAGATGAGCCAGATCTGCGCCGCGCTCTACACCGAGGACATGAACCCGAAGCCGGGCCTGCTCAGCGGCACCTTCGTCTCCTCGACCAGTGCCATCCATGTCGGACTCGCCGCGCTGCGCACCCTGCTCGAGGGCGATTACTACGGTCCCGAAGGTCGCATCAACCGACTCCAGGCGGCCTATCGCGAACATGCGAATCGCTTCGTCGCGGACCACCCCGAATGGTTCACGCCGGTGGCCGACTCCTTCGGTCGCACCAGCACCACCTACGTCGAAGGCACCGGCGGCATGATGCGGCTGACGCCCTTCGGTGGTGACCGGGCTCGCAACATGAGCCTCTGCCACCACCTCTTCCGGGAAGGCGTGATCGCCTTCATCTGCGGGCACGGGCCCTACCATCTGCGCTTCCTCGCGCCGGTGGGCGTCATGGAGCCCGAACAGTTCGGGCCCATCTTCGAAATCATGGAAAGGGCGTTCGCAACCGAAGCTTCGGCCGGTTGAACGTCACTTCACGCAAGGGAGCTCTGAACGATGTTCGTGGTCAGGCCGGCCATCATCGACGACTTGGGTAACCTCCTCAAGCTGGCGAGGACTGTTCACTTCGTGAACCTTCCCCCGGACAAGGACATGATCGCGAGCAAGATCGTTCGCTCCCGAAAGTCGTTCGCAGGCGAATACGACGACAACCCGCGCGATCGGCTCTACATGTTCTGCATGGAGGACACCGAGACCGGCAACGTGGTCGGTTCCTCGATGATCGTCTGCTGCGTCTCCTGGCCCGGGCATCCGCATACCTACCTGCGGGTCCGTCGTCGCGAGCTCTTCAGTGATGATCTCCAGTCCGGGCAGGTGCACCTCACCCTCGAGTTCGACATCGACGAGACCGGGCCCAGCGAGCTCGGCGGGCTGATCATCGCCCCCGGCTACCGCGGACACCCCGGCAAGCTCGGCAAGGTCATGAGCATGATCCGCTTCCACTTCATGGGGTTGAAACCCGACCGCTTCAGCGATCGGGTCATCGCCGAGATGATGGGACGGATCTCCCCCGACAACCGCAACCTGCTCTGGGACTACCTCGGGCGACGGTTCATCAACCTCTCCTACAAGGAAGCCGATCTCTTCTGCCAGCACTCGAAGGAGTTCATGACGAGCCTCTTCCCGCCCGGTGAGATCTACGCTTCGCTGCTGCCTCCGGAAGCGCGCAACCTCATCGCCAAGGTGGGGGAGGAGACTCGACCCGCGCGCGCCATGCTCGAAAAGCAGGGGTTCCGGTACGAGGGCACCATCGATCCCTTCGACGGCGGGCCCTACCTCGAAGCGATGCGCGACGAGGTGCCCCTGGTCAAGTCGACCCGTTCCTACCAGCTCAACGGCACCGACGGCGGCTACGACCGCATGGGCATCGTGAGCTGCGAGGGTGAACTCGGGTTCCGTGCGGTTCGTTCCGAATTCCGTGCCGACGGTGATCGCGTGGGGCTTCCCCTCGCGAGTGCCGAGGCGATCGGTGCGACCGAGGGCATGATGATCGGAATCACGCCGCTGGATTGAGCGGCTTCGGTCCCGACCAACCGACATCGAACCAGACAAGGCGGGCAGAGCGGTGCAACGACAGGCATCATCGAGTTTTCTGGCAGGACCACCGGCGAACTTCGTCGACGGCACCGCGCGCCCCCTGGTGGTCGCTGCAGGTGGCATCGAGTCGCATGACCCCGCGAATCCGGAGACCCTGGTCTACTCGGCGGTTCCGGAACCCGCGCACGTCGAGGAGGCGGTCGCAGCCGCTCGTGCGGCGCTGCCGGCGTGGAGTGCGACCACCCTTGAACAACGCGTCGCGGTGCTTCGTCACTGGCAGGAACTGACCAAGGCCAATGTCGATCGCATCGCCGATCTCATCATGCTCGAGATGGGCAAGGTGCGTGGCGAGTGTCTCTTCGAGGCCAATGCCCTCGGCGGGAAGGTCGACATCACCCTCGGTCCGGAATCGATCTCGCGAGTCACCGACTACACCGTTGCGGTCAATGATTCGCGTGATGGTCACTGCCGCTTCAAGCCGCACGGGGTGATGGCGGTGATCGGTCCGTTCAACTTCCCCGCCCACCTGCCCAACGGCCACTGGGTGCCGGCGCTGCTGACCGGAAACACCATCGTGTTCAAGCCTTCCGACAAGACGCCCGCGACCGGTCAGCTCCTGGCGGAACTGATGGCCCAGGCCCTCGAGGCCGGCGGCGCACCCCCCGGGGTCTTCAACATGGTGCAGGGTGCTGCCGAGGTGTCCTCGAACCTCGTCGCCCACCCCGGGGTCGACGGCGTCCTCTTCACCGGCAGCTGGCCGGTGGGTCGCAGGATCCTTGAAGCGAATCTCGACACCCCCGGGCGCATCGTCGCGCTCGAACTCGGTGGCTCGAACCCCGCGGTGGTCATGCCGAGCGCTCATCTGCGACAGGCGGTCATCGAATGTGCTCGTGCGGCCTTCGCCACCACCGGACAGCGCTGCACCTGCACGCGACGAATCATCGTGCACGAGTCGATCGCCGATCGATTCATTCCTGCATTCTGCACCACTGCGTCGACGCTCCTGGTCGGACCGGGTGATTCGCCCGAACCGGTCTTCATGGGGCCGCTGGTCAATGCGGCAAGTGCGAAGGAAGCGCTCGACTTCCAGGCCGGCCTGGTGCAGTCGGGAGCTTCGATCCTGGTCCAGGCGACGCAACTGGATCGCCCCGGTCACTTCGTCACCCCGGGCGTGGTCCAGGTCGACCGCTTCACGGTCGATTCCGACCGGGAGTGCTTCGGTCCGATCGCGCAGATCGCCGTGGTGAAGGATCTCGACTCAGCCATCGAGCAGGCCAATGCCACGCGCTACGGGCTGGCGGCCAGCATCTTCACCACCGAGCAGGCCGAATACGACGCGTTCTTCGCTTCGGTCCGCTCCGGCTGCATCAACTGGAATACCGGGACTGCGGGGGCCAGCAGCAAGCTGCCCTTCGGTGGGCTCGGCCATTCCGGCAACCACCGTCCCGCTGCAGCTTTCAGCGTTGACTACTGCGCCTATCCCGTGGCCAACATGGTTGAACACGGCCCGGATGCTGCCGTTCCGGCGGGCATGCACGTCGAGGTGGACTGAGGGTCCAATTCCTGCGTTCCAGCTTCAGGGGACCGATTTTTCGGCAAACGGGGCTCTCTGCAACTTTATTTCTGCAAGAGATTTAGGCGAGCCCACACGCAACTGGGGTATTTTCCCCATGCCAGAAATCCCGTTGAGATACGAATATTCCACAGGCGCGCAACCCACGTACAGCGCCGGACAGCTGCACGGGACCATCCGGGGGGTCCTGTTCATTCGCTCATCCGGGTTGCGAATGCGTGCCTTGACGCTCTGGGTCGCTCAGGTCGGAACACTCCTCCTGCGACCTCCTCATGGCGTCCGAATTCAATGACAACGCCGTGCATGCGCACGGCGTTGTCTGTTACTGGGCCTCCTGCCCGCCTTTTCAGCGGCCATTCGCGTTTTATTCAGCATTGCTGGTGGCGGATGATTCGGTTGGAAGCACTCTTTCATCATGAACCCCGGCCTCGTCATCATCATTGCTGGTGTGATCCTGCTGGTCATCGGTCTGGCTGCCCAGGCCGAGCAGTAGTCGATCCGACTCGCTGCCTCTCATTCCCGGTGGTGCCTTCGCACCTTCGGATCTGTTCTTGAGGCTCGGGCGGCAATAGATGGTTGACGGCCAGGGCTTGCTGTTTCAGGATGACCACATGGACAGCGACCAGGACACCGACCAGGACACCGGGCTTCGAAACAACATCTCCTTCGTGACCCTTGGTGTTCGCGACCTTGCGCGAAGCCGTCGCTTCTACGTCGACATGGGTCTCGTGGAACACCAAAGCAGCAACGAGCACGTCGCGTTCTTCGAGATGGGGGGGCAGCTCTTCGCGCTCTTCCCTCGTGACGCACTCGCGGAGGACGCCGGTGCAAGCTCGGGTACGGACCCCGAACAGGGTCGCGTGCTCTTCTCGCTCTCGCAGAACGTGCGAACGCGAATGGAGATCGACGAGCTGCTCGAGCGTGCGCGAAAGGCAGGCGGTCGCGTTCTTCGCGAACCTTCCGAACCACCCTGGGGTGGTGTCCGTGCCTACTTCGCCGATCCCGACGGTTTCGCCTGGGAGATCGCGTGGAACCCGAAGACCCTGATCGACGACTCGGGGCGCGTGCAGCTGGATACCACTCGGTAGTTGCCGCTGCCGATCGCTTGGTGCGTGGGAAACCTGCTCGAAGTGCTTCCGTGCGTGGACCGGATGACCTGCTGTTTATCGGGTCTCCGCCCATCGCCAGGCGTTCTGTACGTGTTCAATCCGGCTCGTTCCGGTGACCTTTTGAATTCCCCTCTTTCGCCTGCGATTCCTGCGGTATCTTGGGCGTACCGCACCCACCGGACATGATCGTCAACCGACCGGTTCCCTGTTGTCAAAGGCACGCTCCAGATGACTGTTCCCCGACAACCAGCCAGGCCGGTTTCGAGTGTTGTGGGCGTGTTTCGCATGCTGCTTGCCGTGACCATGCTCGCAGGCGCCACCACGCATGTCGTGGCGCAGGAGGAGTGCGGTTCCAACCTGACACCGACCGACGCGCTGATCCTCCGGATCCGCGAGGAAGCCGGCATGTATCAACGACAGGGTGGTCTGGCAGGTGACTGGTACCTCGGTGACATCCGGGTCAAGTGGCACGTCCTCCTCTCGCCTGCGCCGGCAAGCGAACCGGTGATCTCGCCGGAGGATCTCGAATACATGATCTCCAGGCTCAACCAGATCTTCGCACCCCTTGGCGTGGGGTTCTGTGCGGACGAAGAGATCGACTACATCCCATCCCCGGAGGACTGGTGGCCCACGGTTCCCGCATCCGACACCACCGACACCTTGATGGTCATGAACGATGAAGAGGGTGCACTCGACATCTACTGGGCGGAGCATCTGGAAGGACTCCTCGGTCTGGCTTCTTTTTCCTGGACGCTTGATCGCGATTCGATAGCCATGTCGGCAGACTGGTCGCCCTTCAGTGCAAACTGGCCGACTGCCACGAGGGAAACCCTCCACCGCGTACTTGCACACGAAGTGGGGCACTGGTTCGACCTCCTGCACACGCACGATTCACAGTTCGGCCTGGAATGTGTCGACGGTAGTAATTGCGAGGTTGCTGGTGACCTCGTCTGCGACACCCCTGCGTCCTTCAACACGAGAAACTGTGTGGGGGCAGGTTGCAGGTTGAGTACCTCTGGTAGCTGCATTCAAGAGGGACCGTGTTTCGGTGACGGCGACTACGACCCGGATGTGCGCAACTTCATGGGTTATGCAGGTGACGCGGTCGTCTGCCAGGACCACTTCACGGCCGGCCAGTTCGATCGAGCTCGAGCCGCGCTCGAGAATTTTCGCATGGACTACGTCGTTGCGCCCTGTCCCAGGACCGTCGGCGCGGCGTCTTGCGATGCCGGGTACATCCCCCTCATGAATCCCGGGAGAACTCGTATCGACGGGGACGCCCACCCGGTCTGGGGAGGGCCCGAGATCGTTTCCCGTGATCTCGTGGACGAGGGCCTCCTTGGAAACCATTGGTTCCGCCTGACCGCGTCGGCAGATGGTCTGCTCTCGATCGCAACCGAGGGGTTTCCAACCGCATTGGTGGTCTATCCGGCAACTGGAAGCTGTCCCGGTCCGGGTGATCAGATAGCGGCAAGCAGTGTGCGCCATGACGGTGCAATCGGAGCGAGGGTCGATCTTCAGACGTTCGAAGGAGAAAGCTACCTCGTTCGGGTCGGCATTCCCGACGACGGTATTCCCTACGGGGACTACTGGTTGGACGCGTCCATTCGACAGCCGATCTTCACTCTGAGTCCCGATCATGACATCCGGGAGGCGATCGAGATCGCTCCTGATGGTGCAGTGATCCAGCTCATGCCCGGAGTCCACGAACCGAGTGGACCGATCATACTGGCGGGTCGAAACATCACGATTCTTGGTGTGCCTCCGGTCGACTTCACCCCGGACTGCATGGGTACCTGTTTCCCCGACATCGTCTTCGACAACCTGGCAAATGACAACGTCTGTGATGATGGCAGCTTCATTCCCTCTGATTACAAGTGGGTCGAACATGCACCTGAAGGCATCCCGATCTGGCTCGACTGTCCTCGTTTCGATTGCGACCAGCCCGGATGTGATACGTGCAACGAGGACATCGGTGCGGACGTCGACTGCCAGGACGCCGTGGATGCGACCACGGCCATCATCCGGTTTCCCGATGGAGCAGGCACCGGAATGATGCTCGTCGGGACCGATCATCGGACCAGGATCCTCGGAGTTCGGTTCGATCGAGATGGAACCGCAGCGGAATCGGGCGGCAACATCACGATCATCAACGAGACGCATGACATGCCCGCCGCAAGTGGTCCGCTCTTTCAACAATGCAGCTTCTCTGGAAGCACCGTTGGTGATGGTGGCAACATCGTGGCCATCGGTTCCGCACCGATCTTCCGTGACTGCACGTTTGCGGGCTCGGCCGGGAATTTCGGTGGCTCGATCGCTGCCGTGCCGCGGTCGGATGAGATCAAGGCGCGCCTCTCCTTCATCAACTGTGCATTCACGGCACATGCTGTTTCCGGTGGAGCGGTTCATGCCGCCGATGGTGCTCGCACGTGGTTCCACGGGTGTGACTTCCAGGGATGCTCCGCGCTCTGGAGTGGTGGGGCGATCCGAGCACTGGACGAAGTGGAACTCCACGATTGTCGATTCGGAACGGTCCTCGGCAACACGGCGGTTCTGGATGGTGGTGCGGTTGCCGTTCATGACGGATTGCTCGAGATCCAGGATTGCCTCTTCGGGACCACTGATTTCACCTCGAATCTCGCGGGTGGTTCCGGTGGTGCGATCGACATCTCCGGCGTCTCGGGTGCGCTCGGGATCTCCCGCTCGACGTTGTCGGGCAACCATGCTGCATGGGGTGGCGCCGTCTCGGTGCGCGAGGGTGCCAATCTCGCCTTGTACCAGGTCGACTTCACCGGAAATGGATCCGATGAAACGCGTCGTGGTGGTGCCGTGCACGTCGAAGGTGCCTCCACGACGATCTACCAGTTCGATGGCCTCGACTTTTCCGCGAATCAGGCATCGATGGGTGGTGCGGTCCATCTTGGTCCCGGAACCGCGCTTCAGGAGATCGCTGACGTCGACTTCCTTGCCAACACCGCGTTTCCCCTGTTCGGTGAGTCCGACGGCATCGGTGGTGCGATGTTCATGGAGTCGGTGACGCCGGGTTCGACGGTGGAACTCCTGTCCGTTCGCTTCGAGGGCAACGGCGCGGGGTCCACTGGCGGTGCCCTGGTGCTGGTCGATACGGATCTCGACATGACCGAGTGCGATTTCGTCGCGAATGGGGCTGGCGGCCTGGGGAAGGCCATGCACCTCGTCGATGACAGCGAGGTCCTCGTGACTGCATCACGAATCACCGGGCATGCGCTCCACGACGTGGATGACGAGGCGAGTCTCTTCCACCTGGAGAGTGACTGCATCCTCGACATCGACGGCGAGCTGATCTGTGAAAACGGTCCGGTGCTCCAATCGGGTGGCGGGATGTTGCAATTGGACGCCTCCCTGTGCAACCTGCCCTACTGCGACCTTGATGAAGACGGCATCTCCGATTGCGTGGATGACGTGATCGGGTCGGTCCCGTCCGGTCGACCGGGCGCGATCCAGCATGCGATGAGCCGCTCCCTGGAAGGATCGACCCTGCACCTGGGAGCCGGCGTGCACACCGCACTGCTGCCGTC
This sequence comes from Phycisphaerales bacterium, assembly GCA_029246705.1. Lineage (GTDB taxonomy): Bacteria > Planctomycetota > Phycisphaerae > Phycisphaerales > SM1A02 > JAKVBQ01. The sequence continues at coordinate 2,251 of JAQWMQ010000043.1, read as the reverse complement.
GGGGCCGGTGATTCAAAGTGTCGACAAGGACCTGGTCTTCGAGGGCGCGGTGGATATCGAGGGGAATCCGGCCACGATTCTGTCCGGCAGCGGTTCGAGTCGTGTCATGTTGCTGTCAACCCACGAGAGCGAGGCGACCGAATTCCGCAACATCATCTTCGCCGATGGTGTTTCCGACGCCGGAGGCGCTGTCCTGTTGCTCTTCACTGAAGGGGCGGGCCCCTCGTTCATCAACTGCCGCTTCGAGGCGAACGAGGCGATCGACGATCCCGGACCCGGGGTTGGAGGCGCCGTGGCGCTGCAGTTTGCCGATGCCACGTTCGTCCAGTGCGATTTCACCGACAACCGCTCGGCAGCAGAGGGCGGCGCGATCTACCTGGCGATTCATGCGGGCGCCGTCTTCGAGGACTGCCGCATCCACGACAATCAGTCCGTTGATCCCGGTGGCGGGATTTCATCGGATTCCCTGCAAGGGGATGCCTGTTCCCTCGTCTCGACGATCGTCTGTGCCAACGTGCCCGATCAGATCGCAGGCGACATGCTGGTGGACGAGTCCTCCTGCCTGAGTGAACTCTGCATCGATGCCGACGAGGACGATGTTCCGGAGGATTGCGATACGGCAAGCCCCTGTCCTGCCGACATCAACGCCGATCGTGTCGTGGACGGCATCGATCTGTCACACATCCTCGGCTCCTGGGCGACTGCAGACGAAGCCGCCGACATCAACGGCGACGGCAATGTGGATGGCGCCGACCTCAACCACGTGCTCGCCGCCTGGGGCGTTTGCCCGGAGTGATCAGGATCCTTGCATGAGAACGAGCGCTCCGCCATCGTGCGGGGCGCTTTCATGGGTGACCGGTTCTCCAGCCCGGACCGGATCAGTAGACACGGGTGCCGGGCGCGACGGCGTCATCGGTGACGGCGAGGAGCGTGACCCCGCCGGTCTCATCGTCTGCATCGACCCCGGTCACGAGCACTTCGCTCAGGTAGCGGCCGATCTGTCGTGGTTCGAGGTCGCAGACGCAGACGACCAGGCGACCGACGAGCTCCTGCGGCGTGTAGCGCACGGTGAGCTGCGCGCAGGAGCGTTTGGTGCCCAGTTCCGGTCCGAGGTCGACCTCGAGGACGTAGCTCGGGTTGCGCACGCCCTCGGCCGGCGCGGCGGAGCGGATGCGCCCGATGCGGAGGTCGTTCGCAAGCGGGCCGCTCACCTAAGGAACCGATCTTCTCGTCGAGGAACTCGGCGACCTTGTCGAGGGCGACGCGTTCCTGGGACTGGGTGTTGCGCTCGCGTACCGTGACCGCCTGGTCGCTCGCGGTGTCGCCGTCGATCGTCATGCAGTAGGGGGTGCCCGCCTCGTCCATGCGGGCGTAGCGCTTCCCGATCGACTGCTTGACGTCGAACTCGACCACGTGCCTGCGGCGAAGCTCCTTGTAGAGCTTCTCGCCGATCTCCGGCATGCCGTCCTTCTTGACCAGCGGGAAGATCCCCGCCTTGATCGGGGCGACCCGCGGCTCGAAGTTCATGTAGACCTTCGACGCTCGGCTGTCGTCCGGCGTGAACGCCTCGCAGATCAGGGCGAGGGTGCCGCGGTCGGCGCCCGCGGAGGGCTCGATCACGTGGGGGAAGTACCGTTCGTTGGTCAGCTGGTCGAGGTAGCGCCACTTGTCGCCCTTGCCGCAGTGTTCCGCGTGCTGGCGCAGGTCGTAGTCGCTGCGGTGGGCGACGCCCTCGAGTTCACCGAAACCGGGGTCGGTGAAGGGGAACTTGTACTCGACGTCGCAGACGCCGGCGCCGTTCTTCGCGTAGTGGGCCAGTTCCGCGGTGTCGTGGTCGCGGAGGATCAGGTTGTCGCCGGCAAGGCCGATCGCCTGCCACCAGCGGTAGCGCTCGTTGCGCCAGAAGTCGTACCAGGTCTGTGCTTCGTCGGGATGAATGAAGAACTCGAGCTCCATCTGCTCGAACTCGCGACTGCGGAAGGTGAAGTTCCGGGGCGTGACTTCATTGCGGAAGCTCTTGCCCATCTGCGCGATCCCGAAGGGAACGCGCACGCGGCTCGAGTCGACCACGTTGTGAAAGTTCACGAAGATGCCCTGCGCGGTCTCGGGACGAAGGTACGCCTTGGCGTCGTCGTTTCGAATGGCACCGCAGTGGGTCTCGAACATCAGGTTGAACATGCGCGGTTCGGTGAGGGTGCCGGGTTCCCTGGTGTCGGGGCCGACGGTGGTCGCGCGATCTTCGGCGGTGAGG
>JAQWMQ010000002.1 GCA_029246705.1 Phycisphaerales bacterium | reverse complement strand
CACGCATCGTGTGTCCGGGGAACGCATCACCACCACTGGTCGTCTGCCGCCAGTGTAGGGTGCAGGAAGCCATTTCGTCATGTTTACGGACCTTGCAGGCCTTGGATTGCCTTCAATGGAAAGGTGTTTCCTTCCGTATGACAAGGACCGGTGCTAGCTTTGAAGTCATGAGAAAGATCAGGAATCATCTGGCTGCATGTGCTGCTCTGGCCATGGGTGCAGCGACCTGTGCAGACACGATCACCGTCTGCCTGACCGGAACGTGTGACCACACCTCGATCCAGAATGCAATCGACTCCGCAACACACGGAGATGTGATCTACATCGCTCCCGGAACCTATTTCCCCAGCACCACGATCAACACGCGTGGCAAGGCGATCCAACTGCTCGGTCAGACCAGCGCGAACGGCTCCAGGGTGATCATCGACGGGCTCAACCAGATCAGGGTCCTCGCCTGCACGAGTGGAGAGACCCAGTACACCCGGATCGAGAACATGGTGATCCAGAACGGTCTGGCGATCGGTTCGTTTCCCGATGACCTCGGTGGTGGAATGCTCATCGACGGAAGCAGCCCCCTGGTCAAGAACTGCCTGTTCAAGAAGAACATCGCAGGCAATGGCGGCGGGGTCTGCGTCTACAGATACAGCGAACCCACGTTCGAAGGTTGCGAATTCGCCGAAAACCAGGCCTTGAATCTCGGTGGCGGAATCCTGAACATCGCGAACAGCAAGCCGCAGGTGACCGATTGCTTCATCAGGGAGAACACCGCTCGATACGAGGCCGGTGGAATCAACAATTACTACGACTGCAGGACCTTCCTGAAGGACTCCACGATCTGCAGCAACACGAGCGACACGACGACCGATCAGATCTCAGGCGATTACACCCCTGAAGGCGTCAATGACATCTGGCTTTCGTGCGATGTCCCGGAGGACCTCGACGGGGACGGCTTCGTCGCGGGTTCCGATCTGATCAAGCTTCTGGGCTCATGGGACAGCCAGGACCCGATCGCAGACATCAACAACGACGGGAACGTGGACGCCGGCGACCTGAACTGCCTGCTCGGGTCCTGGAACACGTCTCCCTGAGCTTCACACGAATCACCGGGTAGGCACGAGTAGAGCACCTCGCGATGTAACCATCGCGGGGTGCCTTTCTTCTCGTGGTAGGAGCCGCTGGCAAAAACCGTCAAGGGCGCTTCGGTACGGCTGGTGCCTTCGCATCACCGTCCGAATGCCCGGCGAAGTGGAAGTGCTTGTCCATGTCGAAGACTTCCGGGTAGCGGTCGTTCAACTCGATGACCACGAAGGCCAGCGTGATGAAGGACAGGATCGTCGTGCTGGCGACGATCGCCGCGGTCTGTTCCACGTAGATGTTCTTCTGCTTGGCCACGCCGAATTCGCACTTGGCCGCGGCGACGGAGCTGCAGAGGACCACCGCGACGGTTGCCGCCGGCCCGAGACCCAGCCACTGGCACATGAACCACGCCAGAATCGGCATCAGGATGAGCTTGAAGATCGTCGCGCCCAGGATCGCCATGATGTTCTTCTTGAAGACTCCGAAGTTCAGGTCGATCCCCACCGCGAAGAGCGCGACCGGTGCGGTCGTGGCACCCAGCAGTGAAAGCGTGGTGTCGATGGTCGCAGGCAGCTTCCATTCCGTGAGGGAGATGGTCACCCCGACGATCAAGGCCACGAAGTACGGCTGGAAGACCTCCTTGCCGAGGGATTTCAGCAGACCCAGGAAACGAGATTCACTCGGATCACCATGGTGGATGTCGGCGATGAGCGACATCACCTGCAATCCGATGATGAGGTTGATGACCCCGAGAATTCCGTAGATCGTTCCCGGCTGACCCATCAACATGGTCAGGATCGGCAGAGCGATCATGCAGGTGTTCGAGAGGGCGCAGGTCGCGGAAAAGAAAGACCCCTCGAGCATGGGCATCCGAAAGAGTTTCGCGACGATCAGCGCTGCCAGGAAGACGATGGTGCTGATCAGCAGGAAGGTGCCGAAGAAGGCCGCATACGGGATGTAGTCCTGGACCGGCTCGTTGGCGAGGGCCACGATGATCATGCTCGGAATCGCGACCTTCATCGCATAGCCGATCAGGGTCCCGCTCTGGGCCTCGGTGAACTTGCCGAGCTTTCTGAAGATGTACCCCGCCACCACGAACAGCATGATGGGCAGGACGACGTTGAAGATGACCTCAGATGACATCAGGCAAATCTCCCAGCAAGTCTTGGCAATCATTCTGGCACGCAGGTCCGGAAGGCATGATGTTAACGCAACCCATGCAACGAATCCGATCGACTGCATGCTCTGGATCGCGTACCGGAGTGAATTCGGCAGTACCGAGTGCTTCGATCCCGAAAAAACCGGAACAACCGCCCACTTAAGTGGATTCAGAAAAACAACTTGAACGTATTCCGCACAATCGATGCCGGGCTGGAGAGGTCCCTCGATTGAAGTGGGGCAAAGACCCCATGTTGAGGAGATTCATACGGGGATAGGCTTCTGGATCATTCGTCAAATCAAGGAGATGAAGCATGCAAAATACCCCCACCCGTGTCACTGGAAGCCTGATCACACTGTTGCTGGTTCAGGCCACATCAGCGCAGGACTGTGTGTACGAAGACGATTTCACTGACAACGACACTGCACAATCCTGGATGAACTTTTCCACCGACCCCTCAACGCTTCAGTGCGTGGAGCAGAACGGACGTCTCGAGTTTCCATCACCGATCGTGAACCCTGGAGACAACAAGTTCAGCGGCATCATCAGCAACGGCTGGAAGATCGACATGCAGCAGGACTGGGCGGTCTCGATCCGCTACCACATCGATTTCAATTCACCGATCAATGGTGAAATCGGGCTGGCCTTCTTCGTTGCGCTCGAGTTCGACGAGTCAAGGCCCGATCTGATGACGGGCTATTCGGTGGCGGGGAGCATCGAAAACTACGGCGACAAGGACATCCTGGGTGAGTCCACTCGTTTATGGCAGAACGGTTTCTCCGAAATCCAGTCGGATACGTTTCGGGACGACTCGGACTCGACGGTCTACGTCTGGTATGACGCCTCGGAAGGCTCGATAAGCTACGGCGACAAACTGTACGAAGATCCCGAAGCCACGGTCAACGGCATCAACGACCTCTCGAACCTCACCACCGCACATCTTGGCCTGGCGGCTTATTCATGGGGGTTCGTCGCAGCCTCAACCGGCGATCGGGGCTGGCTCGATGACTTCTGCATCATCGAGGGAAATCTCGTGGGTGATCAGGTCGGCGGATGCTGCATCGATGAGAACACCTGCATCCGCACCTTCGAATCGGATTGCGCCGGAACCTGGCTGGGTCGGGATGTCTTCTGCGAGAGTGCATCCAATCCATGCGATGATGGACGCGCCGGCGACATCAACTCGGACGGCATCGTCGACGGAGCGGATCTCAACATGCTCCTCGGTGACTGGGGACAGACCTCAAGCGTCGCCGACATCAACCAGGACAACCTCGTCGACGGAGCGGATCTGAACATGCTTCTTGGCGCCTGGGGCCCCTGACCCTGGGCCTGAACTCCAGAACGGATCTCGAAAAGACAACGCCCCGCGGCGAAACTGCCGCGGGGCGTTGTCGTTCGATCGACGAGTCGTCGTTCAGCGGAAGAGGTTGCGGGGCAGGTCCGGCAGGCTGGCCCCGACGGTGCGCACCCACAGCTGGCCGTAGATCTGCCAGCTCATCCCGTAATCGATCCCGGGCCGATCGCCGAAGATGGCCATCGAGCAGCAGGTCGTGTTCATCCAGACGACATCGCAGTTCACCACGCCCATTCCATAAACGTACTCCGATCCGTCGTAATAGCTCTGGGCCGATTCCCAGTCGAAGTAGTAGTCGGAGTACTGGGAAGCGCCCGGCACCCGGAAGCCGGTGATGCGGTCACCACCGGTGGTCCGGTGAATGACGATTGAACGGGCGGGGAAGTTGAATTTCGTGCTCGAGACGTACCAGGTTCGAAGAGAGGGCGACCAACGATATTCAAAGGCCTCCATGGCATGCCCCCAGATGGTGAGCACGATCTTGTCACCATCGACGACTCGGAGTTCATTGTAGAAGGTGTAGGTGGTCGGTTCGGAGCGGGTTGAGTCGAGATCGCCGTCGGTCAAGTAGCCGCCGACCGCACCTCCGCCTGAACCGCCGAAGTTGATCCACCGGTAGTCATCGGCGCTGACCGTCGAGGCCACATTGACCAGAAGAACGACCGCGAGACAGGTTGACTTGAAGAGATTCATGAACGTGCTCCTTGCTGAGTGAACTGAAGATGGCGTCGTTGCCGCGTGGCCATAGACCTCTCAGCCGGGAATGTGACGGCATGCACGTCGTTTTTTTCGTAAATAGCGGGTTCCTGGGACGCAGGACGGTTGATGGGATCCGACCGATCCTCGTTTCAGGCAAGAAGCGGGTGCCTCGGGCGGCCTTGACGATCATATCTGGAAGAGGACGAGCAGTATCAAGCCGATCACGAGCAGCAGCGCCCCCGTGGACAGTGCTTGTCGCACGCCGTCCGGCCACCGGGGGAATCGACGACGACAGAGCAGCCAGAAGATCATCAACGGCCAGCTCAGGAGTGCACCGAGATACAGCGACCACATCCTCCCGGGCGGCCCCTCCCCGACGAGCACCGTCAGTGGCACGAAGACGCCGAAGAGTCCGAACATCGATGACAGGGAGATCATGCCGACCAACCAGCCGCTTCGACGGTCGGAGTCACCCTGGAGGGCGAGACGGATCGTTTCCCCGCATTCCGGGCATCGAGCGGAACGCAACCCCTGCAAGTCGTAGAAACAGCTGGGGCAGTTGCACGCTCCACGATCGACGTAGGCCTGCAGAAGCGGATCCATGTTCTCCGGTTCCATCGGATCTCCTCAAGCAAGCAGCGGGTGCACCACCCGTGCCGGTTCGACGCCGGTCAACCTGACATCAAGACCCTGGAAGGGTACCGAGAGTCGTTCATGGTCGAGACCGAGCAGATGCAGCATCGTGGCGTGGAGGTCTCGCACGTGAACCACGTCCTCGACCGCGTCGTAGCCGAGCTCGTCGGTGGCACCGTGGGTCACGCCACCCTTGACCCCCCCGCCGGCCATGAACATCGAGAAGCCCTTGATGTGGTGGTCCCGCCCGGGGTCCTCACCACCGCCCTGGGACATCGGGGTGCGGCCGAATTCGCCGCCCCAGATCACGAGCGTGTCCTCGAGCATCCCCCGCTGCTTCAGATCGTTGATCAACGCAGCGCTCGGCTGGTCGCAATGGTTGCAGCAGACATCCATGTACTGCTTCAGTCCGCCATGGTGGTCCCACCCGCGGTGGTAGAGATGGATGAAGCGGACCCCACGCTCGGCGAGCCGCCGTGCGAGCAGGCAGTTGCTCGCGAATGATCCGTCACCGGGCGTCGCACCGTACGCCTCGAGGGTCGCCTTCGATTCACCGGAGATGTCCATCAGGTCGGGAATCGAGGTCTGCATGCGAAACGCAAGCTCGTACTGCTTGATGCGCGCGTCGATCTCGGCGTCGTGCGTGGTCTCCGCCCGCAGTCGGTTGAGGTCGCGCACCGCCGAGACGAAGTGTTCCTGCTGATCGCTGGTGATCCCGGGTGGGTTCTTGACGTAGTGGACAGGGTCCCCTTGCCCGTGGAATTCGACCCCCTGCAGGTGGCTCGGCAGGAAGCCGCTCGACCACTGCCGGGAGGCGATCGGCTGGGGGTTGCGGCCGCCGACACTGGTGAGGACGACGAAGCCCGGGAGGTTCTCGTTGATCGAACCGAGTCCGTAGTTGACCCAGGACCCCATGCTCGGACGACCGGAGATGATCGACCCGGTGTTCATGAAGGTGTGGGCAGGGTCGTGGTTGATCTGTTCGGTGACCATCGAACGAACGATCGCGATGTCGTCGGCGACCGAACCGATGTGGGGCAGGTAGCTGCTGATCGACTGACCGCTCTCCCCGTGACGGGTGAACTGCGCGGGCGAACCAAGACAGGTCAGGGGCTTTCCCTGGAGCTGCGCGATCGGCATGCCCCTGGTGAAGGACTCCGGCATCGGGGTGCCGTCGAGCTCGCGCAGTCGTGGCTTGTCGTCGAAGGTCTCCAGGTGACTCGGCCCCCCGGCCATGCAGAGGAAGATCACCCGCTTGGCGCGTGGCAGGTGGTGCGGGCTTGGCTGGGGCGCTTCGACCGCCTGCTGGGCCTGCTGGGTCTGCTGGGTCTGCTGGGCAAGAGCCTCCAGGGGCGACCACTGACTGAGTGCGGCCGCACCCACACCCATCGACAGCGAACCGAGGAACTGACGCCGGTTCACGCGCTCGAGCTGGCGGAGGATGTGCGGGGGCAGGTCATTCACGGGTGATCGTCTCGTGGAGGTTGAGCATGGTGCGGGTCAGGTGGGTCCAGGCCGCGAGTTCGGCCGGAGTGTACGCCGTGGACCGTGGCGCGGACCCCACCGAGAGGAGCGCCTCGACCGCGTCCGGTTCCTCGGCGTACCGAAGCCGACTCGCCTCGAGGAGTCCTTGCAGGACCCCCACTTCCTCGGGGGTCGGGATCCGCGCGGTCGCCTCGCGCATCGCGAAGCTGATCCGTGCCGCGTCATCCGCCGGAGCCTCGAGCAGTACGCGCTCCGCGAAGGCGCGCGCGGCTTCGACGTAGGTCGGGTCGTTCATCAGTACGAGGGCGGCGAGCGGAGTGTTCGATTCCGTTCGCCTTGCAGTGCACTCCTCGCGCGTAGGCGCATCGAAGGCGCGCAGCATCGGGTGCAGGAACTGCCGCTGCCAGTGGACGTACACCCCGCGCCGCCACTGCGACTCGTCGGTGTCGGGGTGGTAGCTCCGGGTCGGGAAGTTCAGGTGCCGGTAGTAACCCGCAGGCTGGGGCGGCTTCACGCTCCGGCCGCCGCGATGATCGACGAGCAGGCCACTGACCTTGAGCGCGGTGTCTCGGACCATCTCCGCACTCATGCGGTGTCGCGACTGCCGGCCGGACAAGAGGTTTTCCGGGTCATGTCGCGCGAGCTCCGGATCGGGAATCGATGACTGTCGATAGGCGCGGGTCAGGACGAGCGAACGGACCAGGGCCTTGATGTCCCACCCCGAATCGATGAAGTCGAGCGTGAGGAGATCAAGCAGCGGCAGGTTGGTCGGTGGTCGACCCTGCCCGCCAAGATCCTCCACCGAGGGACACAACGCCTCACCGAAGAGACGTCCCCAGATCCGGTTCACGAAGACACGGGCGGTGAGCCAGTCCACGCCACCCTGCTCCTGGGGAAGGCAAAGCCATTCGGCCAGGTCCAGTCGGGTTGGTCGAGCTCCGGTCGTCGTGACTGGAATCGAACCGAACACCGCGGGTATCGCCGGTTCGACCAGGGGACCGCTCTCATCGAGCCAGTTCCCCCGGGGCAGGATGCGAACCTCTCGCGGAGTCTCGAGGGTTCGGGTGTAGAGCGTGCGCTCGAGGCGGTCGGTGATCGCCGCACGTTCGCCTACCAGCGTGTCGAGGCGCGTCTCATGGGCCCTGACCACCGGGGACTCCGCACGCTGGAACGCACGAAGTCGAGCGATCTGCGCGTCGGTGCGTTCGGTGCGTTCGGTCGCCAGGGCGTCGAGCACGTCGGCGGGTGCGGGGCCATCCGCTTCCGCGCCCGCCTGGTCCCAGAGCACCGTTCCACCGAACTGCGTGAAGGCGATGCCGTCGACCACTGCACCCGGTTCGAGCCCGATCGAGGCGAAAGGCACCTCGAGTCGGTGCCAGGCACCGGCTGCCGGCAACGCACCCATCCGCTGGTAGGCGGGTCGGCTCGCGTCACTCAAGCCGTAGACGATGTCGTCACTGCCCCAGACCGCGCGATGTTCCCAGCTGCCTGCAGCATGGCACTGGAGCATGACCGCTTTCGGCGGATCCTCGGGATCAAGACGAACCCAGGCGAAGAGCATCTGCCCGGCCTCGACGGAAATCGTGATCCGCGTGGTGTCCAGTGAATAATGCTGGACCAACCCTGGACTGCTCTGCCGCCGGTAAAGCGATCCGCTCGCAGGTTCGACCGCCGCCTCGCGCACGAAGTTCCAGTCCCCCTGCACCGACCCCCCGGTCGTGAGTTCGTCGTCGACCCAGCTCAGGACACGCGGTCGGGCGGTGGCGACGCGTTCGGACAGGGTGCCTTCCCAGGCCGCCGCCTCGGAGGGAAGCGCGTCGATCGACTGCGCAAGGGCGGCGCGTTCCGCGGCGAGTAGAGCGTCCAGCTCGCCGCGTCGTGCCCGGGAGACCTCGGTCTCGAGCCGGAGTTCCGGGTCACGTCGGGTCGGGTTCGCGTTGAGTCCGTCGTAGGGCTTGCGCAGGTGCTCTTCGTCGTCGATATCCGCGAAGAAGGCACCGAAGGCGTGGAAGTCATGGGCGGTGAAGGGGTCGTACTTGTGGTCATGGCACTGGGCGCATCCAAGGGTCGCCCCCATCCAGACCTGCGAAGCGTTGCGAACGCGGTCCGCCATGTAGATCGCACGGTATTCCTTGAGCTGCAGGCCGCCCTCGTGGGTGGTCTGCAGCAGTCGGTTGTACGCGGAGGCGACGAGGTCGTCCTGATCAGGCTCGGGGAGCAGGTCACCGGCCAGCTGTCGGCGCGTGAACGCGTCGAACGGCATGTTCTCGTTGAACGCCTTGATGACCCAGTCGCGATAGGGCCAGACGCGGTGTTCCTGGTCGCCGTGGTACCCGACGGTGTCGGCATACCGAACCAGGTCGAGCCAGTAGGCGGCGAGGTGTTCACCGTAGTGTGGTGATGCGAGGAGTCGATCGACGAGCGCTTCGTAGCGGTGCGCGGGGTCCGCGGCGAGGTAGGCGGCCACGTCGCGACCGGAAGGCGGCAAACCGGTGAGGTCCAGCGTGAGTCGGCGCATCAAGGTCACCGGATCGGCATCCGCAGCGGGCGCGAACCCTTCCTCGGCGAGCCTGGCATGGAGGAGCTGGTCGTAGGGTGAACTCGACCAGGCCGCGGCGGGTGGTTCGTGTTCCGCACCCGTTCGTTCCGGCGTCACCCAGGCCCAGTGCGGGGCGTAACTCGCACCCGATTCGATCCAGCGTCGCAGGCGTTCGATCTGCTCGGGGTCGAGCGGCTTGTGCGCTTCCCGAGGTGGCATCGGATCCTCGTCGTCGTTGATCCGCAGCCAGAGTTCACTGGCGGCCGGGTCGCCGGGCGTGATCGCGAAGACCCCGCCCTCGAGGGCCGCGGTCGCGGAGTCGAAGCCCGTCAGGTCCAGCGCCGCCTCCCGGGCCGCTTCATCGGGACCGTGACAGGCGAAGCAGTGCTGGGAGAGAATGGGCCGGACATCGCGCGTGAAGTCGACCGGCGGCTCCGCCCCGGTCACGGACAAGGCACCGGAAAGCGCCGGAATGGCCGAGGGAATCAGGAGGTGGAGTCGCACTGGCACCCCTTGAAGGTACCAACGGACCAGGGACCGGGCAATGAACAAGATCGCCCGGCGGCGCAGGTTCGTTTCGAACGGTCCCTTCTCCACCAGGCCCACTGCAGGAGGGGATCAGTCGCACTCACCCCACGCACTGAGCAGGCGTGTCAGGTCCCTGCCGTCAACCAGTCCGTCGTCGGTGAGATCGGCGAGGCAGCGGGTCGCCCCGCAGGAGCCCCACTCCGAAAGAAGGAGGGTAAGGTCGTTGCCGTCGACCTGTCCGTTGCCGTCGAAGTCGGCAGGACAATCGCACTGTCCGCAGAATTCACGGATGCAGTTGCCGCCGCCGTCGGTGTATCCACCAATGATCTGCTCCATGGTGTTGTCGCAGATGATCGTGTCGGTCAGGGCCACGATGCTCTCAAAGCTGTCGATGGCACTGGAGTCACCTTTGGTCGAGTTCCCCGTGATCGTGCATCCGTCCATCGTCACCTCGCATTGGATGTTGCGAATGGTGCCGCCATCCAGTTCGGCATGGTTGCCGGTGAAGGTACAGTTGGTCAAGAGAACATCGGTCCCCTCGAAGTTGTGGATCGCACCGCCCAACCGGGCACGGTTTTCGATGAACGAGCAGTCGGTCGCCACCAGTTTGGCGCCACGGGTGTTGTGGATCGCACCGCCGGAACCGGCTGCCGACACCAAGGCCCGGTTTCCCTCGAACATGCAATTGACCAGGATCGTTTCTGCTTCGAAATCATTCTGCAGGGCACCACCAAGATTTCCCAGATTGCCGATGAACCGGCAATCAGTGAACCGCACGTTGCCTCCCTGGATTATGGCCACACCGCCAGTGCCATCGGTTTGATTGTTTGAAAACACGCAGTTGTTCAGGGTCGGACTGCTGTCGACGATGTACATCGCGGAGGATCTTCCGTTGCGCACGAAGAGGTTCTCGAAGACGGTCCCGGGACCTTCGCCGTTCAGGCACTCGATGATGCGATGCATCCCTTGTCCATCGATCACGCTCACCGGCTGACCCAGGACGCCGGTCTCCCCGATGAGCGTCAACGCCTTGCCGTCGGTGTTCAAGGTGCCCGTCAACGGGTAGGTTCCTGGCTCGAGCTGGACGGTGTCTCCATCACCCATGAGGTCGATGGCGGCCTGGATGTCACCACCGACCGGAACGAGGATCGAGTCCGCGTGCAGGGTGGTGGTGCAGGCGGACAACGTGCATGCGAACAAGACACTGGCGACAGGCAGTCGATTCATGGTGATCCCCCGGGTTGGCGCATCCGATGCCACGAGACGTCGGGATGCTCCCCCTCCATAAGCGGGAATCGAGCGACTGGGAAGGAGGAATGAGCCACTTGCCCCAAATCGGCTGGCAAAGGCGGTTTCTGCCTGCGGTGGGCGGTACCGAGGAGGGTGCAGCCGCACCCAGCTCTCGCAGCATCGAGGATGCGGGGCAGGTCCACGTCGTCGACCACCCTTTCGACCGGAGTCGCCTTGCACCAGGGAGGCCGGTCGATTTCGTTTATCCTTGTCGGATCGAACCGTCACCCCACGCCCCAGCCTCCCACGAAAAGGCCCGATGAAAAAGTTTCTCAAGATCTCCCTCGTGGTCATCGTTCTCCTCGCCATCGCCCTCTACTTCTCCAGCGGGATGATCAAGCGATTCGTCGCCACGCGGGTACAGGAAATCGTGGCGGGCTACATCAACCCGGAACTGGTCATCGAGGACTTCAGCTACGTCTTCCCCTTCACCGTGAAGGTGAAGAACCTGAGCCTGCAGCAGGACGGCGTGAAGATCGTTGAAGTGCCCGCGGGGACGATCGTTCTCGAGGGCATCCCCCTCACCAGTCGCCAGGTTCGCTTCGAGAAATTCGTGCTTGAATCACCGACCCTTCGAATAAGCGTCAACGAGTCCGACGAAGTGATCGGCTGGGGCGACCTCCTGAAACCGGATGATGCACCGGACTCGGCGGATGTGCCGATCAGGAACAGCGAAGCGTTCGCGGTGAATGCGATCACCATCGAGAACGGCACCATCGAATACACGGATGTCGACAATCCGGATCGGGCGATGCAGCTGGACGGCATCAATCTCGCGATCGACGCCAAGCGCACCACCGATCAGGGCCAGACCGATTCGATCGCCGACCGGCTGAAGAACAACCTCAAGAAGGACGCCACGAAACCCGAATTCGATGTCAAGCTGCCCGAAGGCGCCCCGGAAATTCCGACCGGCGAGAACTGGTACCGGGTCGAAACGACGCTCGACCGCGCACCCATCGTCAAGATCAGCATCGACGGCGGGCTCGACATCGACAGCGGGAACATCCTGCTGCGATCCCTGATGATCAACGCGCAACTCGACCCCAAGGAAGTCGAAGCCCTTCCACCCCAGGTCCAGAAGTTCGTCGAGAACAATGACGTCAACGGCCAGCTCGAGATCCAGATCTGGGGTTCACTGATCGTCGACGACATGCTCGAAGGGCCGCTCGACCTGACGGCCAGACTGACCGATGCCAAGATCGGCGGAGAAGATGGTTACGTGGAGATCAACGAGTTGAACTCCAGGGTCAAACTGCGTTCCGACCTGCTGGTGATGACGGAACTCGAGTCCGACCTTCTTGGGGGCACGCTCAATGGTGACGGCCAGATACTGCTTGCCGATGAACCGGCACGACCCGCTGGCCGCCTGACCACCGAGAAGCAGGCCGAGCAGTCCACCCAGGACGACGCGAACCAGACTCCACCGCCGATGATTCCCGCCAAGCCGGCCTATTCCACGATCGTCGGCCTGCAACTCAAGAAGATCAATCTCCAGACCTTCACCTCGACCAAGGCCGAGAACACCCGACTTCGAGGCGACCTGGACGTGGACATCGAGGCGGCCGGGATAGCAACTGAATTTCCCAGGACATTGACCGGTACGGGGCGAGTGGACATCACCAATGGTCGACTCGCGAACATTCCCGTGGTCTCGGCGTTGGGACGGGTGATGGACGTGATCCTGCGTCGCGATGTGAACAACGACCAGCTCCTCATCGACCTCGAACTGCGCCCGGACGGCGTGGTGATGCCGCAGATATCACTGATCGCGGGCCTGATGGCGGCCAGGGGTCGTGGCATCGTGCGCTTCGACGACACCATGGATCTGGTGCTCAACGGAGGTCCGATGGAACGACTGCAGCAGTCGATCGGTGCACTTGGACGTGCCCTCGGAGCCCTGACCGACCGCATCGTCCGCTACCAGATAACCGGTCCGATCGGAGAGCCGAGGGTCCGGGTCAGACCGTTCGGCATCACCGTTCGGGATCCAACCCGACTGCCCGATCCGGAGGAATCCACCGAAGCCGAACCCGAGCAGGCCACTGAAACCGGGGAAG
This sequence comes from Phycisphaerales bacterium, assembly GCA_029246705.1. Classification (GTDB taxonomy): domain Bacteria; phylum Planctomycetota; class Phycisphaerae; order Phycisphaerales; family SM1A02; genus JAKVBQ01. The sequence continues at coordinate 32,804 of JAQWMQ010000002.1, read as the reverse complement.
GTGACGAGTCACCCGGACCGGATGCCGAATCCGACGGCAGCGATGGCTGAATGGCGTAGAATCCGCACCACGTGGAAACCGACTCCGAACATGATCAGGTCCGACTGAGCCTCATCGCACCCGCGCACGACGAGCAGGACAATGTCAGGCCGCTGGTGGACGAAGTCGAGCAGGCGCTGGGATCGTTGCCCGGCGGCTTTGAATTCATCGTCGTCGACGATGGGTCCAGGGACGAGACCCGTGCCCGACTGCTCGAGCTGGCGTCCACCCGACCCTGGTTGCGCGTGCTGGCGATGACCCAGACCCCACCCGGAAGCGGCAACGGCCAGTCATCGGCCTTCCATGCGGGCATACGGGCCGCACGAGGCTCATTGATCGCGTTGATCGATGCCGACCTGCAGAACGACCCCGCGGACCTTCCGAAGATGGTCGAATTGCTCGACGATAGGAACGTGGACTTCGTCCAGGGCGACCGCTCCGCCAATCGACGGGACAACATCGTGCGACGAGCCTCCAGCTGGGTCGGCCGGTTCTTCCGACGGCTGATACTCGGGGACTCGATCCGCGATACCGGATGCTCCCTGCGCGTCATGAAGACCGAGATAGCCCTTCGACTTCCGCTGGAATATCGAGGCATGCACAGATTCATTCCCGTGACCGCCCGGCAGCTCGGCTACGAGGTGATCGAGATGCCGGCAGCCCACCGACCTCGCACCGCGGGGGTGGCCAAGTACGGCGTCTGGAACCGGGCGATTCCCGGGCTGATCGATTGCTTCGCGGTGCGCTGGATGCGCGGTCGACGTCGGCCCACCCTCAGCGAGGACTGCACCTCGGATCACTGAGGATCACTGAGGCTCGGAATGCCGAGGAGCGGGCACGTTTTCGTCAATTCGAGTGGTCGGGGTAGCTCTTGCCGCTGGAGGCATCTGATTTCGCCTGCACCAGCAGCACGACACCGTAGAAGGTGAAGAAGGCCAGGAAGAGGCCGATGCTGATCATGACGGGACCGAATGCTGCGTTCATGGGATTCCTGCTCCAGGTGGGGGGGGCTAGGTGACCAGTGTAGCTTTGATCGGCTCGAAAAGCATCCAGGCACCAGAGTATGGAACAGACCCCGTTTTTCCCCGGCGGCTCACCTCCACGGGATTTCCAACCTCCGGTAGCATTTCAGCACCATGCCAAAGACCAACAAGATCTCAGTTCTGACGTCCGGACTTCTCTTCTGGTGCCTTGTCCTGTTCGGGCTTTCCGGGACCAGCTGGGGCCAGACGATCCCGGGCCTCATCCAGTCGACCGAGGAGCACGAGAAGACTCCGGAGAAGGAATCGTCCGAGCCGACCGTGCCTCCTCGTTTCTTCGAGAGCCCCGCCGCCACCCTCGACACCTTCCTGAAGGCCGTCAGGGACCGGAACTTCGAACGAGCCGTCAGCTGCTTCGAGACGGTGAAGACGAACACGGTCTCCAGCACGAACAAGAGTCGAGCGACTCGACTCGCGGGATTCCTGATGCATATCGGGTACGCACCAGGCGTGAACCAGGGAATTCCCAACACCGCCGATGAGAACCTGAAGACCTTCTCCCTGCTTCCGGCACCGAAGCAAGCGAGTCAGATCATCATCCAACGATCCTCGGACATCATGAACTTCTCCGATGACCGCGGGATGATCACGTTGGCCCTGGTGACCGACGGTGAAATGAAGAAATGGCTCTTCGACACCAAGACGCTGAGCGACCAGAACATGCAGATCCTGCAGAAGGCGGACCTCGAGCTGATCGACTCGAACCCCGAACTGAAGAAGTCGGTTGCGGCCGGCTCGCTGGAGGGCTGGATCCTCGTCAACACCCCCGCCTCACTCCGCAAGCAGTTCCTCTTCGTGATGTACTGGCAGTGGATGGCGCTGGGCATCCTGGTCTTCCTGGGCTTCTTCATCGACCTGATCTTCAGGCTGTTCTTCCGAAGTTTCCTGCGACGGTGGATGCACAAGGCCCTGTCGCACATAACCGAGGAGCCCGAAGAGGAAGTGCTTCGACGCGCGGTTCGAGCCTGTGGCATGCTCGTGGCCACGATCATCTGGCGCATCGGCATCGATGTCCTCTTCCTGCCCATGGAGGTGCTCGAGATCCTCCTGGTTGCCACCAACATCATGCTGGTGCTGGCAGCCATCTTCGCGGGGTTCAAGCTCACCGACTTCCTCGGCGGAATCTTCATTCACCGAGCGAAGCACACCGACAACAAGCTGGACGACCTCATCGTCCCGCTCATCACCAAATCACTGAAGATCGTGGTGGTGATCATCGGCTTCATCTACTTCGCGCAGGCGATCGACGTGAAGATCTCCCCCCTGCTGGCCGGACTCGGCATCGGAGGCATCGGCTTCGCATTCGCGGCGCAGAACTCGATCGAGAACTTCTTCGGTTCGGTCACGGTGCTCCTGGACCGCCCGTTCCAGGTGGGCGACTGGGTGGTCATCGACAACGTCGAGGGCACGGTGATCGCGGTCGGCATGCGATCGTCCAGGGTCAGGACCTTCTACGATTCGGTGGTGACGCTTCCCAACTCGATCCTCGTGAACAACCAGGTCAACAACTACGGGATGCGCGCCTACCGTCGCTGGACGACGAAGCTCGATCTCCTCTACGAAACGACTCCGGAACAGGTCGAAGCCTACTGCGAGGGCGCGCGCCAGCTGGTTCGCGAGCACCCCTACATGCGCAAGGACTACTACCAGGTGTTCCTGAACGAATTCGGGGCGAGTGGCATCCAGGTCCTGGTGTACGTCTTCTGGGAGGCCCCCGACTGGCAGACGGAACTTCGCGAACGACACCGGTTCATGCTGGACCTCATGCGACTCGCGAAGGAACTGGACGTCTCCTTCGCGTATCCGACCCAGACGGTGTATCTCGCCAGGTCTCCAAGGATTCCGGAGATGCAAGAGGGGCTCGCACCGGGACAGGACAAGCTCCACAACGAGAAGTACGGCAGGGAAGCAGCGCGAAAGGTGACCGAATCAGCGCCGTGGCTCGGGAAGAAACCCGAAGCCTATGCCTTCAGGTCAGCGGAAGAGATGCTCGCAGCGGACAACGACCAGGTTCCCCTGCCCAAGCCCGACGCATCAGCGGAAAGCATGGGCTCAGCGGGCGAGTGACCGGAGGCAAGCGCCTTCAGGTGATCGAAGTCAGTCGAGATATCGTTCGGTCACGTTCACCGCGGGGATCGTGTGATCATCGGGATCCCACTCGAGGGGGAAAGTGAACCCGGTGGGACGATAGGTCGTTGCCCAGACCGAATAGAGCGGACGTTCAGGATCAGCCTTGCGGGCATGCGACGTCCACCAGGCCCGGTCGTAGCCGTCCGAGCCGAGTGCCTCCACGAAATGCCAGCGCCCCTCATCCCAGACCTCGATCCAGGTGTGGTTGCCGGTGTCGTTGTGCCACATGGGAACTCCGGCCAGTCGAGCGGGAATGCCGACCGCTCGACAGGCATCACCCAGGATGATCGAGAGACCGGTACAGCTTGCGATGCCGCAGTCGATGGTCTCCGAGGGACTCTGGTCTGTCTTCGGTCGCTTGTCGGGGTGATACCCGATGCCGAAATCGGACCAGACCCGCTGGTTCAGGAGACGAACCGCGGTTTCCTGGTCAGGTGCGGACTCGACCACCTCGAGGTAGCGCTCGCGCAGAGGATCCCGCCAGAGTTCGCGCCGTTCGCCGACGAAGGCGTATGGAAGCACCTCGTTGAGAAAGACCGATTCGGGCAGGTCACGACAGAAGCGTGATTCACGACGGGTGTTCAAGGCTCCACGCAGGTGTCGGACCAGGAAATCACCCTCGAGCTCGAGAAGATCTCGTTCGGGCATGTGTGCCAACAGGAACGCGATCGAGAGGTATTCGGCTTCGGTCCGGCAGGCCTCGATCGCCGACACCAGTTGACCGCGGTTGTCACCTGACCGTTCAAGCTGTTTCCTGACCAGCGGCTGGTAGGCAAGCGGGAGAAGAGCGATCTGGGCTTCGGCCTGGGGCCAGTCACGGACAACCGTGGTGTGCGTGGTCGTCTCGAAGGGTTCGGCACGAAGGACGATCTCTCGAAGCTCTCCTTCGGCCATGTTCGACACGCCGGCAAGCATGACGAAGGTGTCGGAGACGATCACATCTGCTCCACCCTCGAGCACTTCATGCACCCGGAGGCGATGTGGCAGGATGACGGCAGGTGGTCGGGCGAAGTCCACTGCTTTCTCGGCCTCGATCCGGATGCTCCAGATGTCACCCGAGGCGGTGACGGTCGCCTTCCAGGGAAGACCTTGATCGGAGGGAAGCCTGGCATCCCAGGCGGGATCACCGTAGAGAACCATCGCATCCCGGTCCCAGAGATGCCCGAGGGCACGCTCGAAGGTCTCCTCATCCGCCAGGGAGGGGCCGTGTTCGAGGAAGGCCTCGCGGAACCCCTCGTCATCCCGGGGTTCGAAGGTCTTTCCGGAGAGCAGGTCGAGTTCGAGGCCGGGCAGCCCGGGATCGATCGACATCAGTTCCGCAAGCAACTGGATCTGGTTGAGATGAAAGGCTTCGGCAATCGACCAGCGTCCGGGATCCGAGAGGAACCAGTCGGTGGTCCCCCATCCCGCACGCCCGTGCCAGGTGACGCCGGTGTAGCCGAAAAACTGCGTCGCACCGGCCGAGTCGAGGATCGCCAGTGCCATCGAATCGGGATCCTTCATGTGACCGAGCAGGCAGTTGCCTGCGGCGAGCCACACCTTCGGATTGGGCGAATCGACCGGATGCTCGCTTCGGTCGGGAGCGACCCCGGTGAGGCTGCCTTCACGCGCCTTGAAGGCGCCACCCTTGAAGGTGTAGCCAACCCGCCAGTCATCCTGGGTCGCTCGACCACTGGAAAGGAAGAGGTCGGGCTTGAAGTCGTTGAGGCTGGCGACGATGCCGGGCATGGTCGCATCGGCATCCTCGATCGTCTCGACGATCGTGCCGTCCGCGAGCTTGCGGACCGAGCGTCCGGCCACGCCTTCGTCCCACCAGACTCCCTCGTCGAATCGTTCCAGCGGAAGTCCGGTCCCGGCTGCGGCTCGACGAACCACGAGGGGTTCGCGGGTGACCACCTGTCGCATCGCCGACGACCAGTCGCTGCCGGTCACCACGCCCCACTGCACGTCGGGCCAGGGATCCTCATCAAGGGTTCGCACCAGTCGCTTGAACCGCATGTGAAGACCACGGTCCAGTTCCGCGGGTCGGGCGACCAGGACCATCCAGCGTGGAAGTCGATCACCCTCGCCGATGGTGGCGGCAACTTCGCCCGGATCCCGGTCGTAGACGAGGGTTCGAACGCCCTGGTCCCGATGAAAGGTCCGAAGTGCGGAGACCACCTGCTTCCAGCCATCCGCGGCGATGGTGTCCTCGCTGACGAGGATGACGTAGTCGTCGTGCGGTGCGGGAACCACCCGGGTCTGCTGGGCGCAGGTCATGGTTGCAGACATGACCACGGCGCTCGAACCTGCGAGCGCCGTGAGGAATCTGGTGAACAACGAATGATCAGTCTTCATCGGTATGCGGCTGGAATGCGGCTATCACTTCCTGCTGGACGTGGACGGGAGTCGCCTCATCGTGACTGTATTCCATCGTGTAGCTGCCTGCACCACCGGTGATGGAGCGCAACCGCCCGGCGTAGTCAGCGACTTCCGACAAGGGTGCGGTACCGCGAATGAGTGCCTGCCCACCGCCGAGTATGTCGGTGCCGAGCATTCGCCCGCGATGACCCGCGAGATCGCTGCCGACATCGCCGATGGAGTCCTCGGGGCAGGTGATCTCGATCGCGACGATCGGTTCGAGCAGGACCGGCTTGGCCTTGTGCACCGCGTCGATGAAGGCGCGTCGCCCTGCGGTCATGAAGGCGATCTCCTTGCTGTCGACCGGATGGTACTTGCCGTCATAGACGCTCACGCGAACACGCTGCAGGGGATACCCCGCGACCGCGCCACCGGTGAGCACCTGCCGGACGCCCTTCTCGATGGCTGGCATGAACTGCTTGGGGATCGAACCACCGACGGTTGCATCCTCGAATTCGAATTCGCCTTCACCGTCTTCCAGCGGAGTGACCCTGAGGAAGACCTCGCCGAACTGACCGGCACCACCGGACTGCTTCTTGTGGCGGTGGTGCCCGCTTGCCTCGATGGTGATGGTCTCCTTGTAGGCGACCTTGGGCGGTTCGGATGCCACGGGAACCCCGTACTGCTCGGAGAGCCGACGCAACGTGACCCGGAGGTGCATCTCGCCCATGCCACGCAGGATGGTCTGCTTGGTGGCGGCGACCCGTTCGATGTTCAGGGTGGGGTCTTCACTGGTGAGCTTCGCGATCGCGTCGGCGAGCTTGGCCTCCGAACCGCGCTTCTCCGGGGTCACTGCGAGTCCGACCATGGGTCGAGGCAGTTCCAGCGCACGCAGGTGGACGTGATCCCCGAGGGTGCCGTCATGGAGCACGGAGTTTCGTTTCATCTCGTCGATCTTCGAGACCGCACCGATGTCGCCGGCGATCAGCTCCGAGACCTCGACGTGCTTGTTTCCCTGGAGCTTGAAGAGGTGGGCCAGGCGGACCGGCTTGCGGTCATCATCGAGGTGCGGGCTGTCACCAACCTTGATCACGCCCTGGTGGACCTTGAAGATCGAGAGCTTCCCCACGAACGGATCCGCGGTGATCTTGAAGACGTGGGCAAGCAGTGGTGCATTCGAATCCAGCGAAGGCGAGATCGACTTCATGTCGTCACCTTCACCGGCCTCGAAGGGACGGGGATTGCCTTCGAGGGGGTTGGGACAGAGTTCGACGATCGCATCGAGGAATGCCTCGATGCCGGTACCGGCTTCGGCGGAGACGAAGAGGACGGGAACGAGGTGACCTTCACGAAGCGCCTGCTTGAAGGCCGCCTGGATCTTCTCCGGAGCGAGCTCGCCGCCCTCGAGGTAGATCTCCATGAGTTCCTCGTCGACCTCGACGATCTGATCGAGAATCCTGGTGTGGAAGTCCTCGATCGGACCGAGGTCGCTTTCGCCGGATTCCCCGGAGAGACAGTCGATGACCTTGGTCGCACCGTCTGCAGGCAGGTTCACCGGGAGACAGTTGTCACCAAAGGCGGTCCTGACCGCTTCGTAGGATGCGGCAAGGTCGGCACCCGTGTCGATCTTGTTGATCACCACCATGCGAGGAAGATCACGTTCGATCGCCTTCTTCATCAGGCGACGTCCCACGGTGTCGATCTCCTGTCCGGCCCCGAGGGTCAGGATGACCGTCTCGACCGCAGGAAGCATCGCCATGGCACGGCCGACGAAATCCGGTCCCCCGGGCGTGTCGATCACGTTGAGGTGCGCACCGCCATGGTCGAAGTGAACCAGCGCAGCCTCCAGGCTCCTGCCGACTTCCTTCTCGATGTCGCTGGAATCACAGACGGTGGACCCGTCCACGACCCGGCCGGCACGTGAGATGACCCCTGCCTTGGCCAGGAGCGCCTCGACAAGGGTGGTCTTGCCACTGTCGGTACTACCGACCAGAGCAACGTTTCGCATGGTTCCCGTCCGCGGATCAGCCATCCAGATATCCTCCTGGGTCTATCAGATGAAGTTCAGGTACAGGTATGTCTTTTCATACGAGGATACCCTGAAACCACCTGTTCCTGAAGAGTCAATCCAGTCCCTGAGCTCATATCCCACCGCCATTGTGCAGCAACATGCCTGAACCAAGACTCAATCTCGTCCTTTACCAGCCCCAGATCCCCAACAACACCGGCAACATCGGCCGCACCGCGCTTGCCACCGGTTGTCGGCTGCACATCATCCATCCCATCGGCTTCTCCATGGACTCCAAGGCTCGACGCAGGGCGGGTTTGGACTACTGGAACGACCTTGACGTGGTGGAACACGCCGACTGGGACAGCTATCTCGAAGCGACCGCGCCGGAGCGTCTCTGGTTGTTGACCACGGCTGCAGAGCGGTCGTTTCGAGACCCCGAGTACCGCACCGGAGACCACCTGCTCTTTGGCCGCGAGGATACCGGTGTGCCTGAGGAGCTCCATGAGTGGGTTTCATCCACGCAAGGCCCCGAGCACCGGGTCAGGATCCCCATGATCAGGGATCCAGCCGCGAGGAGTCTCAATCTCGCGACGGTGGTGGCCATTGCCACCTACGAGGCACTGCGAACGCTCCCTGATGGCTTCTAGGGCGCTCTTCACCCGGAATACGTCAGGCAATCGATCTTTCCTGCAACAACCCGGGAGCAGTTGCACGTATCCTTGTGTGAGCGGATGAGCGTGGCGAGTGACGGGTCTCGACACGCTGTTGTTGTTTTTGGAAGATCAACATCCCGAATCAACCCCAGCTCCACCTTCGACCGAGGATTCCCAGGACATGGATACCCACGCGATGAACACGAACCAACGACCTCAACCTGCCGCATCCAACGACCGGCCGCACCGCTTCGGCTTCACCTTGACCGAGCTTCTGGTCGTGATCGGGATCATCGTCATTCTGATCGGGATCCTGCTGCCGGCACTCGGCCGGGCAAGTGCCAAGGCTCGGGCCACCTCGACCCGGACCACCATGAACGAGTTCGTGAAGAGCTGCGAAGCCTTTCACCAGGAATTCGGTTTCTACCCGGGGCTGGTCTCCGACCAGGACCTGGCCGAAAACCCGATCATGACCAGCACCCAGAACGCGGTGCTTCACCTCATGGGCGGCGCGGTTCGCGAAAGCCAGGTCGATGACAACACCTGGGCTGAGTACAACACGCCCCTTTCGGATGACTTCGACCTGACCAGTGGCGACATCCTTCGGGTCGCCCCGGAGTTCATCGGACGTGGCCCCCACCTCAACGGGCAGGACTACCAACCCTTCTACAACCCGAAGGACAGGGAATTCGTCGTTGATTTCAGCAGCTCCGGTGATCACCTGGAGAACTGGGGTTCATTCCTCGACGGTGCGCCCCTGCGCCAGACCATTCCGATGGTCACTGATTCCTGGGGCCAGCCGGTTCTCTATGTCCGCCGCATGCGAAAGACCGGCCCGCTGATCGGCCAGATCAGCGGATCCCTGCCCTCCCGGCCGCAGTTCGCCGACGAGATGTTCCAGACCGTCCTTGAATACGACCGGGTCGGCAAGCGTGCCGGCGACCAGGGGGCCAAGAGCATCATCAACTCGAACGTGACCTCCGGCGATCAGCAGCGGCGCGCGACGATCGCCCAGGCGGTCCGCTCGCCTTCCCTTGGCATCTGGGATTCGACCCTGAGCACGAACGACATGGAGCTTGCGGCCCTGGGTGGAAGCCCGCGGGGGGCGATCCTGGTCTGGAGTCCGGGCGAGGATGCGGTCTTCATGTCCGCGGAAGATGGCCCGGGCACGGTCACCAGCAGTGTCCTGTCGCTCTTCAGCTCGACCAACTTCAACCCGAAGGTCGTCGAGGAATACGACGACATCATCGTCCACGGCGGTTCCTGAAACGACGACCGGCTCAGCAGTTCATATCAATCGAAACCATCGAGCGAGGCTGGCAGTCGACCAGGCTGTCCCGCCGGTGGATCGACCGCAGGTGATGGGCCCTGCATCTCGCCCTGCATCTCGCCTTGCATGGCTTCCGGCAGAGGCCTGGCCTGTTCCTTCAATCGCTCGATCGCCTGCTCTCGGCGGATCGCCTCTCGAACCGCTTCGAGTCGACTGCGCAGGTTGTCTTGTTGAAGGGGTTTCAGCAAGGACCAGACGGCTTGCTGCAAGACCGTGACCTGAGGCGCTGCGTCGACCAGCCGTGCCCGTTCAGCCAGAAGTTCCAGATATTCGGGGGGCTGTTCCTCTCCAGCTGCGGCTGCGGTTTCCATGGCCTTGAGACGCTTGCGAAGCGCCTTGATCCGGGGCTGGTGCTGATCGAGGTACGCCTGTGATCGTTGGTTGAATGTCGCCTTGAGTGCGGTGATCTGTTCCAGCTGCCCGGGCGTCAGGGCGAGCGATTCGCACTCGAGGAACCAACGCTTGGGCGCCACCGCCGTTCGCCTGATCGACCTCAGGAAGACCCCGTTGTCGAGCATGCCCAGATTCGAGTCCTTGGCCACTCGCCCGACATCAGGACCGCGCAGCAGATCAGCCGGAGGTGGATCAGAGGCCAACGACGACTGGATCGGGAGCACCAGGAGGGCAAGCAGGATTGGCAGGCCGGATGGATTCAACGGGAACTCCGCGTGGTGGTGGTCAGACCGGCAGGGTTCAACGTATCATCGTCGGACTCTCGAGCCTCGACCACCCCTGAGAAAGGAAATTCCACAGATGGCACCCCTGAACCCATTGGACGATGCCGCGGTTCGAACCGCGCTCTCCAGAGTCCAGGATCCGGACCTGAACAAGGATCTGGTCAGCCTTGGAATGATCAAGTCGGTGGCCATCGAGGGCGGCCAGGTCGCCATCACCATCGAGCTGCCCAGCCCGGCAAGGCCGATGAAGGACCAGATCAGCAGCAACGTGGAGCAGGCACTCAAGGCCGTCGCCGATGAACAAGGGGCGAACTTCGAGCGTGTCACGATCACCTTCAGTGAACAGTCTCGCAGCGCCAATGATTCGGTGCGCAATGAACCCTCGGTCCTGCCGGGCGTCAAGCACATCATTGCCGTGGGTGCCGGCAAGGGTGGCGTGGGCAAATCCACCATCGCAGTGACTCTCGCCCTCGGCCTGGCCCGCGAGGGCGCCCGAGTCGGCTTGCTCGATGGCGACATCTACGGCCCCTCGATCCCGACCATGCTCGGCCTGGACGATGCGATGCCCGCGGTACGCGGATCGACGCTGCTTCCTTTCGAGACCAACGGAATCAAGACGATCTCGATCGGCAAGCTGGTCGACCCCGACAAGCCGCTGATCTGGCGCGGCCCCATGGCGCACGGCGCCTTCAAGCAGCTTGCACTCCAGACCGACTGGGGCCAGCTCGACTACCTGATCGTCGACCTCCCCCCAGGGACCGGAGACATCCCCCTGACGCTGGCCCAGCTGCTTCCCCTCACAGGGGCGGTCATTGTCTGCACCCCGCAGAGAGTGGCCCAGGAGGACGCACGGAGGGCCGCACGGATGTTCCAGCAACTCGGGGTCGAAATCCTCGGTGTGGTCGAGAACATGAGCTGCTTCACCGGTGATGACGGGACCGAATACGACATCTTCGGCAAGGGCGGAGCGGAAGTCCTGGCCCAGACCATGGGCCTGCCCTTCCTGGGAAGTCTCCCGATCCATCCATCACTGAGGAAGCACCTCGACGAGGGAACACCCCTGGCATGCTGGGAGGATCGTCCCGAGATCGCTCGAGCCCTCGAAGGACTCTCCAAGCAGCTGGCCAACCGGATCACCATTGCCTCGATGGCCGCGCCCACCCTCGAAATCCGCTGACGCCGGTCCACCGCACGTCTGCCGCGACCGGTCGTCGCCCACTCGCTGACGGCCTGCAGACCACCCATGAAAAAGAGACCGCCCATGAAAAAGGCGCCGACCAGGGACTGGTCGGCGCCGGGTAAAGCAGGGTTTTGTCGCCTCAGCGGTTCATTCGCAGAGGTCAGGGATGAAGTTCCCGTTGTTGTCCGGGGGCGTGTGCGTGAAGTTGATGTCCCATCCGGTGAACCCACCGTTGCCTGAACAGCAGATGTCGGTGACCTGAAGCGTCCAGGTTCCACTGGCACCGGTACCGAGGAAGGCACTGAGCGGGCCGGCGGAGGAGAACGCGGTCACACCACCATCGGTCAAGGGCCCACCACTCTCGGTAGCGGCTTCACACACCGTCTTGGCTGCGCCGAACTCGCGGAACACGATGGTGTCACCAACCAGGACGCCCGGTGCGTTGAGGCAACCGTAGTCAATCAGCGGAACCTCGACCGTGACGCCATTGCTGGTGTGCACCAGGTGGATGGCGATCTCCTGGAGCGATTCGTGGGTCAGACCGTAGATCGTGATCTCGGGTGCACCGTAGAGGGTCGCACCAGGAACCACGTCATCATTGGTACCGGTGTCAGCAGTCGACACGACGATGCTGCTGCTGACCACGTCGTAGTTCTGGGTGTTGCGACCAACACCGGTGGTACCGAAATCAGCAGAGTCGTAGTCACGGAATCGACACAGGCTGTTGCCAGCACACTCTTCGTCAGCCAAAGCCACGCAGTTGGCATCCCAGGCCGTATCGCAGCAGGTCGGATCGATGATGCAGACGATCGCGTTGCATCCCGGGTCACTGCAACCGGTGCGTACGGCGAGACCGCAGTTGCCCTGCATGGCCGTGCTCGAACAGACCTGACTGGCGACATAGACACAACATTCGTCCCAGAGGGTGAGGTTGCACTCAGACCCCAGGAAATCGTCATCGCCGTTGTCCTCGACCGTACCGTCTCCGTCGAGGTCATCGAACTGGCCATCCCCATCGCAGTCGACGGGCCCGACCCAGGCATTCACCGCAGTGTTGCAGGCGAAGTCGAAGCAACCCGTGCGATAGGCGTCGAAGCCGCAGTCGCCGGGAATCTCGAGTGCGTCGATGACGAAGTTCCGGTTCTTGTCGAGATCCGGGTTCTCAAGGATGTCATGGATGTCCGCACGACCGTTGGGGCCGGAACCCGAGGTCGCGAAGTTCGACGAGATGTAGAACACATCGCTGGCGTCGATGACGCCGTCACGAGGCCGGAGCGCCGTCACTGGGTCGACTTCCCCATCAGGAATGTAGGTGATGTACTGGTCAATGTCGTAGGTGGCAGGACCGCCCATGTCGAGCCAGAAGCTCGTGTTCTCACAGCCGTCGAGGGTGCCATTCTGGTCCACGTCGATCAGGATCGGAACGGTCATGTTCCTGGTCTCGACCCACGTATCCCGGCTGTCGATCAGGGCGTTGCCGTCGCCATCCTCGTCCACGTCGGGATTGTTGTAGGGGACATTGTCGGTCAGGTTGAACTGGCTTGCGATCTGACAGGCATCGGAATTTCCGTCTTCATCACAGTCGGTGATGAAGCTCAGGAGTTCGCCGCAACCGTCAGGAAGGCCGTCGCCGTCGCAATCGGTGTCGTAAGGCACCAACTGGAACTGCAGGTTCCAACTCACGAACTGCCCGGTGTCACCACCAGAGAGGTCGATGACCTGCAGGATCCATGCTCCGCCGATGGTTCGGTTCTCCATCTTGCCGGTCAGGGCTTCCTCGGAGCGGTAGGTTCCCGAAGGCACCACCCCACTGCCACCGATCCCACCAGCAGCGGCGACCTCGCAGACCAGCGGAGTGGTCAGGTAGTCGTAGCTATAGATGCCGAGTGGAGCCTGGAAGATGTACAAGCCGTTGAGGATGCCCGAGCCCGAGGGCAGGGAATCACAACCAACCAGCTTCCAGACGGTGTCATCAACCCCGAACTGACGGTGCACGAGATTGATCTGGAGATCGCTCAAGTTCGTGTGCTGAAGGCTGTTGATGATGACTTCCCGGGGCTGGAGGACCCAGGAGTTGTTCTCGGCTGCGTTGAACGGGATGTTGATCTGAGATTCGACCACGCTGAAGTCGGTGATCAAACCACCAGGTCCGGAAAGCTGTGCGCCCGCAACGACATCGGCATCATCGAAGCAGGGGTTGGCGAGGCATCCGTCCGGAACACGGTCGTTGTTGAGGTCGGGAAGGAGTCCCTGGTCGATCTCCTCGGTATCGAGGATGCCGTTCTGGTTGCAGTCGTAGGGAATCTTGTTGCAACGGAACTGGGCAATGCCCGGGAACTGGTTGATAGGCTGATTGATCTCGGCATTCATGTACCGCTCGATCACGAGGGCGTTGGCGGTGTTCTCACCATCATCCACACAGCAGACACCGTCATCGTCCTGAACACCAACCGCGGAGAGGGTCCCTGGAAGGGTCACTTCAGGGTTGGAGAAGTAATCCACGCGACGCGGCGGCGGCTGCTCGTCGTCGACCTCGGGCGCGTAAGCCATGACCGTCTGGTAGATCTGGTCGGTCGGTCCGGACGTGTCGTCGAGCACCTCGAAGAACCTCAGTCCGTAGTGGAACTCATCGGGGACACGGTAGATGTCCAGCTGGAGGGCATCGGGGAACAGGAGACATTCGTCATCGTACTCAGGACAAGGGACCTGCCCCTCGCCGGGGGACTCGATCACACTTGCGGGGCTGCCGTGGCTTGCACCCACGCAGTGTCCCAGCTCGTGCTGATAGGTCACGCCATCGGCGCCAGCCACGCTGTAGACGAAGGCGGCACGGTGAGCGTTCCAGCTCGAAAGGAAAGGAATCGGTGAAGCAAGTGCGCCGCCGAGGACGCTGTAGTCCTCCATCGGGATGTTCGCAGCCTGGCCAAGAAGCCCGAACGGCGTATCACAGACGAGCAGGGAGACGATGTCGGCACCACGCTCATCACGAAGATCCTCGAAGAGGTTCTCGAGACCACGCCACTGGACCTGGGAAGCCTTGTAAAGGGTTTCCAGGTCCTGGGGAATACCACCCTTGGTGCGGTAGGGAGACCCATTCTCCTGACGGCCGAGCTCAACGCCGACCAGTCGTGCCCGGACGGAGATCTGGGAATTGATGAAGATCTCGTTGAGCTTCGCCATTTCACTGACCGCGAGCGCCTGGATGCTCACGACGTCGTTGTCGAAGCACTCAAGAGCGTCCTGGGTGTAGCCGTAAAGGATGTCGATCACCTTGTCGACGGTCGGAAAACCATCGCAGTCGTCATCCTGGATCGTGTAGTCGGGCTTGTCAGCACTGGAATCATCGATCTGGATCTCGCTCAGACAGTTGCTGCCGAGCCGGCCGACATAGATGCCATTACTACCGGGGCCCTTGAGGTCATTCGGGTTCTGATCAATCCAGTAGGGAACGGGGCGCACGCCATCGGGTCCGATGACGGTCTGGTCGTCGGTATCGTCCCAGCAGTTGTCAAGCAGACCGGCAAGGCCGCCTTCATCAGCATGAAGGGCGATCACGTCCTGCTCCACGGGCGGCTGCAGGAGATCGTCTTCCGTACCGCACCAGCCGGGGCTGTAGGGAGGAAGTGACCGGATCGTGATCTGGCCGAGCTGGGTGGGCAGGAAACGCCAGTTACCCCACACCTCGGAATGAACGACGCCGGTCTCGCCCCATTTGGTGGAGGTGATCCAGACGTCTGATCGTTCGTCACCCATGGCCTGCCCGATCCAGGAAGTACCGGCCGGGTTGGGGCGCATCGTGATGAAGACCGGAACACCGTCCGGAGACATCAACATGCCTGTCCCGGTCACCGGGTCGAGCTGGAAACCAACCTTGTCATCGACCAGGAGTTTCTTGGCTGCGTAGGGTTCCTGCTCGGCGCCGGGCTTCGTGCCGTTGCCGGATGGCTTCAGACGAAAGCGGTTGCCCTTGCCATCCTTGACGGCTGACTTGCCAGCGCGCTGGGGGGTGGATTGAGCCTTGCCCTTGGCGGGCCGGGCATCTTGATCCTTGCGTGCGGTGTCGGACTTGCTGTCCGTACGACCAGGATCAGTGCTCAACCCCTGGTCGGCCGCAAGGCCGATTGCACTCACGCACAACAAGGAGCTCGTGAACAAGGTCACGGTGGTCCGGAGATTTCGGAGACGTTGCATCATTCTTTAGGTTTCTTCCCGGTCAGGCGGTGAGGCAGGACATCCTGCATAAAAGCCCCCCACATCGATATATGGACAGTATCTCATACGTGATCCCCGGGCAACTTGGGTTTGATGGAGAAAAATTTGATTCAACAACCCAATCGCGGACGTATGACTTCCCCGAGGCGATGCTAGGAGGAGGATCGACCCCAGACCAACCTCCTCGGGAAAAAAAGGGCAGGGAATTCCGAGTTGCCGCAACCCAGCCCCGAGTTTCACTGGAACTCAAGCGAATTCGCTTCGAATGACGGCCAATTGCTCGATCAGGGCGCTCAAATGGGCTTCCTCGTGAGCGGCCGATATCTGAACCCGAAGTCGGGCTTCTCCCTCGGGCACCACCGGGTATCCGAACCCGATCACGAAAACACCCAATTCCAGGAGTCGCTGGCTCATTGCGATCGCCTTGGCGGTGTCGTGGACGATGATCGGGCAGATTGCCGTGGTGCTCTCAAGGACTTCGAATCCAATCTCCCTGATGCCACGCCGGGTTCGATCGGTGTTTTCGCGCAAGCGAGCGACTCGTTCAGGCTCGTTCATCAGCAGCTCGATCGCCTTGTCAGCGCTGCAGGCGATGGTGGCTGGCAGGGCATTGGAGAACAAGGTCGGCCGCCCCCGCTGGATCATGAGATCGACCATCGCTCGAGAGCCGACCATGTAGCCTCCGGCTCCACCACCCAGGGCCTTTCCAAGGGTGCCGGTGACCAGATCAAGCTCGCTTCCATCGAGCCCCCAGTGCTCATGGGTCCCTCGGCCGGTGTCGCCCATGACCCCGGTCCCGTGGGAGTCATCGACCACGAGCTTGGCGCCGAATTCCGTACAGAGCGCTCGGAGCCCCGGCAGGTCGGCGATGTCCCCTTCCATGGAGAAGACGCCATCGGTGACCACCCAGACCTGTCCGGTGACCTCGGGGTTCGCCCGTGCGGCATCGAGCTTCCCGCGGAGGTCCTCGAGATCGGAATGCGCGTAGACCCCCTTGTGCAGCCCCTTCTTGATCACTGCGGCCAGGCGGACCCCGTCGATGATCGAAGCGTGGTTCAACGCATCGGAGAGGATCAGGTCACCCGGATCGCACAGGGTGGGAAAGACGGCTTCGTTGGCGTTCCAGCAGCTGGTGAAGGTGTAGGACGCCTCCAGCCCGTAGAACTCGGCGATACGCGCTTCCAGGCGTTCGTGACAGTCGAAGGTCCCGCAGATGAAGCGAACGCTGGCGGTGCCTGCCCCGTAGCGTCGAAGCCCCTCGATGCCGGCTTCCACGACTTCCGGGTCGTTGGCCAGGCCGAGGTAGTTGTTCGAGCAGAAGCAAGCCACTTCTCCGTAGCCTCGGAGGTTGATCGATGGCCCCATCGGGCCTTCAATCATCTGAAGCTGCTTGAGCTGGCCGGTCTCTTCGAGATGGCCGAGAATCGCCGTGGTGCGGGCGCCGAAATCTGGTCCTGTCATGGTGGTCATGACCAGATGGTACCGCAGCGACCACGGACTTCACCATGGGTGAACCGCGCCTCGGACGTTTTCAGCTGAAGATCTCACCCAGGAACTGGTCGATCAGGCGTTCGGTGCGACGATTGGCGGACTCGTTGAAGAGTTGCAGCGCCGGTTCCTCGCCGGACTGGACCTCGAGATTGTCCTCCTGCCGGAGGGTGTAGGCGTGCTTGGCGCCACCGAAGACGTGCAGCTGCCAGTCGATGCCGAAGGCGGTGAGCTCCCGGATGAAGGGCTGGTAGTTTTCCCGGGTGACGAGATCGTCCTCACCCCCCACCAGCGCCAGGAGGGGCACCTTGCGATCAGGCACCGAGCGCATCACCAACGGACGATTGTCCAGGGGATCAAAGAGGCCGAAGACGCCGATCACCCCGTCGATGTCCATGCCGGTGCGTGCGGCGTCGTAGACCATCGTCCCGCCACAGGAGTAGCCGATCAGGGTGATCCGCTTGACCCCCTGACCATGCAGCTGGTCCACGCAGGCCTGGAGACGCTTCAGCCCGAGCTGACGGTCGGTCATCATCGGGTTGATCGCACTGAAGGCCTCCGCCCCGGTGGCAGGCATCCCCTGGTCACCGTAGAGATCAAGCACCACCCCGAGCCGTCCCGAGTTCGATGCGAAGCCCTCGGCCAGGGCTCGCGCGTAGGGCGTCACGCCGTGGTAGTCGGGAACCACCACGACGGCATCCTCTCCGGAACCAACCAGGAGATCACGATAGGCCTCATAGGCCAGGTCACGCGTTTCCATAATGGGCCTTCAATCCTGGAATGAGGTAGGACTCAAGCGCGCTGTCGAGGGTGTGTGCTGGTGACCAGCCCCAGTCTGCACGGGCGGCACGATCATCGGTGTCTCCGGGCCAGCCATCGACGATCATCTGACGACCGGGATTCGGCTTGAACCCCACCGTCAGCGCCGGGTAATGCGCACGCAAGGCCTGGTGGATCTCCGCTGCCGATGGCGCGAAGCTTCGAACGTTGTAGGCACTTCGCGTCAAAGCCGAACGTGGTGCGCTGCTGATCCTGACGATCGATTCGATCGCCTCGGGCATGGTCATGAACGGCAGGCGGGAATCCTCGCGCACGAAACAGTCGTAGACCTGGTTTCGGGCCGCGGCATGCAGCATCTCCGGCCCGTAGTCGGTGGTCCCCCCGGTGGGCAGGGTCTCCGCCGAGATCAGCCCGGGAAAGCGGATCGCCCGGAAGTCGACCGAACCGGTCGGTCCTTCATCGAACTGGCGATGGTGGTCGGTGTAGTAGCGGCCCAGGTGCTCGGCGGCGAGCTTGTTGCACCCGTACATGGTGCGGGGCTCGAGATGCTCGTGTTCCTGCACCGGACCCGCGGACGCCTTGTGCTCCAGCGTGGGATGTCCGTAGACGGCGATCGTCGAGGGGAAGAGCACCATCGGCGAGCGCCCGGTGGCGTCGCGTTCATCGACGGCCAGGCGAAGCAGGTTCATCGTGCCCCCGACATTGACGTCGTAGGCCCGACCCGGCGCACGCTCGGCACTGGAGGACAGCATCGCAGCGAGGTGGTAGATCCGCCCGAAGCTGTAGCGGTCGGTGATCGACTGGAGCAGCTCGAGGTTCTGCACGTCCCCGACGACCGTTTCCGCGCAGTACTGCGCAACGTTCCTGTCCAGGGGGCGCAGGTCGAAACCCACGATCGCGACGTTCTCCTCGGAACGGGCGATGGCGCGGATCAGGTCATGCCCCATCTCACCTCCGGCGCCGGTGACCAGGATCGCGGTGGCGCGGGCGGTCTGACCGCGTGCGGTGCTCTGACTGGCTTGGGACGGTGCCTCGTGCATTTCACTTCCTGAAGATTCGCCGTGGATGGGGCCATCCAGTATAGAGGAGCCATGGACCCTGAAGACATCATCAATCGACTTGATCTGCTCCCCCACCCCGAGGGTGGTGCCTTCCGGGAGACCTGGCGGGACACCCCGCCAAACGGTGAGCGGGGCCACGGCACCGCGATCTACTACCTGCTGCGCGCAGGCGAGCGCTCGCGCCGCCACCGCATCGACGCCGCGGAGCTCTGGCACCACTACGCGGGGCATCCTCTTGAGCTGACGATCGAGGACCACGATGGCACCTCGCGCGTCGAGATCCTGGGCCCCGATCTCGTCGCGGGACAACGTCCCCAGGTACTCGTACCACCCCACGCGTGGCAGTCCGCGCGTCCCCTGGAGGGCTGGGCCCTGGTCGGATGCACCGTCTCGCCCGCCTTCGAGTTCGAAGCCTTCGAGCTGGACCCCGAAGACACCCTTGACTGACAGGAAAGATCCCCACCATGACCCAGTGCTGGAAAACCGTGTTGTCGCTGGCTGTCCTGGCCGCGACGTGCCCCACCCCCGCTTGCGCCGCTCCGCCGGAGACCTGCACGGTCGCCCGGGTGGGTGGCCGGCCTCTCCAGCTGGAACTGCTGGTCCCCGAGGGCCCTGGCCCGCACCCGGTCCTGGTCTGGGTCCACGGTGGCGGCTGGATGGGTGGAGACCATCGACGGTTTCCCGGCTTCACCGGGCCCGCACTTCAACAGGGATTCGCGGTGGCCAGCCTCGACTACCGCCTGAGCAGCGAAGCCGGTCAATGGGGCGAGGCCCCGGTGGTCTGGCCGGCGCAACTGGATGACGTGAAGGCCGGCATCCGGTGGCTGCGCGCCAACGCCGACACCAGGCGACTCGATCCCGATCGAATCTATGCGTGGGGGCATTCCGCCGGCGGACACCTGGTCGCGATGCTCGCACTCACCAACGACGAACCGGCGTTCGAGGGACGGGTGGGTCCGCATCTCACCACCTCCTCACGCGTCGAGGCGGTGATCGATTCCGCGGGCCCCTCGGATCTCTTCTCGATCCAGGATGGAAACCCACCCGGTGGCAATGCAATCAACCACGACGCGGTCGACTCCCCTGAATCACTGCTGCTTGGCGCGGGCGAGCACGGCCACTCCCTGGGCGAGATCAAGGCGAACCGGAAGCGCACCGACTGGCCCTGGAAACGACTGCGCCTGCTCGGCGAATCCGCCTCTCCGATCAAGCAGGTGGATGACGAGGACGACGCGCTGCTGATCCTCATCCACGGCCGGAAGGATCGATTGGTGCCGTTCGCCCAGGCGCAACGGCTTGCCGAGCGCTGTCGCCTGCGGAGGGTGCCGGTCGAGACGATCTGGCTGGACGAGGTCGGCCACGACTCGATGCGTCCGGGACCCGGCAGCCAGGCATTGAATCGATTGCGGTCCATGGCCTTTCCCGCGACCATGGAGGAGGACTCCATCTCGCAGGAATGACTCTCGTTGCTGAAGTACGCTGATCGCGTGCTTTTCCAGAAGCCGAGGCAGGAGTCGGTCTTCACTGGATCGAGTGACAACCCATCTCGATGCGCACGTACGGAGGAACCAACATGTCCAGGAAGCCCATCCGGGTCCACCACGAATGGGGAGCGCTCAAGGAAGTCATCGTCGGCGTGCCCAATATCCGTCTGCCCAGCAGACTCGCGAAGGCGCCGCGCAAGTTCCTGCCCGAGGAATCGATCGCCCTCATCGAGGCCAATGCCGGCAAGGCCCTGGTGGAGTTCGATCCGGAGCTCAACGAGCTATTCATCACCCAGGTGAATGAACTGATCCGGATCCTGGAGGCGCGTGGCATCATCGTCCACCAGGTCGAGAAACACCTGCCGAGCGAGGAAGCGTTTCTCGCGAACCTCAACGATTCCGTCTTCCAGACCTTCCCTCGGGATCCGGTGCTGGTCGTCGGCAACTCCGTGATCGAGACCGCGATGTTCGAGCCCAATCGTCGCAAGGAGCGCTTCGCGATCCGGCGCGCGATCGCCCGGCGCGTTGCCGAGAGCGACGCGGTGCTGGTCTCGATGCCGCAACCCGAACCGTTTCCCGCCGACGACGACGGCAGGTACGGACCAGGTCCGTTTCTCGAGGGCGGCGACGTCTTTCTCCTCGGACGTGACCTGTACGTGGGACTCACCGGCAACGCTTCCAACCAGGCCGGGATCGACTGGCTCCAGCGCTACCTCGGACCCGAGTACCGAGTGCACGGAGTGCCCCTGAGTGATCAGTTCCTGCATCTGGACTGCGTGCTGGCGACTCCCCGGCCGGGACTGGCGATCCTCTGCCGGGAAGCGTTCGTCGATGGACTGCCCGACTTTCTCGAGGGCTGGAACCTGATCGACGTCTCAGCGGAAGACGCCGAACAGAAGCTCGGCTGCAACGGGCTGGTGCTCGATGAACAGACGGTGCTGGTCGGAGCGGACATGCCCGAACTGGCTGAGGCACTGCGTGCCCACGGCACCGAAGTCATCACCACGCCGATCGAGGGGATTCACTGGCAAGGCGGCGGGTTTCGTTGCTGGCATCATCCGCTGGTGCGTGAAAGCAGCCTCTAGCGAGGGGCGGTGCGATCAATCGATGCGACCGGGAATCCGGATGTCCTCGACCATCGCCTGGACTTCAGCCGGCGGAGCCTTGGTCAGGAGCGCGATCGGGATCGCCACCGCGAAGTTGACGAGCATGCCGATCGAACCGATGCCTTCGGGGGAGATCCCCCACCACCAGTCGGCCGGCAAGCCGCCGAAGAACTTGAAGTACAGGATGTACCAGGTCGTGAAGCCGATGCCGCAGAGCATGCCGATCACCGCGCCCGGCATGTTGAAGCGCTTCCAGAAGATCCCGAGGAAGATCGCGGGGAAGAAGCTGCTGGCCGCCAGGCCGAAGGCGAAGGCGACCACCGCGGCGACGTAGTCCGGCGGCCAGATCCCGAGAAGCCCGGCGCAGACCACCGCGACCGCGGCGGCGATGCGCGCGACCCGGAGTTCCTGCTTCTCCTTGATCTCCGGTGCGATGATCCGTTTCACCAGGTCGTGACTGACCGCGGAGGAGATCACCATCAGGAGCCCGGCCGCGGTTGAAAGCGCGGCGGCGAGCCCACCAGCCGCCACCAGCGCGATCACCCACGGGGGCAGGCCTGAGATCTCCGGGTTCGCGAGGACCATGATGTCACGGTCCACGTAGAGTTCGTTCTTGCCGTCCTTCAGGCCACCCGAGGCCTCGAGATCAAGCAGTCGATGGCCATGGGCGCCGCGCAGGGGCTCGCCGGTCTCGGGATCGCTGAGGAAGACCGGCTTCTTGGCGAAGACCTTGCCGTCGGTGTGCTGGATGACGCCATCGTCATTGCGATCGTGCCAGGCGATGAGCCCGGTGTCCTCCCAGGTGCCGACCCATTCGGGCGCCTCGACGTAGGGCACGTCGGGCACAGTCGCCAGCATGTTCGAACGGGCGAAGACCGCGATCGCGGGGGCGGTGGTGTAGAGGATCGCGATGAAGAGGAGCGCCCAGCCGGCGGAGCTGCGGGCATCCTTCACGCGCTTCACGGTGAAGAATCGGATGATCACGTGCGGCAGCCCGGCGGTACCGAGCATGAGTGCGCCGGTGATGCAGACGATGTCCAGGGTGTTCTTGTGGTAGTCGGTGTAGCTCTTGAACCCGAGGTCCGCGAGCGTGCCGTTGAGCTTCGCGAGCAGCCCCACCCCTTCGGCATCGGTGCCGCCGAGGGCGATCTGGGGAATCGGGTTGCCGGTGACGTAGAACGCCAGGAAGAACGCGGGAATCGTGTAGGCGAAGATCAGCACGCAGTACTGGGCGACCTGGGTGTAGGTGATCCCCTTCATGCCACCGATCACGGCGTAGAAGAAGACGAGCCCCATGCCGATCACCACGCCGAGGGTGATGTCGACTTCGAGGAAGCGGCTGAAGACGACGCCCACGCCGCGCATCTGCCCGGCGATGTAGGTGAAGGAGATGAAGATCGCACAGATCACCGCCACCAGGCGTGCCAGCTGCGAGTAGTACCGGTCGCCCATGAAGTCGGGGACGGTGAACTTGCCGAACTTGCGGAGGTAGGGTGCGAGCAGCAGTGCCAGCAGCACGTAGCCGCCGGTCCAACCCATGAGGAAGACCGAACCGTCCATGCCCATGAAGGCGATGAGGCCCGCCATCGAGATGAAGCTCGCCGCACTCATCCAGTCCGCTGCGGTCGCCATGCCGTTGGCGATCGGAGAGACGCCCTTTCCGGCGACGTAGAACTCACCGGTCGAGCGGGCGCGCGAGAGCAGCGCGATCACGATGTAGAGCGTGAAGGTGGCGCCGACGATGAGGAAGGTCCAGCCCTGGACGGTCATGCATCATCCTCTTCGGCGACGCCGAACTTCCGGTCGAGCCGGTTCATCGCGAGGACGTAGATCACGATCAGCAAAACGAACACGTAGATCGAGCCCTGCTGGGCGAACCAGAACCCCAGCGGGTACTGCGTCCCGGGGAGCATCCAGTTGTTCAGCCAGGGGGCGAGGATGATCCCGCACCCGAACGAAACGAACGCCCAGATCGTCAGCAATCCGACGATCCAGGCGAGGTTGGCACGGAAGTAACCCGCACGTTTCGTTCCACTCTCGGTCAAGCCACGGCTCCAGCCCCTTCATCGGCCGGGACCCGATCCGGGCACCAGCAAATATCGATGTCGGGATCCTCAGACGCCGGCAACGCAGCCGCAACGCTCCAGGAGGCGTTTGGTCAGGAGGATGCCTTCGCGCTCGGACGGCGAGCCGCCCTCCCACTCGATGCCCACGTAGCCGGTGTAGCCGGCCTTGCGGACGATCTTCATCATGCGCGGGTAGTCGGTCCGCACCTCGTTGCCCTCGGCATCGAACTCATGGCTCTTCGCACTGACCGCCTTCGCATACGGCATCAGTTCCTCGACCCCCTTGTAGCGGTCGTACCACTTGTCGCCACCGAGATTGAAGTTGCCGAAATCGGGCAGGGTGCCGACGTTGGGTCGTCCCACGGTCTTCATGACGCTTGCGAGCCATGCGCCGTTGGAACTGAGGCCACCGTGGTTCTCGACGATCACGTCGAGCTTGTAGGGCTCGGCCAGTTCACCGAGTCGGGTGAGCCCGTTGGCGGCACGTTCGACCTGCTCTTCGTAGCTTCCGCTGGACTGTGCATTCACCCGGATCGCATGGCAACCGAGGATGCGCGCGGCCACGAGCCACTTGCGATGGTTCTCGACCGCCTTCTTCCGTGCGGCTTCATTGGCATCACCGAGTGCACCTTCACCATCACACATGATCAGCAGGCTGCGGACGCCGATCTCGTCGCAGCGTCGGCGCAGTCGGGTGAAGTACGCCTCGTCGGTCGCCCAGGGGCGATAGAAACTGTTGACGTACTCGACCGCATCGAGTCCGAAGACCTCGCGGGTAATCCGGGGGAAATCGATCGGGTCGAGCTTGCCGGCCCGAAGCTCCCGGTGGAGTGACCACTGAGCGAGTGAAATGCCGTTTGGAGATGGTTCAGCCATGCTCGAAGCCTACCCGAGCGCCCCTATTTTGCCGAACCCGCCCCCCAGTACGTCCGTAGAAGGTGGTTCAGGAGGGTATGAGATGACCCGAAACGCCTTCACACTGGCTCCGAGAATGGCCTCGCTTGCACTGACGTTCGCGGCACCAGCTGCCGCATTCGACCTGCTTGAACAGGTTGAACGATCGCTACCGGAGGAACGACCAGGTGCGGTCTCGCGAGGTTCCGATGGCGTCATCGATTCCGACCGGGGTCTGCAGCTGGCCCCCGAGCTGGACCTGATGTTACAGGGTGGCTTCGACGCCACCCCCGAGTACTGGCCGGTCCAGACCACGCGCTACCGGATCGCCAGCGTGACCCACGGCGAATGGTGGGATCGACCCGAGGATCGATTCGGCATGATCGGTGGATTCTCGCGCACGAGTGAATCGAGGTTCGGTCCGGCACTGGAGCAGGAGTACGCGGTCGGTGGATACTACGGCTGGCAGCTGGCACCGAACATGACCGTACAAGGTGACATCCAGTACCTCATGTCCGGACCGACCATGGACGACCGGGAGCAGGGCGGACTGGTGAGCGGTCTCAATCTTCGAATCGAATTCTGAACGCGCTTGTCCTTCACGGCAGAAAGAAGACGACCCCGCAGCCTGCGGGGTCGTCTTCCTCGAACTCAGAGATTCGAAACGGACCGGGGATCCGGGTCGCACCCGCTCACTGGGTCCAGGCGCCGATCAGCATCGCCAGATCCTGACCGCCGACCTCCCCATCACCATCAAGGTCCGCATCGCAGTCCTGGCCGAGACATGGCCCCCAGGCGCCGATGAGCGCACCGAGATCCTGCCCGTCGACGACACCATCCTCGTTGAGGTCGGCGGAGGTCTCCTCCTGGCAACCCAGGTCGAAGACGTTGCCACCCTGGTTGAGCCAGCTGCCATCCACATGCGCGGGCTGGTTGCCGCAGAACAGCGTGTTCTGGAGGATGTGTCCGGAGCCCAGCCCGGCCTGGACGCCGCCGCCCTGGCCGATGGTCGCGACGTTGTTGCGCAGGCGACTGCCGGAGAACTCGGTATTGGCGAAATCGGCCGTGAAGACGGCACCACCATGGGCGGCCGAGTTGTCATCGAAGGTGGACCCGGAGACCTGCACCGATGCGCCGGCGATGTCCGTGAGTCGATTTGCGATCGCACCACCATTGGTCGACGTGTTCAGCAGGAAGATGGAATCGCTGAACTGGACCGGGCCCGCGGGCAGTTCCTGTCCGCTTGCCGCGGCGACCGCACCACCATCCTCGACCGCCGAGTTGTTCTCGAACCAGCAGTGGTGGAAGTGCGGCATGAGACCTCCACCGCGAATGAATGCCGCGCCGCCGCTTCCGCTCGCCTGGCAGTTGATGAAGAGGCAGTAACTGAATCGCGGACCTGACCGTTCGATGTAGACACCACCACCATCGACCGCCGCGCCGTTGGCGAAGGCGATGTACCTGATCAGGGCCAGCTGGTCCTGACCCCCGGTGATGCGAAGGATCTGTCGGTCACCGATTCCATCATGGTTGTAGTCACCATTGAGGGTCGCGCGCGGCCTGCCGTCTGAATCGGGCTCGGGCCCCTGCATCACGATGGTCTTCTCGCCAAACTCGAGCGTGTCCAGGATCAGATGTTCACCCTCTTCGAGGATGACCATGCCACCGTCGGGCACGAGATCGATCGCAGGTTGGATCGGCCAGCCAACGGGCACGATGACGACATTCGGTCCATCGCAGCCGTAGGGTGCGGGAATAGTCGGACAGGGGTCATCGCAGTCGGGAATGCCATCCGCATCGCTGTCCATGTTGCAATCGAACATGAAGCAGTTGTCGGCAAGGTCCCAGGGCTGCGAGCCATCAGCCACCTCGTACATGACACCGAACTGGTCGACGACCTGCCCGCGCTCGCTTCCGCAGATCTTGGTGTACATGAGTTCGGAGCCATTGCCGATCATGCCGACGCCCACGCCCCTGTTATCGCGGATTTCGCAGGAATGTATGGTGATGTCGGAGATCGTGTTCGTCTGGATAGCACCCCCCTCGTTGTCGCTGAAGAAGCAGTCCTGGATCAGGACGGACCCACCAGTGAGATCACGGACGACAAGCGTGCTTTCATGGTGGTAGCCCAGGCGACGACCGTTGTCCACGAACTCGCACCCCGTGATCCAGAGTTCGTCATGTGACTCGGCGCGCACGGATCCCATCTGGTTATTCCTGAAGATGCTGTCACGAACGATGATCAGTCCCGCATCGAAACTGCTCAGCGTCGTCGCCCGGAGTCCATCCTCGGTGTTGCGCTCGAAGGTGCACTCGCGT
This sequence comes from Phycisphaerales bacterium, assembly GCA_029246705.1. Classification (GTDB taxonomy): domain Bacteria; phylum Planctomycetota; class Phycisphaerae; order Phycisphaerales; family SM1A02; genus JAKVBQ01. The sequence goes on along the minus strand of JAQWMQ010000002.1, from coordinate 5,994 downwards.
GCCTCGCCTTCATTCTCGATCACGAGGCCGATCGGATTCTCCTCGAAGTGACTGAGGTAGACGTAGGTTCCCTCGGCCACCACGGCTGCGGCACTGGGCCCGTCATTACGGAGGAACTGGCACATGATCACCATGGAGTGACCGAGTGGATCCTCGATGTCGATTGCAGCTCCGGTATCGGCATCGACGGTGTTCTCCTCGAAGATCGAGTCACGGATCTCGAACATGCCGCTGCCCTTGATCGCACCGCCTGAGCGTGCCGCGTTGGCCCAGAACGAACAATTCCTCAGGGTGACCGTGCTTCGAGTGCTCCCACTCGAAGCGGGATCGACGTAGATCGCGCCGCCCAGGTTGGAAGCATTGCTCGAGAAACTGCAGTCCTCGAAGGTCGGCGCACTGCTCTGACCGACGTAGATCGCCCCTCCGTTTCCAGTGGCATGGCAGCTGTCGAAGGAACACCTGACGAACGTGGGCGAAGACCCGTCGATGTGGACCGCCCCACCGTGTGCGCCCCAGAGGGCACCACCGCGGTTGAACTGGATGTCCTCGAAGCGCGTCGCGCTCGTTTCGCCACTCGTACAGAAGAGGATCTGGTTGTCACCGACCCCGTCGTGGTCGCCATCGGCCCAGAACGACGTCGGCTGCCCTCCCCCGATCGTGCCGCGGAAGGTCAGTGCCTTGCCCATCGTGTCGATCGGCATGTTGTCGTAATGACCGTTGCCGATCAAGATGACGTCACCGTCACTTGCGGTATCGATCGCGACGAGAAGCGGATACATCGGCTCGGCAGGACTCAGTCCCGAGTTCTCCGCACTACCACCAAGACTCACGTAGTACGTGGTGGCCAGGGCAGGTGCGGTGCAGGCCATGATGGCGAGTAACGCACAAAAAACACCTGAGAACACTGGGCATCGGGTGGTAATGGACATGGGCGAGACTCCGGAAGATGGTTGGATGAATGACTGTCTGCTGGTAACCGCGCAGGAAGGCGCCGAGTCTTCCGACCGGACATCCCAGAAAGACGACAACGGCCCCGCCGGATGGCGGAGCCGTTTTCTCGATGCGGTACGGACTCTTCGTGGATCAACCGTTGCGGGCAGGTCGTTCCGGACGCTCGCCGTTGCCGCCACGGCTACCGCCACCACCGCCGCTCCCGCCGCCACTCCCACGGGTACCCCGGCCACCTCGGCCAGGCAGACCGCCACCGCCGAGATCACCATTGCTGGAATCCTGGCCATTGTCCGCAGAGTCGTTGCCCCCGGAGTCATTGCCCGAAGCGTTGTCGTCCGCATCGTGGTCGTTCTCGCTGCTACCACCACCGTTCTGACCGTCGGAGCCGCCCTCGGAATTCTCCGAGCACTCCCCTGGAAGGCCGAAGATAAGGCCGAAGAGATTGCCGCCCAGATACGTGCACGGGCCATCGACCGGCAATGGCAGATTGCCACAGAAGTAGGTGTCCTGAACCGAGAACGTGCCCGTTAGGTCCGCCGCAAGACCACCACCCTGTCCACTCGTTGCACGATTGCGTTCAAGAACGCACGCGTGAACGTATGCATCAGCGTCCAGAACCTTGATCGCCCCACCATTACCAGCGGTGTTGTCGATGAAGGTGCACGTTCTGAAGGTCGCATCAATGGAATTCTGCACGTAGACCGCGCCACCATCGGTAATCGCCTGATTCGCAGTGAACACGCAAGCGGTGAAATCAACGTCACGGGAATTGCAGACATAGATCGCACCACCCAGATTCCCCTCGTTCCGTTGGAAAGCGCACTCCTGGAAGTTCACCAGTGCATCATCCACGTACACCGCTCCTCCTCCGAACACGTTGGACGAACGTCCGTGCCGGAAGCTCAGGTTTCGCACGTTCATGCGATCGAATACATCCATCAGTCGGAGAATTTCAACATCAGCGATGCCGTCACCATCGAAGTCACCACTGAGGACTGCACCGGTTTCACCCACCAGGTCGACGACCTTCTCGTAGACCTCGACTGTCCTTTCGAGCCGATGTACACCAGCGAGTAGACGAACCGTCCCATACTCGGGAACCATGTCGATGGCATTCTGAATCGACGCACCTACTGGAACGTAGATCGTCTGGCCGAAATCAGAGCAACTGTAGGGCGCGGGATAATACGTGCATTGATCCATACAGTCGGGGATACCGTCGCCGTCGTCGTCACGGTTGAATGGATCCCACGGGCAGACATCCTCACAGTCGATCATGCCGTCACCATCGCTGTCGATGTCCGGTGAACCATCGCCATCGTCGTCGTCACAGATACTGGCGATGCAGTTCCCCCCGAAGTCCCAATCCTCAGGCCCGCGATCGTCGGAAAGGAGAACCACTTGGCCTTCTGCATTTCCACAGACCAGCGAATCAGAGAGCTTGAGGGCGTACTCTTCGCTGACCCAATCGCTTTCGATGATTCCGAAGCCGCCATTGTTGGAGACGGTGCAGTCTGAAACCATTGCACCTGCAAGTATCAGGAGCCCGCTCCCATTGTTCTGCTCGAACCGGCAGTTTGAGACGCTGTGACTCATGCTGAAAGACAAGGGCCCAAGCACGAGCGCAGGATCGTTCGACGTGTCGAGGTTTCCACTGAAATCACAGTCGCTGAGCTGCGAAGACTGGCGGAACTCGACAGCCGTCGCAGAAATACCACTCGCTTCACCATGGCCACAGGCATTGCCCTCGAATCGACAGTAGGCAACATCGAAGGGCCCCCCATACAGCGCAGCCGCACTATCGCTCGCATCGTTCTCGAGAAACGTAGAGTTGCGAATTTGGGCCGATCCATAAATCGCGCCGCCAAATGCCTGACCATTCCCCTTGAACAGGCAAGCCTCGATCCTCGGGAAAGCGCCGTTTTTCGCGGAGATCGCTCCACCCCCCTGACCCCACCCGGCACTGGGTCCACCATTGTCCAGGAAGTGACAGTTCCTGATCAGCGGGCTCGTTCCATCAAGTTGAAGCCCGCCACCCCAGCCAGCACTGCCGTCTCGGATGACGAGGTTCTCGAAGATCGTCGCATTGGTCTCGCCGCGTTGACAGACGAAGACTTGAATATCGCCCTCACCGTCATTGTCGGTATCGCCGCTGATGATGGTGGTCGGGTTGCCAAGTGCGTCAACCGCACCTCGGAGCGTGACACGCCGACCTCTCAGGTCGATCCTCGTCGCGGGACGATACGTATCCGCCGAGATCTCGATCACGTCGCCGTGCGAAGCGTCGTTGATAGCGGCTTGAATACTGGTGTAGCCACATCCCGATGAACACACCGTCAAGGTGTCCGAACACGCCAGGCTCGAGAGTCCCAGGGCTGCAACCAGTGAAACCGCAGCCCGCCATCCATAGGTATACATGGTCATGTTGATGCTCCAGTGTGCGTAAAGCTCGTGCACAAGACACCGCGCAGCCACCGCCGGGACCTTCCGATGATTCGTTCGTGATTTGGGCTGGAGCCCCTCCCGGAGGAGGGGGAAAAGCCACCACGCGGACTCGAACCGCGGACCTAAGCTTTACGAAAGCTTCGCTCTACCAACTGAGCTATGGTGGCCTGCACGCATCGAACCGGGGTCGCGACGCGGGTCGGCATGTTAGCGGTTCAGGCCCATGAAAGAAACCGGCCGTCGATCCCCCCTAGGGTTCGACGACCGGCTTGGCTTCTGTTCGAGGACTGCCGGGTGTACGGTCAGTCGAGGATCAGCTTGACGGTCTCTTCGGGACCCACGTTGAGGGCACCGTAGGCACGTCCTGCCGCATCGGCGGTGTCGCCGGTGGCCTTCGAGATCAAGGTACGAAGCGCGTCGATCTGACGGGGAGCAGCGTTGTTGCCGAACCGTCGAGCCGATGCGGCGACCAGGTCCAGAAGATCGATCTGGTCGCTCCCGGTGGCATCGAGAGCCACGTCGATCAGGGCCTGCTGGCTGCGCGATCCGGAGATCAGGGAGACCACTTCGGCCACCAACAGGCGAACGTGCCCGTCACGACTGGCGAGTGATTCCAGCAGCGCGGTCTCCGCCTCGGAAACCGCCAGCACCGAGTTGCCGTCCACGGCGACATGACGAAGGGCATCGAGTGCACCGAGCATGTAGGCCAGGGCGTCGTCTTCCGAGAGTCGGGCGCCACCAGTTCGGTCCAGCAGCTGGTCGACGGCGCTGGCGAATGCATCCGCATCGCGGCCCGCGGTCCAGATGATCGTTGCGCGGTCATCGGAGAACTCGGTCGAGAGCTGTGACTGATCGGCGTTGTTGGCGGACGCGATCACGGGGACCGCAGCAGTCAGGTTGTCGTTACGCAACGCCTGGATGGTCTCGCGGATCATGTCGATCTCACCACGAATGACCACGAGGTCGAGACCGATGGCGCGAGCCAGTTCATTGCGGACGTCCGCGTAGTTCTGACCACCGTTGAGGGTGGTGAATCCGAGCTTCTGGAGATCACCGGCGTAGGTTCGACGATCCTCTTCGTTGGTGGCGACGATGATGCCGTACATGGCATCGCTGTCCCGAACCGCGGAGCCCAGCAGCGGCACGACGATGTCGTCACCCGGGAAGTTCTTCCGGGGCAGTGCGCTGGCGATCACCAGGGCGGTGTCGTACTGCACGCGTCGATCGGGGTAGCGCAGGCATTCAAGAAGAGGCTGGCGAGCGCTGGCGAAGATGTTGGAAGCACCGGTGGTCTGCGAGAGCGCGGAGATCGCATCCCGAATCAGCGCGGTGTCGTATCGGTCGACCGACATGGAAAGGACGTCCTGGGCGACGCTGGTGCCCGCTGCAGTCGCGAAGAACTGAGGGGAGTAGCGGTTTCCACCGAAGATCGGGTCGGTGCCACCGTCGGGCAGGTCGTTCTCACGGCGAAGATCGGCTGCAACGAAGAGGGCCAGGGCCTGCCGGGACCCCTTGTCGTAGCCGAGGGCGGTCTTGGCCATGGTCATCGCCATGACGTCACCGTAGATCGGCGTGGGGACCGAAGTCGGGGTCAGGCCGGCGTAGGTGTCGTAGTGCCAGACGTTGTTGAACGCCTCGCCGGGCCAGGCCACGAGGGACATCTGTCCATCGAAGAACCGGCGGCCGAGGGCCGCGAACTGACTGGGGACCGAGGTCGAGGTGCCACCGAGTCGCTTGAACGCGGCCATCGCGGATGCCTTCACGGTATCCGGGGTGGAGTCCGCCTGGGCGAGCTGGAGCAGGAAGGGTTCGGCGGCGGGATAGCCGATCGCGCCGAGCATGTTGCAGATCTTGCGCTGGCCGTTCACGTCGACGGCCCCGAGCGCGGCACAGAGCGGGAAGACCGCCTGTCGCTTGATCTCCTCGATGACCGCGGTGCAGGCGACCTCGAGCTGGGGATCCTTGCCGTTGATGATAGGTTCGAGCAACGCGGGGACCGCATACTCGCCTGCGGCGAGCAGTCGATCCTTCGCGAGCATCTTCTGCCTGAGGGTTCCCGTGAGCATCTTCACGGCCTCGCGAACGCGCTCGGGGTTGCGAGCGAGTTCGATGCGGCCCTTCTCGACGCGGGTCTCGATGGCGGCGACCAGATCACTGACCCCCTCCATGCGCCGACCGCGTTGCAACACGCTCACCAGCTTGTCCTCGAGATTGTTGTCGTAAACGATCATCGCGAGATCCGAGTCGCTCACGCCTGAATCCATCAGGGCGTTGCCAGCGGCTTCTGCCAGGTCAGGCTTCGCGATCCGGACGTAATGAAGGAAGTCCTCCATCAACGTGGTCGGATCCTTTGCCGACTGTCTGGCGGAATCCGACTGCGCCTGGAGCTCGGAGGTTCCGAGGGTGCCAAGTGGCAGGCAGATCATCGCGGAGAAGGCAAGTGCGCTCAGGCGGGGATGAAAACTCATGCGGGGCGTTCCTCCTGACGGACCAACCCCTCAGGGGCGGTGCGCCGATCGACGTCTGAGCGTCGATTCGAGTCTTTGGCTCAAGAACGGGATCGGGGTGCCATGGGCACACCGATACCGCCGATTCGAT
>JAQWMQ010000028.1 GCA_029246705.1 Phycisphaerales bacterium | reverse complement strand
CACGCCGTCGATCGCCTGCTGGATCGAGTCACCCTCGACCACGAAGAGGGTCTGCCCGTCCTCGGAGCAGTCGCCAGGCCAGAAGGGACAACTGTCGCTGCAGTCGGGAATGCCGTCGTCATCACTGTCGATGTCCGCAACGCCGCATCCGCAGGCACCCGCTTCGGTCTTCTCCGGGTCATCGGGGCAGCCGTCACAGCCGTCGATCACCCCGTCACCGTCACCGTCGGACTCGCATTCGTCCCATGTGCCGTTGTCGTTGCAGTCCGCGATGGCCATCTCGTAGGCAAGGGCGATCTCGGTCAGGGGTTCGGCACACGCGTCGGTCGTGATGTTGAGACCGGAGATCCGGATGCGCCGTTCACCATCGAGACCGGCGTCGTTCCATTGCTGGCTGGTGATGACGAAGGAAGCGGTGCTGCGTTCACAAAGCGGCGCACCCTCGACGAAGGCGTACCCGAGAAGGACCTCATCGAGAAAGACGAAGGCGAACTGGTTCTGGGCCTCGAGGTCACCGACCATGGCGACTTCCAGTTCGACGTCACTGCTCGCGTCAGGACTCGAAGAGAGATCGAACACGATGAAGTCGTCCGGGGAGTCCGGGGTCCGGTCGACGGAGAGTGCAAGTGTCTCGGAGAGTTCACATACGTCGGGAATATAGTTGTTGTTGCAGTCGGCGATCGAACCATCGAGGATCTGGCCGAAGTCGACGATGCCGTCGCCGTTGCAGTCGGCGGACCACTCAATGAGTCCGCCGTTGGGATGGGGCGTTTGATAGTCATTCCATGTTCCAAGTGGGCGGGACGGGTGGGAATCCGTGAGCCAGATGTTGGCTTCGACTTCGATCGATCCTCCATTCGGCTCTGAAGGACTCCAGTTCGTCCACGCATATGGCTCCCCGGTGTTCCATCCCCAATCGCCATCATTGTCCTGTCTCAGTCCGATCCAGGGCATGGTGGTCATTTCGTGGGCGAATTCGCTGACAACGAAGCCATTCTCTTCTGCGCTGGTCAATGATGACAGGTGTCCACCCAAGCCATCTGCTTGCTGTTCTGCTTCTGCCCAACTGATTCCGGTTGCAAAAAAGGTCCTATACCAATGCCCATTGCCACCATCCTCGACGTGCCACTGCACGGCGTTGCACAGGTCCGGCACGCCATCCCCGTCGTCATCGGCGAACGTGCCATCAAGAATCTGACCGTAGTCAACGATGCCGTCGTTGTTGCAGTCGGCAGACCATTCGATGAAGTGGTGCCCTGTGCCGCCCCATTGGTCACACGAAACATCACGAAAAGTGAACCAGATACTCGCTGACGGGTCATCGCAGTAGATGTAGGCGCAGTCCTCCACAGTGTTTCCGTCGGCGTCGTTCGGTTCACCCGCAAACCAACCCCAATCCATCGCGGCAGGAACACCGGTGATCCAGTTCCAGCCTTCGGTGGTGGGACTGCCAGGTTCCTGGCGGATGCCGATCCACGCATCGATGACAGATTCAGGGCTGGCAATGTTGTCTCCGCACCAGTCGTATTCTTCCCGTGTCTCGAATGCCACGAGATGTCCGCCGAGCGAAACCGCGTGGTCAGCTGATTCCTGCCATGTAGGCTGACCGTCTGCGGTGAGAATCTGATACCAGTGCCCGTTCCCACCATCATCGATCGACCACTGCACCGCATCCTGCGCGGTCGCGCTTGCACCGAGGATCGAGGCAAGAACAACAGAAGCCAGAACGGCTCCACTCATGAAGGTCTTCGTCAGCATCTTCTCGTCCATTCGTCACGTTGACCGGGTTTTTTCATCACCAGCACACCAGGTGCTCAGCCCAAAATAGCGATTTTGGTGTGCAAAAACGACGAAAAACCCTTCAATTGCGACGGGCGGGGGCGATGAACCGGGTCATGGTTGCGCGCCAGCACCGATTACCCGTATTCGGCGCTGGCGCTCGGGGTGGCATGATGGCGTGGCCGACGCAACAGCGCCTCACCCTGGTCCCGGTACTGATTCGTCCGGCATGCAGGGATGAGGCGCGTTGGTGGTCACCGACTTGTCAGCCAGGTGACTGTCAGGAGCACCCGCTCGGGTGCATTGGCGCTCGCCTGGTTACAACGCTTGTCCACGAGATGAAACGGCGTCGCGTCGATCACGGCATTGCCGAACTCTGCGTCGGTGTCGGACAGGGACTCGCTACGGTCTTCGATGCCTGAAGCCTTGTCGTGCAGGTAGGGCAGCGAAGCCGCGGGGCACTCAATCGTCAAAAAGTTCGGAATCTGAGTACGGACCCCGGCGGAAGCACCTCTTCATAGAGGGAGCACCTTCTGCCGATTGTCGATTGCCCTATCGACGCGCAGCTCATGTTGCATTGGTCTCATGGAGGTTCGCACGTGCCTGTATGGCACGTCTATCCAGACCGCTTTCGTCATCCTTCGGGAGACGGCAGTCCGCAACCTTGTGTTCCCCGAAGTGATCAACAGGCTTCGTTACGCCCATTTATAGAGGATCTAGACATGCACCAACAGAGGAAGCATACCCTTGGCCAAAAAGACCGTGACCTGACTGGGAAGTTGTTCAGAAGGTGGGGTGCGCTTCCTGTGTGCGCACTCCTTCTCTTTGGCTCAGCAACTTCAAATGCCCAGAAAACGAAGGACCTCAATGCGCTCTTCGTTCCTGACGATTTCGTACCGGTTAGCCAATTCGCGAAGGGCGTGAGGAATATCACGATCAACTTCAGCGTTCACGTTGACATCTTGCAGCATCCCGGCCAGATCCTGGTGGCAGAGCTTCATGGCGACGAGGTGATTTACGAGCCACCGGACATCATTCTCGACCCAGGGGTCGGCATCAATGGCCAGGTCCAGTACACACCCGCACACAATTCCGATGGTGTTGTCATCGTGCATGGCGCACTTCGCAATCGATTTGATGTGGCCCCCGGTGCGGACACGACCGCAGGTGTGGTGACTCACTGGCATGGACACTGGACCACCGGACCCGGCAAAGGCGAGTGGAAGCTCGGCTGGACTGACGGCATTGTGACCCGGGATTTCAAGGTCAGAGATCCCAATGTTTCGGTGATCCCCAAGAACTACGACTTCAACACGACGGATGATGGCGGCATCTTTGGCGGCACCCCGGGCCTGACCTTCAACGACAAATTCGCACTCTTCAACGATCAGGCCAACTCCTATCCCAACTCATCTTTGGTGGGGACTCCGGCACACGAGCGGTATGTCGCCGAGGACTGGTCGACAGTCGCGGTTACCCAGCTTGCTGCGATCCGAACTTCGGATTATGCACGGGCGATGACCGGGTATCCGATCGCCCATCGCAATTATTTTCGGGACGACCAGACTCTCCTCCGACAGATCGCAACACCCCCGTCAGGGGAAGAGCCTCTGGTCGATGAAGACCTGCCAGTCTTCCAGATGCTCCACAACTATGTGGTGGAGTTCGACAGTCCAGACACGCCCGGAACCGAAAATGCCCTTGCGTCGTTCATCCTCCCGCCATCATGGAGACGGCTTTCCGACGGAAACAAGCACAAGGTGCTCTTTACAAGCACCTACGACATCGCTGCTACCACGAACATACAGGGTGCCGGAGGCATCTTCCTCAAGGCTATTGGTGATGTCTATAACAAGGACTCCACACACAAGGTCATCGGTATCGTCATGAATGGAGGCGGCACGCATGCGTCCCTTGGCCTGCACGCATCCGCCGAAGATCATGTCGAACAGGTTTGGATCCAGGCCTCGGAGGCACTTTCACTCAGCTTCACCGATATCGTTGTTACGGGCAGTTCACGCAGCGGCTCTACGGCCCTTTCCATCTGGTCGCATCCCGAGCTCGGGTGGGAACCCACCTTCGATCAGCTACGCGCGAAATACATCATTGCGGACGCTCCTAATACGCATCCTGCGGAGACGTTGCGCTTCTACGGCAACCCGACGTACTCACTCCTCCAGGCAGGCATCACACATGCGACTGGTTTGAGTGAATCGTTCAAGCAGGTACTGCCCGTTACGGGGAAGCAGCCCTTTGCCCAGGGAGCTGATCTTGCGCTGACGAATCTAAGCGACCCAACCTACGCCGAATTGCCCTTAGGGTCTCCCGCGCGAATGAATGCACTTACCAATCGTCGCACAAAGATCATATATCGAGCCCGGACCCATGATTACAGCAAGTCATTTGCGCACGATCTCGAATACGCGAAGGCATTGCGAGATCAACGTGTACCGTTCCGTTTCGAGGTCAACTATCGTTTCGGACACGCTGCAATCAATAACGTCAAACCAAACGAGGGCGACGTCCTCGAGTATCTGTTCAACGGGAGAACTTTCAAGACCGGGACATTCTTCTATCGGCCCGATCCAGACGTAGCCAGCGAATCCATTCGTGAGCAGTTCTTTCCAGCGCGAGCTCCCATCATTGTCGAAGCTCCCCTTAGGGTGGAGGGCGGCCTGGCTCATACCTTTACGATCGCGGGACCGAAGGACATGGGACATTGGTTGAGAGTGTTCAAGGTGGAAGGAACCCCTCCTGTCCCGGTAGGCCCAAGCTACACCCTCTCGCTCGCCTACCTGACCGAGGGATATCTCGGCCTTGGCGGGGGAATCGACATGGGTTACTACTCAGCAACGTTCATCGCACCCAATGTCACTGAAGAGTGGAGCATGGAGCTCGGATATACCCTTCCATCAGATCCGCAGAACCTCTTAACCCTTGACGGAAACAATGGCGAGACAGCCATTCCAAGCGGATATGAAGAGGACCTTTTCCCGATCATTCAATACACGAATATGGATGAGATACTAGTCATTGGAAATCACGGCAGAACCGGCGGGATCAGCGACGACCTGCTTGTTTCTCCGCCAAAGTAGCGTCTTTGCACACCAGTACCGCACCTCCTACGCAAGACGACGTGGAGGTGCGGTACTGGCGTTGCGCCAAATCGTGATCAGGGACGATGAGTGAGCTTCGCCGCGCACATCAGGCCAAGGAGGCCTCGGGCATGAAGTCGCCATCTATGTACGAGATCCTGAGGAAGTTTGAACTCACTACCAACCGAACTGTTTCAGCAGCTGCATAATCCATGGGAAGAGGAGCAGATCGAACAGAATGTAAAAGACGACTGCACACGCGAGCCCAAACAAGATCTTCGCCACTACGACAGTCGAACACTCGAGACGCCGACGCTACTCCGCCAGAGTCAGAAAGAGAACGAGCGGTATTGTCGGCAACAGTGCACCCAGGACCGTCAGTGCGAGTGCAATGAGCGAACGTTTCATCCCGGGGGCATTCTTCTTCGCTGTACTCGCCATGCCGATGATCGAGAAGAGCAAGGCGAGAAGAAAGGCGGGGAGCACCACGAACACAAAACCGAAGATGGGGTAGATGAAGACCAGCCCGATCTGGGGATCCCAATAGGTCGTCACGACGTAGATGGCATACATGACCACCCCCAGGTCGAGGATGCCGAGCCCGAGACAGACCAGGGAGAGGACGAAGGCCGCAGTGGCGAGACCACCTCCTGGTCCGTCCACCGCCTTGCGGAAGTTCCCGCGCACCGACAACTGTCCACACTCGGGGCAGAGCTGCATGTCGGAGAGTCCGGAGCGGTCGTAACCGCAAGCACAGATCTCCTTCATGTTCCTGACTCGAGGTGGAGCCGGAGAATCATTCATCACCATGATGCTCCTCTGTATGTCGACACTCGAGACGCGATCGACTCGACCGAAAACGATGCCGATGGAGACCCGCACATGATACCTGCAGAGTCACGGGTTTTTCTCCCCAAGGCGTGGTGCCCCTCGAACAGACCGGTTCATGCGTTGTTCGATGCGTGCGAAATGTTCGGCAGATGGCTGCGGCAGGCAGAGGCACGCGGTCTTTCCGATCACCCTGTCCGAAACTCAAAAAGAGCCGCGCGCCATCGACCTGGCCGTTCCCGTCGCGATCGATCAGTTCTCGATTGGTTCCGGGTTCAACCGGACCGCGTCCCGAAGATCCGGTATGGATGTGAGCCCCTGCACGCCCCTGTAGAGCGCGAGCGTCTCAAGGTAGGGAACGTCGTTCTCGGCATCCCCGAGTTGTTTGATCGCAGTCTCCTGCCACTTCACCGCTTCGGGCGCTTCGCCACGTCTCCAGTGCACTCGGGCCAGCGTCTCCAGGTAGGGAGCATGCTCGTGGTTGGTGAACTCGCAGGCCTTGCGCGCCGCGAGGAGCACGTCATCGGCGACCGACAGGAAGACCTGATCCGGAATCCGCTTCAGGGCACCCGAGGCGAGCTCATTGAGGATGAAGTGGTTCCGGACCCTGATCGACGTCTCGAGCAGCTCCATGTAATAAGGAAGCGCCTGGTCGGTCTTCCCCTGGCTCAAGTGCAGATCACCCATGCTGTAGATCGCATCCAGGGTCCTCGGATCATCGTCGCCGAAGGTCCGGCGAGAGTAGTCAAGCTTGTTCTGAAAGTAGGGAAGCGCCTCCTCGTACCGTTCGTTAACGATCGACAGGATCTCGGAACTGATGTCCGGCTGGTCCCGGAACTGCAGCTCGGCCTTGTTCACCGCCTCCTGCAGCATCCTCGTCATGACCTCCTTGTCCATCGGGCTGGCGCTTGCCGCGTCGATCGACGAGAGCGTCTTCGCCACGAAGGCCTTGACCGATTCCACCCGCCCCAGTTCCTCGGCCGCCCTGCGGGAGAAGGTGACCGCCAGGTCACGCTGCGTCGCGGCGGCGCTCCGCTGGCGCTCGGCCTCGATCGCGAAGAGCGATGTCCCGACGATACCGGCCACGAGCGTCAGCGAGACCAGCGCGGTGGCGAGCACCGGCCCCTTGTTCCGGCGAATGAACTTCCTGAGCCGGTAGGCACCCGATTCCGGACCTGCCATGAGCGCCTCGCCTGCGAGATAGCGCCGGACGTCCGCGCCGAACGCCTCCACGGAGCTGTAGCGTTCCCCGCGCTCCTTGCGAAGCGCCTTGAGCGGCACCCACTCGAGTTCCCGGCGCAGCATCGATTGGAGTTCGGTGATCTTGGTGCCACGAAACTCGGCGATCTGCGTCCCCTCGGTTCCGGAAGTCGTCGTCAACCTCAGGCTCGGCCGGGGCGGATCCTCCTCCCGGATGATCCGCTGCATCTCGGCGAAACCGGCCCGCCGCAGCATCGCCGGATCGAAGGGCGTCTGTCCGCTGAGAAGCTCGTAGAGGATCACACCCAGCGAGTAGACGTCGGTACGCACGTCGATGCTGGACGCCGACATCTCGGCCTGTTCCGGGGACATGTAGGCAGGGGTGCCGATCATCTGTCCCAGCTCGGTGAAGATGGTCTTCTCGGTGAGACTCTGTTCGGTCGCCTTCGCGATCCCGAAGTCGATCACCTTCGGCTGCGGCTCGCCACGGTCACCTTCGGTGACCAGGATGTTCCCGGGCTTCAGGTCGCGATGCATGATGCCCTTCTGGTGTGCATGCAGGACGGCATCGCAGATCTTGAGGAAGAGCTGAAGTCTCGCCTTCGTATCGAGTTTCTTTCTGTCGCAGTAGGTGGTGAGTGGAATCCCGTCGACGTACTCCATCACGAAGTACGGCCTGCCCTGTTCCGTGGCGCCTCCGTCGTAGATGCGGGCGATCCCGGGATGGTCCATCATCGCGAGCGCCTGTCGTTCCGCCTCGAATCGGGCGACGAACATCCTGGTATCCATGCCCGCCTTGATGACCTTGAGCGCCACGAAACGCCTGACCGGTTCGACCTGCTCGGCACGGTAGACGACGCCGAACCCCCCCTCGCCGATCACCGACAGGATCCGGTACGGGCCGATCATGCCGCCGATCGTGATGCCGAGATCCGGACCGCGGTTCGACGTCAGGTCGTCCCACGTCTCGTCGATGGTCGGAGGCAGGTCCCCGGTGTTCTCGTCCATGCAGCTTCACCTTCGTGATGGGAACCAGCGGTTCCCGGATCGTGCGGTCTGAATGCACTCGTGAGGAACAGGCCTTGCGTGCCGACCACGCCCTCGCAGGGGCGGTCTTCGTGGGCATGATACAGCTGATGACCCCGTTGCTGCGAGAGGCAGCTCATGCGGATGCCAAGGAACCCCAGCGGGCTCAGGCATGGGGTGTTCACCACAATCGCACACCCCTCCACCACGCTGCGACTGCTACAGTCAACGCACCTCTTCCAGGAGAACCCGTGCCATGATGAAAGATGCACCCGACAGGTCAGGAACCGCGCTCGGCGAGTACCACCTTGAACGACTCCTCGGTCGTGGTGGGATGGGCGAGGTGTACGTGGCACGAGACGATCGTCTCGGTCGGACCGTCGCGCTCAAGATCCTGCTGCCGGAAGTGGTCCAGGATGCCGAACGCAGGACACGCTTCGAACGCGAGGCGAAGGCGCTCGCCGCACTCAGGCACCCGGGCATCGTCACCATCCACAGCTTCGAGACGGTCGGTGAGGACACCTTCTTCACGATGGAGCTGATCGAGGGTCGGACGCTGACCGAGTTGATGAAGGCCGAAGGTTCGATGTCGGTCGCGCGCATCCTCGAGCTCGGCATTCCGATCGCGGACGCCCTCGCCGCAGCACACCGTCGCGGGATCGCCCACCGGGACATCAAGCCGGAGAACATCATCGTCGGCCCGCGCGGCGAGATCACGGTGCTCGACTTCGGTCTCGCGAAACTCGCCACCAACGTGATCGAGACGCCCGACCAGGGTGACGGCGTCACCGCCAGCCTTGACGCGACGGTCGCCGGGCGCATCGTCGGTACGATCCACTACATGGCGCCCGAACAGGCGCAGGGCGAGGAGACCAACCCCACCACCGACGTCTTCTCCCTCGGCGTCGTGCTCTACGAGATGGCGACCGGGCTCTCCCCCTTTCCCGGCGAGACGACGGTCTCCAAGCTCTCGAGCATCATCAAGGACGACCCCGCGCCGATCCAGGAACACAACGCGGAGATGCCACCCGGACTGGACCGTGTCATCCGCCGCTGCCTTGCGAAGGATCCGGACCGACGTCTGCAGAACGCGGTCGACGTGCGCAACGAGCTTGAGATCCTGCAGGAGGAACTCGCGCATCCCACCCAAGGGCAACCCGCCACCAGCATCACAAGCGACCAAGGAACCGAAAGCCGCGGTAACCGGGGAGGCCTGGTCCTCGCCGCACTTGGAGGCGTGATCGGTCTTGCACTCGGGGTGCTGCTGATGAATCCCTGGGGAGAGTCGACTTCCACGACGAGCGATGCAACGGCGGTCGCGAACCCCCAGCAGTGCATCTCGGTCATGGGTCCGGATGGTCATGAGATCCTCGAGGCGAGGATCGACCCCGCCGCGCGTCGCATCGCGATGGTCACCCGCCAGCTGCTCTCGGCCGACCAGAACGACCTCGACTACCTGCCCGGCGACCGCCGTTACCTTCACCTGCGAGACCTCGACAGCTTCGAGAACCGATTGGTGGATGATTCCCGCCGGATCGCATGCGGCGAGTTCTCACCTGACGGGAAGAGCTACATCTTCGTGAAGCTTCCCTCGGATGCGAACCTGCCTGCGAAACTGATGCGGCTTTCCCTGGACACCGACCTGCCACCGGTACAGATCGGGACGATCCCGCTGGGGATCCTCGGCTACGACGAGAACTTCAACGAGGTCCGGGGCTTCGCCTGGCTGGAGGGCGACATCCTGGCCTTCGTCACCGACACCCCCTACCAGGTGGTGCGCGTCGACGTGCGCAACGGCGCCGAGCTCGGACGCACCGACATCGAGTTCGCGAAAGCCGTGCAGCCGGACCAGGTGCTTGCCGCGATCGATGCAAACCGCTTCCTGCTCTCGATCGACTACTACGACGAACGCGGCTACATCCAGGACACGATGTGGGTGGACGCGATGACGGGTGAGAACGACGTCGTCACCGAGGGAAGTCCGATCGCGGAGTTGATCGACGGGAACCGCATGCTGCTGTCGCGGGGCGAGACCCTCTACCTCGCGGACTACGACCCGAAGACGCGGCGGATCGACGGGGAAGCGACGCCGGTCTTCACCAACCTGCGCACCACCAACAGCTGGAGCGGTGGCGGTTTCGATGTCGCCGGTGACGGCACCGTGGTCCACCTGCCGGGCGGACTCCAGGGTGGTCGGCGAACGCTCTGGCGGATCGAGGAGGATGGCACGTCCACCGCACTCGAGACCCCGGCGCGCGCGTACGAGGAAGCGCTCGCCGTTTCCGAGGACGGCGCGCAGATCGTCATCACCAAGACCAACGAGGACAATGCGATGTGGGAGCTCTGGAGCGGTCGGCTCGATCCCCCGCGGATCCGCCGCCTGATCTCGCTCCCCGCGGTCGATGTGAACACCCCGATCCTCTCCCGCGACGGCACCATGGTCGCGGCCCGTCTCACCACCACCCAGCCGACGCGCCGGATCGACCTGGTGTTCTTTCCGATCGAGGCACCCACCACCTACCGGGTGCTGCAGACCGAGGCGGACGGGCAGCTCGTCCCGCACGATCTTCACCCCGGGAAGGACCGGGTGCTTTACAGCAAGCAGAACTCGAGCCAGGAGATGAGCACGTTGTTCGAGATCGACCTCGTGGAAGGCTCGGAACCGCGCAAGCTGGCCGACAGCAGTGGCACCTCGCCGGACGCGGCGTGGAGTCCGGACGGACGACTGCTTGCCTACACCAGCGACGCTTCCGGGATGATGGAGGTCTTCGTCGGGGTCGTCGGACCGGACGGCCTCGAGAACGTGGTGCGGGCATCGGACGGTCTTGCCGACACCGTGGGCTGGAGCGTCGACCCGGCGGGAACGATGCGACTGCACTACTTCGCCAACGGCGTCGAACACCGTCGTGACGTGTCGCTGGTCGATGGCCGGGTGCGCCAGAGTGCGATCGCCAGGACCGGTCGGGTCCTCGACGACAACACGATGGACTTCGAGCTCGATCGTTCAGGTCGGATCCACGCGATCCAGCGCGGTGCGAACGAAGCCCCGGCCGACCGGGTCGAGGTGATCACCGGTCGGTTCGGCGAGGGGTCCTGAAGGGGTCACCATTCAGGGGCACGGCGCCCAGCCACTGAGGAGCACGGCCAGGTCGAAGCCGTCGACGACACCGTCACCATCCAGGTCGCCGATCGGTGGGTTGGGCAGGCCCCAGAGTGAGAGCAGGAACGAGAGGTCCGCGCCGTCGATGCAACCGTCGAGGTTGAGGTCGCCGCGGGCGAGGTCGCAGGAATCGGGGATGCCGTTGCCGTTCTTGTCGCCCTTGCCGCCATCCGGACCGTCGATGTCGCAGCTGTCGGGGATGCCGTTCTCGTTGCAGTCGGTGGCGAAGCCGTCTTCAATCGCACAGCTGTCGACCAGGCCGTCGCCGTCGCAGTCGTTCAAATCGCCCGAAGCGATGTCGCACGCGTCGGGCAGGCCGTTCTCGTCGCAGTCCTGGGCGTCGCCCTGCAGGATTTCCCAATAGTCGGGGATGCCGTTGCCGTTGCAGTCGCCCTTGCACTCGTCGGGCACGCCGTTGCTGTCGACATCGTTGGAGGTGCCGTCGGCGATGTCGCATGAATCAGGGATCTGGTTGTCGTTGCAGTCCTGTGCCAGGCCCTGGGCGAGTTCATACGCATCGGGCAGACCGTTGCCGTTGCAGTCGGGCTTGCATTCGTCGGGGACGCCGTTGGTGTCGACGTCGTTGGAGGTGCCGTCGGCGATGTCGCAGGCATCGGGAATCGCGTTGCCATTGCAGTCGGGAACGAGGCCTTCGCTCAACGCCCAGCTGTCGGGGACACCGTCTTCATCACAGTCGGTCTGGCAGTCATCTGGAATGCCGTTGCCGTCATGGTCGGTTGATGATCCACTTCCTATGTCGCAACCATCCCAGAGACCGTTGTCATTGCAGTCAGCGGGGATCCCCACGTAGCGAACCGTGACGGAGACTTCATTGCTGACACAGGCCGCGGGGTCGACGGTTGGCGAAGCCCAGACCGTGACCAGACGACTGCCATCGACGGCGGCGGCGTCCCACACGGTGCGGTCGATCGACAGAGACGCCGCATTGCGGGCGCAGTCGATGCCATCCGCTGCGAAGGTGAACCCAAGGAAGGTGTCGTCCAGGTAGCAGTAGAGGAACTCGGAGGCAGCAGCGAACTCGCCGTGTGCCTCGACCTGCAGCTCGATCGAGGCGTCGTTGGCGGGTGGCAGATGCGCGGTTTCGAGTTCGAGTCGTTCATCGTTCGTCGGCATGC
>JAQWMQ010000024.1 GCA_029246705.1 Phycisphaerales bacterium | reverse complement strand
GCACTCGCCCTGCTCGGCCTCGGTGGCCTGGTCGCCCGTCGCCGCCGCGCCTGATCGACAACAGATCAGAGCTCGACGCGAACGCGTTCCAGCTGAATCGAACAAAGCCCTCGACCACCAATGGTCGGGGGCTTTCTCATTCATAAGCAGTTAAAACCCAGCCTGAACTCCCCAAAAGGCGTTTTTGCCGCCTTCAGCCGACTGCCGAGAAAGGGAAAGCATCTCCTCCCTCACCCGGAAAGACCTGAGTGGCGTATCACCCGGGGACGCAGTTTTTGCCCTTTCAAGAGGTGCTCCACCTGTGAAACCGAGCAACTGGACACCGCCACCTTCCGGATAACTCCCCGAGTGACGCTTTTTTTACGCCCTTGCGAAGCCCAAAAAAAAGCCGAGCACGGCTCGCCAGAAGGCTCCAAACTACCCATCTTCACAGTGAACGCCTGGCCAGAAAGCACCCCTGAGCCGAACGAAGTCTTTCGAGAAACCATGCCGATCAAGGCTGGGTTCCGAGCGAGAAGCCTGTCAGTCGATCTTACATAAACCACTTGTTTTAAAGGCTAATCCTGCACGAAGAGTTAACGTGCGTGCAGGATTGCAGCCCCCGCCCCTACGCCGTGGTTCGAGCATCCAAGCCGACAGGAAAGCCCTGGTGACGCCTGCCATGAAAGGCCTACGGCTAAAAGAGTGGATTCAGGGCCCGGAATGTAAATCACTAAATCTTTTAGT
Source organism: Phycisphaerales bacterium (assembly GCA_029246705.1). Classification (GTDB taxonomy): domain Bacteria; phylum Planctomycetota; class Phycisphaerae; order Phycisphaerales; family SM1A02; genus JAKVBQ01. The sequence goes on along the minus strand of JAQWMQ010000024.1, from coordinate 136,282 downwards.
ACTGGGGCTTGCCTCAGCGGATTGAGACGCTAATTTCCATCTGGAGGGTAAGTGGCCCATTAGTTGTCGGGTCATTTACAAGACAATCCGAAAGGTCGAAGAAGGGAATTGGGACCCATGAGAAATGCTGTAATTGTTGCCGCTGGTGCGGCTGTTATCTCCTCGTCAGTCGCTCTGGCTGACGTTTCTGGACTCAGTGGTCAGGACACGCTCAGGTACTTCGCCGAAGACGGCGTCACTGAAGCAACTCTTGATACCGCTGCGTTCGCCGTTCTTGATGTGTTCGTCAACTTTGACGCCGCAAACACGCACGGTTACTCGAACGCTGACTCGCACATGCTGTCAGCATTCAACTTCAACTTCTTCAGCGACACAATCGTTGAGAACTTCTATCAGAACGACATCACTGGTTCGGGCTCCGGCGCAGCCGGTAGCTGGAAGCCCAGCTTCTCGTTCGACATTCAAGGCGCTTCGAACCCCCGCATCGATTCATTCATCACCATCGGTGGTGGAGTCGGCGCTGAAGCAGCAGTGAACGTCACCACGCCTGACCCCAACCTGGGTGCAGCGACGAACTCCATGATCTTCAATGACAACGTCGGTTGGTTCCTCAACCCCCCGACCAGCACTCAGGGCGACCAGCTCGACCTCGCGGTCTGGATCGGACGATTCGCTGTCACCGGAGACGAAGCCCGCAACGGCGCGAACTTCGATGTCATGGGTACCATCGGCTACAACTACGGTTCAGGTACAGGTTCGTACAACGATGACGTTGACTCGAACTTCTACTACGACATTCCGGCACCTGGCGCGCTTGCGCTGCTCGGTCTCGGTGGACTCTGCGCCCGTCGTCGTCGAGCCTGAGTTGACTGCAACAGTATCTGAGTTGTCTATCCCACGCGGGGCGAAGTGTTTTTCCCCGACCCGCGTGAACAGGAGCCACGACTCCCACCCGCCGTCGCCACTTGTGGCGGCGGCCGGGTTTTTTTTGGGCATGTGGTGCGGGGGACACTCAAGCAAAACCCCTGAAAAACAAGCGGTTTCGCCAGCGCCTTGAGCCACCAGACAACGTCTGATCGACGGTTCAGAACGAAACCAGCTGCACATGGCCCCGCGAATTTCGATGTGCACCCCCCCCACGAGCACTCAGGCTGATGTCATCGACTTCGAGGTCTTGTATGGCCGCTTCGTCGTCACCGGTGACGATGCTCGCGCTGGTGCAAACTTCGATGTCGAAGGATCCATTGGCTACAACTACGGTTCAGGTACCGGTTCATTCAACGGTGACGTTTCCGGCACGTTCTACCACACCCCGGCACCTGGGGCGCTTGCGCTGCTCGGGCTGGGTGGCCTCGGCGCACGCCGTCGCCGCGCCTGAGAGAGCCAGCTATGACTTCTTCTCCCACGCGGGGCGAAGTATTCACCCCGGTCCGTGTCAACGGGAGCCACGACGTCCACCCTCCGTCGCCACGGGAAGACACATGAACCCAACGCAGTCAACTCCAGCAGGAGTAGCTACGAAATCATGGTGTTGGGTACACGTAGCAATCCATGGCGAGACGACACGAGCCAAGTTGAAACCGCACATGAGTTCGGTGTACCGACTTGGCGCGACGAATATCGCAACCACAAAGCCTTGATCACAAGTGCATTCGAATTAGGGATGCACGCAATCCTGATTTTTTCAGAATTGGTTCTGGTGAAACATGGAAGGGCTGGTAACTTCTCTCTTAGGAGGTTGCACAACGTTTCCTTTCAGGAAGGGTTGTGCCAAGAGACCAGTCGTGCCAGCACGATTGGGAAAGGGAACAGGGACACCGCAGAACAACTCATGCCAGGCCTTGGCTGCTTCGACTGAAGTGAACTTTCATTTCGTACTCGGACCAAGCTCAAGTCTTGCTTCAGGACAACGAGGCTTACACGAGCCACGACTCCCACCCGCCGTCGTCACATTGTGGCGGCGGCCGGGTTTTTGTAGAGATATCAGGCCTTGTTGAACCTCGAGCTACAGATGTACAGTCGTTTGCAGACCCCCTCAAGTGCGATCACCGACACCCAAATTCCCCCGAGAGAAGGTATTTTTGAGATCTTCTCAGGGCCGCACACTCGGCAGGGGGTAAGCTTGCAGTAGGCTGGAGAGGTCTGTTTTCCCGTCACAGTTAAGGATACGACTCATTGTCTGAATTCAGACGGAGGCGAATGTGCAGGGAAGGCCGACAAAACCGGTGTGTGTGCCAGTACACGTGAGCACTTCGTGCTTGCAAGCCTGGGAAATGACCCTCAAGTAGAACTCAAAATCGAAGACAAAAGATTCAACCGGGCACCCCACAACTGCCATTCGATTCAAAGAACATAGGAGACGCATAGTGAAATTCTCACTCACCATTGGCGGGCTTGCCGTTGCAACAACAGCCGTGCTCATCGGACAGATGAATACAGACGCGGTAGCAGCACGCGGCAGCAGCTTTGCGGGCTGCGCGCCTGACGTCATCGTCGGAGATGTGCAGGAGATCATCCGACACGGAACAGTTGGAGATATCACCGCATATTCAATCGGTACCAACTCATGCAACATGGGCTGCGACTACCTCGCTTGGGAGGCCAACAACAACAGCCACCCGACGATCGGCGGAAGCATGTACCGAGTCCTCGAGCTTGAAAACGGTTGCACGCGCATCGAGCAGATCGGTCGCTCCTGGCTCAAGCACGGCTTCTGTGCACTTCAGCAGACCCTGTGTGGCAGCTGTTCGAACTCAGGTGGCGGGGGCTGCCCCGACCGACTCGGCTGGGTCTGCTCGGACCCCTACACTGCCAGCCTCAACGGACAGCAGTCCGGACTTGGCCGTCGCAGTGAAGTCAATGCAACCACCGGCTTCTTCGAATACCCCCCGGCGGGCGGCAGCTACGCTTCCACCATCGGCCGCAGACTTCAGGTACAGACCGATCTGCTTCAGGCAGAAAACGCTACGTTCTTCGTCGACGGCGTGTACATCCACCCGGATGATGCAGCTGCTTGCAACGGAAACAACAATGCTTCGTATCGCAAGCTGAACAAGACCGGCACCAACACCCTGAGCTTCCAGAACAGCAGCCCGACGGTGCGCGAACAGCCCGCCATCTATGCCTGGGAAGCCATGGACCCCAACGTTCGCATCACCACGATCGACTTCTCCGACTGCAATGAACGAATCCACTTCGGGCATTCGGTCTGCGAGAACGACGATGGAACCTGGACCTACATCTACACCGTCTACAACATGAACCTGCACCACGGCATCGGCAAGATCATGGTTCCGTTCAATGGCAGCACCGTCCCCGGTGACGTCGACATGCACATGTGCCCCTACCACTCTGGTGAGTACTACGCTGAAGACCCAACCGAAGACTGGGATGTGACGGCCAACGGCGACCACCTCACCTTCGAGTGCGAAGCACATGCATCGAACCCTGATGCAAACGCCATTCTGTGGCAGAGCCTCAAGACCATCCAGTTCACCAGCACCAGTGCCCCGACCGATGGCTTTGTGGACATCCATCTCCACAAGACATCCGGCTTCGAATCGGTTGTTGCTTCGGTTCCCGGCGAGCCCGTCGAACCGCCCACAGACTGCGAACTGGCTGACGTCAACGACGACGGCCTTGTTGATGGCACCGACCTTTCGCTGGTCCTGGGCTTCTGGGGCAACTGCACGGGTTGCGAATCAGATATCAACGAGGACGGCACCGTTGACGGTATCGACCTCTCCTTCATCCTCGGATGGTGGGGATGCGATAGTCAGGGCTGATCAGGGCTGATCAGGGCTGATCAAAGGATCCAGACATCCAGATAACATCATCAGCGGCGGCCCCATGGGCCGCCGCTGTTCATTTTGAACATTCCAAATCAAGGCAACCGCGATAAAGGCCTGGTTGGCGGATGGAAAAGTGCGGCAAATGGAGGCTGGATCTTGTTCCCGGGAGGGGTATAGTCAAGGTACGCAGGGTGTAGCCCTGAGCAGTAGCCCCCCACGGCTCTTCAATACCTGACAACGGTTCCGGTTCCCGGACTATCCCCCCACCCGCAGGGGACCTGAACCCAGAAGATTGGATCCAACGATGCGACCATTCAAGCAGATCATGCTCGCGTTGATGTCAACGACCCTCATAGCAGGTACACAATCCAGCCTCGGCGAAGACGCACCAAGGGTCCTCCTGACCGGACACATGGCCGAACACCTGACCGACAAGCCGGCATTGCAGATCCCAGGAATACGCAACCATGAACTGATCGAGCTTGATTTCCCGAAGGTGATCCAGGATCGCGTGACGCTCGACATCCCCATCCAAGGTGTCATGACGAGTGTGAATCTCTTCAGGTACTCGCTTCGAGCGATCGACTTCGAACTCCTGGTTGATGATGGACTCCAGCTGAACCTGATGGACCCCACGCCCCACCGAACCTATCGAGGTTCGGTTCAGGACTTCCCCGGATCCACGGTTCGGGCCAGCATCCTGAGAGACGGCGTTGTAGCCCGTATCGACCTTGGTGAAGGCCGAGGAGTCTGGTGGATGCAACCCATCCAGAGCCTTGAAGAAGCCGGTGTGACCCCACCAGCAGGGTCCACGGATCAGACCCATGTCCTCATGAACGGCGCCAGCGGAAGCTTCCTTGACGGTTACATGTGCGGCAACGATTTGCATGACATCGGCGGACCCGAGGGCAACTCCAACGGGGGGCTCGCCGGAGACGAAGCAGGAAACCGCCTGAACTCAATCGCAACCTGCGCAGACTACGAATTCTTCCAACGTAACAGTTCGAACGTGGGTGACACCCTCGATGACATGGAAGTGATGATCAACTTCTACGAGTCCATCTACGAGGATGACACCAGCGCCGGTGGCGTGAACATGAACTTTGAATTCGCCGCCACCATCATCCACGCCAACTCGAACGACCCCTACAGCGAGACCGAATCAAGCAACATCCTCTGTGAGTTCCGCAATGAATGGAACTCGGGAGAGGAAACGGGCATTCGGAGAGACATGGCCCAGATGTTCACCGGGAAAAACGTGGGCAGCACCATCGGAATCGCCTGGCTCGGCGTCGTCTGCAATGCATCGGGAAACACCTGCGGATCCAACAACAATATCGGCTACAGCATGGTCGAAAGTCGGTACACCTCGAACTATCTCTTCAGGACCTCGTTGGGTGCCCACGAGATCGGACACAACTACAGCGCCGGTCACTGCGACAACGATGGCGACTGCGAGATCATGTGCTCGGGTAACGGCGGATGTGTCAACAATCCAAATGATTTCAACGGCACCTCGCGATCAAGCATCCTCAACTACATCAATTCAGCTCCCTGTGACATTGCGGTGGGCGAGGCCATCGAGCTTCCCTTCGCAGACAACTTCTCGTCGATCTCAACCACGACCTGGATCTACAACAAGGGTGGTATCGCGAGCAGTGCAGCCGTCAATGAACCCAGCCCATCGACCTCACTGCAGCTGGATGCAACAGGTTCCGGTCTGTACGCCGCCGACGAGATCCGAAGCCGGACCATTCTCGCCAGCAACTACGGTGACCTCTACATGAGCTTTCACACGCAGTTCAGGGGAGTCGATACGGGCGAAGGGCTCCTGATCGAATACGTGAACAGTGCGGGAAACTGGACTGAACTGGACCAGATCATCACCACGACCGGAGCCACCGAGTCGGAGTTCACCTTCCACGAATACGAGATGCCTGCCGATGCCCAGTCCAACCGTCTTCGTATTCGCTTCACGGCGATGGTCGACAGTTCGGGTGACGACATCTACATCGACAGCCTCGTGATCGGAGATGCCACATCACCGCCGGTCGATCCCCCGGCAAACGACGAATGCGGTGCTGCGGAATTCATCTTTGGCAGCGGCACCTACCCCATCAACCTGAACGGAGCCACCACGTCTGCCGTTCCTGGTTGTGACAACCTCGAGAAAGACGCCTGGTACTACGTCGTTGAACCGGAAGTAGGAGTCGTCACGGTGACCCTGTGCGGAAGTACGGCACTGGACTCCTCTCTCGCGCTCTACAACGGACTGGTGGGATGCCCCTACCAGGAATCACATCTGATCATCTGCCAGGATGACTCGCCGGAATGCGGAGACGACCCCTATGTCCAGTTCGACACGACCACCTATCCAGCGGTCTACGTCAGGGTGGGCTCGTTCGTCGGAGAGACTCCGGAGGAGGACCTTCTCCTGACCATCTCGTTCGAAGCGGCCCCCGACGAATGTCCGGGAGACTTCGATCTCAACGGGCAGGTCGATGGAGCGGACCTGGCAACCATCCTTGGCTTCTGGAACACGCCCGACGGCGACCTTGACGGGAACATGACCACTGACGGCGCAGACCTCAGCGTCGTGCTGGGGAACTGGGGCCTCTGCAACTGACACGGTCAGCCGCAGCTTCCGAACTACAGACACCCCGGCGCAGGCGCCGGGGTGTTTTCTTGGGATCAGATTGCCTTTCACTCGAAGACCGGCCTGCTCAACTGCGACGAGTGGGCTCCACTGCAGGTGACTCGACGATCCGGGGAGCCTGGGCTCCGAGAAGATCCTCGGCGTAGCTGGTCTCTATGCGGCGTTGCGTGATCGGGCCTTCCGGGTCACCGCGAAGAAACTGTCGGATGAGCTGCTGGGTTTCACTCAACTTTGCGGCCGCCTCGGCATCACAGGAGCGGAGCTGGTCGAACTCATCACGGGTCCCGACCATGAGAACCTTGCCCTTGTCGAGCATGCACATGCGATCAGCGATGGTGAAGGCGGAATCCATCTCGTGGGTGACCACGACGCTCGTGACTCCCAGCTTCTTGGTGAGGTCCAGCATGAGCTGGTCGATCTCGGCGGAAGTCACGGGATCAAGCCCCGCGGAGGGCTCGTCGTAGAAAAGGATCTTCGGGTCCAACGACAGGGCACGAGCCAGTCCGGCCCGCTTCTTCATTCCGCCGGAAATCTGGGAAGGGAACTTCTGCGCGTGTTCGCGAAGGCCGACCAGTTCCAGCTTGATCTTGACCTGGATCTCGATGATGTTCGGATCGATGTTGGTGTGTTCGTGAAGCGGGAGCGCGACATTGTCGGCAATGGTCATCGAGTTGAACAATGCCCCCGACTGGAAGAGGATCCCGAACTTCTGCTTGGTTGCAGCCAGATCATCCTCATCCAGATTCGCCAGGTTCTCCCCGAAGAGCTCGACACTTCCCGAGGTGGGCGTGAGGGAACCGATCAGGTGACGAAGGAAGGTCGACTTTCCGCAACCCGAACCACCCATGACGACCATGGTCTCACCAGGCATGATCTGGAGATTCACACCGTCGAGCACCGTCTGGGATCCGAACTTCTTGACCAGTTCGGTAGTCTTGATGATGGGTTCGTTCGGTTCGCTCATTCGCCCGATGTCTCCACTTCTTCGTTTGAGGCGGGGTAGCGGATCCGTACCGGAACGCCGTCAGGCCCTTCACCTTCAAGCAGGATCCAGATGAGCCGCAGGGTACCCGATGGGAGCTTGTCGATACCGATTCGCGCCTTGATCTGCCCTGTCCAGTTGCCCTCGTCGACGTTGGAGAAGGTTGCGACGTAGCCACCAAGATCCCAGGGTGGGGACTCGGGCAATTCGGGCGGTTCGGTCAGCTCGGACCGGCAAGCGTGAAATCGACCGAGCTGGTTTTCGACACGCGTGGCGAAGGCTCGTACGGACTCGTCCGATTCCAGAGACGCAGGGCCCGTGAACTCGGCCCTGAACGCGTCGAAGGACCCTTCCTGCAGGGCTACCAGTGCGTTGTTGGGACCGGTCAGCAGCAGGCGCCACTCCTGGTTCCAGCGTGTGCTGGTCAGCGACCACAACCACGCCAATGAACAGAGGGTCACTGTGCCAAAGATGATGCCCCCGTAGGCGTACTTGCGCCAAGTCGCATCAGGCTCGGGGTGGAACCGGACCAGGACCAGCGATCCGAGCCCCGCAAGAACCGCGAGAATGCCGGTACCGGGACAGCAGAACACCAACCCCGAGGCGAAGGAGAGAACCGCGAGTCGAGAGGCCGAACTGGGCACATCACCCGCCACGGACAACTCCTGTTGTCGTGCCGATTCGTTCACTGCTGATCGGCCTCCGCGGGATCGACATCAGCCGTATTGACATCAGCCGTATCGACATCAGCAGAACCGACATCAGCAGAACCACGTTGGGAATCACTTGTCTCCAGACCGTCGAAATCAGGCAAGGCCGCCGGAAGGCGAAGCACCTGACCGTCAGACAGGTTGATCTCGAGATCGACCAGTCGCACCTCAAGCTGGAAATTCGTTGGATTCATGATCAATTCACAGACAGCCCCACCGGTGGCCATGGTCTCTTCGAACATGAAGACCAACGCGATATCGTGGAGCGATCTGGTGAAATCAGGCTGGACCGATCGTTGCACGATCGAGACGGAACGAAAACTGCCCAGATCTGCGGTGACCGAACGAACGAATTCATCTGCCAGTTCCGGCGAGGGATACAGGCCTCGTCGCCTCACGAAGACCTGTTCAAGCGCTCGCTTTCGGTCTTGACCATCGATGTCAAAGACGGTCACGACACAGTTGGCGAGCCCGTCACTGATCGCTTCATCCGATCGCTCGTTGTAGACGGAAAGCAGGAGGAACTGAAAAGGAAGCATCGCCAGCCCGAGAATCACGGCTGCCAGGGCCAGTCGCCTGCCGCCGAGTCGACCTTCGGATCTGTCGATGGCTCGCAGGGAGAACCAGCCCACCAGTACCCCGACCAGACTCGTGACGGGGCAACAGAGCACCAGCGAGCAGAACAGCCCGATATAGGCTGGCACGTGGGTTCTGGGAGTGTGGGGTGGTTCTGGGTTCATGGGTCTGGTTGAACCCGAGTGTACCGCGTGAATCGAGACAGACGGTCGATGCTAGACTCAGGTCATGGCGGAGCTCGACGGCGTAGATCATGCCCTGGTCATGGGCCTTGGACGATTCGGGGGCGGCAGCGGTGCTGCCAGGTACCTGCTGAAGCGTGGCTGCCGACTGCTGATCACCGATCTGCAGCCGCGATCTGATCTGCAGAATGTGATCGACGAACTCGAAAATGAACCGAATGCGAACCGAATCGATTGGCGTCTTGGGGGTCATGAACGCCAAGATTTCCTGAAGCAGGACCTGGTTGTTGCCAGCCCGGCCATTCCACACCCCTGGGACAATCAATTCCTTGCCGCCGCGAGGGAAAATGGAATTCCCATCACCACCGAGATCGAGCTCGGACTCGACCGGCTCGACCAGAGCAAGGTGATCGGTGTCACCGGAAGCGCCGGCAAATCGACCACCTGCGCCATGATCCATCATGTGCTGGATGCGGCAGGCCTGCACTGCGTCCTTGGCGGAAACATCGGCGGTTCACTACTCGATCATCCGAATGAGGCTCTTGAGCGTGCCGATGCCGTCGTGGTCGAACTGTCGAGCTTCATGCTGCACTGGCTTGCAGAGACGAAAGCCGTATTCACGCCTTCGATCGCGGTGCTGACCACGCTGGGTGCCAACCACCTGGACTGGCATGAGTCACTTGAACACTACCTCGCCAGCAAGCGTGTCCTGAGGGATTCCGTGGCGGATGACCGGTTCGTGGGCCCCCTGGATGATGAAGCCGTTGTGGAGGTGATGACCGGGGACCTGGCGGTCGATCCCTGGTGGAGCAACCAGGAAGACGATCCATTCCTTGCACCAGAAGCACAAGAAACCGTTCTGGACGCCCTACGGCTTCAGCTCCCTGGTGAGCATCAGCGAATGAATGCGCTGAGTGCCTTGCGCGCCTGTTCGAGCCATCTCGAGGATGATCCGGGCAAACGGATCGAGGTCGCGAGATCCCTTGCAGGCCACCTCGCTGATTTCAAGGGCCTCCCCCACCGACTCAGGCCGGTTGCGGAACTGCGCGGGGTACGGGTGATCGACGACTCCAAGGCCACCACGCCCTCGGCAACCCTGAGGGCAGTGCACGCACTTGGGGATGAGGCGAAAATCCACTTGATTGCCGGGGGCTTCGACAAGGGATCGGACCTGTCCCAGATCAACGCCCTCGGCGATCGTCTCGCAGGCCTCTATGCAATCGGCGCGACCGGGCGTTCGATCTCGTCTGGAAGGCGTGCATTCGAGTGCGGCACCATCGATGAAGCGGTTCGTCTTGCCGAGACGCGCGTGTCTCAAGGTGACGTGCTGCTGCTCAGCCCGGGCTGCGCGAGTTGGGATCAGTTCGCCAATTACGAACACCGCGGCGAGGTGTTCCTCGCCGCGGTGGTTCGTTGTCTTGATTGAAATCCGTGACCGGATCAGTCGTAGACGCGCCGGTTCTCTTTTTCAGGAATCTTGCCACCTTCGGGTGACTGATGCGGCGCCTCGTTTTCATGATCGATCCTGTACCGCTCGCTGTCTGGCGCGATGGGAGTCTCCGGCTTCCTGAGCTCGATCTGGATACGACAGGATTCCTCCGGAGGGCAGGTCAGCTGGTTCTCGAGCTTGCTTGCATTGTCGCCGGCCTTGCCGATGCCCCACTGCAGTCGGGACGGTGAGTACAGGGGGTCATCACCACCATCGGAGAGAAACCGGAAGTTCAACTGCTTGCCGACAGGGACTTCCTGGACGAAGAACGGGTCACCAGTTCGCATGTCGTAGATCACGATGGTCTTGGGAGCCATCGGGGTCGAGATATACGCGAAGTAACCGGTCACTCCGCCATTTGGATTGAAGCACCCACCAGCCGCAACCAGGGCGAACAGTGAGAGCAGCAGGCAGGAGGACGTGATACGGGTGTACAGGCTTCGGGGACTCATCAGGGCTCCTTAGATCACAGGGTGGATCTTGCACGGAAGACTCCACAGCTCCTCTATCGGCAAGGAAGGCCCTGTGCCGTTGGCAAATGCACGGTCTCGGCGGGTACAGTTGTCCTCATGCCAGATCAGAACCCCCGAATCGGTCATGGATATGACCTGCACCGCCTGGAACCACTGGCTCCTGAAGGGGCCGGCCAGCCCTTCATTCTGGGCGGAATCGCCATGGAGCACCCACTGGGCCCGGTTGGGCACTCAGATGGGGATGCACTCCTGCATGCGATCACGGATGCCATCCTGGGCGCCCTGGGAGAGCCCGATATCGGGCAACTCTATTCAGACAGCGATCCAGAATGGCACCAGAAGGCCTCAACGCACTTCCTTGAGGGTGCCGTACGCCGCATGATGGCGCGGAGCTATAAAGTCGGAAACCTTGACTGCACAATCATTTGTGAGCGTCCGAAGATCATCCCCCACAAGCCTGCGATCGTGGAAGCGCTGACCAAAGTACTGGGCGTCGGGTCAGATCAAATCAACGTCAAGGGCAAGACCCACGAGGGCGTGGATGCCGTTGGCGAAGGTCGCGCGATCGAGGTTCATGTGGTTGCCCTGCTGCTGCCTGACCCTTGAGAGCCGGTTTTAGGGCTCCAGTGGCCATTTGGCTCTACTGGGGGGCCAGAAGATCAACCAATCGCTGCCCCGCCAGCTGAAGTCGCTGCCGGTGGCCCACCGCTGGGTCTCCAGAAAGGCCCACCAGATCAACGTGCGCCTCGAACAGGTCCCCTGCCAGAGCTGCAGGGGAGCGGTTGATCCGCCCGGCAACCAGTGCGCTTCGAGCACCACCTGTTCTGGCCAGACGGGCGATTTCGGATGGGACCTTCCCAAAATCGGTCTGGTCGTCGTAGCACCCTTCACCTGTGACCACGACTGACGCGCTTTGACAGGCCGCAGGGAGGCCAATCAACCCTGCAACCAAGGCAGCGCCCGAGTCGATACCCGCAGCCAGACCGAGTCGAAATCCAAAGCCCACGCCACCAGCTGCGCCATCCCCTGGATGCAAGCCCGCATCCCCGAGCAGGGTCGCAACATGACGTATCCCCGCCTCCAGATGTTCAACCGCGGGTCCGTCAGCCCCCTTCTGCGGTCCATAGACCCTTGAAGCACCCGTGGGACCAGTGAGGGGGTTCGTGACATCAACGGCCAGGTGGACCCTCAGATTCGATACACGAGCCTGCACCGGGCCCAGATCAATCGATTCAATATCAAGTAGATCGCCACCGGTACAAGGGCGATCGAGCCGGCGGCCACCGACTGAGAGGTTTGCTCCAAGGGCCTGAAGCGCACCAAGCCCAGCATCAACCGTGGCACTGCCCCCGAGGCCAATCACCAACGAGGAGACGTTTTCAGCCAGAACAGCATCAAGAAGCTGACCGAGTGGGGCGGTCGAGGTCATCAGAGGGTCTTGATCGACAGATTCAAGCAGGGTCAGCCCGGCGCAAGCTGCCAGTTCCACCACGGCAGTTCCTGAGGGAAGCAGCAACCAGGAGGCGGTGCGGGCAGGCCCTCCAGGACGAGGGGCGTCGACCCGGACATCCGTCAGGGTTCCCCCCAGAGCCGAATGAAGGACTTCAAGGGTGCCCTCTCCACCATCTGCCATGGGCATCGAATGAAGTTCCAGATCGGGACGTTTGCTTTGAACTCCCTCGAGAAGACCCTGGGCGACCTCTGCTGCGGCAAGCGTGCCCTTGAAGGCGTCTGGAGCAAAGAGCCAGATGGGTGGTTGGGGCACGGTTTCCTCTCCTATACACAGCCTAGCGAGAGATGGGTCAGTCGGACCTCGGGCGGATACACTGGGTCCCCCTCATAATGGATGCCCGTGACTGAATTTTTCACCCATTTCATGACCGTGCTCCCTGAAAGTGACTCACTTTCAGGGCCGCTGGAATCATTCATCGCGGACTACGGTCCGTGGGCCATGATCGTGCTGCTCCTCGCGTCCGGTTTTGGAATCCCCATCGGCGAGGAGGTCGTGAACATTCCCGCTGGCATCTTCGTCGGCCAGGGCAGACTGTCACCGATTGCGACCTATCTTGCAGCCTACTTCGGTGTACTCGGTGGTGATTTCATCTGGTTCGGCATCTGCCGGGTTCTCGGCAAGTCACTGCTGCACAGAAAATGGTTCAAACGACTTGCCCATCCCAAGCGCCTGCTTCAGGTGAAGCACAAGTTCGATCGCCGCGGTGCCTGGGTTCTGGTCATCGCCCGGTTCATACCCGGCACCAGGACTCCCGCACTCACCGTGGCCGGGATCATGCACATGCCCTGGCGTAAATTCGTGTTCATCGAGCTGGGCCTGTGTGCATTGACGACCGCCCTCCAGGTCACCGTCGGCATCCTGATAGGAAAGCAGATTGCCGGAGAGTCGCTGCAGACCACGGTTTTCACCGCACTGGCGGCCATAGCGGTGATACTGAGCGTCACCGCGATCATCACATGGGCAGTGAACCGCCGAAAGAGCAAGGAACCCGCGCCTCGGGAACGAATCGCCTGGTTGAGGAGATTCGGCAGGAAGCGTACCGTCGTTGATAATCAGAGAGCACATCACTCAAGCTAGGTCGGAGTCAATCACATGCGAGCCGTAGTCACAGGTCAGATCGGCGTGGACAAGAAGCCTTTTCTTGAGAAGGTTGCAGATGCCGCAGGCCAGAGAGGCGACAAGATCGGCCTCTTCAATGTCGGCAACATGATGTACAAGGAGGCGCTGGACGTGCGACCGGGTCGCATTCTCGACCTGCCGATCTCGAGGCTGGCAAGTCTGAGGCGTGCTGCATTCAAGGACATCATCGCCAACAGTGCGCCGGTTGAGGAGCACCCGTCGATCATCGTCAACACCCACGCGACGTTCAGGTGGAGACATGGCCTCTTCAGTGCGTTCGACTTCGACCAGATGAACCTGCTCGGGGCGAACATGTTCATCTGCCTGGTCGACAACGTGGAGACCATCCACCAGAGACTTCACGAGGAGCACGACATCGATGCGACCTTGAAGGACTGCATGGTCTGGCGAGAGGAGGAGATCCTCGCCACCGAACTCCTGGCCAACGCCATGGGAGCACATGACCAGTTCTACATCCTCAGCCGGGGACGACACAACGACAACGTCGACACCTGCCTGCGCCTGGTGACCAGGCCGGAAATGCGGAAGGTCTACCCTTCCTTCCCGATGAGTCACGTGGTCGGCATGCCTGACATCCTTGCCGAGATCGACCACTTCCGCGCACAGATCGCGAAGTACTTCATCGCATTCGACCCTGCGGACGTCGATGAGAAACTCCTCCTGGACCGAGCCCTCGATGCGGCCCGAGATGGAAATGACTGGGTGGAAGTCGAACCACACAGCTTCGGAGGCAGGAAGACGGAGGACGGACCGCTGCGCATGCCGGTCAGGGAGATCCTCGACATTGCCGGCGACATCGACGGGCAGATCTACATGAGGGACTTCAAGCTGGTCGACCAGTCGGACATGATCGTCTCCTACATACCCGAGCTCGAGGGCGGAGTCCCTGGACTGTCCAGTGGCGTGGAACGCGAACTTCACCATGCCTTCGAACACACGAAGGAGGTCTATGTGGTGTGGAAGCCCAAGAAGGCACCCAGCCCCTTCATCACCGAGACCGCAACCAAGATATTCCCCACGGTGGATGACGCGATCGAGTACTTCGGCAAGCAGGGCATGTTCCCCCAGCAGGACCTCTTTGGAAACTGAGCGCGGCAATGCCTCGCTACAAGATCATCGTTGCATATGAAGGCACGAACTTCCACGGCTGGCAGAAGCAGAAGCCCGCGGGAGCGATCCCTCTGCGAACCGCACAGGGAGTTCTCGAGGACGCTGTGATTCGGGTGGTCAGTGAACCGGTGGTCCTGACGGGCGCGTCACGCACCGATGCCGGCGTCCACGCACACGGACAGGTCGCAGCCTTCACCACGACCAGGGACATCCCCCCCCACAAGTTGCCCAGGGCGATCACTGCGCAATGTCCGGCCGACATCCAGGTCCATGCTGCAGAAGTGGTCCCCGACCATTTCGACCCGATCACACATGCCGTCGACAAGCAGTACAGCTATCACATCCAACATGGCCCCGTGCTGCCGCCGCTGTTCGATCGAAGAACGACCTGGAGGACCCATCATCGACTGGACCCGGTACCGATGAGAGTTGCGGCCAGCCTTCTCGTGGGCAGACATGATTTCGTCGCATTCGCGCAGGCAAGTCATGGACGGGGCTCAACGGTCCGGGAGATCTTTCACTGCGATGTCCAGGAGACAGGCGACGATCGGCTGAAGATAGAGGTTCGTGGCAGCGGTTTTCTCTACAACATGGTCAGGATCATTGCCGGCACCCTCGTCGAGGTCGGTCGAGGTGCGTTTCAACCCGAGTACATCACCAGTGCCATTGAAAGCCGGAATCGCCGTGCCTGCGGGCCCACCCTCGGACCACAGGGTCTCTGTCTCGAGTGGATTCGCCACGAAGTTCCGGCAAAGAAGGAAAGCCATGGAAATGGAACGGAGGGGAATCTCCAATGAGCGGAGTCCGATCCTGCCTGCACGCTGGAGGCAGGCGCAACACCTTCCTGCTTTTCTTCCCACTTGCACTCGCATGTGGTTTGTCCAATTTCGCGACAGGCCAGTTCCTGGATCTCGATTCGATTCCACCGCGACCCGATGCAGGTGATTCCTCGATCGTCTCCTTTCGTGCAGGAGAGATCCGATTGGAGATCGACGCCATCCGGGAAGGAAACAGCGAGGACCACGTGGTCAACTCGCTCACCAACGCGATACGGACCTATCGGCGACTGGTCTTCAAGCTGCTGGTCGCGGCCAGGGCCCACCCGGAAGCCGATCAAGTGGCGAATGCGGGACTCGTCCTCGCCGACCAACGCAACGAGATCGACCGCCTGATCGTGGGCCTTGGTGGAACACCTCCACGCAATGCTGCAGGCAATGCACTCGAAGTCGCCGACCTTGCCAGACTGCTTGCACAACTCGACAGTTTCTCTGCAAATGCGACGGCGCTGATCGATTCAGTCGATGTCACCAACACGACCAACCTGGATGCAGCCCTGTCCCTCGCCCTCGAGCCACTCCTGGAAGTCATCGCCGAGCTCGAACAGGTGACACTGAAGGACCCATGGCCCTCCGGCGATGGATCCGGAGGAACCCCTGTCGAGAGATGCCTGATCGCGATCGAACGAATCAACGATGATGAACGCCGGGTCCTGGCGAGAGGAGCGCTCGATGAAATCGAATCCAGAATCGAGTTCGCTGATCTCAGGGCGACTGCGAATCGAGACGCTGAACACTTGATCGAGGCACTCGAGCTTGATCATGCTCTTGGTGAATCCCGCTGGCTTTCCGAAGACAACATCATCGAGATAAGAAAGGCACTCGACCTTGAACTCGAGAGGTTGCCCCTGTCCGAGGAGCGCGATGCGACACGTGTCCGCCTCGAGTACGCGGGAGCATTGGCCGAACTGGTCGATGCGGCGAACCGTCTTGATGCAGTCGATCCGGGTTCACGGTCGAAGAGACGCTCCATCGACGCGATCGTGACGGCCCCTGTCGAGTCCCTGAAGATCGAGAACATCAAGGCCAGGTCACGCCGACTCAAGCGAGCCGTGAAATCCGTGCAGGCGGCGACCATGGTTCGAGCGTTCAAGACCGAATCACCCGCCCGTGAACTGATCCAGGCCAGGCGCCGACTTGATCAGGACTACGAAAGAGCGGAACGAGAAGTCTTCAAGCGGCTCGAGGAGCTCGTGGGATCGGGCGATGCGCTGTTCGACCCCGACCTCGGCGGACTCGTTTCACGGCAGATGGAACTTGCCGATGACTTGAGGCTGCTGCGAGACACCAGCGAGTGGTCGGTTCTTGTGGGCCGGGAGTCTCCGAGGAACAGCCGCAGTTTCATGGAAGTTCTGAAGCTGCTTGCAAGGCAGCTTTCGGAGTCGACCAGGCGTGGGGCAGCCTCCATCGCCCTGGACGTCATGGAACGACAGTTCGATTCGGCTCTTGATCCACCATTCATCGAGAGGCTGGTGGATGCGGAGCCTTCTGCCGTGAACCTGGCAGGTGGTCGTGACCAGGACCTGCTCGTGCTCTTCGCCGAGTACAAGGTCGACCTCATCGAGGACTGGTGCGATGGTGCGCCTGATGGAGAGGGTGCGGCTCGCTTCGATCTCATGATCCGGCTCCTCGACCAGCTGGAATCGGTCTCCATACTCGTCGATACCGGAGGTTCGGCGCCGCTCAACCGCTGGGCAGGATGGAAGATCGAGCAAGGGAGCGGAGTCGTTGATCTTTCGGTCCTGAAGGCGAGGCTGAAACTCACCATCGAATACATGATCCGAGGAGAACGACAGGCAGCGAAGGAACAACTGGATCGCCTCGATGCGGAAATGCCGATGGCACGCCTGGCGGTTCAGATCGCAGCCATCCTCGGTCCTCGGATCGAACAGCTGCCCGAGGGCGTGGCTTCGAACATCGCGAGACTCGCCTACCCCCCTGCCGATGACGACGCACTGCTCGCCTACCGGCAGGATCTCGAGACCCTGGCCCGGTACACATGGGAGCTGCAACATGCCTTGAACCAGAAGGACCGGGCAGAAGCAGAACGAATCAACGAGTATTGTTCATCTATTGCCATCATGATCACGCAGGAACTCGAAGGTCGTCCGGATGAACTTCCCGATCTCGATCCGGTGTCCGTGAACGGCGCATCCAGGGACAAAGGCAGTAATTGAGCATGAGACAGATGGATGAAATCGAGAACGGGATGAAAGGACGAACTGGAATGCGAATACTCGTGGTGGGGCCACACCCGGATGATCAGGAACTCGGCATGGGCGGAACCATCGCCCGCCTGGTCGAACAGGGACATGACGTTCTTCTTCTGGACATGACCAACGGGGAACCCACGCCGCACGGGGACCCGGAGACCAGGGCAAGGGAAGCTGAAGATGCCGCGAGAATCCTGGGGGCGAGACGCAGGAACCTGGGACTTCCCAATCGGTTCATCGAGCACACGATCGCCGCGCGACACGCCGTGGCCGGGGTGATCAGGGAGGAGCAGGTGGACATCATCTTCACCCCCTACTTCCAGGATGCCCATCCGGATCACGTTGCCACGACGCGCATCGTCGAAGACGCCAGATTCGATGCAAAGCTCACGAAGATCGACCTGCCGGGGGAACCATGCCACCCCCAACGTCTCATCTACTACTTCTGCACGCACCTGAAGATCGTGCCGCAACCGTCATTCATCTTCGATACGACCGGCTATCAGGCCCGGAGACGAGAGTCGATCCTTGCGTACGAAAGCCAGTTCGTGATTCCGGAGAAGAATCGTCCGATCGTCGGATGGATAGATGCCAGTGCGGTTTTCTTTGGAAGCCGCATCGGTCGAGAGAGCGGCGAACCGTTCTTCGTCCACGAACCGCTCGGCCTGGAATCATTCGAAGGCGTCTTCTGAACAGGTCCGATCAAAGACCTCGAACGACCTCGATGAGCGTGTCGGCGACATGTGACCGCTGCGCATCGGAAAGATCAGGATAGATCGGCAGTGCGATGGTCTCCCGGGCGGCTCGCTCCGCGTTGGGCAGGGAACCCTCCGGCTGCCCGCACTCCGAATAGCAGTCCTGCATGTGGAGTGAAAGCGGGTAGTAGATCTCGGATCCGATGTTCGCATCCGCAAGACCAGAACGAACCGCGTCACGGTGTTCCGAAGGCACCCTGATGATGTACTGGTTGTAGATGTGGCGAGCACCAGCGGCTGCGGGAGCGGGTGATCGCAGCGGGAGATCGGCCGCTTCGTCGAGGGACAGGGCGGAAGTCGCCCCACCGGCATCGAGGATCCTCGAGTCGTAGTAGGCGGCATTCGAATGCCTGCCCTGTGACCACGCATCCAGATGCTGAAGCTTCACCAGGAGCACCGCGGCCTGGAGAGCATCCAGGCGAGAGTTCATCCCGATCTCGGCGTGATAGTACTTGGGATCCATCCCATGATTGCGAAGCCTGGCGACATGCTCGGACATCGTGGGGTCGCTGGTTGTGACGATGCCACCGTCACCGAAACCACCGAGATTCTTGCTGGGGAAGAAGCTGAATGCACTCGCGAATCCCATGGAACCCGCTCGGCGTCCGTGAACATCCTCCGAGCCGATCGCCTGGGCGGAGTCCTCGATCACCGGAACCGAATGCTCGGCGGCGATCGCGTTGATCGCATCCATGTCCGCGCACTGACCGAAGAGGTGGACCGGAATGACCGCCTTGATGCGATCGGCATCAGGTCGATCGAACGCACGGGCCAGGGATTCCGGGCAGATGTTGTAGGTTGCGGGGTCGATGTCGACGAAGATCGGCTTCGCGCCAAGACGCGTGATCGAACCGGCGGTTGCAAAGAACGAGTACGTCGGGCAGACGACCAGGTCACCTTGAGTGATGCCCAGGGCCTGGAGCGGCAGGAGGATCGCATCTGAACCACTTGCACAGCCAACGGCGTGGGGGCATGAGCAGTAGTCCGCGATGGCACTCTCGAGCTCGGCGAGTTTCGGACCACCGATGAACCACTGACTCTCGATGACCTCACGAATGACGGGTTCGACCTCGTCACGAATGGTGTCGTACTGGGCCTTCAGGTCGAGAAGTGGGACGGTGACGGAAGTCGAAGAAGCGGTCGTCATGACGAAATCACTCCGGTATCAAGGTCAGGACAAGAGGAACATGATACCCCAACCAATGGCTCAGGCGGTACCCGTGGATCCGAATCCGCCCGCCCCACGCATGGTCTCTTCGAGGGAGTCGACCTCCTCGATCTCCGCCCGAATCACCGGGCAGATGACCATTTGAGCTATTCGCATGCCTGGTTCGACCATGAAGGGCAGTCGGCCCAGGTTGATCAGGGGAATCCTGACCTCACCCCGATAGTCGGCATCGATCGTTCCTGGAGCATTCGGCATCGAGATTCCGTGCTTGGTCGAAAGACCGCTCCTGGGGCGGACCTGAGCCTCGAACCCCGGAGGAATGGCCATGGCGAAGCCACAGGGAACCAGCTCGATGTCGCCGGGCTGGACCTCGACCCCGGTCTCGAGAGCCGCATGCAGATCCATGCCTGCGGCATGTTCGGTCTGGTAGTGCGGCAGGGTCGCGAGTGGTGAAAGACGCTGGAAGCAGAACTGAACGGTTTCCATGGATGACAGTGTAGCGCTCGGCAGGAGCAGGACAAACCATCCAAACGAGAGTTCACTTGTGTTCAGCCCGGACGGCTCGGACCGACGGTCAGAGGGCCTTTACGGCATCCAGAACTTCCTGGGCGTGGTCAGTCACCTTGACCTTGTCCCACCGGCGTACCACTTTTCCGGCGGGGTCGATCAGGTAGGTCGTTCGAACCACCCCCATGTACTTTCGACCGTACATCGACTTCTCCTGCCACACCCCGTACTTCTCGCAGACCCGGGGGTCTCCCTTGGAATCCTTGGGGTCCGCCAGCAGGGTGAAGTTCAGGTCATGCTTGTCGATGAACTTGCCGTGGCTCTTTTCGTCATCAGGACTGACCCCAAGCACCACAGCCTTGGCCCGGGTGAAGCGCGCCTTCTCATCACGGAATTCACAGGCCTGCTTGGTGCAGCCGGATGTGTCGTCCTTGGGATAGAAATAGAGCACCACTGCCTTGCCGGCAAGATCCTTGAGCGAATGAGCATCGCCTTTCGCATCATTGAGCTTGAATGCAGGTGCCTTGCGTCCGACTTCGATCAGTGGCATCTTCAGAGCCCCACTTCAAGATCTTCGCGACGGTACTGAAGATCTGGAACTCGGCTGGGATGACTGGCGGCGAACTCACTTCGGAACACCCCGACCCACCGATTGGGGGAGATCTCATGCAGCACGTGTTCATCCGCGGGGTCGGCCAGCTCGGGCTTGACTCCCTTGGGAGGGTCGGGCCACCAGGGAACGATCCCCTTCTCGAAACCATCGAGCTTCACGAACTCGGCTGGATTTTCGACCACTTCCTCGACCGTGGTGAGGCGATGCTTGATGTCGCGAAGCATCGGGATCGAACGGAACAGGCCTCTTGTGTAGGGATGCAGGGGGTTGTCGAAGAGTTCGAAGACATTCGCGTATTCCACGACCCTGCCTGCGAACATGACACATACGACGTCGGCGTTTTCAGCGACGACACCGAGGTTGTGGGTGATCAACATGATTCCCATGTTCTGCGTGCGCTGCAGATCCCGAAGCAGTTCGAGGATCTGCGCCTGGATCGTCACATCAAGCGCGGTGGTCGGCTCGTCGGCCAGAAGAAGCTTCGGCTGGCACGCAAGCGCCATCGCGATCATGACTCGCTGCCTCATCCCGCCGGAAAACTGGTGGGGATAGGCCTTGAGCCGCTGCTCGGGATCGGGAATGCCCACATCATCCATCGCCTTGATCGCGATCTGGGTGGCTTCTTCGGCATTGACATTCTGATGGAGCAGGATCGCCTCGAGGATCTGGTCACCGATGGAGTACACCGGGTTCAGCGAGGTCATCGGTTCCTGGAAGATCATCGCGATGTCGTTGCCACGCAGAGCACGTATGCGCTTTTCGTCGAACTCCAGGACATTCTCGCCGCGGAAGAGCGCCTGACCGCTGTCGAAACGCCCGGGCGGGCGTGGCACGAGCTGCATCGTGCTCATGGCGGTCACGCTCTTGCCACAACCTGACTCCCCTACCACCGCCAACGTCTGGCGCGGGTAGACCGTCATGTTCACGCCGGCAACCGCCTGCACTCTGGGGCTGGAGGGCGAGGAAGGGTTCGAGAAGGAAACCGCAAGATCCCTGACTTCAAGAAGCGGGACGGCAGGATCCAGTGGAGTGTTGTCCTTGGACGGTGCCATCAGTGTGCCGCCTTCCGCATCTTCGGATCAATGGCATCTCGGAAATTCTCGCCCAACACGTTGTAGGCCAGAACGGTCAGGAAGATGGCCGCTCCGGGGAACACCGCCATCCACCAGAGGAAGACACCGGTCTCACCCGTGGTGAGTGCCAGAAGCTTGCCCCAGGATGACTGTCCATAGGGGCCGAGGCCGAGGTAGCTGAGGGTCGCCTCGGCGATGATCGCAGCAGCGACGCCGAATGATGCCTGAACCAGCACCGGCGTGACCCCGTTGGGCAGCATGTGTCGGAAGAGGGTCGAGTGCAGTGGCAGACCCACCGCACGACAACTCTGGACGAAGTCCTGGTTGCGAAGCTTGAGGAATTCAGCCCGGATGAATCGTGCCGAACCGGTCCAGGTCACGCAACCGATGATCACCATCATCACGTAGGTGTTTCGTGGGAGCACCGAAGCCGCGACGATCAGGAGGAACAGCACCGGAATCGCCATGAAGATCTCGACGATGCGAGAGAGCACCAGGTCGACCCAACCGCCGAAGTACCCCATCAAGGAACCGACGATGATTCCGATCAGGACCGACAAGCCGGTGGAGACCAGGCCGATGGAGATCGAGAGGCGGCAAGCGTGGAGCATCTGGCTCATCACGTCCCGGCCGATCGGATCGGTACCGAGGATGAAATCCCGACTGCCGTAGGAGGTTTCCGCGACCTGGTTGGCCTTGACGACGTATTCCACGCGCTGATCGATGGACTTGATCAGTTCCTCACCTGCATCCGCGATCGTGATTCGAGAGTTTCGGTTCGCCGGCTCAAGATCGGCCACGATCTCGATGCAGCGAACGGCAGCGGCATTGCCAGCTTCGACGTTGGTGTCGTACATCGCCTGGGAGTACGCCTTCATGTCCTTCGCAAGTTGCTCGAAGGTACTCAAGTAGTCCTTGGAGACGCCGGCCTCTGCCATGACGCTGATGTAGTCGGTGTCGGCTTCGTCCAGCAGGAGCTCGATCTCGGTCTTCTTCAGGCCTTCAGTGCTCCCCCGGGTCAGGAAGTCGACCAAGATCTGCTGAACGAGAACCGGCTTCCCGTCTTCCTGGACCAGGACGGTCTTGTTGCGAAGAGGGAGTTCACCTTCGACGGACTTCAGGTTGAAGATCACCGCTCGGGCGTAGTAGGCCACGCCGTCATCGATGCGATTCTCGGCCTGGGTGCGATAGGCATCAGCAGCAGTACGGACCGGCTTCCTGGAATAGAAGACGGCACGGGACTGGGTCGGCGACCACGGGATGATCGTGTAGGTGTTCTGGAGCTTGCCTTCCTCCTGTCCGCGGATGAAACGTTCCGGCGTCAGGACGGGTTCGGACCACCGGTCGGCGGAGATCAGTCCTGCGAGGAGCGAGATCAGGATCGCGAAGGCGATGCGCGGAAGCATGGACTTGAACGTGGGCAACCAGAAGAAAAGCAGTGCGATCGTCAGGGCGCTGCCGAGACAGATCGTCCACTTGAACCAAACGGACTGCGCCCAGATGGTGACGTCACCACCGACGAGGGCGTAGCGAAGCGTGGCGATGAGCACCACGATGAGACCACAGAGAAGTGCCGCCGAGCAGATCCAACCAAGCTTGAGCTGGCGAGTCACACCCATCGGTATCAGGAAGAGGATCGGCCCGAGGACACCGCCAAGCAGTAACAGGATGTCGGTGGCGGTCAGGGAAAGCCAGAGAGGCGAGTAACTGGACACCACCGAACCATCGGGCCCGATTTCACGGGAAATCAAGGGAAGTCCATTCGCGATGACGGGAGCGAAGATCGCGAAGAAACCGATGATGCCGATCCAGACCAGTCCGAACTGGGCACCTCGGCGTATCACGACTCGATGCCATGCATCGGCCCAGAACGGACGTGCCCGTTCCACACCGACTCCTCGCATCACGTCGATGCCGGAGATCGTCTCGGGGCCTTTCTGGTCCTTGGTACTCATTCGAAATCGTTCTCGATCAATCGTAGGTGACCCGTGGGTCGGCCATGGCGTAGAGGATGTCGGCAAGAAGCAGGGCGATGAGGTTCAACACCGCGATGATGAAGACGTTGGCGAGGACCACGTCACGGTCCATGTTGAAGATCGCCTCCAGGATGAGTGAACCCATCCCGGGAATGGAGAAGATGCGCTCGACCACGACGGACCCGGCGAGCATCGCCGGGAAGACCAGCACGAAGATCGTGATGATCGGGAGCAGGCTGTTGCGGAAGACGTGATACCACTGGACGTCATGGTTGGAAACGCCCTTGGCTCGCGCAGTACGGACGAAGTCCATCGTGTAGTTGTCGAGCATCGCGGCACGCGTCTGCTTTGCAAGCACGGCAAAGCCACCGTAGACCAGGCACATGACCGGCAACACGACGTGCCAGAGCAGATCCAGCAGATACCCGGCCTCGAAGGTCCCCCCCACCCAGGTGGGCAGGTAGGGCATGTCATCGGCATTGTTCGAGTGGAGTCCTGATGCCGGGAAGAGACCGAGGTATTCCTTGTCGGCCAGGAACCCGATGGCCAGCACTCCGGCCCAGACCACGGGGATCGACCAGAACATCACGAAGATGGTTCCGGAAACCTTGTCGAAGAGTCGATTGTGTCGCGATGCAGCGTGGATGCCGAAGGGAACGGCGACCAGGTAGATGAGGGGAATGGCAAGCAGGTTCAACAGCAGGGTCACGGGCAGGGCCTCGGCGATCAGGTCCAGAACCGGTCGCCCGATCGAGAAACTCTTGCCGAAGTCAGGCCAGTCGAAGCTCACGGTGTTTCCGAAGCCGACGCCGGCCAGGGGGTACGGGCCTCGATCGAAGGACGAGCGAATACGCGCCAGGGCAGCAGTGGCTTCGGCCTGTTTTTGAACGGTATCGGTGGCGGACTCGCGAACCGCTTCCCATTCGGGAACAGTGATGTCGGGAGTCAGTTCCTTGAGCATGCCGAAGTCGATCGTGTTGTTCTTGCCGACCACCGCGGAAAACGTCGAAGCCACCGAACCGGCGGCTTCACGCTCGGCGATGTCGGGCGAGACGCCCTCGGCGACAAGTCGTTGCTGTTCTGCCTTCAAGAGTCGCTGGGTGTCGGCAACCGCGTAACGGGAGATCGCACCATTCAGCGCCCTGGTGGCGAAGAGGTACTGAGCCCGTGCGCGCAGGTAGGCCTTGTTGGCGTCCTTGTATTCGGGGATGGCTGCAGGGTCATTTCCGACCGAGAGCCCCTTGGCCTCGCGCTCCTTGGCAAGCGCCATCGAGGCCTCGACCGCAGCAACCCGAGCCGCAGTCTCGTCATCCGCGATGACGCGGTTGCGCTTCGCGATCTCGTCGGCACTATCCGGGGAGACTTCGCCGGGAACCCCGAAATACGCCATGTCCATCGGAAGCGGCTTGACCTTGCGTGGCGGCTCTTCGAGGTCGCTGGCGTAGTTTCGCAGAGCACGTTGACCGAACTTCACCGGGGAGATGCGACCAAGCCACCGGAAGTACTGGACCACGGGATGGTCATCGAGTCCGTAGCGGTCCTCGATGTAGAGCATCTGCAGACTGGCCTTGCTGTCAGCATCGACTTCACCGCCGGCAGCCCGAAGAGATGCGCCGATTCCGCCCGGAGACAATGCCAGAAGCATGAATACGAGAAAGGTGATTCCGAACAGGGTCGGAATCATCAGGAACAGTCTTCGAACGATGTATCCAAGCATGAGTTCAGTCGGATCCTCGGAGCAAGCTCGACAGGACGCACATCAGTTCGATGAGGGAAGACGGAAGAATTCACCGGGGGACAGGCCCGCGGGGTAGGTCTGCACGTTACCCACATCACGCTTGATCATCCTGATCCAGGGCGAGACCCTGAGGAAGGTGTAGGGCTGGTCCTCGTGGACCGCGGCATGGAAGTCATGCCAGACCAGCATGCGTTCCTCGCGATCCATGGTGGTGCGACCCTTGTCGATCAGACCACTGGCATCGACGTTGTCCCACTGGATGAAGTTGTCACCCTGGTCCTGGATCGAAGATCGGTGCCAGATCTGACGGGGGTCGGATTCAGGGGCGCTCGCGCTCCAGGCCATGATCATCGAGTCGAAGTCGCGTCGCTTGAGCATGTCCGAGTAGAAGGACCAGTCCACCACCCGCGGCTCGCAGGTGATCCCGACCTCCTCGCACTGACTCACCAGGTAACTGATGATCCGCTCTGAAGTCTCACCACTGTTGGTGATCGTGAATTCGAACTTGAACGGGGTGCCCTTCGCGAAGAACTCGTCGTCCTTCTGGTATTCCAGAATGCCGTCTCCGTCGGCATCCTCCCACCCAGCTTCCTTGAGCAGGGCACGTGCACCGGCGAGGTCGTAGGGCCAGGGCGAGATCGCGGGGTTGGATGAGGGTGAGCTGGGGCTGTTGGGACCGGAGGAGACGACTCCCACGCCTGCCCAGATGTCGCGGATCATTTCCTCGCGATTGAGGGCCATGGTCATCGCACGACGAACCCGCTTGTCATGGAAGGGCGTCCACTTGCCATCAGGCGTTGCTCCTCGCCGGCCGCACTGCCAGCCGATGAAGGAGTACCCGGATCTCATGTTGACCCACTTGTAGATGGCGTTTTCAACGAGAAAGTCGGTGTCGGAACGAAGCTCGTCGTACTGGGTGGAGGATGGCGTCATCATGTCGCCATCACCGTTTCGATACCCGACCAGTCCCGCGGTGGCTTCCTTGATGACCTTGAATCGCATGCTGTCCAGCGGAGCACTTTCAGCCCCCCAGTACCGTGCATTGCGGACGATCTTGATGTCCTCGCCCGGAGACCATTGATCATCGGGATTGATCGTCTCGAGGCGGAAGGGCCCCGAACCCATCAGCAGCCCGGTCGACTGGTTGATGGTCGATTCCTCGAGGCTTCCATAGAAGTGCTTTGGCAGCACGTAGATGCCGAGGGTGTAGTCGAGGTTGGTGAAGACCGACTTGTTGAAGACGAACTCCGCGGTGTGCTTGTCGATGACATCGACCTTCTCGATCATCTCAAGGGTGGAACGGGAGCGTTCGGCCTCGATGCGCTCGTTCTTGATGAAGTCCTCGATCGTCCAGCGCACGTCCTCGGAGGTCACGGGCATGCCGTCACTGAATCGAGCCGCAGGGTTGATGTGGACCCGCAGCCAGAGCCCGTCGGGATCAAGCTGCCAGGCATCGGCCAGGACACCACGGATCTCAAGGGTCTCGGGGTCGTAGGCTCCCAGGGGTTCCATCACCTGATCGATCACCCGGCGTCCGTAGACGTCGCTGGAGAGATAGGGCGTGATACGGGGCGGTTGGGCACCGATGATCTCGGTGAATTCACCTCCGGTCTCGAAGCCGGGCACGTCCTCGGGGTTGCTGGAGAAGCTCCAGGGCTTCTGCCGGGCGATCGCGTAGCCGGGTCGAGCCCAGGCGTCCTTGCTGGCGGCTTCCTCGGTGGTGGAAGTTGGCGCCTTGGTGACCACCGGAGCCTGATCCGGCGTCGTCGACGGAGTGACCGTCGGTGCGGAGGTTGCTCCACTCCCAGTCATTCCGGTCACGTTGACCGTGATCGGACGCGAGGCGATCGCCTCGCGGATGCCGTTGAGCTCGGCACGAAGTCCTTCGACGTCGGTTGAAGCGCCCCCCTGCTGGGCCGAGGCCATCGCACCTTCGAGCTCGCCGATCTTGTCATCGACCGCCTGAAGCTTGGAGAAAACTCGATCGTTCCCGTACATGCCAACGACGATGAGCACGCCGATGAGGATGAGGAGCACGAAGAAGAGACCGTCTTTGAACCCGAATCGATTCTGCATATCGCCTTCCAGACCGGCTTCGTGAGCCGTTCTTGATCATCAGATCCCCGGACAAGAGAGAACAGGCTAAGGCTTCACACGAACGGGATCAAACCGCTCCTTCAGATGGTCCCCGAAGAAGTTGAGGGCCAGGAGGGTCGTCCCAATCAGAACACAGGGCCAGAGAAGGAGCCACCAGCGACTTTTCACCGTGTTGAGCTCGCTCAATCCGTTCGCGGCCAGGTTGCCCCAGCTCGGCAGAGGCTCCTGGACGCCGATCCCCAGAAAACTCAAGAAACTCTCCGAGAGAATCGCTGCTGGCACCGCCAGGGTCGCGTAAACGATGATGGGCCCCATCAGATTGGGGAGCAGATGGCGCAGAAACTGCCGACTCGCCGGTACGCCACCCGCCCGAGCAGCCTCCATGAAGGGCTGTTCCCGGAGGCTGAGTACCTGGCCTCGGATGACCCTGGCCATGGCAAGCCAACTGACTCCACCGATCGCCACCAGGAGCGTCAGCACATTCACCAACTGTCGGAATCCGCTGCTGAGATCCGCACCCTCGCGCTGCAGGAGACCATCGACGGCAACGGCCAGAAGCACCACCAGCAGGATGTAGGGCAACCCGAAGAGGATGTCGATCAACCGCATCAACAGGGCATCGGTGCGCCCTCCTCGCCAGCCGGCGAAGGCTCCGTAGAGGGTTCCGATCACCACCGCGATCAGGGCCGCGGCAAATCCGATGGCCAGGCTGATACCGCCACCGGCGAGGCAACGAGCCAGGAAGTCCCGTCCCATGCGATCGGTGCCGAGGAGCCGATTGGGAACATAGGCGCCTGCCGCGAGCTGCTGATCGATTCGCTCCAGATCTTCGGGACTGGTGGCCCACCAGCTCGGGGGGAGCATCGCAAGTTCGAGGTTTGCCGCCTCGAAACGCAGTCGTGTGAGCCCATTTACATCGACCGAACCAAAAGTCCATGGAATGGATACGAGCGTGCTGCCCGTGACGAGGATCAGCAGGACCAGACCAAACCAACCGGCATTGATGCCACGAAGTGGTCGACTGGTTCGATCGGAGATGACGGTCATGACCAGATCGTAATCGAGTTTCGGGTGCTCAAACGGACGCCGGCGTGCTCGAGTCAGCCCAGGGGCGATTCAGCCGAATCCGGCGTGGCATCATCGCCGCCAGCATCGGAAGCATCAGTTTGCCCACCGGTCCCCGGTCTCTTGTGCGTTGACGAGCTCAGCGGAGTGCTGGTATCGATGTCCGGAGGTGGCGCAGTGATCAGCTCCACCAGCTGCTGGGTACGCGTGACCCGGTCGGTGGCCTCGGCCAGGAGTTCGTTTCGCAGCTGCTCGAGCGCCTCAGCCATTGCGGCGAGTTCCTCACCGCGAACCCGCATCTGAATGTCGATCTGGTTCCTGGCTGTTTCCTCGATCTTGGCGAACAGCACCGACACCAGTTCGGCGCTCCATCCTTCCAGGAGTGCCGTGCGGTACTCCTGCCCCAGTGCTTTCAATTTTTCGCGGCCCTTGATCTCCTCCATGCGGAGCTCGTACAGAACAGGCTTCTGTTCTCGAAGCGCGACGAGCTGCCAGAGCTTGCGGCCGTTTGCCGTGATTGCCGTGATGAAGGCCTCCGGATCATCGACCTGGAGCGCGGTCAGGGAATCCCGCCAGTCCGGATTGATGTCACCCGCGACCAGCATGAAGAGCTTGATGTCGGCCGGAGAAGGGTTTCGCCAGCGGTGGGACATGCTGTTTCGAGCACTTGCCTTCGATGGCAGACGGAGACTTCGAGACCGATCATCGAAGGATGTCGTCGGAACAGGCTTGACCGGTTTGGCCGGCGGCGTCTCCTGTCCGCTGGCGATTGATGCCACTCCACACAGCAGAACCACACCGATCAACCTGGATGTCAGGCAGAAATGATTGAATGCAGCACGTGGAGCTGGTGTCATCTTCGGGTCCCGGATGTCGGTGACGACATCATGAAAGAGACTGGCATTCGATTACCTATCGGCGAAGTTCCACTTCGATCAGGGAAATCTCGGCAAGGTAGTCATCGAAATCAATTCCGGTCGTCCCCAGGATCGGGGCGAAGGCCGCACCAACCGGGTCGGATCCTTCCAGCCCGCCGATGTTCTGAATCTGCCCGTTCCTTCCGGCATCGAGCAGGGTGACCAGCACGGTGTCACTCTCGGTGGGAAGAATCGAATCGATCCCAGCAAGTGGCGCCGAGGCTGTCGCGGCAAGAAGGTTCTTTTCATCCAGCGGTTGAACCGCCGGTGCCAGCAGCATGCGGGCAGCCACTGCGAAGGCAATGAGCAGGCCTGCAGCCAGGGCGATGCGACCCACGACCCAGGTCGAGCTGCTTCGAGTGATGTCGTAGCTCACCGGCGCAGGCAGTTCATCAAGGGACGCGGAGATGATGCCCTTGGTCAATCCCGGACGCGTTCGAAGGACCTCGCCTCGGTCATCGAGACGCTTGATCAGCGCCGAAAGCTCGGGTGAGGATGCCTGCTCGACTTGCGCCGGATGCAGGTGTTCGAATTGTGGGTCTGGAGCAGTCATGAGCGTACCCACCGATACTGACAGAACTGAATCTGGGAGCAACAGGACTCCCGTGGACAGGGCCGATTCAGGGTCGAATCGGGCCAGCCATCAAGGTCATAACGCCTTCGAGGGTGGAAAGATTGCATCATTCTGCATCCTTTCCGGGGTTCTTGTCTCCCTCAAGAAGGGCCCTGAGCTTCTTCAGGGCGCGATGGTGGCGTGCGAGGAGGGTCCCAACCGGCTCCTCGAGCAATGCACCAATCTGTCGAAAGCTCATTCCACCGACATGCCTGAGATCGATGACCTGTCGATCGGTCTCTGAGAGCTCTGAAAGGGCTTTTTGGAGGGCCGCCTGCTCCGTTGGCTCGATCTCGGGCTCCGCACTCCGCTCACTGCCGCCCAAGCTGACCAGGGACGCCTCCTCCATGGGGCGAGCCTGCCGTTTTCGACGCCTCATTTCATCGCGAAGCCGGTTCATGGCAATCCGAAAGACCCAGGCATCGAACCTGCCGTATTCCTCGTAGCCTTCAATTTTTTGGGCCACCGTGCAAAAAGCCGACTGCACGATCTCCTCTGCGAGATCAGGATCCCCGCATTGAGCCCGGATCAGACCGAAAACACGAGGGGCGAGCGCTTCGACGATCGCCTGCCAGGCCAGCTGATCACCATCAGCAGCCCGTTTCAGTGTCTTGGCAATGTGATTCGGATCATCGGTATTCATGAGCACCCAGCAGCGGTCAGAATTCGGTCTTGGAAGGACCTACCGGGAATCTCATCGGTCGGGTGCAGTCTCTTGCGCTACCCAAGCTGGCCAAGCTGGCCGCCTTCCGCGAGGCGGCTCCTGCTCAGATGGGCAGATCGCCGGAATCCGGTGCTGCCGATGCGGTGGGAACGCTGCCGATGCGTGGAGCTGTCCCATCCTCGCTGTGCATGCTCGAACTCAGATCCCGGTAGCGGGTGGACGCGCCATCCCAGACGAGGTGCACCGTACCGGTAGGGCCGTTTCGCTGCTTCGCGATGATGATCTCACCCACACCGACCTTGTCGGGGTTCGCGATCGCCCAGTCGGGATCGGAGCGATGGTAGTACTCCTCCCGATGCAGCATCATCACCACGTCGGCATCCTGCTCGATGGACCCTGATTCACGAAGGTCACTCATTCGGGGTCGGTGACCCTCACGTTGTTCTGCTGCACGATTCAACTGACTGAGACAGATCACGGGCACCTCGAGCTCGCGCGCCATGGCCTTTACGCCACGACTCATCTCCGCAACCTCCAACTGGCGACTCTCGATCCTGGTGCCGGAATGCATCAGCTGCAGGTAGTCGACCACGACCGCCTGCATGCCGTAGCGTTCCTTCATGCGCCTCGCCTTGGAACGCAGCTGGAGCAGCGAGAGGCCCGGCGTGTCATCGATGTAGAGAGGAGCGGAATTCAGTTCATCACAAGCGGCGTAGATACGTCGGTAGTCTTCCTTCTGGAGCAGGTTCCTGCGAAGTCTCTGGGAATCGATGCCACCCCGGGCGCAGATCAGGCGTTGAGCAAGCTGCTGGCGTCCCATCTCAAGTGAGAAGATGGCGCATGGATGACCTGACATCGCCATGTGCTCGATGATGTTCAAGGCGATGGCGGTCTTTCCCATGGATGGACGTGCCGCAAGAATGATGAGTTCACCCGGCTGCAATCCGTTGGTGAGATCGTCGAGATCGCCGAAACCACTGGGCAGGCCGGTCAGGGCCCGACCTTCGTTTTCCTGGAGCGTCTGCATGACCTCTTCAAGAAGCTCGCTCAGTTCCTGCGCCGATGAATGCTCGCGCTTCTGGGCGATGTTGAAGATCCGCTTTTCGGCCTCTTCCAGGATGATCTGGGCCTCTTCAGGGCTGGTGTGTGCTTCGTGGAGTGTCGCACCGGCGGCCTCGATCAACTCCCGCAGGGTGGCCTTCTCTCGCACCATGCGTGCGTAGTGCGGGGCATTGGATGCGCTTGGAACGCTTTCCGCGAGCTCGGCGATGTATTCGATGCCACCGACTTCCTCGAGGATGTCTCGGTCCACGAGATACTGGGCAAGCTGCTCGACATCGAGTGAGCCGTATTTGTCGTAGAGGTCGAT
Source organism: Phycisphaerales bacterium (assembly GCA_029246705.1). Classification (GTDB taxonomy): domain Bacteria; phylum Planctomycetota; class Phycisphaerae; order Phycisphaerales; family SM1A02; genus JAKVBQ01. Next base: position 104,056 of record JAQWMQ010000024.1, on the reverse strand, counting down.
CATCGCGTCGAAGATCGTTCCGTGGGCCGGACGATAGAGGTCCGCACCGCTCATGACGATCCCGATCACGTCCGGGATGACCTTGTGGTCCCAGAGCATCGCACCCAGCATGCTCATCTCCGCGCCCGGTGCGTGCGGAGGGAGGGCCTCGAAGAGGCGGGTGAGATCGGCACTTCGTATTTCAGTGCGTCCGGTTGATTCGGTTCGGTCGGTCATGGTTCCCATGATGAGACCACAGCAGACAGCCGTCCTGACAAGGTTGACAGGTCATCCACCCCGAGAATGTGCAAAAGAGGCCCAGAGAGGGCCAGGCCTCGAACGATCGATCAATCGATATTGATCTGACCGACGATCTCGACTGCCTCTTCCGGCTGGGACAGGGTCTCACGCATCAAGCGACCGACCTTGAACTTGACCGTGCGACGCGCAGGAACCTGCACCCGTTCGAGTGTTTTCGGATTTTGGGCCACGCGAGGAGCGCGTTCCTTGATCTCGAAGACACCGAAATCCCTGAACTCAAGTCGATTGCCTCGACCGAGTTCGTCAATGACCTGATCGAGGAACGCCTGCACCGTGCGTTTGACATCCGCCCTACGTTGCTGGGTGGAATCCGCGATCCTGTCAATCAAGTCTTTTTTAGTGGTAGTGGCCATGCGTGCCCCTTCGCGATTGGCTCTATGAACAAAGCGAAAGAAGCGTCCGATTCAAAGGAAGGCTTGGCCCTGCAGGTCTTTACTGTTGTAAAAAACTGAGCCTTGGCAGCCATCCAGTACGCAGACCGAACACCCAACAACATGAGTATCGGCATGTGGCCGTAGTGGTGTCAACCCTTGAATCGAAAGTCTGGATGCCGGATTTACCGGTCGACGCGGGTCGTGGAGCGCGTCGTGTTCATGTAGTTGTTGAACGGACGGCCAAGAGATGAATATTGCCGATCGTAGATTCGACGTTCATATCCGAAGGCAATCCGCTCCGGACCACCCTCAAGGGCCCCTATCCGAGTGTCACGCCGCCCAGCGAAGACGCCGAAATCAGATCCAGGCTCTTCCATTCCCGCCAGAACAGCGGTTAAACGGCCTTCCGCAGACGGAACCACCAAGGCATGATTCGAGCCAATCAGGGCAGTGGTGTGGGAGACCTGATGCTGCGCTGGAGGGCTGGAACAGGCCCCAAGCAACATGAGACACCCTGCGATCGTCGCAGTCACAGAAATATGGACATATCTCATCTTCAGGCCCTCGTAACGGGGTTCACAGGGCGAAAAGCCGGGGAACCACCTACTGGAGGATGCCACGAATCGGAAGCGAAGCCAGAGAAAGAGTGCCAAAAGGGAGTGAGCGCACCACCCTTCTGCAGCCCGAAACGGGAGTCTCGGTCAGGATTCCGAGCGAATTCGATCGATTACCGAGGTTGAACAGACGCCGGGACGGTGGGCCAGGACCTGAATTTCAATGCTCAGCTCGACCAGGACATCGTGCTCGACGATCTGCTCCGGTTCGTAGTCCCCCCCCTTCACGTAGATATCCGGGGAGACCGCGCGGATGAGGTCGTGCGCGGTCAGCTCGTCGAACAGGACCAGTGCGTCGACGCAGCGAAGCTCACCCAGCATCTCGAGACGCTCGGCCTCCTTGAAGATGGGGCGTTCCGGCCCCTTCAAGCTGGTCACCTGGCGATCGGTGTTGACACCGACCACGAGGATGTCCCCGCACTGTTTTGCCTCGCGAAGGTACGCGACATGCCCCGCGTGCAGGACATCGAAACAGCCGTTGGTCAGGACTATGGAGCGACCATTGGAACGATGAACCTCGAGTTCCAGCAACAGATCATCCAGCGAGCGGACGGCGCCGGCCACGCAGCCGGATTCGACGAGAAGTGCGTGTCGAAGTTCCGCGATCGGAATCGGACGGACTCCGAAGGTCTCGACTTCCAGGCCTGCCGCGACATTGGACAGTCGTACCGAATCATCGAGTGAGACCCCGTTGGCGATCGCGGCGGCCAGTGCGGCCAGGACCATGTCGCCCGCACCAGTCACGTCGTACACGCTCCTGGCACGCGTGGGCAGGTGAACCGGGGCATGCTCCTGCTGCATGAGAACCGCACCATCCCGATCCAGGGTCACGACGACCGCATCGACCGGACAACATTCGAGGTAGGCCTCGGCAAGCTTGAATCCATGATCAATTCCGCCATCGACCGGTGGCTCGAGACGGGTGACCAGTTCGGCTTCCGTCCTGTTCGGAGTGACGATCGACGCTCCCGAGTATCGCTTCGAATCCTCGCGTCCCGCTGGATCGACGAGTACGGGCACGCCGCGGGAACGAGCCAACTCAATGACTCTCCGACAGACGTTCGGCGTGCAGACACCCTTGTCGTAATCCTCGAGACAGACCACCGACGCTCCTTCAAGCGTGGATTCGAAGGCCTCGATGACGCGGGCTTCGATCTCCTTGCTCAGGGGCTCGCGGGATTCGAAGTCGAGTCGGAACATCTTCTGCGGATGGCGATGCTGGGCGAGACCGATCAGGCTTCTCTTCACCGTCGTGGGCCTGCTTGAATCCTCGATCAGGCCGGCGACATGACAACCGGAGTCGGCAAGTCGGTCACGAAGTTCGGCCCCCTCCTGATCGGAACCGGATACACCGACGAGGTGGACTTCGGCCCCCAGGGCGCCAAGGCAGGCGGCCACGTTGCTGGCACCACCCGGCATGCTCGTGATGTCACGATGACTTCTCGCGGTCAGTACCGGCACGGGAGCCTCGGGGCTCATCCGCTCCGCGGCACCGCGGATCTGCTGATCGAGCATGAAGTCGCCCACAAGAACGACCTTGAAGCTCGAGAAGTCGGCGAGTGCCCGGTAGAGACGCTCATGAGAATTGTCGGGGGGTTCATTCACGGGCCCGATTCTACAACACGACCGAGCATCCAGACGCATTGAGGATCCCGGACGCGATGGCATCGGCACCACGATCGAACTTGATCTCGAGGCGTGGAACCAGGAAGGGAATGTCGATTTCAACAAGAGCCTGGCACTTTTGAAGCTTGACCCAGTCCTTGGCGCTGGTGAGGACGGCCTCGGCCCCGGAAGTGGCCGCACGGATCGAAGCTGACTGGGAGGCTCCGTAATGCACGTGATCGGGGAATCTGAGGTGCTGCGTGATGTTCATGCCCGCCGCCTCGACCTGTTGCACCAGATGATCGGGGTTGCCGAGCCCCGTGCAGACCACGACCCGCTTTCCCGACAGCTCCCCCGGACCGAACGTTCCATCGAGTCGACCCAGGTGATGGCGATCGATTGCTGACCAGACATGTCGGCAGACTGCATCAGCAGGGCGCCCGCGGTGCTTCATGACGAGATCCTCGACCCGTTCGATCGAACCACCCGCTCGGGTGATCACCACGAGATCCGCACGCTGGATGGATCGGGGCGGTTCACGCAACCAACCATTCGGAAGCAGGTCTCCATCCAGTCCGGGCCGCATGGCGTCGACAAGAACGATGTCGAGATCACGGTGAAGCCTTCTGTGCTGGAACCCATCGTCGAGAATCAGCACGTCGAAGGAGCGAGGATCGTCATGGAGCATCTTTCGCGCGATAGCGGTTCGATCAGCACCCACCAGGAGCGGCAGCAGCGGATGCCGCAGGCGATACTCGGCCGCCTCGTCGGAACCGGCGGTTTGATCGGCCTTGTAACCACGCATCGCTATCGCAGGGCGGAAACCGGCCTCCTGCAAGGCCCGTGCGAGATGACTGCAGACCGGTGTCTTCCCTGTTCCCCCGACGGTCAGGTTTCCCACCGATAGAACCGGAACCCCGAGCCGTGCGGCACCTCCGCGAAGCTGCCTCTGGACATCCATGCGCCAGCCGACCCGGTACGCTCGCGCGGCGAGGTACGTCAAGGGTGCAAGTGCACGTGGAAGTGGACCGGTTCGTTCACTCACGCTTCGGAAGCCCCCTCCCGATCATCCTTTGTCTCAGCGGCCTTCTTCGTGGCGGCATTCTTCTCGGCAGTGGTGATCTGTTCACGTAGTTTGTTCGTGGTCTGCAACGAGACACGAAAGATGGCTCGATGATGCACGCGCAGGCTGTTGATGACATCCACCGCAAGCAGGAGGACGGTGAGAGACATCAGGCCCAGGGCAGACAACCAGGCGATGACGTAGCCCCTGGGGCTGACCTCCGAATCCACGAAGGAAGCCGCCCGTAGAAGTGCGAATATCGCAAGCACCGCGAAAATGAGCGTGCCACGGCGCAGTGCACGGGTGGAGACATCGAACTGCTCGCCACCGAGACGATGCCAGTACCACACCGAGAGCAGGAACAGGCTGCTCGCAATGAGCAGTCCGGTAGGCACGGGCACGTCTATCGCACCGATGCTCATGCCGCACCCTTGGAAAGCAGGTCGTTCAGGCGGGGCCGCAACCCACGCATGGGGAGACCCATGACCGTGTCGGGGTCACCATCGATCTCGATGTTCCAACCGGCATCGATGCGGTCTGCAAGGTTGTAGCCGCCGGACTTGCCACGCCATGCACCGGATGCGACGTAGGACCGGACCTGGTCCTCGGTGAGGGGTTCCACCCTGACCAGGGTGCTGTCGGACCAGATCGAGCGATGAGATCCGTCGAGATCGAGAAGCGCGACCCCGGTGATGGTTCGATGTTCCCTGCCTGAGAGGTGTCGGATCATCTCCATGGCCTCCTCTGGATTCAACGGCTTGCCGAGCATCCGCCCATCGGACTCGCACAGCGTATCCGCAGCGAGCAGGATGCCCGTTTCGCCCTCGACGGAATGACCGTTCCGGTGTGAGAGGACATGCTGTGCCGCACAAGCCTTGAACCACGCCCTGGCCAGGCAGGTGGCCTCGACACCACCCACCGCCTCCGCGAGGGTGTCGTCGTCAAGATCGATGACGACCCGCTGAGGGTCGAAACCGGCATCCTTGAGCATGCTCATGCGCCGAGGTGATCCGCTGGCGAGCCAGAGCGTCTTCATGGCGACTCCCGATCAACGGCAATGGCCATTCGTTCGAGCACTTGATCGACCGACAGCGCGAGCATGCTTGGCGCGGGTTCCTTGCCCCGGCGATAGTCATGGCCGGAACCAGACGCGGATGGATCCCGGAGCACGGCGGAGTCATACCCCCAGGGGCCCACCTCCGCGGGGTCGGTGGGTCCATAGAGCGCGACCAGCGGACGGGCGAAACCGACCGCCATGTGCAGCGCCGCTGAGTCACATGAAACCACGAGCGAACTGTTGCCGATGATCGCCATCAACTGCCCGACACTGGTGCGACCTGCAAACACTCGAACGCGCGGTGCATTCGTGATGCCCCTTCGCTCGCGTTCAAGCTCGATGACCTGGGCCAGCCGCTCGATCGATGGTGCCTCGGAGGGGCTTCCGACGAGGATGAGCTCCTCGATGTCCAGGGCCCCGCTGTTCAATGCCAGCTCACTCCAGCGTTCTTCCGGCCACTCCTTCGCGGCCCAGCGGCTTCGGGGCGCGAAAACGGCATAACGACCTCGGGGTGAAGCGGAGTGCTCGCGCAGCCAGCCCTGATCGTCGGACGGGACATACAGTCTCATGTCCATGACCCGCGGCAGCTCAAGTGCATCGACCAGGGCCATCATCCGATCGACGGCGTGCGGCGCGGTAACCGCGACACGCTGGTTGTAGTGGATCCAACCCAGCTCTCGAGCATCGGCGAATCCGACCCGCCTGCCAGCCCTGGAGCATCGGGCGAAGAATGCGCTGCGAGCGAGTCCCTGGCAGTCGATGGCGAGCTCCCATCCTCCCTTGCGGAGCGACGCTGCCCATCGAAGTGCGGAAAGCGCTCGACCAGGAGATCGGAGTGAGCCACGGAATCGTGATCGGGGAAAGCGGACGACCGAATCAAGCGCCGGGTGCGCCGAGACCACATCGGCGAATTCATCCTGGACAAGCCAGTCGATTCGGGTGTGGGGCCAGGCCGCACGCAAGGATGACAAGACAGGAACGGTCCTGCACACATCACCGAGTGCACTCGGTCGGATGAGAAGAAGGGATCGGGGCGGCAATACTGGCATCGATTCTCGTATGGACGCAGCCTTTGGCCACTTGCTTGCGAAGTATAGGCTAGGGCAACGGGAAAGCCCTCTTCACCCGAATGCAGGTGGCATTGACGAACCACCGGTAGTATCACCCTTCCAGCAGGCGATGGCATGGTACGGGGGCTTGAGGGTATCCTCAGAAGCCTTCAGAACGGAACACCACGTGACCAATGGCAGTCAATCCAACCCCGATGGCAAGAACCAGGACAGAGGTTCCGATGCCGAAAAGGGTTCCGATACACCGCAGGACCCTCGCGAGGATTCGCGAGAGGCCTCGCGCAACGGGCAGGGTTTCGACACGGTCGTCGGACGGGTGCTGCTTGATCGAGGGCTCGTCACCAGCGACGAGCTGGACGAGGCCCTCTCCATCGTCGCCGAGCGAAGGAAACTCGAGCCAAGCGCGGATCTCAGCATGGTGCTGGTCGAGCAGGAACTCCTGACCAACAGGCAGCTGGAGCGCATGCGCGGCGAATTCGAAGTTGACCGCTCGAGTCAGCGAATTCCCGGGTACACGATTCTCCAGAAACTGGGATCGGGAGCGATGGCAACCGTCTTCCTCGCTCGCCAGCTGAGCCTCGACAGACTGGTCGCCATCAAGGTGCTGCCCAAGCGTTTTTCGTCGAACGACTCGTTCATCAAGCGCTTCTACAAGGAGGGTCGGGCGGCTGCGAAGCTGAATGACCCCAACATCGTCGCCGCCTATGACGTGAACCAGGCTGGTGAGCACCACTATTTCGTGATGGAGTACGTGGACGGCGAGACGCTGTACGACCGGATCAAGCGGGAAAGGCGCCTCGATGAACCCGATGCGCTGAAGATCGTCAAGCAGGTCGCATCAGCACTGAAGCACGCCCACGAACGCGGATTCATCCACAGGGACATCAAACCAAAGAACATCATGCTCGGGAAGGCTGGCAAGGTGAAACTGGCGGACCTGGGCCTGGCAAGAGCGCTCACCGACAAGGAAGCGGCCGAAGCCGAGGCCGGCCGTGCCTACGGAACCCCTTTCTACATCAGTCCCGAGCAGATTCGCGGAAAGGTGGAGCTGGGCCCTGAGGCGGACATCTATGGCCTTGGCGCCACGATGTACCACATGACGACCGGGCGAGTGCCCTTTGATGGGCGGACGCCTTCACAGGTCATGCACCGCCATCTTCGAGACGAGGTGGTGCCACCAGACCACGTGAACTCGAAGCTGTCGCCCGGATCCGCACAGGTCATAGAGATGATGCTCGAGAAACGTCCCAGCGATCGATACGGATCCGCGGCTGATCTCATCGAGGACATCGACCTCCTGCTTGCCGGCAAGAGCCCCCTGCATGCCGGCGGAAGGATGGATCTCTCGACGGTTGCCGAAGCCCTGTCAGGCGAGACGATGAATCAGCCTGCGCTGGACATCCGCAAGGCACCCAGACCCAACTCGGTTCTCGGCGAACCGATCGTGCTGATGCTGATGTCACTGCTGGGGCTGTCGCTGTTCGTGATCCTGCTTCTGGTCCTCGATCGAGCCGGAGCCTGACCGCAGGCGATCGATTCGGACTCAGCGGACCTCGGCAAGCAGCTCGATCTCGACGGTGGCGTCCAGCGGCAATCCGATCGAACCAACCGCAGCACGGGCGTGACGACCGGCATTCCCGAAGATCTCCACCAGGAGCTCACTGGCTCCATTCGCGACGATCGGCTGGCCACTGAAGCCTGGTTCACACTGGACGAAGACACCAATGCGGATGATTCGGAGGACATCGGAAAGCCCCCCTTCCAGCTGAGCGGCGAGGACCGAAAGTCCATTCAAGGCACAGGCCCGGGCAGCCAAGGCTGCCTGCTCCACGTCAACCACATCCGGAACCCGCCCACGAGCGATGAGCTCGCCATCCACGAACGGAATCTGACCACTGACGAAAACGAGGTTTCCCGTACGGACGGCAGGAACATAGGCCGCCACGGGAGCGGGAGCAGGCGGAAGAGCGAGACCGAGTTCGGACAATCGTTGTTCTGGAGTCATGAGCCGAGGATAGCCACGACCTGAGGGTCAGTCGATCATGTCAGACCATCGAGATCCGAGCGTGGTTCGCATCTTTGAGGTACCTCGATTGAGGCGATGTACATCGAATTGCACCACAAAACGCCCGCACAGGTTCCTAAAGGGGAATTCACAGTACCGAGGACGTTTTAAAGTCAAAAAAGTGGGGTGCAGTAGAACTTGACATCCCATACCTGCGAAATAGTCTATGTGTGTGGTGAATATTCGTATCTTCACCCAACAGGTCGACGAGCGGACTGCTTTGAATATTACGAGCGTCGGATTGCCATGAAGGTGACCCAGACCCTCAACCTGCCCTATACGGCCAATCGGCCAGCCTTGAACTTCCCACTCGTTGACGACAATCCGAGTACCCACGGCCAAAGCCTTCCTCCAGATGGCTGGTCCTGACCCAAACGGTCCTGAAAGAGTCGCTCACTCTGCGTTTGAACCCATGGAGACCCATGGAGACATGGTTTCTACCGGTAGAGCTGCTTCAGGCAATCAACAGGCGGTCAGGCAGCCACGTGCGAGGTCGGGACGAAGTTCGCCGGAATGCCATTGAGCGTAGAACCCCTCAACGAGGCAGCAGAGATATCTGCATGCTGTTGATGACGATTGCGCTGGGCATCCCCTGATCAATACGAGCTTTATTCCCAATCCTGCACGAAGCAGTCAAGAAGGAAGGCTGGCGCCAAACCCGTTTGGCTCTCGAGCCAGGATTTTCGATCAACAGGAACGTATAAGGACTCATCAATGAACTCATCAATGAACTCACCTACGAAACACCATCTTTCTAACCCAAGAGAACCGGAGACAAACATCATGCACAAGAGCCGTGGATTCACGCTCGTCGAGCTTCTGGTCGTGATTGCGATCATTGCACTCTTGATCGGACTGCTCCTCCCTGCCCTTGCCAAGGCCAGAGAGTCAGCTCGAGCAACCAAAGACTCCTCACAGATCAACCAGGTTCACAAGGCAATGCTCATCTACGCCAACAGCAACGCCGACAACCAGCTGCCGATTCCCGGCAAGATCCGCCCCTGGTGGTCCGGCGAACGAGCTGGTGGGGGCCCAAGCGGTGAAGGCTACCCCGGACGTTTCGGCGATGAACGAGGCAACATGAACAACGCCAGCAACCTCTACTCCGTGGCGATCGCCCAGGAATACCTGAAGCCGGAAATCCTGATCGGCCCGACCGAGGTCAACCCCATCGTCAAGCAGGACCAGGACTTCGATTACACGATGTACAGGCCAACCTCTGGCACCTACTGGGACCCGTCCTTCGCCGCCGACATCAAGGGAAATGGGTCGAGTATCCAGGACGACACTGATGATTGGGGTGGAACTGAACGCCCTGATGATGAGTGCAACGCATCCTACGCACACCTCGCCATCCACATGAACAACATCTCGGTTCCCGGCGGACCTTCGGGTGGCAATGGTCAGGAAAATCGTCGTCGAACCCGTTTCTGGGTCAACTACGGCGCATCGACCTGCCCGGTCATGGGCACACGCGGCGTCCAGAGTGGCATTACCTCCGGTTCACGTTACGAGAAGTCCCCCACGCTCCAGCTCCTCGGCCCCAAGCAAGAGTGGCACGGCAACCTCTGCTTCGCAGACAACCACATGGAAGCCGTGAAGACCTTCTATGCATCGAACTACATGTGCCAGTCAGAGGGCGGCAACATCCCGGACAACGTGTTTGCCTTCGAGATGGAATGTGGTGACGACGATAATTTCATGGAAGCAGATGCTTGGATTGGCATGTGCAAAAACGCCTTCGATGCTGGAAACAATTTTTCAGTCGGCTCCCTCATGCAATATGACGATCTGAACAATTAATTAATCACTCAATTCCGCGACAACGCGGATCGACAGAACATTGCGTCTTCACGACGATCGACAATAATGAACTCATGATTGGATTTCATATGAACAAGAATCGCGGATTTACACTCATCGAGCTGCTGGTGGTCATGGCCATCATCGCACTGCTGCTCGGTATTCTGCTGCCCGCGCTGTCCAAGGCACGTGCCAAGGCACGTCAGGTCAAGGACGCCTCGCAGCTGAGCCAGATCCACAAGGGCCAGGTCGTATTTGCTTCGGACCAGGATGGCATCTTCATGACTCCGGGACGCATCAATCGCCAGCAGTACAACGGCGCATTCGTGCCGGGCAAGGGCGAAGAGAGCCACGTCTTCAACCACCACAAGGCCCTGTTCTCGGCGATGATTCAGCAGAACTACGCCTCTCCGCAGGTCCTGTACTCGCCCGCAGAGGTGAGTGCCAACGTTGCACCCGACTCGAACTACGACTTCGGCGAATACAAGCCCATGTTCGGCATCTACTGGGATCGAAGCTTCAATGCCGACGTCAACTACGAGTCGAACACCTCCTACGCCTGCATGCCGCTGCGCGGTGCTCGCAAGCGCAACCAGTGGCGAGATTCGCTGGCTTCCGACTTCGTCGTGTTGGGTACCCGTGGCATCAACAAGGGTCAGGGCACCGAATACGTCATCGGCCAAGGGGGCGACACCGAACTCTATGAGAAGAGCAAGCTCCTCGCCTTCTACGGTGGTCGTAACGAGTTCTTCGCCAACCACTGCTACAACGACGGCCACGTCAAGCACACCAACCAGTTCTCGCCCGATGGCCATGCGAGGTACATGGACGATTCCGGCGCACAGCAGTTTGACGACGTCTATGTCGACCAAACCAGAGACAACGAGGTGGAGTCAACCGCAGGCTCAGACGCCTTCCTCTGCCTGACCTACGAGTCCAATGACGACCCCACCGACCTCAACGGCCAGGTAATGGGCTGGGACGACGATTGATGATCTCGAACTGACCAAAGAAAATCACCCCGACGGCCGCCTCCCGAGAGGCGGCCGTCTTTCTTTTTTGAGAAGAGTCGGACATTCAATGTGCGGGTGCATTGACGTCAGAACGGTCTCATCAGGGCAAAAGCGAGACGTGCCTGTGAGAGAGACTGCGATGCAGGCTTCTTTCAGGGGGTGCCAGGTCGGTGGTGGCTAAGATGCCTTTGATGACAACGATGCTCAACATGATTCTTCTCTGTCTGGTGATGACCCAGGTACCGGTCGAAGAACCCGTCGGGAACCAGTCTCCTGGCGTGCCTCCCTCCCGACAGGCCAGCCAGGTTGCCGTCATCGACGTGAGTGGTCCGATCGACCGGGTCACGGAGCAGTCCATCAGAAGACGCGCCCTGCTGGCCATCGACGAAGGTGCGGATGTGGTCGTACTGGAACTGGACACGCCGGGAGGCGACCTTGAGGCAACCCTGGACATCTGCCGGTTCCTCAAGCAGGAATCGAAATCGAGAACTGGAGCATGGGTCAACGCCGAAGCTTATTCCGCAGGAGCCATCATTGCCCTGGCCACCGACGGAGTGGTCATGGCTTCAGGCGCCCGCATGGGTGATGCAGCCCCCATCCAAGGCAGCCCCATCACGGGCATACTCCAGCTCCCCGCGACCGAGAGAGCCAAGATTGAATCACCGGTGCTGGCCGAAGTCGTCGATTCGGCGCGAAGAAACGGCTACGACGAGAAGCTCGTGCAATCGATGGTCAGCGTGCGATTCGCCCTCTGGGAACTCGAGGAGATCGACGGTCCGGGCAGGATCTTCGTAGATGCAAACGAGTACGGTCGGATCTACGGGGAATCACCACCCCTGGATCGCGCCCGAGGTTCCCAACCGACCGTGCCATCCGATGCCCCACCACTCGAAGCCGAAACAATGGAGACCATCGACCTCCTCCAGGACATCAACCCCGACCGTCCGAAACTCGGTCCGGAGGACGCTTCATCGTGGAGACTGCTGGGACAGGTGATAGGCGACGAGGAACTGCTCGTCGTGAACACCGACGAGGCACGAAGAATGGCCCTGGCCGGCGGTGTGGTCGAGAATGATCAAGAACTGGCTCGTTGGTATGGCGCTACACGCGTGGTGCGCTACCAGCAAAGCTGGGCGGAGTCGCTGGTTCGATTCCTGACCAGCTGGCCGATCCAGGCGATATTGGTGGGCATCGTGGTGATCGGGTTCTTCCTGGAGATCGCGGCCCCGGGGACCAGCATCTTCGGAGGCGCGGCCCTGCTGGCGCTGGCGGTCCTGATCGGAGCACCCATGTTGAGCGGGATGACCGACTGGTGGGACATACTCCTGATCTTCACGGGGCTGTTTCTCATCGGAATCGAGATCGTGCTTCTCCCCGGAATCGGGGTGGCCGGGATCCTGGGTGCGGTCAGCCTGATCGTGGGCCTTGCCGGGGTCATGGTCACAGCGGACATGGGAACCAGCGAAGCCAACAATCAGGTCACCGCAGCGATCATCGCAATCCTTGGAGCCTGCCTTCTGGGCGGTGTGGGCGCGTGGTGGCTGAGCCGACAAACCGGCGGCTTCTGGCTGTTCAATCGAATGATCCTTGATGCTCAATCGGGTCAGGTTGAAACAATGGCTCCGGTCGCTTCCACGAAGCTGGAGTACACCGGACGCACTGCCCTGGCGGCAACGGACCTCAGACCCTCGGGGCGCATCGACATCGACGGAGCCCTTCGGGCAGCCCGATCGACCGTGGGTTGGATAGACTCGGGATCCCCGGTCCGGATCCTCGGTGAATTCGGAGGCGAGTTGGAGGTCGAACCGCTCGGCGAAGGTGCGGAAGAAGACGTCACGGGAAGGACGGAGACGACTTGAACTGGATCACCCTTTCCCTGATGACCATCGCGAGCGATCCCCTGCTGAACCAGGTCGCCACCACTCCTCCCCCGACCGAGGCCAATTCTGCCTATGTCGTCGCCGCATTCGGACTCATCGCAGCAGCGGTCCTCTTCTTCATGCTCGAACTCTTCGTTCCGAGCGGAGGCATATTCGCCGTACTGTGCGGGACCTGCACGATCGCCTCGGTGGTCTCGATGTTCCTCTTCAATCCCATTCTGGGCCTGCTGCTGCTGATCTGCTACGTGATCGTCGGTCCATTCGCGATCTACTGGGGCATCAAGGTCTGGGAACACTCGACCGTGGGCCAGAAACTGATCCTTGATGCGGAGCTTGACTCCGCGATACCCAATGAAGCCGCATCACGGGACCAGGTCGGGCCAGTTTCAGAAGAGACTCCATTGTCCGCCTTCATCGGCCGCGAAGGCGTGGCAGATTCGCAGCTTCGTCCAGGAGGCTTCGTGAAGATCTCGGGGCGGCGAGTTGATGCGATCGCTGAAGGCGATCTCATCGAAGCGGGCCAGCGAATCCGGGTCGTCGATGCCTACGACAACCAGCTGAAGGTCCGCCACATCGCCCCCTCGCCGACAGCCGAAGACTGACCTGATAAACTTGACCCTTGGAGGACAAGACCATGAACTCACTGCAACCAATCACCACCCTCGCGCTCGAATGGTACTGGTGGATCCCGATCGGCATCGGCGGATTCATCATCCTCGTGGTCGGGCTGTTCGTGATGCAGTATTTTTCCCTTTGGCTTCAAGCAAAGCTCTCCAACGCACCGGTCACCTTCTTCAGCCTCATCGGCATGAGGTTCAGAAAGGTGAAGCCGGACGTGGTGGTGCTCAATCGAATTGCGGCGAAGAAGGCCGGGATGGACCTGCCGACCAACCAGCTCGAGGCGCACTTACTTGCCGGAGGCAACGTGAGCCGAGTGGTCCGCGCGATGATCGCGGCAGGCAAGGCGCAGATCAACCTGTCCTGGGAGAACGCAACCGCAATCGATCTTGCGGGGCGTGACATCCTGACTGCCGTCCAGACGTCGGTGGACCCGAGAGTCATCGACTGCCCCTCGCAGGAGGCAGGCAAACCGACGATTGCTGCGGTAGCGCAGGACGGAATCCAACTGCGAACCAAGGCCAGGGTCACGGTTCGAACCAACATCGCCCGCCTCGTCGGCGGTGCGACCGAAGAGACCATCATCGCCCGTGTTGGCGAGGGCATCGTTTCGGCGATCGGTTCCGCAACCACGCACAAGGTGGTACTGGAGAATCCAGACAACATCTCCAAGACGGTTCTCTCCAAGGGTCTTGATTCGGGAACGGCATTCGAGATCCTCTCCATCGACATCGCCGACATCGACGTGGGCGAGAACATCGGTGCGAAGCTCCAGGCAGACCAGGCCGGCGCCGACACCAAGCGCTACCAGGCGGAAGCCGAGCAGCGAAGAGCCCTCGCAGTGGCACAGGAAGCCGAACACCAGGCCGAAGCCCAGAAAAACCGCGCTCTGGTTATTCTTGCCGAAGCCGACGTCCCCAAGGCGATCGCCGACTCGTTCCGCTCGGGACACCTGGGCATCATGGACTACTACCGGATGCAGAACGTGATGTCCGACACTGAAATGCGGAACTCCATTGCGGAGGCGGACGACGAGAGCTGAGTCCAGGAGCGTCCTCTTCGTGCCAAGCCTCCATGTGGTCATCCCCTGCTTCAACGAAGCCCAGACTCTTCGTGACTGCGTGAGCCGTGTCATTGAGACCCGGCTGCCCGAGGGCTGGGATCGTCGAGTCATCATCGTCGACGACTGCTCCGACCAGCAGACGGCCACGGTTGCAGGCGAGCTCGCCACGGAGGACGATCGAATCATCGCATTGAGGCATGATGAGAACCGCGGCAAGGGGGCGGCGGTTCGAACCGGTTTCGAGAAGGCCCTGATCGATGCGGAGGGGGAGGATGTCCTCATGATCCAGGATGCCGATCTCGAATACCACCCGGACGACTTCTCCGTTCTTCTGGGAGTACTCGAGGCCGAAAAGTACGATGTAGTCTACGGAGACCGATTCGACCGAGGTCAACGAGAGTCGCCCATGGGCTGGCTGCATACGAAGGTGAACCGCATACTCACTCGACTGAGCAATCTGGCTACGGGACTGGACGTGAACGACATGGAATGCTGTTACAAGGCGATTCCAGCTCCGTTCATGAAGCGCATACTTTCCGAGCTCACCGAGGACCGGTTCGGCGTGGAGCCTCAGGTCACCGCCGCACTGGCACGATGTGGAGCCCGGATAGGCAATGCCTCGATCTCCTACGACCCACGTGACTTCAAGAGCGGCAAGAAGATCGGCGCAAAGGACGGGGTCCGTGCGGTGTTCGTTATCTTGAAGGAATGGTCCCGCTCAAGAAGAGGCTCATGAACTCCGAAGCTGATCAACCACTGGACAACCTGCGTCGCAAGATGCTCTCCCCGAAGAGGCTGGCATTCCAGGTCTTCGGTTTTCTGCTGGGCGCACTTCTTCTGGCGTACTGCATCAAGATCGCCTTCTACGGCGACACCGACTGGTCAAGGATCAAGTCCGCTTCACCGTTGATGATCGCCGCCCTGCTCGGCACCGGTCTGTTGGGGACGATCCTCGACGGCCTGGTCTTCTGGGGAATCATTCGCCCCTACCACCGACTCAAGGTGATGGATATCCAGGCCGTCAACATGTCGGCGGCATGCATGAACTACGCACCAGTACGCTTGGGAACGATCTTTCGGATCCTCTACCACGCTCGCGTGGACCGTGTACCCCTCGTGCCGATCCTGGCCTGGTTCGGAGCGATCATCATCACCACCGCAGCGTGCCTTGGCAGCGTGATTCTAGCCACCCTGATCATGGGGGAACCGGGCATAGGTTGGGCGATCATCCTTGGACTTTTCCTGGCCTTGTCGGGATTCGGCATCTGGATACTGGCGCGCATCCCCCTGGCCATCAGGTACGCCAAGGGTGTCGACAAGATGTTCGGGGACCCGCGCGCTCTTGTCTCGGGAATAGTCGGACGTCTGCTGGTCCTCGGCAACGGCTGCCTGCGAATGGCCATCGCTGCACAGATCCTCGGCATCACATTGGGCACCAATGAGGTGATCCTGCTTTCGGTTGCGGCATTGATGATGGGCTTCAACCCACTCGGCCGGTTCGGCTGGCGGGAAGCCACCGTCGCGTTCGTGACCGCGAAGTTCGCTTCGGATTCCCTTGGAGGGCAGGACCCCCTCGGAGTCGCCTCTCAACTCGCGCTGGTCGAATCCGCAGGCGAGGCCCTGATCGTGGTTCCGATCGGAATCGCCACCTCGATCTGGGCTTTCGTCCGGCTGCTCAGGAACCGGCCTGTCGATGAAGTCACCAATTCGCCTGAAGCACCCGTCGAAGACCATCGTCCAGCCTGAGGTACCGAAGCCTGACCAACTCCACCGGGTTACCGAGCCAGGGCGCTCGACCGGAATGCCGGTCGACCCTGCCGATGGCGGTTCGAACGTCTTCAAGGCCGGCGACCGGTCTTGATTCCGCCGCCGAGCACAACCGCGCGATCCAGCCGGCACAGGCCACGTTCAACACGAGGGCCTGGAGTCCATCGACGATCGACCACCCGTAGTGGGCGCTTCCCCACGCCCTGGAACCGTGCAATGTCGCTCGGATCCATCGAAGACAGAGTTCGTCCATGGCCGCGGACTCAGGCGATTCAGAAAAAGGCCCGACGCCTTCGATCGCCTGGAACCTGACGCCCGAGGGCAGGGCCGAAGACAGCATCGGGGTAAGTCCACGACCGCGCCGGACGCTGCGACTTCTCTTCAACTGGGAGAGGGTGGTGCGGACTCTTCCTCGGCGGGATCCCCCGTCACCGATCATCGGATCCTCGGTTCGAGTGAAGGCCGCTTGCCGGAGCAGGGCGGATTGCCGCCTGGTTGGTGCCTTGATCGGCAACAGGTCAAGCTCACCGGGCAGTGCGGAACCAAGCAGTCCAACCAGTTCCTCGAACCGGCTTCCACGAACCTCCGCGAGACGAGCTTCCCCCAATGACTGCGCGATCCACGCCAGTCCGTCCAACCGCGTCGAGAAGGAGACATCCTCACGAACCAACCACTCATCGATGACTGAAAGCAGTGCCTGCCCTTCACGCTCGCTGGCAGTGTCGATCCCGCGGGCAAGCGACGCCTCGTCCGAAGCGACGTTGAGCTCGGGAAGTTCCGCAGCGAACCGCCGCAGATCGCCGCGATGCGTCTGCAGTCCTGCGCCACGGTTCTCCTGGACGCTGCGACAGAGGAAGTTCACCCCCACGCGTATCTGCTTCGCTCCCGGAGCGAGATTGAACGGAAAGACCTGGCAAGCGATGGGTTTCTCGGCGAAACCATGGTCGGCATGGATCCGGCACAGGCCGTCTTCCTTGAGGAAGATGCAGGAACCGTCGTCACGACGCTTCAGGTAGGGACGACCTCGAAAGTGAACGACCACCTCTTCACCAAGAATCGATTCCCACTGCTGGGCCTCGAGTTTCTTGAGATCCTCTTCCCGCAATTGCACGGTGAAATCCCGGCAACAGAGTCCGCATCCGTGACAGCTGTACTGCTGCCAGTCCATGCGAGGCATCAGGATCGGTAGTGAGTGGGAAGCCATCTGGATCAGGCCGGCCGTTCACTGGCATTCATCGCACCGGCTGCGATCAGCGCCGCAATGGCCCGAGATGCCTCCCCACGGTGGCTTCGCGCGTTCTTTTCCTCGGGAGTCAGCTCCGCACTGGTCCGTTTCTCCCCCAGCACGAGGAGATGCGGGTCGTAGCCGAACCCATTTTCGCCTCGAGGATCGATGACGATGGTTCCCTCGAACGTCCCACGAGTCTCGGCAAGCACACGCCCGTCGGGAGCTGCCAGGCACATCGCACAGACGAAACGTGCCGTTCGTTCGGCTTCGGGAACATCCTTCATGGCATCGATCAGCTTGTGGTTGTTCGCACGGTCACGTTCGTCCCGAGTACCGCCTTCACCCGACCAGCGAGCCGAGTGGACACCGGGTTCACCATCGAGGGCATCGACTTCCAGGCCCGAATCATCCGCAAGGCAGATGCGTCCCGTTGCCCTCGCGTATTCGGTCGCCTTGATTCGGGCATTCGCCTCGAAGGTCGTTCCGTCCTCGACGGGTTCGGGCGGAATGGAATCAAGTGAATCGAGCCCCACGACCTCCATGCCGAGAGGATGCAGCACGGGGCGAACTTCATCGAGCTTGTGGGGATTTCCGGTGGCCAGCAGCACGCGAGTCATGGATGGACTCTCCTCAGGTCTGGAGCACGCCGGTCTTGAACGGTGCCCGGGAAACCGCACCTTGCGCGAACTGCAGTGCGAAGGCGAGTTCGGATCGTGTGTCCAGGGGGGCGATGATGCGGTCCACCCAGCCACGAGCAGCGGCGTAACGAATGTCCTGCTGTTCGTGATAGGACGTCGAGATCGCTTCCAGCAGTTCATTGCGGGTCTTCTCGTCGACTTCCTCGCCACGACGTTTCCTGGCGGCAAGATCGATCTGCAGCAGTGTGCTGGCTGCCTGGTTCGCGCCCATCACGGCGAACTTGGCATTCGGCCAGGCAAGGGTCAGCAGCGGATCAAATGCTCGGCCGCACATTGCGTAGTTACCCGCCCCGTAGCTGGAATTCAGCAACAAGGCGATCTTGGGAACGACGCAGTTGGACATCGCGTTGACCATCTTCGCACCGGAGCGGATGATTCCGCCCTGCTCGCTGTCCCGGCCCACCATGAAACCGGTGGTGTCACTGATGAACACCAGCGGAACCCGGCGTTGGTTGCAATCCATGATGAAACGTGCTGCCTTGTCGGCACTGTCATCGTAGATCACTGCAGGCATGTTCATCGAACTCGTCGGCCCGGCCTTGCCACCAGGCTGCCGGCGCTCGGTGAGCTTCTTCTGGTTGGCGACGATGCCGCAGTTCCTCCCACCGATGCGTGCGTAGGCACACACCAGCGATCGCCCGTAGTCGTTGCGATAGAGATCCATGCTGTCGCCGTCGACGATGCAGTCGAGCAGATCGACCATGTCGTACTGGCTGCCGGGTGCTGATTGGAAGATGGAGAGGATCTGGTCTTCGGGGTTTCGCGGCGGGGATGCTTCGAATGCAGGCTCGGAGACCGTGGGCACCGAGTCGTAGCCCAGCATCAATCGCTGGATTCGATTGATGCTCGATTCATCATCAGGTTCACGAAAATCAACCGTTCCCGAGATTTCGGAATGCATTTCAGCACCACCGAGTTCCTCGGAATCGACCTCCTGCCCGATGGCGGCTCGCACCAGGGCCGGACCGGCCAGATAGAGACCACTGCCTTCGGTCATCACCAGGGAATCACAGAGCACCGGAAGGTAGCCCCCCCCGGCCACGCAGTTGCCCATGATGGCGGCCAGCTGGGGAATGCCGGAAGCGGAGATGACCGCGTTGTTCCTGAAGATGCGCCCGAAGTCATCGGTATCCGGGAAGACATCCTCCTGAAGAGGCAGGAAGACACCGGCGGAATCCACGAGGTAGATCAGCGGCAGGCCCGCCATTTCGGCCATGACCTGGGCCCGAATGATCTTCTTGCAGGTCATGGGGAAGAAGGCCCCGGCCTTCACCGTGGCATCATTGGCGATGATCATGGTGAGCCGACCAGCCACCTGCCCGATCATGGTCACCACGCCGGCGCCGGGCGCGCCTCCGTACTGCTGGTACATCTTCCACGCGGACCAGAGCCCGAGCTCCATCGGGGCGGTTCCCGCATCCACCAGGCGATCGATCCGCTCCCGGGCGGTCAGTCGGCCGTGATCATGCTGGCGTTTGACTCCCTTGGGGCCACCACCAGCTCGAATCTGATCCTCCTGCAGGGCGTACTCCCGCACGGCCTCGGCCAGTGAATGCTGGTCCTGGTTGTCTGGGGCGGGGGAACTCATGCCTGGATTGATCCTCTTGCCCTCTCAGGGCGGTATTTGACGTCAAGAGCTGCTTCATGGGAGTCTAGCAGGGGTCGAGGCACCACCCCCGAATCCGTCAAAGCGAGTTCTCTTCCATGCCTCGAACTGACCTCGAATCTTGCGATTCAGGCCATTCATGGGTACCCTTCCGGGTCTGTTTAATGAAATGAGATACTCACAACCCCGGCAGGGCCGGGCGTCCTCCCGATGACTGGGTGGACAAGACGGATGACAGATGACCATCACTGCAGATAGAAAATCCGAGCTGATCCAAGAACACCGGGCAAACGATTCGGACACGGGGTCTCCCCAGGTCCAGATCGCAGTCCTCTCGGAGCGCATCAATGCGCTTCAGGATCACTTCAAGAACAACCACAAGGACCACGCCTCGCGGCGCGGGCTCCTGATGATGGTCGGTCGAAGAAACCGACTGCTCCGGTACCTCTCGAGGACCGATCGTCAGGCGTACCTTCAGTTGATCAAGAAGCTCGGTCTCCGTAAATAAACCCTCACCTCAGGCGATGCCCGAGGTGCGTTTTTTCTCATGCCGCCGAAGCGGCAGTGGGCGACCGGTATTCGTCTTTGACGACTACCCTTCGCCTTCTGCCGAAGGAGCGGCTCACACGGTGATTCGATCAAGAAGACCGATCACCAGCACTAACGCCGAAACGTCCCGAAACGAAGTTTTCCGGGACGAAGGCAGGAGTACACATGAAACCTACAGTTGTAGAACGTGAAATCGGCGGCAGAATGCTCCGATTCGAAACCGGACGGGTTGCAAAGCTCGCTTCGGGAGCCGTGATGGTCACCTATGGTGAAACCGTCGTCCTCTCCACCTGCATGCGGGCCAACCCGCGTCCCGGACTGGACTTCTTCCCCATGCAGTGCGACTACCGCGAGAAGATCAGCGCCGGCGGCAAGTACCCCGGTGGCTTCCGAAAGCGCGAGGGACCGCCGAGCGAGAAGGAAGTCCTGACCATGCGCATGATGGACCGCCCCATGCGCCCGCTGTTCCCCGACGGCTTCATCGACGAAGTCCAGATGCAGTCCTGGGTCATGTCCCATGACGGGCAGAACGACGCGGACATGGTCGCCTGCTGCGGTGCTTCAGCCGCACTGCACATCACGGACGCCCCCTTCGAGGGCCCCATCGCCACCGTACGAGTCGCACGCATCTACACCGATGACGGCGCCCAGTTCGTCCTGAACCCCTCCCAGGCCCAGATCGACTTCAGCGATCTCGACCTCGTGCTCTCCGGGCACAAGGACGGCATCAACATGATCGAGGTCGGCGCGGCCGAGATCAGCGAAGAGGATCTCCTCGACGCGATGAAGTTCGGCATCGACGAAGGCATCACCCCGATCCTCGAACTGATCGAGGAACTCCGGGAGAAGTGCGACGCCCCCGAGAAGCGACTCGGCAGCCTCGCCCTGCCCACCGACGAGGTCATGGAGACCGTCAAGACCGCGATCTTCGACGAGCTGGTCGAAGCTCGCAAGATCAAGGGCAAGCACGACCGGAACAGCCGCGTCGGCGAGCTTCGCGAGAAGGTCCTGCACGAACAGTTCGCACTTCCCGAGGGTGGCTCCTACACCGAGTACAAGGCTGCCGAGGAACGTCACAAGGGCGCCAAGGAAGCCTTCCGAAAGCTCGAGAAGAAGATCACCCACATGCTCGTTGCCGAGGAAGGCATTCGTGCCGACGGCCGCGGTCTCAAGGAGATCCGCACGATCGAGATGGAACCCTCGATCTTCCCGCGGACCCATGGTTCGGCTTTCTTCCAGCGTGGAGAGACCCAGAGCCTGGTGACCTGCGTGCTGGGAACGATCAAGGACGAGCAGACCGTCGATGGCCTCATGCCCGAGTACGCCAAGAAGTTCTACCTGCACTACAACTTCCCGCCCTTCTGCACCGGTGAAGCCGGCCGCATCATGGGACCGGGTCGACGTGAAGTCGGTCACGGTTCGCTGGCGGAACGAAGCCTCCTGGGCATCATCCCATCGGGCGAGGATTTCCCCTACACCATCCGACTGGTGTCCGACATCACCGAGTCCAACGGCTCATCCTCGATGGCTTCCGTCTGCGGCGGCTGCCTGGCCCTCATGGACGCCGGTGTTCCGATCGTGAACATCTGTGCAGGCATCTCGGTCGGTCGATTCACCTCGACGGCCGGCAAGGTCTCGCACGTGACCGACATCCTCGGCGAAGAGGACTTCTTCGGGGAAATGGACTTCAAGGTCTCCGGCACCGTGGATGGCATCACCGGCATCCAGCTCGACCTGAAGGCCCGCGGCCTGGATCTCGATGAGATCAAGACCATCTTCGAACAGGCCAAGACCGGACGACTCGAGATCATCGACCAGATCAAGGCCGTGCTCCCCGAGCCGCGCGAGGACATCTCGAAGTACGCGCCGAGGATCATGACCGTCAAGATCGACCCGGACAAGATCGGCAAGCTGATCGGCCCGGGTGGCAAGACGATTCGCTCCATCCAGGAGCGAACCGGGGCACAGGTCGACGTGGAAGAGGACGGCACCGTCTTCATCGCGTCGGTCAGCGCCGAAGGTGGCCTCCAGGCCAAGGCCGAGGTCGAAGCCCTGGGTGCGGAGATCAAGGTCGGCTCCATCTACGACGCGAAGGTTGTTTCCACGAAGGACTTCGGTTGCTTCGTGGAACTCGCCGCCGGCACCGATGCCATGTGCCACATCTCCGAACTGGACAATGGCTACGTGGAGAATGTCAGCGACGTGGTTTCCGTTGGAGACGTGATCAAGGTCAAGGTGATCAATGTCGATGAGAACGGCCGTATCAAGGTTTCACGTAAGGCCCTGATGCGAGAAGAAGTTGCGAGCGACAAGTCGTAAGCAACACCCGTCACCGCTACACCACGATCCCTGCTGCGACCAACCGGTTGCAGCAGGGATCGTCTTTTTAATCGGAGGAGATGTCCCAGCCAGCTTGCCAAAATGACGTGAAGCCCTCAAGATGGCTTCACGAGCACAGTTACATTGGGGCCACTTACATGTCGAGCGAAAAAGATGATCTGGAGGCGATTGAATCACTGGAAGGTGAAGTGAAGTGGTTCGATGCTCGCAAGGGTTTCGGGTTCATTGTCGGCCCTACAGGGCAGGACATCTTCGTCCACTTCTCGGTGATCAATCAGGAGTCCGGCTTCAGAACCCTGAAGGACGGCGAGAAGGTCATTTACAGCGCATCCCAAGGCGACAAGGGCTGGTCCGCGTCCCAGGTAAGAGCCTTGGAACGCAGCAGCGTGGAAACCGGCCAACCAAGTTCCTGAGCGACCCTCGTCGCACAACGCCCCTGTTTACCTATGGATTCAGCTCCAGTGTGGTTTCTGGTCTTTGTCCTGGTCGCCGCGGTGATCCTGGCCGTCGTTCTCCAGCGCCAGCTGCAGAAACGCAAACGAGAAACACGAGAATCCGAACGCCGGGCCGTGGCTGCTGAACGCCTGGCCGAACTGGGATCGATGACGAGCGGGCTGGCGCACGAGATCAAGAACCCGCTCTCCACCGTGGTCCTGAACGCCCAGCTCGTCCAGGAGGAACTGGCCGAGGCCGGCCTTGACGAGGAGCAGGCGAATCGCCTCCTTCGACGCACCCGCGCACTTGAACGAGAAGCGGTCCGGTTACGGGAGATCCTCGAGGATTTCCTGAGGTTCGCCGGGCGAATGAAACTGGACCCGGCCGAACATGATGTACGGGCGATCGTCGACCAACTGGTTGATTTCTTCCATCCCCAGTGCGAACAGGCGGGCGTGCTGCTCAGGGCAGACCTGCCCGAGCAACCAATCATGGCCAACGTCGACGAGAGCCTGCTGAAGCAAGCCTTGTTGAATCTCATGATCAACGGCGTCCAGGCAATGGAGTCGGAGTCCACGGACCGACCGGGGGAGATGATGGTCAGGCTCGAGAACGACAACGAGGAGATCCGCATACACGTGATCGATCACGGTCCGGGGATCGAGGAGTCCAGGCTCGACGAGGTCTTCCACCCCTACGTCTCAAGCAAGCCGGGCGGAACCGGACTCGGCTTGCCGACGACCAGACGAATAGTCGAGGTTCACGGCGGGCGTATTGCGCTTCATTCGAAGCTGGGAGCGGGAAGTGACTTCACGATCCACCTCCCGAAGGCACCACCGGATGATGACACCTGACCCGAACCGGATCAGTCGAGAAAATCCATCTGGCGCAATCGCTCCGGCACGTAGACCTCGGTCACGTACGAGATGTCCTTGGTGATGAGTGCTTCGACTTCCATCTTGAAGCCATTGCCCAGCATCTTCTTGATCTCGCGCTGCCAGTGTCGACGATCCTGGAACCAGGGATACTCGGCGATCTGCTTGGCCCGGGTTCGGTCCCGGTCATTCAGGGCGATCTTCACGTCATCACTCAGACCGCACCGTTCGTAGTCGTTGGCACGGATCCCGATGTACTTCGCCTCCGGAACGGCCATTCGGCGGCTTTCAAAGGCGAGATTGATGGATCCCTGCTTGATGACGCTGTAGATGTAGTGTCCCCACGGATCGCAATCGAGAAGACAGTAGATGGGAAGGCCGAGCTCCGCATTGAGTCGGTGAAGAAGACGGCGCACGCCCCGCGGGGGCTGCCCCGACCCTTCGGTCAATATGCAGTTGTGCTTTTCCCAGAAGCGATCCTCGTTGAAGCGACTCCAGACGGTGTCCTTCTCGACATGCAGCACGAAATCGGCTTCGCACTTCCCGAACTTGATCACGTTGGGCTCGCAGATGGAGGGTATTGCATAGCCCCCAGTCCCCATGCGTCGACAGTTGATCTCGTCGCCGTTGTCGAAGACGGTGATGTTGCCGATCATCGTCCCCCGCTTCTTGGCGAAGATGTGCAGATCCTCGCGCAAGGTGTCGAGCGTGACCTCGATGTCCTCGAGGATCCCGTCGGACTCGCCCTGGTCCTCGAAGGTCTTTTCCTTGGTGCCCTCGATGGTGTGCAGGCTCATGTAGTACATGCCGCGAAGGCTCAGGGTCTTGCTGGCCTCGACGAGATCCTTGCATCCCTTGGAGAGCAGGATCGTCTGCATGAACTTGCGCGCCTGGTTGAGATTGAACAACTCGCGGCGCTGAGTGTTCGAGCCCATCTCGAGGATGCGTTCCTTCTTGTTGAAATTCATGTTCGAGACGGCTCGAGTCGGAACCTCGAAGAACGGATCGGTCTGCGCGAGACTCTTCGTGACCACGTCCTCGGCCAGAAGCTCGATTCGCTTGAGGGTCTGGAGATCACGAGACTCGCGGCTCATCACGGGGGCGGAACGCTTCTTGCGCGCGGAAGGTTTCGAAGCCCCTGCCGCCTTCTTCCTGGTGGGAGCCTTCGCGGCCTTGCTCGAGGTCTTACTGGTGGTCTTGGTCGTCTTCTTGGTCATCTTCTTGGCTGTGTTCTTGGTTGTGTTGCCGGCGCTCGCCCCGCCTCCGGAGGCCGAGGTCGTCTTCTCGGTCTTCTTCAGGATGCGTGCGACCTTCTTCACGGAGGATCCGGAGGTCGTCGAGGCCTTTCTCGTGGTCTTGCGAGCCATGCTGGTGTCACTTCCTCGACGTGCGCTTGGCACGTGACCGGGGCTTCTTCGATCGAGCAGAGGTCTTGCCGGTGGCGGGAGCCGAATCACCGAAGAGATCCTGGCCGCCGTCGGAGGAGCGGGCTTCCTCGAGGATGACCACATCCTCGTCGTGGGCGAGTCTGCCGACATCTTCGACGACCTTGCCCTCGTCATCGAGGACCTGGTCGGCTTCAGCGGTCTTGGTCTCGGCGAGGGCGAGAAGCGCGTCGTAGGTCAACTTCGCGTCGGAACCGGTGATCGATTCGCAGCTTCGTGAGATCTCTCCGATGTAGCGTTCGAACACGGTTCGCCGTTCGGACTCACGACGCATCTTCTGACGACGCCTGATGTAGCTTCCGAGCTTTCGCCCGCACTCCTGGAGGGCAAGCTTCATTTCCTTGCGGATCTCGTCGTAGTCGGCGATCGCTTCCTTTGACTCACTGGTGAAGGGCACCCAGACACTGGCCATGTGGACCATGATGACCAGAGGTCCGACCGGAACGCTCCCACGTGGCTGGGTCAGTCCGTAGTTCTTCCAAGTGGCCTCGATTGCCGCCTTGAACGAACAGCATGCCGACTGCTGGTAGAGCAGGGGAACCCGATTCGCGAAGCGAAGGACCCGTGCCTGGTCATCACCCTTGAGCGAGCCCCCGTAGGCGATGCCGACCTCGATCTGGAACGGGTTTCCACGATAGACCGCAGGCGGTCGACAGGTGGCGGCGAAGAACTCGGCCTTCACTTCCTTAAGGAGCCCCGCCAGCATCGCCCTGCTTCCGATGGGAACCAGGCAATTCGTCGGTGGGGACATGATCCGCACCTCCTGGATGGCGTTGTAGAGCTTCTCGGCATCCTGGTGCTCGACCGCCTTGATCCAGGTACGGTCGGTCAGGCCCGCACGAGAACAGATCTCCTTGGCGACGTTGGGCCCGACCCGGCAGAACTCGTTCTTGAAGAATGCACCGAGCTTGGTCGACTCGGTTCGTTCGAGCATCTGGATGAGCGTTCCGAGCTCGATCCCCTTCGGATGGGGCTTGATCTCCGTCGGCTCGGGGGGGAGTTCATCGACCGCTCGAGGAAACTCGACTTCGTTGTTACCCGGAGTCACGTAGGTGAAGCGGGCATGTGGATTGGCGATCGCGGTCTGCTCGAGGTATTCATCGATCGACTGCCGCCCCTTCAGGTAGCGACCTTCCAATTCGATGGAAACCTGGGTGCCATGACCGTCGGCGAACAGTTCGTCACACTCGGGATGCTCGGTCTCACTGACCACGTCAGCCCGGTTCTTCGAGGTGTCCATCTTCAGGATGACTTCGTGGGCCGGCTTTCGTCGCCCCGTCTTGGTGATGATCACCACGGGCTGACCCGTCGTCATCAGGCCATACATCCCGGCCGCGGAGATGCCGATCCCCTGCTGTCCCCGGCTCATCTTCATTCGATGGAACTTGGAGCCGTAGAGAAGCTTTCCGAAGATGTTCTCGATCTGGCGTCTCACGATGCCCGGACCATTGTCTCGAACCGTGATCTTGAAACGTGTTTCGGTGAGCTGGAGAACCTCCACCCGAATGTCAGGCAGGAAGTTCGCTTCCTCACAGGCATCGAGTGCATTGTCCACCGCCTCCTTGACGGTGGTCAGCATCGCCTTGCGAGCGTTGTCGAAACCGAGAAGGTGACGGTTCTTGGCGAAGAACTCGCTGACGGAGATCTCACGCTGGCGGCTCGCCATCTGCTCGGCGGAGGCACCGGTGGTCTTCTTGCTGGTTCTGGACTTCTTGGGATTCACTGCGGTAACAGAACTCATGATGGGAGGCCTACTTGCGGTCCGGCCTGTTCGACCTGCCGATGGTCGAGACCGTTCCCTGGTCAACGTAGTCGCGTCCCACCGCTTCGAAGGCCCGACCTCCGTGCCGGGCGCGACCCGCCGGAATGCTAACCGAAGCAAGCCTGAGTGGGTCGAAACCGTCAGGCTTCGGCCCAGAGCCAGCATCGGCTATCATCCCCGCCCTTCAACTAATACCCCCCCCGGAAAGGAAACTGACCTGCCATGGAGACCACGCTCATCATCCTCAAGCCTGATGCCGTTCAACGCGGACTGATGGGGCGCATCATCACCCGGTTCGAAGACAAGGGCCTGCAGATCGTTGGCGCCAAGGTCATGCAGATCTCCCAGGATCTGGCCTCCAAGCACTATGAGGACCATAAAGGCAAGCCTTTCTACGAAGGCCTGGTCAACTTCATGACCGGTTCCCCGGTCCTGGCCCTGGCGATCAGAGGCTGCGGGGCGATCGCCATCAGCCGCAACATGATGGGCGCCACCTTTGGCTCAAAAGCGGATCCAGGAACGATCAGAGGCGATTTTGGCGTCTCAAACTCCTTCAACCTGATTCATGGATCCGACAGCCCTGAAGCAGCCACCCGTGAATTGGGGCTGTTCTTCGGTGCTGGGGAGATTCTCGACTGGGACCGCTCCATAGAGGGCTGGGTCTACGACCTGTCCAGCGGAACCGCAGAATAGCCTGAGAGTCCGATAACGAATTTGCCCCCAAGCGGGGCCCTGACCACGACGCGGGCATTCTCGCGTCGTGGTCGTTTTTTGTGGGAATAAGTAGATCCAGTCCGCGAGAGTCAGCGAATTGATCAGTGGGCACGGGTTTCTTCGCGAACTCAATCGGATCACAGGCGTATTGGTGATGCGTCGTTGACCGAAGGCGCTCTTAAAACCGAATGCGACCAGAGACGGATATCGGGCGGGGCTACGAAAGGAACGGATTCAACCGTTCCAAGGACGTGGCATGGACCCGGTGAACTCGAAGTACTCGCAGGATGCGAAAAGGAAAGCTCGACCGATGATTGGCCGAAACTCCCCACTTGAAAGACGATCCATCCGATCCCGCATCGATGGTGCCCTTCCCCTGACCGGCGGCAGCAACAAGACGACCCAGACCCTGGGTCGCTTGAAGAAGACGGCCATCAACAGCATGGCCACGGTCGGAACCCTGAGTCGCAAGGACGAGCGGGCGATCCGCCTGATCCTTGCCAAGACGCAGGACTACATGGATTCCCCCGAGTTCCACAAGCGTGGTGCCATGAAGAGGATATACAAGGAACACCCGGAGATCGGCCAGCCGGACGTCTCGTGGTACCAGCCACTGATGGATGACGGACTTGCCAGCAAGTCAGCCAAGTCCCCGAAGAAGGGATCCTCCGTCATCCTCACCGCTCCACAGGAACGAGTGCTCTTTCTCAAGTTCAACTTCGCACGTTTCTCCATCTGCGAGATCCAGACTGCGCTGAACGGGCGCCTTCCGGACCTTGAAACGAAGCGGGAACTGCTCAAGTGGAACACGATCGCGACCCAGTACCGGGAGCAGATCGCCGAGACCAACCTTGCGCTGGTGCTTGCAATGGCCAAGCGCTCCAGGATGACGGACGTCGATTTCGCGGACCTGGTGGGCGAGGGCAACATGGCACTGATGCGCTCGGTCGACAAGTTCGACTGTGAACGAGGCTTCAAGTTCTCCACCTACGCCTGCCGAGCGATCCTCAAGGCCTTCAGCCGACATGGCATGAAGATGAGCCGCTACCGACAGCGTTTCCCGACGGAGTTCGATCCCGCCTTCGAGAAGTCCGACCACCTCGAAACGACCCGAGCCACGCACACGCAGGAATGTGCAGAGGAGGTCAAGCACATCGTCCTGAACAACGATGCCGATCTCTCTGACGTGGAACTTGCGGTCATCGGGCACCGTTTCGGACTGAGCGACGACAAGGCCCAGGAGATTCGCAGGACCCTGACGCTCGAACAGGTCGGGCAGATCATCGGGGTGACCAAGGAGCGCGTGCGCCAGATCCAGAACAAGGCACTGGCAAAGATTCGAACGACCCTCGAGGAAGTCACTCCCAGCGAAACGCCGGCAATCAGCCCGAACTGATTCATGCAGGCCCCATCGGCACCAGCCGATCACCACCCCCACGGTGATCGGCCGGTGCCGCTTTTCACCCGATCCATGCTTCATGACCCCTGATGAGATCCGGACCGGCAGGTCAATCCTGCTGGCCAGGGTGGACTCTGCCCGTGAAGAACGGCCATGTCGACCGGCCAGCCACCCGGTGCCTCGGCTACACTGCCCCCTCGATTCCTCGAGGCTCGGAGCAGATCATGATCAACAAGGTGTACCAAAGCGCCCGTGAGGCTCTTGAAGGACTCACGGCTGATGGGCAGATCGTCGCGGTGGGCGGGTTCGGCTTGTGCGGGATCCCAGAGCAGCTGATTCTTGCCCTGCGAGATTCAGGCGCCACCGGACTCACTGCCGTCAGCAACAACGCCGGCGTCGACGACTGGGGGCTGGGACTGCTTCTCCAGACCCGCCAGATCAGGAAGATGGTCAGTTCATACGTGGGCGAGAATGCCGAATTCGAGCGGCAGTTCATGGCCAATGAGCTCGAACTTGAATTCAACCCCCAAGGAACGCTGGCAGAGCGCCTGCGGGCCGGTGGAGCCGGGATACCGGCCTTCTATACGAGGACCGGGGTGGGCACCGTCATCGCAGAGGGCAAGGAACATCGCGAATTCGATGGTGCAACCCACATCATGGAATCCGGGATCAAGGCCGATCTGTCCCTGGTGAAAGCCTGGAAGGGCGATCGAAGCGGCAACCTGATCTACCGAAAGACCGCTCGGAACTTCAACCCCATGGTCGCCACGTGTGGAAACAACACCGTCGCGGAAGTCGAGGAGCTCGTCGAGCCGGGCATGCTGGATCCCGACCACATCCACACCCAAGGTATTTTCGTCGACCGAATCGTCCAGACGAGCTCGGAGAAGCGAATCGAAAATCGGACCACACTCGGCTGACACCCACGCCAATGCCCAGAACAGCCGCCCAATCGAGGCCAAGCACCTTCCGGGACCCGATAGAGCAACTTCCTTGTCTCCAGATGAGGGAAAAGAGCGCCGATCTGGACTTAGGTCGCCATAATTGAACGAGACATGCGTTCTGAAGAACCCATGCCCCTCTCGAGGGGCCCAAGCGCCAGCAGGAAGATTGAGGAGTTCTCACAGTGATGAACGAAGCGAACACACCCCGAGATGGCACCCTGAGAAGAACCATGGCCATGATCGTGGCCTCGTTGGTCGGCGCCTTCATGCTGACCGCGCCTGCCAGTGCACAGTTCGGAAGCCAGGCTGGCTTCGCGGAAGCATTCCAGAAGGACTTTCTTCGACGTGACATGCAGTTGTTCGTGGACTACCTCCGACTGGAAGACTGGCAGCGACCGATCATCGAGGTCCTCCTCGATGACTACCAGATCACCTTCGATGCAGGGACCGATGCCTGCAAGAACCAGATGTCGAATCTCAAGGAGGAGATGCTCGCGGATCCCGACAACGCCATGGAGATCGCACTTCGCCCCATCAAGGAATGGGAAACCGAAAAGAAGCAGATGAGCCTGGAGTTCACCGAGAACATCCGAGCCCAGTTGAGTCCACTGCAGATGCAGCGATGGCCCAGCCTTGAAAGAGCGATGCGCAGGGAGAAGGAGCTGCCCATGGGCGAACTCCCCGGGGAACGGATGAATATCTTCGCCGTCCTCCACGGCATGGAGCTCAAACCCGAAAACATCCAGAGCATCGACCCCATCCTGCTCGACTACGAGGTCAAGCTCGACGAAGCACTCACCAACCGGCGCAACCAGATGGACCGCTACCAACCCAAGCTGCAGGATGCGATGGTCTCCAAGGACTACAACGCAGGCATCAGCGGGCTGAAGGCGATCTCTGTTTCACGCGCGGGCGTCATTGAAACCCACCTCATCGCCATCGAATCGATCTCACGCAACCTGCCACCGATCCTCGGTGATGAATTCAAGCTGAAGATCCTCAAACGCGGCTATCCGGACATCTACAAGACCAATTCCGTCGATCGCCTCCTTGAATCCTCCCGCAACCTGACGGACCTGACACCGGAACAGTCGATCGGGCTCGATCAGATCGAGGGCGAATACCTGGTCTCCCTCGCTGAGAGCAACGAGCGTCTCCTGCAGCTGTACCGCTCCTACGCGAGTGACATCCCGATCCTCGAGGCCAAGCAGAGCATCGCAAGGCGAAACAAGGAGAACGTCGAGCGCGGAAGCAACGTCCCCCCGCAGATCAGCGAGGAGAAGAAGTCGAGATCGAACATGCTTGAAGGCTATCGCCTTCGCATCATCGACCTCCTGAATCCTGAACAGCTCGCACTCATTCCCGCCAGTGCCAAGTTCGACCGGCGCGGCCGGGAACCGGGAGCTGACAACCGCCCTGCCGCGCTCACCCCCGACCGCGGCCGAAGCCGAGGAGGAGGCTCCAGCGGCAAGGGCCCCCCCGTCAAGCAACCCAAGAAGGGCAAGCGAGTCGACGGCCAGCTCTCCCCGTCGGGGGGGCCGACAAAGATCAACGACTCTCCTCCCAAGGACCGTAACGACCGCTGACTCCGGACCGCCACAACAGGTAGACTTCCCCACTTTGCATCGGCAGCGGCTGCCGACATTCCATTCTCCCGAGGCTCTTCATGAGCGAGATCGATCTCGACCAGCAACAAGCAACTCAGACCGACGAATCCAGTGAGATCGCGGATAGATGCCGACTTCTCGGAATCGAATGGGTGGAGAAGGCCCCCGAGACCGACGAGCAAGCCGTCAAGCTGATCGAACCGGATGTCGCGGTGAGACTCCGTGTGGTACCTGTCGATCACGACAATGGACGCCTGCGGATCGCGATGGCCGACCCCCTGGACATCACCGCTGCCGATGAGATCGGAGCGATCGTCGGCCTGCCGATCACGAGAATCGGTGTCGCGGGCGAAGCCTTCAGCGAGCTGATGCGTGCGACCTACGGAACCACCGCGGCACGGATGGCGGAAAGTCTGGCCGCGGAAAGCGGTCTGGCGAGTTCGGAACTGGAGCACAACCTCGATGCCATCGAGGCCGGCGACATCCACCGCATGGCGGAGGAGCCGACCCTCATCAACCTGGTGAACCTGCTTCTGCTCGAGGCGGTCCAGTCACGAACCTCTGACGTGCACATCGAGCCGTTCGAGAACGAACTGAAGGTCAAGTATCGTATCGACGGCGTGCTGATCGAGCAGCTCCCCCCTCCCAAGCATCTGCAGCCAGCCCTCATCGGTCGCATCAAGATCATGGCGGGCATGAACATCGCCGAGCGATACGTGCCGCAGGACGGGCACATCACCCTTCGCTTCGAGGGCAGGAAGGTCGACATTCGAGTCTCGACCATTCCCACCCTCTACGGCGAATCGGTGGTCATGCGTATCCTCGACAAGAGCTCGATCCAGCTGGACCTGGTGACGCTTGGCATGGCGGAACACCATCGCGACACCATGGACCGACTGATCGCCAAGCCCCACGGGCTGGTGCTGGTCACCGGACCGACCGGATCAGGCAAGACCACGACACTCTACGCATGCCTGAGCAAGCTCTACGACCCTCGCAAGAAGATCATCACCATCGAAGATCCGGTCGAGTACGAGCTTGCGGGAATCAACCAGATCCCCGTCAACCCGAAGCGAGGACTGACCTTCGCAACGGGGCTTCGCTCGATCCTGAGACAGGACCCGGACGTCATCTTCGTCGGCGAGACACGTGATGCGGAGACGATCGACATCGTCATTCGTTCGGCGCTGACCGGTCACCTCGTGTTCAGCACCCTGCACACCAACGACGCGCTCAGTTCCGTCGGCCGAATGATGGACATGGGCGCGGAGCCCTATCTGGCGGCAAGCGTGCTCGAGGGCCTGCTTGCGCAGCGCCTTGGCAGGCGAATCTGCCCCCACTGCCTCGAGTGGGAGAAGATCGCGGAGGATCTTGAACATCGGTTGACCGCCGAGGAACAGGCGATGTTCGACGGCAAGATGCCGGTCGGCCCCGGCTGCGAGGAATGTCGAAACCAGGGTTTCCTCGGTCGACTGGGCTTCTACGAACTGATCAGAATCAATGCTTCACTCCGCTCGGCGATCGCAGAGAACATGTCGATGGCCAAACTCCGGAAGCACATGCCCGAGGATTTCGAACCAATGCGCGTCGACGGGATGGCCAAGGCCGCTCGTGGCGAGACGACGATCCAGGAAGTACTACGCGCAACCCAGGATGTCGACGAGACCTGATAGCCCACCACCATGCCCTCTTTCAGTTACGAATCGATCAAGAGAGACGGAAACGCCGCCAGCGGAGTCCTGTCCGCGCCCGACAAGGCGCAGGCGATCAGGAGACTTCGCGAGCAGGGCATGACGCCCATCAACATCGAACAACGTGAGTCCTCCTCGCTGAAACCGGCCTTCCTGCGCAAGTCGGATCGCCCCAGCATCAAGAGAAGCGATCTTGCCAACCTCGTTCGCGAGATCGCCACCGCCCTCGAAGCGGGGCTTCCTCTGATGCAGGCCCTGAAGACCGTCCGCCAGCAGAGCAGGGGTCCCGCCATGCCGGTGCTCCTGGACTTCCTCATCGAACGAGTCGAGGCCGGAATGCCCCTTCACCAGGCGGCAGCGGAATACGGCCCCCCCTTCGATGACCTGGTCCTCGGCATGTTTCGATCGGCCGATGCCTCGGGAAAGATGGACGAGGTGCTTCACCAGCTTGCCAGCCTGCTTGACCGTTCGATCGAGCTTCGTCGCGAGATCGTCGGTGCAACCGTCTATCCGCTCATCGTCGCGTTCCTGATCCTGGCCAGCGTCGTGGTGATGGTGACCGTGGTACTCCCCAGATTGATGGCGCCGCTCACCGACCAGAACAACTTCGTGATGCCGTGGCCGACCGCGGTACTCCTGGGCACCGCCGACTTCATCCAGGCATGGTGGTGGCTGATGCTGGCGATCACGATCGCGATCGTGATCGGCTACCGGGCCTGGAGCGTGATTCCGAAGAATCGACGGGTGATCGACGGTGCCTTGCTCCGAATACCACTTCTCGGCAAGCTCATCAGGGACGTCGCGGTTGCGCGATTCACACGAACCCTGGGAACCCTCGTATCCGCCGGCATCCCGATTCTCACCGCTCTCAAGATCGTTCGGGACACATTGGGCAACACGGTACTGATGGACGCCATCGATGAGGTCCAGGAAAAGGTGACCACCGGCCAGTCGCTGGCCGACCCACTGGCGGAGTGCGGGCACTTCCCACCACTCCTGGTCCAGATCGTGAACATGGGTGAGCGATCAGGGCGACTCGAATCGATGCTCATGCACGCAGCGAGAGCCTTTGATCGCCAGGTCGACCAGACCCTCAAGGTGTTCACAAAGGCCCTGCCCCCAGTCCTCCTGGTCTTCATGGCCCTGCTCGCAGCATTCGTTCTGACCGCCATTCTCCTGCCACTGCTGGAGATGCAGTCAGCAATCGGGGCTTGAAGCCTCTTATTCCATGGTCTCTCGGCGTCAAAAAACACCCCTGATGGCCTTGAAACGCCGATTATCCACGCTGACCACCCCCCTCAGAGCACGAGCGGGCAAATAGCTTTCTGGACCACCGTCGAAATCGGCAACAAGAGCCACGCAGAGACGTTGGATGTGCAGCCTCGGACCACCTGTTCCGAATACCATTCCCTGTCACATCAGGAAACAGATTGGCCGACACCGAGGCCAGGAGAGCATTGATCATGAACCGCCGCCCAACCATCCGAACGACCACCAGCCCGAAAACGAGGACGAATCGTCAGCTCGGACGCGGCTTCACCATCATCGAAGTGATCGTGGCCGTGACCATCGTCGCCCTGCTGGCTGCCCTGGTCGCACCGAGATTCGTTTCATCGCTCCGATCCTCCACCCGGAAGTCGGCGCAGATCGAAGTCGCGACGATTCACAAGCAAGTCGAGCTGTTCATGATCGAGAAGACCAACGGGATCCTTCCCGAGAACTTCGAATTGCTCGAGCTCACAGAAGGCAGCGACCCGTATCTCAACAGTGCCGACGACCTGCTTGACCCGTGGGGTAACGAGTACTACTGCGAAGCATCCAATCCGGTCTACAACGTGGACTTCGACATCATCTCATTCGGTTCGGATGGCCAGCCGGGTGGCGAGGGTGATGCAGAAGACATCGTCAGCGGACAGGACTGATCGAAGTCCAGATTTTGCCTGCGATGACCGAGTGGACAAGTCATGATTCACCAACGACCACCCAAATCGGGACGGGACTATCGCGGATTCACGATCATCGAGGTCGTGATCGTGGTCCTGATACTCGCGGTGCTTGCAAGCGTGGTGATTCCCCGACTCGGTGGAGTGGGCAGGCGCACCGAGAAACTGTCGGTTGATCGAGTCTCGGATCTGCTTGCGGCATTCAGCTATCGAGACTCCCTGTCGAGCGGCTCCAGTGCCATCGAGTACAACGCCACGGATCATTCGCTCACGCTCCTGATCCTGCGGAAGAACCCGGAAAAACCCGACGAGTCAGAGATCTGGATGCGTGACATCCTTGCTCCGGTGACCAATCTCTCGAGAACCATTGAACTCAACACCTTCGAGGATGGCGAGAGACTGCCCAACGGGGACTGGTCACTGCTGACCAACATGGACGGCACTCGACCGAAGATAGAGATGGAACTTCTCGGCGAGAACGTCCACGCCACCGTGATGCTCGACCCCTGGGCGCAGACGCCGACGGTGGTCGATGAGAACTCAGGAACCAGAATCACGCTTTCCGATGCGATCGATCTTGACGCGGTCGGGCAGGACAAGGACCCCTGGTGATGTGCAGCAACACGAGCATCAGACATCAACGCGGGGCACGATCGGGATTCACCCTGATCGAAGTCCTCATTGCAGGCATCATTCTCGCAATCGGGATGACGACGCTGCTGACCCTGACATCCCGAGCCATCGGGCTGCAACGCAGGGGAGAGCAGAAGATCGTGGCCGCCGCTCTTCTGGATGAACTGCTTGGCTCGGTGCTGACCGAAGGTCCGCAGGATTTCATCCGCATCCACTCCACGAGTGGTCCGTGCGACCCTCCCTTCGATGACTGGGAATACAGCGTGGACATCGAAAATGCCGTCGGCTCCGACCCCTACAAGGTGCTGGCCACGGTGACCGCTCCGGACGAACGAGCCTACGAGTGCGGAACGCTCATAGCGCCCAAGCTTGGAGAGACACCGGATCCGGATCGAATCCCACCGGAGCCGATCGACCGAGAAGGTCGCTGGCTCGAGATGGAGGATCAGATGGAGGATGGATTGTGAGCAGGAGAAGCAGTAAGACACGACGCATTCGACGAGGCTTCACGCTGGTGGAGCTGCTGGTCGCGGGCATGGCAGGTTTCCTGGTGATCGGGTCGGTGACGATCGCGCTCTTCCAGAGCACGAGAGCCCGCAATGCGACCCGGACACGTCTGACGGCATTCAGTCGTGCCAATGCCGCTCTCGACATCATCAGGAAGGACGTCGCATCCGTGATGAGACGTTCCGATCTCTTCGAAACCCGGGTGTTTCTGCTGAGCGATTCAGTGCTCACACCAGACGGTGAGTTCGAGAGAGACGAGCTGCTGCTGTTCAACAACAGCCTCCGACCGACCCGCCCGAACGAATATTCAGGCGAGGGGCAGGAATACGAATCCCAGTTCAGGGTGGGTGAAGACGAGACCGGAGTCGCCATCTGGCAGAGACGCGACTCGGTTCCGGATCAATGGAGCGATGCCGGAGGCATGGCCACACCCGTGGTCAAAGGCGTCGTCGGCCTGCAGATCGAGGCCTACGACGGAGAGTCCTGGTTCGACGACTGGGATTCGGACATC
This sequence comes from Phycisphaerales bacterium, assembly GCA_029246705.1. GTDB lineage: Bacteria > Planctomycetota > Phycisphaerae > Phycisphaerales > SM1A02 > JAKVBQ01. The sequence goes on along the minus strand of JAQWMQ010000024.1, from coordinate 66,877 downwards.
GACGGCATGCCCTGGGCCCTGCGAATCACCGTGACCGCGAACGGCTCCGAATCAGGCGAACAGGCGTATCGGGATTCCGATTACTTCGCGGTACTGCGGACCCAGATCGCCATCGATCGAATCATTCCGCCACCGCCACCACCACCGATCGAGGATGAACTCCTTGAAGGTGCGGAGGGTGGCGAAGGGGAAGCTCTCGACGGAGGCGAGGATGCTGCCGGCGGCTTGGCGCCGATCGGTGGCGGCGGACGACCCGGCAGCCAGGACGGCGGACGCCCCGGAAGCGAAGGTGGTGGCGGGCGACCCGGCAGTGGTGGACGGCCCGGCAGCAGTGGCGGCGGTGGACGGCCCGGCAGCGGCGGCGGTGGCAGGCCCGGTGGAGGTCCGATCGGCGGAACCGGCACGGGAGGACCACGCTGATGCCGAAAGCGGCGCACGACATGCCGAGCAGAGCACCACTCAGAAAGCGACGTGGTGGAGTGCTCGCGATCGTGGTCTGGGCCATCGCACTGATTGCAATCGTCGTGGCCGCGACCCAGATCGTGACCTTTCGAACCGCATCGCTCGGTGCAAAGAGCCTGGAACGGGTCCAGTCCAGATGGGCGGCCCGAGCTGGCGTTGAACAGGTGATCGCCATGCTCGCCACGGAAGTGGAGGATCCGAACCTGGTGGATTCCATGTCACTGGTCCGGGATCTCGAGAACGTGGCGGTCGGTGAAACCGCGACCGGTTCATGGGCGATCAGTCACATCATCGACGGCGTGGAATATCTGGGTCCGATGGATGAGTCCTCCAAGCTCAACATCAACAGCCTGGTGGGAACCGACTACCTGGAACTCGACCTCGAAGGCATGTCACAGGATGTCATCGACGCCATCGTCGACTGGCGAGACAGTGATGACGAGGTCTCCCTGATGGGCGCTGAGGAGGACTTCTACCTCAACCGGAACATGTCCTACAAACCCCGCAACGCGGATGTGAAGAGCCTGGCCGAACTCGAGCTCGTCGCCGGTGTCTGGCCAGAGGATCTCCGTGGGGGTGATCATCGGCTGACCAACTACTTCGACCCCAACGAGGCGATGCCGGGCTGGGGCGAGTACCTGACCGCATCCACGTATTCGACCGGGATCATGGCGAACGGACAGCCGCGATTCCGCCTCGACGAAGCCACCGCCGATGAGATCGCCGAATACTTCGGACTGACGTCCGAACAGGCGGGTGAGGTGCTTTCGTTCGCAACCAGCGGCGAGAATGTCCAGCTTGAATCCATCATCGCGCAGGACACCGGTGGCTCGTCCAGCGGAGGCCTGCCGACTCGACGCACGGGCCTGAGCTCCGCAGGAAGCAACGCCACCGGAGGCACGGCCCTGACCACCGAGCAGTACCGCATGATCCTCGATGAAGGCTGGATCGGTGAGCTCGATGACATTCGCCCGGGCAGGCTCAACGTCAACACCGCTTCCCAGAAATGTCTCGAGGTCATCTTCGCCTTCGATCCGTCCCTGGCCGAGGACGTGATCGCCCTCAGGAACTCCCGGGCTGGGGGGATAACCTCGCTCATGGACCTGCTGGAGGCCGGTAGAATGGAAGCGGCTTTTCTGGGCGCCGTTGGCCATCGACTCACGACCGGAGGAACCGTCTTCTCGATCACCAGCAGAGGAATGTCTGACGTGGGTGATGTGGAGACTGCAATGTACGTGGTCGTCGATCGTTCAACCCTGCCCATACAGATTCTGGAATACCGCGAGGAGTAGTTTCAAATTTCCACCAACGGCGAACAAGCTTCCTCCACAGTCGTGATCAGACTGCGAAAAGACCGCTGGTCGGCCATCAGGGCCGTTCTGGACGATGGTCAACTCGATATCAAGGAGACCCGGGACTTCCCGGTGGCAGCTCCGGATGCCGAGGAATCCACCGAGACCACCGAAGAGACTCTCTTCGACTGGCTCGAATCCCAGGGTTCTCCGCGGGTCTACATGCTCCTTCAGGCGGGACTGACGATCTCCAGAGTCCTCGAACTCTCCACTGATGATGGTGAGGACCTGGCCTTCTCGCTCCGCCTGCAGGCGGAATCCCACCTACTTGGTGGCTCGTCTGCACACCGCATCTGCATGGCTCCCCTGCCCATGAGAAAAACCGGCATCAACCAGGGGCTGGTCATCACCTGGCCGGAATCCTCCGCCATTGATCTTCCGATCCTCTCCGAAGATCCCTCCTGCATCTCGGAGACGACCGCACTGCTTGCGATGCTTCCCGAGCAGGAACTGGAATCCCCGATTCTTCATGCCGATCGAACAACCGGTTCCCTGGCGGTGGTCCTCGAGGACCAGGGCCAGCTTGCCGTGCGATCCACTCGGGAACATGACAGCGACAGCGAACGCTGGCGTAAGTCGGTGATCCACGCCGTGGTCGAGACCGCGGTCACCCACCACAAGCAAACCGATGAAGTCGAGAAGATCAAGGATGTGATCCAGGACGCCATCAAGGGGCGCGAGGAGATCCTGCTGCTTCCCGACTCGGTGAAGGCATCCCTTTCGCAACGTGTTCGTGGCGCAGGGGACGATCTCTGGTGGCAGGAATGGGGCATGTCGGTGGGCGCATTGCTCGCAACTGAAGGTCCCCTGCAGATGCTGACCACCCTGAGTCCGCGCAAGCCGGTCGAATCAGGTGGATCCTTCGGCGAAATCACCAACGCACTCTCCAAGCCATTGACCGCAGCCGCGATCCTTGTTGGAGCCTTCTGCGTCATCGCGCTGCTTCCGCTGATCACCGCCTGGCTGAGACTCTCGATCATCGAGACCAAGATCGACGACCAGTCGCGTCTGGAGTCCATCCTCAAGACCGCCACCCAGCAGGAAGCTCTCTATTCGGAGATCGCCTCGAAATCATGGCCGATGACCAAGGTGCTTGGTGATCTTGCCAACTGCCTTCCACTGGGAATCGATGCCGACCAGATCACGATCAACGAGGGTGATGCCATCATCCTCCGAGGCTCGGCTGGCTCCTATGGCGGGCTCAACCCCAAGGAACTGATCACCGAGATGACCATCCGTCTGGACAAGGCGGGGATCTTCGGACCGTGGGACCTGAGCGAGGATCAGATCAACAGTGGCGGAAAGGTCGACTTCTCGATCTCGCTCCCGGTGCTCCAGCCGTTCAAGTACATCCGGGAATTCCGCGAGGACTACGGAGAGACGACCCACGGGCAGATCCGCTACGCCGAAGCCTACGCCAAGCTTGCGGCACTCGAGGCCGCCAAGAACCCGGCGGAAGACGCCGGTGAAGAAGTACAAGAACAGCAGTCCTCCACGGACACACCGGCGGTCGAACAAGAGCGTGCCACCATGGTCGTGCAGGAGACGACCTCGCCCGGAGCAGATGCTTCTTCAAGCACCAACGGCAGAGGCAGCACCCGGCAGATCGCAGCGGCGAACAACGAAGAGAGCCAGACGCCCCCGGGCGTCGGTCGGGAAGCGTTGACGGGGGTTCGTGGCGGCTCGAGCGGTTCACGAAGGTCTTCGGACAATTCATCCTCGAGTCGATCGGGAAGCATCCGCAATTCGTCGGGCAGCGCGGTGCGACGAAGTGATTCAAGTGGAGCGGTGAGCTCTTCCGGAGGGGTGGCCCCGGTACCCGAAGCCTTCACCGACACCGAGCTCGCAACCCTCTCCAACCCCGAAGCGAAGGAACTTCTCGAAAGAGTCGCACGCGCCAAGCTTCGAGACGATCTCGACGAAGAGACCAAGCAGAGACTTCGCACCGATCTCTATCGGATACTCGACCACATCAAGTCGATTCCCTCCGAAGGAGGATCCTGATGAAGAACTGGCCCCAATACGAACCGGCCCGCAAGGCGCTCGACGGCGCCCGGATGCAGTACCAGGGCTTTTCCACGATGACACGCATCATCGTGATCGTCGGAGCCGTCTCGCTTCTCATGCTGGCCATCCTTGAAGGCTGGACGGCCGCGGACTCCTACAACAAGCAGACCGATTCACTGCTCGACAACATGAATCGAGCCCGCAGCGCGAAGTCCGATCTGAGGCCGGCATTCCGTGATCGAGTCATGTCACTCGGCAACATCAGACTGCCACACATCGATCTCGAGACGACGGAAGCCGAACGCAACCTCAAGGCGACGGTCGACCGGGTCCTCGCGGAGAACGAAGCCGAGAACGAACAGATCGACATGTCTCCCGGGGCTTCCCTTGGAGCGAACAAGCTCCCGGAGATACCAAGGGGGCCGGGTCGACGACTGACGAAGATCGGCCTGCGGGTCGAATTCGACTGCCACCAGGACAAGACCACCGCGATCATCAGGGACCTTGAAGCGGACCCCGAGGTCTTCACCATCAGCAGGCTCCAGATCCGCCGATACGAGGATGGCCAGGAGGAAGTCAGAAAACTGGTGAACGTGACCCTCACCATCGAGACGTGGGCGCTCAGTGCATCCAAGGCCGGAGGACGAGGCTGACATGCGACTGCAAGACCACCTTCCCAGCGGCGTCAGGATTCCAGGCATGTTCATCGTGAGCGCGCTGGCCATCCTGATCATCTCGGCCTTCATGATCAGCAACATGTCCACCTTGTTCTCCGCAGCGATGGAACCGTCCGTCGAGTCCGAGGATGCCGACGTGGTCAGTCGACTGCTGGCGAACAATCGAGTTCTGGACAAGTCGGAGAGCCGGTTCACGGGACGTTCGATGTTCTACATTCCACGGGCCCCGCGGATGCCAGCACCACCGCCCCCACCCCGGCGTGACCCACCGCCGGTGCGCGAACCGGAACCGACACCTCCCGTCGTAGCGAGAATTCCAACCACCTACGGCGGTCCGAAGATGACCGGTGTTCTCGGAGCGGACGTCTTCTTCGACAACGGGAAGAGGATTCCCGAAGGTGAGAATGCTGATGGCATCGAAGTCCTCACCATCCGAAGCCCCTTTGATGTCCAGGTCAAATGGCAGGGCGGCGAATTCGAACTCAGCCTCTTCACCGAGGAACTGCCCGACTACTTCAACGAGGCTCCTTTCGCGGATGGCAACGCCTCGAACCTGCTTTCACTGGAAATGGCCCCTGCTCCGGGCTCGATGACTCCGCAGAGCTCCAGCCGGCGCTCGGAGCAACCGCGCCCCCCGCAATCGAACCGATCCGGCAGCGATGAGCCGACAGAAATCCCCGCTCCGCTGACCGATGAAGCGCTGGAGGAGATGTCACGGATGGATGCCATCCGTGCCCTGACCAAGATCAATTCCGTGCTGAGGGCTTCCGACGTCCCGGATTCGGAAAAGGGACGGCTCCGCGACGACCGCAAACGACTTGAAACCCGCATTCGAAGCTCAGCGGGGGGCAACTGACCTGAACCTTGTCCGGGTTCAGGCAATGAAGCCATCGAATGAGCGTTAAGAGACTCGGGTACAGTACAAAATCTGGAATCTCGAACTTCCAGAATCTGACCGTTAAGCAGGCTCGACAGAGCCAAGGACGCACGGCAATAGCCGGCAAGGAGTTCGGATCGTGAGTACGAGACGCAGTTGGCCGATCGAAACGACAGCACTCACCTTGGTGTTGCTGCTCAGTCTGGCATCGACGGCGCTCATCGCTCAGGATGGCGAGACTGATCCTGCGCCGGACACGGCGCCCGTCCTCGAGGAGGCAACAACCCCCCAGGAAGACCCCGAGGTTCTCGAAGGTCTTCCCGAGGAAGAACTGCCCGAAGCCGAGCCGGTTCCTGCAGGCGAGGAGCTGGTCCACCTGAATCTCCAGAAGCAGCCGGTCGACGAGATCATCGAATACATCGTCAAGTGGACCGGCAAGGTGGTCATGGTTCAGGAGCAGGCACTGCTCTCCAAGAAGATCACCGTGATGTCGGAATCCAAGGTTCCGAAGCGACGTGCCATCGAACTGCTCTTCCAGGCATTCAAGCTCAATGACCTTGCCGTGGTCGAGAACGACGAGATGATCATGATCGACCAGATCACGGACATTCGTTCGTTGCAACCCGGCGTCGTGCTGGGACCGAAGGTCGACGTAGAAGCGATGGAGGATGACGGCAACATCGTCATCAAGGTCTTCCAGATCATAGAAGCGAACGCCCAGGACATCTACGACCGCCTGGAAGGCAGCCGTCCCGACTACGTCGAGATGACCGTTGACGTGAATTCCAACCAGATCATCGTCGAAGGCGACATCGGGTACGCCAAGCGAATCGGACGCCTCATCGAGATCCTCGACGTCGAGCCGTACATCGCAGTGAAGGTGGAGACCTTCCGGCTCAAGTACGCCGACGCCAACACCATCGCTGATCTCATCGAGACGCTTTTCGCTCCGAGTGGAGCTGCCCGGGCCACGACCACGTCATCACGAACCAGCGGTTCCCAACAGCGTGGAAGACAGCAGACTCCCGCCCGAAACACCCAGCAGCCAGCTATCGAGGTGGGAACCAGCCAGCAGTTGACGGTCACGGTGCTCGAACCGACCAACTCGATCACCGTTCGAGCGGAACCGGACATCATCAAGGAGATCACCGTCCTCCTGGACACCGCCTGGGACGTCGCTCCTTCGCGTGAAGGTGAGATCTTCCGGATCTACGACCTGCTCTACACCGATCCGATCAAGGTCAAGGACCTGCTCTCCGCCCTGCTTGAAAGCGGTGGCGGCGGCAGTGCGGGCGGAGCCCGTGGCCAGCAGCGCACCAATGCCTCCGCAGGTGGAAGTGGTGCGGATGTCGCCGTCGCCAACATCTTCCGAATCGAGGCCTACCCCGATTCCAACCGACTGATCGTCATCAGCAAGTCACCCAGCAACTTCGAGTGGCTCGACCAGATGATCCAACGGATCGACCAGCCCCTGAGCGTCGGGATGCCGGTCAACATCGAACTCAAGCACGCCAGCGCCATCGAAGTCGCTGAGATCCTCAATGCCTTGCTGGCGTCGGCCGGATCCTCGAGCAGCATCAGCGCGCCCGAAGAAGGCCTCACCGGAGTCGACTTCTCGGTCGCCAGTTCCGATGGCGGAGGCACCACTGGAGGTGGAGCGACCAACCAATCCGAGATCACCTTCCCGTGGCAGTCCAGCCGTGGTGGCGCCGACGAATCCGCCGAAGTCAGTGCGATCGTCGGCAAGGCCAGAGTGGTTCCCAACGCCTCCCAGAACTCACTCCTGGTGCTGGCGACGCCCGAGATCCAGGCGGCCGTGATCGACATCATCGAGGATCTCGACCGACCCGGTCGCCAGGTCATGATCACCGCGGTGCTCGCGGAGGTCGAACTCGGCGATGAATTCGAGTTCGGGCTGCGATTCGGCCAGGGCATCTCTCCCGCAAACGGAAACAACGCGGTGGTGGTCAATGGCGCCGGCAGCAACAGCAGCATGTTCGAGGCGATCCTCGACCCGGTGTTCGGCAGCACCTTCAGCACCAGCATTCTCAACTTCGGCGTCGACGCCACCGTGATTCTCCAGGCACTGGACCAGATCACCAACACCCGCATCCTGCAGTCACCACGCATCTTCACTTCCGACAACAAGGAAGCCAAGTTCTTCGACGGCAAGGATGTCCCCTTCCAGACCGCTGCGGAGTCAGGTGGAGCAACCGGTGGCAACGTGGTCTCGAGCTTCGAGCAGATCGCGGTGGGCATCGGCGTCAACGTCCGTCCCCGGATCACCCGCGAGAAGAACGTGGCGATGGAGATCGAGATCCTGCTTTCGAACGTCGACAACACCGGCGCCGCTTCACCAGGAGACAACCCGACCATCAAGCGTCGCCAGACCAACACCACGGTCACCGTCAAGAACGGACAGACCATCGTCCTCTCGGGGATTCGAACCGAGTCGGAAGGCACCACCAAGCGCAAGGTTCCGATCCTGGGCGACATCCCCATTCTCGACCTGCTGTTCTCCTCCGAATCCGAGGCTTCGGTGGTCAGCGAACTGGTGGTGTTCGTCACGCCGATCGTCGTCGACAACCCGGATGACAACGACGTGAACTTCAACGAACTCGATCGAAAGCGACTCGAGCAACTCTCGGAACCCCTGAGTGAAGGGGCTCGAAATCTCCAGAGACGCCTCGGCGTGAAGGGCGTCGCCACCGGAGGAGACACTTCCGGCAGTGACCCTCGTCGCGATTGACCACCCCGTCCGCGCCGGGGCACGAAAGCACCCCGGAACCCCCCGTTCATGCCTGAAGAAACAAGCAGCGCCGGACTTCTCGCCACCAGAATCCTGCTGGCATCCACGCTGTGTGCAGCGGGTTGCGTGCAGGAGGTGCGCACCCAGTCAACCAGTCGACTGGTGATCTCCCCCACCGAAACCTACGAGGTCGCGGAACGTCTCGACGTGCCTGGCGCACCCGTCATCACCCAGACAGCCATATCGAACACGATCTCGGTGCAGCAACTGGGAACCGTGCGGTATGACGGTTTCACGCTTCCCATCCTCTCCCGGGGAACTGACCGACAGTACATCGCCGTCCAGACCGGAAGGCCCGTTTCCGACGATGTCCTGCTGGCCCGAAACGGTGCCGGCAATACAAGTTCATGCATCTCCATCTATGCCTGTGAGGCGAAGATGGAACCCGAGCTGATCAAGGAGCACACCGGCGGCACGCTCCTGGGTCGAAGTGCCAACCGTGAAGGCGTGCTGGTGGAGAAGGCGAATCCGAACGGCTCTCGATGGATCGGGCTGGCACCCTGGGATGGCGGCGATGTGCGATGGCTGCTGTCCAATGGGAACGTCAATGCCTTCGGCTGGCTGCACGAGGATTCCACCCTGGTCTATGCGCAGCGAAGACCAGCTGAAACCGAATTCGAACTGGTCGTTCGCCGAGCCGATGGCTCGGTATGGCGACTTCGAGAACCGCTTCCCTATTCATGGATCTACCCGATCATCTCACCCGACGGAAAGAGTCTCTACGCGTTGCGGACAGGCGATGGCATCGCCGACCTCGCCTGGGGCAGTCTGTCGGACGAGGATGCGTTCAAGGAGTCCTTGAAGCTTCACCGAACGAGTGATCGAAGTGACGGCCTGCGTGCCAGGCAGACCCTGGCCGGCACCACCGGGGGAGCCGGCATCACCGAGAAGGAGATCGCCTGGTTCTCATGGGCGTTCCTCAGGATGATCCTCTGGAACCCGACCGAAGACAGCGTTCGACTTCTGCCCGAGGAATCGGTGGCCGCAACGCCGAGCTCGAATGAAGGCTGGCTGGTCACCCTGCCCGACAAGATTGAACAAGCTGAATTCCTGACGTCATCGGTGGCGACATCACTTCTCTTTTCAGACCCCTGGGTGGCTCGACCTGGTGCCGGGGAAGAAGACACGATCATCGTCCTGGCATCGAACGCCAGGCTTCAGATCGCTCGTCTGGAGATCAAGGCGCTGGAATCAGCGGAAGTGCGCGAGGAACCCGAAGAACGCGCAACCGACGGGATCTCCGAAGTGGAGTCTGCCGGGATGTCGCGAAACGTTGATCCACGTCGAGACTGATCCTGCCGGATGACGCTCACCGGGTCACCCGGCAGGTGCGGTGATGGAGTCGGTGTCGATCGACTCGACGGCACCGGGCATTGGAATCGCGATGATGGAGACACCGGTTGAGAACAACAACCACTGGTCGATCGCGATGACCTGCTCCAGCCGATTCTTGGTCTCCAGTTCCATGCTGGATGTGACGAGGCTGAGACCTTTCGTCGGGTCCAGGCAGTGGATCAGGTAGCGATAGCTTCCATTTCGTATGTTGCGCCCCGATTCATCAACCACGAACTGATACCGGTCGGTGGCGATCCAGTCGGAATAGGCGACGGGAGCATGCACTGCATCCACTCCGACGACGACTCCGTCATCATCGAAACGAACCATTCGCGTGTCGAAGAGAGCCGCCAGCCCGTCGGGGTCCGATCTCATGGAGACCAGGCCGCTGGGACGCCACAAGGCGGTATCGGAAAGTGCGAATGCACCGGGGCGAAGACTGCCGTCGGCAAGGTCGAAGCTGATCAGTGCTCCTTCAGAAAGCGATGCGACGAGTTGATCGCCGTACATCAGGCCTTCCATGGTGCCTGCAGCCTGGGGTGTCTCGTTTGTCCAGAGCGGCGGACCGGTACCCGACATGGGAAAGGCCTCGACCGATGACCTGGTTCCGATCACGATGCGTCCGGTCGGGTCCAGTGTCAACCAGCGGATTGCCTCCGATGATGCAGGCTGGAAATCCCCGACCTTCTTGCCGGTCAGGATGTCGAAGACCACCACCCGTGACTGATCGACGATACGGCCATCGGGATCGAGAGTCTTCTGCAGTCCGGCCATGACCAGTCGATGGTCGGTGGCCTTGATCTCATAGATGCGGTTGAGACCACTGCCCGCCTTCCAATCGAGTGAACCGGACCCGGCGTCGGGATCGAAGCTGATGGAGGCCAGGTCACCTCCACGACGAACCAGCAGCAGGGAGTCGTTCACGAGCATGGGAACGATCGACTGGCTCTGGAAGATGCGACCACCGGGCATCATGCCCTGGCGACCACCTCGAAGAGCGGCAAGGTTCTCCAGGGGCTTCAGTACCTCGCTGATGTCGGGTGCACGCCAGAGCACCTCACCATCGTCGAGGGAGAGCAGCAGGCACTCGGACTCCTGGTTGCTTGACTGGAGCCACAGGAGCACGGAGTCGTCATTGCGCATGAGCACCAGGGGATCCCGGCTCGAAAGTTCGATGGACCAGAGTGGAAGCTGGTCGCCTGGTGATCGCCGGAAGGCAAGAGTCCTGTTCTCCATGACCAGAAGACCTGAATGCAGACCAGGGCTCCATCCGCGATCCCCGTTGAACACCGCTTGGTCGAGGATGTTTCCGGGATACTCGACGGCATCACCGGGAACGAGCCCAAGAGATGGATGTTTCGACCAGGCGTCGGGCCCGGCACTCATGGATTCACCAATCCCGTCGAGCAGGTTCTGCCGCATGGAACGGATCTCGTACCCGCGGTTCAGCAGGCTTCTCGCATCGCCGGTGGAACCGATGCGATCAAGAAGTTCCGTGGCATCAAGCCGGAGACGGGCGTCTTCGGGATCCTCACGAACCGCGGCAAGCATCGCGTCCTCGGCGAGGGTCGCATCACCGAGTCGTTCGTAGAGAACGGCGGCTGCCTTGAACGCCTTGACCGCGGTCGAACTTCCGGGAAAGCGCCGACCGATCGCCATCAGGAGCTGGGGCTGGTCGACCGGAGTGGCTGCCAGCGCCTGCCCGCCGAGTCGATCGAGAACCTCGACGAATGATTCGGTCCCGGCAACGATCTCATCGGTGATTCGACCACGCACCAGCAGGTTCGCCTGCAGGACGCCATCATCGGTTCGAATGGGGACATCGACAAGTTCGGGATCGACGAGGATCTGCAACCAGGTCTCAAGTGCCGCTTCGGTTCGAGCCGAGACCGCCAGCAGATCGCCGGAAGCAAGAAGAACCTGCGCTCGCTGCTCGGGAGTCACCGCGATCTCCGATGCGAATTCGATCGCCTTCGCAGCCATGGTCGGGTCGGAATCAAGACAAAGTGCCTGCATTCGCAGGAGCATGCCGACGAGGGTCGCCCGGGCGACCTGGTGATCCTCTGGTCTTCTCAGGCAGGCGATGACCTGCTCGGCGGCTTCCAGGGAAAGGTCGTAGCGCCCCGACTGCAAGCCAAGTTCAAGCAAGCCCAGTGCGCGTGACGGATTGTCCGGATCCCGCGCGATCCGTTCACGAAGCAGCAGCTCCGCCGGACCAAGTTGCATGAGGGAATCGATGCGGTCGAGCCCGGCAAGTACCAACTGGCTTTCAACCAGCACCGGATTGCTCGGTCCGGAAATCGGGATCCGCTCCAGGACACGACCGTCCGCGGCGTCCACCAGCAGCACGTCATCGATCCCGGGGACCAGCAGGCGCGAACCCGCCACATGCACTCGACCACGCGTTCCTGAACGCGTGGTCGGGGCTGTTCGTGATTGAATCTCGTCCCGAGCGCTGGTGGACAGTTTCCAACGCGGAACCCCGGGCATGTCGGCACTCATGGCGATGATGTCATCACCGATCGAATAGATCGTCGAGGCATCCTCCCCCTGCTCGTTGCCGATGAGATAACGAACCGCACCCCACGTGGTCCCTGCACCTGAGGGCCACTGATCGAGGATCTCACCGGTGTCGACATTCATGCGCAGCACGCCACGACCGTCGGGATTGATGGCATACAGATCCGAACCGACCACCGCGGGCTGCGAGATCTCCCATGGTGTGCCGAAGTCGTTCACGGAAAGCGGCACGGGAAATCGTGACAACCAGCGAGGCTCGCCGGTCACGGCATCGATTCGCGTGATCACGCCGACGGGGCTCGCGATGATCACCGAGTCCTTGTAGGGGATGGAACGCGAGAAACCACGCTGGGTCCTGATACCACCACTGGAACCGAGCAATCGAACCCAACGAACATCTCCAGAAAGGGTGTCGAGGCCGATCGCGTAGACCACCGTCTCCCGTCGGGAATTGACCTTTCGTGCAGTCACGACCGCGGTGTCGCCGGTGACCGTGATGCTGCCATAGGGGAATGCCCCGGCGAGGTCGAGATCCGGAGCCATCGCATCATCGCCAATGCGCTGGGGCTGGTCCGCTCGGATCTTGTCGACCTCGACCTGCCAGCGTTTCGCACCGGTCTCCAGGTCAAGACAGAAGATGCCTTCGGACTGGGTTCTACCGGTGGAGTAGGCCAACCCTGAAATCGCGAAGAGGGCGTCGCCTTCGACGGAGATCTCCGCGAGATCGCTGATCAGACCGGATCGCCGCTTGGCACCACCGGAGATCGATGTGGCCCAACCGGCTTCTGCGCCGTAACGATCGTACGAACGGATCATGCTTCCATCGGAAACCACCACGGTGTCATCGAGCACCAGTGGCACTGCGGTCAACGTCGAGGCCGCGAGCCGTTCATTCTCGAGGATGCTCTGCCTCGAGGCACCCATGTCGCTTCGAGCGCGCTGGGACTCGGAGAAGGCGGATGTCTCCAGGGCACCGGTCCAGACCTGATGCCAACCCTGTTCGACCGGAGGCGACACGTCATGCGCGTCGAGACCGCTGAATGAGCGGGACTCGAACATCGGGACCGTATCGCGCAACCGGGCAAGACGTCGTCCGAGGGCGTCGCCCGACGGAATGTCATCAAGTGTCGCCGCTTCGATGTCAGCGGTGTCGGCATCACCCTGGAGATGGGCGGCAAGCGCAAGCATGTAGTGATGATGCACCGCTTCCCGACCGTCGAGGTCGGGGTGAAATCGAAGACGCTCGAGCCGATTTCGCGCCTGGGGGAGATGACCATTCTCGAGTTCGGACTGGGCAAGCACCAGCGAAGCCTTCAACCCCGAGGGGGTCAGCCAGCCACTGGCGACGGCACGATCGAATTCACCGGCTTCCAACGCACCGGCGGCAACCGGTTCTTCGATCTCCCGGAAACGCTCAAGGAGCGCGGGACGCTCCTCCAAGATCATGCGCACCCGTTCTCGAACGGTGGTGAAAAGGTCATCGTCGTTGACTGAAACCGGGACAAGACGAGAGCCGTATCGCGTGAGCAGCTCCTGGCATCCACGAGCCGCCTGCGCGACGTTGTCGGTCGACTGATCGAGAACACGCTGGACGAGCATGGATGCCGTGGGTGATTCATCCACCGCCACCATGCTGATTTCCTGGGCTTCCAGTGGCTGGAGGCCCCAGAGGCCAAGCAGGAGACCGAGAATGGACGAAACCCGGGATGAAGGACGATTCGGCATGAACTGCATCGTATGCACCCCGAAGCTGGGATGGAGCCACGCGGAAGGATGATGGCGGCTAGACTTCCAACCATGACTGCACCCCGACCAGACCGGAGCCGGGCACTTCAGTGCCTCATGCTCGGCAGCGCTGCGACCCTGACCGGCTGCTCGTTCGATACCCCCCCGAATATCAGCGTGGAGGAGGTGAAATGGGTGACCAGAGGCGAGTCCACGCCCCCATTCATCGAGCTCAGCGTCGAGATGATGCTCCAGAATCCGACGGACGAGCCCATCCAGCTCGAAACCTTCGAATACACCTTCAGAACCGACAATGGAAAACCATGGAAGGGTGTATGGTCGGCTTTGCGCACCCTGCCTCCACGTGCATCGGTGCCAATGCAGGTTCCGGCGATAGTCGAGGAACTGCCCGGTGAGGATGTCCAGAAGACCGGTTGGAAGGTCTCAGGCACCATTTCCTACAAGGCACCCGGCCGATGGGCCCAGATCCTCTTTGATACCGGTTTTCGCAGACCGACCCACGATTTCAGGGGCCGAGGCGATCAAATTGAATTTCCCGAGGTACCAGCGCCCACCCAGGACGGCCAAGACTAGCCTTTCGGGCGCCGTGCCACCCCCGCTCTCGTACCCTCACAGCCGGGCCCCGACCCCCAGTGCGGGTCTGCGCACGACCACTTATCGGACTTTCTGACCCCCGTCAGGACCCTGACAACCCGCATGAGCGGGCCAGAAGGTCCTGCCGGCATGGGCCGCACCGATCTCCATGTCGATGTAAATCCCCCCACACTAAAAAACGCTCCTTCAGTTGGCCTTTGGAATGCCCGATGAGTTCTCGGCCGTGACTTCACACGGAATGCCTACCGGAGACCTCGATCAATGCAACTGGATGAAATACTCCGCACCGCCTACGAACTCGATGCCTCGGACGTTCACCTCGTCTCAGGGCATCCTCCCATGGTGCGCGTGCACACCGTCATTCGTCCTCTCGAGCATGCCGCACTTGATGCCGCGATGTTGGAGAGCACGCTCAAGTCGATCCTCTCGGAAAACCAGCTTGCGAGCTTCGAGACCAAGCAGGATCTGGACTTCAGTTACGAAGTCGAGGGGCTCGGGCGATATCGCGTCAACGTACACCAGATGCGCAACGGGATCGGTTTCGCACTGCGTACGGTGAAGTCCAAGGTCCCCCCACTTGCGGACCTGAACCTTCCGGAAGTCATCTCACGACTGACCTACCTGCCGAGAGGACTGGTCCTCGTGACCGGAGACACCGGCTCGGGCAAGTCCACGACGCTGGCTGCGATGCTCCAGGCGATGAACGAACGCTACCGCAAGCACATCATCACCCTCGAGGATCCGGTGGAGTACGTGTTCCAGTCGGACAAGTGCCTCATCGAACAGCGCGAGCTCGGCGCGGACATGCCAACGTTCGGTTCCGGACTGAAGCACGCGCTCAGGCAGGATCCCGACATCGTCCTGGTCGGCGAGATGCGAGACCTCGACACGGCCGCGCTCGCCATTTCGGCAGCGGAAACCGGACACCTGGTCCTCTCGACGCTCCACACCGTGAATGCATCGCAGACGGTCGAGAGAATCATCGACATGTATCCCGCCGGGCAGCAGAACCAGATCCGGTCGATGCTCGCCAACACGCTGCAGGCCGTCATCAGCCAGACGCTCTTCAGCCGAATCGACCAGCCGGGCATGGTCCCGGCCATCGAGATCCTGCTCTGCACCCCTGCAGTCAGAAACATCATTCGCGAAGCAAGGACTTTCGAGATTCCAAACGTCATCGAGACGTCACGCCAGCTCGGCATGAACACCCTCGACAACGCGATTTCGGAACTCTACTTCAACGGCTTCATCGGTCGTGAAGATGCCGTTGCGCAAGCAGCCTATCCGGAGAAGCTCGAGCAACAGCTCGCAGCCTGACCCCCTTCTGGAGGAGATCGGGAATCGTCCCGATCTCATCGAACCATGCCGCAGTACCGCTATCAGGCCAGGATCGCAACGGGACGCATGCAGTCGGGCGTGATGAACGCCCAGGACGCCTCAACGGCTGCATCTGTCCTGAGAAGTCAGGGGCACCACGTGCTCCAGCTCTCTCCCGTATCCGTGAACAAGTCGGACTTCGGGTCGATCCTGAAGAAGTTGAACTACTCTTCCGGGCCATCGCAGAAGGACATACTGGACTTCACCACCCAACTTGCGGTGATGATTCGTGCAGGCATCTCCATCCGCGCGGCATTGGAAGGAATCGCCGAACAGGTGCAGAACCAGCGATTCCGGAAGATCCTCCACCAGATCAGGAACGACGTGGAGTCCGGCAAGCAGTTCTCCGAAGCGATCACACGTCATCCCAAGCTGTTTGGACCGCTCTACGTGAACATGGTTCGAGCATCCGAGATGTCGGGTTCGTTCGCGAAGATGCTCGATCGTATCGCAGCCTACCTGGCACAGGAGATCGAGACACGACGCATGGTCGTGGGTGCAAGCATCTACCCAGGCGTGATCGCCGTCATGGCCATCAGCGTGACCGTGTTCCTGCTCACGTTCGTCCTGCCCAAGTTCGCAAGCGTGTTCAAGGGCAAGGAAGCCGCCCTCCCGGGTCCGACGAAGTTCCTCATGGGGCTTTCGTCATTCATGGTCGACTACTGGTGGATCGTCCTCGGGATCGGCGTGGCTCTTCTCGTGGGTTTCCTTGCCTTCATCCGAACCGAACTCGGTGGATTCTGGTGGGATCGTTTCAAGCTGACCGCCCCGGTCATCAAGCGGATGTTCAGGGCTTTGTACATCAGTCGAAGCCTCCACACCATGGGCGAACTCCTGAATGCAGGCGTGCCGATGCTGGACACCATCACGATCACCAGCGACATCTCGGGTAATCGACTCTATCGACGAATGTGGCGAGGCGTGCACTCATCGGTGAAGCAGGGTCGCAAGATCCAGTCGACACTGGTTCGTTCAACCCTCCTTCCCAAGTCGGTGGTCCAGATGATCTCCGCAGGCGAGGAGTCGGGCAAGCTCGGCGAGGTGCTCGACGAGATCTCCACCTACTACAGCAAGGTGCTTCGTGACGCCATCAAGGCAGTCACCAGCATGATCGAACCGCTCATGATCGTTCTCATGGGTTCAATCGTCGGATTCATCGCCATGGCGATCATCCTGCCGATCTTCAAGATGAGCAGCCTGGTGTCCGGAGGATGACATCCGAAACCCGGAGGCTCGAGGGTATTGCAATGAAGCATCGAAACAGGCACGACATTCGACGACACGCACGCAGGGGTTTCACCCTGATCGAAGCGGCACTGGCAACAGTGATCATCGGAACCGGTGTGTTGGCGATCATCTCGGCGCAGCAGGTCCTGCTCGCCAAGAACGAATGGTCCACGATGACCAGCACTGCCACCTGGCTCGGCAACGAGATTCGTGAGATGACCCTCAATCTTCCGCGCCACGATCCGGTCACCGGCACCGCCTATTGGGGCCCCGAGGACGACGAGATCCAACTCGGCGACTATGACGACGTCGATGACTTCGACGGATATGGCGAGGGCCTGGTCTTTTCCGCGAGCCTCAACAACGGACCGATCAACGCGGCGAGAAGGATCATCACGGACATGGATGGATGGGAGCAGATCGTGACCGTCACCAGCATCGATCAGTTCGACATCCTGACACCGATGGACGACGCGACCACGGACATGGTCCGGGTCGAGGTGCTCATTCGGTACCAGGGCGCACAGGACGATCAACCGATCGACATGACACGCATCCGATGGATTGCGCCCAGGTGATTTGCTGCTCTTGGAGGCGAGGAACGGACCCGATGATGCACTTGACGACGAATACAACCATGATGATGCGTTCCCGAACGCCATATCGCAGGGGTATCACCAGCGTCCTCGCGATGATGTTTCTCGTCATCTTTGGATCACTCTCCGTGGCCATGGCGATCATGGCACAGGGAAACCTGCGTGCTGCGGACAGTGCACTTCATGTCTCCAGGGCATCAAGTGCGGCACAGACCGGCCTGGTCTTCGCCGTGCGCAGACTTCAGTCCGAAGGGCGGCGGTGGGTCGTTCGCAAGGGACTGATCGACGAACCCTATGGCGAAGCGCTGTGGACCGGCCAGATCGCGGCCGTCGACAACGAGGTGGTGCTGCTTCCACCGGACGGCTACACCACGTCGGCCAACCCGGCCGGCCTGATGGAAGCGGTCATGGACGCCCATCTCGCGGATGACCACGCCTTCGACGCCGAACCCGGAGACAACCAGCTGCCGCTGATCATCGAGGACTATCGACTCGAGACCAAGCCCATCCGGATGACCGTGTCCCGAGACGAGTTCTACTTCCGACTTCGATACGAACTCCTGGAGTCGAATCCGGAAGAGTCGAGAATCAGGGTCATCAGTGAAGGCGTTGACGGGGACATCAGTCGACAGGTCGGGATGGAATTCCTGATCACCAAGAAGATTCCCTACGCGGTCGTGAGTCCCAATCGAATCATGATCGGGAAGAACGTGATCGTGGAGGGCCCGCTGGGCACCAGATACGGGATCAACGAGGGCGAGCTGAACGAGGGAAACGGCGACCCCCTGATCATGCGAAGCGACTTCCGGTACCTGAACGACGAACTTGACGCACAGATCGAGCAGCTGAAGCTGGCGATCGCCGAATTCGATGTCGATGGCGACGGACGCCTCAGACCGGCACACCCGATCGAGGGACAGCCAGTCCAGGCGAACGAAGCCTTCCTCGACTACGACGGCGACCAGTACATCACCGGTTACGACCTGTTCCTCAACACCTTCGACCTGAATTCGGACGGGCGAGTGGTATGGGACGAAAGTCGGGCGGCAGCAGCCGGACTGGGCACGCTCACCGTGGAGTTCAGCGGCATAGACGACCAGCTCGCCAGACTTCTTGATCGAGCCTTCGAAGACCGGAACCTCGATGGTTACGTCAACCACATCGATGTTTCCCTGGGTTACAACGATGGCGTTCTCGATGAATTCGACATGTACGCGAAGGTCCGTGGCAACCTTGCCTTCGGTGTATCCGAAGCCGCCTGGAATGAAGCCAACGGCGCACCATGGAGAATGGTCGTGGAGGGCGCCGTCGTGCCCGACACGGATCAGGCACCAGTCCTGTTCGAAGCACCGGAAAGCCTGCTTCGGGACGTGACCACCGACATGTTCACCGACAACCAGGACTGGTACATCAACCAGACCAACTCAAGCGTCGCCTTCGAGAGTCAGGTCACCCAGAACATCTCCGGAACCGACGGAGCCGAATACGAGGAAGCCGATTCAGGAGCGTGGGAATCCGTTCCCCAGGGTTCTCCGAATCCCTACGACTGGTACCAGCGTCCGGTCTACACGAACATGACGTTCACCGACGTGCTCATCCCGATAGGCACGAACGCACGGTTCGTCAACTGCACGTTCGTGGGAACGACCTACGTCGAGACGGAGGTTCAGTGCGTCAACCCCAACTGGAACTACCTGGGCGCCATCCAGCGCATCGAGGATGAAGGCGGAAACGTTTCCTTCGAACTCAAGTTCGAGGGCATCGAAGGCGCAGAGTCGCCCGATGGCGGCGACCTGATCCTCGACACCAAGCCATGGTCCAACAACATCGTCTTCGAGGACTGCACCGTGCTCGGTGCCATCGCGGGTGACCGACCCGGCGAATACACCCACTGGCGCAACAAGCTGCAGTTCACCGGAACCACGCGTTTCTACCTGGACCCGCTTGATCCGGAGATCGACGTACAGCCCGACGCCACGTCGATCAGGTCATCCCTCGAGTCCTTCTCCAGCGAACAGTTCAATCGATTCAGCCGGAGCATGATGATGATGCCGGGCTGGTCGGTCGACGTGGGCAACTTCTCCAACGAACAAGCCGAGAACTGGGAGACCACCCCAGTGGTCAACCTGCGAGGCGTGATCATCGCAGGCATTCTCGATGCACGCGGAACGGTGGACGTCTTCGGAACACTGCTGATGACCTACCGTCCCGTCGAAGGGACCGGACCGCTGTTCTACGGCGGCAGCACCGATCAGTTCAACACCACACTGGGCTACTTCGGCCCGCTTGACGGTGACCTCGAGGGCGCGGATCCAACCGCGGAAGACTTCGAGGGATTCGGAGAGATCTCACTTCGATACAACCCCGACGTCCGTCTTCCCGACGGGATTCCGTGGCCGGTATCGGTGGATCCGCTTCCAGAGACGTACACGGAAGGAGCGTCATATTGATGACCAATCGTAAAACCATCAAACGCGCACGCCGAGGCTTCAGCCTCGTCGAGATGCTGATCGCGCTGGGGATCTCCGCGGCGTTGCTGACCGCCACGCTGTTCGCGCTGCAGACCTCGTTCTTCGCCTATCAGGTCACGGCAGACCAGGCATCGACTCATGCGGTCGGGCGACTGGTCGTCCATCGAATGATGGCGATGATCCGGGCAGGACAGGATTTCCGGCCCTTCCCCGCGGACATACGTGACCAGTTCATATCCAGCGACTACATCGAGTTCTTCCACCCCGACACCGGCCAGGTGATCACCATCTCCTGGGATCGCAACTCGGGCCAGCTGCTCTACTCGATAGACGGCAGCTACGGCACGGTCCTGCTTGAAGGCGTCGTGGCAAGGACTGATGCCGACGGGTTCGTGGTCAATCCGTTCCTGCTCGAATGGGAACCGGGCCGCAGGGTGTACAGGGTCACCATCGACCTGATGATCATTCCCGACGACAGCATCTCGACTTCCGCGGACAACTACGTCCAGGAGAACAGCGACGGTTCCGGTCCTAACACCACGCGACCGATACGACTCGTTGCCTCGGCGATGCCACGATCGGCGATGTTCTGATCAAGACCGGAGTTCAGGCTTCAGGCTCACCATCGGTGAGCCTGAACCGCTCGATCGTCCTGTCCATGATGATCTGGTGGGTCCCAAGACCCGCAAGATCGCCCGGCTCGAGATTGAGCTGCGGTTTTCGCCGAACATAGGTCCCATCGTCGTTCATGTCCCAGGCCTGGACCTGGTCATTCAGGTTGATCTGCAGGATCTCCCAAAGACGCCTTCGCTGTGAACGCCCTTCAACGGGTGCGACCGCTTCAACCCTGGAATGCAGGTTGCGGTACATCCAGTCGGCGGATCCGATGAAGAAGTCACCATCCAGCGGATCCTCGTGAGCTGCGGAGAACCAGAAGATGCGGCTGTGCTCGAGGAAGCGACCGACCACGGAGATGACGCGAATGTTGTCGCTCAACCCGGGGACTCCCGGGCGAAGGCAGCAGAACCCGCGAACGATGAGGTCGATCTTCACTCCAGCCTGTGAAGCCTGGTAGAGCGCCTCGGTGACGCCTCGGTCCTCGAGCTGGTTCATCTTGGCGATGATGTGCCCCGGTCGTTCCGGCGTGTGAAGCAGGACTTCACGCTCGATCAATTCGATGATGCGACGCTTCATCGCCACCGGGGCGACGAGCAGCTTCTCGTAGTCACGCTGTCGAGAACGACCTGTCATGTAATTGAACAGGCTGACGAGATCGGAGTTGATCCCCTCGTCACTGGTGAAGAGACCGACATCCTCGTACAGGGACGCGGTCTTGGAGTTGTAGTTGCCGGTTCCGATGTGGGCGTAGCTTCGGATCCCGTTGCCTTCCTGGCGAATGACGAGAACGGTCTTGGTGTGCGTCTTGAGACCCACCACGCCGTAGGCGACATGCACGCCCGAATCCTCGAGCTTCCTCGCCCAGACGATGTTCCTGGCCTCGTCGAATCGAGCCCGGAGTTCGACCAGCACCGCGACCTGCTTGCCGCTTTCCGCGGCTCGGATCAGGTTGCCGATGAAGGGGCTGTCACCCGAAGTTCGATAGAGGGTCTGCTTGATGCAGAGCACCTTGGGGTCAGCGGCAGCCTGTTCAACGAACTGCTCGACGGTGGCATCGAAGCTCTCGTAGGGATGATGCACCAGGATGTCGTCAGCTCGAATCAGTGAGAAGAGATCCGACTCATCGACATCGATGCCCCGCGGAATGACCGGCTTCCACTTCGGATAACGGATCTCGGGTCGGTCGAGGTCGGCGATCTCGTTGAGAATGCCGTAATCGATCAACCCATCGGTCTCGTAGACGTCTTCGGGCTCGAGATTCAACTCGTCGCACAGCAGCTGGAGCATCTGGCGATCAGCGCCCCTGGCGATCTCGATCCGGACCACCTTCGCGAAACGACGTTCTCGAAGTTGCTGCTGGATCTGGGCGAGCAGATCCTCGGCATCCTCGTTCTCGTTCTCGATGTCCGCATTTCGGGTCACGCGGAAAGGAAGCACCTTGATGATCTGCATGCCGGGGAAGAGGTCGTCGAGGTTGTACTCGACGATCTCCCGAACCGGGACCAGGCGGTTGGTGCCCTCGAACTGATAGAGATGCGACGGGACGTCTGGAATCTTGACCCGTGCGAAGAGCTGCTCCGATTCACCAGGTCGGCGCAGCATCACGCCAAGCGAAACACTCATGTTCGAGATGAAGGGAAAGCGGTGCCCCGGATCCACGGCAAGCGGCGTGAGGATCGGGAAGACGTTGCGGTGATACCACTCCTCCGCTTCCTTCTTGTCCTGCTCGTCGAGGTCGGTCCAGCTGACCACATGGATGTCCCGCTTGGCGAGTTCATCGAGGAGGACCTCGCGATAACACTTCATCTGCCATTCAAGCAGCAGCTCGACCCGTGAACGGATCTTCCGGAGAAGAACCTCGGGGGGATCCGACTCCCCGGAGGTTGCACCGGCGCCTGCATCAATGCGGCGCTTCAGTCCACCCACCCGCTTCATGAAGAACTCATCGAGATTGCTGAGGAAGATCGCGAGGAATCGAATGCGCTCGAGCAGGGGTGTCTCCTGGTCGTTGCCCATGTTCAGAACGCGGTCATTGAACTCCAGCCACTGGAGATCACGGTTCAGGAACCTCACCGAGCCATCTTCCTGTTCGGACTCTTCCACTGTCGTCGGCTCCGGATGGTGTTCTTGATCGTGACTGGTGCTCATGTTCGACTGTCCGATTCAGGCCGGGGCATCCAGGCCGCTCGACAGCCGGGTGCCTCGGTGACGCTCAGGCGGACCAGCGAGATGCCCTCGGGCAAGCCGTCCACGAGTGACGTTCCGATGTGGCGAGCAACGAGTTCGGCACTTGGATTCTGGTGCCTGAAGGCGTCAGCCGCGTTGAGATCCGAGGTCTGGAAGGGCGAGATGATGCCTGCGAGGAGTTTTTCCAGGGCGTGGAAATCGCAAAGCATGCCGTCCTCATCGAGTTCGGAACCGGAAAACGTCGCCTCGACCTGCCAGTCGTGTCCGTGCACCGGCTCCCGAACCCCCTGGATCACCAGGGCGTGGGCGGCGGAGAATGAAGACGTGAGGGTCAATTCGAACACAAGTCCGAGTATAGCTCTCGGAGCCCTTCCTACGGCTGCAATACCCTGGGCGGAATCTCATGTTTCACCATCCGGCAGCCGAGACAGGCCCGGGAACCCAATACACTGCGCCACCATGGAACCAGACGCACCACTCATGCTCTCTGTCAGCGGCGCCCGAGGTCTCGTTGGACGATCGATGACCCCCGAAGTCGCCGGTGCCATCGCCTCCGCCTTCGGAACGGAGATCCAGGCAGGGACCACCGACGACACCCCCACCATGCTGATCGGCAGTGATGGCCGCTCATCGGGCCCGCAATTCGTCGAAGCCGCCCGAAAGGGCCTGGCCGCGACCGGCTGTCGCGTGATCGACCTGGGCATCGTGACCACACCGACCGTCGGCGTGATGATCCGCGCTCTTGACGCGGCGGGCGCGGTGGTCGTCACCGCAAGCCACAACCCGATCGAGTGGAACGGCATCAAGTGCCTGGACCGCAACGGGCTGGCACCCCCACCCGAGGATGCGGGACGAATCATCACGCGCTTCAAGGAACGCCGTTTCGAGCTGGTCCCTGAAGATCGCAGGCCCGAGCCCGGCATGGATTCCACCGGCACCAGGGTGCACGTGGATCGAACCCTGTCGACGATCGATGCGGAATTGATCAGGAAGGCGGCGTTCACCGTCGTCCTTGACTCGGTGAACGCTTCAGGCGGACCCGCAGGTCGACTGCTGCTCGAGGAACTGGGCTGCACGGTGATCCATCTCAATGCGGAACAGACCGGGGTGTTCACGCATGCCCCCGAACCCACCAGGGAGAACCTTCGGGATCTTGCCGATCACGTGCGTGGGACCAGCGGCGTCGCCTGTGGCTTCGCGCAGGATCCGGATGCAGATCGACTCGCGATCATCGATGGCGACGGAAACTACATCGGCGAGGAGTACACCCTGGCCCTGGCCGCCCTGCGCATTCTCCAGGTACGAGGCGGCGTGCCACTCGCGGCGAACCTGTCAACGAGCCGGATGATCGACGACATCGCCGCTCGCTTCGAAGGCGCCACGGTGGCTCGGACCGCCGTGGGCGAAGCCAACGTGGTCGCCGGCATGCGAGCCTCTGGTGCGCCACTGGGTGGAGAAGGCAACGGAGGCGTGATCGTCGAAGCCGTCGGATGGGTGCGGGACAGCATCGCGGCGATGGGGCTCGTTCTCGAACTGCTTGCCAGTGAGGGAAGATCCCTGGCCGAGATCGTCGACGAACTGCCCCGATACGCGATGGTGAAACGCAAGCTCGATCTCAGCTCGATCGGTGGTCGTGATGCGATCCAGCCGGCGCTTGATCGCATGCGTGAGCACTATGCGAACGAACGCATCAACGATGCCGACGGCGTCCGGGTCGACCTCGAGGAGGGTTGGGTGCACCTGCGTGCCAGCAACACCGAACCGATCATCCGGGTGATTTCGGAAAGCTCAACCTCCGAGGCCGCCGAGCAGCTGGCCGACCAGGTCGCCGAGGCGTCCGGACTTTCCTGAGCACCAGGAGCCGTTTTGGGGGATCAGTCAGATCCTCGGAATGCTCTGGTCGACGGTCCAGGTGAACGGATCGGCCGTGCAATCGATGTGGGCCACGAAGAATCCACCCTGGTGCTTTCGAACACAGGGCCACATGACCTGACGATCCGTCTCGGGAATGTCGAGCTTCTCGACCCGTTCCGGCTCCACCCATTCAAGGGTGCCCTCATCGAATTCCATGGCAGCTATCTCGCTGCCGTGGATCGGTCGCGTGACCTCGAAGAGGAAGATCAACCAGTGGGTCTTCTGTTCGTAGGCGGTCTCGGAGACGATGCCCGACATGCGAAGCTCGTCGGCGCTCAGGGAGATCCCGGCTTCTTCCTCGATCTCCCGCCTTGCGCAGGTGTAGGGCGACTCGCCGTCGTCGACCTCGAGCTTGCCACCGATCGGCGAATACATGCCGGAGTTGGGTTCCTTCCTTCGGTGAAGAAGGAGCACCCGACCGGATTCGTCGTACAAGTAGCACAGCACTGCGATTCGATGCGGAGTCATGCCTCGACGGCCTCCCGACATATCACCGCACCGAAGGGGTCCATCAGTTCGGCGAGTTTCTCACGGACAACGCGCTCGGGTCTCACCAGTGGCAGTCGCAACGATCCAATGCACTGACCGGCAAGTTCCATCGCCGTCTTCACGGGAACAGGATTGGCATCCAAAGAGAGCAGCGCGCTGGCCAATGGATGGCTTCGGAGGTGGATGTCACGGGCGTCCGCCCAACGAGACTCCTGCACCGCGGAGCAGAGATCGGAGATCACCACAGGCAGCACGTTGCCAAGGACGCTGACAACGCCTCTCGCCCCCACCGCCATCATGGGAAGGGTGAGGGTGTCATCCCCCGAAAGAACGGCAAGATCGCAGCCGAGAAGAACTTCGGTCACGTCGTCGATCGAGCCGCCTGCGGCCTTGAGCCCCCGGATGTTCGGATGACCGGCAAGCCGATGAACCGTTTCGGGGGCGATCCGCACTCCGGTCCGCCCGGGAACGTCGTAGAGCACGACCGGAAGATCGGCGGAATCGGCGATCGCCATGAAATGCGCGTAGAGGCCTTCCTGGGATGGGCGGTTGTAGTACGGGGCGACATGCAGGGCGGCGTCCGAACCGAGCTCTGCGACCAGGCGGTGGTTGGCGATGGCATGTGCGGTGGAATTGGCACCCGCCCCCGCGATCACCTCCATGTCGAGCGCATGCGCGACCTCGACCGTGTGCTGGACCATGGTTCTGTATTCACCAGGCTCGAGGACCGGGGTTTCCCCGGTGGTTCCACAGGGGACCACCCCTCGGATGCCACCGGCGGCCTGGGCCGCGAGGATCCGATCGAGCGCGGGCAGGTCAAGCCGCCCACCGGCCTCGTCGAATGGTGTGACCAGGGCGGTATACGCCCCGCGAAGTTCGGACATGCGTTCCTCCATGAACAGGCGGTGCAAATGCTGTTGAAAGTGTACCGCCCGAGAACCTCGTGCTCGTTGTCCACCGGGTATTCATGAACTTCCATGAACTTGAAGGGGGCCGCGTCGGCTCAATCCAGCTGCGAACGAAGGATGACCTGCTTCATCTCGGAAACCGCCTCGCGGATCCCGAGGAACATCGCCCGACTCACGATGGAATGGCCGATGTGGAGCTCCGAAAGGCCCTTGAGCGCGGCAACCGCCCCGACATTGGCATAGTTGAGCGCATGACCCGCGTTGAAACTCATTCCCAGGGAGTGAATCAGTGCACCCGCCCGGGCCACCTTCTCGAGCTCGGCCCTGACCGCTGAAGATTCGGCCCCTCGTCCACGATCGTGGAAGGCAGCGGCGTAGGGCCCGGTATGGACTTCACAGACCCGTGCCCCGATATCGGCAGCGGCCTTGATCTGGTCCTCCTGGGCATCGATGAACACGCTGGTGGTGATGCCGGCTCCCGCCAGTCGCTTGATGACCTCGGCGAGTCGAGAACGGTCCGAAAGCACGTCCAGTCCACCCTCAGTGGTGATCTCAGCTCGACCTTCGGGCACCAACATCGCCATTTGCGGGGCGGTGTTGCAGGCGATTTCCACCATTTCAGGGGTTGCCGCCATCTCCAGATTGAGCTTGATGTGCACCAGGTCGGACAGGCGGGACACATCCTGGTCCTGGATGTGTCTTCGATCCTCCCTGAGATGGACGGTGATTCCGTCGGCTCCTCCCAGCTGGGCTTCGACGGCAGCCCACACCGGGTCGGGCTCGTAGGTACGTCGTGCCTGCCTGATGGTGGCCACGTGATCTATGTTGACACCAAGTTGAACCATGATTGAGAGCGTAGCATCCCTAGCGGTCAGGTTCCGCGTGGGTATACTTCATTTGTCCTCCAGGAGATTCGATTGTCGGAGTTCGACTCAAAACTCAGTGAGCTGCACGAGGAACTCGCCCTTCAGGGGGAACGGGTACTTGCCCTCGCACTCGATGCCGTCGACTCCTTCTTCGACCACAGCACCGAGAAGGCCCGAGCGGTCATTCTCGGGGACGAGCTGATCGACCAGATCGACGTCAAGATCGAACGCGCCTCGATCCCCCTGCTCTCGCTCGGACAGACCGATCCCTATTCGATCCGTTCGGTGCTCACCATCGTGAAGGTGAACAACGACCTCGAAAGAATCGCTGACTGCGCGGTCAACATCGCGGAGTCCGTGGCCGAGGACGAACTGGCGAGGAACGTCGTCATGCCCCAGACCTTCAGGGTGATGGCGAACAGCGTGATCGGCATGATCCGGGACGCGAACCGCTCGCTCAAGGATCGAAACTCCGAGCTGGCACGACAGGTCCTCCTGTTCGACGACACCGTCGATCGGTTCAAGCGGGAGATCCTGCTTGATGCGCAGTCGAAGATCGCAAGCGGCACCTTCACGGTCGAATTCGCGTTCAACCTGCTGATGGTCACCAAGTCGCTGGAACGAATCGCCGATCACTCGACCAACGTCTGCGAGCAGGTGATCTACCTGGAGACCGGACGAACCGTTCGACACGATCCCGAAGGCTGGTCGGAACCCTTCGAGCCGAAAGTCAGCGAATGACCTCCGCCTCGCGTGAGGACGACCTGGCAGAGTGCGTCACGACCATCAGGGCGATGCTGACCGAGTGCGGACAGGAACATCTCCTTGCCTTCGCGGACGAACTGACCCCCGACGAACTCAAGCAACTCATCGAGCAGGTCGAGTCGATCGACGTACCCAACGCGGTCAGGCTGGTGGAGAAGGCAAGAACCACTTCGATCGAACCCCCGCCATCGGACCAGATCAGACCCGCCAGCTTCGTATCCAGGGTTCCTGATCATGCCGAGTCGATACGCGCGGCTGGCCAGGCCCTGATCGATGAAGGCAAGGTCGCGGCATTCACGGTGGCAGGCGGACAAGGCACGAGGCTCGGCTGGAACGGCCCCAAGGGGACTTTCCCCGCCACCCCCCTCACCGGGAAACCGCTGTTCAGGGTCTTCGCGGAGCAGCTTGCGGCCCACGCCAGGCGGTCCGGACACTCGATCCCCTGGTACATCATGACCAGCCCCATCAATGATGCCGACACCCGCGCATTCTTCAGGGACAACAACTGGTTCGGACTGGACCGCACCGATGTCTTCATGTTCCCCCAGGGCGTGCTGCCGTCATTCGATGAAGAGGGACGATTCCTGCTTGCATCGAAGTCGGAGATCGCGGTCAACCCCGACGGCCACGGTGGCGCACTCCGGGCGCTGAGGGCCAGCGGAGCGGTCGAGGACATGCGTGCCCGGGGAATCGAACAGATCAGCTACTTCCAGGTCGACAATCCGACCGTCCAGGTGCTCGACCCACTGTTCATCGGACTGCACGCGACGAACCCCGAGAGCTCCGGCGAGATGTCGAGCAAGATGGTTCGCAAGCGAGATGCCGGTGAGAAGGTCGGGGTCTTCTGCGTCACCGACGATCGAACCTGCGTGATCGAGTACTCGGATCTTCCCGGCGAACTTGCAGATGCGGTCGACGAACAGGGCGAGCTGAAATTCGTGGCCGGTTCAATCGCGATCCACGTTCTCTCCGTCGACTTCGTCGATCGAGTCACGTCCGAAGGATCCGGCCTTGCGATGCCGCTTCACAAGGCCAGCAAGAAGGTCCCGCACGTCGACCTCGACAGCGGACAACTGATCAAGCCGAAGACCCCCAACGCCACCAAGCTCGAGATGTTCATCTTCGATGCGATCCCCCTTGCCGACCGATCGATGGTCTACGAGACCGATCGGGTCGAGGAATTCGCGCCCATCAAGAACGCCGAAGGCGAGGACAGCGCCGACTCGAGCCACCAGCTCCAGTACCAACGAGCCACCCGATGGATCGAGGGTGCAGGCGGTCGAATCCCACGGACCGAGGACGGCCAGCCGTCCTGCCACGTGGAGATCACCGCCAGCACCGCCCTTGACGAGCGAGATCTCGCGGCGAACACGAAACTGCCGAAATCGTTCGTGGCGGGGCAGCAGTACATTCTCTGAGAACGCGCCACGGGGATCGAGTCGACTCAGGCGGTCGCCAACGGAGCGCCTTCGTGGACGCGAACGTCCTTGATCTCCAGCTGGACGTCCTCCCGACCCTGCCAGCGGTTGATTCGCGGCTCCACCACCAGATCGATCCGCTGCTCCCGACGGCTGATTTCGACCAGGTCCTCGAGGATGTCGGGCACGCGCCACCAGACCGCGCCGACCGAACGTCCATCGGCCG
The DNA here is from genome assembly GCA_029246705.1 of Phycisphaerales bacterium. Lineage (GTDB taxonomy): Bacteria > Planctomycetota > Phycisphaerae > Phycisphaerales > SM1A02 > JAKVBQ01. The sequence continues at coordinate 37,436 of JAQWMQ010000024.1, read as the reverse complement.
CGACGCGCGCACGGAGGTGCTGACCGCCCCCGCCCATTCGAACCGGATTCAAGATGCTCACCCCCTCGAGCACAAGTCGAGGGTGCGGGTTTCCAGCACCGAAGGGCGCCATGCGCTCCATGCGCCGAACAAGGGTCAGCTCCAGCTCACGGAGATCGGCTCGAGCGTCGAACTCGATCGCAGGAACCAGGTCCTCGGATCGGATGCCCTCGTTCGCGACACCGACGAAGAGTTCGACGAACTCATCGAAACGATCCTGGGGAACCGTCATGCCCGCGGCTGCATGATGACCACCGAAGACGAGGGTCTCCTCGTCCCGGTTCATGACCGAGGCACATCGCACCAGGGCCTCGTGGACCGAGAATCCCGGGACGGAACGAGCCGACCCACGGCAGGATGAACCGTCCTTGTTCATGAGAACCACGGGGCGACCGAACTGTTCGGCGAGTCGCGAACAGCAGATCCCGATCAAGCCGGGGTTCCAGTCCTCGTGGGCGAGCACGATCGCCCTGCGATCGGATGCGTCGAACCCTTCCGTCTCGACCAGCTCCACCGCATGCTCGGTGGTCTTCTTGCAGAGATCCTGGCGTTGCCTGTTCAGCTTCACGAGATGTGCCGCGATGCCTGCCGACTCGGTGCCGTCGGCGGTGGTCACGAGGGCAAGCGCCTCCTCGGCACTTCCCAGGCGACCGGCGGCATTGAGCACCGGAGCGATACGGAAACCGACATCCGAAGCCTGGATCGAGACGTCCGGTTTGTTGAAGCCACAGGCGTCGATCAGGGCCTTGAGCCCCGGCTTGGTGGTCTGCGGCATGATCTTCAGGCCATGCGACACGATGATTCGGTTCTCTTCGACCAACGGCACGACATCAGCGATGGTGGCCAGGGCCGCGAAGGAGAACATCTCCAGCAGCAGCGCCCGTTGCGACTCCCAGAGACGCTTCGAATTGCACCAGCGCTCGAGGAATGCCCAGGCAAGCTTGAGGACCACCCCCGCCCCGCACAGTTCGGTGAAGGGAGCAGGTGCATCCGGCCGCATGGGATGGACCAGCAGATCCGGCTCGGGGAGCTCCACGGCCCCATCGGCATCACGCGCGAAGGCGTGGTGATCCGTGATGATCAGCTCGATTCCCAGCTCCCGGGCACGTGCACACTCGGCGAAGGCGGTGATGCCACAGTCGACGGAGATGATCAGGTCCACCCCCTCCTCCGCCAGCCGCTCGATGGCCCCGATGTTCAGCCCGTAGCCCTCGTCCACCCGGTGGGGCACGTAGAGCCGCGGCGTGCAGTCCGGGTCCATGAGGGTGATGACGTGGTGAAGGATCGCCGAGGACATGATCCCATCGACGTCGTAATCACCGAAAATCGCAATTGAACGCCCCGAGCGAACGGCCTCGACCAATCGGATCGCCGCTTCGGATGCACCAGGCAGGGTTGAAGGATGATGGAGCCCGGCCAGGGTGGGGTTTTCGAAGGCGGCCCGGTCGGCCTGCTCGACGAAGCCCCGAGCCATGAGAAGTCGGTCCACAAGATCGGCGCTTCGGTGCGATTCAAGCCCGAGTCCGTCCAGACGATCTATCCACCGGCGGGTCCATCCGCGCATGGAAGGAGACTACGGCCTCGGGCCGACATTCGCCAGCTTGGGCTTGAGCTTCTGGCATCAATCCACAATCCACGCGATACTCCCCATGTCCAGAAGATCCCCAAAGCCACCTCACGGAGTTCAGCTCAATGCCCAACCGGTACAAGACAATCCTGCTGTTTGGCGCCCCTGGCGCTGGCAAGGGAACCCAGGGCAAGATCCTGGGGCAGATCCCGGGGTACTACCACCTCGCCTGTGGCGATGTGTTCCGTTCCCTGGATACCAATTCGGATCTCGGCAAGGAATTCCTGGCCTTCTCCTCGCGGGGAGAACTGGTGCCGGACACCCTGACCATCGAGATGTGGCGTCAGAACGTGCATGCCCAGACCGTGCTCAGCCTCTACAAGCCCAATGCAGACCTGCTTATTCTCGACGGGATCCCCCGGAACCTCGCCCAGGCCGAAGCGATGGACAAGCACCTGGATGTCCTGCAGGTCATTCACCTGGTCTGTCCCGACATCGACGAGATGGTGACCAGGATGAAGCGGCGCGCACTGAAGGAGAACCGTCTTGATGATGCCGACGAGAAGGTGATTCGACGTCGCTTCGAGGTCTACGATGCTGAAACCAGCCCGGTGCTGAAACACTACGACAGCTCGATCATCAAGGAAATCAACGCACTTGGTTCACCGGCGGACGTGCTCCAGCACGTGCTCGAGGTGGTTGTCCCGGTTCAGGACGGGCACTTCAACAACCCGCTGGGACAGGCCCGCGGGGGATGATCGCCCCGATGAGTCGATGAGTCGATGAGCAGAAGGCCGAAGGGCTCAGTCCGTGGGCATGAGTTCCCGGTAACGGTTCACCACCCTGCTCAGCCACTTTCGTTCGGAGTCGGACTTCCGCTCGCCCTGGGCTTCGAGGATCAGGTTCGACATGCGTCGATTGATCTCGGTGCGTACCTTGATGTTCACGTCGCCTCCCCTGGACTCGATGAGCTCAAGCTGCTGGAGGAGCCAGGCGACGGAAGGGTGCGTCTCGGGGGCCCGGTTCATGTAGGCCTGATCGGCCTGGACGACTTCATTGGTCCGGATCTTCTGCAGACGAGGTCCGAATCGGGTTCGGATCGTGTCGACGAGCCGTGCTCGCGAAGTCAGCACGCGCGAGCTGGATGAAACCCCACCACTCTTGTCGAGTTGGGCCACCGAACCGAGTGGGAACTCGACGATCACCGATGCCGTCACCGCTGCACCCTGCGCATCGAGCTTGTTGATGCCACGTTCGTCCAGAACCTTGCGGACGACTTCGAACACCAGGTTGTCACCGGGCAGTCTTCCCTGGACGACCGAGGTCAGGTCGGTACTGGTGTTGATGCGAAGACCATCGATGGACTTGATGCGGTCGCCGGGCTTGAGGAACTTCTCACCGGGCATCCCCGGGATGACCGCCTCGACCACGACTCCGGGTTCACCGCCCATGTTGCGCCGCATGCGGATGCCGACCGCTCCTCGGGGCGCGAAGGTGATTCGTTGTGCGATCGATGCGATCAATCGCGACCGTTGTTCTATCCCGAGATCAGGGTCGATGAGCGTTGCGAGCAGGATCTCGTCGGCAACCGTCATTTCGTACAGGGTTCGAGTGGCCTTCTCTCGTGTCGGCCAGTCCGGTGAGGCCAGAAGCGCCACCTGGCGAAGCACCTCGTCGGGGATCACGATCTGGCGAAGAACCTCGTCATGGGCGAGCTCGACGTCGGGCGACAATCGCATTCTTGGGGGGCGCGGCCTGTCCAGTGAACCCTGGACTGGGGTGTTCGGACGAGTCGCCCGGGGCAGGCTGCCCGGAGCCAACGGCTCCTGTGCCGACAACCCGGAAACGAAACCACACGCAGCGATGAAGCATGCCGCACGGAGAAACCCCCGACTCGATGGTTGGAGAATCCTGATCATCGAATGAAACTATAGCACCGCAGGGTGTGCCGTTCCTCGAGGAAATACGGCAGGACGGGCTACTCGACGTTGGCAGCCTGTTCCTTGATGCGATCGATCAGGCCCTTGACCTCGACGATGTACCGGCTGATCTCCGAGTCGGAGGACTTGCTCGCGATGGTGTTCGCCTCGCGCAGCATCTCCTGGGAGAGGAAATCGAGCGTGCGGCCGACGGGGTCGCCGTCCTTCTTGCTGATCAGCTGCTCGAACTGCTCCATGTGTCCGCCCAGGCGAGCGACTTCCTCGGCGATGTCGGTGCGCTCGGCATAGACCGCGACCTCGCGCACGAGATCCTCGTCGGAAACCGCACCACCCACATCCTCGAGGAGGAGTTTCATGCGTTGACGCAGACGTTCCTGGTACTGCTCGACCACCAGCGGTGCGCGTTGGGCGATCAACTCGACCCGCTCGTTGATCGCGGCTCGGTGTCCGTCCAGTTCGATCCGGAGCGCCTCACCCTCGCGCTCGCGCATCTCCACCAGCGCGACGCAACCCTTTTCAAGCAGATCAAGGACGACCGGGCGAGACCGTTCGACCACCGCCTCGACCGGTTCCTGAACCAGGACGCCGGGAAGCTCGAGCAGACCCGCGAGATCGATCCGGAAGTGATCCCTCGTCAAGATCCCCGCGGGAACTGCCTGGTCAAGATCCGCAAGGATCTGACCCAGGACTTCCTTGTTCACCACCGATCCCTGCGTCGCCATGCCGAAATCGGCGCGAATGCTCGCGGTGATGCTGCCCCGGGCGAGTCGTCGCGTCAGCAGTGACTCGACCTCGGCCTCGAGGGCCATGAGTTCCTCGGGGACCCGAAGCTGGGCCTTGAAATACTTGTTGTTCACGCTGCGGAGTTCGACCGCGTAACGGACGCCCTCGACTTCGATCGAGGCAGCGCCGAATCCGGTCATTGATCTCAACATGCGCTCATGCCTCCAGCAGGTTTCTTCGAACCGTGCGGCTTATTCCTGCCCGGGCAGATCGTTCTCGGTGCTGCCGATCGGGGCCGTCTCGGTGGTCGACTCGACGGTGGTCGGTGCGGTTTCGCCGCTCAGGGTCGACAGCTCGGTCGGCGTGATGGTCTCGAGGGCTTCCGTCGGGACGGGAGCATCGACCTGCTCCTCGGCCTGCTGGATCTCGTTCTCGGCGTTGCCCATGAGACGGTTGTCCATGATGTTCAGGAAGACCGCGACCAGCAGGTAGCCGACGAAGGCGATGATCGTCGCGATGGTCAGCACGTCTCCGGTCTTGCCACCGAATGCGGTGTCGGTACCCCCACCACCGGATCCACCGAAGGCACTGGCGAGGCCACCACCCTGGGGACGTTGGGCGAGGATGATCAGCACGAGGATCACCGATGCGACGATGAGGATGATGGTGCCGAGGATGAACCAGGTCATTGGTGCGGGTCCTTTCCGCTTGGTGCGGGTGTTGAGCCGAGTACGGCTCGCATCAGGAGAGGATGTCCCGACAAATCGCCAGGAAGTCCTCCGCCTTCAGAGAGGCGCCGCCGATCAAGCCACCATCGATCTCGGGTGAGCTGATGAATTCCGCCGCATTGGAGGCATTCATCGACCCGCCGTAGATGATTCGGACGCTTTCGGCGAACTCGGAATCATACAGGCTTCCGAGCAGGGTGCGAAGGGCCTTGTGGGCTGCTTCGGCATCCTCAAGGGACGGCGTCAACCCCGTACCGATCGCCCAGACCGGCTCATAGGCGACCACCAGGGCGTTCAAAGCCCCGGGTTCAAGCCCCTGAAGGGCGGTTTGGACCTGTCGATCGTTCACCTCGTGGGCTTTTCCTGCCTCACGCTCCTCAAGGGTCTCTCCGCAGCAGAGGACCACCTTCATCCCAGATTGAAGGGCCCTTGCGAGCTTTCTACCCACGAGTTCGTCGGATTCCCCCAGACCATGGCGTCGTTCGGAATGACCCACCAGGGTCCACCGAGCACCGATATCCAGCAGCATGCTGGCCGAAACCTGCCCGGTATGCGCCCCGGAGGCCTCTGGAGCGACATCCTGGGCGCCCAATCCAAGGGCGTGGTTGGCCAGAACAGACCCAATACTGGCCAGGTACGGGTACGGAGGGCACAGCACCACGTCCCCGTTGTCGGTCAGGTCACCGATCCCTTCCATGATCCGGGTGGCCAGCTCGACGGCGGAAGCGCCGTCGGTATTCATCTTCCAGTTTCCGCCGATGAAGGGTCTGCGCGTGTTCATGTCTGCTCCAGCTTGGCCGTCAACATAGTCAAAGGCTCGGTGATCAAGCATGCACTAGGTGTTGAAAACCGCTCGTTCCAGTCCGGTGAGGGCGTACCCGGTCATGAGGGCGATCGGGCTGGTTGATTCGAAGGCCGTACCCGGTACCAGTTCCGGATCCTCCAGCGAACGGATCGGACGGAAGCCTCCACGAAGGAGCACGGTTCCGCCATCGCAGGTCGCACAGAGCAGGGAACCATCGTCCCGTTTCTCGAGAATGGTGCCCGGTGCCGCATCGGAGGGCTCTATCGAACCCTCGACCTTTTCGATGAGATACGGCCGGCGTTGGTAGTCGGTGAACAGTTTCAATCCGGCATGCATGCCGCCATCGAAGGCTCGGGACGCACGTTCGATGTCGCTTGCCTTGTCCAGGGTCCAGGCGATCCGGACGCGACCCAGGGTGCCTCCGTTGGTCTGCACCCAACTGCCGTCGGAGGGGTTCTGCACCTTCACCGGCTTGCAGGCGAAGGCATCAGGAGCGTCCTCCGTCGCTGCGGCCGGGGGGATCACGTCCCCACGATGCAGGGCGGCGAGAAGATCGGTCGTGAACGGGCGGAACCGGCGGCTGACCAGTTCGCGCCAGATCGCCCCGGTACTTGACCGCGGGGGGATGTCGAAGAAGTCGCTCTTGGCGAAGACCACGCCATCGTCGACGGTCGAGGTGAGTCGATGCGCGGTGAAGCGATAGCTCGTCGCTTCGTCGAGCACCATCGCTTCAAGGGGCAACGCGCCTCGATAGGCAGGCAGGTCCGAAGGATGCACGTTGACCGCACCGCGAGATGCCTGCTCGAAGAAGAACGCCGGGACGATCGGAAAACCGAAGGTCATGACCAGGTCGGGTCGGTGCTCGGCCATGAACCCATCGACCACCGCACCCAGGCTCTTGCAGTAGTCCTCGGACTTGCGACAGGCGACGTCGAGACGAAAGCTCCCCGCGGGAATCGGAAGCGATACCACGGGAACCCCGTGTCGATCGGCCACCGGAGTGATCGATGCAACGTGGTTGGCGAGAGTCAGGACACAGGCGATCCGGTCGAGCCCACCCTCCTCCACTGCCGCCAGGACCGATTCCACGATCTCGGGGTAGTTGGTCGTCAGGGCGATGGCGTATCCGCTGGGATCCGGGGGCATGTTGATTCCTTGCAGGAAGACCCCGGTCGGGAGCCTCACGGCACGATCTTACCGCCTTCGCTCCACATGAAGTGGCAGCGAGAAGGCTACACTCCTTGGACCACCAAGGAGCCATGCCTCGATGTCCCCAAACGCAAGTGAAATACGTCGACAGTTCTTCGAGTTCTTTGCCGAACGAGCAGGTCATACCGTGGTTCCCAGCAGCCCCGTGGTCCCGTTGGACGACCCCACGCTGCTCTTCACCAACGCCGGCATGAATCAATTCAAGGACGTCTTCCTGGGCCAGGGCACCCGTCCCTACACCCGAGCGGTCGACAGCCAGAAGTGCATTCGCGCGGGCGGCAAGCACAACGACCTCGAGGACGTGGGTCGTGACACCTACCACCACACGTTCTTCGAGATGCTCGGCAACTGGTCCTTCGGGGACTACTTCAAGGCCGAGGCGATCGAATGGGCCTGGCAACTGCTGACCGAGACCTACGGCATCGACGGCGACCGGCTCTACGCAAGCTACTTCGGAGGCAACGAATCCGCCGGCCTTGCCGTGGACGACGAGGCTCGTGAACTCTGGCTGCGACATCTCCCCGCCGAGCGGGTGCTGCCCTTCGGCATGAAGGACAATTTCTGGGAGATGGGCGAGACCGGCCCCTGCGGCCCGTGCTCGGAGATCCACTACGACCGCATCGGTGGACGTGACGCCTCGAAACTGGTGAACGAGGACGACCCCGACGTGCTGGAGATCTGGAACCTCGTCTTCATCCAGTTCAATCGTGAAGCGGACGGAACGCTCGTCCCCCTGCCGGCGAAGCACGTCGACACCGGGATGGGTTTCGAAAGACTCGCATCGGTCCTGCAGGACAAGCCCAGCAACTACGACACCGATCTCTGGACCCCGATCTTCGAGGCGATCAGGACCCGTTGCGATGCGGCACCCTACGGCGGGAGCATGGACGGCCATGCGGACATCGCCTACCGGGTGATCGCCGACCACGCACGCTGCCTCACCAGCGCACTGTCCGACGGGGCGACGCCCGGCGCGGATGGAAGAAGCTACGTGCTGCGCAGGATCCTGCGACGAGCGGTCCGCCACGGGCACCAGACCTTCGGGGTGAAGGATCCGTTCCTGGCGGACATCATTCCCAGCGTGGTCGAGACCATCGGCGACGCCTTCCCCGAGATGCGCGATCGCATGGACCGGGTGCAATCGGTCATCACCGCCGAGGAGGAATCATTCCGACGCACGCTGGACCGCGGGCTGACCCTGTTCGGACAGACGGCGGACAAGCTCGCGGAGACCGGAGGCGAGGGCATCACCGCGGAGGTCGCCTTCAGGCTGCATGACACCTTCGGGTTTCCCATCGACCTGACCGAGGTCATGGCCGAGGAACGCGGCCTGCGCGTCGACCTCGAAGGCTACGAGAAGCTGATGGAAACGGCCCGGGAGACCAGCCGCTCAGGAAGCGACGAGGTCGACACCGTGGTGACAATGCCACCGGACGTCCTGGCCAAGCTCGAAGCCATTCACGTGAAGCCCACCCACGACGAACACAAGTTCCAGGAGATCACCACCACCGCGCAGGTTCGGGCCATATGGAATGGTGGCCGGATGATCGAACATGTCGATCCCGGAGAGCGGGTCGCGATCATCCTCGATCGCACCGCCTTCTACGGCGAACAGGGCGGCCAGGTCGGCGATCATGGCAAGCTGCATGTCGCCAGGGTCAGGGCGAAATCCAACCAGACGGATGATGGCGCCGGCATCTTCATCGTCGAGGACACCCGACGAGTGGGCAATTACGTCCTGCACGTGGGTCGTGTCGAGCAGGGACGCGTGCACGTCGAGGCCGAGGTCGAGCTGTACGTCGACAAGAAGCGCAGGGGACGCATCCAGAGCAACCACACCGCCACCCATCTGCTGAACCTTGCTCTTCGCGAGGTGGCGGGTCGGGAAAGCGACCAGCGAGGTTCGATGGTCGCACCGGATCGACTTCGTTTCGACTACGCGGCGACAAGCCCGCTCACCCCGGAGCAGCTCGAGGCGGTCGAGACGATCGTTCGTGACCGGATCAACGATGATCTCGAGGTGGACACCCGAACGGTGCCCCTGGAGGAAGCGAAGAAGGTGGGTTCGGTTCGCGCCATCTTCGGCGAGCAGTACCCCGACCCGGTCCGCATGGTGAGTATCGGCGCCTCGATCGACCAGTTGCTCGCCGCACCGGACGACGATGGTTGGATGGAGATCTCCGCGGAGTTCTGCGGTGGAACCCACCTCAGGCGAACCGCGGAGGCCGAGGAATTCGTGTTGATGACCGAGCAGGGACTGGCCGCGGGGATCCGCCGCGTGGTCGCTATCACCGGTGCCGCCGCCCAGTCGGCACGCGCCGAGGCTGCAAGTTTCGAGAAACGCATCCAGGCGCTCGAACAGGCGAAGATGGAAGACCTGCCCGCCGGGGTGGAGGAACTTGTTCGTGACTTCGAACAGTCCGGGATCGGCGCAACCGATCGAAACCGGCTGGGAGCGAGGATCGACGGCCTGCGCGAGACCGCGAAGAAGGCCCGCAAGGCTGCAAGTTCCGCCAACAAGGGCGAGATGGTCGAGCGTGCTCGAGAGATCGCGGAACAGGCGAGTGGCCCGGTGGTGGTGGAACGACTCGACGGTGCGGACAAGGACGCACTGCTTGCCGCGATGGACACCATCCACGGCAACTGCGAGGACGTCGGGGTCCTGCTGCTCGCCGTCGACGAGGAAGCCGGGAAGGTCGTGATCGTCTCGAGGGTCGCTCCCCCGCTGATCAAGCGCGGGCTGAAGGCGGGTGACTGGGTGAAGGTTGCCGCCCAGGCGTGCGGCGGCGGTGGCGGTGGCCGACCGGATTCCGCCCAGGCCGGTGGCAAGGATCCCTCGCGAGCCGATGAGGCGCTCGAGGCGGCCAGGGCCCATGCCAAGGACGTGCTCTAGCGTGCTCTAGCGTGATCTAGCGTGATCTAGCTCAGGTACCGACGCCGTCGCGGATCTTCAGCCAGCGTTCGGCGCTCGCATCGTGACCTGCCTCGGTTTCCTGCTCGTGCCAGCGGGTGTACAGGTCGAACAGGATGTTCGGCAGGATCCCACAGGTCGGATCCTGCTGGAGACCGGGACTCTCGGTGCAGATCTTCCTCAGGGCGAGGAAGATCACTTCAGCCTTCGCGTAGCGTTCAGCGGAGAAGAGCACCAGTCCCTTTCGGAACTGCCAGGTGACCGAGCGCGGGTCCGCCGCGCCGTAACGCGTGACGAACTCGGCGGACAAGGTGGTCACGTACGGCGTCGCCGTGACCATGTCGCCACTGACGAGATAGGCCTCCGCCAGGAACTGCAGTGACTGGAAGGTGTCCGGGTGACTGTCGCCGAGTTCCTCCTGGCGAACCAGGTAGGCCGTTCGGAGGAGTTCGACCGCTTCATCCATGCGTCCCTGCTGCAGTCGCAACGCGCCGAGATTGACCATCGCCAGCAAGGTACGCGGATGGCGTTCGCCCATCGACTTTCGAGAACCCGCAAGGGTCTCGCTGTAGAGCGATGCGGCGCCTTCCACATCACCCATCTTCATGGCAAGCACTCCGAGGTTGAGCTTGGCATCCAGGGTATCGGGGTGGGTCGGGCCATGAAGACGCTCGCTGTTGGTGAGATCCTGCTCCAGCAGGATCCTTGCATCCTCGAGGCGGTTCATCTCCAGATAAAGAACGCCCAGGTTGCTGGCGAGGGTCGCGGTGACGGGATCTTCGGCTTCGTTGACCCGCCTGGAGAGTTCCAGTGCTTCCGACCAGATCACCTCCGCCTCTTCGACTTCGCCCTGGCGATAGAGCGCCATGCCCAGGTTCTGCATCGACCCGATGGTCTCGGGATCCTCCTTGCCCAGGAGGGCGCGACGCCCGGTGAGCGCGGTCTCGAGGAGCGCCCGTGATTCCTTGAACTGCCCCTGGCTGAGACGCAACTGCCCGAGGTCACTCACCGATTCCAGGGTTCGCTCGTGCGCATCACCGAAGAGATCGGTGCGGATCTGGAGTGCATGTTCGTATTCGGGGGCGGCCTCGCTGTAGAGGCCGATCTGCTCGTAGGCATCTGCAACGATCTCGCGCAGATCCGCTTCGAGGCTGGGTTCGCCCTCGAACCACTGCGGGGCGTCCTTCAAGGCCTGGCGAAGAATGTGGTTGTCGATGAGGCCGACCGCGATGTCGGTGTGGTTGAACTGATTGAGGAAGGTCTCCTGCTCCGCGATGGCCTGGTCGATCGCTTCCTCGGAGGCCCCCTCCCGGAGCAGTCGATCCTCCAGGCTGGAGATCCAGGCCTTGCGAAGACCGTCCCCCATGTCCACCGGTTCGATGTTCTTGATCATCGCCGACTGGAACTGGGTGATCTTGAAGAGACGCTTGCGTTCTGCATTGGCCCGTTCGAGCGCGAGATCCGCGAGCTGGCGTTGACGATGTTCCTCGGAACGGGCCTGCTCGGTGCGGTAGGCGAAGATCGAGATGGCGATGAGTCCGACCAGGACCACCACCGCCACGGTGATGATCGAGAAGGTCGCGGCCCGGTGCCGACGCATGAAGCGGCGAACGCTTTCGCCGGTGGTCTGCTTGCGGGCGCTGATCGGCTCGTCCTCGAGGTAACGCCTGATGTCCTCCCCCAGTTCGGAGGCGCTTCGATAACGATCATCGGGGGACTTGGCCAGTGCCTTGGCGATGATCGCATCAAGATCGAGCCCGAGATCCGGACGGATCTCGAGGATCGAGGGGATCCGCGCCTCGAGGACGGAGGTGGTGGCCGCACGGATCGAGGTGGTGTCGATCTCGTAGGGCAACTCCCCGGTCAGCAGCTGGTAGAGCACGACCCCCAAGGCATAGACATCGCAGGAGATGTCCATGTCGGCATCGCCGCGCACCTGTTCTGGAGGCATGTACTGGAGGGTTCCGACGATCTGACGTCGGTGCGCCACGCCCTTTTCCTTCTCTTCCATCTGGGCGACACCGAAGTCGATGACCTTGGGCTGTCCTTCGGCATTGACCAGGATGTTGCCCGGCTTGAGGTCCAGGTGCATCACGCCACGCTGGTGCCCATGGGAGACCGCTTCGCAGACAGTCTGGAAGAGACGAAGCCTCTGCACCTGGTTCAACGCACGCTCGTCGGCCCACTCGGTGAGTTCCATCGCATCAGCGATGTACTCCATGGCGAAGAATGGAATGGCCCTTCCTTCGTGCGAGTCGACTCCGGCGGAATAGACCTGCGCGATGCCCGGATGAGACAGACGGGCCAGAGTGTGCGCCTCCACCTCGAAACGCTTCAAGGACTCGGCGGTCGCGATCGCGGACCGGATGACCTTGAGCGCGACCTTGCGGTGTGGATTGAGCTGCTCGGCGAGGTAGACGTCGCCCATCCCACCACTGCCCAGGATCTCGTTGATCCTGAAATCGGCGACCTGGTCTGGAACATCCTTGAAGGAACCGGCCCGAGCGGACTCCTCGTCGACGATCGTTGCGTCCGTATCAATGGAATCAACAGCGGATTCAACCGACTCCTGGTCACCGGGATCGACCTCGTCGTTTCCGGGGAGATCCAGGGTTGCATCGAGATCGATGCCGGCGGGAAGGTCGATCGTCGCGTCGAGACCCGGGGCTTCATGACCACCGGAACCCGCACCACCAAGTCGCTCCAGGACTGCCGCGATGAGTGCCTCGTCCCCGCCTGCCTGGGCACGAACGAAGGCTTCTCGCCCGGCAGGTGGCACCTGCCAGGCGCGTTCGACCATCTGTTCGATGGTGTTTGGATCGGGTGTGGTCATTGGGGCTCTCAGGCGGGCCGGGGGTGTTGTGCACCACTCTAGTCCTATGAGTCGAACTGGCAAGCCGGGAAGAGACTTGGCTGCGGGGCAGGGAAGGAGTACGGTCAGGACATGCATTGCAGCCTGCTCATGCCGTTGATGATCCTCGTTCAAGCCGGAGCCGGTCAGGACCAGATCGACCGAAAACAGGAATTCCTCGAGAGAACTCCGGTGGCGGCATGGAGATTCGAAGAGACCGACTTCACGGGGGGGGTCATCTCCGATCAACATGGCGAGCTTGATCTTCGACTTCTCAAGGGCGGTCTGGACTTCACCGGCGAGGGCGCACTCCAGTCGGTGCGATTGGGCCCGGGAGCGCGAAAGCTCGACCTTGCCGTGGACGTCGACCCATCGACCCTTCTGCCGGGCGACGCCTTCTCGATCGCCGCGTGGGTTCGTATCGACCAGCCTCGGGACTGGGCGGGTCTCTTCAGCGCGATCCAGGACAACGGTGCACACGAGCGTGGCTGGGTGACCGGGATCAGCGGCGAACGGTTCTTCATGGGCCTGGTCGGAGACGAGGGCGACGAGAAGATCACCTATCTCTTCTCCAAGGCACGACTCGAGACCGGACGGTGGCACCACGTCTCCGCGACCTGGGACGGAAGAAGGATGCGGCTGTACCTGGACGGCATGCTGGACAGCGAATCATTCGCGGAGAAGGGGTCGGTACGCTGGCCCGAACGAACGACCATCGCGCTTGGCGCCTACACCGACGACGATTCGCGCTACAGCCTCGTCGGGGGGCTTCACTCGGTGGCACTTTATGACGTCGCGCTCGAGTCGAACGAGATCGCCGGACTCAATGGACGACTGGCTGGCCTCTTCCCGGTACCGGAGACACCCGAGGACGAACTGGTGCTGCTTCCCGAGGAGACGGTGACCGGCTGGCCCACGTATCGCCGCGATGCAAGACGAAGTGGCGCGACCCCCGAAGCACTCGATGACCATCTGACCGAGCGCTGGCGGCACGAAGCCATGACACCACCTCGACCTTCATGGCCTGAACCTGCCAGAAGTTCCTTCTGGCAGGAGATCGACGAGATCGTCCCCCGTGTGGTCTTCGATGAATGCTTTCACCCGGTATCGGACGGGACCGTCGTTCTCTACGGATCTTCAGCGGACGATCACGTGCGCTGCCTGGACCTGTCCACCGGCGAGCTTCTCTGGCGCCACGCAACCAACGGTCCCGTGCGGTTCGCACCCGTGATCGACGGTGACGGCGTCCTCTTCGGCAGTGACGACGGCACGCTGCGCAGGGTGAGGCTTGCAGACGGCGCGGTCGAATGGACGAGGCAACTCGCTCCCGATGACCGGAAGGTCGTGGGCAATGGACGACTGATCTCGGCGTGGCCGCCCCGGACCGGACCGGTGCTCGATCGAGGGCGGGTGAGCATCACCAGCGGCCTGTTCCCCAAGTTCGGCACCTGGGCGACGACGCTTGATGCCCGAACCGGGGAGACACTGTGGCGGGTGGAACTTCCGGGCATCTCTCCGCAAGGCTATCTCCTTGCATCACCGACGCGGCTCTTCGTGCCGACGGGACGAACCTCCCCGGTCATGCTCGGTCGTGGTGACGGCAGGAACCTCGGACGATTCGAGGGCCCCGGTGGCACCTTCGCGATCCTGGTCGAGGACGAACTGCTCACCGGGCCGGGAAGTCGAGGCCAACTCAGTGTCGCCGACCAGAGTTCCCGCGAGACGGTGGCCGGCTTCGATGCAGAGCACGGCATCGTGGTCGAGGACCTGGTCATCCTTGCCCGGCAGGACACCGTCACGGCGATCGACCGTGATCGTCTTCGGGCCGTGCTCGAGGAGCGCGCCAAGCTGGAACGCCTGCATGGCGACCTGCTCACGCGTCGGGAGAGCGGCGAACCGATCACCATAGAACTGGAAGCGACCGCGGAGCGGCTGCGTGCATTGCAGGATGAACTGGAGGCATGCAGGCTCTGGCGGAAGCAGTTGACCGCATGCAGCCTGGCCCTCGCCGACGGCACCCTGGTCATCGGCGGGCACGACCGGGTGCATCTGGTATCGGCTCGAACCGGCGATGAACTCAGGGAGCATCCCGTGGATGGTCGCCCGCTGGGGCTCGCGATCGCCGGTGGGAACCTGCTGGTCTCGACCGACCGTGGCAGCCTTCACTGCTTCGGTGACGGCGATGGCACCAAAGCACCGAACGCTGCGCCGAACCTGCGACGACGGGAACTCGAACCCGGACTTGCCGCGCTGATCAGCGCACATGGGATGGACCGCGGCATCGCGATCATGGTCGAACCCACCGATGCCGAACGAGGCCTTGCACTCGCGGACGAACTTCGACTCCACGTGATCATGGTGGAACCCGACGAAAGACGTGCCCGGATGCTCAGGGACCAGGTGCTTGCCGCCGGTGTCTACGGCGACGGAGTCGCGGTGCTGCAGGCAGAACCCGGAGCGATGGGGATCGATGCCATCGCCAACGTGGTGATCCTTGGAAGCGGACTGGACGCCGGGACGCCCACATCGAAGGAGGATCTCCTCGCCAGCGGACGCCTGGTCCGACCGGACGGCGGACTTTTGATCATCGGCGGTGACGTCGAAGTCGAGACCGCACTCGAGAACTTCGAACCACTGCAGGTCGACGGCCTGACGGCCTGGCGGCGAAAGCCGCTCGAGGGCGTGGGCGACTGGACCCATGCCTACGCCGATGCCGCGAACACCACCAACAGCAACGACACCACCCTGACCGACACGTATGCACTTCGTTGGTTCGGGGGACCGGGTGCCGGACGCATGGTCGATCGCCACCTGCGCACCACCGCAAGCCTGGCCGGAGGCGGTCGCCTGTTCATCCCGGGCAACGACATCGTGATCGGCGTCGATGCCTACAACGGCCTTGAACTCTGGTCGACGCCCCTGCCGGGGTTCACCCGAACCGGAGCGCCCTACGACGGCGGCTGGTGGGCGCTCGGCCCGACCGGACTCTTCGCCGCCGCCGGGGATCTTGCCTACACCCTGGACACCACCGACGGCTCGATCGTCGCGCGGCACGAGGTTCCACTTCGCGCCCGGGAGGCCTGCGGTCCGGTCGGCGACCCGCGACCACGCTGCGAATGGGGCTGGCTCGCCCTGGACGGCGCCCGACTGCTGGGAACCGCAGCCCTGCCGGGAACCGCACGACTGGAACAGAATCGCGTTGCGGTGGTCGATCAGTATTCGGAGAACGAACCCCTGGCGACCAGTCGCGCGCTCTTCTCGATCGACCGACCGACCGGCAAGGTCGACTGGGTCTACCGTGAAGGCGTGATCGTCAATTCGACCATCGCGGTCCGTGACGGACGGATCATCTTCCTGGAAAGCCGCGCCGATCCCGCACTCGAGAAACACGACGGTCGGGTCACGCTCGAGGACCTCCAGCGCGGTCCGCTGGACCTGGTCGCGATCGACCTGAAGAAGGGCCGTCGACTCTGGCGGGTTCCGATCGAGGGTGGGCGCTTCAAGCACTCGGTCTTCGTGGCGATGGGACCGGAACAGGTCGCCCTGGTCGGCTGCACCAACGACGTCGAACGCAACCGCTACCACGTCGCCGCCCACGACCCAGCGACCGGACGCGAACTCTGGCGTGCCGACCATGCCAACAACCGCGCCGGCACCGGCGGCGATCACGGGGAACAGGTTCACCACCCGGTACTGCTGGACGGGATCCTCATCGCCGAACCGCACGCCTACGACCTCGTGACCGGCGAGGAAGTGAACCCCTCCGGCGGGAACGACTTCTACCTGAAGTCGCGATCCGGCTGCGGGACGATCTCCGCCTCGTACAACTGCCTCTTCTTCCGTGACGGCAACCCCGCGGTGCTGGAGCTCACCTCCGGCAGCGGCACCCCGGAGAAACTCACCCAGGCCAGCCGTCAGGGCTGCTGGGTCAACGTCATTCCCGCCCAGGGCATGGCGCTCATTCCGGAGTCGAGTTCGGGGTGCGTGTGTGGGTATTCACTGCAGACCTCGATCGGGCTGGTGCCGGTCGAAGTCGAATGATGTCAGCCGTCGACCGCAGCGGGATCATCGAGCATTCCACGATAGACCGCGGCCTTCGCATCATGCCCGCCTTCGGGCTCTGATGCATGCCAGTCGTCGTGGATCACCACCAGTTGCCTGATGATCGAAAGCGTCAGGGGATGCTCCGTTCCCAGTGAGGATTCGACGATCTCGTGGGACTCGATCACCAACGACGCGGCCTGGTCGAAGCGTTCCATCTGGTGGTTGGTCCTGCCATGCTCGAGCAGGTACGACCCGAGTTCAGGGTGACCGGGCGGAAGCGCGTTCCGTGCGGATTCGACCGTTGCGCGGGAGAGTTCCTCGGCCTGCTCCAGTTCGCCGGTACGTCGCAGGAGGACGGCGAGATTGCTCATTGAACCGATGGTGTCCGGATGGTCGTGACCGAAGACCCGGCGTCGGGTCTCGAGGGCTTCATCGAAGAGAGCTCGCGCTTCGTCGACCCCCCCCGACTCCATGCGGAGTTTCCCGAGGTTGTTGATCGTTCGGAGGGTGCTCGCATGTTCGTCACCGAGTTCCTCACGGAAACCGGCAAGCGCCTCCCGGTACGCGGACTCCGCCTCCTCGACCCGCTCGAGCTTCTCGTAGAGGGAGCCCATGTTGCTGATCGAGACGAGCGTGTCCGGATGACGATCACCGAGGACTTCCCGACTGCCGGCGAGTGAACGCGCATAGAAGGGTTCCGCCTGCGCATATCGACCAAGACTCTCGTGCAGGAAGCCCAGGTTGTTCTGTGAGATCAGGGTGTCGGGGTGAGATTCCCCCAGTACGCGCAGTCGGGTCTCGAGAGCCTCGGTCCAGAAGGCCTCGGCTTCATCGATCCTTCCCTGCCGGTAGCAGAAGGCTCCCATGTTGTTGATTGAAACCAGGGTGTCCGGATCATCATCACCGTTGAGACGACGGCGGGTCTCGAGCGCCTCTCGGTAATAGGGTTCGGCCTCATCCGGTTTCCCTTGTGCATTGAGGAGAAGGCCGAGGTTGTTGATTGCATCCAGCGTGTCGGGGTGATCTGAACCAAGATTCACGCGATTCGCCTCGAGGACTCCGAGTGCATGGACCGAGGCCCCCGCGAGGTCGCCCTGCGAGTACAGGAGCACCACGAGACTGTTCATCGCCTCGAGGGTGGCCGGATGAGAGGGACCAAGAGTCGATTGGCGAAGTTCCCGGGTCCGCTCGACATGCTCTTCGGCAAGGTCAAAGCGCCCGAGAGCCTGGTAGGTGTTTCCGATGACGCTTCGAACATCCGCCTCGACCAGGGGCATCGACTCGAACTCGGTGCCCACCGAGCCCGCGGCATTGGCGAGCACCTGTTCGACCAGGGCGGTGTCCATTCCCTGTGCAATCGATGGATCGACGGAGGAGAGCATGGTGGCGACGAAGTCCCGGGTGGCATTCGCCCGGGTCGCCTCGATTTCCGCTTCGCGAGCCTTCTCCTCCGCGAGACGGGCGTTCTCCATGGATTTCACCGCGAAGATCGTGGTTCCGATGATCCCGGCCATCAGCGCGATCGCGACCAGGGCCGCCGCAATGAACGGCCCCTTGTTCCTGCGAATGAGCTTCTTCAACCGGTAGGCACTCGACTCCGGGCCGGCTTCGAGCGGATCACCCACGAGGTACCGACGGACATCCTCGGCCAGTGCCTCCGCGGACCCGTACCGCTCGGTGCGTTCCTTGCGAAGCGCCTTCAGCGGAATCCACTCCAACTCTCGTCGCAGCGTGGACTGCAATTCAGCGAGTTTCGTCTTGCGGGCCTCGGCGATACGGGTCGCATCCTCCCCGGACGTCGTCGTGAGCTTGGTGCTCGGCCGGGGCGGATCCTCCTCCCGGATGATCCGCTGGATCTCCGCGAATCCCGCCTCACGAAGATCCTTCGGGTCGAACGGAAGATGACCGGAGAGCAGTTCGTAGAGAATGACGCCAAGCGAGTAGACATCGCTTCGCGTGTCGACATCGACCGCACTCATCTCGGCCTGTTCCGGGCTCATGTAGCTCGGGGTGCCGATCATCTGACCCTGCTCGGTGTAGAGCGTGCGTTCGGTCAGGGCCTGGGCGGTCGCCTTCGCGATGCCGAAGTCGATGACCATAGGCTGTGGCTGGTCGCGCGCGTCGATGGTCACGAGGATGTTGCCGGGTTTGAGATCACGATGGATCACGCCCTTCTGGTGGGCGTGCTGGATCGCGTCGCAGATCGAAGCGAAGATCGTGAGGCGATCGGTGGTGTTCAGGCGGTGTCGGTCGCAGTAGGTGGTCAGGTCCTCACCCTTGACGAATTCCATCACGAAGTATGGACGTCCTTCGCTGGTGGCCCCCGCCTCGAAGACCTTCGCTATTCCGGGGTGATTCATCATGGCCAGCGCCTGGCGCTCCGCCTCGAACCTCGCGATCACCTCGCGCGTGTCCATTCCCGGCTTGATCACCTTGAGGGCGACGGTGCGCTTCACCGGCTCGGTCTGCTCCGCGAGGTAGACCACGCCGAAGCCGCCTTCACCAAGCGTTCGCAGGATCTTGAAGGGTCCGATGAAGTCCCCCGGTGCGGAACCGAGTCCAGGAGGTTTTCTGAACGAGTCGTTGAATCCAGAACCACGATCGGGAGGATCGATGGTCGGTCCGGGTTCCTCAGGCATGCTGTCATCGGGCCCGTCTGTCATGACACCAAGATACCCCCCAAAGACGGGAATTGGTGCCCGCCTTCGGGCATCCGTTCTCCGCACCCTGAGGATGTATTTGAGATTAAGTCGAAGAAGATGACACAAAGAAGGAAGTTTTTACGCTTAAGTGGATGGGGAACCAAGTTTTCCAAAATAGAAAAGAAGAGAACCATGCTCAGCACACAGCAGGCATTCAAGGCTTACAGCGGTCTTTTCATCACGCTTGCCATGGTGATTCCGGGCTGCGGCGAACCGGAAGTGGAGCCAAACGACACCGCACTCGAAGCGGCAGCGAACCAGGCGCAACCGACCCTCGACATGAGCGCGAATGAGTCGGCCGCCTGGGGCATCCTGACCGACCCCGATGATGTCGACTCGTGGCTCATGGCCGACCTGGGCGGTGGCATGGAAGGCGTGGCGGGACACGCACCGATTCTCACCTCGAGCCCGCTCATCACCTCTGATGTTCCACACCCACTTCATGCCTTCGGCGTCATGTGCCTGGACTTCGACCCCCTGGCCTACCAGAGACTCGCCATCGCAGCGGATGCAGGTCGTGGCGCACGCATCGAATCAATCCAGGTGAGCGATGAAATCGTCCTGAAACTGGATCTCCAGCCGATCGAGGTCTTCACCGATGACGTCACGATCGTCTCGGCCACGATGAGCAAGGGCGTCCTCAAGGACCGACCGGTTGATCGCCCGGATCTCGTCCTGCTCGAGGGCAAGGTCACCGACCTGATGATTCCGAAGTCTTTTTGAGCCTCTCTCCGCGAAGTTCCAACGGGTGGATTCGAATTCGTGACCGGAAGTACATGATCGCAACCGAACTCGAGGATCCGAATCGGCGGACGATCATCTACGACCTCGACGCACTTCCCGAGGAGTTCGCGCCGAAGTCGGAATTCAGCTGCGGAGGCGGGCTCGAAGTGCCGGGGGTCACCGACCTCGGTACGGTCACGAGCACGCAACAGCAACAACTTGGTGGAACCGGCCTGAGCGAGTATCGGATCGCACTGGACAGCGACACCGAATACCTGCAGAACCTCTTCGGAGGGTCGATCGACGAGGCGGTCGCCTATGCGGCGACACTGGTGGCGGCAACCAACACCATTCTCGTTCGCGACGTGCAATCACGACTGAAGATCTCCTACGTCAGGATGTGGGAGGGGGAGGACCCCTGGTACGCGACCGACACCAGGAACCAGCTCTATGACTTCACGGACGCCTGGAACAGTGACATGGGAGCGGTGGATCGAAACCTCGCACACATGCTCAGCGGACGTGCGCTCGGAGGCGGGATCGCATGGGTCAACGTCCTCTGCTGGGAAACCTACGGCTATGCGATCTCGGCGGACCTGGACGGAAGTTTCCCGCTGCCACTCAGCGAGAGCACGGAGAACTGGGACATCTTCGTCTTCGCCCACGAGACGGGCCACAACTACGGTGCGGGGCATACCCACGAACTCGAGCCCCCGGTGGACAATTGCGGGAATGGCGACTGCTCCCAGCCCCGATCGACCCTGATGAGCTACTGCCACCTCTGTCCCGGCGGCATGGCGAATGCGGAGCTGGCCTTCCACCCGAGAACGCAGCTGGCGATGCGAAGTGGGATCACTTCATCCGACTGCGGTATTGAGGTCGACGAACTCATCGAGTTGAACGGGTTCTTCACCGTCCTCGAGGGGCGCTGGGCCACTCCGCAGATCTCCCGAATCGACTACATCGACACCGGTCGGGATCTCATCGCGACGACTCCGATCTTCAGTGAATTCTACTTCTGCCCCAATGTCGACAACGATGAGACCGACATATGCATCAACCCGTTCGGGACATCACTGGCACTCGATCCCGAATACATGTATCTCATCGAAGTCTCCGGCAGTGACAACACCTTCTACAACTTCGGTTTCGTCCGACCCACGGAGCCGTGACCAGATCGGGACACGCGACCGGGATGAACAAGTGAAACGCCCGTCGGTCTTCGCAGGAGACCGACGGGCGTCGTTCATGTCGCATGGGTACGATAGGATGGCCGAACCAAACGCGAATCAGGAGAGCGTCATGCAGGATGGTCCGTCAATCTGTCGCTGGGGAATCCTCGGGACCGCCGGCATCGCACCCAAGTACGTCAACGCCATGCAGCGTGCCGGCAACGCCACGCCCTTCTCGATCGGAAGCAGGGCCCTCGTATCGGCCGAGGCGTTCAGGGCGGAACACGGCCTTGAGCGCGCCTGCGGCAGTTACGAGGCAGTGCTCGAGGACCCCGATGTCACCGCGGTCTACATCCCGCTTCCCACCACCATGCATCGTGAATGGACGATTCGTTGCGCGGAAGCCGGCAAGCACGTGCTCTGCGAGAAGCCGGTGGGCCGCAACGCCGCGGAGGTCGAGTCAATGATCGCCGCCTGCGCTGAAAACGGGGTCCAGTTCATGGACGGCGTGATGTTCATGCACCATGCGCGACTCGCCAAGATGCGCGAACACCTCCCCCGGCTCGGACCACAGGTCGATTACGTGGCCAGCGTTCACTCCTTCAAGCCCGCGAGCGAGGCTTTCTTCAAGGAGAACATCCGGGTGAACCCCGAGACCGAACCGCTGGGCTGCATGGGCGACCTCGGCTGGTACAACGTCCGCTTCAGCCTCTTCCTCGCGAACTACGCACTTCCCAGGACCGCCCGAGGCGTGTTTCACCGGATGATCAACGGCGTTCCCACCCACGCCACCGCCGAGCTGGTCTTCCCCGACGGAATGGTCTCGAGCTTCCAGTGTTCGTTCCACCACCCCACCCGACAGTGGGCGGATGTCTGCGGCCCCGAGGGCCGGCTCCACGTGCACGATTTCGTGCACGGCGGCTGGGAAGAAGCCACCTTCGATGTCGATACGGGCATGACCCTGAAACCGATGGCCGCCGGGGTCGCCGACGGCCCGGAGACGATCAGGACCACCGACTGCATCCAGGAACAGGTGATGATCGAGACCTTCTCCGCCATCGCGCTGGGCAACGCCGCACCGGACCCCTTCTGGCCCGAGGTCGCCTTGAAGACCCAGCGGGTACTGGACGCGATCATGCGCTCCGGAGAGACCGACGGTCGACCGACCCGGGTCTGACCGAGAAACTGTTCCGCCGAAGGTCCGGTATGCCGAAAAACGACGCTCGACTCCTGGCGTCGAAGGACCTTCGAAATTGTGCGACTGCACTTGGACTGCACAGCATCGGGCGGCATAGAATGCTCGAGCACGCAGCCCACGAGAACCTCGAACTGGAGAAAGCCTCAATGGCCTCGTCCAGCACCATCGTGATCGGCGGCGGAGGCGGCATCGGCCGCGCCCTGATCGGACGCATCGAACGAACCGACCATGAGACAGTGATCATCAGCCGGGACCCTGCCAACCACACGGGGCTCTCCTCGACCAGCATCGGCTGTGACGCAAGCGACATCGAAGCCCTCGACACGGCGGTGGGAGAGGTCGCCGCCCGGCAACCGGTCAGGGGCATGGTCTGTCTCGCAGGGTCGATCCTGCTCAAGCCGGCCCACATGATCAGCCCTGCTGAATGGCAGGAGACCATCGCCACGAACCTCACCACCGCATTCGCCTGTGTGCGAGCTGCCGGGAGGCACATGAAGGGTGGCGGAAGCGTGGTACTGGTCTCGACCGTGGCCGCAGCAACCGGACTTCCCAATCATGAAGCGATCGCCGCCGCCAAGGCCGGCGTCGAGGGGCTCGCCCGAAGTGCAGCCGCGACCTACGCCGGACGCGGACTTCGTTTCAATGTCGTGGCACCAGGCCTGGTCGACACCCCGCTGGCAGAACGGATCACGCGCTCGGAGAAGGCCCTCGAACACTCGAGGAAGATGCATCCGCTCGGTCGCATCGGCAGACCGGACGACATCGCCTCGGCGATCGCCTGGCTGCTCTCGGAAGAGAGCGACTGGACCACCGGACAGGTCATTGGAATCGACGGAGGCCTCGGGCAGACCAGGGCTGGGGCATCATGATCGACAGGGCAAGCGTACTCGGGCGTCCCTGGATGTCGGTCACCCTGGTGATGGCCGGCATCTACAACCTGCTCTTCGGCACCTGGGTGGTGCTCTTTCCAAACCACATCTTCGAAGTGCTCGACATGGAGCCACCTCTCTACGGTTTCATGTGGCAATGCGTGGGCATGATCGTCGGGGTGTACGGCATCGGCTACCTGGTCGCCTCGCGAAAGCCGTTGCAGCACTGGCCGATCGTGCTGGTGGGACTGCTCGGGAAGATATTCGGCCCGATCGGCTTCCTGCAGACGGCGATTGCCGGCGACATTCCCTGGTCGTTCGGGTGGATGATCATCAGCAACGACCTGATCTGGTGGATACCCTTCACCGGTATTCTGGTCGCTTCGTACCAGACACGCCGGTCAGCAGCGAGAAACCCGTGAAGAACCTTGAAACATGGCTGTTGATCGTGCAACTGGCGAGCACGCTTCCGCTGGTCGGACTGATCTGGACGATCCAGCTGGTGCACTACCCGCTGTTCGCCCGCGTCGGGAATGACGGTTTCCTCATCTACCAGCAGGACCACATGAGAAGCATCGGGCCGCTGGTGGGCCCCCTCATGCTCCTTGAGGCACTGTCAGCATTGGGACTGCTCCTCACTGCTCCCTCTTCCATCGCAGCCATCCTGGGCTTCCTGCTGGTGCTGGTCATCTGGGGCTCGACCGCGCTGATCCAGGTCCCCTGCCACCGGCTGCTCACCGCCGGGTTCGATTCCGCCGCCCATCTGCGGCTGGTCCGCAGCAACTGGGTGCGAACCATCTCCTGGTCGATGCGAGGAGTGCTGGCGATCCTCATGTGCCCGGGTTGGTTCTCCAACGGTTGATGGAAGATCAGACCGATACGCTGATCGCGTCGTGTTCCGAACGTGCCTCGGTTCGTTCGTACTCCTTGGGAGCGATCGCATAGCGATCACAGGTCCGCGAAACCCCCCAGTGGAAGAGCAGATCCTCGAAGGGATTGCGCGTGTACCGCTTGACCGAAGCCGGAAGGCGACGGACGGGGTTTTTCCCGGGCTTGAGCCGTGACTGGATGCGTACGAACTGCTTGAAGAATCCCCAGCTCAACAGAGTGCCCTTCGACGTGACTATCCCGGAGTGTTCGGAAAGGAACTTGCGAAAGTCGTCCTGACTCGCCGGGCTGAGTTCCTCGATCTTCTTGAAGAGCCCCCAGGCACTCCCCTTCTTCCTCGTCCCGAACATGTCATCGGGTATGCCGGCTTCGTTCAGGTAACGCCGGGCGATCGGTCGATCGTAGTCGCCCTCCACCGACCAGGGACGCATCGCCTCGGAGTTGGAAATCCTGCCGATGGCCTTGATCTGCAGACCACCGATGAACAGTGGCGGGAAGTTGATGAAGCCAACCCGAAGTCGGTACTCGGTCATGGTCGAACCGCACAAGCCATAGAAGGTCGTCTGTCGAAAGTCCGTGAGCAGGTCCTTCTCGTGGGTGGAGAGCACGCTGTCACCGAACGAACCGGTCAGAAGCGTCTTCCCGGCAAGCCGGTCCTCGAAGGAGGCCAACGGATAGTCGATCGCTGGCGGCGACACGCAGAACTCCGCTTCCGTGCAACGATCCGGAGTGATGAAATCGAGGTGACGAAATTCTTCGACCGACATCCCAAGCCTGGCGCCGAGCTCGCTCCCACTGTCCTCCAGCTGTTTGGAGACGTGTCGGGGGGAATCAACGAAAGTCAGCGCACGGGTGCAACCGTGCTTGCGGGCAAGTGCTCCGACAAAGGGCGAGTCGTATCCCTGGGAAAGAGTCGCAACCGGCGGAAAAACCTGCTTGCGAAGGGGATCCATGGCATTGGCGAGGGTCGATCCGACCGATGCTTCCATCAATTCGATGTACTCGTGATAGCTGTTGGGCGGCTCGAGCGTGGGCTTCGGATGGCGAAACAGCGTGCGGTCCGGCAGAAGCTCGAGGTTCACGCATTCATGGATGTCCACCACTCCATGTTGCATGGGCAGGCTGCGTCGGGAACGGTTGATGCCGAGGACGCACTGGAGCAGGGTCTCCCCACTGTAGTATCCGAAATTCGGATCGGGCCGGTCTCCGGTTTCCTGGAGGAGAAAGCAGAGGGAATTCGAGACGACGAGTTCACCCCGGAGGCGCATGGTGTAGAGGCGTCCCTGCAGATCGGTGCCGGCGACGAAGAACAGACGACCGTTCCGGACCAGCGCACCGGTTCCGGCGAAGGCGTCGGAACGATCGAAGTCACGATCCTGGAAGTCGCCGCTCCATGCACCTTCGACGAATCCCGATTCCCAGGTCTCGACCCATGGACCATGAAGAACATGAATCGCGGCGTCCGATTCCTGAATACGGGCGCACCATGCGAGTCTGGGCAGGTTTTCGTCGCAAGTATGAAGCAACAGGAGAATCTCCAAAAGGCGAGAAGAGAAAGTTCATATCAAAGGATCAGTTGCATTTGAATCGAAAAACGTTCTTGAAACGAAGATGGGGACCAGTTCGGGATCAATCAAGAGCCGGATTGCAGGGGCCCCAGGCCCCGAGAAGCATTGCGAGATCCGTGCCATCGACCGAGCCGCTCTCGTCCAGGTCGGCGATGCAGCTTCCGGTGCAGTGTCCCCAAGCACCCAGGATCTGGGCAAGATCGGAACCGCCCACGAAACCGTCCCCATCAAGGTCACCGACGCAGGCATGTCCGACACCGGAGGCACCGACCGTTCCGAAACCGAAACCGCCCGGTCCGAAACCGTTGAGGTTCGTGGTTTCCGTGAGGGCCAGCAGGTCGTCGACACCATCGGCATCGACGTCGGAGCTTCTCAGGAGATAGGGCTGCTGACCGACCAGCAGTTGCTGGGCGTCGAAGACCCACCCGAGGGAACCCTGCTCGATGAAGGTGTTTCGGATGATCCGCCCGACCCGAAGTCCGGAGAC
This sequence comes from Phycisphaerales bacterium, assembly GCA_029246705.1. GTDB lineage: Bacteria > Planctomycetota > Phycisphaerae > Phycisphaerales > SM1A02 > JAKVBQ01. The sequence continues at coordinate 11,012 of JAQWMQ010000024.1, read as the reverse complement.
CTCGTCCTTGCATACCAGGCCGATGTCGAGATCTGTGTCACCGTCGATGTCGGCAAGGGTCACCGAGTCGGTCTCCACGAAACCCTGGTCGAGTTCGATGATGATCGCCGGTGCATAGGTATCCAATCCGGTGGCGAGCAGGATGCCGAAGGAGTCATCCCCACGGTTGGCCACGATGACGTCGAGATCACCATCCCCATCGACGTCACCCTCGGCGATGTCGTTGATCTCGGAACCGGTGAGAATCTCATGAGGCGTGAAGACGAGCGTGAAGCCGACACCGCTGAAGGCCCTGTCCTTGCTGCCACTTTCCACCTGGCCACTGTCCTTGCTGGCTCCGGTCGCAGTGGGCTTTTCATTGCGCTTGCCGCCACCTGAACCGAGCCCGGGCACGAACTTCGTCACCGGTTCCTCGGTCGCATCTTCATCTTGATTCGAGTTGCCCAGCGGATCAGTGCCGAACTGCTGGAAACCGACACTGCAGTCAAGGACGTTCTGGAAGGTCCAGATCGAGTTGTCCAGGCAGGAGATGGCCAGGTCCGTGAGTCCACAGGTGTCCTCATCGAAGTTCATCGCACAGACCGAAACCGGCTGCGGGTTCACCCCGGTGGAACTCGGTTCGCCGTTGATGAGGTCGATCGTCTGGAGGATGGAGAAATCACTGCTCCCCGGGAAGCTCAGGTTCCTGATCACGGTGACCGATCCGCTCTGGTTGGCGACGACGATGTCGCGCTTGCCACCCAGCGTTGAGCCATTGGAGAAGTAGCCGGCGTCAAGACCGCGCGGAGCCTGGCCGACAACCACGCCGGTGACCGACCCCAGGGGCTCGAAGCCCTGCCAGTCGTTGGCTCCGTTCACGCCCTGGTTGAGGAGCACCACGACCTGACCGTTCGAATTTCCGGTGTCGACGGACAGGACCATGTCCTCGTAGCCATCCCCATCCACGTCGAACGTCAGGAGATCACGCAGTGCCACCCCCGCCGACTGGAGGGTCTCGTTCTGGGACTGCAGCGCATCGAGACTGACCACGATTCCATGAACCGTCTGGGAGGAACCACTGCCCTGGACACCTTCCGTGCATGGGTCGTTGGTGAGCACGAAGAAGCGGTTCTCGCTGTCGGAAGCCCAGCGGGTGACCACGAAGTCGAAACTGTCATGCCCGGTCTCGAAACCTTCGCTTGCCGTCAGCAGCGGGAAACAGGAACCGATTTCGGGTGCCCAGCCACCGGGGCCGATGTCGAAGACGATCGTCCCGCCGAGCTTGGCCTTGCCCTCGATCTCGACACGACGATCGATCGAGGAGAGATCGTCCCCCGCACGACTCTGGAACTTCAGGGTTCCGGAGATCTGCTCGTAGTCCCCGACGACCTGCAGCAGGTCGTCGACCCGGATGCGACCGTTGTTGACCAGCACGGGGTCGAAACCCTTCTTCCCGCCTGAGGTCTTGTTCCGCTGGACGAGGCCGGGACCATGCAGGGTCGAGATCCTCAGTCCCGGGGGACCGGGGTCGACCGACTGGTCGCTTTCAAGACTGACCGCGCCATCCACGGAGATCACACCGCCGTTCATGACAATGCGTGCTCGGTTGGTCTCCAGCACGTCGCATTCGATGGTGATCGATTCGTCGAGAGTCAGCTTGGTCGAATAGACGAGACCAAGGTAGATGCCGCTGCCGAAGGGCAGGGACTCGTTCAGGGGAACCTGCAGCAAGGAGCTGCCCCCTCTCGGCGAGACCAGGTTCAGGTCACCCCGGAACGAAGCAAGACTGCCAAGCACCGCCGCACCACTCTTGCCCGAATTGTCGGGGAGCTCGACCGTGATCGTGTCCTCGTTGATGATCCAGCCGCGCTCGGAGGTCGGGACAAGACCCTCGAACCAGTTCCCCGCGTCGGAGTAGAGGTTGTTTCCGGCGTCGTTGGTCCAGATGGAGAGACTGATGCCCAGGATGTCGTCCAATTCATCGAAGACATCGAGGTTGTATTCGGTCGCACCGACGTCGAGCACGCTGGTGCCGCTGTTGTCGGTATTGGGATCGTCGAAAAAACGGGCATTGCCGTTGTAGTCGTAGAGGCCGGAGTCGATCGAGACGCCGAAGGCGTTGTCGATGCCGTTTTCGATCATGAAGGATTCCGGTGCGAGACGCGCGTCGAACGCATCCGGGGGATTCTTCTCGAGATCCTGGCTGTCCCCGAGCATCTGCGGGTTGAGGTTGGAGCAAGAGATCGCCGCGGCTTCGGACGCCGTGAGATCACTGATGCTGCAACCGCGATAGGTCGGCTGGTTTCCCAGGATGCTGACCGGTTCGTTCTGTCGCAAGATCGAGTTGAAGACGGGGATACTCAGTCCGGTGGCAGAAGTCGGGGAACCGCACCACGCACCGGAGTGCCCGTAGATGCCGCCGCCGTACCTGCCGTAGTTCTTGAAGAAGGTGCAATTGGTCACGTACCCGATGATCCGGGGAACAACGCAGTCGGTGATTGCGGGTTCAACCACCGCAGCTCCGCCGATGCCTTCCGAAGCGGTGTTGTCCCAGAAGACGCTGTTGCGCAGCTGGCAGAATTCGGTCGTGAGGGAGATCGACTGGTTGCCGCGTGCCTGATAGAGACCTCCACCGTCGAGGGTGGCGGTGTTGCGATGAAAACCACAACGGTCGAGAGTGTTTCCGTCGATCCAGCCGAGGTACAAGCCTCCGCCGCTTCCATCGGGCCCGGTGATCTCGTTGTCGATGAACTGGCAGTCGGCGAAGCTCGAGTAAGCGCCGTCGGAAACCCACACCCCGGCCCCGTCGCCGACCGACTGGTTCTCACGAATGATGCACTCGCTCATGTTGAGGGTCGCACCCGATGCGACACGGATGCCACCGCCCTCGTTGTTGATGGTGTTGGCGATGCCGTCGCGGATGGTGAGATTGTCGAGGGTGACCACGTTGCCCGGACTGATCCGCATGATCCGCTGGGAAGCGGTCTGGGTCAGGATGGATTCGGCTTCGTCGACGCCCTTGATCGTGACCGTGACGCCGCCGAAGGTGATGCCACCACCGACATAGGTTCCGGCCGAGACGAGGATCTCTCCGGTGCCACCGACGGGGATGGAGTCGATGGCCGGCTGCAGCTGCGTGAAATCACACGAGCCGTCGGGGCAGACCGTGATGATCGCCTGCGCATGCAAGGATGAACAAGTCACAAACAACCCGATGATCAATGGCAGCACAGTCTTCATGTCGGTGACTCATCATTCTCGTACTTTGAGGACCCCCGGCCGAATCTGTGGATCCAACAGATTCTCCCAGATGAATGGCCGGAGACAAACGAAAACCCGTAGTTACTGAAAAGCCGCTCAGTCCTGGAGACCGATCAGCCTGCGGTGAAGCTCCACGAGGGCTGTATTTTCGGGCTGTGCCTCGGTGACCGGCTGCAGCGCCAGAAGTGCAGCCCGAAGCTGCCGCCCCGCATGCTCCTCGTAGCCTGCCTCCAGGAGCTGTTCATGGACCGCGGGAACCACCGAGTCGACGTCCGATCGATAGCTGGCGGCGCCCGGTTCCGCGACACACACCGCCACGATCCGCCGGGAAGCCTCGACGTAATGCTCAGCTCCCTGGTCACGCTGCTGCTCGGCGTCATGCTCAAGAAGGAACTGACCGAGATAGATCAGAGACCAACCGACATCACTGGCGCGGCGAAGGTCGTCGGGACGAAGATCGGAGACCGATCGCATCAGCAGCAGCGAACGCTCGAGGTCATCTCGAGCGGCTTCGGGCTTGCCGAGCTTGCTGCGACAGAAACCCACCCGTCTCAGGGACATCGCCAGTCCCCTCTGCAGGTCGAGGTCCATGGGTTTGCCTTCCGCGACGAGGTCCTGCATCTCGGCCAGGTGGGCCAGGTAGTGCTCCAGTGCGGCGGCGTGCGCACCACGACCGGCTTCGAGGTCACCAAGTCTTTCGAAGGCGATGTTGTATTCACGGCGTGCGAAGACATCACCGGTTTTCGCAAGCGGCTCAAGCAGGTCGCGAGCCTCGACGATCAGGGCAACCGCATCGTCGACCCGGTCCGCCTCGATCAGGAGATCCGCCTGGCGGTTTCGGATGAGAGGCAGCATGCACTGGATCCGGAACCACAGTTCCTGCGGAAGGTCAGTGCGCGACCGAAGTCGCTGGTAGAGCGAAGCAGAGTCCTCGTAGTAGTCATTCGCCGGCGCGCTATCACCGAGACTCGCGACCCGGCTTCCACCGGCAAGGTCCCCGAAGGAGACCAGGGCCTCACCCACCGCGTGCAGCAGGAGCGGATCGTCGGAGGCAACGGCCTCGGTTCGCAGGATGACAAGTTGTCGTTCAGCCGCCTGCAGCATTCGCCTTCGAACCTCGAGGCCTCCCTGCAGGTTCTTGACGCTGAGGTTGATCGACCCGCTCATCTCGCCGATCAGTTCACGCAGGCCATCGAGCCGCTCCTCGGCCTGAATACGAGCGGTGCGCGCCTCGTCCCGCTGGCGTGCGGCTTCAACCGCGAAGGTGGTGGTGCCGATCAGCCCGATCACCAGGGCCAGCGCGACGAGCAGGCCGGCGATGAAGGGCGCCCGGTTGCGACGGATGAACTTGCGCATCCGGTAGCTTGCCGTCTCGGGCCCGGCTTCAAGGGCATCGCCCCGAAGGTACCGACGGACGTCCTCGGCAAGCGCCTCGGCGGAGGAGTAGCGTTCGGTGCGATCCTTGCGCAGCGCCTTCAGCGGGATCCACTCCAACTCGCGCCGAAGTGCGTTCGACAGTGAATCGATCGTGGTCTGCCTGGCCACTGCGATATCGATGGTGGAGCCGTCGTCGATGGTCGTGAGCCTGGTGCTGGGTCGAGGCGGATCCTCCTCCCGGATGATTCGCTGGATCTCCGAGTACCCCTTGGACCGGAGCGTCTGCGGATCGAAGGGCAGCTTGCCGCTCAGGAGTTCGTAGAGGATGACCCCGAGTGAATAGACGTCGGAGCGGGTGTCGATGTCGGCTCCGGTCATCTCAGCCTGTTCCGGCGACATGTATTCGGGGGTACCGATCATCTGTCCCTGCTGGGTGAAGATCGTCTTCTCGGTCAGCTGCTGGGAGGTCGCCTTGGCGATGCCGAAGTCAATGACCTTGGGCTGGGGTTCGTCACGATTGTTCACCGAGACCAGGATGTTCCCCGGCTTGAGATCGCGATGGATGATCCCCTTCTGGTGTGCGTGCTGGATCGCATCGCACACCTTCGAGAAGAGATCGAGGCGTTCCGCCGTGTTGAGTTTCTGCTTGTCGCAGTACTTGCTGAGTGGCTCGCCCTTGACGTACTCCATGACGAAGAACGGGCGACCCTGTTCGGTCGCACCCGCCTCGAAGACCTTGGCGATGCCGGGATGATTCATCATCGCGACCGCCTGGCGCTCGGCCTCGAACCGTGCGACCACCATGTCGGTGTCCATGCCGGCCTTGATCACCTTCAGCGCGACCCGACGCTTGACCGGTTGAGTCTGTTCCGCCAGGAACACGATGCCGAAGCCACCTTCACCGATCACCGAGAGGATCTTGAACGGCCCGACCGAATCACCCGGAACGATGCGGTAGCTTGCACGCCCACCGACATCGGAGTTGTCGGCGATGGTCGGCCCGGGATCACCGGGATCGGAACCGATGTTCTCTCTGGGATCGTCAACCATGACCAGAGAATACCACGGGACCATCGATCCGGATGACGGACTTCACGCAACGATCCACCGCTGGAGGATCTCCAGACGGTGGATCGAAGGCGACCTGGTCGAAGAAGAGGTTCAGTTCCAGCACCCGAGCAGCATCGCGAGGTCGCCGCCACCGACGACTCCGTCCATGTCAAGATCCGCATCCGGGTTCGAGGTTCCCCACGATCCGAGCAGGGCCGCAAGATCGACGCCGTCGACGATACCGTCACCGGAGATGTCGCAGTCGGGGCTCGAACCGCAGGGACAGATGGTCATGAAGTGATTCATCGCGGTCTCCACCCAGGCACCGTATATGTCACCGTGGATATTCGACGCGAACCTGCACCCGCCGACCTCGATTGCTTCCTGGGACTGCTTGAAGATGCCGTAGGCGTTGTCGCAGAAGCAACTGTCGATGACCTCGAGCTCGGCATCGATGAAGGTCGATACACCACTTCCGGCGTTGTCCCTGAAGACGCAGTTGCGAATGCTCGCGTCGGCATTGCTCAGTCCGACCGCCTCATCGGTGATGGCTGAACCGTTCTCGATGAAGTACGAGTCCTGGACATCGACCGTGACCCCCTGGTTGCCGACCGCGGCCAGCGCCGAACCGATCACCGGGGCGAGGTTCCCGCTGAAGTGACAGGAAACGATGTCGTAGCTGCCTTCGCCGTTGAGGTAGATTCCGCCACCGGAGACGTAGGTCGCGGTGTTGCCTTCGAACTGATCGGAGTCCAGGGTCGATGGCGTGCCGACCGCCATGGTTCCGAAGTTCGACGAGTAGAGTCCGCCGCCGTAGCCGGCGAGGTTTTCAACCCATTCGTTGCCGGTACTGGCGAGATGGGTGAGCTGGAGGAAGGCGCCACCACCATAGGTGTGGTCGGGATCGATGGAGGAGAATGCATGGTTTCCCAGGATCTCGTTTTCATCCAGCTGGAGACGCTCGCAGTCCACCAGGTGGATGGCGCCACCCTGGACCAGTCCCTGGTTCTGGTTGAACCTGCTGGCGATGATCATCGTCTCATCGGATTCCTCCGCCGAGAAGCCACCGCCACCGGCACCCTGAGCGATGTTGCTCAAGAAGTCGCAGGAGTGGATCAGGACGTCACTGCGTCGGTTGCGGACCCCGCCACCACCGCCATTGGCGATGTTGCCTTCGAAATCGACCTCGACGAGTTCATAGGAACTGTCCTTCGCCCACAAGCCTCCCCCATAGCCGTCGACTCCATGCGATTCGTTGTTGGCGAAGGTGCCCACCTGCAGACGCGCACCCGAACATGACACCAGGGCACAACCGCCGCCGTTTGCTTCCGATTGATTGCGCAGAACATCGAAGGCGAAGGTGCCGTCGAGATCGAGCACGGACTCTCGTGCGTGCAATCCACCACCGGTTCCACCCGAGAGGTTGTCGTTGATCGCCAGGGCGTTGGCATCCGGTCCGGCGATCATCCCGAGCGATCCGGTGTCGACGTAGACACCGCCACCGCGGCCACCCGACTGGTTTCCATTGACCAGAACGGCACCGCGGAGATGAAAGACGAGATCTCCCGGATCAGCGGACCCGAGCAGCGCGACTCCGCCGCCGTGACTCGCGGATTCGTTGCCGAAGATCACCACGTCATCGAAACCACCGGTGAAGGACTGGATGCCGTCGGACGTGGCATGCGCTCCCAGGACGGCCACCCCACCACCCAGTGGCGCGACCGAATCGATCACCCGGCAGTCGACCAACCAGGCGCGACCGCCCATGAGGACGCCACCTCCATGCTCGGAGGCACTTCCGTTCATGATCGTGAAGCCCTCGAGGACGGCAGGGTTGGTACCCGACGCGGGAGCGGAGATCAGCACTCCGCGACGAGCACCCTGCCCGTCGATGAAGGTCTGGTGCGGGCCACCGACCGCTCGAACCCTGATCGGCTTGTCCAGGAAACGGAGAACGGCGTCACTGCCGCCGGAAGAATAGGTACCGGGCATGACGTCGACGACGTCGCCGGGCGAGGCCGCATCGACTGCGGCCTGGATGGTCGGATAGCTGGCGCCGTTGAGAAGTGCGTCGGCGTTCACACCGCCGACGAGGTACATGGGGCCTGCGCAGGCAAGCATGGTGCTGATGCAGATACGGGTACGGATGATGTCCTGTTCGGTCATGAGTGTCCTTCGAATTGGCTGGGGAATTGGTGCTCCATGAACACCTACTCGACCCATGCACGACGAGGACACTTTCGAGGCGGATCCGTCGCATTCGACGCCCGGAGGCCGGCATCGGGCGATTCAGCCTTCCTCGATCCGGATCCGCTCCAACTCCTCGCGGACGGCAGCCGCCACGCGATTCTTGGCCTTCTGGGTGGCGGCGGGGCTGAGTGCGAGCTGGCGGGCGGCCTCTTCCACGGGAACGCCTCGCACCGAGCACAATTCGAAGGCATCGAAGCTCTGGGCGGTCAGCCTGGTCGTCTCCCGAACGGACGCGAGGGCTCGTTCGAACATGCTCTGTCGCCACGAGCAGGTCCAGAGCGCGTCAGCCTGTTCGGATTCCTCCTCGAACCAGGCGGCATCGAAGTCGACCATGTCCAGGCGTCCGACCTTGCGATGTCGGGTGCGCAGTGCATTCAAAGTCGCTCGCTTGAGGTAGCCGCGAAAACGCCCCTTCTTGGCGTCGTACTCGAAACGCTCGGCGGCTCGATAGAAACCGGTCATCACCTCGTGCACGATGTCCTCGATCGCCGACGCGGGACAACCGGCATTGCGCGCGAAACCACGGATGATCGGCACGTACTGGTCGTAGAAGTCCTGCCAGGACACCTCGCGCACCGCGGTGTCATCGTCACCAAGCCTGATCAGCAGGCTGCCGCGAGTACGGAAGTCGCCGTCATCCGCGGGAGAGGCCGGCTTCTTTCGAGGTGCGGGTTCCGGAACATCCTCGAACGCCGGGCCGGCCAGACGCACGATGTAGTCGTGCGCACCCAACGCCACCACGTCTCCCTCCTGGATCAGGATCGAGTCCGAGGGTTCGAGACGAACCCAGTTCACGCTGGTGCCGTTGGTGCTTTCGAGATCGCTGATCGTCCACCCGGTCGGACCGCGATTCACCCGGGCATGGTTTCGGGAAAGTCCGTCACGATCGACGCAGCAGGTTGCGTCGGCGGAGCGTCCGATCAGTGCGGGCGAGACCTCGATGGCCAGGGAGGCGTACCCGGGCTGGGTGGGGTGAAGGGTCAGTATCTGCGTGCTCATGGAAGGCCTCGGGTGGTGATCGATCACAGCAAGATACCCAAGGAGCCGATCAAGTGAGGATGATTGCGAAAAGCGGGCGCCTCTTCGGTATCCTCTGAGGCTCGCACCCCGGCCGTTGGAGACACCATGAGCGACGACAAGATCAGCATCAAGTCCGTACTCACCGAGGATCGCATCTTTGATCCGCCTCGAGGATTCAGCGAGAGCGTGGGCGGAGCGATCATCCCGTCGATGGAGGCATACCAGGCCGCCTGGCAGCGCTCGGTGGACGACCCCGAAGGCTATTGGGGCGAGGTCGCGAAGGAATTCCACTGGTTCACGCCGTTCGAGAACGTGCTGGAGTGGAACTGTCCCGACGCGAAATGGTTCATCGGCGGAAAGACCAACATCACCTACAACTGCGTCGACCGTCAGGTGGCCGAGGGACACGGTGACGAGGTCGCCATCATCTGGGAGGGCGAACCGGTCGGCGATGACGGACCGGAGATCATCCGACTCACGTATGCGGACCTGCAGCGCGAGACCGCTCGGTTCGGCAATGTGCTGAAGAGTCTCGGAGTCGGTGCCGGCGACGTGGTCACCATCTACATGGGCATGGTCCCCGAAGTCGCCATCGCGATGCTCGCCTGCGCGCGGATCGGTGCTGCACACTCGGTGATCTTCGGCGGCTTCAGCGCATCGGCGATCGTCGACCGCGTGAACGATGCCGACTCGAAGGTCATCCTCACCTGCGACGGTTCCTGGCGCCGCGGCTCGGTGGTCCCACTGAAGGCGAACGTCGACGAGGCCTGCGAGAACCTGCCGGGCGTCGAGAGCGTCGTCATGCTGCGCCGCTGCAACAACGACGTCACGATCCACGAACCTCGGGACAAGGACTGGACGACGTTGGTCGAGGCCGCCAGCGAGGACTGCCCCTGCGAACCGATGGATTCGGAAGCACTGCTCTTCCTGCTCTACACCTCGGGTTCCACCGGCAAGCCCAAGGGCATCGTCCACTCGACCGGTGGCTACATGGTCTACACCGCGCACACCGCGCGAAACACCTTCAACCTCAAGCCGGGACACGACCAGGTCTACTGGTGCACCGCGGACGTGGGCTGGGTCACCGGTCACAGCTACATCATCTACGGCTGCCTGCCCAACCGGGTCCCCACCCTGATGTACGAGGGGGCACCGAACTTCCCGGCGGAGGACCGCTTCTGGGACATCTGTGATCGCCACGCGGTCACCCAGTTCTACACCGCACCCACCGCGATTCGAGCCTTCATGAAGTGGGGCGACGAGCACGTGAAGAAGCACGACCTGTCCAAGCTGAAGGTGCTCGGCACCGTCGGCGAGCCGATCAACCCCGAGGCATGGATGTGGTACCACCGCGTGATCGGTGGCGAACGCTGCCCGATCGTGGACACCTGGTGGCAGACCGAGACCGGGGGACACATGATCACCCCGCAACCGGCCGCCACGCCCACCGTGCCCGGCTCCTGCACCCTCCCCGCCATGGGCATCGACGCCGCGATCGTCGACGAGAAAGGCGAGGAACTCCCGCACGGTACGGGCGGACTGCTGGTGATCCGAAAGCCCTGGCCCGCGATGCTGCGAGGCATCCACGGCGACCGCGACCGCTTCATCGAGACCTACTGGTCCAGGGTCGAAGGCATGTATACCGCCGGCGACGGCGCACGCCGGGATGAACGCGGCTACTTCTGGATCATGGGGCGCATCGATGACGTGATCAACGTCTCGGGTCACCGCTTGGGCACCATGGAGGTGGAGAGCGCCCTGGTCGCCCACGACCACGTGGTCGAGGCCGCGGTGGTCGGGATGCCCCACGACATCAAGGGGACCGGCATCGCCGCCTTCGTGACGCTCGCGCCCGGGGTCGATGAGGACGACGATCTGATCTCCAACCTGCTCAAGCACGTCGGCAAGGAGATCGGTGCGATCGCAAAGCCTGATCGCATCCACTTCACCCACGCACTGCCGAAGACCCGGTCCGGCAAGATCATGCGCCGATTGCTGCGGGACATCGCTTCGGGCAAGGATTCCAACCAGGACACCACCACGCTCGAGGATGCCTCGATTCTCGCGAAGCTGCG
>JAQWMQ010000013.1 GCA_029246705.1 Phycisphaerales bacterium | reverse complement strand
TGCACCGATTCGAGGGTGATCCCGCTCGATCCGAATCAGGACCCGGGTTCGAGGTATGATGCGTTCACCGTGGACCTAAGTACGGTCTTGACAGCAGGATCCTCCTGAAGGAGTCGGTCGAAACCGTTGATGCATGTGGCTGATTGCCTCCCTGTTCATCCTGCTGATCACCGCGGTTCTGCTGGCCGCACTGCTGATGAAGACCCGCAACTTCCTGGGCAGGCACACCCTGGCGTGGCGCGGAGCGTTTCGAATCGCATTGCTGGCGACGGCCATGAACTACGCTGCCGACTATCCGATCAACGCACTCCTGGGCATCTTCCCCGGTGCTGTGATCGGAGCACTGGTGCTGTACGCCATGGTCTGGACACTGGGACTGACCAGGATGATCGATGCTCCACCGAAACGTGCGGTCCCGATCGCGATGACGGCATCCGTCGTGACCGTGCTTCTGCAGCAGGCACTCCTCCTGATCACCCCCAACGGCTGAGACACCACACCGATGGACTGGCACCTGGCCTTCGCGACCGCCTGGGATTTGAACACGCCCATCCCCTGGCGACGCGGGGAGGTCCTGGTCCCGATCCTGCTCGGCTTGATCTTCACACCCTTCCTCATGATCGCCTGCCGGCTGGTCATCAAGGAAGGCATCGAGCTCGGTGATGCCCTGAAGGCGTCGGTCGCGGCAGCGGTCGCGACCTTCTTCATCGACGTGGGACTGAAGTACCTGCTGGAACCCGGAAGCGTCGAGTTCTGGGCGATCTCCTCCATCATCGCCTTCATCACCTGGTCCCTTGCACTGATTCTGCTGGTGGGACTGGAACTCCGCCACGCCCTGCCGGTCGCATTGCTTCTCACCGTGATGAGAATCCCCCTGATCCTGTTGATCGTCGAGTTCATCTTCGACAGGGTGCTCCCGCGCTGACCAGGTGCCGATCAACCCGGACGGGCGTGCTCGAAGGGCGTTCGATCATTGAATTCGCCGGGGAAACAGTCAGAGAAATCTGTCGAATCCTTCTCGCGACGATCTTCACCAATCCCCTGAACACCCCTGTCATCCTGACTCTAGAACGCCTTGTGGGGGGGGCAGTACCACGGTCGGTTCGAGATCCCATGCTCAGCGCCCCGCGAACGAGGCGCTGAGCATGCATCCGGCAGTAGTTCACCCCCCGCTGCAATCACCCCAGGATCCGAGCAGGAGCGAGAGGTCGCTTCCACCGATGATGCCGTCTCCATCGATATCCGCCGCGTCTCCGGCAGCGCCCCAGGATCCGAGCAACGTCGAGAGATCCGCACCGTCGACGTCACCGTCCAGATCGAGATCTCCCGGGCACAAGAAGTCCTCGGGGCCAGGACCGACGAGATCATCGGGATCGTTCGGCATGCCGACACGAGAGCGATCGACGACCATCCGTTCGGAGACATCGGTCCCGTGGAGGACATGATCAGCATTGACGACGAACGCACCGGTCGGGTCGAAATGGCGAACCTCGCAGCGAAAACCGGCGCCATCCCGCAGCACGAAGCAGAGAGTCTCCCCGTCGTCGATCGAGAGATCGGTCACCGGGCCGGAAGGCATTTCGAGGGTGTCGACGAAGATCTTGTCCCCGTCGACGAGGAATGTGTCGACAGCCTCATCGGTCAGAATGAAGAGACGACTGCCCAGGACTCGAAGACGACTTTCCGAATTGAGCACCACACCTTCCGGAAGATCCATCATCGTTTCAAGAATACCGGAAGCGCCCTCACTCGTCCGATGAATCACACCCGACTCCGGCAGGAGGCAGTACGTCACGCCCGCGTCATGAGCGATCGAACCGACTGCTTCCGGCATGACCGTCCTCCAGAGCGGCTCTTCTTCACCCAAGTTCACGGCGAACCAGTCGAATCGACCGTAGTGCTTCCCGGCAGCAACGTGGAGCATCCCGGTCTCGTCGATTACGAAGTCGCTGATCGCTTCCCCGAGGAACTCATCGATGGGAAGTATCCGGGTGCTGCCATCGAGTCGCGAGATGATCCGGATGCGACCGTCGACCAGGGCGGCGATGTCGCTGCCTTCCGGCGTCGTTCGGATCTCCTCGATACCAGTCACGATCGGTTCGAGCGTACTGTCCAGGCAGATCTCCCGAATCGTCGCAAGGTCCACGCGCCAGTTCCCGATCCCCGGCTGGACCATGTTCACACACAAGTCCAGGTCGTCGAGCGGACTCCAGGTGAAGCCCCCCTTCGGCGAGATGGCGATGAATCCACTCAGGATGTTCAGGTGAACGTTCCCAGATGCACTTGGATCAAGCCAGGGTTGACCAATCTGCCGAGCATTCCGAATCGTGCCGTTGTCGTCGATGAAGAGGTGTTTGAACGCCCTCCTTTGAACGGCAACCGACGACTGCGACGTATCCGGATCGCTCGCACCGGTCCAGGGGTTGTGCATCGAGACCTCAACCTGGCCACCCGTCGCATCGACTTCCGGAATCGAGAGGATGTGACCTCCGACCCTCCAGTTCACGTCGAAGTAGAGATCATCCCAATTGCCGGCGTACGTCCGCCTGTGCATGAGCCCCAGCGCCCCGTCAATCGCCACGAGCTTGGCAAGCCATGACGTATGGACCTCCCGCGCACCGTCGGACCGGCCGTAGGACCAGCCCAACCACGTGGTACGCACCGTGAAGTCGTCCGCGTATCTCGTCCGGAGATAATCAGCCAGGTGGTACGGCGTGGTACCGCAGCTGCCGACCACTCCAGCGCTGAAGTTCGTCCCCATCCCGGTTGCAATCGAGTTGAGGTAGTTGCTGATCGTTGCGTAGTTCTCGGCGTCATGCCAGCCGGTTCCCTCGGGTTCACCCGGGTCAAGCTCGGGGAAGCCGTTGGCGGTCAGGGTCCCGATGACATTCGCCGCCGACGTCGGCCCACAGAAGCATCTGCCACGGTTCGGCAGAGTCTGCCGCCGCTGATCGAAATCCGGCATGCCGAGAACTTCGAAGTGATAGTTCTCACGATCCTGATACTCGACATTGCTCAGCTGGGCTGAGGCCGGCAGGACGTTGGACAGAATGGCTGTTGACGTGACAACAGCAGAACAAACCGCGGATCTCGATAGCGTGAACATGGTGTCTCCAAACAGATGAAGAGAGGCCCTAGCGAAACTAAGGGTTCCTAGCCCGACTTCACCTGTTTGTGACATCGGATTGCTCAGAAGCCGATCGAATCCTTGCGGCCCTGCTTGGTGACGTCCTCGATCTTGGTCCAGACCTCGAGCCCGGTCGCGGGATCGGTGAGGGTCAGCCTGAAGGTGTAGGTGGTCTGCCGGGTCGAACCCGCCTGGCGCTTGATCTGGGTGATCTTCCCGCTCATGGTCAGGTCGGGCTGGACGTTCGGGGTCTCGCCGGACTCGAACGAACGGCGCCGCATCTCCTCGAGGGCCGCCTGGTCCTCGGTGTACTTGCCGTAGGCGGTGATGACCTGGGCCTGGCCGGAATTGACCAGTTGTTCACGCATCCGGTAGGTGAGTTCACCCACGTCGAACTGTGAACTGGTGTCGTTGACGATCGGATTCAGGAGCAGTCGTGCGGGCTTGTGTTCGGCACGATCGAGGACACCGGTCTTGAGCATCGACTCCAGCATGCCGCTGGCGGCCATCTGGATGTCCTGGATGTTCACTTCACCGACGTTGACCATCGATTCGTTGCCGCCGGTCTCGATGTACTTGGCGTTGCCACCGCAGCCGGCTGCAGCCAGTGCCACGAGTCCGATCAGGGTGATGGAGGTCGTTCTCTTGAGGGTCATGGTCTTCTCCTGGCAGTTCAGTTGCTGCGACGGGTCTGGAGCTGGAAGGTGCGCGCCGTATCGTTGGGCGCCACAGAGGATATGACGATCGTGCCACCCGCGGAGACCGAGGCGGTCTTCCAGGTGGACATGCTCGTCTCGATGATCATGCCGTTCTCGTCGATCCAGTCGAAGAGGTACGAGAACCGCCTGGTCTTGAAGCCGTTGTTGGCGACCGTCACCTGGACCTCGTAGTTGCCGCCGGTGGTCGGCCCGAAGCGGACCGCCTTCGCGGAGAGGAAGATGTCGGTCAGCACGTCGTTGACCTGCGTCCGGTAGTCGGTCTTTCCCGGGTTCTCCCCGGCAGTCGCGGTCACGGTGTTCACGGTGCCGCAGCCGCCGAGGACGGCGAGCACCAGGGTCGTTGCCAGCAGGGTCTTGATCAGGTTCATCCGGACGAACTCCCATCGGTTGTGGTCGGCGCGGGGCGCGGACCGGGGTCGAGTCTCAGGGACTGTACCGCCGCGGTCGGCGCGGCGCTCGAAGGCAGGACGATCGTCACCAGGTTGAAACCGTCGGGATCGACCCGAGGTTCGGCGAGCAGGCGCCCGTTGCTTGAATGGATGGAAAGCGTTCCGGATGCAGGCGTGGGGATGCCTGCAGCGTAGATCGACTTCGGAAGCGTTCTCCAGCCGCGCAGATCCGCGGAGGTCGAGACCGCCTGGTAGAGGATTCCGGCGATATTGGCGACCGCACCGTAGTCACCGGCGGCCTGGCTGGCGGCCCAGGTCGCGGTGGTCTTGATCGCGGCGCTGAGAATCTCCTGCGCGACGATCAGACCGATTCGCTTCTCGTAATCGGCGGCCACGATCGCATCCATGTTGGCCAGCAAGACGCCGTCGACCGTGGATTCGTCCGCGGTCAGTCGAAGCCCGGTGACTCCGTCGGGACGCGGCTTGAGGATCGGGAAGGCTGCGGCGACGTAGTTCACGTTGCCAACCGGAATCGGGATGTCCAGTCGGAACTCCTCCAGGTCCGGGGCCAGTCCGCTCATGAAGACCACCCAGGTCCGCGGTTCGATCCGCCGGGTCTCGATCGCCTGGAGATCGGGGTCGACCAGGGAAGCGGTGCCGGGGTTCATCGACAGCACGTCCCGAAGATCGAAGCGTGCGTTGCCGATATCGCCGTCGTCGTTGGCGTTGGCCAGCAGGAAGACGCCTCGAAGCCAGCTGGTGAAGGGGTTGCGCCAGTCGGCGTACCCTTCCTGGTCGACCAGACCCGAATAGGCTCGCTGCAGTTGCGGCGGGATGTCCAGCGACTTGCGCGAGACGTTCTGCTTGCGCGCGGCCGAATCGAGTTCCTTCTGGGCCTTCTTGATCTCGGCCTCGGCCTTGGCGACCGCATCCTGCTGCCAGTCGCGCGCGCGATTGAGCTCGACCCGGGCGGAGGGATAGTCATGCTGGGCGATCTTGTTCAACGCCTGCAGTGAATTCAACATGATCCGCTCGGCGACCGTTCCGCGATATTCCTCGAGCGTCTGGTTCACGAGCGTGGTCGTGAACGCCTCGGTCACCCGGGCATCGGCCTTGGTGTCCAGGTAGGGCCGGATGATGTCATAGGCTTCCGCGTAGTACCCGGCGCTGGCATCGATGTCCGAGGCGATCTGACTGGTACGCGCGGCCTCGAGCAGGTAGACGACCCGGTTGGTGGTGCTGCCACGGTTGCCATCGGCGGCCTGGGAAGCGGTCGAGGCCGCTTCCGCGTAACGACCGGTCAGTTCCAGCTCGACCACCTGCTGCGCGGTCTGGCGATAGCTGTTCTGGCAGCCGGCGGCGAACACCACCAGACCGGCGACCAGCAGGCATTGAATGCTTCGATGCAGGTTCATCGGATGGGATCACTCACCAAGCAGTTGCCACCAGTAGCTCTCGCCGCCGAGGTTGAGGTTGCGAACTTCCGAGGTGTCCAGGTTGATGCGGCTGTTGCTCAGGAACTCGGCAAACGCCTTGACCATGGTGATCTGTGCCTGACGAAGCACCTCGCCGTTCTTCATGGCCTCGATGATCGCGATGTTCTTCGCCCAGGCCGCCCGTCCGGAATCAGACAGGGTCATCGCGAAGGTGAATTCCTGACCGTTTCCGGTCACGTTCATCACCTGCTCGATCGGCTCGAACATCGGATGTTCGATGCGAAGACGGTGGATGCCCGGCGAGACCGAAAGCGCACCGGGAAGGGTTCCCGCCAGAATGCCGTCGACCAGGACGTTCGCACCACTGGGTTGGAGGGGCAGCATGAGGCTGCCCACCACCAGCTGTCCATCGGACTGCTCACTGATGTTCGGGATCTCCAGACCACTTGCGACCAGGTTCACGGTGATCGAGGTCGCCCCCTGATCCTCCCGCTCGGGCATGCGCAGGGTCGAGAGCTTGGGAAGCGATCGACTGCAGACCGATCGGGCCGCCTGCAGCAGCAGGTCCCCCATCGGGTCGAGCTGCTGGTCCAGTTCGGCGGTCTGCCGGAGTGAAGTCGATGCCGTCACCAGGTCGCCCAGGAGGCTGCCCCCGCTGCGACCGTCGACCACCCGGAGGGCGAGGCCCAGGTTGAATTCATTGATCCGGCTCTCGACGCCGAGGCTCGGGTCCTTGAAGGTCCGGGTGCCCTTGGTGTACTTGTTGATCGTGGCGACGATGAAGCCGTCGGCACCGAGGATCGCCGCGAGGTTCTTGGCGGACGCCTGGTCGGACAGGGCGCGTTCGACCACCGCCGAGTCGGGATCACCGCCGCCGGTGTTTCCGCTGCGTCCGGCGAAACGTGCCACGCCGTTGATGATGTCCGATCGCGAGAGCACCGAGACCTGCGGCGAGGTCAGGCAGGCGACCAGATCACTCTCGAGGATTCCGGTGCTGTCGGCAGGCACGTCCGGGGAGACGTTCTTGACGAAGATGGCAAGCTTCAGGGGCTTGGCCGGTGCGTCAGTGGCTGCGGTGGGTGCGCTGTTGTCGGCGAGCTGGATGGCCTTTCCGGGAGGCGCCACGCGGGCGCCACCGTTGAGGGTTCCGCCAGCCTGGGAGCCACCCGAACCGACCGAACCGGCTGAGCTGTTGGTGGAACCGGCCGGAGCGGTTCCGACTCCGGCGGGCAGTCCGTCGGGACGAAGTCGCATGATCGCACCCTTGGCGATGCCGCGATCATCGAACGTCTGAGCCTTCGAGAATCGCTCGCCTGCTTCGGTGACGCGCCCCCAGCCGATGGAGATCTCCTCCTGGCCGAGGACTTCGCCGGTATCGGGATCGACCAGCTGCTCACCCGCAGCCATCACTTCCCAGATCTGGCCGACCTTGACGCCGGTGGCGGCGGTTCGATTGAAGGTGATGGTGCCGAAACTGATCGCCAGCACCTTGGCGGGGTAGACCGAATCGGTGATCGAAAGCGCGGTCTGACGCGCAAGCTCGCTGGAGACCGTCGCAAGGAGGGCCTCGGTCTTGCGACCGTCGCGCTCGACGCCGGGAATGATCTTGTCCAGCTGGTTGCGATCGATCTTCAGGGCGGTCGACGCGAGCATCGTGCCGCTGGTGGTGTCGAAGACCTTGACCACACCCGAAAGCTGGATGCTGCGCCGCTCGGCCCGGGTCTCCCCGAGCTGGTCCTCGAAGACCGTCCGGTCGGTGATGTCCTGGAACCCATCGATCGAGAGCACCGCGACGTAGCGTGCGCCGGCAAGGTTCAGGCTCTTCGCCGTGTTGGGATCGAGTCGATTCACCAGGCCGCTGTCGGCGAGGTCCTGTTCCTTGAGGATCGTCTTGAGATCTCCGCGCGCGACGATCTGGAACTTCCGGGTCTGCTGGATGGAATTCTCCATCTGGCTTTCAGCCCCTTGGAGGATCTGATCCAGTGAATTCCTGGTTCCAGCGGCAACCGAGGCGGACTCGACCGCCGGAGTGGCCTCGAACGCCCTGATCGCCAGCGTCGCCTTGGAAGCGGCGTCCTGGGCCCGGGCGGAAACCGCCAGAGCCAGCGTTCCGATCACCACGACTGCATTGATCCAACCCGAAGTCTTGATAAGCATGGCCGATGTCTCCCGTTTATGAGGCCACTCAAGCTACCATTGTCGCATGTTCCGTGCGCAGGAACCCACATCAACGCGCCAAGAGACCCTTGAACGATGTTCGAAACCCTCACAGATCGCCTGAACACTACCTTCAGATCGCTGTCCGGTCGCGGTCGAATCTCGGAAGACAACATCAAGGAGGCGATGCGGGAAGTCCGCAGCAGCCTGCTGGAAGCCGACGTCAACCTCGACGTGGTGACCCAGTTCTGCGATGAGGTCACCAAGGAGGCCCTGGGCGCGGAAGTCCTCAAGAGCCTCAAGCCCGATGAGCAGATGATCGGGATCGTCCACGCCAAGCTCGTGGAACTCATGGGGCCCGTCGATTCACAGCTGATGATGGTCGACCCGCCGCCCACCATCGTGATGATGTGCGGTCTCCAGGGAACGGGCAAGACCACCACCTGCGGCAAGCTCGCGGCCTGGCTGAAGAAGCGTGGCAAGCGCGTGCTGGTCGTCGCGGCCGACCTCCAGCGTCCGGCCGCAGTGGAACAGCTGCGCCAGGTGGTCGAGGAATCGGTCGCCGAAGCCCCGGGTGACGGACACGTCGCCTTCCACGGCGAACCCGACAAGTGCGCCGAGTACGGCAAGGCCACCGGCGTCGCGGTCATGGTCTGTCAGCGTGCGCTCAAGCGAGCACGTGCCGAGCGCTTCGACGTCCTGCTGCTCGATACGGCCGGTCGACTCCACGTCGACGAGGACCTGATGAAGGAGATCCAGGCGATCGACCATGCGGTACAGCCGCACCAGCGCATGCTGGTGGTCGACGCGATGACCGGACAGGACGCCGTCAACTCCGCACGCGAGTTCAACGAACGACTGGCGATCGACGGCGTCATCCTCACCAAGTTCGACTCGGACACCCGCGGTGGTGCCGCCCTGAGCGTCAAGCGCGTGACCGGCGCACCGATCAAGTTCATCGGTGTCGGCGAGAAGGTCACCGCCCTCGAGGAATTCCACGCCGAACGCATGGCGGGGCGCATCCTGGGGATGGGCGACGTGGTCAGCCTGGTCGAGAAGGCACACGAGGAGGTCGAGGAAGAGGAAGCCGAAAAGCTGGCCGAGAAGATGGCCAAGGGCCAGTTCAGCCTCAACGACTTCACCAAGCAGTTGCGCACCATGCGCCGGATGGGCCCCCTCAAGCAGCTGCTCGGCATGCTGCCGGGCGTGGGCGGTGCCCTGAAGGACCTCGACATCGACGACAAGCAGCTCGACCGGCTCGAGGGCATCGTCAACTCGATGACCCAGCGTGAACGCGAGGACACCGCCGTCCTGAGCAAGAGCAGGACCAAGCGAATCGCCAATGGAGCCGGGGTACCCACCACCGAGGTCAACAAGCTCGTCAAGCAGTTCGGCGCGATGCAGAAGGTCACCAAGCAGATGGCCGGCATGGGCGCGATGGGCAAGATGAAGGCGATGCGCCAGATGCAGTCCGCAGGCGCCGGTGCAGCGGCGGGAATGGGCGGCGGCATGCCCGGCTTCGGCAGTCGCGGTTCGACCAAGACCAAGAGCGTGAAGAGCGGCTTCAAGCGCAGGAAACGTCGCTGAACACCCGCGGCCGACGCTGCACCTTTGCCGCCAGGCAGCACCAGACCCGGACACATCGCTCGAGGGCGGACGAAACCATCATGCCTGAGCATCCGAACCTCCAACTTCTCGAGGAGTTCCGAATCACCCCCGAAGTGGGCGAGAAGGTGCGAAGCCTCCTGCATGCCTGCTTCCCTGGTTCGGAATTTACCCGGTCGCGTACCTACTTGAAGCAACTGCCACAGCGGCGCTTGCTGGCGTGGCAAGGCGATGAATTGATCGCACACATGGCGATCGAGCATCGCATGATCGGACTTCAGACCGGACCAGCAACGATCATGGGCGTCATCGACCTCTGCGTTGCAAACGACCACCGAGGCACTGGCCTGGCGTCCGAATGTCTCGCGGGGCTTGAGCGTCTCGCTCGAGAGCACCAGATCGAATTTCTCATGCTGTTCGCCGATGACGCTCGTCTGTACACACGCAACGGCTACCACCGGGCAGACAATCACTTGTCCTGGTTGAAGATCCACGAGCACGCGAACTTCG
>JAQWMQ010000009.1 GCA_029246705.1 Phycisphaerales bacterium | reverse complement strand
CTGCCAGCGATTGCAGCAACTGCGCCCGTACCAGTGGCTGATCAGCAAACTGCTCGTTGATCGCAGTGTGCGTTCCTTCAAAGACGTGCTCGCTGAGGAGACCAATCGCTGCGCCCGTGAAATCCGCCCCCGCCACGTCCGAAGGTTCGAGCTCCAACTCCTCGAGCATCTTCCCACGCAACGACCCGCCCATTTCCGGGACATCGATTCCCGCAAGCTGCTCCGACTGGAAATCCGCGACCTGTTGAAGTTCTTCCGATCGTTGCTCTGCAATCCGCGCCTGTTCCGCGGCACGCACCGCGAAGATCGTCGTCCCGATGATGCCTGCAATCAGCGCGATTCCAATCAACGCTGCGGCGATGAACGGCCCCTTGTTCCGACGCACGAGTTTCTTGAAGCGATAGCTTGCCGACTCCGGACCCGCTTCGAGCGGTTCGCCCACGAGATATCGACGCACGTCGTCCGCCAGGTCTTCCGCTGAGCTGTAGCGTTCCGTGCGCTCCTTGCGTAGCGCCTTCAGCGGGATCCACTCGAGTTCCTTCCGAAGTGTCGACTGAAGCTCCGCGAGTTTCATCTTGCGAACCTCCGCGATCCGCGTGCTCTCTTCGCTTGCCGTCGTCGTCAGCTTCGTGCTCGGCTTGGGTGGGTCCTCTTCCCGAATGATCCGCTGGATCTCGGCGAAACCTTTCGAGCGCAGCGTCTTCGGATCAAACGGCAGCTGACCACTCAGGAGTTCATACAGGATCACCCCGAGTGAATACACATCACTGCGGGTGTCGACGTCGACCGCACTCATCTCCGCTTGCTCGGGCGACATGTACTCCGGTGTGCCGATCAACTGGCCTTGTTCGGTGAAGAGCGTCTTCTCCGTCAAGGGCTGCGCGGTCGCCTTGGCGATCCCGAAGTCGATCACCTTGGGTTGGGGCTCGTCGCGCGCGTCGATCGTGACCAGGATGTTGCCCGGCTTGAGGTCGCGGTGGATGACGCCCTTCTGGTGGGCGTGTTGGATCGCGTCGCAGACCCTGGCGAAGAGTTCAAGTCGCGTGCGCGTATCGAGCCGGTGCCGATCGCAGTACTTATTGATCGGCTCGCCCTTGACGAACTCCATCGCGAAGTAGGGTCGGCCTTCGGGGGTCGCGCCCGCTTCGAAGACCTTGGCGATGCCCCGGAAGTCCATCATCGCGAGCGCCTGGCGCTCCGCTTCAAAGCGCGCGATGACACTCTTGGTATCCATCCCCGGCTTGATGACCTTCAGTGCAACGCGTCGCTTGACTGGTTCGGTCTGCTCCGCGAGGTA
Organism: Phycisphaerales bacterium; assembly: GCA_029246705.1. Classification (GTDB taxonomy): domain Bacteria; phylum Planctomycetota; class Phycisphaerae; order Phycisphaerales; family SM1A02; genus JAKVBQ01. Next base: position 30,199 of record JAQWMQ010000009.1, on the reverse strand, counting down.
GACGACACCGAAGCCCCCTTCGCCGAGGATGCGGATGATCTTGAACGGGCCGACCGCGTCGCCTGCGACCGCATCAAATCCCGGGGCAGTCTCCCTCGTTGAAGCTTCCTTCGGCGCATCGATCGTGGGGTCGGGTTCAGGGGTGTGGTCACTCATCGGACGGGCTCAGTTCCTCGAGGAGGGCAGGGTACTCGACGGCGAGATCGGGATCGTCAGGACTCTGCGCCTCGATGAACGCGGTACGCTCCGACTCGGGAAGATCGATCGCTTTCCCGAAGAGGGTGCGGATGCGGTCGGGGTGTTCTTGATCGCCGGGTGGCGTGCCTTCATCTGACATCGGTCATCCTCTCTCTGCCGTGCGCTCTCCATTCGCGCAGGCCGTGCACCCGTCAATCGGTCCGGGTCATCCGCGTGCTGCTCACCACCGGTTTCGTGCCCGGTTGGACCAGGAAGATCAGGATCTCGTCATGATCGACCATGTTTCCGTGGATGAACCCGGGCTCCTCGGTCTCGACGAGGAAGAAGATGCCGGTCTTCGCGTCGAAGCTGCCGAGGAGCTCCTCGCGTCCGGAGGCCGTGGGGGTGTCGCCGTCATGGCCACCCTCCCCGGTGATCAGGCGCCACTCTGAATTGCCGGTGATCAGGCCGTTCGAGTCGGTGTCCATCACCAGGGTCTTCTCGGTGTGGTTCTTTCCGCGTGAGTTCAGGGTGTGACTGGTGCTGGTCCAGGTCCCGCTGAGGTCCTGGTTGGTGTAGTGCTTCTGGCAGCCGGTCAGGGTCAGTCCGGCGAACAGGGTGGCGGTGATCAATGAGGTCTTCTGCACGGTGTCTCCTTCTGGCGGCTTTCGAGCGAGCGCGTCCGGGCCCAGTGTACATGGCGTGCGGAGATCTCAGTCGATCTCAAGAGGGCATGCCTGCAGGTGAAAAGTGCCGTATGGCTCGGAAATCCATTCCATGGCACGGCCTGCCCCAACCTGAGCCGGCTTGATCCGTGAATGCAGCGCTGGTGAAGACGCGTTCATCTGGTGGCGTGCCTCGTGGCACCCGTCATTCGGATTCGTCTGGTTTCTCGTTGGTGATCATCCTCTTGACCCGCTCCTGCAGGTATTCGAGGCCGATCCCGATGAAGCCTTCGCCCTGTTCCATGCTCCCGAGTTCGCGAATGACGACGTTTCGAAGTGCATTCATCTGTTCAGGATCCCGGCTTCCTGCCTCTCTTTCGAGCAGCGCGAGGATGATGTCCGTGTTGTCGTTTGAATCCTCGATCCACGACCGGACCATCGGAAGAAGCGACTGATTCTGTTCGTAGGCCATGAAGCGTCCGCGCTCGATCTCCACGCGCGGCCTCGTCTCCCAGAGATGAACCACGTTGTCTTCGCCGGCGGAAGCCATCTGGGTTCCGTCGGCGTTGAAGCTGACCTGGTAGATCGAGGTGTCGTGTTCGGTGAATGTCTTCAGGTGCTCGAAGGTCTCGGTATCCCAGATCTGGATGGTGCCGTCACGACCTGCCGTGGCGAGTCGACTTCCATCAGTACTGAAGGTCGCCGAGTTGACCCAGTTGGTGTGCCCGCGCAGCAAGACGCGTTGCGTGCCGTTCTCGAGTTCCCGAACGTCCACCGTGGTGTCCGAGCCACAGATGGCGAGCAGTCGTCCATCGGGACTGAAACTGACGCACAGGATCGGTGTCGCCGAGGTCTCGAACGTCTCGAGGAGTTCCCCGTTCATCGCATTCCAGATGTAGGTGGATCCATCGTCGTGTCCCACTGCGATGCGTCGGTCATCGGGGCTGAAAGTGACCGTCAAGGCCTTCCTGTCTCCCATCCTGAGGATCTCGGTGCCACTGTCGATGTCCCAGATCCGGGTGGTGTTGTCGAAGCCGCCCGTCACGAGTCGTTTCCCGTCCGAGCTGATTGCCATGTCGTAGATGATCGAAGTCACCGACCAGTTCTCGAACCTCTCGTCCATGTCATTGATATGAGCATTGATTCGTCGGATCTTCTTGCCGGTCAGCGCGTCCCAGATGATGATCAGACCGTCCCAGCCCGCGGAAGCCAGGAAGCGTCCGTCCGGGCTGAAGACGATGCGAGAGATATCGCGGTGGTGGCCCACCAGTTTGACCAGCAGTTCGCCGGACTGGGTGTCCCAGAGATTGACGGTGGTGTCCTTGCCGCCGGTGGCAAGACGACCTCCGTCCGGACTGAATACGGCGGTACGGACGAAGTTGCTGTGACCCTTGAGCTTGAAGAAGTCCTCGCGATCCGCCAGGTTCCAGGTACGCAAGGTCGCGTCCACCGAAAGCGTGGCGATATGGGGCTCGGTGGGGTGAAAATCCACGTTGAGCACCGAATCGGTGTGCCCCAGAAGGATTCCCGACTCGGTGCCCGAGTGGAGGTTCCAGGTCCTGATCGTACGATCGCTGCTCGCGGATGCGAGCGTCTTTCCATCGGCACTGATGGCGAGGCCGTTCACGGAACCTTCATGTCCGAAGAGCATCTCCAACATCTTTCCGGTCTTGATGTCGCCCACGTATATCGTGTTTCTGTTCTTGTGACTTGCATTGCGGGCATAGCCGGCAATGACGAATCGTTCGCCATCCGGCGTGATCGCCACGTCTTGCCAGTTTTTCGACATCTTGCGCCCTCGAATCGCCGAGTACCAGAGCAGTTCACCGTCAGCCGGGTTCCAGGCGAATATCCTGCTTTCTCCTGCTGCAATGAGGTGTTTCCCGGTCGGGCTGATCGCGAAGCACCTGAGTTGCGTGGGCTCGACCTCTTCCGGCAGTTGTCCTTCCAGCAGGCGGGTGCAGGCAAGGGTGTCGGGGTTCCAGAAGCGGATGCCGTCTTCAGCAAGGGAGACGATGCCGAATTCTCCATGAGTCCAGTCGATCTCACGCACGAAGTTTTCGTGGCCACTGAGAATCACCGGTTCGACTTTTTCTCGAAGATCATGGATGACGAGGTCATTGTTCCAGTCCGCTGCCACCAGCCGGTCTCCGGCCGGGTCGAACGCAATGCCTCCAAACGCACCGCTGGGCTGGGGAAGCTCGTCGATGATGTCGCCGGTCGATGAATCCTGGATCCGTATCGCCTTGTACCCGGGAACCGCGATTCGGGAGCCGTCAGGGTCGTAGATCACATGGCTTGCGATGTTGTCCGGTGGCAACGGCAGAGTCATCGCTGCACCGTTCGCGCTCGATTCGAGATAGCGCCATTCGAAGGGGAGTTCCTCCCGAGGGGGGTTGCCTCGCGATGACCTGGCTTGCTCGAGGTTTCGGGCGACTGTTCGGACGTCCATGTTCATCTTTGCCAGCGATGCGGAATGGATGTTGCCGACATACACCTGGGACAGCACTTCGTCTCGCGCCTGGTCCGCCTCGATGCGAAGCTGCTCCGCCCTGGCCTGGTTGGTCAGCGCGCGTTCGCTTTGCAGGACCGCTTCCTTGGCCTGACTGGTGGCGCGATCTGCCTGGGCCTGAGCAAGTTGCTGGCTGTCAGCGGCGAGTTTCTCGCCTTCCATGGCTCGAAGCGCGAAGTAGCTTGTCGCCAGAAGTCCCGCGAACAGCACGACGAGGATGCAGGCTGCGGCGACGAAGGGACCACGGTGTCGTCGTATGAGTTTCTTCAGGCGGTAGGTGGTGGACTCCGGTCCTGCCTGGAGCGGATGGCCCTCCAGATACCTCTTGATGTCGTTTCCCATGTCAACGACGCTGGCATATCGTTCGGCGCGGTCCTTTCGCATGGCCATGAGTGGGATCCACTCCAGCTCGCGACGCAGCATCGAATTAAGATCGGAGACACTGGTGACTCGAACATGGGCGATCTTCCGGGCCACGCTTGTCGTGAGGCTGCCCAGCCTCGAACTCGGTTTCGGTATGTCGCCTTCCCTGATGATTCCGATGACTCCGCTCTGGTCCTTCTTGCGAAGCATTTCGGAGTCGAACGGGAGTATTCCGGTGAGCAGTTCGTAGAGCAGCACCCCCAGTGAGTAGACGTCGCTTCGAGTGTCGACATCGCTTCCGTGCATCACCGACTGTTCAGGTGACATGTATTCGGGGGTCCCGATGATCATGCCCTGCTGGGTGTGCAGGGTCAGCTCGGTGAGTTGCTGGGTGGTCGCCTTCGCTATGCCGAAATCGATGACCTTGGGTTGGGCCTGGTCCTGGTGATCCGTCGTGACGAGTATGTTGCTGGGCTTGATGTCACGGTGTATCACGCCCTTCTGGTGGGCGTGCTGCACTGCGTTGCACACCCGTACGAACAGCTCGAGTCGATGCTTGATGTCCAGCTTCTCGCGGTCACAGTACGTCGTGATCGAAAGGCCCTTCACGTACTCCATGACGAAGTATGGTCGCCCCTCGTCGGTCGCACCGGCATCGTAGACCCGTGCGATGCCGGGATCGTCCATCAGGGCCAGTGCCTGGCGTTCGGCTTCGAAGCGTGCGATGACGCTCCTGGTGTCCATTCCGAGCTTGATCACCTTGAGTGCCACCAGGCGCTTGACGGGTTCGAGCTGCTCGGCCAGGTAGACTTCGCCGAAACCACCTTCGCCGATCATGTCGAGGATCTTGAACGGACCCACTCGGTCGCTCCGCACCAGGGCTTCATGCATCACGCTTGATGGCTTGTCGGTGACGTTCTCCACGGTCTGGACCGTTTCGGCGTGGAGTCGAAGGAGTTCCTGCACCTTCTCAAGCGTTTGTGGATCATCCGGGCAGCTGCTCCTGAGGAAATCGGCATGCCTGCTCACGTCCATGCGAATCGCTTCTTCGAACAACGCACGAACCTTGTCGGCATCGCTTTCGTCGAATCTGAATTCAGGTGACGTGTCATCTCTGGTCATAGAACGAACCCTGCATGCAACCGGTCTTTCCGAAGGTATGGCCCCGGGCGAGAACGCCATTGATTCACTGATCGTGAGCTGAACGTACTCAACCGGCGTGTGTGATCATTGTATCCAGGGGCTACGGCATGGTGTTTAATTTTTCAACCAAGAGGGACATTGTCGACATCCGGTTCGCGCCTGGTTTTTCGCTCACGATTCCGGATCGGAATCGTCGTCGCTTTCGCCAGCGGGTCTTGTCTCCGGTGGCATGCCCAACGTCTCGCGAAGTTCCCGGGTTCGTTCGCAGATCGAGTCGAAGTACGGCGTGGAGATCAGCTCCGGGGACTTCCCACGAAAATCGCAGAGCACCTCTGAAACGGCGAGTTCTTCCGCTGTGCGCCCGGTACGGCGTGCGGCATCGAGATAGATCTGGGCTTCCTCGAGGTAGAACTGGTTCATTTGGAGAATGAAGTCACTTCGGTCGAGCAGTATGGTGATCGTGTTGCACTGGCTGATCTCCTCGTAAGCCGCTTCGTTCCTGCCCTGGGCGAGCAGCACTCGTCCCAGGTTGCGATGGCTCCAGTCGACCATGCCTTGATCATCTTCCCGGCTTCGGGCGATACTCAGGCACTCTCGATAACCCGCTTCGGCAGCTTCAAGCTGGCCGAGTTTTTCCAGTGAGGCCGAGCTGTTGTTGAGCACGTACCATTCCGCCCTGCGGGCTTCCGGGTCCTCTATCCCGGCAAGGATGCGCTTCTTGGTCGCATAGGACTCAAGCGCCTTCTCGTGCTGTCCTCGGTTTGACTCGGCCATCGCGACGTAACCATGGGTCTTTGCGAGGATCAGAGGGTCAGGTGGGTCGAGCTGTTGCGCCCAGTGAAGCTGCTGTTTCGCGATGGCCAGTTGATCCTCGGGCAGGTTCGCATGCCATGCAAAGCGTGCAAGCGTGGTGCCCAGTTCGATGGCGATGTCCGGATTCTTCTCGCCCGTCATGGCCAGATCCTCGACCGAGGGCATGAAGATCAGGTTGGACATCAGTGAGCGTGCGGTCTGCGTCACCTGGTCACGACCGGGTCCGTCGAGATCCTCCTTGGATATCTGGGCTGCGACCGATGACACGCTCATCCTGCGGAGGATCTTCTCGAAGACCTCCGTCTTCCGACTCTCGTATTCCAGTGCTTCACGGACCTCGGCAGCTGCCTTTGATTTCTCGTACCCGGCGAATATGGCAGCGGCCACCAGGACCAGGAGGCAGGCTGCGACTGCACTCAGGGCGGTGCGGTTTCGGCGGGCGATCTTGCCGATCGCGTACGTGAAGGTGGGGGTCTTGGCCATCACCGGTTGCTGGTTCAGGTGCCTGTCGATGTCGTCACCAAACGCATTTGCGTCTGCATACCGACGTTCGGGGTTGGCATCCAGCGCCTTGAGCATGATCGCTTCAAGATCGCCCTTGACGGATCGGTCCAGACTGATGGGCCTGATCGGAGCATCATCATTCCGAACCATGGCGGTCGAACCCGGTTCGGTCCTGTGAGGCGGATGATCCAGAAGCAACTCATAGAGCAGGACGCCGAGTGCGTAGACATCGATCCTGGTGTCGATGGCGTCGGGTTGATCGAACTGTTCGGGGGCCATGTAGTGCGGGGTGCCAACTATCCTCTGGGCGAAGGTCCTGAAGAGCGTTTCGGAGGAGTCGTCGCCCACCGGGAAGGCGATTCCGAAGTCGATCACGTGAATCTGCTGCGTTTCGTCGACGAGCACGTTCGCCGGCTTGATGTCCCGGTGGATGATGCCCTTCTGGTGGGCATGACCGACGGCATCACAGATCGATCGAAACATGACGAGTCTCTGTCGACGATCCAGGTCGTGATCGTTGGCGAACTCGATCACGGTCGAGGCATTCTTGATGAGGTCCATCACGAAGTAAGGGATCTTTATGCCCCTTTCCTCGATGGTGTCGGCGCGAATGACCCTGGCGATTCCCGGATGATTCATCCGGGCGAGAAGTTGCGCCTCGAACTCGAAGCGTCTCAGGGCGCGAACACTCGGGATCGCTTCGCGGAGGATCTTGACGGCAACGACTCGCTCCGGGGCATGCTGCTTCGCCGTGTAGACCGTCCCCATGCCACCAGACCCGATCACGGCCTGGATGGTCACGTCACCGATCGTGTGTCCCACCCAATGCAGCTCGGCATTCGAGGATCGTTCCTGCGAGCTCACGTCGTCACTTGTCGGCTCGCTCTCTTCCGGAGCATGGTGACGGAGCAGGTCCTCGAGTCTCCTTCTCATCTCGGGGTCCCCGTCGCAGGAGCGCGTGATGAATTCCGAGCGGGCATCCTCCGGGTGGTGAACGGCCTGGTCGAACAATGACCTGAGCAGCGATTCCCGGTTGTCGTCGGAAAGATCGCCTCGGTCCTGTTCATCTTCTGCAGTCATCGAACATCCCCTGTACGACGTGGTGCATCGGTCTGGTTGTCGGAAGCAGCCGCGGCGACACTTGATGCGCGTGGGTGCTTCCGGAGAGTCACGGCTCTCTCATGGGTTTCGTCGAGCCAGGACCGGATCAGTGACGTCTGAGTCGCCGACACCATGGTTCGTTCCGGCCTGACCGGTGGTTCCCAGCGTCAAGTGTAGGAGATGCCGGGCATCCTGTTTCGTTTTCTGGTCCGGCGGGGACCCGACCCGGGCTGTCAAGATCATTCGGCCGCTCGGGGGTGGAGATTGCCCCTGTGCATGACGGCCGGCTGGTCGGCCGGCCGTCATCTCGAAGTGTCGTACCTTGAATCGCCCTGGTCCTGCGGCTCAGAAGCCGATGGTCAGGACTCCGCCGATGGCCACATTCTGAAGATCCTTGAGGATGATGGCCGACTCACCGTTCGGATACTGGGTGTTCTTGTCGAAATTGGCCTCGGTGGTTCCGGCCCAACGTCCGTAGGCACCCAGGGTAATGCTCGAACTCAGGTTGAACGTGAGGTTGATGCCGGCCTGGTATCGAAACGAATATGCCGTTCCGTAGATCGTCCCGAAGGTGAAGTAGCTGCTGTTGATGTGGCTGATCTGGAGTCCTGCGCCTGCGTTGAGCCCCAGATGGATGCTGTCGGTGATGTTGATGGCATACTCAAGGCTTGCGACGATCGGTACCTGCACCAGGTATCCGTTGTTGTCGAAGGTGAAGCTTCGCGTGATGTTCTCGTAGGATTCGACCTGGTTGTAGGTGAACCCCGACATGACCTCGAGGCTCAGGTTGTCGCTGAAGGGAATGCCTGCCGCGATCGTGAAGTCCGAACCTGCCTTGAAGTTGATGCTGCCACCTCCGGAATCCTTTTCATCGGCTTTCTGGAGGAAGTTCACGCCTCCACCGATGCGAAGGTACCAGCCGATGTCGTTGTCATCGCCGTCGGTCTTCTCCGCCACGGGAGCGGGGATGTCCTTGTTGCCGTCGACGCTCTGGTCGGATTCATCCTGCATGAGGATCGTCGCGGCAAAGGGCATCAGGTGGGCATCGTTCCGGTCGGATCCGGATGCAAGGCCGCTCAAGGCTGCGATGCTCAAGCCGATCAGGTTTGTCTTGAGGATCATCTTCGTCATTCTGTTTTCTCCAGGTACGTGATCTGGCGCTTTTCTCGATCGCCGCGCCTTCATGTCGTGGTTGGGGGTGCCGAAGGCCTGTTCGGATCTTCGAAACCGGTGAGCTTCCATGTCACACCGCCGGGGTGATGCTTTCAACCTGGCCGGCGAGGAAGGTCGCCTTCACATGCGTACCGGGCATCGGTGCCAGCTGGCAGGCATTCCGGGGCACGCGTACCTGGAACGGCACGCCCTCGGCATCGCCCGATTCGCGTACCAGGAGGTCGAAATAGAGGTCCCCGTGCAGGGAGGTCTGGCTCGCCTGCAGGATCTCCAGGTTCATGGCTCCGAGAAACGGCAGGTTCTTGTTGGCTGGTTGCATCGGGACATGATGACGTGATTGCCGGATGATCGCCAGTATCCACCGACGATGATCCCCGGAACTATGCTAATTGTCCTGATGTCCACTCCCATGCCCGACCAGATCGATGGCGACCTGCTTCTTCACGCGTACATCAACGGCATCTTCCCCATGGCGGATCCGGAGATCGGCGTGGTGGAATGGTTTCGCCCTGATCCGAGGGGGATCCTGCCCCTCGACTGCTTTCACGTGCCGAAGTCCCTGAATCGACGGGTTCGTTCGGGGCGATTCGAGATCACCGTCAATCGTGACTTCGAGGGTGTCATCCGGGCATGTTCCCTGCCGCGTTCCGCCGAGAACGGATCCTGGATGGTCGAACCGATGCTCCAGGCCTACCTCGAGCTGCACGAACGAGGGTTCGCACACGCACTTGAAGCATGGCGCGAAGGCGAACTGGTCGGTGGTCTCTACGGCGTGCACGTCGGGGGTGCGTTCTTCGGTGAGAGCATGTTCAGCCGACCAGGTGCCGGTGGCACCGATGCCAGCAAGGTCTGCCTGGTCCACCTGGTCGAGCGCCTGCGCCACAACGATTTCTTGCTTCTGGACACCCAGTTCGTGAATGACCACCTCGAACAATTCGGGTGCATGGAGATCTCCGCCGAGGACTACGACGCGCGGCTGCTCCAGGCGATCAGGACGCCGTGCGGATTCGACTCGGCCTGACGCGACGCTCGTTGGTCGCGGCGGCACGCCCCATGGATTCGATCAAGCCGCGTCGCTCGAGGAACTTCCGGTAGGCATGCAGCTCCTGGCCGATCCGCGCGGTCGTGTCGCGTATGACCCAGTGCAGCCAGAGTCGCACCAGCCAGCGCGGCATCCAGGTCGCGGTCCATCGACCACGTGCGGTGAATGTCACCTCGGCGTGCTCGGCATCGACTTCGCTGAGTTCGTAACTGCATACATGCGGAAAACCGACCGTCTTGCCGCGCAGCGAGAGATCGCTGAAGGCGTACCCGCGACCCTCCTCCCAACGCAGGAGACGTGAGCGACGCGTCACGCCGATCCCCAGCAGGCGATGAAGGATCACCATCTCCGCGCCGGGCTCGAGTCGCGTCGAGAGCAGGTCTACGCGGACGTGGAGCGGGTCGCGGGTCACGAATCGTCGCAGGTCGCGCATCTGGCCCCAGACCGTGGATGCCGGCAGCGCCACCTGAACCGAGCCGGAGGCGTCGACGCCCCAGTGTTCATCGAGCAAGATCGGCATCGAACGTCTCCAGGAATGCGAAGAACACCTCGGGTGGGGCTTCCTCGCGCGCACGATCATCGATCGACGCGAGGACGTGCCCGTGCAGGGAACGCACCGCAGCCGTCTCGATCGGTTGCCACAGCCAACGCGGCCCGAGCAGCGGTCGATACGTCGTCGTCAACTCGATCGTGGTGCCACCGTCGGGACCCGGGTGGAGTTGGAAGCTGCCGGAGATGAGCTCGACGTCGTGCTCGAAGTGAATGTCCTGTTCGACGACCTTGAAGGCGAATCGCTCCTGCGCCTCGAGTTCAGTCGCTTCCTTGACGACCGTGCCACTGTCGTAGATGCACGTCGTTCGGTCACCGACCTTGGTGAGTTCGCCTTCGCGGCCCAGGGGCGTCGGCAGGCCCAGTTGCAGCAGCAGCGGCGGTTCTCGATCGACGTCCTCGAAGAAGAGCAGCGCGTTCCAGACCGCAGCGGGGGAGCCCGCGAGATCGCGACGCGTCGAGACGCTCAGGATGTCATGGTCGCCAGGCGTCGACGCGAGGATGCCCAGGGTGATCGGGCTGGCGGCAAGGAGCGCCAGGATCGGCAGGTGCGCCCCCTGGGAGAAGTTCGTCCGCTTGAGTCCCCATCGCAGGATGCCGCCGCCGACGGTGCCCAGCGCAAGGGGAAGGATCGAGATGCCCGCCAGGATGAAGGCACAGAAGGCGCCAGTGCTTCCGAAGATGAAGAGCACCATGGCGACCGCGCAGCACACCAGGATCGCCACGCTCAGGCCGACGATTGGCACGGACCGGAAGAAGTAGCCCAGGAGGATCCCCATTGCCAGGGGTACGCCGATCCATGTGCCCCAACCCCATTGCTCGAGGCTCAGCATGGCAAGCATCGTGCTCGCGAAGACAGCCACGATCACGAGGATCAATACAGGACAGAAAAAGGCGAAGTACCTGATGGGCGGCTTCGTCGTGAATGTCCGCGGATCAGACAGGGTGAACGCCCGTGAACACCCGGGACAGGCGTTGCCTGGAACGCCTTCGAGTACATACGCGCATTCGATACAACGAACCGGGCGGGGCGATGTGGGCGGTGTGACTTCGGGGGAGGGTGGTTGGTTGGTGCTCATGGCCTGTTTCGGCGTGAGAGTGCGTCCCCTGTACGAAAGTCCATGCGTACAAACAATTGTAGGCGGGCCACATCCCCTCCGGATCGAACTGGGCGGTGCTTGAAGCCTCATTTTTTCGAGATGCCGTCACATCGGCTGCCAGGGCACCTAACTGTGGGTGGCCGAGCCCAGGTCCAGTGGGATCGGCGCCTTCGCATGAACCCACTGGAAGGGCCCCATGAAACGAGCCACCAACCGCTTCCAACGCAGCCGGCTCGATCGAGTTCCTCGCACGTTCCTGGCCCTTGCGCTGGTCATCATGGTGCGCACGGCCGTGGGCGAGGTGATCCACGTTCCGCAACGGCATGCGACGATCCGGGCAGCCGTCGACGCCGCATCGGTGGTGCTCGACCTTCGCGGCAAGTCGATCACCCTCCACGAGAAGGCGAGGCCTGCAACCACGATTCTCGATGGACAGGGTCGATAGCGCGTGCTCCAGGCACTCGGTGGGGTTTCGAATGGCGGTGATCGGTTCGAGCAGCGCCTCAATCGTCTTTCAGCACCTTGGCCATTCGAATGCAGCTGATGGCAAAGCCGTCCTCGAGCAGATGGGTCGTCTGCTCGAGCGTTTCGTATCCATGTGCCTCGTAGAAATGCCTGGCATTCAACGACGAGTCGACCTGGAGTCGGTTGACTCCGCTTGAGATCGCAAGTTGCTCGAGGTTCTCGAGCAGGTCCCGACCGATGCCGGCCCTTGCGTGTTCCGGCTTGACGTAGGTGCCACGAAGACGGCCTTCGCCTGCCAGGATCGACCCGAACCCGATGATGACTCCTTCGCTTTCCGCCACCATGAAGTGCTCGTCCGGATCGACGATCCTGTGCTGCCAATCGGTGATTCGTTCGCGGTTGAGTGGACCGGACCAGTGTTGGAGAACATCGGGTGGGTAGGCTTCGGCGCCCGCGTGGTGGACCGCGGCATGATGGACCGCGGCGATCCCCTCGGCATCATCACCCTTCGCCTCGCGGATCCGGACAGCTGCGTTCCTGGTCATCTTGATGCCTCCTGGTTCCCGATCGGTTTTCGGGATCCTAACCGGAACGATCGTGCACCAAGAAGAAACGGTGCCCCGCTGGGCGGGACACCGTTCAGATCCAACTATCCACGTGGATACTCGTCAGGCTCGTCGACGACGAACGGCGAGGCCACCCAGGCCGATGAGGGCGAGGGCGCCGGGGGCGGGAACCACCTGGTTCAGGCCGCTGATGAGGGCGTCACCCACGTCTGCGCCGGTCAGGTCAGAGCTGGCCAGGCCTGCATCGAAGAGCAGGGTGGCGAATTCGCTGGAAACCAGCAGGTCTCCGCTTGCGATGAACTGGTCGACACCCGGGTCGGCTCCGGTCAGGCCGACATCGAAGAGAACGATGCCGAGGCCCAGGTTGTCACCGACGTAGAAGCCGGAGTCCCGATAGCCGATCGTGAAGTTGCCGACTTCGATGGTGTCATCGTTGAAGTAGACGGCGCCACGGTGCTCGATGGTGCCACCGAAGGTGCCGAAGAAATCGTCCGAGTCGTACCCGAAGGTCGTGGGCAGGTCCCCGGACGACGGGGGAGTGATGCTGAACGCGACCGAGTCAGGCAGCTCGCCCGGAACGATCACGCCGGGGCTCACGCCCGAGAGGTCCAGCCCGGCGGCAGTGCTGAGCAGTTCGAAGTCGAGATAGACGCTGGTCTGTCCGCCGACGGTCGAGACCATGTCCGCGTTCGCGATGCCGGTGGCACCGACGGCCATGACGGCAGCAGCCGTCATTCCAAGATAAGAAGTCATGTTTTCCCTTTTCCCTAAGACTCATGTGGCCTGAACAACTGGGTGATCTTCCGGCTGGCCACGAGCCGGTCACCTTTGTTGGAAAAGTATTATCCGAACCGACTGTTTCGGATCCAACCAACGAAGGAAACAAGACAAATTACTTCAAGTTCAAAGATCGATTCATTTGATCGTTTGAACACGCGTGCGCACTCGGTCGGTCTTCATGCACTTGATTACATGTGGCGTCGGACTCGTTGAATTCGGACAACGGCATCGCGAAACGAATCAGCCGACAGTGTTGTCCGATTTCTGTTCGCCATCGGCTGCTTGCCTGGCCAGTCACTTCATGAGCCTCTTGATGTCGGCGCCCGAGAAACCGACCGGAGCCTGGGTGAAGAGTGCAAGGACCGTGACCAGCACCAGCAACGCAAGGCAGGTCAGGAGGTTCTTCTGTCTGGTCGCGATTCTCAGGATCTTGTCTGGGGTCATCGCGGATCTCCTTTGCCCGCTGAAATGCGTGATCTTGGTGCCTGGGGGCCATGGAGCCTTGAAAACAGCGCCGCGATTCAGGAACAGACCTCATGGACTATTCTTTCATGCATACATGTCTCCTTTCAGAACAAACATGCTCTTGCTCCCTTTGCTGATGGTGCTGGTCGCTTGCCAGGGAGCGGGGAAGGCGACGGTCGGTTCACCCGCTCGACCTGCAGCCAACGTCGTGCTGATCATCTCCGATGATGCGGGGTACGCCGATTTCTCGATGAACGGAAGCACGCACTTCCCCACGCCGAACATCGATCGGATCGGGAGCGAGGGCGTTCGCTTCAGTGAGGGCTATGTATCCGCATCGGTCTGCAGCCCTTCGCGCGCGGGCATGCTGACCGGGCGCTACCAGCAACGATTCGGCCATCACAACAACATCCCCCCGAAGTACTCCGAGGAGAACGGTCTTCCCATCGAGGAACGAACCTGCGCGGATGCACTCCGGGAACACGGCTATCGCACCATCGCCCTTGGGAAATGGCACCTCGGATACGCCCCGGACTTTCACCCTCTTGCCCGCGGTTTCGATGACTACCACGGCTTCCTGCAGGGCGCACGCACCTACTGGCCGCAGGACGGCAACCGACTCAACCAGCTGCTGCGCGATCGTGAACCGATCGAGGAGACGTTCGAGTACATGACCGAAGAACTTGGTGATGAGGCGGCCGCCTACATCGACACCCATGCCGATCGACCGTTCTTCATGTACCTCTGCTTCAACGCGGTCCATACGCCCCTGCACGCCGTGGAGGAGAAGCTCGCACTGGTCGACGAGTCGCTTCCGGAACGTCGTCGCAAGCTCGCGGCGATGACCATGTCGCTCGATGATGCGGTCGGCACCGTGCTCGATGCCCTGGACCGGAACGACATCGCCGAAAACACCCTGGTGGTCTTCGTCAACGACAACGGTGGTCAGACGATGAGCGGCATGGACAACACGCCGTTGCGCGGTCGCAAGGGCCAGCCCTACGAAGGCGGGATCCGCGTTCCGTTCGTGGCTCGCTGGCCCGACCGTTGGCCGTCGGGGCTGGTCTACGATCATCCGGTCAGCACCCTCGACCTCATGCCCACGGCACTCCACGCCGCCGGTGCCGGCGGTGAACCCGGTGATGCCGTTCTTGATGGGGTGGATCTGACGCCCTGGATGACGGGCGAGGCTTCAGGAACGCCCCATGAAGTGCTCTTCTGGTCCCGAAAGAAGAATTTCGCGGTGCGTGCCGGTGACCTCAAGCTCCTGCGCAACGGGAACGGTCCGATCGAACTCTTCGACATCGACTCGGACCCGAACGAGACCCGTGATCTCGCCATCGAACGACCGGACGACGTCGCGCGTCTCCAGGCACTCTTCGACGCCTGGAACGAGGGGAATGCGCCGCCTCGCTGGTAGCGACGCTGCCACCCGGGTGTTTCAGGGGTCGAGGGTCTTCATCATCTGCAGGCATGGATTCTCCGGATCCCAGAGTTCCGGGAAGACTTCCACCGGCTGAAACCCCATCGCGGTGTAGAAGCCTCGGGTTCGCGCGTAGTTCGGATCCTCTCGCCCGGGCGAGATCGTCTTCACCTGCAGGAAACGCACGCCTTCCAGGGCGAGATGGGTCTCCGCCGCTTCGACGAGAAGGCGTCCGACGCCCCGACCGTGATGATCACGGTGTACCGCGATGCAGTGGATCTCCGCTGATTCGGGGAAGTGACGCTCGATGGTCAGGAAGCCGGCCGCGGTTCCCCCGTTCGACACGAGGATGGTCGGCATGGTGTCGGCGGCCTTGATGTACTTCTGCGTCGCCGACTCGATGCCGAACCATTCGGGAACGGACCTGAGTATGGGTTCTGCCGCCTGCGAGCAGCCGGTACGGATCGGTTCGATCTCGTAGTTCGGTGTCACCGAGGGCTTTCCACGAACTCGGTGATCTGCCTGGTCGGGGTCATCACCCAGGCGATGCGCCGGCCTTCGTAGGCGACCGCCGGCACCGGCTTGCTGATCACGATCGAACCCTTGGACTTGAAGTCCTCGAGGGTGGCTTCGATGTCATCGACCTCGTAGCAGACGTGGTACGCGGAGACGCCCTTGGCGAGGGTTCGGGCGACATGCGAATTCTCGCCCAGCGGGGCGATCAGCTCGAAGAGCACGTCGCCCGGTTCGCCACTGCCTATGAACGCGACGGTGGCTTCCTGGGTCGGGTCGTCGAAGGGGCCACGGATCAGGTGATACCCGAAGAGATCCCGGTAGGATTCGAGCGCTGCATCGATGTCCGCGACGGCGACGCCAAGGTGTTCCACTCTCATCGTGCTTTCGACCTTCCGGTTCGAGATGCCTGTTGCCAACGACGCGCATCATATCGTCGAGGTACCGGTGCGTTGGCGGTGCTCACCGACTCGACATCATTTCGGTGATGGTGTCCGCGACCTCGCCGAAGAGCTGTTGTCGGGAGAACCGTTCCTCGAGAATCTCCCGGCCTCGAATGCCCATTCGAGCGAGTTCGGACGGGTCCTTCTCGAGCAGCTGGTCCAGCAGCCTGACCAGGCCGTCGACGTCGTCGTTCTCGACCCGCCAGCCGATGTCCTCGGTCTCGACCAGGTCGGAGACGTGGGATTCCTCCGGCCCGACCAGCAGCACCGGCCTGCGGACCGCCATCGCGCCGTAGATCTTGCAGGGGTGCACGACCCCGACCACCTGGGGCAGGATGGTCACTGCATGCACGTCGGCCGCCGACAGGGAGTACTTGATCTCCGAAAGCGGCAGGTAGGGAAGCGAGACGATGTTGCCCGGTGCGTGGTCACGGATCGCATTCTCGACCGCCTGCTTTCCGAGGCCGCCGCCGATGAACATGAAGAGGAGTCGCTTGCGGTCGGTCATGCGCAGGGCCGCATCGACCAGCGTGGTCACCGGAGTGGTCTGGCCGTGGTTCCCCGCGTACATGACCACGAACTTGTCCTCAAGGTGATGCTCGACCCGGAACGGGTTGTTCGCGTGGTCGATCGATTCCTCGAAGTCCGCGATCGGGCCGGGGGGGATGATGCGCATCCGGTCGCCGATGTCGAACTTGTCGTTGAGGGTCTTCGCCATGAAGCGGTCCAGGGCGATGACCGTGGTGCACCGCTTGAGCATCGCACGGTTCAGGGCGTTGAAGATTCGTGCGACCGGAGATCGTTCGGTCATCGTGCCCATCGCGATCATCTGGTCCGGGTTCAGGTCCATCGCCCAGAAGGTGAACGGCGTTCGCCTGATGATCTTCAGGAAGATCGCCGCGATCGATGCGAAGGGCGGTGCGGTCGAGACCAGGACGCCGCGAAGCCCCCCGATGAAGAGCCCGCGAATCGCGACCTGCATGACGAAGAGGATGCCCGCGAGCATCCTGATGGGCAGGGAGCGCTTCCCGAACGAGGAGAATGGCAACCTGACGACCTCGACGCCGTCCAGCCGCTCCCGGCGCGGAAAGCGAATGGATGAATCCTCGTACCCGCGCGATGACGTCATCACGATCACCCGGTGACCACGACCGGCGAGTTCCGCTGCGGTCTCGGCCATGTGCTGGCCGACCGCGGGGGTGTCCGGCGCGTACACCTGGGAGATGATGAGCAGGGTGCTCTTGCCGTCGACTGTGGGCATTCGGGCGTGTCTTCCTGCGGGTGGGTTCAAAAGGCGTCGTGGTCTGAGAAGGCGAAGAGCCAGTTGGCGAGGGTGCCGTCCGGGGTGTCCGGTTTCACCATCGCCTTGGGGTTGACCAGGAGATGGTAGACATCCGGCGCGGTTCGATAGCCGCGGCTGCTGACCCGGTCCCCGGAACCGTCCGGAACGCCGTCAAGGTACAGGACGACATCCGCGCCATCGCGGTGCATCCGTCGTTCGAGGGTGGAGAGCAGGGGGGCGGCCAGGTCTTCGTGCGCCTGGTCGATGACGAGGTCGAGGAGGACGCCGGTGCGGACGCCGTTGCCCCTGATGGCGAGCCGGTGGATCGCACCACCGAGGACGCGGTCGCCGGAGCGCACGAGGTGGATGACGTAGGGTTCGCCGTCGAGCGCACCCTTGAACCTCGCCCGGAAGTGGTCGGGGGTCCAGGCCTGGGCGATGCGGCCGGTGCCGCGCGTGTTCATGAGCTCGACCAGTGCCTCGATCCGGTCGTCCTCGAGCGGGACCTCCTCGATCGTCCGCCCGCCACCGACGCTTCGTCGGTGGAAGGTTCGCCAGAGCGACCAGAGTGCGTCGGGCAGGGGGGCGAGTGCTTCCGCGAGCGCGCCCAGCTTCTTCTGTCGGGCGACCAGCCTGAAGGGTCGCAGGGGCAGGAGACGAACGGGAATCGTTCCCACCAACTGGTAGCCGAGCTTCTGGTGACCGTCCGCGACATCCGGTTGACGGGTCGCGGTGAAGAGGAGCTCGAGCCCCGCTTCGCGCATCCCGCGTGCCATCGCGAAGACCAGCTGCGGGTAGACCATCAATGCGCGATGGGATTCCGCGACGTAGAGGTGCGCCCAGTACCCGGCGGTTCGTCGGGTCGGTTGCTCGCCGTCGAAAGAGAGCGTTCGCAGGTAGAGCGCGGTCAGCCCGACCGCTTCCTCGCCGTCGAAGGCGATCCAGGCCAGGAACTGTTCCGGGTCGCAGTCGAGCAGGTGGTCCTCGACCGCGGAGGTGGTTCGGGGCTCCCCGTCACGACGGGAGAGCAGCTCGCGAAGGATCGGCAGGTCCTCCCGCGTGGCGGCACGGATCGTGATCTTCGGTTTCGAGTCGGGCGAGGGCATGTGGGTGCCAGCTGCGATCTCAACCCTGTCCGGCTGTGACCTTGTCGGTGATGGCTCGAACGGTGACGAGGGTGGGGATCTCTTCCGGATCGATCGAGATGCCGAACTGGCTTTCGAGGCCCAGCATCAGGTTGAGGTGGGACATCGAGTCCCAGCTCTCGACGTTCTCCGGGCCGGTCTCCTCGGTGACGGAGGCCAGCTCGAGCCCGAAGGTGTCGGCGACGAGTTGACGGATTTCATCGAGGCGCTGGTCGGACATGGGGCGGTCTTTCCGGGTTCAGGTGCGGTGTCGCTGGATCCACTCCGTGGTGTCGCTTCAGGGCGGTCGCCGGATCGAGTTTCCACTCTGTGCCATCGTCAGATTCGTCGGTCTTCTTGAATCCGTGGTTCTGATGGATGGCGTGTAGAGGGGCGGTATCCGATGCGACCGGCCCGTTCGGTGGGCGGAGCAGGCATGCCCGGGGCATCCCCGGCGACAGAGTGTATCCGCCTCGACGGGGTCCCTCAATCAAACCTTGCCGGCTCGCCCTGCCGGGTTCCGTTTCAGAGTCGATTCCGGTGCTCACTCCACCGCTGGATGGATCGATCAGGGCGTGATGCAGAGGGTGAGTTGGTAGCGGCGTCCGTCGGTCCCGATGATCGGCTGCCACGTCAGTCCGCCGTCCACAGAGAACTCCGCGCCTGGAGACGGGTCGTCCGCCTCCAGGAAGGTGCCGATCTGACCGAGCAGGCATGACTCCGCTGGCCCGAGGCCTTCGGCGGCGGGGCTGAACTGGATGCTGGCGATCTCCCGTCCGTCGCCTGCGAATGCGACATCGATGGTGTAGCCGAGGGTGACCAGGGTCATTCCCGATCTTGTCAACGGGCTGCGCTCGGGTGTTCGAACGAACGACACAGGATCGCTCGCGTCGCGAAAGCCGAGTGTGACCTCGAGATCCGTTGAGAGACTGGGACGGCCGTATCCATGTGCTTCAGGGAACCGGTTCGAGTTCGAACGAGCCATGGCGACGACCGTGCCGATCATCGTGATCGAATCGATTGAACCGAGTCCGGGATCGATCGGCTGGCGCCAGAGCTTGCCGAAGTACGTCGAATCGTTGATCACATCCGTGCTGATTTGCGAGGGTGAGCCGTATCCGATGGTTCCCTCCGGACACTCGTAGTCCGGATTGATCCGAATCGTCTCTCCCAGCTGATCGCACGTGCGGCCGTGTCCAAGGAAGAATCCGGCCGCTTGGCCGCATGCGAGGGGAGCCGTTTCGATGCATGTGCCGTCCGGCAGCACGCATGCACCTGGTCGAGGATCCTCTGGCGAGACCGAGAAGCCGACGTTGGGTGCATCCCAGCTCAGCTCGGGACAATTGAGGTTGGCGGTGACCGTTTCGATCGGGAATTGAAATGGTGTCGGCGCATACTGCCGCGTGCCATCGTCGAGGAACTGGTCGCCCAGCCAGGATGCAGGAACCTGATTTCCGTCACAGTCGTGGATGAACCCGGGGTACGGCAGCGTGATGACTTCGCCCCAGTAGGAAAGCAGCAGTGTGAGATCGGCGCCGTCGACGATGCCGTCATGGTTGAGGTCGGCTGCACAAGCCGGTCTCAGGCAGGGGCCCCATTCGCCGAGAAGCATCAGGAGATCCGCACCGCCGACATCGCCATCGCGATCGAGATTACCGGGTTGGATCGCGATGACGTTCGCGGTCATCGCGTAGCCGTAGCCACCGGGGGTCTCCGCGTCGATCGGGATCCAGTCGATACGGAGGCCCTGCATGCCGGTTGCCACGACCGTGTTCGAGGCGGATCGATCAATCGGAGCCTGAGTGATCCATGACTCCGTACTGGCCCAGATGGGTGTCTCCGTCGCAATGTCCGTGATGAGGATGTTCGCGGCCATGTCGGTGATGCTGCCATCGGCATTGATCCTGGGAACGACGGCAGGTATGTCGACGTTGAGTTGAACGATGCCGGAGGGATGGCTGACCGTCCTGCTGCACGAGAAACCCGGAGCAAGGAGGTCGATGCCGTCACCGAGAATGATCGACGCGGTCGTTTCCTGCCAGACGAGTGGTTCCTCGCAATCGAGCGCACTCGATGGCGGGCAGGCTTGCAGCAGTCGGTTTGAAGCACCGGCAAGGGCGCCGTTGCCTCCGACGGCGACATCGATCGGCGATGTCCAATCCTCGAGTCGACCCTCGACGGTCGCCGCGATCAGTGCGAGTCGTTGTCGCATGCTCTCGGCACTTGCGGCTTCTGGTATCTCGACGAAGATCGAGGGTGGATTTCGTTGCAGCTGCAGGGCCATCACGCCTGCGGCCATCGGTGATGCCATCGAAGTCCCGGAGTCGAGCTTCAGCCCACCATCAGATCGCCTCGAATCCGCGGCGAGGATGTTGACGCCCGGGGCCCAGAGGTCGACGGTCGGTCCGTTGTTGCTGAAGACTGCTGGTCTGTCGAGTATTCCGGTCGCGCCGATCGTGAGCGTGTCGGCGCTGTTGGAGGGCAACGCCCAGAGTGCGGGGTAGGCATCATTGCCGGCGGCGACCACGATCGGGATGCCCCGTCCGGAGACGGCGGCGAGTGCGTTGTAGTAGATGTTGCTCAGGATGGCCGGGCTCCATCCACCGAGTGACATGTTGACCGTCGCAGGTGGCTCGATGTTGAAGGGGTTGGCCAGCCAGTTGAGTGCCGCGATGATTCCGGAATTCGGTCCGGTGTTGTCCGGGCCCAGAACACGCAGCGCGGCGATGTCGGCCGCGCGGGCAACACCGACCGTCGCGCCTGCCGCGATCGAGGCGACGTGCGTTCCATGTCCGAACTCGTCCTCGGGGGAGTCGGATCCCGGGTAGAAGTTGACCGCGGCGACGATTCGGTCCTCGAACTCGGTGTGGTCGAACGCGATGCCGCTATCCACGATCGCGATCGTCACGCCGCTTCCATCAGCTCCACAGGGATCGAATTCCGGCGCAAGCCCATCAGGTGAGGAGATGCGACGAAGGCCCCAGGGATCAGGGATGTCGGGGTTCCCGCTGAAGCTGGCCTCGCCGGTTCCACGTGCGATCATGTCCGGCTCGACGTGGAGGATTCGGGGATCCGCACGAAGTGCAGCGGCTTGCTGGGGCGTCATGCCGGCAGCGAAGCCCACGACTGCGTGGGCGTATCGATGCGAGACGTTCGCGCCACCGATCGTGGTGGCAAGGACATCGTCGATGGCGGTGTTCGCTGATGCGACTCGGGCGGGAGCAGGATCGGCGCTTATTCGCAGTTGGACGAGCCAGCTTGGAAGCCCGGTGTCGGAATCGTGGTACTGGTTTTCAACGATCGCAGGCCGGGTGACGTCGATCGGGGTGAGGGATCGCTCGATTGCCTGGGTGCGGGGTGCCTCCACGGCATTCTGATGGGCGGCGAAGGTGGCGTCTGCCGAAGCGAACGTTCCAACAACGATGGTCAGCGAGCTGATGCAATGACGAAACGATGACATTCGGATTCTTTCTCGATTTCGATCTGTTGGGATGGGCGGCCATTCGCTGGCGCTCGGACGTCCGGCCTGTACAGGGTGCTTTCGGCGGACCATGCACCATATAGAAGATCCAGATCCGGATGTACGATTAAAACAGGATGATTGGGAGATCGCTCGAGCTGTGCAGGCGACATTGCGCCTGAAGTCCGTTTCGCGTGCGTTCAACCTGCTTGATCGCCACGTCGAGCACGCGGTTCTCGGGCCCGAAGGTTTCGGCCACGAGTCGACGTCTTTCATCGAGGGGTGCCCGGCGATGAAGCGGACTTGCCCGGTTCAGGTGCGGTTGCGCTGGATCCACCCGGGGGCCTCGACCGGGTCGGTACCGAGATCGAGTTCCCACCGCGTGCCATCACTTGATTCCTCGGTCTTCTTGAAACCGTGGTGCTCGTAGATCGCTTGTGCAGGCGCGTTCTTCTTGGTGGGCAGGAACCAGCCGGCAAGACGCTTCGCACCTGCCGCGAGGGCGTCCTCGGTCACGGTGGCGAGCATCGCGGTCTCGACGGTGCGGCCGATCACCCGGCAGCTCATGAGGAAGGTGTCGAACGCCCAGGTGTCGCCCTCGGCGCGGGTGATCATCACCCCGACCACGCCGTTGTCGCCGAAGCGGTCCTTGACGTTGATCCAGTAGACGCGGGCGTCGGGATCCGCGGCGAACGCGGCGATCTCCTGCTCGCTGTAGCGGCGGGTGGTCATGTTGAGCTGGTTGGTCTTCTGGGTGAGCTGGGCGACGCGCGCGAGTCGGGTGTCATCGACCTGGCCGATGTCGGCGACCATCTCGAGGGAACGGTAGTAGTCCTCCATCGAGGTCACGTTGGACTGCAGCTCGGAACGTTGGCGCTGTTCCGCGTACATCTGCCCCCGGCGGCGGTCGTCGTCGGAGAGGTTCAGGCGGGCGAAGAGCGGACACGCGCGGACGGCGCGGGCATGGCCGAGCGGCTCGTGCTCGTCGATGTCGAGCACCGTGACCTCCGGAAGCATCTCCCGGACCATTTCGCGTTCGACCGGGTTGTCGTCGATGAAGACCAGCGAGTCGATCCCGATGTTCAGTTCCGCCGCGATCTCGCGCAGGTTGGTGACCTTGTCCTGCCAGTTGATGCGAACCGCGGCGAAGTGTTCTTCGCCGAGCAACATGCCGGGGTGGGTGCGGATCCCCTCCATGCCGTCATCGTGGTTGTTCTTGCTGCAGATCGCGAGGACCACGCCCTGGTTGTAGAGGTCGAGCGCGGCCCGTTGGAACTGCTGGAAGGCGGCCCCCGGGTATTCGATGCCCAGCGCGATCCCGTTCATGCCGTCCTCGCCGATGATCCCGCCCCACATCGTATTGTCGAGGTCGCAGACCAGGCACTTGGCCGCGCGGCCCGAGAGGGGCGCGAGGAAGCGGAGCCAGCCGTCGGCGAGAGCGGTCAGTGCGTCGGCGGCCACCGGCATCCGCATCGTGAGCCACTTCTTCTCGTCGTGCCAGCGGTCGCGCCCGAAGTTCGCGACGAGGCCGTCGTAGTCGAGGACGTGCACGCCCGCGTGTTCCCGGGAGATCAGGACCAGCTCGCGGTTGAATCGGCGCAGGGCCGCCTGCTGACCGCGGAGGTCCTGTCCGTCCATCGGGTCGTTCGCGGGGGCGGCGGGGCATTCCATGCCGTGGATCACCAGGTGCGCCTGGGTCCGGGACCGGATCATCTCGATCCAACCCGAGAGCGAGCTCAGGGCACGTTCGATGATCTCGTCGACTTCGTCGGAGGTGTGATCGGTGAAGTTGGTCCAGATCTCCGGCAGCAGATCACGGGCCTGCACCGCGAGGACGATGACGTCCGGCTCGCTGGTGTAGAGCGCACTCGCGGGGTCGATGATCTCCTGGACGTAGGCGTTGAACTCGCCGGCGCGTGCCTCGATCTCCAGCCCGAGGAAGGCCGCGGAGGCCTTGAGCGGGTTGAACGCCGGCTCGACCGTGAAGGACCGAAGGAAGAAGACCGACCGGGGCGTGCCGCGTGCCGCTTCGGGGAGCTTGCCCAGCATCGCGAGGGTGGCCGCTGCATTGGCGGTGGTGGGGTTGGCCCGCCAGAACCGTTCGGCCAGCCTGCGCGCCAGCGGGTGGTCGCCCGCATCGATCGCTTGCGCGAACTGCTTCCGCATCAAGGCCGGGCTGGTTTCGTTGGGGGGTTCGGGGTCGGACACGTCGTCGTCGGCCTCGGGTTCGATGTGCGGTTCCGGGGGCGTGAATGCTCTCCGAAGTGTATCCGCCCCGTGTTGCCCGCTCAATTCGTCCGGGGATCAGCTCCGGAGCTCGTTGAGCAGGGCGATTATCTCCCGATGTCGTCGAGCCCGGTCCTCGACCGTCCAGCCCGGGGCATTGTTGCGAACCTGCTTCGTGGCCTCGGCCTGGTAGGTGCGTTCAAACTCTGCCAGATCGATCCAGTCGAGACACGCGGCCAGTCGGTCAACGGCCCCGGGCACCGTTCGCCAGTCGTTCCAGGTGCTGAGGACTCCGTTGATGTGCACGGGCACGGCGAACCCCCCCTTGAAGGCAAAGTCCTCGTGCTCCTGCCAGGTCATTGATTCGTCCTTGGTCTTGCGGTCGTACGCCCGTCCCTCATCCGAGTAGCTTGCGAAGAGTCCGATGCTGGTCTGCCGTCCGAGCGAACCCAGGCCTTCGAGGGCCTGCAGTGCACTCTCGTCGTCGCCCCTGGCGATTGCATCACTCGCCTCGAGAACCAGCGCATGTCGCAGGCCTTGGGTCATGGAGGTGGGACCGGGGCCGAAGCGCCCGTTCAGCGCCAGCACCTGACGAACCATGGGGCGAACCCGCTCCTGCCAGAGTGCCACTCTCGAACCACGCGCCACCCCGGGAACGAAGGGCCTGCCATCCTCCGTGCCGGTGGCTTCGTGGTACTCCTGCCAGAACGCCTCACTCTGGTCCGCGTCGAAGGAATCATTGATCCCTTCGATCAGCACCGTCCAGCGCCGACCGTCCTCTTCCGATCCGGTGAAGGAGGCGCTTGGGAAGAGTTCGTTCAGTGGCTTCCAGTCCTCGAGCTTGGGGTTCCAGGCGAGGGTCTTCGCTGAATGTCGACCACGAGCACCGTCCGCAAGGAGCTGGTCGGTGGTCCAGGGTCCCATGTTGTAGTCACCCCAACGGGTGAGCCAGGCACGATCATCTTTCGCGGTCGTGATGGGTTCCGGCGTCGACTGGGCCACTGGCGCGGACTGGTCTCCACAGCCACCCAGCAGCGACAGGTTCATCAGTGCAAGTGCACTTGCCAGTGAAAGTCGGTTCCTGTTGCTTGGCATGGCTGTCCCCCTTTGAAAGGTTTCTTCTTCAAGCAATGATCGGATTTCGATCGTGATGCCTCTCGTGACGTCCTGGTCGACTGGCCGGTGGCATTGCATCATCGACTCGTCCGGTGCTTGATTTGACGTCTTGATCTTCGCAGGGTTGGTGTCCCCCGCACGTCCAAAGTCGTTCGCTTCGGGACATGCAGGCCGGACATCATGAATGATACAATCGTTTTGAAGCCAGAGGCGATCCAGCACGACCACGATCCCGGCTCCATGGCAGAGTCGTCGACTTCAGAGGAGGCAGCGCAATGGGTCTTGACGATCACCCCGTTCTTGACGGCTTTTCCCGGGGAGAGGTTCCAAAGCAGGCGCTGGCGGAACTCGAGGCGGCGTTCGGTGAGCATGACATCGCCTTCGACGACGTCATCGTGCGAACGCATGCGCTTGGTACCGACATCGTCGGTGACGCTTCATGGACCGAATTCAATGATGGCGACTCGCGGACGGTCTCCCGCCGCGTACGGCGAACGTTCATGTTCTTTCACCGTCCCGAGACCACGCTGCCGGAATTCTCGATCCAGGCGAAGCGGGGGGTCGCCGGTCGGTTCCTGATGGGGATCACCGCGAAACTGGTCGGGATGCCGAGCTTCGAGCTCGAGGATGAACCGGCGTTCAACGACAAGTTCACGGTGGTGACCGCGAATCCCGAGTCGGTCAGGGTGCTGCTGGTTCGGGACATGGTCGATGCGATGGTGCGGATCGAGAACCTCAACCTCGCCTTCCTGGCGCGGGGTCTGCTCTTCACCAGGCACCCCGGCGTGTACCGCACCACCCGAACCAACGACATTCGAGTCTCGGGGCAGCAACAGGACGAACGTGTCGACGGCAAGGATCGACTGCACTTCATCGAAGACGCGGTCGCGGTCTGCTCACCCGTGGCCGACGATCCCGATGCCGGGCGTCGAGCCGCCGACGCCGTCGAAGGAACCTACGCCGAGGAAGCCTTCAAGAACCTGACCGAACAGGGTGGGCTGGCCGGCCAGGCACTGAAGAAGATGATCCTCACCCCGGAGATGCTGGCCCATCTCGAACAGCACCCCGTGCCTCGAATGGACATCCCCGGTCCCGTCAAGCGACGCGCCTGGGGGGGGACGACCTTCCCGCTGGTGATCCTGGCGGGTCTCGGGGTGGCGGCACTCACGGTCGGCATCGTGATCATCTCCGGTGGCGGGGGCGGGGTCGCGTGGGTCCTCCTCCTGGCCGGTCTGGTGGTCTGCGTCGTGTTCGGTTTCCTGCTCCGGCACCGCATGATCCGCAAGCGGATCATCACCAACGGGCGGATCGTTCCCGGTCGCATCAGTTCGGTCGAGAAGACCGATACCAGCGTGAACGACGACGTCATCCACAAGATCACGGTGCAGCCGCAGGCTGCCGGCGAGGAGACGGTTGTCGCGAAGATGGGGTCCCAGCCCGCGAAGGCGGCGCGACGCATGATGGAATCGAACCAGCCGACCTGGGTGCTGGTCGACCCGGACAAGCCCAGCCGGGGCCTTTGGCCGCACGGATGGACTCTTGAGGCGATGTCGGACTGATCGGTCTTCCTGATTCCGTTGGTTGCCCGCACCCTGGGTCTTCAAGCCATGTGAAAAGGGGTTTCGAATGTGGTATTCGAAACCCCTCTGGTCGATTTTCGTGGGGCGCTTACTTGGCGGCGATGACCGCGCAGTTGATCGCGATCGAACGGAAGGCCTTGATGATCTGACCTATTCCCGCGAGGAGCAGGCCGTCGATCATGAGTCCGGCTGCTACCGCGGCTTCTCCGAATTCGAACTTGCCATCGTCTCCGCCAAATTCACTGATGAGTGCGATGATCAGCAATACGGCGCCGAAGAGCATGGCCACGAAGCCTAGGCCGCTCATTACCTGGGAGAGTGCTGACATGACGCCGGTCTTGGCGGCAACGTCATTGGGTGAATCGTTCATGTATGAATCCTTCCGTGTTGTGTCGTTACGCGTGCGTGATGGGACTGCTTCACGGGTGGGGAACAGGTCATCACCCGAGTCGCTCAGATATCCTTCGGAATCACTGTGGGATTGAGTGCAAATTTTCTAACCAGAGTCCCAAATCACCATTCTGGTCGATTGAACCTCGGTTTTCTGGTTCAGTATCTTTCCTGCCTGCTCCAGATGACTTCTCGTCAGTCTTCTTTAGTTTTAGTCTCTCGTAGTCAGTACCATCCGCAACGCTTCTCATTGTACTCGGCCATCAAGCAGTCCCATCTCAAGAGGTTTTTCAACCATGCCATTCAATGCCATTCGATGCTGCGCTCTTCTCTGCATCATGTCAGCCACATCAGCTGCTCTTGCCCAGGGCGATGTTCCCGAGGGATTCAACACGCCGATTCCCGAATCGATCATGACCCCCGACGAGGTCGAGACCTCGATCGGAACACTGCGCTTCTTCGATGGCATGCCCACCGAGGCGACGGTCGAGACGGTCTACGACAATCTCGACCGAATGCGGGGGGTCGAGGTCTTTCTCGACTTCGTTCCATTGGCCTCGATCGAAGGCATGCGTCGTGGCATGAAGAGCGTTGGAGTCGAGAAGGCCAACCAGGTCCTGCTCTATGACGACCTGATGGATTCGAACAGCCTCTTCCTGACCGGCAACACCGACACCGTCTACGCCATCGGCATGCTCGACCTGGAGCGCGACGGGCCGACGGTGATCGAGATTCCCGCGGGAGCCGGGCCCGGAACGGTCAATGACGCCTGCTTTCGTTTCGTCACGGACATGGGTGCTCCGGGTCCCGACCGTGGCAAGGGCGGCAAGTACCTGTTGCTCCCCCCCGGCTACGAAGGCGAGATTCCCGAGGGCTATTTCGTCTCGAAGAGTCCCACCTACGTGAACTGGCTTCCGCTTCGCGGTTTCCTCAAGGATGGCAAGACCGATGCGGCGGTCGAGATGTGGACCAGGAACCTCAAGATCTATCCGCTTGCCGATGCCGCGAATCCTCCGGCCATGGAGTTCGTGAGTGGATCCGGCAAGGTGATGAACACGATCCATGCGAATGACCAGACGTTCTACGAAGAGATCGACGATGTCATCCAGCGTGAACCGGTCGATGCGATCGACGCCGAGCTTCGCGGCAACCTGGCGGCGATCGGCATCGTGAAGGGCCGTCCATTCGAGCCGGACGCCAGGATGCAGGGCATCCTGCGTGACGCAGCCGCGATCGGGAACGCAACGGCACGGGCACTGGCATTCAGACCTCGTTCCGAAAGCATCTGGTATTACGGTCCCGAGGCCGGCTGGTTGACGGCTTTCGACGGGGGTGACTACCGCTGGCTGATCGAGGACGGCCTGGGTGGTCGCAACAAGGATGCAAGGACCCTCTTCTTCTACATCGCCACCGTGAACACGCCGGCGATGGTTCTGAAGATGGTCGGAGTCGGTTCGCAGTACGCACTCGCTGCGATCGATGCCGAGGGGGCCTACCTTGACGGTGGCCTCGACTATTCGGTGACCCTGCCGCCGGATGTTCCGGCAAAGGACTTCTGGTCGCTCGTGGTCTATGACCCGCAGACCCGTTCCATGCTCCAGACGGATCAGCCCTACCCCAGCAAGAACAACGAGCGCAACCTTGACCTGGTGACCAACCCCGACGGATCCACCACGATCTGGTTCGGCCCGAAGCCCCCGAAGGGGCACGAGGCGAACTGGATCCAGACGGTTCCCGGCAAGGCCTGGTTCCTCTGTCTTCGACTCTATGGTCCGCTCGAATCCTGGTTCGACAAGACCTGGCGGCCCAGTTCGATCCAACGCGTCAAGTGAGGGCGGGGGAGGGTGCTTGCCAGGCTCGTCAGTCCTTCACGACGTTCTTGCCGTTGAGCACCTTCTCCAGCCACGTCTTCTTCTTCTCGACCTTGTTCGGGTCCTGCCGCATGCCGACGATGCCGCGGTCACCGCACCACAGGTCATCGGGGCCCTTCACGATCGCGCCCTCGGGGTCGAGGTTGAAGCGTTCCCGGATGTCGGCGAGGGGTTCCTCGAGCAGCGAGTCGAAGTCGAAGTCGTAGGTCTCGTAGTTCACGTTGCAATTCCCGCCGCGTTCGTAGGCGCGGATGACGGTGTCGGGGTTGATCTCGTTCTTGAAGGCGGCGAGCCCCTTGTCGAATTGCAGGCCCACCTGGAACTGCGCGACGTAGGCGATGACCGCCTTGCCGAGATCCTGCTTCATCATGCCGGAGTCGAACGCCAGCACGCAGGTCTCGCCGATCGGCGTCGTCGGATAGCCGGCCAGCACGTGGTGCATGTCGTGGATTCGGAGCCCGTTGGAGAAGGGGGATCCGACGGTCCCGGGCAGGGCGAAGTGGTTGTCGCGGTAGTAGTCGGTCATGATCTTGCCGAAGATGCCGTCGTCAAGGTCCTTGAAGCCCTCGTAGCGGGCCAGCAGCTTCTTGTCGCCATCCAGGTGCATGAAGCTCCTGCCCATCTTCAGCATGCCCTTCCAGAGGGGCATGCCCATGGCCAGTCCCAGCGGCCGCACCTGGCACAGGGTGAGTTCAAGGACCGCGTTGTGACACATGCCGTGCAGTTCCCTCGCGAACTTCCTGCTGAAGCCGAATTCGGTGGCGAGGGTCGCGAACGTCTCGATGCGTTCCTCTTCGTGCTCCTCCTCGAGAAAGGGGATGATCCCGGCCATGTTCAAGACTTCGCCGCGCAGGTCCTTCTCGACGACCTTCTCCGCGGCACCATCGAGGGTTCCCTCGATCTCGCTCATGTCGACGGTGGTGTGGAAGAGATGCTCGGCGAACGCATGCATGGTCTGCTCGTGCACCTCATGCAGGGGGAACTGGCCATTACCGGTTGCAACGCACTTGAGCAGGCCGAGGATGTCCTTCGCCTGTTGATCGCGGACTGCAAGGATCTTCTTCATGGTGTCATCTCTCTCATCGGACTGATGGGGGCGGCACTGGCCAGCCAGTGCCCGCGAATCATACGGAATGTTGGTGGCGTTCACAACGAATCTTGCGGACGAAGCTTGTGCTCGACGCTTGAGCCGCGGACATGCGTCAAGCCGTGCGTGCTCGTGCCGACCGGCAACCTGCTGCTCAGGTGCGCTTGCCCTTGAGGATGAGCATCGCTCCTCCGAGGACCAGTGCGAAACCGGCGTAGCTCGGCCAGGTCGGAACGACATCCCAGATGGCCCAGTCAAGGAGCCCG
>JAQWMQ010000042.1 GCA_029246705.1 Phycisphaerales bacterium | reverse complement strand
GCCCCTGATGATGCGTTGAAACCGGCAGGACCGCTTTTGTACAGCAGGAAGACCACAATGCCCGATGTTCACGACATGCCCGATGCGCTCGGGTGCGACAGACATGCAGAAAACGGGATGAAACGATGCTGAACACTCGATGTGGATTGTCAATCGCATGCTGCTTGCTCTCCTGCGGGGCCGGGACCGCACATGGGCAACTCGAAGGCAACACGGTCGGGGTGCTGGTGCACGAGGCAGGCACGCAGCCCGGGTACACCCTGGTCGATGGCCTGCGGACTGCCGACATCTACCTGATCGACAATGACGGTCGGATCGTCAACCAGTGGGTCTCGAACCACCCTGCAGGAAACATGGTGTACATCCTCGATGACGGTTCACTGCTGCGCGCATCCGACCCCGGACCGATGAATGGCACGCAGATCGCACAACCCGGTGATGGCGGCCTGGTCGAACGATTCGATTGGGATGGCGAGGTCATCTGGTCATTCATCTACAACGACCCCGAAGCCAGGCAGCACCATGACATCCAACCGATGCCGAATGGAAACGTGCTGATCCTCGCCTGGGAATACCACACCCTGGAAGAAGCGATCGAGATGGGTCGGGACCCGGCAACCGTCGACCCCGGCGTCGACCATCTTCTCGCCGAACGCATCGTGGAGGTGCAGCCCACCGGACCGACCAGCGGAGAGGTCGTCTGGTCCTGGAGCAGCTGGGACCACCACGTGCAGGACCATGACCCGAGCAAGCCCGACTACGGTGCACCTGCGGATCACCCGGGACGAATCGACTTCAACTACCTGCAGACGAATCGACCGGACTGGCTGCACGCAAACTCGATCGACTACCACCCGGAACTCGACCAGATCCTCATCTCGATACCACGGTTCCGGGAGATCTGGATCATCGACCATGACCTCAGCACCGCGGAGGCAGCGACCGAAGCGGGCGACCTGATCTATCGTTGGGGCAACCCCCAGGCCCACGCCCGCGGCGGACCGGAGGACCAGATCCTCTGGGGCCAGCATGATGCACTCTGGATTCCGGAAGGCCGCCCCGGTGCAGGCAACATCACGGTGTACAACAATGGAAACGACCGCCCCGAAGGAACCTACTCGACCGTCGAGGAGATCACGCCCCCCCTGCTCGAGGACGGCACCTACGAACTGATCGGGGACGACACCTACGGGCCACCCAAGACCGACACCTGCTTCATCTACGACCCTCCGACCGACTTCTTCTCGAGCTTCATCTCCGGTGCGACGCGCATGCCCAACGGCAACACCCTGGCCTGCGCGGGTGGGCGCGGCTACGTGGTGGAGATGACGCCGGACGGCGACGTGGTCTGGGAATATCGAAGCCCGGTCACCCCGGCAGGTCGACTCATGCAGGGTGAGCTTCCGCAGCAGGGCACCACCAGCAGCTCGAACCAGATGTTCCGCTGCCCGAGGTACCCCGACACCCATGCAGGGTTCATCGGCAAGGACCTCACGCCGGGTGCGTACCTGGAGCTCTACCCGGACTGCACCGGCGACTTCGACGGCAACCGGATCGTCGATGGCGCGGACCTCACGGTCTTTCTCGGCAACTGGGGCCTCTGCACCGAGGACCCGTGTCTGGGCGATCTCAATGAAGACGGGATCATCGATGGCGCGGATCTCACCGCGCTACTCGGCAGCTGGGGCTTGTGCCCGTAGAGCCGCCCCACTTCAAAGGCCAAGCCATTGACCGGGGAAGACAACGCCAGCCGTCAATCTGGTGCTTTCTTACATGTTTCTGTTCAAAGAAGTCGCGAAACCCGCGTATCTCCGCCCGCCGCAGCCCTGTGCTCGGTCATTTCTCACGAATCGAACAGCACGTCAACCCGGCTGTTCGAGGGGCACCACACCTCGGGGATACATCATGAATCAACGCCATCGAACCAGAAACACTTTTACGTGTACGCGGATCATCTCGCTCACCGCGCTGGGGGCCAGCGCCTCCGGCGCGTTTGCCGAGGTCATCACCGTCGACGATGACGGCAAGGCCGACTTCGCCTCGATCCAGGCGGCGGTCGACTATGCCTCTGATGGTGATGAGATTCTCGTGGCACCCGGCGTCTACACGAGCGACCACCCTGCCCACGTCGTCGACCTGCTCGGCAAGGCGATCACCCTGCGCTCGAGTGATGGGCCCGAGGTCACGTTCATCGATGGCGAGGGTGCGCGTCGCGGCATCGCCTGCTTCAACGGTGAGGCTGCCGACACCCTCATCAAGGGCTTCACGATTGAAAATGGATTCGCCGCCTGGATTGACTATGACGGCGACGGGCATGACACCTTCAACGAGTCCGGCGGTGGCATGTACAACTTTTCCAGCAGCCCAACGGTGATCAACTGCAGGTTCGAGAACAACTGGGGGGAATATGGCGGCGGCATTTTCAACAGGGAGAGCAGCCCAACACTTCAGTACTGCATTTTCAACGACAACTCGGCTGAATACGCTGGCGGCGCAATCTACGGCAAAGAAAGCAGTTTGAGCCTGGATACCTGTACCGTCAGGGGCAACACATCTACCGGGTGGTACTCATACCAGAATGGCGGGGGCGGAATACACAGTTCCAGCGGCATTGCAACACTGACCGACTGTCTGTTTGAGGACAACTCCGCCAACTACTATGGTGGCGGTTTGCACAGCAGTCATTCCAGCACTGCTACGTTGACCAACTGCACGTTCAGGAACAATATGGCCGACTGGGGTGGCGGCACCACATGCTCTGGCGGAACAGCAACCCTGGTCGACTGTACATTCACCGAAAACTCTGCCTCAGGAGATTCCGGCAGCGGCGGTGGGATGCACGGTATCGAGACCACCTTGACTCTGATCGACTGCACATTCATGAACAATGTGGCCGACTGGGGTGGCGGATTATCCTCTTGGGGCAGCTCGACCTTGCATGGCTGCACATTGACCGGGAACTCGAGCAACTACATTGGCGGCGGGATCCTCAATGCTGCAAATGAGGGCATCCTGACGCTGGACAACTGCGTGCTTCAAAATAACAACTCGGCATTCTTCGGTGCCGGGCTCGGAAACCATCAGAGCACCATCCCGGTGCTGACGGATACGACCATCTGCGAAAACACTCCAGACCAGATCGATGGTGACTGGATCGACAGCGGCGGCAACACCGTCCGAGACAACTGCATCTCCGACTGCTTCTTCGACTTCAACGACGACGGTGTCGTCGACGGCTACGAACTCACCCTGATTCTCGGCGCCTGGGGCACCGATGACCCGACCGCCGACATCATCGAAGACGGCATCGTCGACGGCAACGACCTCACCATCATCCTCGGCAGCTGGGGAGCGTGCCCGTAGAACCACCCCCCCTGCCACCACACTGTTGTTTCCGGGGAGCGCACGCCAGCCTTCGAGCTCGCGCGCGCTTTTTCATGAATCCAGTGCAAAGCATTCGGAAGGACCGCGTACCTCTTCATGCCGCAGCCATGTACTCGGTCATTTCTCATGAATCGACGCTGTCGAACCAGAAAAACGGTCTCATGAACGTGGATGATGTCGTCAGCGACGCCCGGTCTCGACGGGGACGGGAAGATCAACGGATCAGGCCTTTCAATACTGCTGGGCTACTGAGGACCGTGCGACCTCGATCTCTGCCTGGCGGATCTCAACGGCAACGGCCTGATCGATGGTGCGGACATGAACTGGCCACAACACTACGACGACAAGAAGTGGAAGAACGACCTTGCGTCATTCGATGTCCATCGAATACCGCACACGATCCTGGTCGACCGAAAAGGAATCGTTCAAGCAGTGGATAAACCACCTCAGGCAATAGAACGAATTCTCACAAGACTCCTGCAAGAAAGCGGATCAACCGGCTGACCCAGTCCTTCGAGAGCGATGTTGCCCACCCGTCCAGCTGCAACCACCACGTGCCATGTCGGTAGACGCATGAGTGATGACCAAGGGCCGATTGGATCCTGAATGACATGATTGGAGCGCCTCAAATGCCTTCACTCGGCAACGTTTTTCTCATTTCAACCATGTCCCTGACCCTCGCAGCATGTTCAGGAACGCCAACAGCTTCGCACGTCGACGCGAGTTTCGCGATCGAATCGAATGAAGTCGAGATGATCGCAATTGGTTCCGTCGCACCTGATTTCACGCTCGACACCATTGACGGCACAACCATCTCACTGAATGACTTTCGTGGACGAGTCGTGGTTCTCGACTTCTGGACGACCTGGTGTCTTGGATGCGTTCAAGAAGTTCCCATCATGAATGAATTTGCCAATTGGGCAGACCAACAAGAACTTCCCATTACGGTCATCGCGGTCAACACCTATCCAAACAAGGACCAGGTGCTCCACCTGAAACAGGTCCGCTCCTATCTCGCCGACAACGATATCGACATGATGGTCGGACTCGATCCCTCGGGTACACCGGTCGCCAGGGATTATGGAGTCCGTTCTTTTCCTTCGAACGTGATCATCAACTCCGATGGCGTCGTGACCGCAACCGGTGTGGGGATGAAACACCCTTATCTCGATTGGCTGAAGAACAATTCGTTCGCTGCAATGAATCAGCCGTGAAGATTTGATTCAGTTGTTTCGAACTGAGCGACGCACGAACATCAACATCACGAATTGGCCTTTGACTCCGGATGCTGGCGGCCTGCCCGGCGGCGGCGGGCAACTGCTGGTCGTGCATGCCGATGTAGTGACGCAACGCCTTCAGCGCGTGAGCGCCCAGCGGAACCAGGCGTTCACGACAGCTCTTGCCGCAGACGACTTGAATTTTCACATCTGGGGTCGCCGAGTTTCAGTGGGCAAATACAGTCGGATGACGTTGTTGTCGAGGTCGCTCCGGGCGGCAACCACACGGTCGCGCTGCTCGAGGGTGGCTCGATTCGCTGCTGGGGTGCGTGCCCGTGACCGGATGACCAGAACACGGCATGCCCCTTGATCATGAAAGCGCCCCGCGGACGAGTCCGCGGGGCGCTTGGGTTCAATCAGGTTGGTCGGGTCTCGCGACCTCAGGCGGATTCCGCTCGGGGATGGGCCTGGTCGTAGGTGTCACGCATGCGCTTGCGCGAAAGGTGCGTGTAGACCTGCGTGGAACTGAGCGACTGGTGACCCAGGAGCTCCTGCACCGAACGAAGGTCGGCGCCGTTGTCGAGCAGGTGCGTCGCGAAGGAGTGACGAATGGTGTGGGGGCTGATCTCGGGGTCCAGGCCGACTTCGGCGAGGTACTTGGAGACCTTCCGGCGCACCGAACGACTGCTCAGGCGGCCACCGTGCTTGTTGACGAAGAGGGCGGAATCGGATTCGGTGGTGGCGGCCAGGCCGGCAGCGGACAACTGCTGGTCGTGCATGCCGATGTAGTGACGCAGGGCCTTGAGCGCGTGGGCGCCCAGCGGGACCAGGCGTTCACGACGGCCCTTGCCGCGGATGATGATCGCCTCACCCTGATCGTCGACGTCGCCGCGGTTGATACCGACGACTTCGCTGACGCGGATTCCGGTGGAGTAGAGCACCTCGAGGATCGCACGGTCACGGGCACCGAGCAGGTCGGCGTCGTTGGGTGCGGAGAGCAGTCGTTCGATCTGGTCGACCGAGATCGCCTTGGGAAGACGCTTCGCCTGCTTGGGGGTGCGGATGAGGACCATGGGGTTGGTCTTGACCAGACCCTTGCGTTCCATCCACTTGTGGAAGGAACGAAGTGTCGCGATCTTCCGCGCCATGGTGGCCGCGGAGTAGTCCTGCCCGCCGAGGTGCGCGATGAAACCACGGATGGTCTCGACATCGGCGCAGAGAATGAGGTCGGTGCAGGTGGCGCCGGAGGTATCCGGTTCGCCGCCGGCGAGCCGACGCTCGAAGGCTGCGGTCTCGATCGCCTCGTCGCAAGCCACCGAATGGGCGGAGCGGAGGTAGTCGGTGAACTGCCGCAGATCCAGGCCGTAGCAACGACCGGTATAGGGGCTGAAGTGACGCTCCTCGTTCAAGTAGGCGATGAAGCGTTCGACGATTGGAAGATGCTCGCTCATGGGTTGCAACTCAAGGACTGGTTCCGGCAAGACCCTGTACTGATTCGTACTACCTCAGTCGAGGGATCCGGTCCGTTTGGTCGTCGCCCACCAGGCCTTGGACATCGTGACGACCGTACGATGTCCCGCCTCCTTATTACATGTCCCTCGCCACCTGCCCTGCCGTGAGGCAGGAACACTTGGACGCGACGAGTGCGTCCTTGTCATCGACGGTTTTTCGGACTCGGTTGAGTGTGTATCGGACTGCTGGGTTAAAAACCCCGCAGAACCCCGCTCACAACGCGAGAAGCCGGAAAATGATTCTGAGTAATTGATCGAGGATCAGGAAGAAGCGTCGGCCATGGCACGGTTCATGGCGGCTTCCATCGCGATCTGGGCGCGGACGACAAGGCGGCTCAGGAGCTCGTGAAAGACGAATTCGGAGTATTCGTCCATGTCGAGCAGGTAGAGGCCGACCCCGCTGCGAGCGAGGTCATGCGTCGAGCGCCCCTTGGCATAGGACTCGAGGGCGATCAGGACACCA
This sequence comes from Phycisphaerales bacterium, assembly GCA_029246705.1. Classification (GTDB taxonomy): domain Bacteria; phylum Planctomycetota; class Phycisphaerae; order Phycisphaerales; family SM1A02; genus JAKVBQ01. The sequence continues at coordinate 29,027 of JAQWMQ010000042.1, read as the reverse complement.
TGATTCTCGGCGTCATAGATGCCAGAAGCCTGAATAAGTGGCGTAGGCGCCTCCTGGGGCGGTTGGTTCATGCGATCCGAGATCGACAGGGTCAAGGCACGCGGGTCGAACGCCGTCCGGGCCGCCGAGGGCGACTGGATCAGCTGTATCGAAGCACCCAGACGCAGGGGCTGGTAGGGATCGTAGGCAATCACCGTTCCCACGATGATGGCATCCGCGCCAATCGTCTGGAGAAGAACCTGGTACTCCTCGACGGTGGGAATGCCGTCCAGACCGATCTGAAGAGCAAGCATGGCATCAAGCGTTCGGTTGAGGGGCAGGACATCGACGCCTTCGATCGACGCCGTTTCCAGGATGAGCGAGTCGGTGATCGCCAGTCGATCAACCGAGCTCACACCACTCTCATTGGCAAGAGGCGCCACCGCCCAGACCTGCTGCCGGGGCAGCCAGGGTGAATTCAGGCCGGTCGGCGCCTGGTAGCGACAGCCACCCGAAAGCGCGACAAACAACACACCGGCCAGGAGTGGAACCATCGGAAGGCGCAGAAACTGCCGAATCCGAAACGATAATGAGGGACATGCACTTGTCATGGCTTCCTGCCTGCAAAGCGGGTTCCAACCCGCCACCAATTCAATCGGCACAGGGCGCTTGCTGACATTGAGGAATTGCCAGCAAGCGCCCTGGGTCGAACCAGGCCCGTTTCGATGCCCGAGCGAAGCCCGCTCGAGCGGGCGTTCAATTGTCCTCTTCGGTCTCTTCGAAGCTCGCCAGGGTGCCGCGACTGAACTTGTCGGGCTGATCCGCCTGGATCGACCAGAGGCTGTCAGCGCCCCCACGGTCGGAGACGAAGTAGATCCTGCCGTCACCACTCCAGGTGGGCTGCATGTTCCTGAAGCGACTGGTGGTCAGGGATACGCGCTGCGTGCCGTCGACCTTGACCAGCCAGATATTGGCCTGTTCGGGCCAGAGGGCCGATCCGGCGGGCGGCAGCGATACGCTGCAGAAACAGATCGATCGTCCATCCGGCGACCATGATGGGTGCATGATCGCTGCTTCACTTGAAGAGAGGATCTCGGTCGGGCTGGCACCTCGGCCATCATCCACGTCGATCGTCCAGATGCCGAACAGACGACTGCCCCGTTCTCGAGGACGCTGGAAAAGCAGGGTGTTTCGCCCCGGTTCCGGTGACCACTGGGGAAAGAGTCCGTCACAGACGTAGGAACGAGCCCCCGGACGGGTGATATCGAAGGTCCAGATCTCCCAACGGCCGGAATAGTCGTTCTGGCGGCAATAGGCGACATGGCGGCCATCGGGGGAAAAACCGGGATGCAGTTCATGGTCGGCTTCCGAGGTCAGCTGGGTGGCAGCCCCCCCGTTGATCGACATCATCCAGATGTCCCAGTTTCCCGAGCGGTTGCTGGCAAAGACGATGTTTCGTCCGTCCGGGCTGATCGCAGGCATCACGTCATCGGCATCGTCCCGGGTCAGCTGCACCTGGGTACGCCCGTCGATCTGCTTGCGATAGATGTCCGCTCGAGCGTCATGCTGGGTCGAGGCGTAGACGATCCAGGTGCCGGAGGGATCGACCTCGGGGTCGAAATCGGCGCCTTCCATGGCAAAGGAGACCTGGGTCAGGCTCGCTTCCGGCGTCGAAGTCGTGGAAAGATGAGCGGCCTTTGCGTGACTCGTATTCGAGGCGGATGACGGTGCATCAACCGCGAATCCAGGCAGCTGACCGAACATCATCGTTTCGGCCCGGGCCCCTTGCACATGCCCCTGGGTACAGGGACAGGTCTGGCACGCCGTCAGGGACAGGGCCGCGATCCCGGCAAGAAGCCAGCACAGGCGTTGGCACTGACGCCCGACAACCAGGGTGAAGTCGACGAGGGCTGGATTCGAATGCATCAGTGAGGCTCCTGATGGGCGTCGGAGACACCCGGCCTGAACAAGGCAGAACGCCCGTCAAACCCCCCTCCGGGGCCATTCGGGCCGGACACTGTCGAATTCGGCCGCTCCGCGGCTGCAGGAGTGATCGGCGAAAGAAAGCCCAACATCCACCAGAGCGTGTGAGAAGGCCGGGAAACCACGCCCCGGCAAGGGCAGAAATGGCCGCACAGGCTGAACAAGCCCCCAAATGGGACCGGCCGGTTTGGTGGACCGGTGGACGGCAACCCGAAAAGAGGCCGGGGGGACGCTACACTGGGTGATTCTCGATTCCGTAGCTCAGTTGGCAGAGCAAGCGACTTTTAATCGCTAGGTCCTGGGTTCGAGCCCCAGCGGAATCAGTACCTCCCTCGCCCCCCGGGTGCCAGTTGGCGCCCGGGGCAAGCACAAGATTCGTGCGCCCGAATGGACCGTGCATCACGGAGCCCTCGTCTTCATGTTCGTTCTTCATGCTGTCTGGACACGCAACGCGCTGCACCTTTGGGCGGAATCGGAGGAAGCCGCTTCCGCCGCCTTCGCCAGCCAGCCGACGGTTCCTTCCATCGAGATCGAAGACAACGATCTCATGACCGAACAGGTCGACGCGACCTCGTCGGAAGTCATCGACGAAACCGGGGAAGCCGAAGAAACAACCGCGACCGCGGTGGTGGTCGAAGCGAAGGTCGAACCACACACCTACACGTTGTCCGGCGAGCACCTGCTCAAGCACCTGGTCGACGCCGGCATCCTCGGTGCCGACGACGTGCAGGACCTGGGTGAAGCCAGGATGTGCCTGCCCCACCGACGGGTCGGCACGCAGTTGGTTCCGGAACCGAGTGAACGCCTTGCCTCCAGGATGCGCTGGTCACTGGACGCCGAAGGGCTCCAGCTCGAACCGGTCGAAGTGAAGACCGTTCCGGTGAAGAACGAGCGCGTGGCCGAGATCCTGCTCAGGATCGAGGACCACGTCGAGCACACCGCCTTCGATGCCGGACACGAGATGCGATACTGGATCGAGACCGGACGACTGATCCTGGATCTCCTGCAGAACCAGCGATTCATACCGACGATGGTCCAGGAAAGGGACGGCGATCTTCGAGCCAGCTGGCTTCCGTGGCTGAACGACCGCGAGACCAGTGCCCGGGTCGCACACCTGCTGGCATCGACTCCCGCAGTGGTCTGTTCGGTGGTCGACCGCAACGACTCGGACCCGTGGAACATCCTCGAAAGCGCGATGCGTGGGATCTGCGACTCGACGGTGCGCCAGATCCTCATCGAAGACGACTATCCCGAGGCGATCGACGGACGTGACCTGCTTGGAGACCAGCATGCCGGGTGGCTGTCGGGACTGCTGAAGGATTCGAACGAGATCCCGGTCCTGCACGGCGGCGAACTGCAGATGCTCAGGTCGGCACGCATGTGGATCGCACACCTCGATGACAGCAGCGCGTCCAGGGTGGTGCGGCTCTGCCTGCAACTCAGCGAACCCGAGACCGACCCCGACGACGCGAACGTGATCAGCGGACACTGGCGACTTTCCTTCCACCTGGTCACCACCGACGACCCGCCGATCATGATCGATGCGGAACGAATCTGGAACCCGGATTCCGCCGGTGACCAGATGCTTTCGCGAATCGGCGGCGAACGCGAGACCGCCGAGGACGTGTTGCTCGCCGAACTGGCAAGAGCGGCACGCATCTGGCCGCGACTCGAGGAAGCACTGGCAAGCTCGTCGCCGATCGGCATCGACCTTTCGCTGGATCATGCATACGAATTCCTCAGGGAAATGCGCCCGATCCTCGCCGAAAGCGGCGTCGAGGTGCTGGTCCCCGGATGGTGGGGCCGCAGCCAGAGCCGACTCGCCGCACGCCTGCTGATCGAGTCGGATCCCCTGGAAAGCGACAGCGGCGGAACCTGGGGTTCGGGCCCGGCCAGGCACGGTGATCTCGGGCTTCACAGCCTGGTGAACTACTCCTGGCAGATCTCCCTCGGAGAGAAGCCGGTGACCCTGGAGGAATTCCGGGAGCTCGCCGCACAAGGAACACCGCTGGTCAGGGTCGACGGCCAGTGGGTCGAGATCCGGGTCGAGGATGTCGAGGGAGCAGCCGAGTTCGTCAACGCCCACCCGGGCGGGGAGATGTCGGTGCTCGAGGCGATGCGACTCGCCCACGGCGTGGACGGCTCGGAGAATTCGCTTCCCATTCTCGGCATGAAGGCGACCGGCTGGGTCGCGCAGGTCTTCGGCGACGTCGAGCTCGACCAGCGACTCAATGCGGTCGAACAACCCGAACTCTTCAGGGGTTCGCTGCGTCCCTACCAGCTCATGGGTCTCAGTTGGCTGACCTTCCTCGACCGATTCGGTCTCGGCGCCTGCCTTGCCGATGACATGGGTCTGGGCAAGACCATCCAGCTCATCGCCCTGCTCCAGTACGAACGACAGAAGGCACAGGACCCCTCGATGATCGGCCCGACGCTTCTCGTCGTGCCGATGTCGGTGCTCGGCAACTGGAAGCGCGAACTCAACCGGTTCGCACCGGAACTGAATGTCCACCTCCAGCACGGCCTGGGAAGACCGATGGGTGAGGACTTCCTCAAGATCACCCGGGAGAACGACGTCATCATCACCACCTACTCCCTGGTGACCAGGGACCGCGAACTCCTCGAGGAGGTCGAATGGTGGCGCGTGACCCTCGACGAGGCGCAGCACATCAAGAACCCGCCGACCAAGCAGACCGCGGCGATTCGAGCGATGAAGAGCCGGCACCGCATCGCGCTCACCGGTACCCCCGTCGAGAACCGACTGACCGAACTCTGGTCGATCATGGAGTTCTGCTGTCCGGGATACCTGGGAACCTCGGCTGATTTCAGGAGACGCTTCGCACTGCCGATCGAACGTCACCGAGACAAGCAGCAGTCACATCGACTCCGGGAACTCGTCCAGCCTTTCATCCTGCGTCGACTCAAGACCGACAAGAACGTGATCACCGACCTGCCCCCGTTGGTGGAGACCAAGCAGATCGTCACCTTGACCCCGGAGCAGGCCCAGCTCTACGACGCGGTGGTCGAGGAGATGCTTCGCAAGGTCGACACCGCCGAAGGCATTCGCCGTCGCGGACTGGTGCTCGCCTCCCTGGTCAAGCTCAAGCAGATCTGCAACCACCCGGCGCACTACCTCGATTCGATCGGCGCCGATGCCGGCGAGCCCACGCCGGAACGCTCGGGCAAGTCCACGCGTCTCGCGGAAATGCTCGAAGAGGTGATCGCGAACGGCGACCACGCACTGATATTCTCGCAATACCGCCAGATGGGACACCTGCTGGTCTCGATGATCCGTCATGAATTCGACGTCGACCCGTTGTTCCTCCATGGCGGAACACCGCAGACGCGACGCGACCAGCTGGTGGACCGCTTCCAGACGAAGGACGCGGCCACGCCCATCTTCATCCTCAGCCTCAAGGCCGGCGGTGTCGGCTTGAACCTCACCGCTGCCAACCACGTGTTCCACTACGACCGCTGGTGGAACCCGGCGGTCGAGAACCAGGCGACCGACCGTGCCTTCCGAATCGGACAGGACAGGACCGTCAACGTGAACAAGATGATCTCGGTGGGCACGCTCGAGGAACGAGTCGATCAGATGATCGAACAGAAGACCGAGCTCGCCGAACGAATCATCGGTGCAGGTGAATCCTGGGTCACGGATCTCTCCACCGAGAAGCTCAGGGACCTGCTCTCCCTGCGACACTCCGACCTCGAGGAGACTGCGGAACGATGAGCCAGCCCCCCGAACCCCGACAGAAGACACGACCCGACGGTCCGCGTCGCGTGCGCAACGGCTTGAAGCTGAGACGCAAGGAAGGCGAAACCGAATGGCCCTGGCCCGCGGCGACGTGGGAGCAGCGACTGGTCACCGACGTCCCTTCGGAGATCATGATCCAGGCACTCGAATACGGAAGACTCGGGCAGGCCACCAAGCTCGAGTTCGGACCGGGCCTGATCACCGCCAACGTGCAGTGCGAACCGGCCAAGGCCTTCCAGGTGCGGATCGAGTTCCCGGTGCTCAGCGAGGTCGCCTGGTTGAGGGTGCTGCAACGCACCGCAGCGGAGGCGATCTACGCGGCGAAACTGCTTGCCGGCGAGTTCCCCTCGATCGTGGAGGAACCCTTCACGGAAACCGGACACCCGTTCTTCCCGCCCGCCGAGGACACGCTGGTGACCTGCACCTGCGGAGCGGAAGGCTTCTGCCGACACAAGGTGGTGGTCGGGCTGCTGGTCCTGGAGCGACTGCAGGAATCCCCCGAACTCGCGATGGAGATCCGAGGTCGCAATGTCGAGCGTTTCAGGACGGACCTGCAGGAGGCGCGGATGCTCGCGACGCGTGGCGTCAGCCAGGCGCACACCAACCCGGACATCGTGCGGCTCGCGGGGCCGATCCGCTCGATCGGCAGCCGTCTCGACGAGTTCTGGAGACCGGGACCGTCGCTCGAGGCCTATCGAAACGAGATCGCCCAGAAACATGCGCACCATGCGCTGCTTCGTCGACTGGGTTCATCACCCCTGGAAGGCCGATTCCCGATCACGGGTCTGCTGGCCAGCATCTACGACACGGTGATGGAGAAATCCAGGGAGATGCGCATCGCGGCGGAGTCGCCACCGGAATCGCCCGAAGGCGAAGACGATGCTCAGACCCCGTCGGGTACCGGTGCCGACGAGCCGTATTCCTCGTTGTAGTCGTCCATGGCCGCCTGGACCACCGAGAAGGCGTGATCACGACCGTAGGATCCGGAGATCGTCACGTTGAAGGGGACGCCCGGGACCATCTTGTAGGTCGAGAAGTAGTGCTGCAACCGCTCGACCAGCGCGTTGGGGATGTCGGTGATGTCCCGTGCTTCACCAAACACCGCATCACGCTGCATCACCGCGATGATCTTGTCGTCGGCCTCGCCCTCATCGATCATGCTGATGCCTCCGATGACCCGCGCCTTGAGCAGGATCTCGGTGCGATCGACCGGACGTTCGGTGAGCACGCAGATGTCCAGCGGGTCCTTGTCCCCACCGTTGCTGGTCGGACTGAGCTTGGAGACCCGATCGCCGCACCAGGTGCGCGGGATGAAACCGTAGGGTGTCGGCGGGGTCGAGCTGGTCCGCTGCGGACGATCGACGCGAAGATAGCCCGTCAGCTTGTCCGCCTCGTACTTGATGACATCGAAGGGCGTGAGTTCGATGAAGGCATCGACCTCCTCCGGCGGGGCATCACCAGCGGAGATACCGTGCCAGGGGTGTGGTCGGTGTCGGTACCAAGGGTTGTGCTGCTCTGACATCAGTCGTCCTGTCCTTCTTTGGCTGGAAGCCGCTTCATGAGGTCTTCGATGGCGACCTGGAGCTGGGCATCGGTTCCGGATGACTCGTCTTCAGGCGTCTGCGGCACCACCAGGTCAGGCATGGCGCCGTTGTTCTCCATGTCGGTGCCGTCGAGAAGATACCAGCCGCGGAAGGGCAACCGGATCGACGTGCCGTCGACCAGTGAAGTTCCCCCGGTGGAGATCACGCCACCGTAGGTCTGTTCGCCGACCAGCGTTCCTCGACCGAGGTTCTTGAAGGCGTGGGAGGTGATCTCCGCGTTGGAAAAGCTCTTTTCGTTGCAGAGCATGTTGATCGGAAGCACGTACCGCTGGATGAACAGGCGGTCCTGGGGGTACCCGGTCCGCATGGAAGGATCGGCCCCACGAGGGACGGTGTAGGCGTGCGGCCGGGTCATGATCGAAGCGAGCAGTCGGTCGGCGGTCCAGCCGCCACCATTGTTGCGCACGTCGATGATCAGGCCGTCCCGACCCTCCGCGACGGCATAGAGATCTCGCTCGAACTCATCCAGCGAGACCTGGTTCATGGACTCGATGTGCAGGTAGCCGACCCGGCCGTCGGTCGAGGCATCGACCAGTGACTGCGCACCTCGTTCACGTGCAGTACGCCGCAGACGTTCGAAGGCGGGGCCGGTGATCGGCTTCATCAGGGCATCAATCTCGAGTACCTGGGGTTCACCCTCGTCTTCACCGGGAACAGTTCTCCTGATACCGATGATCACCTCTTCGCCGACCTTGCCCTGGAGCAGTCGCTCGATGGTGTCCAGCGGCTTGATGGGTTCGCCTTCGATGGCGACGATGACGTCGCCCACCTCAAGCGGCATCGGACCGACCGCAGCCGGTGACTCATCGACGATCTCCAGGATCTCGAAACCATCGGGGTGCGACTGGTGGATGGTTCCAAGCCGCCCCTGCGAACGCGAGAGCTTGGAGGAATAGCCCGAAGCACGAATGCCGGTGTGCGAGGCGTTCAGTTCACCGAGCAGGCGTGCCGCAACCCAGTTGAACTCGTCTCCGGTCCAGGCCCGGCCGGCGAGTTCCTCGTAGCCCTCGCTGATACGGTCCCATTCGTAACCGTTCATGTCGGGGTGGTAGAAGACCTCCTCGAAGATGCGGACCGCCTCGGCGAACTTGCGTCGGGACTGTTCCTCGAGATCGATGTCGATCTCGGCGTCGATCGCAATGGTCTTCGAGCTGCCACCGGTCACCGGGATCCAACCCGCACCACCACTGACGGTGATGACCTTGTCACCGGTGGTGGAGAGATGCTGCATGGAACCGGATCCGATGCGTTTGGCGCCGGAACCGTCCCACTTCACCGACCAGAGGCCCGAATCACCAGGTCCTCCACCGGCGCTGGAATAGACGATGTGATCACCGGCGGGCGTGATGAGCGCCGCACTCTCGTTGCCGGGGAGACTGCTGCGGCGTTGGAGACGCAGGTAGGCGTCATCCAGGGATGGCGTCCAGTCCGGAGTCTCGTCCGAATCGGAATCGTCTTCCTTGTCTTTCTTGTCTTCCTTGTCTTTCTTGTCGTCCTTGTCTTTCTTGTCGTCCTTGTCGTCCGCGTCCTCATCCGTGTCCTCATCCTTGCGAACCGGAATCGGCTTCAGCTTCTTGGCCGCTTTCGCTGCATCGGCGTAGTAGGCCTCGAGCTCGGGCTCGAGCAGGCCTTCGAGGGACTTGTCCAGGTAGACACGGTAGACGTCGTATGCCTCGTCCTTGCGTTCACTGGTGAACACCAGGATGCGACCGTCCGCCGAGAAGCTGGGGTTGATGTCGTTGTCGGGGTGTCGGGAGATGTTGACTGCGGCATCGGGGTCGTCGATGGGCACCAACCAGATGTCCGAATTGAAGTTCCGGTCATCAACGCTCATCGCGATCGAGCTCGAGTCCGGGGACCAGGTGTAGCTGGACCAGAAGTCCCAGCTCTCATGCAGGCTGGAATCCTCGTCGGTGACCAGGTCCAGCAGGCGAATATCGCCACGGCCTCGTCGATAAGCGAGCTTGGTGCCATCGGGAGATGGCTTCGGTTCACGGTTGTTGAATTCACCGGCCACCACGGGGTTGATGTCGAACTCGATCGCGTCGTGCCAGCGATCGGGGTCATGCGCGGGGTCAGGTTCCTCGTCCGCCTTCTCCTCATCGGACTCCTCGGACTCATCGGACTCCGGGTCGTCGGCCGCGGGAGGCGCGACTCGGGACCCGGTGATCTCCATGCGCCCGTCGGGCGTGTTGGCGGTTCCGGTGATGCTGTCGCCCTCGACGGTCGCTTCGACGTTCACCGTCGGCCCGTTGTCGATGGTGAGTACCAGGGCCAGCTTGCCGGTCTCGGCGTCGTACTCTGCGGTACCGGAACCGGAATAGATCTGTGACGAGAAGGCAACCGTCCAGTCATCGTCGTCGCCCTGCGTGAAGGTGACCGACATCTCGACCGCACCGGTTCCGGGGATGTCGGTGACGATCGACCATTCCCCCTCGATGTCGTTCGGAGGAGCGGCTTCAGGCTTGCCCTCGGGTTGGTCCCCTGCCTCGTCGGGTTCGTCGGTCGCCGACTCGGTCTCTGCTTCCTCTTCGGGTGCGGTCGCCGAGGTCCAGGCTTCGTGGATCTCCCCGCGGGTCCTGCGGACGGTCGCTTCGTTGATCGCATCCCTTCCGTGCTCGTCGCTGACGAAGTAGAGACGAAGGCCGTCGGGACTCCAGGCGATGTCACGGTCATGGGCCAGGGTCCGGGTGATCCGTCGGGTGGGGCTTCCATCCTCCACGTTGCGGATCCAGACGTCTCCGTAGGCGACGGTGGCCATCACCTTGCCGTCGGGACTCAGTGCGGCTTCGGTCACGCGACGCGAGACATTGGTGGGAACCACTCGATCGAGCCCGTCCTCGTTGGCGTTGATCCGAAGTGGGACCGGTGACGCATCGGGGTCCGTGAGGTCGAGTGAATAGAGGGTGTCCCAGCGCTGGATGATCGCGGTTCGACCATCACTGGAAAGATCGAACGCGGTGATGTCACGATCGGTGAAGGCGGTGAGCGGCCGGGCGTCCTCGACACCGGGAACCACGCTCTGCATGTACAGATTCACCGTGTCATGATCTCGATCGGACATGAACACCATGGAGTCCTCGTCGAGCCAGTCGGGGTTGCCGTCGTTGCCGGCCCAGCTGGTGAGCTGTTGGAAGGACCCATCGGGGGATTGAAGCCAGACATCTCGTGCATCGGGACCGCGGTAGTGACGGCGTGTCCACGAACTTCCGCCGCGCTCGAAGAGCACCTGCTTTCCCGATGGTGAACGGGTTGCCGCAGAACCGTAGGCGTCATGGACCCGGGTGAACGGGCCGCCCTCGGCCGGGACCTGGTAGGGACGCCCGCTGCGGTAGAAATCACCTTCGAGGCGTGAGTCGAAGTTGATCGTCGGATCATCGGGACCGCCGGGGCCGGAGCCGTAGTCGTTGAGCAACGCGTACCGGTCGGTCTTGACCACCTGCCTCACCCCGGAGCCGTCGGGCTTGATCGCCCAGACGTTTCGATAGCCGTCCCGATCACTCTCGAAGGCGATCTCGGAGCCGTCCGGATGCCAGGCGGATCGAGAATCGATACCGGGATGGACGGTCAATCGTCGGGCCTCACCACCCCCGACGGGAACCAACCAGAGATCTCCACGCCAGGAAAAGACGACCTGGCTGCCATCCGGGGAGATCGAGGGATAGCGCGGAAGGTCGACGTCGGCCCCGAACCCGGGACCGGCCGGAGCCAGCAGCGTGAGAAGCGCGGTGAGCAGGAGAGGGGAACTGATACGCATGAGGATCTCCTTGATCCGGAATTCGTGGTCTTGGAAGGAAAGTGTACCCCAGTCCGAAAACCTGCCCAGTCCCTGAAACCCATGATTGAAGCGGATCAGGCCCTGTTTGTGCGACCTTGCGCTTTGTGCAGGCAGGTCCGGGGGTTTCCCGGTCCGCAAATCAGCCTTGATCCAAAGGCGGAGACCGGACGCGCCGACAAGGTCTTCGGAGGGAGCAAGTCATGCACTATGCGAACAACGAAGATCAACTTTCACGAGTACGCAACATTCTGAACATCATGGACCGCTCGATCGACGCTGCACGAGCACGTCGGGAAAGCCCTGATGACCTGAAATCGGGCCTGAGCCATCGCTCAAGCCAGGACGTCACGCGACCGGCCGTCGAACAGGGGGAAGCCCGCCTTCCTACCTCGATGTTCGATCGAAACGGGCCCCGCCTGAAGGCGAGACCCAAGCGCACCAACGAGTGACATCCAGGACGGCCTGAGAGGCTGTAAAGCCATTTGAAAGCGGCTGCGGTTGTCGAGGGGACGGCCGCAGCCGTTTCATTTGCACGGTTGGAACGGTATGATCGACTTTTCAGCAGAAGGAAAGTCGATGTTGTCATTCATCTCCCAGGCCATCAAGAACACCTACCACACCGGCTCGGTATGGCCGTCTTCGGCGGCACTGGCCCGCGAGATGACCCGATCGATGCGAAATGCAGACGGTCCGAGACGGATTCTCGAGGTCGGACCGGGTACCGGACCTTTCACCAAGCACATCCTCGAGGCCCTTCGCTCGGGTGACGAGTTCCACGCGGTCGAGATCAACGCGGCGTTCTGCAAGGAACTCGAGGACAAGTTGTTCTCCCCGTATCGCGAGGACAACCCGGGCTCGAGCATCCACCTGCACGCCAAGCCGATCGAGGAGACGGATGTGGATGGTGAATTCGACTTCATCATCTGCGGACTTCCCTTCAACAACTTCCCGCCAGCGGACACCAGGGCGATCTTCAAGTCACTGCTGGGCATGTTGAAGCCCGGCGCCGAGCTGGTGTACTTCGAGTACGCATGCGTGCGCGGAATGCGTTCGGCGGTCGTTGGTCCCACCGGCCGAAAGAAGATCAAGCAGATCGATGCTCACGGCAAGTTCATGCAGCGCCGCTTCTCGGGAAGCCGGGAGCTGGTCCTGGCCAACCTGCCTCCCGCTTATGCTGTTCGCCTGCAAGGCGTCGAACAGACCGTCGGGAACTGACGCCGGGGAGCACCATGGTCCTGGTCAACGAGCACTATCTCAAACTCGCTGCAGGCTATCTCTTCCCCGAGATCGACCGGCGCGTACGCGAACACCTCGAAGCACATCCAGAGGCACGAACGAAGCTCATCAACTGCGGCGTGGGTGACGTGACCGAGCCACTTCCCGCCAGCGCACGCGAGGCGATGAAGCAGGCCGTGGACGAACTGGGGGAAGCCACGACCTTTCGCGGATACGGCCCTCCCCTCGGGCATGACTTCCTTCGTGAAGCGATCGTCGAACATGATTTCCGGGCAAGAGGCATGGACATCTCCCCGGACGAGATCTTCGTGTCCGACGGTTCCAAGGGCGATGCGGGATCACTGCTGGAGATCCTTGACCCGACCAACCGGATCGCGGTCGCCGACCCGGTCTACCCGGTCTACGTCGACACCAACGTCATGGCAGGAGCCACCGGGCACCCCGTGGAGGATGGTGGATACGAGGGCGTGGTCTACATGCCGATGACCCGGGAGAACGGCTTCGTGCCTGCGCTGCCGGAAGCGCCGGTCGATGTCGTCTACCTCTGCAGCCCCAACAACCCGACGGGAGCGGTGCTCACGCGCGAGGACCTCGGGCGCTGGGTCGACTGGGCCCGCACCCACGATGCACTCATCGTCTTCGATGCCGCCTACGAGGCCTTCATTCGCGACGACGCGATTCCCCACTCGATCTACGAGATCGAAGGGGCCAGGGACTGTGCGATCGAGTGCCGTTCATTCTCGAAGAACGGCGGATTCACGGGCGTCCGCTGCGGATACACCGTGTGTCCCAGATCGCTCGAGGGCGCGACCGCTTCGGGCCGCCGCGTGCGGATTCATGAACTCTGGACACGCCGATGGCAGACCCGGTCCAACGGCGTGAGCTGGCCGGTCCAGCGCGGCGCGGCGGCCCTGTACACCGACGATGGCCGCCGAGAGGTGCGCGCACTGACCGACTACTACATGGAGAACGTCCGTATTCTTCGCGAGACCTGCGAAGGATCGGGACTGACCGTATTCGGTGGCCGCAACGCGCCCTACGCCTGGGTGGAATGCCCGGAAGGCCTCTCGAGCTGGCAGGTGTTCGACCTGATGCTTCAACGCGGCAACATCGTCGTCACCCCGGGATGCGGTTTCGGACGTTGTGGGGAAGGGTACTTCCGGATCTCCGCGTTCAGCCCGAGGGCATCGGTCTCGTCTTTCGCGGATCGACTTGCAGGTCTTGAGTGGCTTGCCTGCACCTGAGCGATCGTCAATGAAAAAGCCCGCCTCCCCAGGGGAGACGGGCCACGCCCACAGATGTGGAACGACTCGATCGTTACGCGATGAGGTCTCAGCCTCGAGCCACGTCCTTGCGGTCATCATCGCTGCCGAAGAGTTCAGCAATGTTCGAGAGCAGAGCCTTTGAATCGGTCGGGCCGAGCTTGAAGGCGTCGACCAGGCTTCCGAGATTCCGGGGAGGATGCTTCTCGAAGCCCATGGTCTGGATCTGGTCGAAGATGCGTGCACCGAGATCCTTCGTGGCGGCTCGTGCACCATCCATCTTCATGATGGTCAGTGGATCGATGATGTGAGACGGCACGCTGGCGGTGAGACCGGGCAGCTCAGTGGCTTCGACACCCACGGTCGAGTCCTGTCCGTTATCGCGACCCCTGCCACCGAGCAGGAACGAAAGATCCAGCCCGTCGACGATCCCGTCACCGGTGAGATCGCTTCGAGCAGCATCGGTGCCCCAGTCAGCAAGCAGGGTCTCGAGCTTGGTCTGGTGCTCAACCCCGTCCTCCTCAGGAGCTTCGGCGGGCTCATCGACTGCGGGGCCCGCAAGGGCAAGGACCAGGTCCTCACCGTCGACGATGCCGTCACCATTGACGTCGGCGGTGGATTCACCCTGCATGCCCCACTGCGACAGGACGTCATCAACCGAACCCGCCATGGGTTGCGGGTTCTGTCCGGCCAGGAGAATGGTCAGGTCGCCACCATCGACGACGCCGTTGGCATCGACATCAAAGTGGGAATCCGTACTGCCCCAGGCAGCAAAGAAGGCCTCCATGTCGATTTCATTGGCATACCCGTGACACCCCCTGCAGTCATCGGGAGGCATGACCTCGACATCCATGACCGTCTGAAAGTTGGCCTGGTTCTTGGTCTTCTCCGGACCATCGTGATCCGGCTTGAGCTGCGTTGTCGGTGCATGCGCGAGTGTGTTCGTGATGCTGTTCATTGTGCTTCTCCAGTCATCGTTGTTGGATGGAGAGAAGCAAGCCGTGCGCCAGTTCAAAAACACCGCTGGGAGCTCCCGAGGAGACATCCACCGAGGATCAGAAATCCTGCGAGGTGCAGAAAATGCCGAATGCACCATGCGGTCAGGCGGAATCAGCCGTATTCGAGCTCACCAACCGGTCGGCTTCTTGCGAGGGGCCTGTTGGGGGTCATCGGGCTCGATGCCCTCCGGGTCGGGACCTCGAAAGCCCTGGCAGACCATGAAGATCTCCACCGAAGAGGAACGGGAAGCCTTCGGCTTGAAACCCTTGGACTTCTCGAACATGCGGCCCGATCGCTTGAGGAGGTCCGGGTAGGCCTCACCCTCGAAGACCTTCATCACGCAGTGACCACCACGCTGCAACCAGCCAGGCAGGCGGTCGAGAAGGTCGTCACAGAGACGGGCGGAGTGAAAATGATCCGCCGACGGCGTTCCGGTGGTCGAGGGTGCCATGTCGGAAAGAACGACATCAGCGAGATCCCCCAGCTTGCCCGGGACATCGCAGGCGAGCACGTCCCCTTCTATCACCTGGACGTTCTGGGGAAGACCCCGTTCATCGATCGGCTTGAGATCGACGCCCAGCACCCGACCACGGTGCCCGACCCGGGGAGAGGCGACCTCCAGCCAGGAACCGGGAGCAGCGCCACAGTCGAGCACCAGATCGCCCTTGGAGAGCAGATGCTTGCGGTCGTCGATCTCGATCAGCTTGAATGCTGCACGAGAACGATATCCTTTACGCTTGGCTTCTCGAAAGAAATGGTCCTGGATTTCACGCATGGACAGAGACTACATGAGAACTCGACCGAAGACCGATGCCGCCGGATATTTGTCCGGCAAGGTCTGGGGGAGCAAGCAGATCTGCCGTCACTGCGGCTACGAGCTGACCGGGTTGGGTGTCGAGGGAATCTGCCCCGAATGCGGGCAACCCTTCAGCGACATGTTGATCATCTACGGTTGTCGGCGATTCCGTGGATGGTGGAAGATGGGGAGTGCAACCCTCTTCGCCTGCTCGATGATCATCTGGTTCGTGATTTCCATCAGGTTGGCGACGTCTTTCGTCCTGTGCGTCACATCCTTGTTCGTGTTGTTACTGACTCTCAGACGTGAGCTGAGGCGAATGCAGGTACGCAAGGCCACCGGAGGCGACTACCGCTGGCTGGTCGAGGCCTCGGGCATCTATTTCGAGAGCGCCGAGAGCAATGAGGAACACTACACCCCCTGGCGAGACATCGTGGAAATCACCATGCATCGCAGGCACGCCAGATCGAAGTCGAGGCCGAGCTCGACCCGATACCGGATCGATGAGAGAGGACGGCCGTTCAAGAAGGCCTGGACCCTCGGGTTCAGTCACAAGGACGACCTCTACAAGCTCGGCCTGGATGAAGAACAGGCGAACGCGCTTCTGCAGGAGATCCGCTCGCGCCGAAAGGCAGATGATGTCGAATGAATGAATGACACACGGACATCGAACAAGGAAGGTACGAGGCATTGCCGCAAGTGCAACTACGAGCTCACCGGCCTGCCGACCGAAGGTCAATGCCCGGAATGCGGTGGCACCTTCGGACGGGTACTCGTGATCACGGGCATGCAGCGCGCGAACGATTCGCTCAAGGTGGATCTCTTCAACTTCATCATGCTGGTCAGCCTTGCGATCGCGATCGAGGTCGGCCTGATGTTGAGCCGCGGCACGTGGGAGTGGACCTGCTGCGGCACCCCACTGCTGATCATCGCAACCGGCGTGTTCGCAAGCCGTCTCCTGAGTGCCCGGTCTCGTCGGGAACTGGGGTACGACCTCCGCTGGATCGTCGACGATTCAGGCATCCAGGTGATTCGAGGCATGAAGAACACGATTCCCCTCCTGAAGTGGTCGGGCATAAGGACCGTGCGGATCCGTCGAGGGTTCGGACCCTTCAGCCGGTCCTTTCGGCGACTGTCGATCGGCCGACGATTTCATTCCGTCGACCTGCTACGCAGTCGTGGCCAGCACATCTGGATCAAGGGAATGAACAAGGCGGAATGCCGGCAACTTCGAGAGAAGGTGCTGAGCTACCGGAACAAGTCGTCGGATTGACTCAGACGCCGGAACGGATCGGGCCGTATCCGTGGGGATTCTTCACCACCGCGATCCGGATGTCGCCCTCGGTGGTGCGGATGACCACGGGGTTGCTGCCGGAATTGAGGGTGGCGTTCACGACATCGGGGCTGTTGCCGCGGTTGAGATAGCGCCACTGACCCGCAGTGATCCTGGTCTTGATGTCACCATCGATGACCGCGATGTCGAAGTCCCCGGTCGACCCGGCAGGAATGCGGTAGTCGATGTCACCTTCGTTGCCGATCAGCACGTTGTCCTCGAGCTGCGGATGGGTGGTGGCGACGAGGATCCCGCCCTCTTCGGTCTGGACATCGACCCTGCCGCTGTTGTTGATGATCTCGACCGAACCACGTGGCGTGCGGACGGTCACTCCGGAGAGGTCGGGGGTCTCGATGCGGATGTGGGTCTGCAGGTACCAGGCCTCGGGTCCGTCATAGGCGGTTCGCACTCGAAGGGTCTCAAGCGGGCCGGGGCCCGGTGTGATCTCGGAGGACCAGTCGGTGAGGGCGAGCGCTTCGTAGGGTTCGGATCCACGGAGGTAGCCATGACTCGCTTCGCGAACGACCTCGACGGTGGTCACCGTGGCGTCGGGGTTGCCGACGACCTTGATGTTGCCCCCGATGGAGTCGATCTCGATGTTGATCGCGCCCTGGGTGCGATACTGGACGACGCCGTCGTCGACGGTCGCGCTGCCCTGGACGCTGGCCCTGAACGAGTTGGTGGTACTGCCGATCACGCGCTCGGTGGAGTTCGGACCAGTGCAGCCACCAAGCAGCAGGGCGAGCAGCCCGCTCACGATGATGCTGGTGAAGAGGCAGGATCTCGGGTTGACGGAAGTCATGGTCAGAATGTCTCCAGTGACGGTTCGGCACTCCCGGGGAATGCCCTCTCATCACGATATCGGCATGGTCGGGGCCGAGGCTGTGTTCAAATCCCACCGCAGGGGGTCAAAAACAGGTTAGGAGGCCCGAAAACCAAGGCAAGGCCGCCTGGCTCGATACGTTGGGGACCCATGACGCCCTGTTTGTCCACGATCTTGCTCAGTTGCCAGCTCTCAAGCCCCCAGGGCGAGCTGACCCCCCCATCGATTTCGATCGATCTCGAGCCGGATATGTTCCTGGTCTCGAGCACCCCCGCCCTGAGGGAGCTGGTGCGCTCACCACCCGCGGGGGCCCGAGTCGTGCTCTATCTCGATGACAGCAGCTTGGCACGCCGTGGCCAGCTTGCCGAGAAGTGGGTCGGTTTCCTGCCACAACCAGTGGCATCCTGGACGATGTCCGGCCCCGGCGTGCGATTCGAACCGAAGACCCAGGTCCTGCAGCTGGGCAAGCCCGACGCTGCCTTCCCCGTGGATCCCATCGACCTCGGCGGTCGGTTCAAGGCCCAGGTCGTGATCGACCTGCCAAGCAACGGCCCCGGACCCGGCGCACCGGGGGATCTCATCGGTCCGACCGTCGAGATCGAGCTCGACCCCGAGGTCCGGGACGTCATCACCCTCGAACTGAACGGAATCTGCCCGCAGCCATCCGTGCAAACCGAGACGAACCATCTCGTCCATGTGACTCGACCCACCGAGCTGATTCCAGAACACCTCGGCGAGCGGGCCGTTCAAGAAGCCTGGGTGATTCTCCCTCGCGAGTATGAAAACCTTCGAGCAGACCGCCGATTCTGGCCGACCATCTTCGTGATTCCGGAATACCAGCCGGCCGGGGATGTCGCCGCACGACTTGCGAAGCTCACTCGACAGCGGGAACTCAGCTTGATCCTGCCGGAGGCGATCTGGGTGATCCTTGATCCCATCGGCCTCTTCGGTCATCACTACTTCGAGGACTCCGCACTCAACGGTGCCCGTCGAAGGGCACTGGTCGAGGAACTGATTCCGTGGCTGGACGTTCGGTTCAGGACGATCGCGCAACCAGAAGCTCGACTGCTGCTGGGTGAAGGTGCGGGAGGCCGTGCGGCGCTGGGCCTGCTTGCCGGGGAACCGGACACCTTCGGAAGAGCCTGGGCGATCGCGCCGGATGCCGTCAGCTTCGAACACCTGGGTCTGGTGAACCTCTATCGAGGCGAGAACGCGTTCACGGACGAAGCGGGCGGGACCTGGCCGGCATGTCGGACCCCACTCGGCCCGGAACGAGAACTGATTCATTTCACCGTGCGGGACGAGGTCGAAAGAGCTCGCGTGCTCGGGAACCAAGGACAGAGCGGCACCAACTGGGATGCCTGGCGTGCCGCCTTCGGCATGCCAGGACCGGGTGATGCCTTTCCGCCATGGCCGTTCGATCCTGAAACCGGCATCATCGACCCCCTGACCTCGGTGGACTGGTCGGAACGAGACCTGTTGATCCTTGCAAGAAGGGATCCGGCGGTTGCCGAATGCCTTCGAACCAGGAGCAGGGTCCTCGTCGGAGAACGTGACGAGCGGTACCGGGAACTCGGCGTCGCGGCACTCGCTGGTGTGCTGGGCATCGACCCGGACCTCGAGGAATCACCCATCCACGTTCGAACGAACACCACCAATGAGACGATCTCCCCGCTGGGGCGTGTGAACGCCTACGAGGAGATCATCGAATACCTGAAGAGCCGTGAGCTCATGGACTGACGCGCTCGAGGTGGGTCAGACCGCAGCCACACCGAGCATCGAGGCGGCTCGCTTGGCGATGTCCTTCGAGCGGAGACCGAGGTAGGCGAGCTCGTCTTCCACGGTACGAGCCGACTTCGGAATGCGTCCGACGTGCATCTGCTCGATGGTGAACCCGTCTCCCGAACCAGTGACCGCATCCGCGACCGCGGAACCGAGTCCGCCACCGTAGTTGTCCTCGACGGTGAGGACCATGCCACCGTTGTCGTTGGCGATGTCGAGCAGTCCGTCGGGATCGAATGGAAGCGAGTAGAGGTCCACCAGCGAGGCGTCGATACCGGCCTTGTCGAGCAGTTCGAGCGCCTTGTTGCATTCATGCAGCATGTAGCCGGCGGAGACGATCAGCAGGTCGCGACCAGTGGTGAGCACCTCGAAGCCGCCGAGGTTGAAGATCGTCGAATCGTCGTAGAGGAACTCGACATCGGGACGGCAGGTCCGCATGTAGCAGAGGCCCTGGTAGTCGGCCATCACCTGGGTCAGCCCGTAGGCGGCGAAGGCGTCGGCCGGCTGAAGCACGTAGCAACCGGGGTTGCCGCGGTGATCGGTCATCGTCGAGAACGAGCGGAACCAGGCGATGTCGGGCAGCGACATCTGACTCGGTCCGTCGGAGGCGGCGCCGATACCCGAATGGGAACCGATGATCTTGAGGTTCGAACCGCTGTTGAGCGCGAGTTCGATCTGATCGTAGGCCCGGGTCATGAACTTGGAGAAGGTCGCGGCGAAGGGGATCTTGCCGGCGCTGGAAAGTCCCGCGGCGACGGAGATCATGTTCTGCTCGGCGATCTTGCACTCGACCATGCGGTTCTCGAGCGCCTTGTCGTCACCGAACCATTCGGTGAAGGTCGAGTTCTTCACGTCCGCATCGAGCGCGAAGACCGATGAGTTCACGTGACCGAGCGCGCGAAGGGCCAGCCCGAACGCCTTGCGGGTCGAGAGCTTTCCGGTGGCGAGCACCGAGGCCATGTCGTAGGCCTTCATCGCTTCGGTGAAACTCGGGGCTTCACGGATGTCGTTGACGGGGGCGGATGATTCCGCGGGCGGGTAGATCTTGAGGTCGTCGCCGGCGACCAGCGAGGTGGTCAGCTGGACGCGCAGGGTATCGAGTTCCTCGTGCGCGAGCTCGAGCTTCTCACCGGTCACGGGCTTGCCGTGCCAACCACCACCCTGGCAGACCGGGGAACCCCAGCCCTTGACGGTGTTGGCGACGATGGCCACGGGCTCGCCTGCCGCACCCTTCTGGGCGGCGATCTCGAGGGCGGCGCGAATCGCTTCGGGCGCGTGTCCGTCGATCACTTCGGCGATGAAGCCGGCCGCTTCGAGCTTCTTGGCGGTCACACCCGAGGACTGCTGGTTGGAGACCTTGCCGGCCTGGGCGTAGCTGTTGCAGTTGAAGATGGGAACCACGTTGGAAAGCTTGTGGTCCATGATGAAGTCGATCGCTTCCCAGATCTGACCTTCACGGGATTCACCATCACCGATGATGCAGTAGATCTGCTTGTCGTATCCATCGTGACGAGCGGCGACCGCGAGTCCCGCGGCAACCGAGAGCCCCATGCCGAGCGAACCGGTGGCGGCATCGAAGAAGGGGAACCCTTCCATCGGGTTGGGGTGACCGTCGATGTGCGAATCGATCGCACGGAGGGTCTTGGCATCGTCCGTGGTCATCGGACGAAGCTCGCCTTCCTTGCCGAAGTGGACACCGAGATCGGCGCAGGCGGCGTAGACGATGGGGACGGCGTGTCCTTCCGAAAGCACCAGGCGATCGGATGTCGGGTAGAGCGGGTGGTTGGGGACCCAGCGCATGGTGTGGTACATCAGCACCGTGGTGATGTGACCGAGACTCATGGCGGAAGTCGGGTGCCCTGCTCCAGCTTCGGCACACATGTCGAGCACGAGATGGTCCAGTTGAATCGCCTTGGCGTGAACGGCTGCTTCGAAGGACATGGTGCGGCTCCTTGATGGAAGGACTGGAACAGGCTCGAATCCGCTTCTCATCGGAGAAGTGGTGCCTCGACAGCTTCCGGCGGCGGCATCCTGCCGCTCCGGCTTCGGGCGCCTCCGGTTGTTCGGAAGGTGACCCATGGCAGGGTCAAGGCGGGAAGAACCCCGCATTCGCTCGGGCGGACCTGGACGGAATCAAGCCGTCTGGACTGTCTTAGCTGAGCCGTACAGTATCGCTTGCCCACGGAGTCCCTGCAAGGCTTCAGCACCCTTCAGCTTGACGATGCAGCGGAAAAACAGCCTGTGCAGGGCCAAGTGGGGCTTCCATGGCGGAGGGATCGATCTTGCCGAGAGGACATCAGCCTGAATCAGGTCGGTCGCGGCCCGGAGCGACAGGCTCGATCAGCGGGGCACGGAGCCGTGCTCGGCGGTGATTCGTGAACGAATCCCACCACGACCGCGCCAGTCGGTGATGACTTGAAGCCACCCGGGGCTCATGGCCTCGGCGAGGTCGTCGCGGATGCGATTGGTGACCGCTTCGTAGAAGATGCCCTCGTTCCGAAACGACTGGAAGTAGAGCTTGAGGCTCTTCAACTCGACACAGACCGCTTCTGGTTGGTAGCGGATGGTGACGGTTCCGAAGTCAGGGTGACCGGTCTTCGGGCAGACCGAAGTGAATTCCTCGTTGATGTGCTCGATGAGGAACGGCTGGTCGGTCGGTGAATCGAAGAACTCGAGCAGTCCGGGATCAGGCATCAGGGTCTCTCCAGGGCGCAGCGGCACCGGTTCGGCGCGGCAGGCCTACAGAGAATAGCTGGTGAGGATCTCGACGAGCTTGGGTTGGTCGGGATTGATTCGCAGCGAAGCATGGAACGACTCGCGAGCGGTCAGTGCCATCTGGACGTCCTCACGGCCACTGTTCAACCAGGCGTTCAAGGCGTTGACGCCAAGACCGTTCAGGCTGGGCCAGTTGTCAGGATCGATTTCGACCGCCTGCTCGTAGGCATCCATCGAAAGCTCGTACTTGCGCAGTCGGAAGAGTGCGCGACCAAGTCGTTCATAGGCGGTGGCACTGGGCGCGATCTTGATCAGTGTCTCGGCGGCGTTGGCGGCTTCCTGCCAGCGCTTGGACTTCATGTAGGCACCGATGACCCGGAGCAGAAGACCCTCCGTGGTGTCGCCGAGTTCGAGTGCGACCTCGTACTGGGCGATCGCATCCTCGAAGCGCCCGACCTGTTCGTAGGCGAGCGCCAGATTCAGCCGGGTCTCGATGCGTTCGGGCTCGAGGGCAGCCGCGGCTTCAGCGAACCGAATGGCCGATTCAGGGCGATTGGTTTCGAGGTAACTCTGGGAGATCCCGATGTTGGCGACGAGGCTCTCGGGACGGATCACCAGGGCTCGCTGGTAGGCCCGAATCGCGTCGGAGTAGCGCTTCAGGGCTTCGAGGACCTGGCCATGACCATACTGAGCATCGAAATTCAACGGTTCGAGCCGAGCAGCTCGGGCATAGCTGGTTTCTGCCCCTGCATAGTTGCCCTGCTGAAATTGCACACCGCCGAGCCCGAGGTAGGCATCGGTCAGCGTCGGATTTTCTGAGAGAAGGTCCTCGAAGATACGAATCGCATCCTCGAAATCACCGGTCTCGGCAGCACGCTCACCAGCGACCAGATCAAGTATCTGGGTCTGATTGGGTGCCGTCGTGCGACCGTAGGTCGCCATCGAGGGTCGATCTGAACGGACGACCGCCGTATCAGTTTGAATGCAACCCCCTAGATACAAGAGGGTTCCGAAGAGCAGAAGATTCAAAGGCCTCAGATTCATGGTCTTCACAGACTCCGTAGGGCGGTTGGATCCACCAGAAGGGTACCCATTCATCGGACACCACCCTGCTTCAACGCGAGGGATCGAAGGCGAGAGAGGTTCTCCGCATCCCAACTTCGGCCATCCGGGGTCTCTTCCTTGGCCGTTTCCAAGATCATCGGGCGAGAAATCAGCTGAGGGTGGGTCAAGATCGCCCGAAAACAGGATGCACCACAGCACCCATCGCCAATATGGGCATGTCGATCCAGGCGAGAGCCCAGAGCGCCCTGGGAGTCATTGAGGTGGAGCGCAAGCAGGTTTTCGAGCCCACAGGTGCGGTCAAAGGACGCCAGGACCCCTTCAGCCGCGTCATCCGTGGACAAATCGTACCCAGCTGCCGTCACGTGACAGGTATCAAGGCAATAGCCGATGCGCTCGGGAGCGGCCACGCCAGCACGGATGTAGCGGAGGTGGTCAAAGTCGTAACCCAAGTTGGTACCTGAACCTACAGTCGTTTCCAGGCACGTCCTGACGCGTACGCCCGGGGTGGCCTCGTGGATTTCATCAAGCGCAGCGATGATTCGGTCCAAGCCGCCTCGCTCATCCTCGGTGGGCCCCTCCCCGAGACGGTTGAGGTCTCCACGCGGCCGAGCAGTCCCCAGATGGGCACCAGGGTGGGCCACCAGCAGCGGAATGGCCAGAGCCTCGCAGCGGGCGATCTCCTCGATCTGGAGGGCAATTGATTTCGCCCGGGTCTCGGGGGCCGGTGAAGCCATGTTGATCAGGTAGCTGTTGTGGCTGACCGTGCGCAGGGCATCCGGATCATCCCACCCCAGGGCCTTCAGGCGCGTAAGCCAGGCTGCACGGTCTGAGTCTGACAGGGGCGGCACCGCCCAGCGTCGCTGGTTCTTGGTGAAGACCTGGACGCACTCGACGCCGAGGGATTCGACCTCGGTGAGGGCATTGACCATGCCGCCTGCGATTGAGAGATGGGATCCGAGCATGGGTCGATCGTGGCGTCAGGGCCACGCTCCTATCAGATCATCCGGGCACCCGCGGCACGCGCCGCGGACATGATTCGTTCGGCGGTACGAACGGCGGCAGAACCGGTTTCAGCACTGACCTCCGGGCTTCGATGCTCGGAGATGGCAGCGATGAAGTCGGTCGCCTGCAGGTGCAGGGGTTCCCCCTCACCGATCTCGAGGGGTCGGGTATCGACCAGCTCGAGGTAGTCGACGTCGGAGAGGTCCTCCTGGTCTGCAAGCCGCTGGCGAACATCGTCCAGGGCCGCCTGGTTCGTCTTCTTGTCGACCACGATCCCGCTTTGTTCACCGAAGTCGGCGGACACGTAGAGATCCTCGCTGAGGATCCGCATTCTTCGTTCGGTCTTGAACGCGAGCCGACTCGCCGTGACGTTGGCCACGCAACGGATGCCGTCGGGACCGGCGGGGAAGACCAAGCGTGCATTGCAGATGTCCTCGGCCTCGCCCAGGACGGAAACCGCATTGGCGTGGATCTCCTCGGGTTCGGAGCCCACCAGCATCATCAGCAGGTCGAGGTCATGGATCATCATGTCGAGAACCACCCCGACATCGACCGACCGGAAGGTCATGGGGCTGACTCGCTGGATGTCGATGAACCGGGGCACGAGTCCGTCGAGTGCGCGGATCGCACGCATCACCGGGTCGTAGCGCACCACGTGACCGACCTGGATCACCTTCCCGTACCGACGAGCGGCAGCGGCGATCGCCTCCGCCTCCTCGGTGCTCTCGGCGAGCGGCTTCTCGATCAGGCAGTGGACGCCCGCGGCCAGCAGCTGCTCTGCGAGTGCGCGATGGGTGACGGTCGGCGTGGCGATCGTCACGGCGTCGACACCGGCTTCGAGCATCGACTCGACCGAGTCGAATGCTCGGCCACCCCAGGCATCGATGATGTCCGAACTCCGGTCGGAATCGTTGTCCACGACGCCGATGAATTCCGCGTCATGCATCTGTGCATAGACACGCGCGTGATGACGACCCATCCGGCCTACACCGATGACACCACACCGAAGAGGAGAAGGCGACATGAGGGACTCCTGGCAAATAGATTGAGAGCGCCGCATTCTACCAACAGCGTCGTTCTACCGCGCAGAGGAATCGTTTGATTCGTCCATACGGTCGATTCGGGTGGCAAAGGCCTCACCCTGCTCACGTTCACGTTCGGTGCGGCGACGTTCGTAGATGTTGTTCTCGTGTCGATGCAGGATCGACCACGCCGCATTGAAGCCAAGCCGAGCCACCAGCAGGATCGCCGCGACCAGGGTCCCCAGGATCAGAAGTCCGTTCACGGTGGAAAGCACGTTGCTCGATGAGCCGTAGATGAGATCGATCAGCCACCCGGCAAGTGAACCGAGAAAGATCACCACCAGTCCCATGCTGATGAAACGGATGAAACCTTCCGCGGTCTCGTCACGCGTCCAGAGCGCGTACCGGCCCGCCACGATCACGAGCATGAGCAACTGGATGATGCCCGCAAGGATGCAGATGCGCGCGACCAGGAGCAGGAGCGTCGCACCACTTCCACCGATATGGGGTGCAGCGATCGTCGAGATGGCGTAGAGCAACCAGACCGAGGCCGCGTACCGCGTCA
The DNA here is from genome assembly GCA_029246705.1 of Phycisphaerales bacterium. Classification (GTDB taxonomy): domain Bacteria; phylum Planctomycetota; class Phycisphaerae; order Phycisphaerales; family SM1A02; genus JAKVBQ01. The sequence continues at coordinate 3,326 of JAQWMQ010000042.1, read as the reverse complement.
CGAGACAGGTTCTATCCCCGGGGCCGAGCTTGTTGACCATCGCACCGGGTTCGTTCCACGCCCTGGTGAAGAGCCAGCTGATCACGGGAATGGAAAGCCCGAAAGCCAGTGGTGCAGCCAGCTCGGGACGGGTCATGATCAAGGCGACCAGTGCCACCGGGAAGAGAATGACGAACACCAGCGCCGCAAGCGCCAACCGCCAGGCGACCCCATGCACCACACGGACGTGCGCATGGTCCAGTGGAAGGTTCTTGTGGGTCTGCCGCACCTGGACCAGGCCGCACTCCGGACAGGGTGCATCGGGAGGGAGCCCCCGCAGGTCGTAGCTGCAGGACATACAGGTCAGTTGGGGTTGATCAGGAGACGGAACTGGAGGCGGCGTCACCATCATCATGCAAGCACACCACTGGCGTGGCGAACCGCATTGCGGAACATCGCCAGGCCGGGTGGATCGGTGGCACGCACTGTTTCGTCCAGTCGCGTCCATGAAGGATGCTGGGTCCACCGGGTGAAGCGTTCGGGGTGGGGCATCAGTCCGAGCACCAGCCCGGTCGAGTCGCAGATACCTGCGATGCGGCCCATCGACCCGTTGAAGTTGTCGGTCTCCGCGTACCGCAGGACCACGCGACCCGAGGCTTCCAATTCGTCGATCAGGCCCTGGTCGGCCACGAATCGGCCTTCACCATGGGCGGAAGGGAGCACGCCACCGGGGCCGGAAAACTCGATGCCTCGGGTCCAGATCGAACGGGCGTCCGGTTCGGCATCGATGGCGGTCCAGCGATCGGTGAAGAGTGCCGTCTGGTTGGTCGCCAGCGAGACGGTCGCGGTGGGCGGGTCATCGGACCACGGTTCGCCTTCGGCGGGGCCGGGCAGCAGGCCGACCTGGACCGCGACCTGGAAACCGTTGCAGGGTGCGATCATCGGACAACCACGTTCGATCGCGGCGCGCAGCGCCGGATAGAGGGTGCGCCGGATCAAGGTCGCGAGGACCCGACCGGCTGCGACATCATCACCGTAGCTGAAACCACCAGGCAGTCCGATGAGATCAAAGGCATCGACCCGGGCCGGTTCCCGCGAGAGCCGTGCGAGCGGGATCGATTCGACCTGCGCACCCGCGGCCTTGAAGGCCTGGGCGAGTTCCAGATCGCAGTTGATCCCGGGTGCGGTGATGACGAGGGCCCTGGGGGTCATGCCGGCTCCGATCCGGGCGCGACGGCATCACCCGACCATGCCTCGCGCAGTCGTTCGAGTTCGATCGAGATCTTGTCGGTGCCTGAGTGCAGGGTGATGGTCGGAGTGTCCTGCACGGTGGCGATCACGTCGTGAGGCAGTTCACCGAGGATCTCGCGCACCGCATCAAGGTCATCGGGTGCGATCTCGAGCAGGTAGCGGGACGGATGTTCCGCAAAGGCACGGGCGACCAGGTCGGCTTCGCTTGCGGTGGGCACCGCACCGAAGTCGAGGTCCAGCCCCAGTCCTCCGGCGAAGGCCATCTCGGATGCAGCCACCATCAGCCCACCTTCGCTGCAATCATGCGCGGAGCGGACCAGCCCGTTCTCGATCAGCTTCGCCACCGACCGGGCGGTCTGCGGGCCGATCTCGAGATCGGTCATCGGCAGGCGCGTGTCGAAGAGTCCCGAGATCAACGCGAAGTGCGACCCGCCGAGTTCGGGACCGGTGTCCCCCACCAGGACCAGGAGGTTGCCGGCCTGCTTGAGATCGCTGGAGACCGCTCCTTCGCAGTCCGCGACCAGCCCCATGCCCGAGATCAACAAGGTCGGGGGGATCTGGATGGTCTCGCCGTCCTCGCGGGTGAACTGGTTGTTGAGTGAATCCTTGCCACTGATGAACGGGGTTCGATAGGCCTTGGCACCGTCGTAGCAGCCTTCGGAGGCGCGGACCAGGCTGCCGAGGTTGCGTTCGTCGGAACAACTCGGCCAGCAGTAGTTGTCGAGGATCGCGATTCGTTCGGGGTCGGCACCGACGCACACCAGGTTTCGCACGCATTCATCGATCGCGGCAAGGGTCATCACGTAGGGATCGCTTCGCAACCCGGTCGCAAGCCCGTTGGCGATCGCCAGGCCGCGGGCGGAATCCGGCACGGGTCGGATGACGGCACCATCGGAAGGCCCCCCGCTTCCGACCCCGACCAGCGGCTTGATGACCGAGCCACCCTGCACCTCGTGGTCGTACTGTCGGATGATCCATTCCTTGCTGCAGATGTTGGGATGGCCAAGCAGCACACGGGTGGTCGCCTCGATCGAATCGAGCCCGGTCTGCGGGTTGTGCAGCATCGCCTCGGGACGGGCGCGTTCAGCGGCTTCCCTGGCCCACTCGGGGTCCCAGCACGCCTCGCGCACCGGGGTGGGAATGCCGTCGTGCAGGAAGGCCATCGACATCCGTCCGAATTCGACCCCGTCATGACGCAGGATGAGCTCGCGGTTCTCGGTGCCGAAGTGACCGAGGTCGCAGTACTCGGCCTCGTATTCGGAACAGATCTCCGCGAGTCGTTCGATGCGATCCGGGGGCACCGCAAGCACCATGCGTTCCTGGGCCTCGGAGATCCAGGTCTCGGTCGGGGTGAGTCCCGCGTACTTCAGGGGCACACGTTCGAGATCGACCTCTGCACCAAGTGCTTCACCCATCTCGCCGACGGCACTGGAATATCCACCCGCACCACAGTCGGTGATCCCGCTGAAGAGGCAGCCTCCGGGCTCATCACGCATGGCGAGAATCGCGTCAAGCGCCTTCTTCTCGGTGATCGCGTTGCCGATCTGGACGGCATGACTGAACTCGTCCGCGTGGGTGTCGGTCAGCTCCGCGGAAGAGAAGGTCGCGCCGTGAATGCCGTCGCGTCCGGTGCGTCCGCCGATCGAGATGATCCGGTCGCCCGGTTTCGCCGCGCCCTCGACGCAGTCGCGGGGCATGACCCCGATGCAGCCGCAGTAGACCAGGGGGTTGCCCACGTAGTCGTTGTCGTAGTAGACGGTGCCGTTGACGGTCGGGATCCCCATGCGGTTGCCGTAGTCACGAACCCCCCCCACCACCTGGGTGAGGATGCGTTGCGGGTGCAGGCAGCCCGCGGGCACCTCATCGATCGTCGGATAGGCCACGCAGAAGACGTCGGTCGCGGCGATCGGCTTCGCGGCCAGTCCGGTCCCCATGATGTCGCGGATGCAGCCGCCGATCCCGGTGGCGGCACCGCCGTAGGGTTCGATCGCCGAGGGGTGGTTGTGGGTCTCGGCCTTGAAGCAGACCGCGTGGTCGTCGTCGAAGACGATCACCCCCGCGTTGTCGACGAAGACCGAGAGGCACCAGTCGATGCC
>JAQWMQ010000033.1 GCA_029246705.1 Phycisphaerales bacterium | reverse complement strand
CCGAGCAGTCGGCTCAGGTCGATGCCGTCCACCTGGCCGTCACCGTTGACGTCGCCGACACCGCCGGCTTCGCCCCAGGAACTGAGCAGCATGCTGAGATCGCTGCCGGTCACGAGGCCGTCACCATCGAGGTCGCCTTCGACGATCGCATTGTCACACTCCGCCTTGCCGATCGTCTTCGAAAGCGTGGCGGTCACTTCGCCCGCGTCGTCGAAGAGGTCCACGAACCGCACGTCGGCGGACAAGTCGAACCGACCGCAGTCCTGGTACACGGCTGCATCGACGACGAACTGGGCGATGGTGAACCAGTGCACAGCGAGGTCGGTGCTTGAATCCGACTGCCCGTTCTCCGGGGTGGCGTTGGTCCAACCGACCTGTTCTCCGAAGATGAACGCGGGGTCATCCGCAGGCAGGCTGCCGACCAGCTGGGTGGTGTTCCAGGCCGGATCAGTGAAGCCGACCGTCAGGTAGGAATCGAATTTGGAGGCCATTCCCGGCCACCAGCCGTTGGCGGTGTTGCTGGCCTGGATCCGCCAGGTGCCACCCTGGTCGGATCGGTCGTCGTCGTGCAGGAACGCGATGGTTTCGCTCAGGTTGTCGATGGCGACGTTCGAGATCTCGAGCAGGCGCGGCTTGATGCCCGGAACCTCCACGCTGATCGCGATGGCGACCAGCTCAGCGTCTTCGGAATCCGGGTCGACGCGCACGCCATCCGAGTCGAAGCCCGATGCCGACTGGTGCAGAAAGACCCCATCGGTGTCCGAAGCCGACAGGGGCGCTGACAGGGTGAAGAGGGCTGCAGCGCCGCAGAGGCACATGAAAGTGGGACGGTTCGTGGACATGGTGGGTTTCCTTGTGTGGTGGTGTGGTGGTGTGGTGGTGTGGTGTGGTGTGGTGGTGTGGGGTGGTGGTGTGGTGAGGTTGGTGAAATCACCCTCCAGAGTCACCGCGGCACGGGCAGGGAGACCTTCCGAGGAATCTTGGAGATAGCCGTGATCCTTTCGCTGGAACGTCGTAACGCTCCTCCCCGGGACGAGCGGGCGCTGAGCAGACGCCCGGGTGCCCCAGCCCCGAGGCCGCCTGCCTTGAGCCTTGGTGCCCATTCTCGCGACTCTGTATCCTGAGCCCGACGGATTCCCACTTCAACAAGACTCAGACATACTGGATGAAGAAGATGGCAAACGCACTGCAAGTGGTCCTTGTCTTGGCCCTGGGCCTGTTTGGATGTGGAAACCAGCAGGAGGCTTCAGCTCCGGCCTTCCCGCCGTCCATAGAGAGCTCTCTGACCGGCCTTTCGATGACGCCGCAGGGTTGGCTGGCTCTTGATGATGGGAAGACCTCGGGGCAGGTTGCATTCGCGCCCTCGGATCAGTGGCGCATCGCAACGGTCGACTTCTCACTTGCCGAAGATGCCGCAGGGAGCCAGGTCGATCTGGACGATGCAACAGCACTCATCATGGTGCCTTCGAGCTTTGGTTCCAGTCCGGTCTTCGGTACCTTCCTCGAAGGGCGATTGAGGCTCAAGACGAGCGTCGCTCCGAAAGCCACGAAGATGACCATCTTCGCCCAGACTGTTGCGCCGTTCCTGCATGTCGATTCGATCCAGCTCGAGGCGACGACTGAACGCATCGCCCTGGTGCGCATGGAATCAGAACTGCTCAGCGACTTTCATGGCGAACCTCGTTATCACGAGGCCTACGTCACGATTCCCGAACACGTCGAAGACGACACCCCGGTTCTCTGTGACATTTCCGGCTTCGTCGATGGGCATGCGGCGTCCGACCGTTACAACATGGGCCAGACCATGAATGACTTGAAGCGCATCGATGGCGGTCAGGAACTGGTCATCGTCCGTCCGAACGTGGGCTGCGTTCATGGTCACCATGCCATGGTCGATTCGGAGGTGAATGGACCGGTGGGAACCGCGTTCGTCACGGAATTCCTGCCTCATCTGGATCGACACATCGGCAAGTCGCCTTCTGCAAGGACCCGGTACGTCACCGGCCACTCAAGTGGTGGCTGGACCGTCGTCCATCTGATGCTGAACCATCCGAAAGCGTTTGAGCTGGGCCTGTCGACCTCGCCGGACCCGCTGGATTTCCGTGTCTTCCATGACATGGATATCTATGCCGACCAGAGTGCATTCGTTGACGAACAGGGCAGTGAGCGGATCTTCGGGAAGAACTACCCTGAGAAGACGTCACCGCCCACGACCTGGAAGATGACTGCTTCCGACCCCACGCTGGCGTTCTACCCTCGGCAGATCATCAGCTACGAGGCGGCTTTCGGTGTTCCTGATGCCGTTGCCGATGCCGATGCCGATGCCGATGCCGATGCCGATAGTGCGCCGCGAAAGCTCTTCGATCGAAGCAGCGGCAGGATAGACCCCGAGACCGTCGGGCACTGGAAGGCGCATGACCTCAAGCTGAAGGCCGATGCGCTTGAAGCTTCCGGTGATACCGAAGTCTTCGATCGCCTCTGGATCGTCTGTGGCACCGATGACAACTTCCTGTTGCACGAAGGTGTGCGTGCTTTCGGCGTTCGTGGTGGTGAGACGACCTTTGCTGGTCTGCCGACCGTCAGATGGATCGAAGACGGTGACCATTGGGACGGCAGTCAGGAAGCGGTCGATGAGTTCTGTGCGATCATTCTTGGCGAGCCGGCTTCGAACCCAAGCAAGTGAGCGTGACCCGACATGGTCCTTCGTGCAACGCCGTGAAACTTCGTGGTGATGCCGTCATTGCGGTAGACGCTGTAAGTGCCTTCTTATTCGCTTCTTCCGAAGAAAGACATGTGCATATCGCGCCCGTGGTCTGGCACGAATCCGGTGTGTACTTCCGCGTGGCTGATCAGGCGGTGATCATTCGGTCTTGATGATGCGGATCCATTTCGTAGACTAGGTCATGGACCACAAGGAAAAAGCACCGTCCTTTCCGCTGTGGCTGGCACATCCGTCATTCACTTCATGGCTGGGCGGCGTGCGTCAGGTCGCGCCTTGGTTCATCGTCCTGGTGGTTCTGGTCCAGTGGGCACTGAGCGCCTTCGGAAACCTGGTGGTCGCGCCGACCGGGTTCTGTCAGTCCATTCATCGTGCGACGGATGGGTGGGTCAATGCGACGTTCCTCAACTACCTGCCGTACTACGCCTTGCTTGGTTTTCTCGCCTGGAAGGTCGGGCGCATGCGCTGGCATGACCTCGGGGTTTCGTGGGGCAGGCTGAAGTGGGGCGTGGTCTGGACCCTGATCGCCTGGGGTATCACGCAGCTGACACCGTTTCTCTTTTCGAATGACGGCATCGAGATCCGACCGGAATGGAACGGTCATGCGCCGCACTACATACTCGACTTCATCGAAGGCCAGTTCATCGCCAATGCTCTGGAAGAGGAACTGGTCTTCCGCGTGTTCCTGATCTCCCAGATCACCCTGCTGCTTGTCCGTTCATGGAACGTCAGGTGGACATACGCATTGATCGCTTCGGGGCTGGTTGCCGGTGTGATCTTCAGTGTCGCTCATGTTCCGCATCGCATCATCGGTGGTGTCTATGAAACACCTTCCGATGTCTGGTGGGACCAGCTGAATCTGTACCTGGCGGCGATCTACTTAACCATGCTGTTCCTGCTGACGAACAACATCTTCATCGTGGTGGGCATCCACGCACTGGGTAATTCCTCGCCCGACATACTGCGAGGAACGAACTTCGACTTCACCACGATCCTCATCCTGCTCATCTTCGTGGCCCTGGCGATACGGCGCAGGTGGAAACAGGGCGATGGAACGAACACCGCCGACGGATCGCCACCTGGCTGACCAGCCGTGGGCGCTGCTCGCACCCTCGGGTCACACGCGGTCTCCATGCACCGGCGATGTCAGTCATGCAGGCGCATGACGCCGACCGTGTTCAAGGCGCGCCTATTCAGCCCGGGTTTCATCGGCTCGTTCCATCGTGTATTCGGGGAATAAGGCGTAGGAACGATCAGAGTGAGACATGCCCCTGCTTGCGGATCGCATGATGCCGAAAAACGTCATCGACCCGGAACCGTCCGCCTTGCTCTTCTTGCATGCACCGATCAGTCCGTCGGTTCATTTTCTGGTCCATTGTGTCGGACTTTCTCGGGGGTCGTCAGGAGGTCGGCGTGGTCGTCATCGTTGGTGTCAACCAGGATCCGGACCGAAGCGGCCTTCGAGGTGTCGTCATCGGGCGTGCTCAGCCAACCCGACTCGTTGTAGATTCCCAGGACGGTGCCTGAGTCCTCCTGGCTGCTCTTCACGCGGGGAAACCTGGCGAGCTGCGCCGCGAAGTTGCGTGCCGATGACTGATAGACCTCGACCGGCTCCAGGTCTGGTCGTGCGACGGCGACCTGACTCCAGTACGGCTTCTTGAACAGAAGCAACGCCCACGGAGTCCAGAATCTTCCATAGACGTTGACGCCGACCACCACCGGAGCCGGCGGTTCCGCATCCGTACCGGACGCCGCATCGACTCGAAACAGGGGACCACCCGACATACCCTGCAGAGTCCCCACATTCCGGGTCTTGAAGAGTGCCGCTTCCGACTGATGCATGGAAGGGTGGGCGCCGCCCGGCTTGTTTTCGTCCTTGCCGTCGCTGGGCCAGGTGATGTCTTCGTACTGTGCTTCGATGAAAGAAACAGTCATGCCACCTTTCCACCCCATCGTGACATAGGCATCGTCCGGTCTCAACGGGGTCTCCATGTCATAACGCGTGGCGTGTTTGCCCAAGGCGGCCAGCTCGTGGTCGTATACCGAGGTGAGTGCGATCACCGCCCAGTCGTTGGCCTGGTATGGCCCTAAGAGCTGATAGGGGTCCTGCGCTTCAAGCATGGAATCGTCAAAGTGTTCTGAGGTTGCGATCACGGTCGCCCAGCAGACTTGCGTTATCTGCGCGACCGGACCGCCTTTATCGGGAACCAACGTGAATATCACACGAATCAGCGTCGCCGACTGCCCGGGTTCGATGACCACCGAGTTGCCGAAATCGTCACGAACCGTGGTGGACTGGAAGAACGAATCACTCAGGCAGTGACGAGCGGTCAAGGCCACGCCGGGTGCCAGCATGATCAAGCTGGACGTTCCACCTTGCACGATATCGATGCGAGGCACTGACGAAATGGCACGGGTGAGGCGTGCACGACTTGATTCATCAAGCAGCTGCAGCTTGCTCTGCCAGGGTTCGGGTGCACACCCGGCCACCCAGGACACGAGGATCGTGCAGAGAAGCGAATTCTGAAGCAGACGACGTGTCATGGGTGTCTCCATCGACGTGAACCCGCCCCAGGATCACGAACTGTCTTGCGTGTGGGTCAATCCGCCAACCAGATCTCATGCCGATACCAACCGCTGTCCAGTCGCGTGCTGACCATCTGGCCACGGGCGAACATGAAGCGACCGGTTCCTCCGGTCACCGCCCGCACCATCGGGGTGTCGGTCTGGATCGCGCCGTGCTGGTAGGGGTGCGAACCCGCGATCAGAAGCGAGTCGTCGCTGTCATCCCAGTCGAGCTCGATCGTGGTCATCCGGTGTTCCCGGTCGTCTTCGTGCTCGTCGTTGCGACGGGTCACCATCATCGTTCCGTTGCACTGTCCGATTCGGTTCGCGCCCTTGCCCGCCGCGTCGTCGAGATCCGCGTGCCAGGCGATGAATTCGCCCTGGGCATGAGTGGTCTCGGGAAAGGAGAAGTGCGCGATGATCGGCGGATCGTTGTAGAGGACCAGGGTCGGACTGGACCGTTGGCTGGAGGCGGCACCGTCGGCGTCGGAGGTTGTTTTTCCGTTCATCGCGCAGCCAGCGCACAGCAGAAGCAGGCAGAGCAGGGAGGCGGTGATCAGGGTTCGGAGAACCATGGCGTTGAAAAGGCTCGTCATGACGATTGCGTTCCTGTCTGGATGATGTCCGGGTGCTGTGCGGGTGGAGCCTCGGGAGCGTCACCCTCCAACGATTCTAGGAGCAAATACACGAATCCGATCGGTCCCATGCGTGGATTCGACTGATCTCCCGGACCGCCGATGCGGTTCAGTCGGCATGGAGTGGCCCACGAGAGCGACCCCACCCGGACGAACCGGATGGGGTCGCGCAAACCAGGTGACTTTCTTTCAATCAGTCGCAGGCACCGAAGTTGCTGGTGGCAATCACGATAACGAGGACCTTGACGATTTCGTCACGGTTGAGGTCCTCGAGTCCGCGCGTCTTGCCCATCGCTGCGGCAGTTCGGCCGACAACGATGGTTGGAGCATTGCTGCGGCGATGGTTGCGGTACATATCTCTGGGAAGATCGTCGCTGCCATCGGTCCTGACCCATGGTGACTCTGATGCCAGCGGGTTTCCATCGGCGGCATGCAATGCGCCGTTAAAACGGTGTTTGCCGTGAATTGGCGGTGTTCGTCTGGGATGGGTGCAGCGTTCCAGCAAAGACACGCTTCCTGGAATCACGCGCCTTGTCGAAGGCCCTGAGGTCCCGCTGGAGAGGGGGTGTCCTTGGCGCGCTTCTTCTGCGCGATTGCACCTTCCTCCTCGAAGAGTTCCGGTATCAGGAGGTAGCTTGCGACCAGGAAGCAGATTCCGCCCAGGAAAGTGCCCCAGTTGGTGCCCGTCAGCCACAACAAGTATCCATCCCCCTGGACGAAACTTGCAACAGCGGAAATCTGGAACGCAACCGAACCGAGGAAATTCAACAAGGCCATCCAGATCGTGATGTCCGTCAGGTGGAAGTATCCCATGCGATGAGCGACTTCCATGTACGCGAATACACTCGAGGCGAGGAAGAAGATCGAGCCAAGCATGTTCGGAGACCAGATGATGATGTTCTGTTCAGTTGTTGAAAGCCCTGCATAGAATGTGTCACCGGTGTTGAAGTTGAAGAGAATCGTCCCGGCGACCTGGGTGACGCACGCGAGATAGCCAAGGCTGCGGGGTCGCCATATGAAAAAGTGCCAGCGCAGTTTGTTCTTGGTGGCACCCGAGAGGGCCTTCAGAATGTCTGCGATGTCGGCATTGACGACTTCGAAGAACTGCATCAACCCCGCCATGGTGAAGAAGATCGATCCGACGAAGAACACGAGGTTGTTTATCGTCGGGATGTGCCACCATGGCGTCAGGATCGAGGGGAAGATAGCTAATGCAGCACCCAGTCCGAAGAGCGCGGATCCGATCATGAAGAAGATCGCCATCCACCATGAGAATTGTTTGGGCGCCCAGAATTGAAACCAGATCTTTCTGGGCATCTCCTCGTGAATGAGATTCTCGAAGTCGAGCAGGAGGAGTGGTTGTAGTTTCTTGCGGTGACGACGTGAGGTGATCACGCAGGTATTGCCGCTTTCGTTCGTTCCGACCACACGGGTGATGAAGGGGCCGAAGAAGATCGCCCGAGGATCGTGGAGTCGAATTGGGGAGCGTTCGGCGGAGACGATCTTTGGGTGGTTGTTCATCAGGTGGGTTGTGAGACTGCGTCGATGAGTGCGCACGCGTTGTCATTCGAGACTGAAGGCGGGCTATCGCAACGCGCCCGCCATGTCGAGGATCTGTGAGTTGGGGACGGAATTTCCGAAACGATCGAACTGATCGAACGTCCAGACGACCTGCTTGGTCTTCGGGTCGAGTTCGACCAGGAGCGGCTGTCCCGCTCCGGCATGACAGTTGCCGATCACGTAGTGTCCGTTCGGAAGCACCTCAAGAGTGGTGACCCAGGCGAGACGGATGTCCGGAAGCTCGTCATGGGACACGCTCCAGACGATCTCCTTCTTCGGGTTGACCTCGATCACACTGTGGCCATTGCCGGTCGCGATCAGGGTGTTGCCATCTTGCAGGCGAAGCGCACCGAAGCACTTGTTGCCGGACGCCTCCGCGCCCTCACCGCCTCGGGCATCCTGCTTGATCATCGGGATGTCGTACTCCCAGAGCACCTTGCCCGTTCCCTGCTGGTACTCGCGCACTGCGCCATCACCCTCGTGACACACCAGGTAGCGGTCGTCGGCGATCTTGCGCACCAGGCGAGTGTCCATGTGCGGGTGGGGGTTCTTCACGGTGAGCGGCGTGTTCGAATGCAGGACCCCGTCACGGTCGACTTCAATGATCCGGGCGGTCCCGCTCTCGGCGATCATGAGCCGCCAGTCGTCCTCGGCGGCGCCCGGCTTCGCCAATGGCTGGAACGCATGTACCTCGACCGCCTTGCCGGTGTTGCCGTTCATGGTCCGGGCGTCGTAGGACCAGACGACCTCCTTCGTGGCCGGGTCGATCTCGACCACCTCCGCCGCACCCCGCTGCACCATGATGTGCCCGTTCGGCAACACGTGGATGTCGTGGATGCCGCCCCAGTCCATCGTCCACTCGACCTCGCCCGCCTTGTCGACGATCGAGAGCTGGCCGTTGCCCTGGGTGATGAGCCGGTGCTGCCCGAACACCGGGGCCGGCACGGGCAGGAAGAGGGCGAGGGCGAGGAGGGTGAGCGTCAGTCGAATGACCAGTTGGCTGGATGTCTGCATGGACTGAGTATAAAAGGATGGGCTCTCGGATCCGCCTGAGCGAGTCTTTGATTCAGATCGATTTTGAACGTCCGTCTGAATGGTCCGGCCTCCTAGAATGGGAACCCACCCCAACATCCCAATGAGGCCCCATGACCCAGCTCGCCACCACCCCCAAGCCGATGACCCTTTCCGACCTCCAGGCCAGCGGTTGGACCAGCCGTTCCGTCAAGTCCGAACTGCGCAACAACCTCGTTGCGGCGATCGAACGGGGCGATGAGCTCTTCCCCGGCATCCTCGGCTACGAGGACACCGTCGTTCCCGAAGTGGTCAACGGCCTGCTCTCCGGCCATGACATGCTCTTCCTCGGCGAGAAGGGACAGGCCAAGAGCCGCTTGATGCGACTGATGGTTCGCTTCCTCGATGAGTGGACCCCGTACCTTGATCTTCCCGACTGTCCGGTGCACGAGGACCCGTTCGCGCCGATCACCGCCGCGGGCAAGGCTATGGTCGCAACGCAGGACCCCGCCTCGATCCCCATCGCCTGGTGGCACCGCGACGAGCGCTACGCGGAACGACTCGCCCCCGGCACCAAGTTCGCCGACCTGATCGGCGAGATCGACCCCGCGAAGATTCTTGCGGGCAACGTCAGCCTCGGCAGCGAGGAAGCCCTCAGCTTCGGGTTGATCCCGCGCATGCACCGCGGCATCTTCGCGATGAACGAACTGCCCGACCTCGACGACCTCGTCCAGGTCGGACTCTTCAACATCCTCGAGGAACGCGACGTTCAGATCCGCGGCTACCCGGTCGCCTTCGAGATCGACGTCTCGATCCTCTTCAGTGCGAACCCCGCCACCTACAACCGTTCGGGCAAGGTCATTCCCCAGTTGAAGGACCGCATCGGCACCACGGTGGTCACGCACTACCCGCGCGATCGCGACCTCGGCATGCAGATCACCCTCGAGCAGGCCGCGGAGGACGGTATCGACGAACTTGCCGACCGCTATCCGGTCCTGGTGCCGCGCTTCATGGCGGAAGTGGTCGAGCAGATGGCGATCTCCGCTCGCGAAAGCAAGTGGGTCGACCAGGCCTCCGGCGTCAGCGCCCGCTTCAGTATCGCCAACTACAAGACGATGATCTCCAGCGCGCGCCGCCGTGCGATCATGCTCGCTGACAAGGGCGAACCCTCGCCCGCGGTCCCGCGGATCAGCGACCTCGCCCACTTCCATGGCTCCGCGATCGGCAAGATCGAACTGGACATGATGGGCACCCACCAGATGTCCGAGGAACAGGTGCTCGACTCGATCCTCGCCGACGCGATCAAGACTGTCTTCGAGGAATACGTCGACCAGCACGGGCTGGGTGAGATCGCCGAGCTCTTCGCCGAAGGCGTTCGCATCGAGGTCGGGGACATGCTGCCCAGCACCCACTACGTCGAACTGCTCAAGCGGGTGCCGCCAGCCTGGGAGAAGGCGTTCGAAGTGAACGCCGCCGAGGACCCCGCGGTGCGCGCGAGTTGTGTCGAGTTCGTCCTGGCCGGTCTCTGGGCCAGTTCCCGGATCAGCCGCGGCATGCGTCACGGACAGGTTGAATATGTCATCTGACCGCCCGGACATTCCCGGCGGCATCGTGCACAGCTACCTCGGCTACGACCCGAAGCGCTTCCCCCCGCCATCGGCCGAGTCCGGTGATGACATGGCGGGTCTCGCCCTCGACCACCTGATGATGTACGGCAATGGACGGCCACTCACCGAGGAGGAACTCGCCAATGCGGTGCACATCGACCCCTCGCAGATCGCGGGGCTTGGCCCGAGTCTCGAGGCGTTGATACAGCTGCTCGAAGAGCGCAAGCGAAAGATCCTCGCGACCTACGATCCGCGTGGCGCACTCGAGGAGTCTCGTCGTGGTTTCGCCGCCGCGGCCAGCGAGGTCGAACCCACCACGCCGAAGCTGCAGGATCAGGTGAACCGGGCGATCAGCTCGCAGTCGATTCCCGAACTCGAACGACTCTGGTACCGCACCGAGCGGCTCAAGGGCCCGCTCTCCGGGCAGTTGATGCGGGTGATCGGTGCGCTTGGTGCCCGGCTCGAAGTCGAGCAACTGCTCGCCCGGTACCACTTCACCGGACGTCAGTCGCTTTCGCCGAAGGAAGCCGTCGCGGTCAAGGAGGAGCTCGAGACCATCGACGACCTGCTCGAACAGCTTCGCGAGGCGATGAAGAATGCGCGCATCGGCCTGATCGACATGGACGCCCTGCGCGACTTCGTCGAGGACGCCGACATCGACCAGCTGCGGGGGATGCAGGAGCAGGTCAACCGGATCATCCAGCAGCAGGCCGAAGAGGCGGGGCTCGAGCAGACCGCCGATGGTTACCGACTCGGTGCCAAGGGACTGCGCACCATCCAGGGGCAGCTCCTCGACGAGATCTTCAGCGAACTCGATGCTTCGCGATCGGGCACCCACACCGGTCCGGTGGTGGGGGAGGGCGCGGTCGAGATGCAGCGGTCCCGTCCCTATGAGTTCGGCGATTCCGCCGCACACATCAACATCGCGCAGACGCTCGCAAACGCGGCGATTCGAAGTGCCGGTTCCGGAGCAGGCTTCGGAGTTTCTTCCGACGACATCGAAGTGCACCAGACCCGCAACAATCCGAAGGCCGCCAGTGCCGTGATCATGGACATGTCCGGCTCGATGCGACACGGTGGCCAGTACATCGCCTGCAAGAAGATGGCGCTCGCCCTCGATGGGCTCATTCGCCGTGAATACCCCGGTGATCACCTGTCATTGATCGAGATGTACAGCTTCGCGCGACTGCGGCACATCTCCGAGATCCCCGAGATCATGCCCAAGCCGGTCACCATCCACGATCCGCTGGTTCGACTGCGGGTCGACATGTCGAACCCCGACATCTCCGAACTGATGGTGCACCCGCACTTCACCAACATCCAGGCCTCGATGGCGATGGCTCGCACCATGCTCTGCGGTCAGGACACCCCCAACCGGCAGATCATGCTGATCACCGACGGCCTGCCCACCGCGCATTTCGAGGGCGAGGAGCTGTATCTTCTTTACCCGCCCGACCCGCTCACCGAACAGGCGACGATGCGCGAGGCGCAGCTCTGCGCACGCGAGGGCATCACCATCAACATCTTCCTGGTGCCCAGCTGGAGCCAGAACTCCGAGGACATCGCCTTCGCCCATCGGCTCGCCGAGAGCACCAAGGGCCGGGTGTTCTTCACTGCGGGCGAGGATCTCGACCGCTTCGTCCTCTGGGACTACCTGCAGCAGAAGCGTCGGGTGATCGGCTGAGCCGACCGCGACCCTGACCCTCACGGATCAAACGACGCGGAATCCGCGGCAAGGTCGATCGAGTTCGACCAGTAATGTGTCCAGCGCAGGGAACCGTCCGCGCCGCGCTCGATGACCCACGTTTCGCCGACCACCGCTCTGATGCGGCCCGGTCGACCGTCGGTGAACGATGTTTCCCATGCCACCGAGCCGACTGCGAGCACCCGCTCGGGTTGCTCGCAGATCTGAGTCACCGTCATGTCCTGCCAGTCGTGGACCTGGTCCTTGAAGCCTCGGTGCATATCGTGATGCGCCTCGAGGGACATCAATTGACCGGTGGGAATGAGCACTCCAGGGTTGATGAAGAACGGCCTGATCGATTCGATCGGCGCGTGGGTCCTGGTCAGTTCCCAGAATGCATGGCCAAGCTTCATGACTTCTTCAGCGGTGATCATGGGTCCAGCGTAGCACGTGTGACTCGAACGAATGCCTTGAGTCGGTATCCT
Organism: Phycisphaerales bacterium; assembly: GCA_029246705.1. Taxonomy (GTDB): domain Bacteria; phylum Planctomycetota; class Phycisphaerae; order Phycisphaerales; family SM1A02; genus JAKVBQ01. Next base: position 6,787 of record JAQWMQ010000033.1, on the reverse strand, counting down.
CTTGCACATGACAAACCTGCTCCTTCATGCAATGGCCTGGATGATGTTCGCCTCGCCGGTACCGACGGCCGACCCGCCTCCGGTGGTCTCGGTCAGCGACATCTCCCAGGAATTCAGCTTCTACATGGACGGTCGCTTCCACAAGCAGTACCTGAAGGACTGTGGCGGTTGGGATGTGCGCAACTGGGGAAGCCTCTCGAAGCTCGACCTTGAACCGTTCAACCTGCTTCTGCTCACCGGGGGCAACCCTCGCATTCCCTACGACGACGGCGCGCAGGACAATATCTGGGACTTCGTCCAGGATGGCGGCACGGTGCTCTTGATGGCCGATGGAACCTCGCCGGAGCTTCCCGCACACGCACTGGCCGATCGTTTCGGGATCACGCTCTCCGAGCAACGGGCAGTCAAGCCGCTGCGCGGCGTGGGTGAACTCGCGGGTGCGTCGATCACCTTTCGAACCGGCAACGTGCTCGATTTCGGTGACCAGGCCGATGCATGGACGCCATTGGTCGTCGATCGTGATGGTCGACCGGTCCTTGCCGCGCGGGAATACGGTGAAGACGGGATCGGTGACGTGGTCATCGGGTCCCGCGGACTCTTCGGCCGCAAGCCGGATGCGTCCGACCCGATCAATGCGGCATGGGTGACCCCGCTGCTTCAGTCGCGGGCGATCGAACGAGAACGCTTCAAGCGGCCGCGTCACGTCCGCGCGGAACTGAAGCGAGACATCGGCCCCCTGACCCTCGAGTATCACGAGGGCACCGAGCAGTTCGCGGAGGCGATCTACGAGGTCTACAAGGAAGTTCGACCACACCTCATCGAGATCACCGGCTGTGAACAGTCGCCGGGCATGATCAAGTCGATGTTGATCCTGCCCACCGGTGGCGGCGGATTCTCCAGCGGCGTGAAGATCGCGATCGGGGCCTGGTGGGGGAACTACCCGGAGAAGCGGTATCCGATGGTCGAGCTGATCGCACACGAGGCAGGGCACTCCTGGGTGCTGCCGCATGCCGAGCCGCTGTGGAACGAACCGATCGCGACCTATCTCGGTATTCGGGTGGGTCAACGACTGGACATGCCCGAAGCCGACGAGAAGCTCGCACGGCAGATCGCGAAGGCGCGCCGCTACGACCCCAAGCTCACCACGATCGACCCGCAGTCGGAGGCCGCGCATCGCGATTTGATCTGGGGCAAGTCGTACTTCGTCTTCGAGGAGCTGGAGAGCAAGCACGGGCCGGGCGCACTGGCGAAGTACTTCGCCGCCAAGCGTTCACTGATCGATCGCACTCGAGAGGACTACACCATGGACGACTGCGTCGCAGTGTGGAGCCGAGGCGTCGGGGAGGATCTCTTCCCATGGTTCAGGTCCCTGGCCTTCGACGTCGATGCCCAGCGAACGAACCTCTGGCCTGCAGACGACGCCGAGTGAACCCAGGTCCCGAAGCGGGCTCTCCTGGTATCAGCGATGATCGGCCAGGTAGATCTCGACGCGAAACCACGCTTCGCCTTCAGGGATGACCGCGGCCACCCCGGCTCGGCCGAGGAATCGTCCGGTTCCGCCGACGACCGGTCGCGTGACGGTGTTGTCCAGTCGAGGCGCGTCGTGTCCGTACGCATGCAGTCCGGTGAAGATGATCGAGTCATCAGTGCCGTCCCATGACATCGTCATCGTGGACACTCGAAACTCACGATCAACATCCGCGGCGGTTCCGACCTCGTGATTGGGCCGGGTCACGATCATGTAGCCGCTGGCGATGCCCACGACGGTGCCATCGGCACGCTTGCGGTTTGCGGGCATCTCGTTGAAGACGTCCGCGGACCAGGTGACCATGTCGCCGTGGCTCTGGTCGGCCGCGCCGAGGTCGATTCTTTCAAGGAAGGCCTCGTGGCAGTAGGCGACCACGTCGGGTTCGGTCGAGAGCGTCATGTCGCCACGGGAGTCATGCTGGCCATTCCCGGCGCAGCCTGCGATCAAGGTCATGGAGCATGCGATGGCGAGTTGAATGATTCGGCGTGTCATGTCTTGTTCTTTCTCTTGTGCGGATCAAATGCGTGGTTGGTGTTGCCTCACCTGTTGTGCCAAGTCTACCGTGTGCACTGGGAGCGGTTGGTCCTGGCCGTCTGGTTGTTTCACGGGAAGCCTCACTTCAGAAAGCGGGGTTTTGATTGAATCGTGCCTTGTTGGTGGTGCTCGGGGACACACGCCGGGAACCGAAAATGGTCGCGAGATCATCGCCATCGACCATGCCGTCGATCACCACGATGCCGGTGTGGATCCAGAATCAGCTTGCCGTCGTGGCTTGGACGAGCCGACAGGTCGACACGATTGATCGAGCCGGTTCCGGGGACGAAAAGGCCACTTTGTCATCGTCTCGCTCGTCCTGCTGTGCGGTTTTCTTCAAGTTGGGCTTGATCCCCGGAACCACCAGAACCGTGGTACCGACCGCTGCGAATGGTCTTTAACCCGGTCATGCCGGGCGTATCACGACGGGGCAAGTCGTGCAGCAGATGCACAATCGGAGAGCAGACTCGAATCGCCGCATGGCACTTGACGTGTTGGGCGGTTTTGAACGGTTTCAAGGACTTCAGGACAGGTACGGCCTTGTGAACACTCGCAATCAAGCCGTGGGGGCCGGTGGTGCCTGTTCCTCTTTCGGGACTCTTCGTTCTTGAGGCGCCCATGAAGGGGTATCCGATGGGCCGCAACCCGGCGTGGCAGCCATCGATGCAACGTTTCATGTGGTACAGATCAGTCGACCCGCACGCTCCAGCGCTTTGTGCGACGTCACTCGATCCCTCGTGCGAAGTGTCCAGGATGGTGCCGGCGGCACACGATCAACGGTCGTGCTGTCGCCGGCGCCTTATTCCCCTGGCATTGACGAGCACGCTGCGAATCGGCTTTCTAAGCCTGACTCGGTCCGAACGATGTCGGTTCAGCGAGTCCGCGGCCATCATGAGGCCCGAACTCTGGAGAATGATGCCGATGACCACCGCACCGAAGGTCATGGCCAGGATCATCGATCGACTTTCCGTGTCCTTGCCAAGGGCCATCGGCAGTGAGAGTGCCAGTGCCACCGAGAGTGCGCCGCGCACCCCGGCCAGCGAGACCGGCATCACGAAGTAGAACATCGATCCCAGTTTCAGGATGATCGCAAGACTCACGTATCCGATGGTGACGGTCACGATTCGAGCGAAGAACACCGCGGCCCAGGCGGAGATGCCAAGGAGAATGAAGGCCAGTTTCCAGTCGACGGTGAGCACCTCGAAACCGATCAGCAGGAAGAACATCGATGCAAGGCAGTGCTCGACCACCATCCAGTAGCTCATCACCGTCCCGTGCGGTTTCATCGACGGCGAGTTGCGCATCGCCCACATCGTGGTGATGCCCGCAGTGACGACCGCGATCGGACCGGATCCACCGAATGCTTCCGCGATGGAAAAGCTGCCCGCGGCGATGCCGATGCCCACCATGAATCGACCTTCGACGCAGTCCGACTGCATCAGGAAGGAGAAGCAACCCGTGAGAAACACGACTCCGAGCCCGACACCAACCGCGATCAACACCTGCTTCAGGAACATCTCGAAGAAGTGGTCGCTCTGGGGATCGGCCTGGCCGAGGATGCTGTTGAGCACCAGGGTGAAGATGATCAGTGCGATCGCATCGTTGAACAGTGATTCGCCGGTGACGATCGCCTTCCACGTGCGCCACCCCTTGATCTTCTCGGTGACCTTGGAGACCGCGATCGGATCAGTCGGTGCGATGATCGCTCCGAAGAGAAGCGCGATCTCCGGACTGATGGCAACGCCGAGGCCCACACCGATGTAGTAGGTGCCGATCGCCACCAGGATCACCGAGATCAGGGTTCCGATCGTCGCGAAGAAGAGGATCGGCAACGCATGGCGGCGCAGTGCGGCCGCGTCGATCGACGTCGCCGCCGCATAGAGCATGAGCGCCAGACTCGAGTCGATGAAGAATTCCTGGAAGTCCTTTCCGGTCGGGAGAATGTTCCGAACCGTTTCCGAGGCATTCACTCCGAAGAAGTCGAGGAGCAGCACCACACCGACGCCCAGCATCGAGATGATCACCAGGCCCATGGCGGTCGGCAGCTTGAGGTATCGCCGGTTCGCCATCTCGGCGAATCCGGTGGCCGTGGCCAGAATGGCGAACAGTGCGAACCCGCTCAAGTCATGTCTCCGTTCTGCAGTGATCTCGACAACGGACATGATCGACACTTCGACCCGGTTGCGTCCACCCCGTTCCGAGTATCCGGCTCGGTATGCCCCCTGTCGGCCTGATTACCGGGGTTGTCAAGGAATGATCCTGAATTCGTTCAGCGGCATCGTGTCCTCGCTTCAGGCGCGGTGGTCTCTTCGGAACTCCTGATGATTCAACAGAACCGTCTCCTGAATCCTGCGTATTAAAAACAGACATCCTCACCGTGGCGAGGGGCCTAGATGGTCGTCTCGGTGAACCCTTCGGAGAATTGAAGACATGTCCATGCCGCACCTTGTCCGGTGCCGCGCCTGCGTTGTCGATGACCACTGCGAAGACGCTCGGTCATGCCTGCCGGGTGTGTCGTGCTGCTGGTGACGATTGCGCCTTGAGCCACGTCGACGTGAATTGAATCTTCGACCTTTCTTCACGTCGATGCCCATCGGGGCAGACCCCTCCGTGTGTGCGGAGGGGTTTTTTCATTCCAGGAACACGGTGTCCATGCCTTCGGCCTGCCGGCTGATCAGGTTCTGCGGGGTGAAAAGCGGACAAGCCGAGAGAAACCTGTTGCTCGTGGATTGGGCATCCTGAAGAAGACAAGTTCCATCTGGAGATTTTCCTGACTTTCCGGAGGTCACTCGGGGCGGTTCCCGGGCCGATCCTTCGCGAGTTTCACGTTGGGCAGAACCCCTGCAGGACATCTGCGTATCGACCTCTGCCTGGCGGTCGGTGCTCAGGGGGATGATCCATGATCATGGAAGTACCGGCGGCCTGAATGGAGACATCAGAAAATGAAGAAGACGCAGAGCGCAACATGTGCCGTGTTTCTTGCCATCGCCACCGGGGCCTCCGCCCTGGCCGGGGAGTGCGCCGGTGATTTTTCCGGGGACGGAATCATCGACGGCGCGGATCTCAGTGAACTCCTCGCTCGGTGGGGAAGCTGTACGGAGTCCTGTGTGCACGATCTCGACGGCAACGGCGTGATCGACGGCGGTGACCTCGCGAGTCTGCTTGGGGCCTGGGGGGCGTGCAAGACGGCGTGTGCCGACGATCAACCCTTCACCTACGTGGTCATTCCGGACACCCAGTACATGACCTCGTACTCCACCGGACAGATTCCCGAGATGTTCTACCGACAGACCGAATGGATCGCTGACAACGTCGATCCACTCAACATTCGATTCGTCTCCCACCTGGGTGACATCGTGGATCTCGGGTGGATCGACGCGCAGTGGCTCATCGCGGACCAGGCGATGACCACCCTCGACGGCCAGGTGCCCTACGGGCTGACCTTCGGAAACCATGACGCAGACGATGCGGTGTGGGGACGCAGTGACATCGTGTACAACGCATACTTCCCGCGCGAACGCTACGACAGCGAACCCTGGTACGGGGACGGGTATCCCGCGGGCAAGAACACCAACAGTTACCAGTACTTCGAGGCAGGCTGCGAGCAGTACATGGTGATGCACCTGCAGTGGGATCCGCCGGCCGACGTGCGCGCCTGGGCCGACGGCGTGCTGGCGGCGAACCCGGAGCAGCGCGTGATCATCTCGACCCACGAGTCGCCGGGCAACTACGTGCTGTGGAACGAGGTGCTGACCCGTCACGACAACGTGTTTCTGATCGTCTCGGGGCACGAGGGCGCGCGTGAACGCTACCTCGAGCTGACCAATGACTTCGGCAAGGTCGTTCCCTCGATCCTGACCGACTACCAGTGGGACAACCCCAACCACGGGATGCTTCGCTACTACACCTTCGAGCCGGGTGAGAACACGGTCACCGCGACGACCTATGCCACCTGGTCGGACTTCTATGAGGAGGACGACGACTCCGCATTCACCTTCCAGGTCGACTTCGGTTCCGGCGTCGACCAGTGCGCCGAAGCGGGCACCAGCCCGTGGGGCGATGGTCCGATCCAGCTGCCGGGTCGCATCGAGGCGGAGTTCTACGACGTCGGGTGCAACCAGCATGCGTACTACGACATCGACCAGTTCAATGAAGGCGGTTTCTTCCGTGACGACGCGGTCGACATCGAGGTCGCCTACGACGAGGTGCAGGGCTTCAACGTCGGCTGGCTCCGCGACGGCGAGTGGATCAACTACACGGTCGAGGTGAACGAATCACGTGACTACGCTCTGGACCTTCGGGTCGCGAGTGCGGGCGACGGGTCGATCATGCGGGTGGAGGTCGATGGAGTCGACGTGACCGGCCCCATCACGATCGCACCCACGGGCTCTTGGCAGTCCTGGGTCACGATCACCGTGCCCGGGGTCCCGATCGAGGCCGGGATCCACGAATTCCGCATCGCGATCGATGATGGCGACTTCAATCTCAACCACATCGACGTGAACTGAGCACCAGGCAGTCGTTCACGCACTGCCGATTTGACGAGCGGCGGTTCCCCGACCTTGGTGGGGGAGCCGCCTCTCGTCATGGCTTCACCGGCTGGACCCACGCCGTCTCGTAGTCGCCTTCCGCGTAGGGGCGCGGGTGGAGTCGGGTGCTCCTGATCCGGGCGCGGACGTAGAGTTCGTCGCCGTCGAGGGTGTAGGTCGCGGGGTTCATGTTGGT
>JAQWMQ010000040.1 GCA_029246705.1 Phycisphaerales bacterium | reverse complement strand
GAGTCGACAGTCTTTCGTCAGGTAGGCGAGCATCTGACGCAAGAGGCCATCGAACGTGGTGTTCTCGGAGTTGTAGAGGCTGAGGAGGTGAAAGTATGCGAGCACGCCGGTTTCAGATCCTCGGTTGTAGTCCTCGACACGTGAAGCGGGCTGTACCGAGTACCACTTGCCTGGTGGGTATGTTTCCCGGGTGTCGTCAAAGCAGACGCCGCCATTGAACGAGTCTTCGGTGATCAGGCTCTTCGACGGGATATTCTTGTACCCGTGCTGACCAAAGAAGGTTCTTGTTCTGCCGAGAAGCTGTCCGAAGTCGTCGTTGGCGAATGTCGGGGCCCCAAGGGCGAAGCTTGGAATATGAGAAAACATGGCGAGACCGGACAAGGTCTGGATCGCTTGGCGTCGAGTTGGCATGTTCTGTTCCCATCGAAGAGCTGAGATGATGTGTTGCGTATCAACGGTGTTCGAGTTGACGAATCAAACGGTCGCCATTCGATCGTTTTTGGCGTCGTTCACTGCGCGGCCTGAACCGGTGGTCCCATCCTATGCAAACCGTGCATCTGTTGCGCGTTGATGCGTAGTCGATGCGTAGTGGGGGTCAGGGGCATGTGCCCCATCTGCCGAGCAGCTGTGTCAGGTCTCCTCCGTCGACGAACCCGTCCTTGTTGAGATCTGCGATACCGCCCAGCTCGCCCCATTGGCCGAGCATGATGGTCAGGTCCAGGCCGTCCACCAGGCCGTCATTGTCCAGGTCGCCATCGCATGTGCTGCCACATTCATCGGGGATGCCGTTGCCGTCGGTGTCGAGCGAGCTTCCGTTGATGATGTCGCAGGCGTCGATGTCGCCGTTTTCGTTGCAGTCTCCGGCGAAGCGTCCGTCGTGGCCCACCGCACGAATGAGGAAGTTGTCGTGGGGCCAGTAGTACACGAACCCCGTTGCCGACAGGTCGTTCAGATCCATGACGGTATCGACGGTCGCTGCGAACCAGCTCTGACCGGCCGGATCCGACCTGTCCACCGCGATGGGGGCCGTCCCGTACAGGCTGTTGTCCATGTAGGCGCCGACGAAGAAGCTGGTTCCGGCTGGTCCGACGTAGGTCGGTGGGATCGGAACGGTCGTGAACTGGCTGAAGAGGACGTTCGTCGACTTGGTGTTGAAGACCGTGAGAACGCTGATGCCGGATGATGGATCGCCGTCCTGGTCCAGATCAGCCCAGACGACGACCTTGGCGGGAAGACCGGGATAGGTGTTGCCCCATGCCAGCTCGACCGCGGAGATCCACTCACCACCCTCGGTGGTCGTCATCCTGTTCATCCAGGCAAGCTCGATCCCACCGATGATGTTGAGGTTGGATTCGGCTGCGCCGTCGTCATAGGCGTAGGACATGGTCTCGATGGCCTGTCCGTACTCGCATTCGTCGGGGATCCCGTTCGAATCACAGTCCTCGCTGATCCCGAAGTCGATGTCCTCCGAATCGATGATCCCGTTGCCGTTGCAGTCCTGGCAGCGATCGGGGACGCCGTCGTCATCCTCATCGGTCGAGTACCCACTCGATATGTCGCAGGTGTCGAGGATGCCGTTGCCGTCGCAATCTCCCATGATCTCGAGCTGACAGATGTCAGGGACGCCGTTCTGATCGCAGTCCGAGGAGGGCACGGCGCATTCATCGAGGAGTCCGTCGCCGTCGCAGTCGGTGGCGGTCCCGTCCAGGATCTCGAAGCCGTCCAGGATCCCGTTCTGATTGCAGTCCCCGCACTCGTCCGGTATTCCATCGCCGTCGAGGTCCGAACTCGTCCCCTCGAGAATGTCGCAGTCATCGGGAATGTCGTTGCCGTTGCAGTCGTTGCCGGGTGCGGAGGTGTCGACCCTGATGACCCAGTTGCCGGTGATGTCGTACGTTTCCACGATGAGACCGAACTCGGCCGCTCCCGAACTGAGGTCGTTGAGATCGATCGGAAAATCACTTCCGATGAGCCAGCTCCGTGATCCGTCGGGATCACCGAAGATGTCGTAGGAGGCGGGGAAATCACCAGTGACCGGGTCGATCGAGACCTCCATGGAGAAACCGACGAAGAAACTGGCGTTGCGATCGCCGACGCCGACTCCGGGAACCTCGATTCGCTTGAGTTCGGTCGTGTTCGTGAACTTATCCACTATCGACCAGACCAGCTGTGCGTCTTCCGGGTTCCCGTCACCGTTGGGGTCGTTCCAGATGCAGGCCCTGATCGGCTGGCCCTCGGGCGCATTGCCAAGTTCCACTTCGATGGCCTCGATGAGGGTGTTGTCTTCGGTGGCATCGAACCGCTGGAGCCACACCATCTGGGTGACGTCCGTCCGGAACGCGAGGAATCCCCAGCCGAAGACGTCGTATCTGATGTTTCCGAGAATGGAGATCTGGCATTCGTCCGGTGTCCCGTCCTCCTGGCAGTCGGCACTCGTTCCGGCTGAGATGTCGCAGGCGTCGGGTATGCCGTTTCCGTTGCAGTCGGGGTCACATGAATCAAGCACCCCGTTCCCATCGCAGTCGTTCTCCGCAAGCTGGCATACGTCGGGCTGTCCGTTGCCATCGCAATCGACTACGAGTCCGGACGCGATCTGGCAGCCGTCGGGGATCAGGTCTCCATTGCAGTCGCCACCGGCGTAGCTGTCGAGCAGCAGGTTCTCATCGACGACTCCGGAGAGAACTCGCAGCTCATCGACGAATCCGCGCAGACGCTGGTTGTAGTTGCCGCTGACATTGGTGTGCGCCCCGATGAGCAGAGGCCCGTCGTTGGTGGCCGGAGTGGGGTTGAACTCGATGATCTCGTACACGCCGTCGACCGCGAACCGGATCGTGTTCTGCTCGTCGTTGATGTCGACTGAGAACGAGACGTGATGCCATTCCAGATCACGGATCTTGAGGTTCGACGTGACGCACCAGGAGTCGTCGCCATCGCCGAAGACGGCCGCCAGTTCACGCCCGCCCACGGTGTCGCCCGGTTTTCCGTAGGTCTGGTCGAATGTGATCGGTGCGTTCCCCGCCTGGACCAGAAACATGTAGTCCATGCTGGTTCCGGGAGCATCGAGCCCCTTCTTCTGGACCAGGGTCTGGCGTTCCGAGGCGCTGCTGGTGTCGGAAAGCTGATTGAGCCTGACCCACGCTTCGAGACTGATGCTGTTCTCACCCATTGAAAGCTGGCCGGTCGGGTCATCGATCGTCACGAAGCCGGTGCTCGAGATCCTGCGGGATGCTCCGTTCTCGGCGTTGGTCTGGGGAATCTCGCGGGGGCCGAAAACGGTGCTGAAGCTGGTATCCGTGCTTTGCCCATCCAGAGCGGAGGGACCGGAATCGAGAATCAGGGCCGAATCGGTCTCGAATCGCCAGTAGGCGATCGGTTCGATACCGCCGAGCTCGCATTCATCGGGGATCCCGTTCTGCTGGCAGTCTTCGACCAGGCCTTTTGCGATTTCGGTGGCATCATCAATACCGTTGCCGTTGCAATCGGCGAAGCCAACGACCGCGTACATGATGCTGAAGCTCAGCAAGACGAGCATTCAATACTCCACTCCAGTGTGATTACTTGTTTCCAGAAATATCTTATCACCGGTATCTGGCGTTGGGCTGACTAATTCGGAGATCAGAGGCATTGCCACGCCTGTACCCGTTGGTCAATGCGGGAACGACTGGAGGGGATTGCCGATGCACGAGTGGCCTGGGGGCAGCCTTCGTGCGAGTCGAAGGACAGACAGGGGAGCGGACTCCTCCGAGTGCATCGAAGCGGGTGAAGGGGATCGAACCGGCGACATTCAGCTTGGGAAGCGGAAGGTCCCGTCCCGAAATCGCGCTCTTCGCGTCTCAGTCGGCGTTCATCTTATGCGTTTGTTGCATCTGTTGCGCGTGGGTACGTAGTCGGAGCGGAGTGGGGGAATCACGGCGACGGAGCATGATTTCGCCGTGACGGCTCTTGGACCCTCGACCAATGGACTCCTGGATCTTCTTGCGGTGATCATCTACTTGAGTCACGTCGGCAGTGATCTCGGGCGCTCGGTACACGAGATGTGACCTCCGGGCATTCAGGCTGAGAAGCTGGCACTCTGGAAACTCAGCTGCACCCGGGTGCGTTCATGTCGTTCTCAAGGCGGTCTTCAACGCGTGTCCGTGATGCGATCAGTCGTCTTCGTCGACGACGTTGGCGACGGCACCAAGCATCGCCTGCCAGCGAGCAGCCTCGGCATCGTGACCCTGATCGGGCTCGGCCTCGTGCCAGGCGAGGTAGAGGTCGACGAGGGCCTGGGTGGTCGCCTGGTCCGCCGAGTTGGAATCACCACTGGAGAGGGCGTGGGCCTCGATCAGGTACTCCTCGGCTTCTGGGAATCTACGTTGCGTCTTGAGCAGGTCACCCATGTTGTTGATGGAGGTGAGCGTGTACGGATGCTCCTCGCCCAGCACGCGGCGGAACTTCTCGAGGGCCTCGTGGTAGTACGTCTCGGCCTCGGCGAGCTTCCCTTGCGCACGGAGCAGGACGCCCGTGTAGCTGATGGAGACGAGCGTGTCCGGATGCTCCTCGCCCAGCACGCGGCGGAACTTCTCGAGGGCCTCGCGGTAGTACGGCTCGGCCTCCGCGAGCTTCCCTTGCGCACTGAGCAGGAAGCCCATGTTGCTGATGGAAATGAGCGTGTCCGGATGCTCCTCGCCCAGCATGCGGCGGGACTTCTCGAGGGCCTCGTGGTAGTA
>JAQWMQ010000030.1 GCA_029246705.1 Phycisphaerales bacterium | reverse complement strand
ACCGAGCTTCCGCCGTTCGCAGTATTCCGTGATCGGCATGCCCTTGACGAGTTCCATCACGAAGTAGAGGCGACCCTCGTCGGTCTCGCCCCCGTCGTAGACGCGGGCGATGTTCGGGTGTTCCATCATCGCCAGCGCCTGGCGCTCCGCCTCGAAGCGCGCCACGACCTGGGCGGAGTCCATCCCCCGCTTGATGATCTTGATCGCGACCCGCCGACGCACCGGCTCGGTCTGCTCCGCCAGCCAGACTTCCCCGAAACCGCCTTCCCCGATCATCTTCAGGATCCGGAAACGGCCGATCTGGGTCCCGATACGGGTGCCGGGCGAGACCACCGTCAGATTCGTCTCGCCGAGTTTGCTTGCATCCGAATCGAAGGTTTTCAGCAGCCGCTCGACCCGATTACGCAACCATTCGTCACCGGCTGACGCCGTCTCGACGAAGGCATCGCGTTCAGCGCCCGAGAGGTCGATCGCTTCCTTGAAGATCTCGCGTGCGCGGTCCACACCGTCATCGGTCATGACACGACTCCTGAAGAGCGTTCGGTGCTGCCGTACGCGCCGATGAGATGCTTACCGGAGTGACCAGGAACCGAAGGTTGCTCAGTGATGTCGTTCATGCACTCTCCACCGCCATGATTCTGCTCACACCTGCCATGCGAAAGCACCGCTGCCCCGGGGCCATCTCTGGAACACATCTTCTCATCAGGCTGTCAGAGGACACTTCCTCACCCCGGACCTGTGCATGAAGCGTAGGCCGTTTGGACCAGGAAGTCAGCCCATTTTTCCCTCAAGGGCGCTCACTGGCGGCTCTCGAGCCGCAGGATCGGCCTTCATCACCTCCCACCAGACACCCCGGAGTCATGCATCCATGCGTCAATACGCCCTGAGGAGGGACAAAAAAGGCCTGCCCGCTCAGGTCCCAGGGAGGGGGTCTTCCGAACCGGTGGCAAGCCGAGGATAGAGCGACAGGAGACGAGCGGCCGATGCTCGGACGGCCGGATCGGCATCACGTTCCATCGTCTGGATTCGACGGCGCCCTTCCCGGGCGACTTCGGCGGCCTCTTCACCACGCCCCAGCCTTTCCAGGCTGTCGATCAGCTGGTCGCGAAGCGACCAGTGCAGGGGGTGCTGTTGATCAGCAAAGGCCTCGTGGCCCTTCAACGCACGGCGGGTGAGCTCGATCGACTCGATCAGGTGCTCCTGTCGTGCACAGAGTTCGGAGAGCCGGGCCAGGGTCCGAAGGGTGATGGGATGGTCGACGCCATGGACCCGTTCCTGTCGGGCAATAGTGGATCGAAGCAGGTCTTCTGATTCGTCGGGACGCTGCCGGGCGTCGAGCACCCGGGCAAGGAGCACGTCGGCGTTGAGGACATCGGGGTGATCAGCCCCCTTCGATTCGAACACGGCAGAACGGGCGAGCCCGGCAAGCTCCTCTGCTTGTTCGATCTGCCCCATCACGAGCAGGCACTCCGCAAGCGACAACTGGGAACGACGGGTGTAGATGTGATCGCCCGAAAGCATCCGCGTGAAGCCGTCGGTCGACTCCAGCAGCAACGGATGGGCCTTCTCGGGACGCCCCTGGAGAATGTGGATCCGCCCGAGGGTTTCCATGAGATGGAAGGTTCTGGTGTGGGTCGGACCGAAGACCTCGAGTTGTTCGGGTTCAAGCTCGAGACAGACCGCCTCCGCTTCATCAAGACGACCCATGTCGATGTAGCACTCGGCGACGAAACGCCGGGAATCGAGGGTTCCGGTCAGATCAAGTTCGGGGTGAGCGGTCATGACCGCGATCGTCTTCTGGAGCAGGTCGATCGCCTGGCGTGGTCGACCCCAGGCAAGGTAGAGCTTGGACAGGTTGTTCTGCGTGCGCAGGACATCCTCATGCATCTCGCCATGCTGCTTGCGCTTGGCTTCGAGGGTCTCGAGATAGAGGGTTTCCGCCTCCGCCATCTTGCCCCGACGCTTGAGCACCACGGCAAGGCCCTCTTCGGTCTTGCGAGTGCCGATCGAATCGGGACCGAGTTTCTCGCGTCGAATCGCCAGGAGCGTCCGGAGGTTCGCTTCCGCCTCGTCCAGGCGATCTCGTTCAAGGGCGAGCATCGTGAGCCCGTCGATGGTGTCCAGGGTCTTCGGGTGATCCGGCCCCCGGACTTCCTCGTAGAGCGCACGAGCGCGGGCAAGATGATTCCTGGCCTGTTCGTTCCGGCCGAGGGCGAGGTAGGAATAGCCGAGGGTGGTCTGGAGCTCGGCCTCGACCGCGGGCTGCTTCTTGAAGACCTCACCCACCTTTTCACTGGTGCTGTCGAGCCAGTCGCGCACCAGCAGTTCGCGACCAAGGCCGTCCTTCGTCGAAGGACGAGAAGCAGCCAGGGTCTCGTTGAGGAAGGCGTTGATCGCTTCGGCCTCGTCGGCACGTTCCACCGCTTCCGCGCGCGCGAGTTCGGCCAGCACCTGCGCCTTGCGGATCTGCGCGTTGTCCCAGAGCACCAGTGCGAGGTAGCCGATGATGACCAGGAACGCCGCGGCGGTGATCGCAACCCCGGTGCGGTGGCGTCTGAGATACCGGCTTGAGCGGTAACTGAAGCTCGGTGGTCCCGCGGCGACCGCCTCGCCGGCAAGGTAGCGACCGAGATCGTCACTGAAGTCGCTCGCGCTGGCGTACCGACGGTCACGCTCCTTCGACATCGCACGCTGGACGATCCAGTCGAGATCGCCGCGCACCAGACGACTGATCTTCTGCGGGCTCAGCGGGGCGTTGCGAACAACCTGTTCGGGTGAACGTGATCGCGATCGATTCAACTGCTCGACCAGCGATGGCGGGTCCTGTTCCTTGATCACCCGTCGCATCTCGTCGAAACCCATCGAACGCAGGCTGGTCGGATCGAAGGGCGGTGAACCCACCAGGAGTTCATAGAGCAGCACGCCAAGGGCGTAGACGTCGCTGCGGGTGTCCACATCCATCATCGAGAGGTCGGCCTGCTCGGGGGACATGTACTCCGGGGTGCCGAGGAACTGACGGAACTCGGTGAAGAGGGTCTTGTCGGTCAGGGGACGTTCGAGGGCCTTCGCGACCCCGAAGTCGATCACCTTCGGGACGGGGTGACCGTCCATGTCGCCCACCAGCACGTTGCCAGGCTTGAGGTCGCGGTGGATCACGCCCTTGTGGTGTGCATGCTGGACGGCACTGCAGACCAGTTGCATCAGGGCGATCCGTTCGCGGACGTCGAGGTTGGCCTCGCGGCAGTATTCGGTGATGGGCAGTCCCTTGACCAGCTCCATCACGAAGTAGGGTCGACCCTGCGAGGTGGTCCCGGCATCGAAGACCCGGGCGATGTTGGGATGATCCATCAAGGCCAGGGCCTGGCGCTCGGCCTCGAAGCGCGCGATGACCTGTCCGGTGTCCATGCCCGGCTTGATCAGCTTGATCGCGACGCGCCGCTTGACCGGCTCGACCTGCTCGGCCATCCAGACCTCGCCGAAACCACCTTCACCGATCCTTTGCAGGAGTCGGTAGCGATCGAGCCGTGAACCCGAGGCGGGAAAGGCGGTGGACTGTCGATCCCGGTCCCGGGCGTCGACTTCCTCCGCGACACCCAACAGCTGCAGGACCTCCTCCTGCAACCGGCGATCCCCGCCGCAGAGTTCCTCGAGACGTCGCTTTCGCTCCTCGGTTCCGTCATCCGCGATGGTCTCGGCAATGGCGAGGATTCGAAGGCGTCTGTCGCCCGTGCCATCATCCTTCATCGTCGTCGGGCTCCTCGAGATCGCCACGAAGGTCCTGCTCGAGCCAACCGCGGGCCAGTGACCAGCGACGCTTGAACGTCCTGAGGGTCAGCCCCATCACATCCGCGGCCTGCTCGGTCGTGAGTCCGGCGTAGAAGCGAAGTCGGACGATCTCACCGAGTTCGCCATTCCACTGCTCGAGTCGGTTCACGGCGTCCTCGAGCGCGATGATCTGGCTGGAATCCGCGGTTGCGGCGAGATCATCGGCATCGATCGGAACGCGATAACGACCACCACCCCGCTTGGCTGCACCCCGGGATCGTGCATGATCGATGAGGACATGCCGCATGGCCTGGGCCGCACTGGCATAGAAATGACGCCGGTCCGACCAGTTGGGAGTGGTGCCTCCTGACAGTCGCATCCATGCCTCATGGACCACGGCGGTCGGGGTCAGCGTGTGATCGGCGCGAACACCACGGAAGCAACTGCCGGCAATGCGACGCATTTCGGCGTAGACCGCCTCGAAGAGACGGGCGTCCGCACCCTCGTGACCGTCTCGAACCTCGATCAGCAGTCGTTCGATCAGGGATTCGGACATTCGATGGCTCGCTCGGGATGTGCAGGTGATCCGTTGCCGGGCACCTGCCTTGGGATATGTGAAGGCGGCGTCGCCTGTCATGGTCGGGTATTCCAGTGCAGAGGACAAGGATGCACCTGCGTATCGGCTTTCTTCACGCTGCAGGCGAGGGCCGGGGCGCGCCATCATCGTGCGGAGCCGACGAAGTCCGGGCCCGAATTCTCGATATCAAGGGCGAGATGAGCTCGGGCAAGAGACCAGCGTCGCTTGAAGGTCCTCAGCGGCATGCCCATGATCCCAGCCGCCTGTTCGCAGCTCAGTCCGGCGTAATAACGCAGCCGCACGATCTCACCCAGTTCCAGGTCGGTGGTGGCAAGTCGTGTGATTGATCGATCAAGGGCCAGCATCAAGCCCGGTTCGGGCTTGGCGGCCAGTTCATCCGCATCGATCGGAATGCGAATACGGCCACCACCCCTGCGTTGGCAGCCTCGGGAACGGGCATGGTCGATGAGGATCTGGCGCATGACCCTTGCAGCGCAGTTGAAGAAGTGACGGCGGTCCCGCCAGTCGGGTCGTTGCCTGGGAAGGGTCAATCGCAGCCAGGCCTCGTGGACCAGGGCGGTAGGCGTGAGGGTGTGATTCGATCGTTCATCGCGAAAACACGCGGAAGCGAGTCGCCTGATGTCGGCGTAGACCAACTCGAAGAGTCCGTCGTGGGGACTCCGGTCACCCGAGCGGATCTCGAGCAGCATCTGTTCGAATTGATCGTCTTTCATTGCTCTTGAGTCCGGATCGTGGAGCCACCACTGCAAGGACCTACTTCATCCTGGAGATCAAGGCGTGCACCGCCGGCTGCCCCTGCACTCCCAACAACGGAATGCCGGGCGAATCAGGCCTGGTTTCCCCAACAAAGCGTTTGAATTCACCTCAGGAGCATCTCATGGCCGTATCCTCGTTCGACCCATGATCGACACCCACTGCCACCTCAGTTTCCCCCGCCTCGCCGAACAGGTACCCGAACTGCTCGAGTCCTGTCGTTCCGCGGGGGTGCGGGGCGTCATCACCATCGCGACCACCAGTGCCGGAGGCCGTGAGAACCTGGAGATCGCTCGCGCCCATGAAGGCGTCTGGTGCAGCGCGGGTGTCCACCCGCTCTATGCCGACGAGCCCATCGACTGGTCGGAAGTGCGCTCGGTGGGCGAGGATCCGCTCTGCGTCGCCTGGGGCGAGCTGGGCCTCGACAATTTTCACAAGAAGCCCGCCATCGAGGTCCAGCGCGAAGTCCTCGAACAGCAGATCGCCCTGATCGAGACGTGGAGCGGCGAAGGGCTCGCGAAACCGGTGGTGCTTCACTGCCGGGAAGCCTACGAGGAACTGATCCCGATCCTCGAGGCGAGCACCCTGCCCGCGAATCGATTCGTATTCCACTGCTTCACCGGTTCGATGACGGACGCCCGGATGGCTCTTGATTTCGGAGCGATGATCTCCTTCACCGGTGTGGTCACCTACAAGAACGCATCCGAGGTGGCCGATGCCGCGGCGCTGGTTCCCGAGGACCGCATCATGGTGGAGACGGATGCGCCGTATCTCAGCCCCGAACCGCTCCGAGGCACCCACCCCAACGTGCCCCAGAACGTGGTCCACACCGCCCGTTTCATCGCGGATCGAAGAGGGATCGAGCACGAACGCTTCGAACAGATCCTCGATGCCAACGCGGAACGATTCTTCGGTATCACCCTGCCACCGGCTTCGTGACCATTCATCGCCCTGATCGTCGACGAGAAACTGCTCCCGCGAGCGATGTCGAGGTACCCTAGACACGATGGCACTGGACCAGGAAGACATCAATCACGAGGGCACCAGGCTCGACCACTCGGTCATGAGCTTCGGCGATCACCTCGAGGAACTGCGCTTTCGACTGATGATGGCGCTCGTGGTGCCGATTCCGCTGATGATCGTGCTCTTCCCGTTTTCCGATGATCTGCGCAACATCCTGTGCCAGCCGGTCCTGATGGCTCTCGAATCAAGCGGCCTGCCCGCACAGCTCCAGGCGTTGAATCCGGCGGAAACCCTGACCACCGACCTGAAGCTGAGCATCATCTTCGCGCTGGTCCTCAGCTGCCCATGGGTCTTCTGGCAGTCGTGGAAGTTCATCGAACCCGGGCTCTACAACCAGGAGCGGCGTTTCGTCCACCTGCTCATCCCGGGCAGTGCCGTTCTCACGATCTCCGGACTCGCCCTGCTGTACTTCGTGATGCTTCCGTTGATGCTCAAGGTGCTGATCTCATTCGGCATCCCCGGGAACCAGCCAAGCTACCCCGCCCATGTCCCGGCCCCCATCACCGCCACCGACCAGGCACCACCGATCGATGAGCCCGCGGCTTCCGGCGACCAGCTCCGAGTCCCGATCAGTGCCGAACGACCACGTGACCTCGAGCCGGGTTCGTTCTGGATCTCCCCGAAGAACAACACCCTGCAGATCGCGGTGCCCGCCGATGACGGGGACTCGACCCGAGTCATGATCCTGCAGGTTCCACTGAGCATCGAGGGCATGGTGGTCCAGCAATACCGCCTGAGCGAGTACATCAACTTCATCCTGATGCTGATGATCGGTATCGCGATCGCGTTCCAGATGCCGCTGGTCATCCTCCTCCTGGGATGGGTGGGCATCGTCAAGCCGACCACGCTCAGGAAGAACCGCAAGTACGCGCTGCTGGCCTGCGCGGTGGTCGCAGCGATCACCACGCCGGCGGACGTGATCAGCATGATGCTGATGCTGGTCCCCCTCTACTGCCTCTATGAGTTCGGCATCCTGCTGCTGATCCTGGCACCGGCGAACCGCGTCGCGGAAGGCGCCATCTTCAAGGGCGCGGTCGAGGATGTCCTGGGTCGGTTCGACCGAGACGACGAGGATCCTGACCCCGAGGATCCGATGGACCCCCCGCAGGATCCGGAAGACGATCCGGGAGACGATCCGGGAGACGATCCGCCCGCGGGGCCGAGCCAGGGGCCTGATGAACCCACCCCACCGTTCCCCACCGATTCCGGTGGACCCCCAAGCGACGTGATTCCGGTTGAAGGCAGTGTGCCCGCCCGGGAGAAGACCCCGGATGAAGAGGACGATGCGTCCGGGCACAAGGACGAGCGGTCATCATGAGTTCGTCGTCTCGAGCAGGTCACCCCGGCCGGCGCAACGGCGGGAAGGGCCATCGGTGTCTCCAGCGACACAATCAGCAGCTCGCCCAGCATCGACTCCACCATGCCCGGGACGAACGCATCGAGCCCTTCGACATCTGCATGATGGAACGAGCGATCGTCCTGGCTCGACAGGCCGCGGCGACCGGCGAGGTTCCGGTCGGGGCGGTCGTCTACCGAGGCGAGGAGATCCTTGCCGAAGCATCCAACAACCGCGAAGCCTCCTCCGATCCCACCGGCCATGCTGAAATGGTCGCACTCAGGATCGCAGGTCGAAACATCGAGGCCTGGCGGCTGCAGGGATGTTCCGTCGCCGTCACCCTCGAACCATGCCCGATGTGTGCCGGAGCGATGGTCAACGGGCGGGTGGGCAGGCTGGTCTACGGCGCCTCGGATCCGAAGGCCGGGGCCTGTGACACCTTGTACGAGATCACGACGGACCCTCGACTGAACCATCGGCTCGAGACGATCGGTGGCGTGCTTGCCGATCGATGCGCGGGCCTCTTGAGCGACTTCTTTCGCAAGAGAAGAGCCGAACGAAAGAAGGCTCGGGCCAGGCGAAGCGGTTGAAACCGCCCCACCGCCTGACCTACCCTGCGAACATGAAAGTCATGGTCTTCGATCTCGGCGGAGTGCTCATTCGGATCTCACGATCCTGGGAGGAAGCCGCGGACCGTGCGAACGTGACCCTCCGCGAGGAACACGTGGTCTCGGGGTCGCTGGTCAGGCCGCGCGGCAACCAGGCCGACCTCCAGCGGGGCCTGGTGGACTTCGAGACCTTCATCGAACGCGAACAGGATCGACTCGGGGGAGGCTACGCCACCGACGATCTGTCACGACTGCATGGACACTGGCTGCAGGGTGAGTACGAGGGCGTGGCCGACATCGTGCAGCGGCTCGGGCAGGCCGGAGTGATGACCGCGACCCTCTCCAACACCGATGCCGAACACTGGAAGAGCCTGGCCGAACTGCCCGCGATCAAGGGGCTTGATGTGCATGCACTGTCCTTCAGGCTCGGGATGTTGAAACCAGGTGACGAGATCTACCACGCGGCGGAGGAGATGTTCGACGCCACCGGACCTTCGATCTGCTATCTCGATGATCTCCGGGAGAACGTCGAAGCCGCCCTGCGCTGTGGTTGGAATGCGATCCAGATCGATCCGATGGAACCCACCGCGCCGCAGATCGAGCAGGCACTGGTGTCATTCGGCATCGAGTGCTGAAGCAGTCGGTCAATCGGGGTCGATGCCCTTGACCAGTTCCCGAAGCAGCACCGTCGCGTAGGAACCACGCGGCAGGTCGAAGGCAGTCCGGACGTATGCGCCGTTCTCGTCGACGCCCGAGTCGACCTCGATGTGTTCGACCTTGATCCGAACCGGACGTCGGGTTCCACGTGGGACCATCGATGAATTCTCGACCAGGTCCACCGTGCCGCCGATGTCGGCCAGGGACTGGAGTTCCAGTTCCCGAATGTCATCGAGGGGCTCGAGCATGTGCTTGCCCCAGATCGGCCCGGTCGCTGAAACCTCGAGTCGGTCCACGGAACCGGCGAGCTCCGGATCCTCGAAGATCTCCTTGTGCACCACGAACTGGCGACGCGATTCATGACGCATCGCAACGTCGCCGATCCGTAAGTCGCTGAGGGTCCCGTCATCGATGCGGCTGTCCAGGACTCGGTTGAAGATCGTCGACTGGTAGGCGCTGACCCAGAAGTTCACGGTGTACTTGTTGATCATTCGTACCGCTTCAACCGGTTCCGCACCCTTGACCAGTGCACGCAGTGCGGCGACCTCGGCATGTTCGTTGCGGGACCAGAAGCGAAGGCTCTTGCTGTACTCGCCGGCGTTGTAGAGTTCGCGAGGCTCGCGTTGTCGCTCGGGAAAGGCAGTCCCGGTCGCACCGATCAGTTCGTCCAGGACCGCCGACCAGTCCTCGCGAAGCGTGTGGTATCCGAGGATGTGGGTGTTGCTTCGGTATCCGAACCGCTGGAAACCGTAGTAGTTGGGGACACCAGCCGCCTCGAGGTCACGAAGGTGCTTGAGAACCACCGGCGCCTTCAAGGGGTCGGTTTCACGAATCCTTATCGAGAACCGGTTGCCCTGGAGATGCCCCCGGCGAAGCTTGTTCATGTGGCGCTTGGCCCAGAGCACGTCGATCCGCTTGTCTCGGATATCCAGGGAAGACGGGTCGCCATCCGGCAGGTGGATCGAGACCTGCTGGGTCGTCACCGCCATCTTGTCCTTCATCCCCGCGAATCCGATCGCGCGTTCGCCGACACGGAAGTGCTGACGGAGCAGGCGGACCAGCTCGGTGTGGGGCATCCCGTACTTGCGAATCCCGAGATAGAGGTGTTCACCCTTGCCCACCGGGTCGTAGAGCGGGAGCTCCTCGACCAGGAAGTCCTCGGCGCGCACCTTGATGGTTCCTTCGATCACCGGTCCACCCAGGATGCTGCGGCGAGGCAGCGGGCAGCCCGGGAGTTCCCCGGAAGCGATTGGCTCGGAGGTCAAGTCAGATCCTCCCCCGGATCCTTGTCCGGTTCGTCACCATCGGTCGGGTCGTCGTTGGGGTCGTCGGTGGGGAGCATCTCGGCATGTTCGGCAGCGGCTTCCTCGATCACATGCTCGGCGACGTGGATCGGAACCTCGTTGGAGATGCCAAGGGCGATCGCATCGGAGGGTCGGGAATCGATCTCGACCTCCCGGTCTCCCTGCTGGACGACGAGTACCGCGTAGAAGGTGCCGGCATCGAGGTCGTTGATCTCGATGCGCTTGAGGGATCCGCCCAGGGCGGTGATGGTGCCGCTGAGAAGATCGTGCGTCTGGGGCCTGGGGATCTCGATGCCCTTGAGACGACGTTCGATGGCACAAGCTTCGGGAAGGCCGATGACGATCGGAAAGCTCCGTTCGCCATCACATTCCCGAAGTTCGATGATCTGCATGTCGGTCATCTCGCGGATGAAGATCCGGGAGAGTTCGACCTGCACTGACATGGGAGACTCCTCTGGCAAGTTGAGTTAGGGACGATCAACGATGGTAGTGCCTGCGCACCCACCTGTCGCGGCAGGTATCGATGCGGCCACGAGGGTCGTCGGGAAATCCCCCGGGGGAGCGCCTTTGAGACACGCCTGGAGCGTCGATCACTCGTCCCATTGGGAGAGCAGTATCAGCAGATCCTCGCCCTCGACGACCAGATTGCCGTTGAGATCCTCGGGACATCCTGCGCAGGAACCCCAGAAAGAGAGGATTCTCAGCAGATCCACACCATCAACGATGCCGTCCTGGTTGAGATCGGCATCGGGCACCGGCGGCACGAGGATCTCGAGCGCCGCAGTGGCATCGAGGCACCCGTTTCCGGTTGCGGTGTCAAAGCCGACCAGGCTGATGTCCCTGGCGGAGAGCGTGAGTATCTCGCGAATCTCGTCATTGCTGAGATCAGGATCGATCGAGAGCAGGAGGGCGACCACTCCGGACACGTGGGGTGCGGCGAAACTGGTGCCTGACTTCGTTCCGTAGGCATTGATCAGCAGGGTCGACTGGATCTCGTACCCGGGCGCGACCAGGTCGATCTCCGGGCCGTAGTTGCTTGAACTCCAGCGAACGTCCTGATGCGTCATGGCACCGACCGCGATCACCTCGTCCCAGGCCGCCGGATAGGCGATGGGGCCATCGGAGTTTCCGGTTGCGGCGATCATCGGGACATCAAGCGAGGAGGCGTAGAGCACCGCATCACGGAAGTACTCGGTTCCGGATGTGTACTGAAGGCTCATGTTGACCACGTCCGCACCGTTGTCGACCGCCCAGACCAGGCCGTCGGCCGGCCAGGACTCCGGACCGGAGCAGGGGTCGACCACCACGACGGGAAGAATGCTTGCGTTCCAGCTGACCCCGGCGATGCCGGAGGCGTTGCCGCCCTTCGCCGCGATGATTCCGGCGACGTGGGTTCCGTGGCTTGCACAGACATCGATGCCGTCATCGGTACCGTTTGGAATGTTGCGACCCTGCAGGACCCGGTCGTCCAGTTCGACGTGCGGGAAGGCTCCACTGTCCAGGGTGGCCACCACGATCTCGTCCGAACCGGTGGTGATGTCCCAGGCACCGTTGACGTTGATGTCGGCACCAGCAAAGCCGCCTGATCCACCGACGAACTGTCCGGTGTTCTCAAGGCCCCACTGCTCCACGAAGAAGGGATCGTCGGGCGCACCCGCAAGACCGCCCAGGGCATCAAGCTCGGCATGCTGGACGTGGGGCAGGTTCTTCAGGGCATCGAGAAAGAGCGAACGATCGGTGCCCGGTTCGAGCTGGATTCGAATCCAGCGGTCCAGGCCGATCTGGCTGGCGATCTGGCGGTTGCGGGCCGAAGTGATCCCTGCCGGCGCGGCAAACCTGACGTCTTGCGTGGGCAGCAGGACCTGGGCACCGAGTTCGGGGGCGAGAACCCAGCGATCCTCGGAGTCGACCCCAACTGAAACCCTTGGTTCAAGCTTGACCAGAACGTCAAGTTCAGGCGCAGCCGCCTTTGGGGAAAGGCCCTGTAGGGCCACCAGGGTTGTCAGGATCAGCCAGCTCATGAACGAACTCTCCGGATATGGATGGATGATCCCTTGTTCAGGAAGGAATCGTCGTCAGGGGGAACTATAGACCCTGAAAATCACCTACCTCGAGGATTCGAGATTTTTGATCAGGAAGGCAATCGGCCAACCCCCTTCAGACGCACAAACCCTGCTTTCCCATCACCTACCGGACCTTGGACGAGCCGATTGCCGCTCCCATCAGGGCGGCATATACTCGCGTTCATCCGTTCTCCCGGATGAACGGATCGTGCCCCTCCACACCCGCCCCCAGCCCTGGAAATGGATCAGATGACCAACCGCAACCACCTCTTCACATCCGAGAGTGTCTCAGTAGGCCACCCCGACAAGCTCGCGGACCAGATCTCCGATGCGATTCTGGACTCCATGCTCACAGTTGATCCCCAGGCTCGTGTCGCCTGCGAAACGATGGTCAGCACCGGCCTGTGCGTGATTGCAGGCGAAGTCACCTGTGACGGGTACGTCGAGATCCGAGACGTGGTCCGCAAGACGGTTCTCGATGTTGGGTACGACGATGCGGCCAAGGGCATCGACGGCAACAGCTGTGCGGTGCTCGTGGCCCTTGACGAACAGTCACCTGAAATCTCCAAGGGCGTCACCGAAGGTGAAGGCGCGCACCAGGAACAGGGTGCCGGCGACCAGGGACTCATGTTCGGTTTCGCGTGTCGTGAAACCGAGTCGCTGATGCCGCTTCCGATCGACCTCTCCCACAAGCTGGTCGCGAGGCAGGCCGAGGTTCGTCGTGCGAACACCATTCCGAACCTCCGACCTGATGCCAAGAGCCAGGTGACGGTGGAATACGACGGCTACACCCCGGGTTCGATCAACACCGTCGTCCTGAGCACGCAGCACGGTCCGGAATGGACGAACAACCAGGGAGAACTCAAGGACGAGATCATCACCCACGTCATCCGACCGGTGCTTGGCGACCTGTGGCACGACGGCATCGTGGTCCACACCAACCCCACCGGCAGCTTCGAACGAGGCGGCCCGCACGGTGACTGTGGCCTGACCGGACGAAAGATCATCGTCGACACCTATGGCGGCATGGGCCGACATGGTGGTGGCGCCTTCAGCGGCAAGGACCCCTCGAAGGTGGATCGAAGTGCGGCATACATGAGCCGTTACATCGCGAAGAACCTGGTCGCAGCGGGGCTCTGTGAACGCTGCGAAGTCCAGCTGAGCTACGCGATCGGTGTCGCGGAACCCACGTCCATCACGGTCGAGACCTTTGGAACCGAGTCCATCGACCCGGACCTCTTCGAACCACTGGTCAGAGAGCATTTCCTGCTCACACCCAAGGGAATCATCGATTCACTCGCACTGCGCAAGCCGATCTACCTCTCGACCGCAGCCCACGGACACTTCGGCAGGACGCCGGGAGAAGGCGGGGCCGGAAGCTTCTCCTGGGAAGCGATCGACAAGGCTGATTCACTGCGTAACGCGGCAAATTCCTCGGCCAGTGTCTCCTCCTGATGGTGTTCAGGGAAGGACTGCCAGTCGGTGCCCGAGTTGACTGAAATCAAGACCGGCGAGACGCCGGATGCACGATCCCTGGTGTACACGCGGTTGTCTCGGCAGCTGCTTCGTTATCCCGATCTGGCCATCGAACCGCTGGAGACGCCGGAGTTGTCGCCGCGCGAACAGGCCTTCGCCCGGGCACTGGAGATCGCAGCGCTCACCCGGTGGAGAACGCTCGAGACGATCATCGCCAGTCGGCTGCAACGACCCTGGTCCGAACTCGAACCACGGGTTCGCGGAGCACTCATGGGGGGGGCTGCACAGCTGCTCTTCATGGACCGGATTCCCGACCACGCCGCAGTGGCGGAGACCGTTGCCTGGGCGAAGAAGAAGATCCGCCCGGGCGCAGGCGGCCTGGTCAACGGCGTGCTTCGAGCGATCACCCGGCTGAGAAGCGAGCTGCTCCCGGTCGATGATGAACGTTCGAGGAACTGGTGGGATCACCAGGACATCGTTCCCCTCGAGAGCGGCGAAGCCCTGCTCCTTGCAGAACCGGTCTTCGACGAGAACCCCGCCAACAGGCTTGGACAGCAGTCGTCGCTGGGTGACAGCCTGCTGCTGGGCTGGATCGGTGCGCAGGGTTGGACCTGCACCCGGCAGAGGGCCCACCACTGCCTGGCACGCCCGCCCATCCACCTTCACCAGGGAACCGAGGCATGCACGGTCTGGGATGGTTCCCATGCGGAGCTGGTGGCGTTGCTCCAGTCGGACCCGACTGCGAGGGTCCAGGACCGTGGTTCCGCCCGAGTCATCGAAGCGACCGGCTGCCTGTCTCCGAAGGTGATCGTCGATTTCTGTGCGGGTCGTGGCACGAAGACCAAGCAACTCGCCCTGCTGCACCCGAATGCGCAGATCTTCGCGACGGACGTGAACGAGGTGCGCATGACGGATCTTCGAGGCGTCTTCGAGGGTCATCCGACGGTTCGTGCGGTCCAACCGGGTGACCTGCGAGAGGTCATGGGAGCGGTCGACCTGCTGGTCCTGGATGTGCCCTGTTCCAATACCGGCGTGCTGCCCCGGAGACCACAGGCCAGGTATCGCTTCGATGATGACGCCCGAAACTCACTGAGCCGTCTTCAGAAGAGGATCGTGACCGAAACCGTATCGCTCCTGGCGCCCGGCGCGAACCTGCTCTACTCGACCTGCAGCCTCGAACCCGGCGAAAACGAGAAGATCGCCAAGTGGATCGAGGGTAGGTATGAAGTGGAGACCCTCACCAGGTCGATGGTAGAACCTCGTGGGGTACCCGGTGATCCCGCGGACGCCTACGCCGACGGCGGCTTTCATGCCATCTTCGTGGGCAAGGCGACCCCGACGGCGGAGTGACCGGAATCCAGAGACCAGGGATCAACTTCCCAATCGGCAAGCAGCAGTCAGACGAGAGAACCAAGGATGGCAGGAAGCGCGGAATTCAATCACCAGTTCGCCCAGGGCAATGCCGGGGACGGTCCCATTGCATTCAACCTGGGTGCCATGTCCTGGCACGTGGGCATGGGCCTTGAAGAAGGTTCGGACTGGGCGCTCGAATCGGCTACCGGCTCCGAGACGATGTTCACACAGCACCTGCTGGGCGAACTCAGGAAGAAGCTGGGGCGCATCGAGGCCGACCAGCCCTTCGCGGACGTGATCCGCAAGGCGTCCGAGCAGCATCAGGAACTGCTGACGATCCTTCCCCGCGAAGGCCGACTGAGGCACGAAGCCTTCTCGATGCTTGAACAGTCGATCGACAGCAAGATGGGCGGGCGACTCCGTCGATTCACGTCGATCAAGTTGTACCTCAACCAGGAACCAACCGAGACCCGCAACTGCGTGCGGAAGTTCAAGGGCGGTACATCGATCCAGGTGATCGTGAATCTCAGCGAATACGGATTCCGCTTCTTCCGATTTCACGGTAAGGCGCACGAGGACATCGGGATCGACTCGATGCTTCCGACGTGGAGCGACAATCCGGACAAGCACATCAAGCAGCTCGAGAGCGAGATCCGGATGTTCGACATGTCCTACTTTCGCCGCATTCGTGAAGCAGCGAAGTCCGGTTCGATCTACCTGCTGCTTCCGCGCGGACCGAAACGACGGAAGAACACGATCAAGACCTTCCTCAGCGTGCTCGACCGAGTGCCCACGGGGGCCATCGACCTCAAGGACGCGAAGGTGATGCGTGTCTACCCCGGTTCGACGAAGACCGGGGAAGTTCGCTGAGCGACGAAAACGCCCCGAAGAGTGCGGCGAAGCTCGCGATCCCGGGAAAATGAAAAATCATTTCAACGTCTCCTGCACCACAGGCACTATCCAGGTGCACACATCCGTAGGTGTGCATGCGGCCGACGTGACACCATGAAGGCCGAATTGAACGCACTTTTTCCGGACACCCTCCCCCACGCCTCCTGATGCGCACTGCATCCACATCAAATCTCGTCATCGCAACGGGGAACACATGGAGACGCTCCATTCAAGAGACGGATGCAACCAGAAGCGGACTGCAAGGTCGAGCCCATCTTGCGCGGATCACTGATGAACGACTCGACGTACGGGTCGCGATTCACTTCCTCATGCATGGATAAATCCACGATGAAACATTGCACACTGATCTTGATCTCACTCCTGACACCCACACTTCTAGGCACGAACCTGTCGGCCGCGATGGTCGACGTCGATGAGGACGGCGTACATCAGCCTGACGACATCGACGACAACAACCCGTTCGTATGCATGGACTCCGATGGCGATGGATGTGACGACTGTTCCAGCGGGGTGTTCAACCCTCTTTCCGATGGCCTGGATACCGATGGCGATGGCGCCTGTGACAGCGGCGACCCTTGCCCGTTCGATCCATTCAAGACCGACCCCGGGTTCTGTGGTTGCGGTATCGTCGATGACGCCGATGGTGATGGCCGTCCGGATTGCCTGACGATCCAAGAGGAATTCGAGGGCGGACCATGGACGATCTTCGTCCCACCGGCCATCGACATCCAGCTTGCCGTCGACCTTGCACGTGACGGCGACACCCTCCAGTTCCTCCCTGGTGTCTACATCAATCCAAGGCTCGAGATCCTCGAGAAGGAATTGAAGCTCGTTGGCAAGGCCGACGAAGTCACGGGTGCTCCCCTGACGCGCTTCGAGATCGATGGGGAAGGCGCCACGATTCGGATGTACAGCCAGAATGCACAGGAATTCGGCGCCTCGACCATCGAGAACATCGAATTCGAGGGCCGCATGTTGCACTACGTCGATGCACCGGCCGTGGACCTCTCCCACACGAGCCCGATCATCTCCAACTGCTTGTTCAACAATCTCCTCAGCTCGACATCCGGAGCGGCAATCAGTGCCTACAAGTCCAGCTTCTGGATCCAGGGTGCTGCGTTCCACGGCAACTCCTCCCTCGGCATGGGTGGTGCGATCCACCTGGAATCATGTTCCGGCATACAGATCGTGGATGCCAGCTTCGAATCCAACAGCGTCCGCGGCAGTGGATCCGGCGGGGCCGTCGCATTGACCGGTTCGGATGTGATCTTCTTCCGGAACTCGTTCAGCAACAACGCCTGCGATGAAGGCGAAGGCGGCGGACTGTGGTCGAGCCTCCACTCCACGTACATCCTGGAGCAGTCCTTCTTCTGTGCCAACGAACCCCGCAACATCGGCGGCTTCGGCGGGACGGAAGTCGACAGCTGCACCGACGCACAGTTCTGCGACGACAGTGACGGTGATGGCTGGCCGGACTCCTGCGTGTGTCTCGCCGACTTCAACGACTCGGGCAACGTCGACGGACAGGACCTTGCAGCCCTGCTCGGACTATGGGGTTCGAACGAACACCTGAGCCATGACCTTGACGGTTCATCCGTCGTCGACGGCGGCGACCTCGCGATCCTGCTCGGCAACTGGGGCGACTGCCCGAAATGACCCCGGCCTTCGACGGGACCGGATACCGCCCTCGTCGACCAGGTGATCACCCCTGAGGGTACGCCCTCATGGAATGAAAACGACCCTCGGTGCATGCCGAGGGTCGTTCTTGTCGTGGTGAATCGAGCGGTTGCTCAGGAACACAAGCCCCAGTTGCCGAGCAGGATCGTGAGGTCCGCACCGTCGACGGAACCGTTGCCGTCGAGGTCGCCGTCGCTCATGCCACCCCAGTTGCCGAGCAGGATCGTGAGATCGGCACCATCGACGGTGCCGTTGCCGTCAAGGTCGCCGGGGCAGTCGCTGCCACTCACCTGGATGACCACGAACTGGTCGCCCTCGATGGCCGCGAAGTCCACGAGCCTCGGATCCTGGAGGTTGTCTCCTCCACCGATTCCGCCGATGACCTGGTTGGACATGTATCCATGATCGTTCGAGTTGATGAACGCACAGACCCGGATGTCGCCGCCGGCGTAGCCTTCAAGTCGCTCCAGGGGAATGGAGATCTCGACGCCCGAGATCACGCCGCTGCCGTCGTCGAGATCGATGCCACCGATGACGCCCCCGACATTGCTGTTGTTGACGGCACATTGCATGCCGTTGAAGTTCGAGAGGACTTCGCCGGACCCCGCACCCCCCAGCTCGAGCCCGATACCACCACCGTCGGTGAGCATCTGGGTGGCTGATGCGTAGAATCCGAAGTCCTTCTCGCCTCCGCAATTGAATTCGAAGTAGACATCGGCCGCGAACCCGTCATCGAAACGAAGACCGTTGCCGGTTCCGTCATCGCCCATCCGTCCGAGGGCGTTGAAGTTGGTTCCGGGATTGTCGCCGCGAACCTGCTGCTGGCCGCCATCCGTGAAGTCGATGAAGACCTCGAGGTGGTTGTAGTTGCTCTGCACGTTGCCAGCCACGAACAGGTTCAGCCGTTCCTCGTCGATCATTCCGTGGATCGCATCGATCTCGGATCCGTCGCAGAAGTCCGAAAGACCGATCGAGGCATCACCGAAGTTCGTCATGGTGTCCTGGATGCCGACAGCCATCTCGTAGGCGCCATCGACGATGCCGTCCATGACCACGTTCGGCTCGCCGGGTGCGTCGCCACCGCCATCACCGGGTGCACATGGGTACCCACCGGGATCGCCATCGAGGACGACGAACTGACAACCGGGAACCTGGCTGAGATCGACCCGTCGAACCTCTCCGAGATTGGATGATCCGCCAAGACCACTCATGAACTGGTTCGAGGCGAAGCCGTGATCGGGATCGTTGATGAAGGCAAGCAGCTTCATGCCGTCACCCGGGGTGTACAGACCGGGAAGGATGGCAAGTGGAATCATGATCTCGATGCCGCTCTCGACTCCGGAACCGTCATCCGAACCGTCACCGGCTCCGACTCCATCGATGTTCGAGTTGTCGACGGCGACCTGGATGCCGGAGTCGCTGAGGATGCCACCCGACCCATTGGGATTATCCGTGCTTGAACCGAGGAAGACCCCCACCCCACCACCATCGGTCGGCATCGTCGCCGCACTCGCGAAGAGCGCGAGGGGCTCACCGCCGATCGCGCAGGTCAGGTAGAAATCCGGGGAGAACTCCTGATCGAAGACGAGCGCGCCGCCGACGAAAGGCCCGCCACCCATCCTGCCGAGGGCGTTGTAGTCGACGTCGGCATTGTCGAAGCGAATGGTGTTCTGACCGCCATCGAAGGCATCGACGAAGAGCTCGAACTTCTCGTAGCTGTTGCCGAGGTTGCCCCCGATGAAGACATGCAGATCCGTCTCCGTGACGTACGCATGAAGGACGTCGAGTTCGGAACCGTTCGACCCGAGCGGATCCGGATCGTCGTTGTCACCGAAGGACGTCCCGGTGTCCTGGACTGCAAGAGGGGTAGCGGGATAGCCGGCATCAAGTGAACCATCGACCTGGGCGTTCGCGAAGCTCGCGAGCAGTGCCAGGGAAACGGGTGCTAAAAACCATTCGATGGTGTTCTTGATCATTGGTCTTCCGTGTCTTTTCTGTAAGTGCCCTGACCGTGCCAGGAGGGGGATTGCCCGAGCTTTCGAGCAATCCCAAGAATAGGGCGAGGATAAAAATATGACAAGAAGAAACAAGGGCTTCAGATCGTTTTGAGCACTGATATGCTTCCATGGCTTCAACCGATAAGAAACATGCTTCCTTGGTGACCTTAAAACGGATGAATAAAGGGCCCGACATGTCCGTTTCGGGGTATTCTGTCAACGATGAAGAGCCTTCATTCACATCGAGAAGTCTCGACGGCATGTCGAGTCACCATCACTGCGATCGGGCTTTCACTGTGCCCGGTGCTGGCATCCGGGGACGAAGCCTCCGAGTACGTCGGTATTGGTGCCTTTCCCTATTCAGATGAGACCGGTTCAGGCGTGACCTTCAGGACCTGGGCTCCGAATGCGGACAGTGTTCATGTCGCCGGCACGTTCAACTTCTGGAACAGCACCAGCCGACCACTTCACGACGAGGGTGATGGATACTGGTCGGTCGACGTCCCACTCGTACAGGACGGTTCGCAGTACCAGTTCGCCATCCGCAACGACGGCGATCTTCTCTGGCGAAACGACCCGCGCGCATTCAAGATGACCAACTCCGCCGGTGTGTCGGTGGTGCATGATCATTCAGAATACGAATGGCAGGTGGACGACTTCCAGCCACCGGCGTTCAACGAGATGGTCATCTACGAGATGCATCTCGGAACATTCGCGGCCGAGGCGGAAGGGCCGGCGGACGGAACCTTCCAGAAGGCGATCGACAGACTCGACTACCTGGCGGACCTCGGCATCAACACCATCGAACTGATGCCCATCCAGGAATTCCCCGGGAGCCGGTCCTGGGGCTACAACCCGAGCCACATCTACGCCGTTGAATCGGCCTACGGGGATCCCGAGGATCTCAAGGCCTTCATCGATGAAGCACACGCACGAGACGTGGCGGTCATCTGCGATCTCGTCTACAGCCACATCGGCCCCAATGACATCGCGACCTGGCAGTACGACGGTTGGAACATCGACGGCCGGGGTGGCATCTACTTCTACAACGATGATCGAGCCAACACGCCCTGGGGTGACACGCGTCCGGACTTCGGCAACGACGAGGTCCGCAGCTGGATGCAGGACAACATCGAATACTGGTTCGATGAGTTCCGCTTCGACGGGGCACGTGTCGATGGCACCAAGTACATCCGGTTCGCCTCACCACCGAGCTGGTCGCTTCCCGAAGGCTGGTCCTTCCTCCAGAACGCCAATGACGAGACCGATGCGAAGTTCCCCGGCAAGATCATGATCGCCGAGGACATGGACCTCAACGAATGGATCACCCGCCCCACGGCCACCGGTGGAGCAGGGTTCGATTCACAGTGGGACCCGGGTTTCTTCTACCCCGTCCGCACCGCCGTCGAGGCTCCGTTCGACCACGACCGGAACATGTGGCTGGTCAGGGACGCCCTTGCCAGCATGTACAACGGAGTGGCGACCAGTCGCGTCATCTACACGGAAAGTCACGACGAGGTCGCCAACGGGAAAGCGAGGGTCCCGGAGGAGATCTGGCCCGGCAATGCGGACAGCTGGTACTCGAAGAAACGCTCGACCCTCGCAGCCGCACTGGTCTTCACCGCCCCGGGGATCCCGATGCTCTTCCAGGGGCAGGAACTCTACGAGGATGAGTGGTTCCGTGACGACGTTCCCCAGGACTGGAACCGACTGACGGACTATCCCGGCATCCACCGCCTCTACAGGAGACTGATCCACCTGAGACGGAACCAGACCGGAGTGACCGCAGGCCTGTCGGGACCGAACATCAACGTGTTCCACGTCAATGACACCGACAAGATGATCGCCTACCACCGATGGGACCAGGGAGGCGAGGGCGACGACGTGGTGATCGTGGCGAACTTCTCCAACAACACCTGGGTGGACTACCGCATCGGCATGCCGCAGGCAGGTGACTGGAACCTCGTGTTCAACTCCGATGCCATCGAGTACGACCCCGAATTCGAGAACACGCCCGGCTATGACGTCACCGCGGAACCGACGCCGTACGATGGACTGGACAACAGTGCGATCGTTCCGATCGGACCGTATTCGGTGCTGATCTACACCCAGGCGGAAGAGATCGAGGACGATCTCCCGGGCGACTACGACGACAACGGTCTGGTCGACGGAGCGGACCTCACCCGCCTGCTGGGAGCCTGGGGCGAGACCGACGTGATACTGGACCTCGATGGTGACCTCATCATCACCGGCGCTGATCTGGCGACGCTCCTGGGAAACTGGTCGAACAAGGGTTGATCCGCCGGTATCCGGCGGACATGAAAACTCGATACCATCCCTTGTTTCCAGAAAACGGGCAGATCAACATGAGCGCATCCTCATCCGAAGCCACCACCATCCTCGACATCCTCTCCCCGAAGTCGATCAAGGTCCCCTTCGAGGTGTCGAACAAGCAGGAAGCGATCGACGGCCTGATCGACGTGCTTGCAGAACACGGGCACATCACCGACCCGGTTGAAATGAAGCACGTGGTCTGGGAACGGGAGAACCAGCGCTCCACGGGAATCGGCGAGGGCTTCGCGATTCCGCACGGCAAGAGCACCAAGATCAGCCGACTCGTGCTTGCCATAGGCGTTCCGGCGGAACCGATCGATTTCGATTCGATCGATGGCCAACCGGTGAAGCTGCTCGCCCTGCTGCTTTCCCCATCCGACAAGATCGCCGAACACATCCAGGCCCTGGGTCGGATCAGCCGACTCATGAAGGACGAGGATTTCAGGAAGACCGCGTTCAACACGGACAGCGCGCAAGAACTCTACGACCACATCAAGGGACTCCAGGACTGATCCGAGTTTCCGGCAGAGACCACACCTCACTCGAACCACTGGAACGCGTGATGAGCAAGACCACCACTGCAACTGAATTCCCGGGGGAGATCAAGGTCCTCATCGACGAGCAGAAGATCGCCGAGCGGGTCGTCGACCTCGCCAGCAGGCTGGAGAAGGATCTCGACCAACTCGAGGGCGAGGTCACGCTGGTTCCGGTGATGACGGGTTCGATGCTGTTCACATCGGACCTCATTCGACACATGCAACGACCGGTTCGAATCGCACCGGTGACGGTGCAGAGCTATCCGGGATCGAGCACCCGAAGTCGCGGCGCAAGACTGCAGACACCCATCCCCGATGCGTTGCGCGGCACCCACGTGGTGATCATCGACGACATCCTGGATTCAGGAGGCACCCTCGCGGTCCTCAGGAGATTGATCAAGGCCGTGGAACCCAGTTCGGTTCGTGCCTGCGTCCTGCTGAGAAAGAACGTCGACCATGACGCCTCTGCGGTGTGTGAATATGCAGGGTTCGACATCCCGGACAAGTTCGTGGTGGGCTACGGACTGGACTACGACGGCCTCTACCGGAACCTGCCGTTCATCGGAACGCTTCCGTCCGACATGATCAACAAGGAAGATTCCGGATGAAAGGCTCCAAGGACGGGATCCGGTTGTCGGGCGATGCGGCAGGCGAACTCGGTGACACCGCCGTCGTCGTCCCCTCCAACTCGGTGCAGCGGGTGCTCCAGTCGGACGAGGTGGTGCTCCTGGTCCTCAGGCCGAGTCCGTGGTTCGTACTGCTGGATGGCGCGGGCTTCTACCTCGTGATCCTCCTTGGGGGACTGTTCTTCGCATGGCTCGGTCACCAGGCCTGGTCCCCGGTGGTGATTCCCGAATCACAGGTCTTTCCAGCTTGTGCGAGCCTCCTGATGATCAGGTTGATCTGGAAGATCATCGACTGGGCGAATCGAATCTACGTGCTCACGGATCGCAGGGTGCTGAGACGACGGGGCGTGATACTCCTGTCGATCGTCGAGGCGCCGCTGGGCAGAGTCCAGCATTCCGCCATCTACGCCCGACTGCTCGAAAGACTGCTTGGCCTTGGCACCATCGGCTTCGCGACGGCCGGGAGCAACGGTTTCGAAGTCATCTGGGAGATGATCTCGGATCCCATCGACACCCACCGGAGGATCCTCCAGGCGATCGAACGCTACGGACGCGGCTCGTCGGTCTGAACGGACTCGAGGGCGAGTTCCCTGGACAACGAGGACACCCCTGAGAATTCGAGATCGCCGGCATCAAGCGAGCTGGTGACCCTGTCGGGGTGGATGTTCAGCAGAAGATGCGAGGAACCGACCTGCCCGACAAGAAGCGAACCACTGCCGGCGACCACCGGGCGTCGGGCATCAAGGCCCTTGATGATCCCGGAGCTGACCGATATCGCGGCAAACATCATGGTGATCGAGATCAGCAGGGTCACGCAGGTCAGCACGCGACCCCAGCGCGGAAGTCCCAGTCGGAAACCGAGCACGCACCACAGGGCAAGACCGACGAACAGGAAGATGTCGGCACCCGCCACGATATCGAGACTGTCCCGCCACCCGTTGTAGTCTGAAAAACTCGCTGGGTCGGAGGTGACGATCTCCTGGCGCCAGGACAGCATGCACCAGACTGCAGTGGCCACCGCCACCGTGCATGCGATCGCGCCACCGGTCGAGGCAAGAGCGCGGGAACCGGCATCCGGCAAGGGTGCACCCGGAACCCTCGGTCGAGCGAGCGTGAGCATGGCCGAGGGGATGCCGACCCAGAGGAAACCAAGGACCGGGAGGAGCACGATGCCCTCTCCTGCTCGAAGAATGGTGTCGGGCATGAAGGCGATCATGGAGATGCCATCGACGAAGGAGCGAGCAACATCGATGCTGCGCCGGGGCAGCCCGAAGCCATTCTCGAACCCGAGAGTCGAGCCGATGGCACCCAGTGCGGCAAGAAAGGCCGCGAGGGCGATGACCACCGAAGAGGTCACGAAGATGTAGCGAAAGAGATGGTCCTGCCCGGTCTCCCTGGGCAGCTGCTTCACGGGTTGCCGCACGAAGACGACTCGTGAACGGTCCTTTTCGGAATCACGATTGGGTCTCGGCCTTGCCAGTTTCTTGCTCATCGTGTGAAACCCTTGATCTCGCTGACTACAGGTTCGATCGGCAGCTTGGCGAGTGGTTGATCAGGAATCCGGGACTTCAACCCATGAAAGCCCCGAACGGGGATCGGGAAGCGACGTCAGCATGCCCTCGAGCTGCTCGCGATTCGCCTCCGAGAGATCCGGTGGAGCCGAGATGGAGATCAGGGCGAAGAAGTCCCCCGCCTTGCCACCGGAGTCGGTGATCCCCTTGCCGGGAACTCGCAGCTTGGCACCGCTGGAAGTGGCCTGGGGAACCCGAACGGTGACCGAACCCTTCAGCAGTGGAAGCTGGATCGAAGCACCAAGTGCGGCTTCCGCAATCGATATGGGCAGGTCGAGGAAGAGATCGAGACCTTCTCGGCGGAACCATGGATGCGGACCGACCTGGACACGAAGTCTCAGGTCACCGGAAGCACCTCCGGCGGCGCCGGGATTGCCCTTGCCACGAACCCTGAGAGTCGCTCCGGTCGAGATGCCTGCCGGAACCTTCACCTCGATCGATTGAACCGAACCGTCACCGCCTGCAAGTCGGATGGTCTCGGTGCCACCAACTGCAGCGGTCATGAAGGGAACAGTGATCTCGTGTTCAAGGTCCGCGCCTCGTCGTTGCCGGGGCTGCCTCTGCCCCCCGCCGCCGGAGAAACCACCGAAGTCATACCCTCCACCTCCGCCGAAATCACCCTGACTCGGTCCTCCTCCGCCTCGACCGCGGAAGAAGTCCCCGAAGATGCTCTCGAAGGTCTCCGGATCGACATCACTCCAGGCGCCACCTCCGGGCTGGGCTCCAGCGCCGGGATGCCCGGAGACACCGGCATGGCCGAGCTGGTCGTAGCGTGATCGCTTCTCTTCGTCCGAGAGGACGTCGTAGGCCTCCTGCACCTCTGCAAATCTCTCGGAGGCGTCACTTTCCTTGTTGACGTCGGGGTGCAGCTTGCGAACCAGCCGCCGATGTGCGGTTCGAATCTCGTCGGCGGTCGCGCCCTTGGAGACATCCAGGATGTCGTAATAGTCTCGCTTGCTCATGTCGTCTGTGTCACTGACCTTCCGGGTCAGGAAAGTATACGGGAGAAGCTCGTGATTCCCCGTGAAGAGAAACCGTTCCCCATTGAGAAGGCGGATATCGACCGAAGAGGCTTTGAAGCCCTACCATGAAAGACAGATGAACTCCGAAACGGACCCAAACCAGATCAGCCTCCCGGTGGTGAATCAGGCGCCCGGCAAGAAGACCATCGCACGCAGCCGGATGTCTCCACTGCGATTCGGCGTGCTGCTGTTCGTCCAGTTGCTGATCATCGCCCACGTGGTCCAGTGGATGGCCTCCGGAACGACCCTTGCACCGATCGAACCATCCGAATCCATCGAGACCGTCAAATACGGAGTCATCACGGTTGGGTTCATATTCTTCGTGCTCGCCCTCGCCTCCACCGCGATCCTGGGGAGATGGTTCTGCGGGTGGGGTTGCCACGTGCTGCTGCTCCAGGATGCCAGCGCGAAGCTCTTGAACCGAATCGGGATCAAGCCGAAGCCCTTCAGATCGCGACTGCTGATGCTGGTCCCGCTCATCCTTGCTTTCTACATGTTCATCTGGCCTCTCTTCTACCGGTTCATCATCGCCAAGCTGTTCGGTCCGGAACTGCTCTGGCCGGGTTTCACTCTGCACCTGACCACGACCTCCTTCTGGAAGACCTTCCCGGGGCTGATGGTCGCGATACCGTTTCTCCTGGTGTGCGGCTTCCTGATCGTCTACCTGCTGGGCATGAAGGGCTACTGCACCTACGCCTGTCCCTACGGCGGCTTCTTCGCGCCCATAGAGCAGGTCGCCAAGGGAAGGATCAGGGTCAACGACGATTGCGAACAGTGCGGGCACTGCACTGCGGTCTGCACCAGCAACGTGCGTGTGCACGAGGAGGTGCACGACTTCAAGATGGTCGTCGACCAGGGCTGCATGAAGTGCATGGACTGCGTGAGCGTCTGCCCCAACGATGCGCTTTACTTCGGTTTCGGCCCCACCGCCGTGAACAAACCCAAAACGGATCGACCCGCACGAAAGTGGGACCTGAGCTGGCCGGAGGAGATCGTGTTCGCGGTGATCGCGCTTGTCTGCTTCCTCTCGGTTCGAGGTGCATACGGCCTCATCCCACTGCTGTTTGCCAGCGGCATCACCGCCATCGTGGTCTTCATGAGCTGGAAGGCATGGTGCTGCGTGAAGGAGGCGAACGTCAGGCTTCACTCCATGCAACTCAAGCGATCGGGTCACATCCGCCCTGCGGGCGGCGGCCTGCTGGCCATCACGGCGTTCATGCTGCTCCTGGTCGCACATACCGGGGTCGTCACCGGCGCACAGATGATCGCCCAGTACCACGACGGCAAGGTCACCGTCCCGACCTACACGGTGTTCACGAGAGACGCGATGATCCCACACCGGGACATCCTCGACCACGCCCGCAAGGCGCGCTACTGGTTCAAGCTCTCCTCCTACATCGGGGACGGCGGGATCGGACTCGCATGGCCCATGCAGGCCGCCACCGACAATCGTCTTGGCTGGCTTCATTCCGTGGAACAGCAACTCGATGAAGCCGAGCTGGTGATGCGAAGAAGCATCGACCGCTACGGTCTCTCCGAGCACAACGCCGCAGGCATCGGACGCATCCTGAACACCCAGGGCAAGACCGACGAAGCCGAGCAGTGGTACCGAAGCTCCTCGCTCGAACTCCCACAGTCGTTCTCGCTTCTCGAGGAGTACGTGATGTTCCTCGATCAGGCCGGTCGAGCCCGCGAGGCGATCGGCTTCCTCGACCAACGGCTGGCGGAGACGCCTCCCGACATCCAGCTCTGGCTCGACCAGGAGGGCGCCTCCGCACCTGCCCTGGTCGAAAGGGTTCGTGAGATCATCGACGAAGAACCCTGGATTCTCGGTGCGATCCAGCGTCTTTCGGTCCTGCTGCTCAACGCTCCGCAAACACCGGAGGAGTTGAACGAGGGCGTGGAACTGGTCGAGCGGACCATCGAGGCAAAGCCCGACAATCCGTTCGCGTACCGGGTTCTTGCCCTTGGGTACGCAAAGCAGGACCGACTCAACGAAGCCGTCGTCGCCGTGAGGAATTCGATCCGGCTCGAACCCTACGAGATCGTCTTCCGACAGCAGCTCATCGAACTGCTCACCGCGTTGGGGCGAACCGATGAGGCCCGCGTGGTGATGGAGGAGGCCCGGCAACTCCAGAAACGACTGCAGGAGATGCAGTCGAAGCCTTGAGCCGCCGCGCACCGTCGGAATCAGTTGGTGAGCTTCTTCCGAAGCCCGGCCTGGACCGACTTCGCATCGACCGAACCGCCGCTGGATTTCATCACGTGTCCGACCAGCCGTCCGATGGCGGCCATCTTGCCGTTCCTGACGTCCTCGGCCGCCTGTTCATTGGCTGCAATCGCCTCGTCACACCAGGCGTCCAGCTGTGATTCATCGACGATGACCAGCAACCCTTCACGCTCGGCGAGTTCACGCGCGGAATCATCGCTTCCCGAGAGCAGCGCAAGCAGTGCATCGATGCTCTGGGTTCCCAGTTCGTCGGCTTCGCGAAGCTTGATCACGCCGGCGATCTGGTCGGCGGAGATGCCCAGTTGGTGCACGCCGCATCCGGATTCGTTCGCACGCTTCGCACACTGGTTGAGCAGGAGCTTCGCAATGGCGACGGCCGAACCGTCGTTCAACGTCGCCACCGAAGCCTCGAAGAGTTCCGAGAGACCTCGTTCCTCGACCAGCACCACCGCATCCTTCTCCCGCAGGCCGAAATCATCGACGTAGCGAGTCCGACGGGCTGCCGGCAGCTCCGGGAGCTGTGCCCGCACCTCCTCGAGCCATGCATCGTCGACGACGACCGGGACCAGGTCCGGATCGGGGAAGTAGCGATAGTCGTGGGCATCCTCCTTCTCCCGCTGGAGGACGGTGACCATCTTTTCGTCGTCCCAGCCGTAGGTCGACTTGGCACCGGGGCCCATTTCTCGCCCGGTCTCGCGCCACTCGACCTCCTGCCGGTCGTATTCGTGTTCGATGGCCCCACGGACGGCTCGGAAGGAGTTCAGGTTCTTGACCTCGACGATCGGGGTCTTAACGACCCGACCGTCCTCGAGCTCCATCTCCAGGTTGATGTTCGGCTCGAAGCGCATGTGGCCTCGCTGCATGACGCCCTGGGTCACCCCCAGGAAACGGCAGAGGACTCGAAGCTCCTGCCCGAAGGTCACGACATCCTCGGCCCGATCGAAGTCGGGGTGGGTGACGATTTCCAGGAGGGGTGTTCCCGCCCGGTTCAGGTCCACCAGGGATCCCTCGAAGGTCGAGCCACCGGGCAGGTCATGCCCCAGTTTCCCGGTGTCCTCCTCGAGATGGGCTCGGATGATGCCGATGCGCCGATCGTCTCCCTCATCGGTACGAATCATGAATTCGCCGTCATGGCAGAGCGGCAGGTCGTACTGGCTGATCTGGTAGCCCTTGGGGAGATCCGGATAGTAGTAGTTCTTGCGGTCCCACTTGCTGAAGCGGGCGATGTCGCACCCGAGTGCGAGGCCGACCAGCATCGACATCTCGACCGCCGCCCGATTCATCACCGGCAGGGTTCCCGGCAACGCGGCCACCACCGGGTCGACGAGCGTGTTGGGCGGCGCATCCTCGAAGTCGGGATGCGCGACGTTCGGTGTTCGCGTGAACATCTTGGATCGGGTCTGGAGTTCCACATGGATCTCCAGTCCGACCTTGAGTCGTTTGGTTCGAATAGCGACGTCGTTCATCTCGTTGCCCAGGTCAGACGGTGAGGAGTCCTACTCGACCACGCGCACCTTCACCATGTGCGGGGGGTCTCCGACCGGACGTCCCGAGTTCGGTTCGACCTCGCTTGCAGCGATGTCCTTGACCACGTCCATGCCCTCGGTCACCTTTCCGAATGCGGTGTACTCATTATCGAGGTGCTGACAGTGGTCGCGCGTCAGGCAGATGAAGAACTGCGAACTCGCGGAGTTGGGATCAGCCGAACGAGCCATCGACAGGACTCCGGGG
Organism: Phycisphaerales bacterium; assembly: GCA_029246705.1. GTDB lineage: Bacteria > Planctomycetota > Phycisphaerae > Phycisphaerales > SM1A02 > JAKVBQ01. The sequence continues at coordinate 44,589 of JAQWMQ010000030.1, read as the reverse complement.
TGGTGTTCGCGGTCGTTGAACTCGGCCTGGAGACGACGAGGTCCGCCTCCGGTACCGGTGCCGTCAGGGCAGCCGCCCTGGATCACGAAACCCGGAATGATCCGATGGAAGATGACGCCGTCGTAGAACTCGTCCCGAGCAAGGTCGAGGAAATTCTTGGCATGGTTGGGGGCGACGTCGTCCCACAGCTCGACGGTGATCGCGCCGCGGTCGGTCTCGATGGTTGCAGTTGGGTAGGTCATGGACGCAAGGGTACCGCGGCGGGCGACCACGCGCACGCGAGCAAGGAAGATCTTCGTTCAGCGAACGATGTTCCGACTGCTACCGGCGACTCGCCAGAGGGAAGGAAGCAGGTAGTTCCGACCTTGAAAACGGGTGACTTCCCCGCTGATCAGCACCGAAGTCGGCAGATCACTGATCGCGGCCGCGCGCTGGAGGCGTTCCAGAAGAAGGCAAGGCAGTATTTCCATGGCAGGATCGAGGGTCGACCGGCCGACCGCATCGAAGACGAATCGCCAGGTCCCGGATCGCTGGTCACGAACGATCGCACCACGACGATTCTGGAGCCTGGTTCCTTCCTGCATGGTCGTGGAGACGGCCCCACGTTCCGCCGCCGGCCGATCGGAACTGATCGGGAGCGAACCGATTCGATCGCGCAGGCGGGACTCCAGGCGATCGGCCACCTCGTCGTCGGTCGTATCCAGTGAATTGCTCGGCGCCGACGACGCTTCACCCGTTGCCGGTTGCGAAGCCTGGGTGGCATCCTTTTTCACGTCGGTGACGGGGGTGCCGATCGAAGGCAGGATGAAGTTCATCCCGTCGTAGACCAGAACGCGCGCTGTCACCTCGAACCGAACCCCGTCTCCACGTGACTTCACGATGCCGAGCATGTCCTCGAGGGCGCTTGAAGGCAGCAGCCCGAAGGTCTGTCGTGGATCGTCCTTGGAGTTGTCGACGGTGGTGAACGCCCAGGCACCGACCGCCTGGTCATGATCGATGGTCCCAAGAGCCCGGGTGAGGTAGGTCCCCTCCCGCATCAAGACAGGCCGAGACGGCTTCTGCGCCGAGCTGCCGAGCTGGGCCGCTTCATCAGAGGGCGATCCACCTGGGGCGACCTCTGCAGCCTGCGGGGCCTTTGGCACAGCCTCCGCGGGAGCGGACTGCATGGTGGCCAGGGACAGTGCGATCAAGAAGAGCATGTGACAGATCCTAACTCGGTCAGGTCGAGGGTTCGCTCCTCCGGGCGATACAATCCCGACCCAACCGAAGTTCACGGCACCGAACCGGGCGATTGACCATTCGGGCGCGCTCTGCGATCATGCCGGGACCCCCGGCCGAGTACCCAAGTGGTCTAAGGGGACGGATTGCAAATCCGTTATTCGTGGGTTCGAATCCCACCTCGGCCTTTCAGAAGACCCTTCAGCATAAGAAGTTAGAAGATTGATGAACCCGGAGCAGCCCATTGGCTTCGGGTTTTTTCGTGACCGGCCGCACGGGTGGGCGGAAACCCTCGTACTTCTAGATGACAAGCGTCACCACCTGAACACAGGGATGCGAGGTTTCAACCATGCTCAAAGCTGACATCGGACTCGTCTTGGCCGGACTGACTGCCTCGCTCTGCGCCATCATCATCCCCCTCATCTGAACACCTGAACGCCTGAACAGGGCGAAACAAGGCTTATCGAGCCTTGGCAGAGTGTTCGTTCGCCGCGACAAGGCGAAACTTCTTGCAACTAAACCGTGTCCGGGGAGAATATATGTGGGCACCCTCGTGCATTGAGAGGAGGCTGGTCCATGCATTCATTCAGAATGAACTGCCAACGCGGAGTCGTTGCTGTCGCACTTGGCCTGGCGATCGTTGTGTCGGGAACGACCCTGGCCGGGTATTCCGGCCAGGAGAAGACCACCCCTGCTGCCGTTCCCAGGAAGACGCCTCCCAAGAACGTCCAACCTGCACCGAAACCCAAGACGCCATCACGCCCCAGCCGCACGAAGACACCTTCGAGGCCGGTCCAGGCGGCACCTCCGACGCAAAAACCCGCACCGATCAGCAGGGAAACGGATTCGAGCCGGGATCTCCGGCGCCCCACGGTTCCCGCAAGACGACCGTCGACGCAACCCAGTACCCCGAGAACGCCGAGCTGGGCACCAAGAACGACTGACACGAAGACCCCGACCCGATCCAGCACGTTCGCGCCGGTCATCAGAAGCCCCGGTGGCGAGGTCAGGACTGTTCCCCGTATCACGATCGTGCGCAAGCCCGATCACGTTTCATCGGGCAAGTCGCCCGACGGTTCAAAGGTGATTGGAACCCGAGCGGAAACGCTGACTGGAGTCCTTGGCAGACCCGGGTCAAACGTGAAACCCACGAAACCAGACACGGAAACCACGAGCAATCCGCTGCTCTTCGGCACCAAGGATCGGGACAAGCCGAAACAACGACCAACCGCGATACGTTTTCCCGACCCAACCGGGACCCCCCTCGAGGGTGGCTCGAATGATCGACCCGGACAGGGTTCAAACCAAGGCGGTGGCCATGGCAACGGACACCAGGGTGGTGGAAACCAGGGCGATGGCGGGCATGATGATGATCATCATCATCATGATCATCATGATCATCATGGAAACCAAGGACACAACGGCAACGGGCACCACCAAACGTCATGCAACCTGCCTTGGAACACCTTCTGCTGGCAACTGGGCTGGCGGGGTCAGTTCGGGCTTTGTCTTCGCATCGGTTTTCCCTATGACCCCTGCAACTGGCGTTGGGGCCTTCGCTACTGCGCCAGCGACAACCTCTGGTACCAATGGCATCGTCGTGGTTTCTGTTCCAACGCCTGGATCACGCCCCTGCACTGTCGCACGTACTGGCCATGGAGTTACCCGAACAACCACTGGTTGAGCTGGGGTTCGACCTGGAACACCACCTACGTGGTGTATGACACGCCGGTCGCGCCCCTTCCCGAACCGGAGGTCCCCTTGTTCGGATACGACCTGCCCGTGCAGGTCGCCGAGCTTGAACCTTCGAGCGTCACCAACTTCGAACGCGCCGACGGCACCCTCGTCATCGCAAGCCGCTCACAGACCTGGGAGATCCTGGCGACCGGTGATGGCGCGCTCGCCGCCGAGGTGTTCGCAGCCTTCCTCGAGGAAGCCCCCGAAGCCAACGACCTGCTGCTTGGCTACACACTCGCCCTGGCCGTGAACGACCAGATCGATCTGGCGGGACTCGTCCTGGAGGAGGTCCTCGCACGAGACGCGTTCGTTCTCCTTGAAGTCCCGATGACCGTCGGCCTTCAAGAACAGCTTCGAACGTTGAAACTGGGCATCCTGCTCGATGCCAGGGGTACGGAGACGTCCTTCGAATCGATCATGCTGCTGGCCGGCATCCGGACCATCCTCGGCGAGGACCGAACCGCGGTCGCTGCGTTGAAGGCGGCGGAACGGATCCACCAGGCCACCCCGGGCTCCAGGGCCCTCGGGTCTCTCCTGGATCGCCTCGAACGGGCCACCCAGCTGTCCATGCGGACAGCCACGGGTTTTTGAACGGATACACAGCTGCTACTGGACCGGGTCTCTGCCCGGTACAGCGAGAACGTGCGAAAGCGATTGCCTGCGGGGTGCGGAGGCGGTCAGCCGGAGAACCAGTTGCCCAGGATCACGGCAAGGTCTGAACCGGTGACGATGCCGTCACCGTCGAGGTCGTGCTTGGCGGTGTTCCAGGCTCCGAGCAGCATGGCCAGGTCGGCTCCATCGACGAAACCGTCGTTGTTGAGGTCACCGGGAATGCCCGCGCCGTCCTCGACGATGACGCGGAGGTCGAGCTGAAGCTGCTGGGTGATCGCGCCGGGCAGGTCCTCGTCGATCAGTTCCACCGTGAGTTCGAAGAGGTACTCACCGACGCCGAGGATGTCGGGGTCGATCTCGAATTCGAGTTGTCCGGGGGTGGACCCGATCAGGCCGCTCGGCGTTCCGGTCAGGCTGACGCCGGCAGGAAGACCGCTCAGGGACTGGTACTGCATGCGCGCCTGGTTCGGGGAATGCTCGAAGTTGTGCAGGTCGACGACCGACTGCTTGACGCCTTCTGAAAGCGGGCACAGAACCTCGACCTCGAGTGCGGTCTGGAGCGCCAGCGCACTGAAGGAAGGCTGGGCGTGGGCGATGATCAGGGCGGAGGTCGAGATCTCGTAGAGCGCATTGCCCACATCCTGACCCAGCCCCTCGATGCGGACCACGCCGAGGATGTCGCCGACCTCGGTGGTATCGAGGGTCAAGGTGACGGTGTTGAAGTCAGGCAGCCGAGCGGCATTGAAGATCGTGTCGTCACCGTAGATGCCCGAGGACCCCTCTACGTAGACCGGACAGCTGTCAACGGCCGCCCCGGGCGCACCATTGGCCACGAGAACGTCCACGTTGACGGTGGCACCTTCGATCACCGTGCCCTGGTCGTCCTGCACGAAGGTGGAGACCATGCCGGGGAACTGATAGTCGACGACCACCGGGATGTGATCGCTGGCATCGTAGATGGCGTCTGCCAGGGCATTGGAACGTGGTATGTCACCGGAGAAGTAGGTGTTGTTGCCGTCGTTGATCGAATCGTTCCAGTGGTTTCCATCGTTGCCGAATGCGCGGTAGCTCAGCAAGGCAAGTCCATCCCCGTCCTGCAGGCCCGCAGTGGTGAGGTGCTGGTCGAAGCGGTCGTCCATGCCTCCTCCGACGAGATTGTCAACGGTGGGTACGCGCGGCGACTGGGTGTGCTTCCAGGCGTTCGATGAACCTGTCCAGTTACCGGTGCCCAGGGGGTCGACCGCCTGGGCATTCCCCGGAGCGACCAGCACCTGGTAGCCGGGTTCGCTGTTCGTATAGAAGTTGTAGTCACCGACGTAGATGATGTGCGTTCCCGCGGGCAGGGAATCCGAATCCTCGCGAATCGATTCCGCCCCACTTTCCCGGAGCTCCGTGTCACCCTGACCCGCCTTGAGGTGGGAGGAGTACACATACAGGTCGAACTGATAGCCGATCAACTGGAGCTTCCAGCGATCGGTGCGCCGTCCGGCTTCGGTGAAGATGTCGCGGTGCCCGAAGGTGTCCTCGGTGACTCGATCGCTTCGGTAGAAAAGCGCCTGTGCGCCGCCGGAACCGTCTTCGACGCTCGAGGTCGTGAAGGTGGCACGGGTGTAGTCCAGCGTCGGATGGGCAGCTGCAATGAGTGACTCAAGGACAGCCATGTTGTCGTTACGGACTTCCTGGAAGATGTACAGGTGCGGAGCGGTCGCGAATCCGGGCTTGTCATCGGCGGCGAGAGCCTCGAAGACATCCTGGATGGCGTTCGTATCGCCGAAGAGCCTTGCGACATTCCAGTGGGCGACCCGAAACTGCGCGAAGCACGGGACCGCGCACAGCAGAAACATGAGAACGGTCATCACGCAAGCGAGATGGTTGACCCGGCACGAACCGTGATTTGACTGCAACTGCCTGCTCCTTGGGGGGGGTTTCAACTAGCTTACCCCCCTATCCGGCTCGTCAAAGACGTTTTTTGAATGGATCAGCCTGTTTCATCGACCGTAATGGGGGGTAAGAGCCGGGGATACCGCTCAGCATGCTGAATGACAGGATAGACTCACCGACCATCTTGATCCTCAAAGACCGGAAACCATCACATGCCAGCACGATTACTCGTATTCCTGCTTCTCGTCGCCTGCCTTGGAACCACACCGGCCTCCGCCCAACAGGTGGAAGTCGAGGAATTCGTCCTTCCAAACGGGATGAAGTTCCTCTTGCTCCCCAGGCACGAACAGCCCAACACCATCACCGCAGGCTGGGTGGCGAAAGTCGGCTCGGTCAATGAGCGGCCGGGAATCACCGGCATCAGCCACTTCTTCGAACACATGATGTTCAAGGGAACCGACACCATCGGCACCCGAGCCCCGGAACGGGACGCGGAGATCCGCGAACGCCAGAACGAGGTGCGTGACCAGATGAACGCGCTCATCTGGGGAGGCCAGTACGAGCGCTACTTCAAGGGCGAGATCGAAGACCCCTGGGATGCGGCGAACGACACCGAGGAACTCTCGGAGCTTCGCGCGGAACTCAAGTCGCTCATGGAGGAACAGCAGGGACGAGCGAACGCCACCAGGATCGAGGAGATGCGTTCCCAGCTCGCCTCCGTCGAGGACCCGGCGACTCGGGAGCGGCTCGAAGCCGCCATCGAGGAGATGGACCTCGAGCAGGACGCGATGGGCACGGTGATCAAGGACGAGTTCGACCGGGTGTACACCGGCCAGGGCGGCTCGGGCATGAACGCCTTCACCAGCAACGACGTGACCTTCTACTTCATCACGGTCCCCTCGAACAAGTTCGAGCTCTGGGCCTGGATGGAGAGCGATCGACTCGATGACTCGGTGTTCCGCGAGTTCTGGTCGGAGCGAGACGTGGTCCACGAGGAACGACGCCTTCGAACCGAATCGACCCCGACCGGCATCTTCCAGGAACAGTTCCAGGCGATGTTCTGGATCGCGAGCCCCTACCAGTGGCCGGTCATCGGATGGCCGAGCGATCTCAACAGCTACACCTATGATGATGCGCTGGACTACTGGAACACCTACTACCGACCCAACAACCTCGTCGGCGTGATCGTCGGCGACTTCCAGGTCGACGAGATCAAGCCGGTCATCGAGGAATACTTCGGTCGGCTCGAAGGCGGCACCGAGGAACCACCCCAGGTCGTGACCCTCGAGGTCCCGCAGATGGCACCGCAGCGAATGACCGTCACCTCCGACGTGCAGCCGCAGGTGGACATCTGGTTCCAGGCCGTTCCGTTCCTTCACAAGGATCGCTACGCACTCGAGATGGTCGCGGAGATCCTCAACGGACGAACCGGCAGGCTCTACAAGACGATGGTCGAAGGCGAGGAGATCGCCTCCACCGCCGGAGCCGGCGTCGACGCGCGCAAGTACGGTGGAGCCTTCACGATGAGCGCGGAGATCAAGGGTGACGCCACCCCCGAACAGCTCGAAGCGGCACTGCTCGCCGAAGTCGAACGCCTGAAGGAGGAGCCGGTCAGTGATCGTGAACTGCAGAAGGTCAGGAACCGGGTCACCGCGGACAGCTTCAGACGACTCCAGCAGAACTTCTTCCTGCTGCTGCAGCTGGGTTACTTCGAGGGCCTTGGCGGCTGGGAGGAGATCAACGAAGGCCCTGCGCGACTGCAGGCAGTCACTCCGGAAGACATCCAGGGGGTTGCCCGCAAGTACCTGAACACCGATCACAGCTCGATCGCCACCTACTACCGGTCGGAAGATGCCGCACCGGTGGACCCGGAGATCGCGGCACTCGATCCGCAGATGCAGGCGATGGTCAAGCAGGCGCTCGGCCAGATCCAGTCCGAGACCGACGCAGCCGCCCTGCAGGACGGCCTGCGACAGATGGAAGCACAGGCCAGTCAGGCCCCACCACAGTTTCAACCCGCCTTGAAGTTCCTGGTCAAGAAGGTCAGAGAGCGCATTGCTGAATTGGAGGCGGGCGAATGAACAACCGCACAAGCACCATCGGAATTTCGACGTTCATCATCACCGCAGTCATGGCCGGACCGGTCGCGGGCCAGTCGGACATTCCGGCGCATCCGGACGATCTCCAATTCGAGCCACTGGTGTTCATGCCGCCCTCGAGCGCGGAGTATCGACATGAACTGCGCAGCGGCATCCCCGTGTACATGGCGCCGAGTTCCGAGTTCCCCCTGATCTCCCTGACCCTGACCTTCAAGGGTGGCGGGTACCTCGTGGACGAAGCGGACACCGGACTCGGCAGCGCGCTCGGATCCCTGATGCGAACCGGCGGCACCACCTCCAGTTCGCCGTCCCAGGTCGACGAGGATCTCGACTTCCTCGCGACGCAGGTCTCCACCTCCGTCGGTCGAACCACCAGTTCCGCGCAAATGAACTGCCTCAAGGCGAACTTCAACGAATCGCTGGTGATGTTCATGGACATCGTCCGGAACCCCGCGTTCGACCAGGATCGACTCGGCCTCTGGTCGGTCGACATGGTCGAATCGATGAAGCAGCGCAACGACGACGCGGACTCGATCATGCGACGCGAATTCGGGACCGTCATGTCAGGGGACCATTTCAGTTCCAGGCAGCCGACGCTTTCGTCCGTCGAGGGCATCGACAAGGACAAGCTCTCCGCACTGCACCGGAGGATCTTCCATCCGAACAACATGATCGTCTCGGTCTCGGGTGACTTCATTCCCGGCGTGATGATCAAGAAGCTGGCCCAGGCGTTCGAGGGCTGGGAAGGTGGGGACGCGATTCCCGACCCCCCCGCTCCCCAGCCGATGGCAGGCCCCGGGGTCTACCGGATCGAGAAGGACATCCCACAGGGCAAGGTGATGATCGGAACGCGCAGCATCACCCGTGACGACCCGGACTACTTCAGCTTCCTGCTGATGAACGAGATCCTGGGTGGTGGCGCATTCACGTCACGGATCACCAGTCGAGTCCGAAGTGACGAGGGACTCGCCTATTCCGCGGGAAGTGCATTCCAGCCCGCGGTCGACTATCCGGGCGTGTTCGTCGCGTTCTTCCAGAGCAAGAGCCCTACCGTGGCTCTCGCCAACAAGATCATCTTCGAGGAGTTCGACCGGATCAGGAGCGAACCCGTCTCCGCCGAGGAACTCGAAACCGCAAGGCAGTCGTTCATCGAGACCTTCCCCCAGAGCTTCTCCTCGAGGGACGCCATGCTGGGCATCTTCGTGAATGATGAATGGACGTCACGTCCCGATGGATACTGGCAGAGCTACCGGGACCGAGTCGCCGGGGTCACTGCCGAGGACATTCAGCGCGTCGCGCAGAAGTACCTTGATCCGGAGGAGATGAAGATGATGGTCATCGGCAAGTGGGACGAGATCTACGCAGGTGACGAGAACGGCAGAGCGACGATGGGTGACATCTTCGATGGTCAGTCGTCCGAGTTACCGCTTCGAGATCCGCTGACCCTGGAGCCCTGAACAGGCGACGGTGCGCCCGCTCAGGCGGCGCGCGGTCCGTCACCGCTGCGGTCGAAATGACCGAGACATCCGAGTCGCCTGGCGAGGTCCTCGATACGACGACTGGTGTCTTCCACTGCATCGAGAGCCCGAAGACTGGTCTGGCTGAACCGATGGTTCAGGATGTCCTCGGCAGGATCCATCTCGGATCCCGCAAGCCGAAAGGCATCAGCGCATTCGGATGCGAAACTGACTCGTGTGTTGCTGGTTTTCATCAGGGCCGTCCTTACCTGGCTCGATTGATCGAACCAGAAATGGAATCGGCGCAACCGGGAGGTGACTTCCGTCCCAGGTGCGCCGAAGAGGCCCTGTGATGCCGAGTCGGCCATCCAACCGGCACGACCCCTGTGTCCGAACCACGTTCCCGGACCAGGGGATCTGCGGGTCAGATCATTTCCGTCTCGTCGATGCCGAGATTCTCGTCGAAGAGCCGCCGACTTCGTGACAGTCGGCTGTAGACCGCCGCCCCCATCAGCCCCAGCAGTCCGAGTGAACCGCCGAAGACCATGCCCGCATACTGGACCTGAGTGGCGGTGACCGGAACCGGTGCGAGACTGGCGATCCGACCATCGTGGGTCAGGACATCGACACGTGCGCCATCACCCCGGCGCGGCAGCTGCCGCTGGGATTCCGAGGCAAGAGTCGCAACGACTGCTTCGAGAACGCGAACCGACTCGGAACGATCGAGTCCGTCGAGGTTGAAACTCAGCATGCCGGGCTGGATCTCCTCGATGGCCAGGTCATTCGCGATGATCTTCTGGACACCCGCGGTGCCACCCTCGTAGCCACCAGGCATGCTGGCGAGTCGAGTGGAGACTGCCTTGGCGAAGAGCTTGTCGTTCACGATCGTCTTGTGCCATGCGTTCCAGGCGGTAGCGCGTTCATCATCCATGATCTGCCCGGCGACAGGCTGTGCCTTGACCAGGGCGGTCGCGGAGACATTGCCAGGAGCGAACCAGCGCACCCCGAACCAACTGGCTGCGGCCAGTGCAATGGCAAGAACGGTGATTCGAGCGACGATCCCCACGGTCCCTTGTCGAGCCCAGCGCCGGATCATGCGCGATTCAAGATCGATGAGTTCATGCTGACGACGGAGGATGTCCTCCTCCATCATCTTGTCACGCTGCTCGGTCTCGATCGAATTAACCGTCGCACCGACGGTGTCGGATGAGAACTGCTGCCGAGTCACCATTGCGCTGCGCAGTCCCTTGAGCCTCGAGCGACGTCGCTGAAGGTGCATGGCGAAGTCCGCGAGACGGTTGGCCTGCTCGCGAAGTCGATCGGTGTCGTCCGAACCATCCATACCACCAGAAACGCTTCCCTCCTTGAGGAGTTCATTCGCGCTCTGCAGATCGGCGATCTTCGACTCAGCCTGCTTCAAGGCTTCCTCGCAGCCTTCCGCATGCGTGGAAAGGGCGACGAATTCGGTCTTGGCCTGGTCAAGCTGGGTACGAAGCTCCACGCTGACGGCAGGGTCGACGCCACCACCGGCTTCGGCAGCCTTGGCTTCGAGCGAAGAGACGACTCGACGATGTTCGTCGAGCGGGATCATCTCCTCGACTTCCATGCGCACGCGCTCCAGCTCCTCGCGAGCCGAGGCAAGCAGACCTTCAGGATCCTTGGCGGACTGAACCCTTCCGATCTCGGCTCGAGCTTCGCTGAGATCCTGACTGAGGGTCTTCAGGCGTTGTTCCTGCTGGCGACACAGCGCGACGGCGGTGGCACCTTCCTCGAGGCGGGGTGCCTGCTCTGAGACTGCTTCAGCAAGTGACTGCAGACGGTCGGTCGCGATCGCCAGGTTGCCCTGGAGTTCGTTGAACTCGATCTCGCGCTTCTCGATCACGTCATTGAGATCGGTTCGCTCGGATTCGAGTGAACCGACCTTGTTCCTGAAATCAGCAACCGTTTCATCGCGTTTGGCGAGACGAGCATCGCGATCCTCGATCGCGGTTGCAGCCTGGTCGAGCTTCGAAGTGAGTCCGACCATCTCGCTCTCGAGATCCCCGGCGTTGGCTTCAGCTTCAGTGACCCTGGCGACCATCTGTTCAAAGCTGTCATTGAGCTCGTCAACGCGGTTGGAAAGAGCTTCGCGTTCGACCCCGAGCGCGATGTATTCGTTCTCCATCGTCTCGAAACTGTTCTTCAGTGATGCAAGTTCCGCAGTGACGGCAGCGCGTTCACTGACCATCGACTGACGTTCCTGTTCGAATTGCTCGCGATCCCGGTTCAGGGTGGCTCGATCGGAATCGATCTGCTGTCGCGTGGAGTCGATACCGGCCTGGAGCTGTTCGAACTGACTGTTGCGTTCCTCGTAACCGCGTTCACGCGTCTCGAGTTCGTTCAGCGTGAGTTCAAGCGTCGCCTGACGCTGGTCGAGGTGACGTTCGCGGTCCTCGAATTCTGCAACTCGCGCTTCGAACCCTGACTTTCTTTCCTCGAACTCACGAGCGACCTCGGTGATCTCGTTTTCACGAGTCCTGATCTCCTCGCGACGATTCTCGATTGAATCGATCTCCTCGACACAGGCAGTCTGTGCATTGCGCATCTTCTCAAGCTGGTTTTCGACACCGGCGATGAGATCCAGCACTTCGGCGCTCTTGCCCTGCCCAGACACGTCGGTAGCCGATTCAGATTCAGTATCGGGATCGGTGTGGGCTTCGGTGTTCGAATCCGTGTGCTCTGCGCACCCATCGAACTGGGAGCATTCGGACATCGCCTCCGAAGACCGCGTCTCATCATCGAAGTTCGATACCTGGCTTGAATCAGGCGTGGTAAAGCCAGTGTTTTCCGGATCGACCCCAGGGGTCTCCGAGGCGTGGTTCATACCACCCTGGTGATCCATGAAACCATCATGCGGCTGATTGGAAGCACCTGTTTCAGGCGTGCCACCGCTGTTGGTTTCGGATTCAATCGAATGGTCATGATCGACTTCGTGATGCTCAAACATGGGACGCTCCGTGCGCGTTTCGTTCTTGTTTCTCAGGTAGCCGAACTCCGAATCGGCAATAAAAAGGGGCGACTGAACCGGAAGTGCGGTTCGTACCTGTCGTTCGTGCAGTTACCGGACTTCCGTAGCTGGAAATTCCCCTACCTCTTGCCTTTCTGGAGCCTCAGGGGGGGGAATCGAGCCACACCGACCCGGCGAAGAAATCTCCAGCCGAACCACCAGATGAATGCCGGGCCCCTCGCTTGCCTGCCCCCTGCCCACCGGCGCCCCACCCCGGACGCACTCGGGATTCTTGTGGTCGATGGTCTCTGGCACCAGCGAAAGAGAGACCCTCGATCGGAAGAGGCCTACACTGTCCATCCAAGATGACCATGCTTCACCGAGAACCTGCAGTGCGATCCGATCGGATCCCCACCCCCACCGACCAGCGTCTGGCGGGCATCGTCGACCGGGTCCTGGAAGGGACCAGGCTCTCCCGCGAGGACGGGCTTCTCCTCTACGACACCGAGGACGTCCACACGGTGTGCGCATTGGCCGACCTCGTCCGACGGCGGATGCACGGGGACATCACCTGGTTCAACATCAACCGCCATATCAACTACTCGAACATCTGTGCCCTCAGCTGCTCCTTCTGTGCCTTCCACCGGAAACGTGGCGACGAGGGTGCCTACGAGTACTCGATCGATCAGATTCGAGAGGAGGCCATCAAGGCTTCCGAAGCGGGTGCCACCGAACTGCACATCGTGGGCGGACTGCACCCCTGGCTGCCCTTCGATTACTACACCTCGATGCTGCAGACGATCAACGAGGTTGCTCCGAAGCTGCACATCAAGGCCTTCACCGCGGTCGAGATCGTCCACCTGCAGAAGATCTCGAAGCGCGGACGACTCAAGTATCAGGGAACCGTCGAGGTGCTCAAGGACCTGATCGACGCCGGGCTCGGGTCGCTCCCCGGAGGCGGCGCGGAAGTCTTCGACGATCGTGTTCACAACGAGGTCTTCAAGACGAAGATCCGGTCGGACGAGTGGCTCGATGTCCACAAGGCCGCACATGAACTGGGCCTGAATTCGAACACCACCATGCTGTACGGCCATGTGGACCAGCGCGCGGAGCGTATCACCCACATGGAGATACTCCGCAAGCAGCAGGACCACACGCTTCGTGACTGGGCGGTCGCCCAGGGCATCAACGATGTTCCTGGGGATGTCGTGCTCACCGGTGACGCCGGGAAGTACCCGATGAACCGACTGCCCGCACCCGGACACGATGGACTCGATACCGGCTACTTCCAGACGATCATCCCGCTGCCGTTCTTTCCCGACAAGAGCGTCCTCGAACACCTTCCGGGGCCGAGCGGACTCGAGAACCTCAGGACCCTGGCGATCTCGCGCCTGATGCTGGACAACATGCCACACGTGAAGGCGTTCTGGATCATGCAGACCCTGGACATGGCGCAGTTCATGTTGCAGAACGGTGCGGACGACATCGACGGCACCGTGGTCTGGTACGACATCACCCACGTGGAAGGTGCCAGCACGCACCAGGAGACCACCGTCGGTGACCTGCAGAGGGCGATTCGGGAAGCGGGTTTCATTCCCAAGGAACGAGACACGCTCTACCGGGAAGTCGAACGCACGGGCAGCGAGTGGAAACTGGCTTCAGCTGAGAAATAGATGACCGGGGTCGCGCCTCAATCAGGAGTTGAATGCAATGGGACTTTTCTGGAACTTGATCCAACAGGGACAGATTTCCGATCAGGAATACCGTGCAGAATCGCTCGAAGAGCGCGTCAGCCGGCTTGAAGACCAGCTGGAGAAACAACAGGAGCTGATCCTGAGCCTGCTGCAGATTCTCGAGGAGAATCTGCAAGTGGATATCGACGGAGACGGTCAAATCGGATGAAGGCCGCTCAGCCGGTTCGACTCGAACCGAGCAACCAGCCGAGTTCCGGCATGCGAAGCAGCCGAGCCGTGACCAAAGCGGCACAGCCACCCACGGCCACCACGGAGATGAGTACGACGAACTGATACCACCAGTTCGATGCATCGCCGGATGGATGCAGCAACAGGAAGACCACGCCCGCGCACACCGCGGTCACCAGGGTCACCACGATCGTTGCAAACAGCCCCCGCAACACGGATGAGTCGAGCAGGCCACCCATGCGTCGCTGGAGCAGGAACGCCAGGACAAGGGTCTGGATGATCGCGCAGATCGCGGTGCTCCAGGCCAGGCCGGCGACCTTCAGGGGCGTCCAGATCAAGGTCAGGTTGAGCAGGAGATTCAGCGCCACCATGGCGATCGCGACCTTGACCGGGGTCATGGTCTCACCACGAGCGTAGAAGGCACGTACGAACAGCTGGGTGAGGCAGTAGGCCCAGATGGCAGTGGCGTAGCCGAGCAGGATGAATGCGACCCAACGGGTATCGGAAGCGGTGAAGCTGTAGCCCTGCAACACCACCGCGGTGAGTGGATCACGAACAAGGATCACACCGACACTTGCGGGAAGACCGATGAAAAGGGTCATTCGAATGCCGCGACGCAGGGTCGAGGTGAATGCGCGGTCATCCCCGTGCTCCCTCGCGAGTTGCGGGAAGATCGCCGTTGCGATCGCTATCCCGAAGACACCCAGTGGGAACTCGTACAGACGAGCTGCCCAACTCAAGGTGGCCATCGAGCCTTCAGGCAGCGGATAGGCGATCTCGGTGAATGGGATGGTCGGCCCCACGAGCGTCGGCCAACTGGCAATGAGACCGTCGAGCAGGGTGTTGAACTGGAGGACACCGAGACCAAGGATCATGGGAAGCGCCTGCAGACCGACCTTTCGAGCCATGCTCCGCGCACGAGCCTCATCACGGTCGATGGATCGCGGCATCACCTTGCGAAGTGCAAGGAGGACCCAGACCAGCTGGATGACGCCGGTCAGGAGAACACTCGCTGCGACCCAGGAGACATGGGATTCCCGGGTGATCAACCCGGATGTCACCGCCGGTTCGAGTGCCAGGGTCGTGATGACCAACAAGAGGTTCAAGACGATCGGTGCCGCCGCGGTCGGGCCGAATCGCCCGTAGGCCTGCAACATCGAACCGACCAGGGCGACCATGCAGACCAGGGGTGCGTAGGGCAACATGATCGCAAGCAACCGGATGCCGTTTGAATCAAGGGCGTCATCGAAGACCCCCCACAGCAACAGCACTTCGGAGAGAAGTACCAGTGCCGACAACAGGACCGTGGCCCTCGAGATCAGGAGCCAGGCCATGTACCGGGTGGTGCCGAGGTCGCTTTCGATCCCTCGCGTGAATGCGGGAAGAAAGGCGGCACTGAGGGCGCCCTCACCGAAGAGGCGCCGGAAGAGGTTGGGGACCATGAACCCGAAGGCGAAGGCATCCATGAGCGGGCCGACGCCGAAGATGCGACTCATCGTCGCATCACGAGCAAGGCCACCGAACCGACTCACGGTCGTCAGGATGGTGACGGTTCGGGCATGCCGCTCAAACTGTGATTCGCGCTCTTCGGCCATGACTCCAGATCAATCGACCGGACTCAGCCGGAGGAACCAGTGGAACTGGAAGATGCGGTTCCTGGTGATTTGGTGTCTCCTGATTCGGAATCCTCGGTCGAGTCGAGTGAGACCTGGAACTGGGCGCGAGACATGGCTGGTTCGAGCTGGTCGGCATCGATGATGACCTGGACCCGTCGATCCTCCTGTGCGAACAGCATCGAAGACCTGGGAAAGCTCGTCGATTCACCTTCGAGCGTCCAGCCTTGATCCCGGAATCGGGAGGCGAGGATGCTCATCGACTGCGCCATGTCCTTCAGGGGCCCGATGAAGATGAAGACGCCACCCACGAGATCACCGCCGCGGCGCTTGATGTCGTATCCGAGCCGCTGCTCCATCTCCGGCATCTGCGGAACGTCGGAATCAAGGATCCGGGTCGGACCAGAGCTGCACCCGAAGAGCATTCCAAGAAGAATGCCTCCTCCGAGCAGGAGGCGAAGAGCTGTCTTTCCGGTGCAGGTGCATGAACTCATGTGGGTGAGCATACGACACTTTCTGGCCTTCGGAACCGTCCGCCACATTCCGGACAGCGCCCGAGGCCTTCCAAATCGGGAACGCCCTGGAGATCCTGCCCGCAGGCGACGCAGGAGGCCCCCTGCCGATCCAGCATCCTGCCTGTCTGGGAAAGGGTCACGCCCACGATCCAGGCTGCGAAGAGACCGAAAACGGTCAGGTCGGTGATGCCCTGTTCCTCGAAGCCGAGCCTCCGCCACCAGATCTCGAATGATGCGAGCTGAGGCTGATCCCAGACCATCAGCAGCATGCTTCGCCCGATGTTGAAGACCAGGATGAAGAGGCCCGCCAGCAAGAGAGGGATGAACATCGTTCGAGAGAGTCGTCCAAAGGAAATCATCGGAAGAGGGGCCCAGCAATCCTCGGACAAGACTCGAGCGCAGACAGGACAGTCGAAGGGTGTCTGGTCTGAATCATCTGAGCATCGGCCACAATCCGGGCAGCGTCGTTGGGATTCAATCAACCGACGTTCACGACGAAGCAGGATCTCGAAGATCCAGTGCACCGTGACGAGGCCACCGAAGATCACCCCGATGACGATCGCCCGACCCGGGTTCGGTCGGATGAAGAAACTGTCCACGGTGTAGAGCAGGAAGCCACCGACGAATCCCCCGATCAGTCCACTCGCCACCAGCAGTGCCCAGGCACGACCACGGGCAAGGAGAGACGCAGAGACGTTCGTCCACCGGTCGTAGCGTTCACGAGCCCCGAATCCGGGACGCGGACGGAAGGCGACCACGAAAGAGGTCATCACCAGAACCCCCAGCCAGCCTGCCGCCACATCGGCGAAGCTGTAGGTTCGGCCATAAGTCAGGGTTGACTGGGTGATCTCGTCGACCCAGGCAAAAGCAGCCCCCACCAGCAGAAGAAGCCACCAGCTGGTGATCCATCGGGACAGGTACAGGGCGAAGACGACAAAGCCGAAACCGAAGAAGTGCATCAGTTTGTCGATCTCTGAATCACCGACGTTGACCCGAAGTTTCGGCCAGTGCGTCGCGACGATGAGGAGGAGCAGATAGAGGCTCGCCACGATTCGGATGTTCCGAAGTGCCAGCCGTCTCAAGGGCGTCGACATTCCTCAGGACCCGCTCTCATCACCGGACTCAGCCGTTTCCCGTGGCTCAGCGGAGAGTGTTCCAGCTTCAACGGCAGAAGAGGGCTTGGGTTCGACAACCTGATCCTCCGCAACAGTCTTGGCTTCCGCTGCAGCCTTGGCTTCTGCAGCCGCCTGTGCTTCTGCGGCAGCCTGTGCTTCTGCGGCAGCCTTCGCTTCTGCAGCCGCCTTGGCTTCTGCAGCAGCCTTCGCTTCTGCGGCGGCCTGGGCTTCTGCAGCCGCCTTCGCTTCTGCGGCGGCCTGGGCTTCTGCAGCCGCCTTCGCTTCTGCGGCGGCCTGTGCTTCTGCAGCCGCCTTCGCTTCTGCGGCGGCCTGGGCGGCAGCAGCAGCGGCTTCAGCCTGCTTCTTCGCCTCAGCTGCAGCCTTCGCTTCTGCAGCGGCCTTGGCCTTGGCGGCAGCGGCTTCAGCCTGCTTCTTCGCCTCAGCTGCCGCCTTCGCTTCCACGGCGGCCTTGGCCTTGGCGGCGGCGGCTTCAGCCTGCTCTTCCGCTTCCGCCCTGGCCTGGCGCTCTGCTTCTTCAGCAGCAACGTCATCAGCGCTCGCGCCGGGATCCGATTCATCCCCTGACTCGCCCGATCGCTCCTGGATCATGCGTTCGGCCAGCGTGCGATAGTCAAGTGCACCTGGACACCATGGTGCGTAATCGAAGATGGTCTGACCGAAGCTGGGGGCTTCAGCCAGCTTGATGTTCTTGCGAATCGCGGGACGGAGCACTTTCGCGTCAGCCCATGGTGCGTCGGAGCCACGGTTGGACTCGAAGAACTCGTCCAGGTCCGCGACCACTTCTCGTACGTGCATGGACTGCTTCTCGTACATGCACAACACGACACCACTGACCTTCAGATCAGGGTTCACACCCTGGCAGACCAGTCCGACGGTTTCCAGGAGCTTGCCGACACCCTGCATCGCGAGGAAATGGCCCTGCATGGGAACCAGAACCTCCTGCGCAAGTGCCAGGGCATTGAGCGTCAACAATCCAAGACTGGGTGGGCAGTCAAGCAACACATAGTCGTACTGGTCCATCACCGGAGTGAACTTCTGGATGAGTCGCTGATGTCGATCGGGCTGGGAGACCAGCTCCGATTCGAGCGCCGCCAGGTCGATCCGGGAAGGAGCGCACATGAGATTGGGACGCACCTTGACCAGCACGTCATCAAGCGTCACCTCGGGATCGAGCATCAGTTCGTAAACGGTGTCACCGACGGTCTCGCCATCGATACCCAGGTGCAGTGACAGATGGGACTGGGGATCCATGTCCACGAGACACACGCTCTGGCCGGCTTCGGCCATCGCAGCACCGATGTTGACCGTGGATGTCGTCTTGCCCACGCCACCCTTCTGGTTCAAGAAGGCAATGACCCGAGTGGCTGGACCGGTGGAAGCAGGATCGGGAAGGCTGCTCATGGCTTCAAGTATACGGAAGCATCGTCACCTGAAGCTCCAGATCCCTCTGATGGCAGGATTTCCCCCCACTTGGAAAGGTCCAGGAGGTAGATCGGCGGCGAGAGATTCCAGGGGGGCAGAGGTGATCCCGCGACCGAGAGCAGCTGCCCATTGAAGCGACGGCGGAAGCCCAGCTGCATCGTCTGCGGCTCGCCGGGGGCTCCGGATGCTGCCACGAGAACAGGATCGAGGCTGACGATCGCCCGCCAGCGATCCTCGAATCGCTTCACTCGAGCCGTGGCACCCTGGAATCGCGCCCCATCAGGCGTGAACTCGAGGTTGCCGTTGGAATCGACTCGAATCACCCGGACCGGAGTGCCCGAAGGGCCAAGATGGATCTCGACCTGATCGACCGCTTCGGGCTGACCCATGCCCGTGAAACATTCGAGAAAGAGGACCCACTGCCCCGCTCGCTTGCGCAGGATGGCGATCGTTCCCCAATCCTGGGGCGGCAACCCCAGAACACCGCTCCAGGCGCCCTTGAGGGACAAGGGTGCGATGAAGGGACCGAACTGAATACCGGGCGGGCGCACCTCGAAACGATCGGAAGAGAATCGAAGCTGACGCTGCAGGCGACCCATCGTGAGCACGAGATCGTTTCGGGGAGGAGCCACCTGGAGGTCGATCCCCGATCGGAAGCTCTTGAAGACCGGTCGATCCAGCTCGACCTCGATCACGCGGCCGGGTGGCACGACCGCAGCGCTGGGAATTGGATCCCCTTCCAGCCACTGCAGTCTCAGTACCTGTTCGCCATCGGTGGGGTTCGCGATGGCGATTCGAACCTTCGTACCCATTTCAAGTTCGATCCAAGGCACCAGTGGAAAACGAGCATCGAGGAATGACAGGACGGATCGAACCGTCAGAGAGTCACCACGTCGTGTGTCCAGCATGAGATCAAGGATCGACTGCAACTCGGATGTGTCGGTGATCCAGGCGGCGATGAGCTGCTGGTCATCCGTGGTGCAACGCGCGATCAGGAGTTCGAGAAGTTCCGACGCAGTACCGGGGCTCACACTTCGAAGCCGGGCAAGACCGACTCTCCAGAGACCCGCGAGATGACGAGCGAGCAGTTGCTCGACCTTGCGACCGACAGGCTCTGGAGGCTGTCGCCCTTCACTGTCAGCAAGCAGTGCCCAGCGCCACCAGGCGCCTGGGTCCTTCAGGCTGGGCCATCCGGGACCGACCAGTGGTTCCATTCGTTCGCCCTGGGCTTCCGGGAGGGCGTCAAGCCAACGTGGGCGAATGTCGGTTCCACCCATTCGAACCGTTCCCCGATAGCCGGAAGGCAGGGTGCAGAAGACATAGGCAGTTGCCCGGGCACGATCCTCGCGAGTGACGGGAGCTTCGAGGATCCGCAACGACACCCCAGGCAGCGTCCAATCGGCAAGGTCACCGGGCACGAAGGACGAGACCTTCGACCCTATCCAACCGACGTACCCCACGATCTCCCGGCCATCATCGAGGTCAAGACGCAAGCTGGCGGGCAGCGAACGAGCGGGGTCGTCGTTGCGACATCGAACGAGGAAGCCGAGAACATCCCCCTCGACGGCGATGGGACTCGGGTCGATGACTTCCAGCGATCGATCGCCATGAACGACCGTACATGTGAGAAGAACCATCGCGACCAGGAGAGCGCGATAGGGAGCCTGAAAGCGGTTGCAAGACTCAATCGCCTTCAAGACACGCCCAAAGGGTGCTCCAGCGAGCTCATGGCTCGTGTGATTAATCCCGATATCAATGCGCTTCAAAGGAGTACCGCCCGATGGTGGTCAGTTCCTTGGGATCCCTGTACCGTGGTTTCAGTAGGCATTCGGTCATATTGTATCGAGGTGGATGAACCAACACGTGACTGCTCGACTCAAGAAACATAATCCTTGTCATCCGGTGGAATCGACGTTGGAACGTGCAAACAGCTTCCACCAGCTGATGAGCGAGCGCCGATCGGTTCGCGATTTCAGTGACCGCCCGGTGGACCTCGAGATCATCCAGTCGCTCATCGCGACTGCCGGAACGGCTCCGAGTGGGGCGAACAAGCAGCCGTGGCGATTCGTCGCAGTCCGTGATCCGGCCATCAAGAACGAGATTCGCATCGCTGCCGAGGCGGAGGAACATGAGTTCTACACCCGACGAGCAAGCCCCGAATACAAGCAGGATCTCGGCCCTATCGGCACCGACCATCGAAAACCCTATTTCGACATCGTCCCCTGGGTGGTGGTCGTCTTCAAGCTGGCCAAGGATCCAAGAGCAGCTCATGACGACAGCCTGAGCGAGCAGGTCTACTACCTGAACGAATCAGTTGGAATTGCAACAGGACTGTTCCTGGCTGCAGCCCACAACGCGGGCCTGTCGACACTGACGCACACTCCGAACCCCATGCGATTCCTCACGAAGATCCTGAACCGGCCGAGCTATGAAAGACCGTACGTGGTCATACCGGTCGGTTATCCGAGCGAGGACTGCATGGTTCCCGACATACATCGCAAGCCCCTCGACGAGATCATGGTGATCGATCGCGAGGGCGGTGTCAGGAACGAGGACCGTTGATCCGGCGATCAACGAGTTCCGCGAGCCGCATGGTTCTGTAGGCGCGATCCTTCACGAACTTGGGAAGCTCCTCCGTGACCGGACGCGCATCGGCGTATCCGACATGGCTTCGTGACGAGACCGGAAGAACGAACCCGAAGCCGGCGCGTGAATGAGTCGACTCGGCAGCCACCGACGATTCAGGTGTCGTGTCGTCGTTTCGTACCTTCCCCCCGAACCCCTCGAGTGGAGGTCCGATGTGAAAGACCGTCGAAGGCGGTACGTCGACATAGGACCTGCCCTGATAGGACTGGTAGACGGATTGATCGAAGACGGCGAACAGAGCCCCGTTCACACGCATCAGCTTGCCGGAGTCGCCCGGCACTCGATAGACGGCATCGAAGCCGGAGGGTTTCGCCAGTCCAGCTGATTCGACCCGCAAGCTGGCCGAGAGGATGGAGACATCCTCGACTCGAGCATCGAGGGGCTGCAAGCCTTCGAGGCCCTGGTATCGCAGCTCCTGGTCGGCATGGCCGAGAGGAAGAGGCGCGAGAGCCAGGAAGCCGATCATTGTCAGGAAGGTCGTGAACATAAGCGTCTCACAGCTAGCTATCGGCAAGGGAGCGGGGTCCTCATCAACACAACCCCTCCCATGCCTGAAGACGGGCCAGGTCAGGTCTCATCAGCGTAACACCCGTGTCCGTTCGAAGACTGACCCCGGTGAAGGGATCGATCTCGGTGACCACTCCCTCGTGAAGGACACCCCCCTCCTCGAAACGAGCCCTGCACCCCTGGAGAAGGTCTGCTTCCCGAAAGGCCGCTCGCAATTGATCATCCGAACTCGACGCCGTCTTCTGCCAGGCGCGGAGCAGCCGGGTGATCGCTTCCAATCGAGTGATCTTGACCCCGGCATCCTCGAGGGAGCAGGCGGTGTCTTCCAATTCGGCAGGCCAGCAGCGACTGTGGACGTTGACGCCGATTCCAACGATCATGCAGTCACCCACCTGCTCGACCAGGATCCCTGCCACCTTTCGGGGGCGATCAAGCAGCACGAGAAAGTCGTTCGGCCACTTCAACCCGGCCCGTATGCCGTGATCGGCGACCAGGGACGTGAACGCAGAGGAGATCGAGACCGCCGCCCGAGCACAAAGATGCGCAGCACTCGAGGGCTTGACCGCAAAGGACAGGGCGAGCCCGGCTCCCTCATCATCGGCCCAGCGGCGTCCCAGACGCCCTCGTCCGCCGGTCTGTCGTCCGGCGACCAGGACCACGCCCGGCTCGGGATTCAGTCGTGCAAGTGCGTCTTGAGTCGAACCGGTCTCGGAGATCACCACCACCCGCGAGAACTGAGACAGGTCCTCGATCAAGGCCTCAAGCTGGTCGGGCCACGCGAGATGGTCTTCGGCACGGCTCATGACAGGTCAAGACCGAAATCCACCTGTACGGCGGAATGGGTCAGGGCTCCGACCGCAATGCGATCGACCCCCGTAGCGGCCACCTCGGCGATCGAATCCAGGGTGATGCCTCCGGACGCCTCAAGCTGCACCGTCGGTGCATGTCGATCACGCCAGGCGACGGCCTTCACGAGTCGATCGGGTGCCATGTTGTCCAGCAGGACGATGTCGATCAGATCGGACGGAGCAGGTGAACGGTCCGCAGGGTCCAGCAATGATCGCATCTGGTCCAGGGTGTCCACTTCGACTTCAACGAACCTGAGCTCGTGGTGGGACCTGGCCGTTTGAGCCGCCTCGAGCACCTGATCGGCAGAGCTGTCCTCCGCCAGGTGATTGTCCTTGAGGAGAAAGGCATCGTGGAGCCCGATGCGGTGCAGGTGCCCGCCACCACAGCCGACGGCATACTTCTCGAGGGCTCGGTATCCGGGCGTGGTCTTCCGTGTGTCGCAGACAAGCACGTCATGACCATCTATGGCTGCGACGTAGCGAGCGGTCATGGTCGCCACCCCGCTGAGACGACCCAGCAGGTTGAGCATGATGCGTTCGACCGGGAGAAGCACGTCGAGCGGGCCCGCGACCCGCAGGACGACGTCTCCGGTAACGAAGGAGTCACCGTCCTCGATGTTCCACCACCACGACAGGCGGGGAGCATGCAGTCGAAGCAGGCGATCCAGGATCGGAGCTCCGGCGAGGACTCCGGCGCCACGAGCGCGCACCTCGGCGGAAGACGAGACGCCTGCAGCGACATGTGCCTGGGTTGTGACGTCACCAACCCCACCGAGATCCTCCTCGATGGCGATTCGCAGCAGGGCATCGAGATGATCGCCCGAAACCAATGCCTGGAAAAGTTCGGCAAGAGCCAGTTGATTGAGGTCGACGAGAGCCATGGAACGAAGTTATCCGATGAAGCGACGATCCGCACGCTATCCTTCGGGTGAGGTGAAGAAGCCATGAGTGAAGCCAGCGAAACCGTCTTTTCCCGGATCCTTGCGGGAGAGATCCCCTGCCACCGCGTCCTCGAGGACGAGCATGTGCTTGCATTCCTCGATGTCGGGCCGCTCAGTACCGGGCATGTCCTGGTGATCCCCAAGGAAGCCAGGGTTCACCTGCATGAACTGTCGGACGACTCCGCAGCGGCGATAGGCCGTGTCCTCCCGAGGATCTGTCGAGCGGTCATGGCCGCGACCGGCGCGACCGCCTACAACGTGCTCCAGAACAACGGCAGCCTTGCTCACCAGGCGGTCATGCATGTCCATTTCCATGTCATACCGAAGTTCGAGGATGGAAGCGGGCTGGGGATCGAATGGAATGCCGCGCCACTCGTGGAAGGCGAGGCACTCGCCGCACGAATACGCGAGAACCTCTGATCCGGATCTCGAAGAGGAATTCCCTTCACCGGCGTTCGACATCGATCTCGATCCAAGGCAACGGGTCAGTCCGCTGAAGATGGCAGGAAACGCACGAATCCCCAATGCTGGGGTACGTGCATGTTGATCTCCCACTGCGGCGTCCAGGTCCAGTTGTCCTCGGGAAGACCGGGTCGCTTGACGTACTTGCCATCAACGACATCAAGCTGCCATTGAACGCGGGAGAAATTGATGCGCCAGACTTCATGGGGGTGGGGAACCGTGCCCCCCCGCCATGATTCCACCACGGCATCCGAGCGAGGAGGCGTGAGTGAAGCGAAGGGGATCGCCCACTCCAGTGTCCACCCTCGATCGATGTCACCCGGCTGGTTGATCGTTCCATCCACGCTGATGGCCGTCCGGAGACCAACGCTGTCCCAGTCATGATCCGCAGGCCCGCCGTCGCGATAGGCGGTGTGGAGATAGAGGTCGAAGATCGTCCCGAGGACGTTCACCTCCAACTCGTAGTACTCACGTGCGTCGCCATCCGGGTCGATGAAGATCTCGAAATCGTGTTCATGGAAGACGATCATGTCTCGCTGGTCGTAGCTTGCCCACACTTCGGGTTCTTCCATCTCGGCGGCGATGTAGAGATAGGTCTCGTCCCAGAGCATCTTCATTCGAGTGCGAAACCGCGGCTGGGGCATCGAAGGCCCCTGGATGTCGGCAAAGTCATCGGACCAGGGCGCACTCGCCCATGCACCCTCGTCAAGGAGACCATCGAGCAACGGGGCCTGTTGGGCGAAATGAACGTCGTAGGTCTTCGGAGGACTGGTGATCGGCCGATCATTCTCGACCGCGGAAGACTGGAATCGCTTCGAGTCGGACGACGCGCAGCCAAAGTGGGCTCCTGCGAGAAGACTTGCCAGAAGAATTCCGATCAGGACATGATTCAGGTTCATGGGGTCCACTCCGTGGTGATCTCGACATGGAAGGGCACTGGTGTTTCGATCAGCTCGAGGCAAGTGATCTGCCGAGTTCATCGGCTGCGCGCATGGCCTCTACGACCATCGAGGGCGTGACTTCGAAAGGTTCGTTGTGGATGGTCTCTTCGGGCTGGGTGGCGCGTACCGCGACTTTCCCGAGGTCGGCATCCGAGACGCCATCCAGGCCGATGTCCGCAAGCGTGGTCGGGAGGTTCACGGCGGAGCAGAACCTGACCACCTCTTCAAGCAGGCGGGAATCCTGGCGTTCCATCATGAGCTGTGAGATCAGTCCGAATGCGACCTTCTCGCCATGGAGATAGTCATGGGTGGGCGCCAGCATCGTCAGGCCATTGTGGATCGCATGGGCCGCAGCCACGCCCACCGACTCGAATCCCAGGCCCGACATGAGCACGTTCGCCTCGACGACCTTCTCCACGTGGTCGTCGAGCAGGCCTTGGGAGACCGCCTCACAAGCCTGGACGCCGTGTTCGAGGAGGGTGTCGTGACAGGCCTTGGCGATCATGCGAGCCGTGACCGAGCTGTGCCCGCCGCGGAAGTTGAGCTTGCCGCTCTTGTACACGGCATCAGCCTCGTACATGGTGGCCAGGCCGTCACCGATACCAGCGGAAAGAAAACGCACCGGCGCGGCGGCGATCACCTCGGTATCGACGAGCACGAGGCTGGGGTTGTGCTTGTAGAAGAGGTAGGCCTGGAAGTCGTCATCGGGGGTGTAGATGACGCTCAACGCACTGGTCGGGGCATCACTCGCGGCAACCGTCGGGCAGGACACCACCGGCAGGTTGCAGGCATCCGCAACTGCGCGGGCGGTGTCTATGACCTTGCCTCCACCCGCGCCCACGATCGATTTCGCATCCAGGTCACGGACGATCCCGGAAAGACGATCTATCTCGATGTGGGAGCATTCCCCACCGAAGGTCTCGACCTGATGAGCGAGCGACACCTCATCGAAGCTCGACTGCCAGGTCTTGCCGAGAACACGCGCAGGAGTCGCACTGGCGATGACCAGAACCGGTCCGCTCAGCCCGACTCCCACCATCTCCGGGCCCAGATCCCGGGTGACGCCCGGGCCCTGGGTGTAGCGGAGCGGGGAACAGAAGACATGCTTTGTCACTGGCATGACCGGCTTCACTCACTTGGTCAGTCTGATCGCCGCCTGAGCCGCCACCAGCCTGGCGATGGGGACCCTGAAGGGAGAACAGGAGACATAGTCGAGACCGCAGTCACCCACGGTTTCGAAGAACTCGATGGAGGAAGGGTCGCCACCGTGTTCGCCACAGACGCCGAGCTTGATCCGAGGTCGACTGGTGCGCCCCTTGCGGACCGCGATGTCGACGAGCTGCCCGACACCTCCCTGGTCGATCGCATCGAAGGGATCCCGCTCGAGAATCCCCTTCTCGATGTACTCGGGAAGGAAGACACTCGCATCGTCCCGGCTGTATCCGAAGGCCATCTGGGTGAGGTCGTTGGTTCCGAAGGAGAAGAAGTCGGCCACTTCAGCCACTTCATCCGCGGTGATCGCGGCTCGTGGAATCTCGATCATGGTGCCGATGGGAATGTCCAGCTTGCCGGTGAACTTCTTCGACTTGCGGACCTCGAGGATCGTCTCCTCCGTCAGGGTCCGAAGCATCTCGAGTTCCCTTCGAGTTCCCACCAGGGGGATCATGATCTCGGGACGTGCGTCGACCCGCTTCTTCTTGCAGGTGATCATCGCCTCGACGATTGCGCGGACCTGCATCTTCAGGATCTCAGGATAGGTGACGGCGAGACGACAACCACGGTGACCGAGCATCGGGTTCATCTCGTGCAGCTGTCCGACTCGACGCTTGACGTCGGAGACCTTGATTCCGAGCTGACGGGCCATGGCTCGCTGGGCTTCGGGTTGGTGCGGCAGGAATTCGTGCAGCGGCGGATCGAGGAGTCGAACCGTGACCGGGCATCCCTTCATGGCGGTGAAGATCCCGACGAAATCTCGACGCTGGAAGGGAAGGAGCTTCTTGAGCGCCTTCTCGCGATCCTCGATGCTCTCCGCGAGGATCATCTCACGCATGGCACTGATGCGGTCTTCCTGGAAGAACATGTGCTCGGTTCGGCAGAGGCCGATGCCCACTGCGCCGAAGTCACGAGCACGCTTCGCGTCCGCGGGTGCGTCCGCGTTGGTACGAACCTTCATCCGAGCCGCCGAATCGGACCACTTCAGGATCTGGGCGAAATCACCGGAGATCTTGTTGGGCACGATTCGCTTGACTTCCCCGACCATGACCTGGCCGGTGGAACCGTCGATCGAGAGGACGTCCTTCCGGGTGTAGCGCTTGCCGTTCACGGTCATCGTGCCCTTGGCGGCATCGATGTGAAGGGAGCCGGCGCCGACGACGCAACACTTGCCCCAACCGCGGGCGACCACGGCTGCATGGGAGGTCATTCCACCGGTGGAAGTGAGGATCCCCGCAGCGGAGTGCATGCCATCGACATCCTCGGGAGAGGTCTCCTTGCGAACCAGCAGCACCTGTTCACCCTTGCCGGCTCGCTCCACGGCTTCTTCGGCGGTGAAGGCGAGTGCGCCGAAAGCAGCACCAGGCGATGCGGGCAGCCCCTTGCACAATTGAGGGGTCTTCTTCTTGTCGGCGGAGTCGAAGCTCGGAAGCAGGAGCTGGGTGAGGTCCTGCGCGGGAACCCGAAGCAGGGCCGTCTTGCGATCGATCAGTCGTTCCTTGACCATGTCGACAGCGATCTTGACCGCTGCGGCACCAGTCCTCTTGCCGCTGCGGGTCTGCAGCATGTAGAGGGTTCCACGCTCGATGGTGAACTCGATGTCCTGCATGTCCCGGTAGTGCTTCTCAAGGGTCAGTCGCACCTTGTCCAGCTTCTTGAAGACCGTGTTGTTCCACTTGACCATGCCCTTGATCGGCTGGGGGGTCCGGATGCCGGCGACCACGTCCTCGCCCTGTGCATTGATCAGGAACTCACCGTAGAACTCGTTCTTTCCGGTGGAGGGGTCACGCGTGAAGGCGACCCCGGTACCTGAATCCTCACCCATGTTCCCGTAGACCATGGACTGGACGTTCACGGCGGTGCCGACCAGGCCGGTGATCTCGTTGATTCGCCGATAGGAGATGGCGGTGGGCTTGTTCCAGCTTCGGAACACGGCCTCGATCGCGAGTTCAAGCTGCTTGATCGGATTCTGGGGGAAGTTCGAACCGACGTGCTTTCGGTAGACCTTCTTGTACGAATCACAGAGAGCCTCGAGTCCTTCGGCCGGCACATCCGTGTCGAGCGTGACTCGATACTTCTTCTTGATGACGTCGAAGGCGGCCTCGAAGTGTTCGTGCTCGACACCCATGACGACATTGCCGAACATGTTGATGAGACGGCGGTAGGCATCCCAGGCGAAACGGGGGTTGCTGGTGGCTTCACCGAGTCCCACCACTACTTCGTCGGTCAGGCCGAGATTCAGAACGGTGTCCATCATGCCGGGCATCGAAACCGCTGCTCCGGAGCGGACCGAGACGAGAAGTGGGTTCGACTTCGAACCGAAGCGCTTGCCGAGTTCCTTTTCGAGCTTGCGAACACTCTTGTCCACTTCGTCCATGAGCCCTGCCGGCAGCTTGTCCTTGGCCGCGTACTCACCGCAGGTGTCCGTGGTGATCGTGAACCCGGGAGGCACGGGAAGACCGATCGAGGTCATCTCGGCAAGGTTCGCGCCCTTTCCTCCAAGCAGCGACTTCTTCGAGCCGTCTCCATCGGTCTTTGCAGAACCGAAGTAGAAACAGCGCTTGATGCGCCGGGAAGATGACTTGGACTTGGAGTTGGAGTTGGACTTGGACTTGCTGCGGGCCGCGGTGGTGGACATCTTGTTCCTTCGCCTGGGTCTTTGTGGCATTTTCGTGGTATCCGGATCCTGAGGGTCCCGAGAACCGGTTCATCCGGAAACTCGAGGATACGCAGTGTAGTCGCGAACCTATGATGCTCGCGATGAAGTCGCTTCAGGATGCCATTTGCCTCGGATCCGGCCCGGATCCTCTGAGCGTCGCCAACGGGTGGCCGGCCGGTCGCCCGCTGGCTGCCCTGCTGAGTGCACGCCCTGGCTCGGAATTCGGCCGATGGAGCATCCTGAGCTCCCCGACCCGGCATCACCCCCTGGGAGCAGGCGCTCTCGGAAACACATCCAGCCTGAAAGCCAGCCTGGATCAGCTCAGGCCCGACGCCACCCTGCCCCCCGAGGCCGACCCCGACTGCCCGCCCTTTCGGGGGGGCCGACTGATGGTCCTCGCCTATGAACTCGGGGGGATCCTCGAGCCACATGCCAGGCACAGGAAGCTCGATTCGCTCGAGGGCAAGCCACTCGGGCACGTGCTGGAATGCCCCACCGCCCTGGTTCATGACCGAGACCGGAACTGCTGGTGGCAGGTCGGCGATCCGGTTCGAGGGGAGGATTTCAGGCCGATGCTGGAGGTGGAGCCTCCCCCACCGCTGGCACCCTTCCCCAGTCGACCGCTTCGGCCTGACCCGGATGACCAGGCGTACGCCAGGCTCATCGAACGGACGATCGAGTACGTGCACGCCGGTGACATCTTCCAGGCAAACATCACCCGACGATTTCGGTCGAAGATCGGTCTCGAGTCCGTGGGCATGCTCAGGCGCTTTGCGACCGCACTGCTCGCCGACTCGGGCGCACTGTTCGGTGCGGTCCTCGATCTCGGGGAACAAGCCGGCGACCGGACCGTGATATCGCTCAGCCCGGAACTCTTTCTCGAGATCGATCCCATCGACCGCTCCATCAGGACCCGCCCGGTCAAGGGCACGCTTCCGGGTGGATCGGACCCGGAACTCCTTCGTCGAAGCGGCAAGGACGCAGCCGAGCTGGCGATGATCGTCGATCTGATGCGCAACGACCTCGGACGAATCTGCGAGCTCGGGTCGGTCCGAGTGACGGAACCAAGGAGCATCGAGTCCCATCCCGACGTCATTCACGGAGTCGCGGAGGTCAGGGGGCGACTGAAGTCAACGGTGGGCTTCGCCGAGCTGCTGGGAGCGACATTTCCTGCGGGCTCCATCACCGGAGCGCCCAAGATCCGGGCGATGCAGGTGATCGACGAGCTGGAATCCAGCCCTCGAGGCCTGTACTGCGGAGGGATAGGTTACGCATCCAACTGCGGCAGGACGACTCTCGATGTCTCGATTCGAACCCTGGATCTCAAGAGGATCGCACACCGGGAATCCGCACACACCCACGAGATCGTCTACGGGGCGGGGTGTGGGACGGTCGCGGACAGCACGCCCTGGAGCGAGGTCGCCGAAAGCCATGCCAAGGCGGCCCTGCTGGCGACATTCCTCGAGACTCATGACTGCAGCGGAGTCACGATGGAAGGATCCGGCGACCGATCCTGAGTGGATCCGGACTCAACTCGATTCCGAGCGGGTGTTCGCCTTGAGCTGGGTTGCCTGGAGCCGTTCGATGTAGACGGCGATCTGTTCGGCGACGACGTTCTGGTGATCGTGATTGAACGTGAAGTCGAAGGCGATGCCGGCATAGGTGCGGTGCATGCTGTCGATGTGGGTGTGAACGATCTTTCCAGTCGCCATGACCGGCACGTCGAGTTCGGGAGGAAGCGGCATGCGGATCCAGAAGACCCGGTGACGAGCAAGTGACTGCGAAGCATCGGACTCGACACGAAGACCGATACCACCTCCGCCGAGGTTCATCAGGGTGGCGGTGAAGAGAGGACCGACGGTCGGCATGACGGCGTCGGACTTCACGGCGTTGGGGTCGACTTCCTCACCTGCGCGGCTCTGCTCCCAGGACATCTTGATGGCGCGCTCTGCAGGAAGCACCGACTTGGGATCAAGGAGCGGCCAGACTTCGACTTCAGGGAGCTTGAGCTCACGTGTGTCGAAACGACGGACACGGCGCTGGCATCGGCGCACGTTCTCCGGAAGAGAGAGGCGAAGAACCCGCTGGGAACGACTCTTGGGATTTTCCGCGGAGGATCCCCCGATGTTCCTGGTCCGGAACATCCAGCGGTTCTGGCCGATCGAGATCGCACCAACCAGCTCGATTCCGGGCTCGATGTCCATGTTGCGACCCAGCGCCATGGGGGCTTCGACCGACATCTCCTTGTCCGTGAGCTGAAGCACCTTCACCCGCCAGACGAGGTCCGCACCAGCAACGTGGTCATGGAGGTCGTCTGATTCAGCCTCAATGTCCGGGCGAGCGATCGCGAACTCGATGGCGCCCCCTCGTTCGAAGACCTGCTGGAGTGATCGTCTCCATTCGTTGGTACGTGAACGTGATGCAGGCACTTGAGGATCTCCTCTGGTTGTTTGAGCGCAAGACGACCTCTCATGAGGAAACATGAGGGTAATTCGATGGGCCATCCGTCGATAGGCTCCGGCCAGCGGAATCGCCCGAGGGGCCATCATCCCTGACTACATCGGTCACAGGAACCCCGCGGCTGCCCAACAATGGGGACAAGACGCAACACCACCAGTTCTTCTCTACTGCTTTGCCCGGGGATTGGTTCCAGCAGATATGACTGGAATGACTGGAATGACCCGAATCGACGAGAAATATCGCGTTCACAACAACTCAAAGGCGAGCAGGTGGTGATCGGGGTGGTGATCGGGCCCCCTCAACCCCGCTTTGCGGGCGAAATACTCCAGCTCCGACAAGGACCACAGCCTGAGCAGTCGCTCCCCCGGAGCGGGGCTATCGGCGTTGGGGTCCACCGCGTCCCCGGTGCGAAAAGCGAAAACAGGCTCCCCTGGGACCCAGACGATCTGGGCGGAACCGTCCTCACTGAGGCCAGAAGGCCATTCCCCGGCATGAACCGCATCCCAACCCCAGACGGGAAAATCGTCGATGAGGAACCGCCCGCCGGGAGAAAGAGCCGTTGCCAGTCGCTCAAAAAGATCCGAGATGAGTTGATGATGGTTGAAGAGAGCAAGGGTGTTGCCGAGGCAGAGTGCAAGCTCGAAGGGCCCCCGATGGTGCCAGGTGGCCTCTTGGTCCAGGAGATCCTCGACCAGGAGCTCGACCCCGGCGGCGTCCTTCCATTCCGGTCGGCCGAGCACCTCCGAATCCTCGTCCACGGCGAGAAGTCGACAACCGGAACGAGCGGCAAGAGGGCGGGCCACACGCCCGATGCCAGCACCAAGGTCGACGACCCGGGAAGTACTGGCAACCAGTTCAAGAACACCCTCGAGCTGTTGCTCATGATCCTCGGGATCAAGTGGATGCAGGTCGTCGAGCGGATCGCTCATGAGTCCCCCCCGCCGGTGCGCATCAAGCGAACAAGGCCTTCGGCATGTTTGAGTTCGTCACGGTCCGGCTCGTGCCCATCGAAGCGGATGCGGTAGAGCAGGTCGACGAGATCCCGAAGATGGGCGGCAAGCCCGGGCTCGACCGCGGCCGCGCGATGCGTGAAGGCCAGGGGTGTCTCGTGGGGCGACTTGCCCATGCCATGACGGTCCATGATCTTCAGGGCATCGGCCCAGAAGCCAAGTTGTCGTGCGAGGATGCGCGCGCGTGCCGGGTCGACGGTGTTGAGCCTGGCCACGTCCATCACGCGACGTCGACGCCGCACGAGTGCGATTCCGGCAAGGATGAATGCAATCACGATGACGAGGATCCCACCCAGCCAGATGTACCCTGCCGGGCCGAGTCGGACGTAGCGGTTGAACGAACTGGCCAGTTCGGTCACGGACCGAAGCTTGCTCCTGAACCAGTTTTCCCAGCCTCCAGTGGCCCGCTTGGCAAGCATGGCCTGGGTCCGGGTGTCGAAACCGACCACGGAAGAGTTCCAGAGAAAGTCGATGCGGTCGTAGACCCAACGCCAGCTGTCCGCCCAGGAGCTGTTCCTGGTCTGGATCGCCTCGAGTTCGGATCTCGGGGAAGGATCCATGCTTGCCCACTGGAAACGCCCGACCCGAACTTCGGACCAGGCATGCGCATTGGATTCCCTCACGACATAGTGTTCGGTGCCCTTGTTGTATTCGATCGCTATGTAGCCGGTGATCAGTCGGGACTCGATCCCGAGGCTTTGACACATGGCGGTCATGGCCGAGGCGAAGAATTCGCAATGACCGAATCGATAACGCTGGAGGAAGCTCACGATCGGATCCTCGGAAGCTATCTGGATGAAATCCCCGAGATTCGTCGTGTAGGCACAGTTCTTCTCAAGCCACTCCTCAAGGGCCTTCGAGACTCGTCGGTTTCGATCCCAGATCGTCTCGTCGGGAAGTACCGACACCGGTACTTCCAGCTCGGTGAGGATGTCGAGGGCTATCTGACGCACCGCCGGCACCGGAAAACTGACCAGTCGGTCGTTGGGAACGTCGTCCCCGGTCAGATTCATGATCGTTTGGGCAGGCGGGAACGGCTGCACCTTCAGGCGGTAGCTCCAATAGCTGCCGAGGACGTCGACCCCCGCATCCCGGATGATGAGGTCGCGCGAATTGAACTGGAAGGTACGCCCCTCGGTGGCGGAGAGCGCGATGGGCACCCAGGGCGAGAAGACGACGTTCGAGCTCAGGGAACGCATGGTCACGTCGAGCGTGTAGGTCTGGGATGAATTCGTGAGGGGCCGGATGCCGAGGGACATGAACTCGCCGCTCATGTTCGGGATGAGCACCCGGGAGAAGTCATTCTGTCGCGTAGGAGGCAAGGTCCACTTGCGAACGGTTGGCTCGTAGTTGTCGAGGACCGAACCCCTGAGCAGTATCGGCTGCGGCCACTGCATCGCGGACCCGGAGGCATCCTTCCACTGCAGGGTGAAGACCTCGCGACGTGACTCGTTGATGCGTTCACTGGAGACCAGGTCGACATTCTGGGTGAAACCCGTGCGAGAACCGAGGCTTCGACCCGGCATCTGGCTCTTGAAGAGGATCTCACGAGGAAAGATGACGAAGATGGCGATGCCGAAGATCGCGACACCGATCAGGGCCAGGAGCGTGGTGCGGCGAACACTGGCCAGATCCATCGGACCAAAGCGCGAGGTCAGGGGCGGCATGAGGTGGCGGGAACCAAGGGCGACGTCGTTGCGCAGGCGACGGGCCTTGTTGGTTCCCGAGTAGATCTGGAAGAGGATGACGACGTAGATCGCCATCGCGGTCCACGCCAGCACGATGAAACCGAAGAGCAGTTGTTCGGACTGCATGATCGAGGACAGAACCAGAACAAGGGAGAGGATGATCTGCTGGGCATCCTCCTGGGGCGTTCGCTCCTGCCACTGGCGAAGGACGATGATGCCCAGCACGAACGAGGAGAGCAGTTCCATCGACCTTCCGGAATCAAGCTCGCCGAGAGCACTCAGCAGGACCAGCGAGAGAATCACGAGCGCACCGATGTTGACGCCCCAGCGAGGAAGGGATCGGCCACGTGGTCCCTCGACGAAATACCAGCTGAGAGCGGCGACCGGACCTGCGATCAACAGCATCCAGAACTGCTCGGTGGCGAGAGCGACTGCCGCGAATGACAGTTCGAGAAGGACCAGCAGCCAGAAACGGAATCGGCGTCTCAACTTCATGCGACCACCACCCGCTGATTGACGGGATCAGCCTGGTCGGCGCCATCTTCGCCGGGAGTCTCGTCAACGTCGATCAGATCGGTCATCCTGGTCGCGCTCCAGTGCCAGGCACGATCGGGAGAGCGGCGCGAGTCGATGCGACCCGGGTGGATCATGATGATCGCGGATCGTTCATCGTTGGAGGCGAAGCCTGCGGGCATGGTTTCCCGGGGTGCATCAAGATCGATCTCCGCAAGCGTGGCCATCAATCGTTCACGGTGCCAGTACCCACGTCGCATGGGCACGTTCCTCGTGGGAAGTCCTGCGATCGAAAGAGCGTATTCGTGCCCGAGCTGATCGGCCTCTGCGATCACCGACGCAGCCATCGTGATGGCACGTTCCTCGAGTTCCCCGGGCGATACCGCCAGTTCCTCATTGAAACGGAGTTCCGCCGGAGGTGTCGAGAGATCGAGACATACGTGGAGTCGAGGAGGCGCCGACGACGAACGCTGGACCACCAGGAGCTCGTCGTTCGCTCCCAGTCGTTTCCAGGCGATCTGGCGAACGCTGTCGCCCGCCCGGAACTCACGGACCGAATAGAAGTCCTCACCGGCTCCGGGTTGCCTGGAGAGACGGATGCCTCCAAGTTCACCCTGAACAGCCTGGCGAAGAAGGTCGGCACGAACTCGATGCACTCGTGGGAGCACGAGGACCGACTTGGGCAGCGAGACCTCGACGGAACGGCCGACCAGTCCGAACGGGAAGAAGCTCGTCATGCGAACCGTGTCGAGGTTCATGATCCCTCGCTTCGTGGGCCAGAGAACGACATCGCAGACCTGAGTCTCCCCGGGAGCGATGCGAATCGACCACCCGGGCGCGGCTTCTCCCCCCTGGAAGGAGGAAGACTGGTCCTCGCTGGTGAGCAACTCGTTGATTCGAACGGCGAATGCGGAACGGATCCGGGAGGTGTTCGTCAGGTTGTATCGAATCTCGAAGGGTTCCCCGACCACTGCACGCCGGGTCTCGAGCCGTTTGATTCGGAGTCGGATCATCATCGAACCGCTGATGATGCCGGAGACGAGGATGAACGACAGCAGTGCACCGAACGCCCAGACCACAAGATTGTTCGGACGGTTTGCTGCAGCGAAACCGACGAAGAGGGTCAGGGTCACGAAGAGCAACCCGGGCAGATGGAGGTGGAATCGACGCCTCATGTGCACACCATGAGAATATGCGGATCAGCTGCCGTACCGCTCGAGTTCTCTGCGAATGCGTTCAGCTTCTTCAACTTGGCGGCCCCCACTGCCCGGAGCGCCCGGGGATCCGATGTAGATGCGAAGAACACGGTCTGAATCGAGCGGAGGCATGTCTCCGAAAAGTTCGACCATCGGGTACTGGGGGTGGGTGCAGCGGAACAACCAGGTCTCGTCCATCCAACCGGCGCCGAAGGCGTCGACCGGGATGCGAAAGACACCGTCTGACCCACTGGTTCCACTCGCGACCATCTCCCGACTCAGCTTGCTCGGATCACGAATGATCTCGATCCGGGCGCCGGGTACTCCCGAACCCGAAAGGAGCGCGGGGTCGCCGTCCTCGACGTTGGTGAATTCCGCACTCGAGTAACCGGAGCTGATCACCCGCCCCTTGAGTTCCTTGGGGCTTGAACAACCCGTGTTCAGCAGCAAGGCAAGAACCGCGAGAAACAAGGCACAAGAGCGTGATGCTTGGAAGAACAAGGCTGGGACTCCGTTCAGGTGGCGAGGATGATCACGATACCCGCAACCGCAGCAAGCAGGATGAGGATCCCTAGAAATGGCCCTGCGGCGACCACGAAGCGGCGGATTGCATGGGTCACCGCGCTGCTCTCGACGATATCCGCGACCTCGGGAGGCATGTCCCCGACGTCCACCTCGTCCCAGTCGATCTCGGATGCTTCATCCTCGATCGACTGCAGGATGCCCCGCGCCTCTTCCACGCGACCGGCGGGAACCTGGACCTGCAGACCGCCGTGACGCGCCGCCTCGTCGGACATGTTCAGACCGAGACCACCCTTTCCGAAGACGAACGCA
Organism: Phycisphaerales bacterium; assembly: GCA_029246705.1. Lineage (GTDB taxonomy): Bacteria > Planctomycetota > Phycisphaerae > Phycisphaerales > SM1A02 > JAKVBQ01. The sequence continues at coordinate 8,074 of JAQWMQ010000030.1, read as the reverse complement.
GGCATGCCCGCGGCTTCGAGAAGGGATCTGATCTCCTGGGCGGCAATCTCGTTGCGGCAGTTCAACAGCGGCTCGAGCCCTTCCTCGGGCACGGATGGGTCACTCATGGTCGTTCGTCCTGAAGAAGTCGCCAGTCGATGACGTCCTCGAGTGGTGCAGTCAGTTCGGAACCAGGTTCGTTCGGGATCGTTGCAGGCCTGGTGATGAGTCGCCCACGCAGTCCGGTTTCATCCGCTGAATCCAGGTCGACCCAGACCTGCTCCCGTCCTCCGTCTTCCGCGGCAACTGCGACGCATACCTGTGCCGAGAGTCCCTTTCCCATGCCGTCCAGGAGGAAGGACCAGCGGCGCTGGGCCTCGACCGAGATGGAACGAGTCCAGTTTTCAGTGCGCTCAAGCCCACCTTCTCCGCGAAGCAGGCTTTCGATCGCCTCCTTCGGCCAGGCATGGATCTGACGATATTGACCACGTGGCTGGGCTCCGCAGATCACGGCCCGACCGTTCAGGAACGGGTTCGACTGATCGTCCGAACCGCCCATCGAGATGCGGTGTTCACGCGTCCCGACCGACCCCTCGGAAAGAAGCTCCAGCTGCTCCTCGAGCGGCTGGAGGGAAACCGGCACGTTGACACCCGCCTCGAAGGGAAACCCGGGATCCGGACAGCCGCGAAGCAGGCAGAGCGAGGAAACCGCCTCGAGAAGGTCGTGCGCGATACGAATGTTGTCACCGGGCACTTCGAGCATCTCCAGCTCCGGTCGACCACAACGGTGAAGACCGATGGTGCGCAGCCAGACGGTGTCATCGGCTTCCGGGGTCTCGGTGCCCGATGCGACGTCGATTCGAAACAGCATGCTTTCCTCGGGCGTCGGATCCGGACCGGCGAGGCGATCAGTGAATTCCTGTCCGGTGAACCACTGTTCGGTCTCGACATCGAGCAGGGCGAGTGGATCGGGTGCTGCCGCGCCGAGCAGCGAGGTCATCAGACGCCAGCTGTCCAGGGGGGCTGCCGGATCCAGCAGGGCCTGTATTCCGATCATCCATCGAGAACCCTCGGCGAAGGGTGGCATCTGGAAGCTCTCCTTGGTCACGGGCTCCGACCAGATGACGAAGGGGAAGGGCTGCCCCTCGACCTGAAGGACCTGGGCCCATATCGCCTGCAGCGGAGTCTCCGGTGGCGTGCCGAGGAACTTGATGTCCCCTTCCATTGCCGCGGACAGGAGCGGGCCCACTTCCTCGAAACGAGGCGACCGGTCACAGCCGAGGAAGTCGAGCAGGGTGGTCGGCCCCAGTTCGGGAACACCCCAGGGCTCACTGTCTTCCTGTCCGAGAATCGGCAGGGCATGGTCATTGGCATTCATGTCAGGCGATCTTCAGTAGTGAGAGCATGATGTAGAGGGAGATCAGGATGAAACCCAGCAGCATGGCTGCTCGCGTCGCGAAACGTCGACGTCTTCTGCGCATGTCGAGGGCATGTTCGAATTCAAGCTGCTCCTCGATGAGGGTGTCGAGCACTTCCTCGAGTTCCGCGGCGGATTCGGCGGGCACGAGCAGGTCCCATGGCCCCCCGCCGTCCCGATGTCGCGAGGAATCCACCCCGGACTCTCCGGTGAAGGATGCATGCTGCCAGCTTCCAGGGGATCCGTCGAGATGGTTCGTGTGCTGATCGGGAGTGGAACCATCGAGATCTTCTCCGACTTCATCGGTGACCCCTCGACTACCGACACCCGCCACCAGGGTCTGATCCGACAGATCCAGGAGGGATGCCTCGTACTCCATCGCGAGGAGGGCGGTGGTGACATCATGGGCGATGCCACTCTGGTCGAACCTGCGGAGCGGGACCCAGTCCGCGATCGGCTCGGATTCCATGACGGCCTCCTAGTTCGCAACGATGTTGACCAGTCGACCAGGCACCACGACGATCTTGCGGACGGTCTTGCCTTCGATGAGTTCGGCGATTCGCTCGTCGGCGAGCGCGGCCTTCTCCATGGAATCCGCGTCCGCATCGGGTGGTACCTGGATCTTGCTGCGCAGCTTGCCCAGGATCTGGACGGGGACCTCGACCAGGTCGTCCACCAGCATCGACTCCGCGAAATCCGGCCAGGCCTCGAGAGCCGCGGAGGACTCATGCCCCAGTCGATGCCAGAGTTCCTCGGCCACGTGGGGAATGAACGGCGAGAGCATTCGTGCGAAACGATCAAGCTGGTCACGAGTGATGCCGGTCCCGGTGGCGACGTTCACCCATTCGATCATCGCCGCGATCGCGGTGTTGAACGCAAGACGTTCGATGTCGCCGCCGACCTTGGCGATCGTCCGGTGGAGCAGTCGTTCCACCTGCTCGTCGGGCTCGTCCAGGAGCACGAGTTCGCCGGTCATCTCGTCGATGGCGAGTCGCCATGAGCGCTGGATGAAGCGGTGCACGCCGACGATGTCCCGCGTGTTCCAAGGGGCGGAGGCCTCAAGCGGGCCCATGTACATCTCGTACAGGCGCATCGTGTCCGCGCCGTACTCGGCGATGACGTCATCGGGATTGACGACGTTGCGCAGGGACTTGGACATCTTGGCGACGATCTTCACGACCGACTCGCCGGAAGCCGTTTCAACGTGCTCACCGGACTCGGTCTCCTGGACCTCGTCGGTCGGAACCAGGGTTCCGTTGGCCCGCTTGAAGGCGAATGAGGTGATCATCCCCTGGTGGAAGAGCTTGCCGACGGGTTCGGGCGTGGACAATTCACCAAGGTCGAAGAGGATCTTGTGCCAGAACCTCGCGTACAGCAGGTGCAGGACCGCGTGTTCCGCTCCGCCGACATAGAGATCGACGCCACCGACGTGGAAGTTTCCGGCATCGAAATCCCGCTCGCCGGGAGGCATCGTCCGAGTCGTGCTCTTCGAACGTTCGGAGAGCAGCCAGTAGGACTCCGCCTCCGGCGAGATGAATCGCTCGGTGTTGTGGGGGTCGCAGTAACGGAGGTAGTACCAGGAGGACCCCGCCCAGCCGGGCATGGTGTTGGTCTCCCTGCGGACCGGCGTATCGGGAGCCAGAAGCGCAGGGTCGACGCCAGCCTCACCGGCGGTGGTGTTCACCCAGTCGGTGGCCTTTCCCAACGGCGGCGTGGGCTCGTCACTGACCACCGGCTGGTAGTCGTCAAGCTCGGGCAGCAAGACGGGAAGGGCCTCTTCCGAGACCGGATAGTGGTTGCCCTCTTCATCGAAGACGATGGGAAACGGTTCACCCCAGTAGCGCTGACGACTGAACAGCCAGTCGCGGAGCTTGTAGTTGACGAAACGTCGGCCATGGCCGGTCGTCTCGAGCCATTCGATCGCGCGGGTCTTCGCTTCTTCGGTCGTCAGCCCGTCCAGGGCAAGCTGGTCGTTGGTGGAATTGACGGCCAGGCCGCTCCCGACATGTGCCTCGTCCCAGGAGGAGACCGGACCCAGATCCTCGCCACCGGTGGGCCCCACCACCTGAACGATCGGCAGGTCGAAGCAACGCGCGAACTCGAAATCCCTCGAGTCATGACCGGGAACCGCCATGATCGCGCCGGTTCCGTAACCCATGAGCACGTAGTCAGCGGTCCAGACGGGTATCAACGCACCGGTGACCGGATTCAGTGCGTGCCTTCCGATGAAGACCCCGGTCTTCTCCTTGGATTCAGACATCCGATCGACGTCCGAGCGATTCCGGGCGACTTCGACGTACTCGGCGACCTCGGGAGGCGCGCCTCCGTCGATCGCTTCCTGGACCATCGGATGCTCCGGTGCGACCACCATGTAGGTGGCTCCGAACAGGGTGTCGGGCCGGGTCGTGAAGACCTCGAGGCTTTCGTCACCGACGGCGAAGCGGACGCGAGCGCCCTCGGAGCGACCGATCCATTCACGCTGCATGGTCCGGGTGGATTCCGGCCAGTCGATGAGATCGAGATCCGCCAGCAGCCGATCGGCGTACTCGGTGATCCGGAACATCCACTGACGCAGGGGCTTTCGGAGGACGGGATGACCGCCACGCTCGCTGCGCCCGTCGATGACTTCCTCGTTGGCCAGCACCGTGCCCAGCTGGGAACACCAGTTGACGACCTGTTCACCGAGGAAGGCCAGGCGGCGCGAGTCGACGTAGGTACGGCGTTCGGTCGGATCCATGCCGGAGTAGTCCAGCGGCTCTCCGTCCTCGGTGTCGGCGGTGATCGTTCCGTTCTCGAGACCCTCGACCAGCTTTTCGATGGGACGGGCAGCGGACTGTTCTCGATCGAAGTAGGCGTTGTAGGCCTTCAGCCAGATCCACTGGGTCCAGCGGTAATAGGACTCGTCGACCGTGGAGATCTCGCGGGACCAGTCGTAACAGAAGCCGAATCGCTTGAGTTGTCGACGGTAGTTCTTGATCGCGCTGGAAATCGTCTGCCGGGGGTGGACGCCGGTCTGGACCGCGTACTGCTCCGCCGGAAGACCGAAGGCATCGAAGCCCATCGGATGCAGCACGTTGCAACCGATCATCCGCTTGTATCGCGAGAGGATGTCGGTGGCGATGTAGCCCTCGGGATGGCCGACGTGAAGTCCGGCGCCTGATGGATAGGGGAACATGTCGAGGCAGTAGAACTTCGGCTTCGAGGAATCGAAGCCATCGTCACCGGGCCCCAGCGAGCGGTAGATGTCTTTTTCTTCCCACCACTTCTGCCAGTGTGGTTCGATGGCATTGGCCAACGAGGCGTCGTAGCGATGAAGGGGCTGGCCCTCGGTATCGGGCGCGATGGTCTGGTCGGTCATCTCGGGTTCCAGGAATGGCCGGAGTGCGGACGACCCACCAAGAATCGTCTGGACAACTCTAACAGGACGCGTTCATCCCCCCTCGAAAGTCGAGGGGCCCTGGATCAGCCCTTCTTGTTGAGATGCTTCATGGTCTCACCGACGAGATAGAAGCTGCCGGTCACGCAGAGGAGATCTTCCCGACCGACGGCGCGGGCGGCGATCTCGAGGGCTTCGGGCAGCGAGGATGCGGTCTGGCTCATCTTGCCGCTTCTTTCCATGAATGCCTTCTGGAGATCCGCGGGATCGGCGGCACGGGGGTTGGACGAAGCCTTGGTGAAGATCACCTTGTCCGCACCGAAGTTCATCATGTCGAGCATCGCACCGATGTCCTTGTCCTGGCAGCAGCCGAAGACGCAGACCATCGAGTCGTACGGCACGTGGGCACCGACACACTTCATCAATGCACCGAGGGCCTCGGGATTGTGCGCGCCGTCGACGAGGATCCTGGGTTGATCCCAGACCAGCTGCATTCGACCGTCGATCCGGGTGTTGTCCAGCCCGATCGTCACGCGATCCTCGGGGCACTCGAAGCCGCAGTTCTTCAACATGTCCACCACGGCCAGGGCCAGACCGCAGTTGGTCGCCTGATGGGTGCCCGAAAGCGGTACCGGCAGGTGCTCGAGTCGGCTGTGCTCGGTGTAGAGGCAGACCCGGGTGTGCGGGCCGAGCTCCGAGGTCGAGCAGAAGCGATTGCTGAACTCGATGTCCTTGTTGACGATCTGGAGTCGTGCACCGACCTTTTCGGCTGCAGTTCGGAAGACTTCCTCGACCTCCGGTCCCTGGTCGAAGATCAGGGTCGTCACGTCCGGCTTCATGATGCCGGCCTTTTCGAGGGCGATTTCCTCGATGGTGGAACCGAGGATGCGCTCATGATCCATCGCGACCCGGGTGATCACGGAGACCTCGGGCGTGATGACGTTCGTCGAATCGAGTCGACCACCAAGGCCAGCCTCGATGAGCGCGACATCAACCGCCTCGTCGGCGAAGTACTTGAAGGCCATCGCGGTCAGCACCTCGAAGTAGGTGGGTTCCTGCTTGATGGCTTCGGTGGCCTCGGCGATCGTCTTCATCAGTGCGGTGAAGGTCGCACGGTTGATGATCTGTCCACCGATACGAATGCGTTCCCGGAGTTCGATCAGGTGCGGTGATGTGAACTCACCGACCGCGTAACCACAGTGCTGCAGCATCGCGGAGATCATCGCGACAGTCGACCCCTTGCCGACGGTGCCTGCGATGTGAACGGTCTTGATCTGGTCCTGAGGGTTGCCAAGCTCCTCGAGCAGCGCACGCATGCGATCGAGCTTGAACGTCTCGTCGGGCCTTATGACCCGCATGCGTTCGATGTCCGTCCGATTCATCAGATAGCTCACCGCGGTGGTGTAGCTGGTGATCTCGGAAGCGGGAACCACCTTGAACGGTGCGCTACGAGGCTTGGTTGCAGGAGCAGCCCGACGGGCACCCCCCGAGGTCGTGGTACGCCCTCGGGTCTTGGATCGTGAGATTGTTTGTTTGGCCATAGTCCAGACATTGTATCCAAGACAAGGGCACAATCCAAATGGGAAGGCTCAAGTCCATGCAGAGAATCGACTTGTATGAAAAAGGCGATCAGCCCTCGGAACCGGAATCATCGCTGATTCCGGGATCGGGGCTCGCCTGGTCCTCTGAGTCGGATGCAGCCTCCTGGCTGGCTTTCAGGGAGGTCGGAAAGGCCTCATCCAGCTCTCGCATCGTTGATTCCAGGGACTCGGGCACCACCCAGACGATTTCGTCGGGGAGCAGCAGGCCGGTACCGTGACCAGCGGCATCGAGGGCCACATTGAGCCGATGGGTGAACGCCCGATTGCCGATCAACCCCACCACGGGCTCCTTCAGTTCACTGGCCAGCAGGCTGGCCAGGAACTTCACGATGTTCTGGACCGATCCTTCACCGATATCGATGATCAGGATGGTTCGCTCCCCCACCGCCACGGCCGAGACGCTTTCGGCTTCGACTCCCTCGGAGCTGAAGGCTTCCGCAAGCTGGTCGATGGTCGCTTTCGCGCTGACCGTCTCGGGTCCGAGAAAACCGACCCTCCGCACCCGCTCGAGGCTGGAGTCGTCATCGAAGAACTCGTGGATGGAGTCGGGTTCGTTGTTCGGGTTCTCTTCGGTCACTCGGCGTCCTTCACAGCGTCACTCGGTTGCACCGATTCGGCGACGGGCAGGGGCTGTGGGAGGCGGGCGCCGACTTCGGTACGCCAACGTCGCATCTCAGCCCCGAGTCTCCCGACCTGATCCTGGTGGATCTCCGAGAGATCCCGGCTCTCAGCGGGGTCATCATCAAGATTGTAGAGCTCGACATGACCATCCTCGAAATACTCGAGCAGTTTCCAGGGACCGACCCTGACGGCTGCGACGGGAGTCGTTCTCCACGGCCCCGTCGCTCCACCCCCCTCGAGATAGGCAGGGAAGTGCCAGTGTAGCGGGCGGGAAGGCGGCTGGTTTCCGGTTCGGATCGAGGCGAAGGATCGCCCATCCATCGGGTGGTCACCGGGATCGACCCCGACGATGTCCAGCAGGGTCGGGGCGAGGTCACGCAGCAGGACCTGGTGCGAGGAGGACGAGGGACCACCGGGTTCATGCCAACGGACGGCCAGGGGAACGCGGATACCCCCTTCGTACAACATGCCCTTGGAACCACGAAGAGGACCATTGTTGCCGATTCGACCCAGGCCACCGTTGTCGGATGCGAAGACCACCAGGCAGGGTCGATCGCGACGATCGACCGCTTCCAGGAGTCGACCCACCGCTTCGTCCATCGCCATGATCATCGCGCCGTACTTCTGGGCCGTCCGTGATCGTTCGGGGTGGCGCGCTTTCATCAACTCCAACAGGTCGGCACGCGGCTGGATCGGGGTGTGCACGGTGTAGGGCGAGAAGTACATGAAGAGCGGACGATCATCGTCATCCTCGAGAATCCCCACCGCCTCGGAGACCAATCGGTCGGTCAGGTACTCACCCACCGGACCATCCGAAAGCTGCGGGTTGTCGTAGGGACTGTGGTAGGACTTCGGGTGTCCGCGCGAATTGCCAGCGACGGCATCGGTGAAGCCGAGTGCATGCGGATCAGGGCCCACGTGGAACTTGCCGACGTGGGCCGTACGCCACCCGGACGCCTTCAAGAGACCGGGCAACGTCGAGTTCGAGGGCTCGAGCGACTGCCGGTTCGGAACCGGCTCGACCCGACGATTCTCCGCCTTGCCACGACGCGATGAATTGACGGTGATGATCCCATGCCG
>JAQWMQ010000036.1 GCA_029246705.1 Phycisphaerales bacterium | reverse complement strand
TGACCGTCCGCCTCGAGGTACTCGGCAGTCGCTTCAACGAGCTTGGGGGAGACGGGTTGCCTGGCTTCAGTCTCTCGTGCCTGACCGGCACGCAGTCCGCTGACGGCCTTCAGCCGTTCGAGGACGTTGCCGGAAACCAGTTCCTCGGAGACTGCCCAACGGAAGCCTCGCCGAATGTCGTCGATGGTCTGGTTGATGTAGGTGCGGGCGAACAGCTTCCCGGTGCGTGGACTCCTGCCCTCGATGAGATGTTCCTGGATCGACTTCAGGGCCTTTGGGCCGAAACGTTCTGCAGGAATTCCTGCAAAGCCGAGGCAGCTGCGTGTCAGGACCTTCATGGCGAAGACTGACTTCTCCATGCGGTCCTTGCAGAGAGAACCATGAGCGTGCCGGCGCTTGATGTGTTCGGCGTACTGGAGGGCCAGCTCACCAACGGTGGCTGCTTGCGGCACGCTGGTTCCGTAGTCGGCAAGGCCGGGGTCTTCTTGTTGGTAGGCAGCGAGGCAACGCTCGAATCGCTTGAAGGATTCCGGGGTGCCGTAGGCCCCCAGTCGCTTCTGTCGACCGAACAGATAGCAGTAGGCGTACTCGCGTCCCTTTTCGGATCGCTTCAGATACGTCGGCTTGTCTTGGGTGCGCGGCATGCGTCTCCGTTTCCATGCGATGTCGCATGTTTTCGTGAGAGCGCTGCCGCTGCGGGACACCCGCAGGTAAGACTCTAAGTCGAGTCTTCAGCGTTGATTCCTGGGACTGGCGACTCCCGGACTTGAACCGGGGACACCGGCATTTTCAATGCCGTGCTCTACCAACTGAGCTAAGCCGCCCACCCGATCCTTGCGGACCGAAGGCACAAGCCTATGGACTGGAATGCTGGTGTCAAGCGCAAGCGTCGCCGGGGACCTCAGTCGGCCAATCGAAGACTCGAAGGCTCACCCATTGGTGCGAGATGAACCCGCATCGAGGGCACTTCGCGTTCCAACTGGGCGAGCAGGCGATCGGTCAGCCAGACCCGCAGCGGACGGAGACCGGCGTACGCCCGAAGGCCGCCGTCACCCTCCGCGGGTTCGTCGTCGTAGTCCGCATCCTCGGACCGGACCGGAAGGATCGACTGGTCGAGTGTTTCGCGTTCGAGGTCGGCCAGGAAACGTCGCACGTACATCACCGATTCCTGCTCGGGCAGGCGAAGACTGCAGGCACGAACCAAGGTCAGGTCGAAGATCTGCGAGGCGTCCGACCACGCCTGGTGGTTGCCCTGGGCCGCTGCGACAGCAAGCACGATGTCCTCGACGTAATGGACCGCCGCACCCGGACGCGCCGCGGAATGAACCCCCGCGCGACGAAGGTGCTCGATGACCTCGTCGATCTCTACGTCGTAACGGATCGCGACCCACGAAGCGATGGCGAAATAGGCCTCGCGAATGCTCGACTCGAGCTCTTCCGGCTCGATGGCCGACAAGCGCCGGTTCTTGAATGTCGTAGGTGCACCGGTCACTGAACCAAGGCCTTTCTCCCCACGAATTGTCGTGGGTTTCGTCGTGCTTCTGCGGGGTCGACCGGGTCGTTCCTCTGAACAGTCTGGCCTGTGGGGCATGGCGCCGTCTCCTCGGCTGATGATCCGGGAACCAGATCGGAATCATCCTGATTTCCGTGGTTCCCACGCGTCCTGCGCTGATCGCATCCTAGTGGAGTTCGACCAGTTCATGAAAGACCGTTTCTCGAATCATCCTTGGTTTCAACGAGAATCCAATTGATGAATCATCTCTTTCGTTCAAGAGCAGAACGAGTTCGTCTTCATGAACGAATGATTTTCAAGGCTCCGAGAAGTTCGCGACGCGCATCCTTTAATACAGGAAAGCGTTCTCGGAACTGACGGCCTGATTCGATGTCAAGTGTCGCTCGAAGCACCATCGCCTCGGAACCGGCTTCCGCGACCACGGTGCCGTCCGGAGCGACCACCATGGAACTCCCGCTGTAGCTGAGGTTTGGGTCCTGGCCGACGCGATTGCACCCGAGCACCCAGGCCTGGCATTCCATGGCACGTGATACGAGAAGGTGGCGCCAGTACGCCACCCGTTCCGCCGGCCAGCTCGCGCCGATGGCGAAGATCGTCGCCCCCTCAAGAGCCGCTATTCGCCAGAGTTCCGGGAAACGGAGGTCGTAGCAGATGAGAGGCGCGACCACCGCCGGTCCGATATCGGCGAGCACCAGCTCCTCGCCGCTGCCGTAGGAACGGTGTTCCCCGAGAATCGTCATGGGGAAGATCTTCCGGTAGCTGGCCGAGACGCTGCCGTCAGGTTGGACGATGGTGGCACAGTTGCGGCCCAGCCCGTCGGCATGCCGTTCCGCGTGGCCGACCTGGAGCGTCCAGCCCCGCCGGGCCGAGAGCTCGAGCGCCCATTCGATCGAATCCCGGGCGGTCACCGCCTCGATATCCATCGAAAAACCAGTGTCCCCGAGTTCAGGAAGCAGGACGAAGGCCCCCGGGGGCACCTCGGCTTCCACCAGCATCGCCTCGATCCGGTCGTGGTTGGCCGGCTTGTCCTCCCAGGCGATGTCGTACTGGACCAGGGCGATTTCCATGGCAGCCTCCATGACGCCAAGGATACGGTGACCGGCCAGTGCCGTGGAGTAGACTTCCACCCATGGCGCACTCGACACCATCACAGTGGCGGATACCGGCCCTGGTACTGATCGGACTGGTCGTCTGGATCATCATGGTGGTGGTCTGGGCAGTGCTCATGCTGATCCTGGTGGGGGACACGCTCGGTCTGCGCCAGCTGAGCGAGCTCCTCTTCGATCCCGACAGCGACATCTGGCTCACCATCCACCTGCCGGCGGCGGTCATCGTCCTCGTGCAGTACGCCCTGTTCATGCCGATCATGCGGCCGGTGACCCTCGCCGGCAGGCCGCGTCGACCGTGGTACGCGGCGGTCGCGGCGGCGTTGGTGGGGGCACTGCTGATCGGTGGCGTCTTCTGCATCGTGTTCGAGCTGCCGCAGCTTCCCTATGCACTCGGACTGGTCGAGAAAAAACCGGTCTTCGGCGGTCAAGGCTTGAACGAGGTGCTGGTTCAGGCGCCCCTGATCATCGCGGTCATCATGCTCTGCACCTGGGCGTTCTGGACGTTCCTTCTGCTGCGCGTGATGCGACGGGGCAGGGGGGACTGGCTGTCCCGGTCGCTGCGGTGGCTGATCGCGGGAACCCTGGTGGAACTCGCGATCGCTCTGCCGCTCTACCTGGTGGTTCGGAGGCGATTCGACTGCTGGTGTGCGCTGCCCAGCTTCTGGTCGCTGGTTTTCTCGATCGGCGCGCTGCTGAGCCTGACCGGACCGGGCGTCATCCTTCTTTGGAGGCGGCGGGCCGGCCTGCCCACCGATGCCTGGGTCAATCGCTGCATGATCTGTGGCTACCAGCGGTTCGAGGACAGTGGGCCCCGCTGCCCGGAATGCGGTAACCGATGGGGGCGGCTGACTGATGCCCGGCAGCCGGCAACCACGTCGGATGATGGTCGGATGATGGATGATTGAAAAGCGGGTCCAGACATGAAAAAACCGTGTCAGGGCCCCCTGATGGGGGCGCTGGACACGGTTGAATTCAAGGGCGACCGACGGGGCTCGAACCCGCGACATCCTGGATCACAACCAGGTGCTCTGCCAACTGAGCTACGGCCGCCATGTGGAGCGAGGAGGGTAAGCGGTTCTGGCCCCAGCGGCAACGGGCTGGGGGGGGAGATTTCCAGCTTCTAATCGTCTTACTTTCCTGAATATGGGGCTGCTTTGCCGATCGTGCTTGGGTTACAATTTTCCTTTTGGCCAGTTGAGAACGGAACCCCCCCCAAGATGACCACTGCATCCGAGTCGAGAATCGCCGATCTTGGCAGCGTCGAGATTCACCGCAACCTCCCCGTACCCCGGCTTTTCGAAGCCGTGATCAAGCGGGGTGAAGGTGTGCTTGCTGCAAACGGAGCCCTGATGTGCGACACCGGAGAGCGCACCGGGCGCAGCCCCGGTGACAAGTTCCTCGAGGACACACCCGGCATCCACGACAACATCGACTGGGGCAAGGTGAACCAGCCGATCTCCACCGAGAATTTCGCCAAACTCGAAGCCCTCGCCATCGAGCACCTCAGCAGTCGCGAGGAACTCTTCCGCTTCGACGGCCAGGCGGGCGCCGACCCCAAGTACCGACTCAAGGTCTCGGTCTTCACCGAGGAAGCCTGGCACAGCCTGTTCGCGAAGACCCTCTTCATCAATGCCGAGAAGAACGAGCTGGACGGCTTCGAACCCGACTGGGTCATCTACAACGCCTGCAACCTCAAGATCGAGAACCCCGAGCAGTACGGGGTGAAGAACGATCTCGCGATCATCCAGAGTCTCGAGCAGCGGAAGGTCATCATCCTCGGCACCCGATACGCCGGTGAGATGAAGAAGTCGATCTTCTACGCGATGAACTACGACCTGCCCGACCTCAACGTCTTCCCGATGCACTGCTCGAGCAACATCGACAAGAAGGACCCCTCCAACGTCGCACTCTTCTTCGGACTCTCCGGAACCGGCAAGACCACGCTTTCCGCCGATCCCGATCGCAGGCTCATCGGCGACGACGAGCACGGCTGGTCCGACGACGGCGTCTTCAACATCGAGGGCGGCTGCTACGCCAAGTGCATCAAGCTGACCGAAGAGGGCGAGCCGGAGATCTGGAACGCGATCCGCTTCGGCAGCGTGCTCGAGAACGTGGTGCTCGACGAGAACTGCGTGCCCGACTACGACGACGGTTCCAAGACCGAGAACACCCGGGTGACCTATCCGGTGAGTTTCATCGATGACGCCCAGATCCCCTCGATGGGCGGCCATCCGAAGAACGTCGTCTTCCTGACCGCGGACGCCTTCGGGGTCCTGCCCCCGGTGAGCAAGCTCACCCGCGAGCAGGCGATGTACTACTTCGTCAATGGCTACACCTCGAAGCTTGCCGGCACCGAAGCCGGCGTGACCGAACCACAGCCGAACTTCTCGCCCTGCTTCGGTGGCCCATTCCTGCCGCGAGCACCGATCGTCTATGCCCAATGGCTGGCCAAGCGGATCGAGGCGCAGTCCTCTGACGTCTGGCTGCTCAACACCGGGTGGACGGGTGGCCCTTATGGGGTCGGTTCCCGCTTCAGTCTCCCCTGGACACGGGCATTCGTCCGCAGCATCCTCGACGGCTCGCTGCGTGATGCAAAGACCGTCGAGCACCCGATTTTCGGCCTCCACATGCCCACAGCCGTGGAAGGCGTGCCCTCGGAAGTCCTCGACCCACGAAACACCTGGGACGACAAGGCCGGCTACGACCTCAAGGCACGCGAACTTGCCGACCGTTTCAGGGCGAATGATGCGAAATACGATCTGACAGAAGAAGTCCGGGCGGCTGGCCCCCTGAGCTGATCTGCGGATACCATGACCTGACACGAACTTCGAGCCGTTCGATGTACACAAGCCCTGGCGTCAGCCGGGGCTTGTTGTTTTTGCCGCCCCGACCTCCCAGGGCACGGTCCCGGGGGGCCTTGTGCCCGATAAGCGGTGCGCTCCATGGGGTGTATTGCTCAATCAACCCGGAACAAGTGACTGATCCGCAGGACTGGATCAACTTGCGCCCTCGAATCGCCGATCGAGGAGGAGCCAGGGCATCAAGCCCTTCCGCTCAGCATTCCAAGGACTACACCCCATGCGTGACAACACAGGTTTCAATGACAAGGACGTACTGACCACCGGCGAGGTCGCGAAGATCTGCAATGTCGCCAGTCGTACGGTCAGCAAATGGTTCGACTCCGGTCAACTCGAGGGCTATCGGATCCCCGGGTCCAAGGACCGACGCATTCCCGTGGCGAACCTGATGACGTTCATGAAGCAGCACAACATCCCGATGGACGGCCTCATGAGCGGTCGACCCCGGGTCCTCGTGGTGGACTGCGATGACGAGGTCGGTTCGACCCTGCAGCGCGTCCTGGCCGAGGAGGCCGACTACGAGGTCCACATCAGCACCAACCTCTTCGAGGCTGGTCTCGAATGCGAGCGCTTCCGACCGCATGTCCTGCTCTTCGACGTGGACATGGCGGGGGATCTCACCGACTACATCTGCAATTCCATCCAGGAATGCGACGAGCTGCAGGGGATCCGCATGGTCGCGATCACCTCGCGTCTCACCGAAGGACAGATCGTCCAGCTGGCCAATCGCGGCTTCGACAGCGTCCTGCGCAAGCCCTTCACGGTTCGCCAGGTCATCGAGTCGGTCGAACAGGCGCACTCCGTCCTGTTCTGATGAACTCATGAATGAAGGCTTCACGCGCGCAGGCCATGGACGGCTTCCGTGCATCAAGCCGAATCGGCATGCATCCCAGCATGCCTGCCTCCCGGATCCACCCCTTGTCGGTGGGTTCGGGGGGTTTTTCATTTGATCAGGGCCGCGCCATGAGGGGGCCAGGTCACCCGAGTGGGGCATGTGCTTCGCCCGTGGTCCGTGCTGGAGCAATCATCAAAACGGGTCCGTGACGACATTCGTGGGTCCTCCGGATTGTGACGCCTCCCGGAGTTGCGGTACGCTTCGTCTCCTCATGCGACTTGGACTGCTTCAACTCAACCCGATGGTGGGCGATCTCCAGGGCAACCTCGAGGAGACCCTCCTTCGTGCCCGGGCCGCCGCGGATGCCGGTGCTCAGATCGTCGTCGGTGGCGAACTCGGACTGCTCGGCTATCCCCCTCGGGACCTCCTGCTCCGGGAAGGCGTGGTCGAGTCCTGCGAGCATGCCGCCCGGCGACTGGCCGCCGAGCTGCCCGAGGGCCTGGTCGCCCTGGTGGGTTCGCCCCGAAGAACCGAGGACGGCAGCCTGCGCAATTCGATCGGACTCTGTCGCAACGGCGTCCTCGAGCAGTGGTTCGACAAACGACTGCTGCCGACCTACGACGTGTTCGACGAGCTCCGACACTTCACTCCGGGCAGTGCACCGGTGCACTTCGAACACCTGGGTCGTCGCATCGGCGTCCTGATCTGCGAGGATCTCTGGCGAGCCGAGGATGTCAGCTTCGAACGGGGGTACCACGAAGACCCCGTCGATGCGGTTCGCTCCGCGGGGTGCGACCTGCTGCTGGTCTCCAGTGCCTCGCCGTTCATGCTTGGCAAGCGCACTCGTCATCTCGGTCGCCTCGAGTCGGTCGCTCGTGATCTCGGGGCGGACGTGGTCGCGGTGAACCAGGTCGGTGGCAACGATGACGTCGTCTTCGCGGGCAATTCGATGGTGGTGGCTTCCGACGGAGCACTTCGCCATGAATCACCCGCCTGGAGCAGCGACGTCTCGGTGGTGGACCTCGAAGGAACGACCCTGCGCACCCCGCCCGGGCCCGAGCCCGAGGAGGAACTCTTCCACGCATTGCGCTTCGGTCTTGCCGACTACTGTCGCAAGACCGGGCAGCGGTCGCTCCTGCTGGGTCTTTCCGGCGGGATCGATTCGGCGGTGGTCGCGACCATCGCCGCCGCCGCACTGGGACCGGAGAACGTGACCGGGGTGCTGATGCCCTCGCGATACTCGTCGGAATCCTCGCTGGTGGATGCGCGGGAACTCGCGGAGAACCTCGGACTTGCAGCAGCGGTGGAACTGGAGATCGAACAACTCCACCAGGATGTCCGCGATCGACTGCACCCGGTTCTGGGGGATTTCGGCGGTATCGCCGACGAGAACGTCCAGGCGCGACTGCGCGGGCTGCTGCTGATGACGATCTCCAACGACACCGGTGCGATGGTCCTGCCCACCGGCAACAAGTCGGAGATGGCCGTCGGCTACTGCACGCTGTACGGAGACATGTGCGGCGGGGTCGCGGTGATCGGAGACGTGCTGAAGACCGAGGTCTGGGCGCTGTCGAGGTGGTTGAACCTGAACCACGAGCGGGTCGGCCTGCCCCGGCCGCCGATCCCGGTCTCTTCCATAGAGAAACCACCCTCGGCGGAACTTCGACCGGACCAGAAGGACAGTGATTCGCTGCCACCCTACGAAGAGCTGGATGCGATCATCCGACTTCGCGTGGAAGAGGAACTGTCGCTCGCCACCATCGTCGAGCGAACCGGCCTAGATGCGGCGACCGTTCGCCACTGGGTGGAGCTGCTGGACCGCAATGAATACAAGCGTCACCAGGCGGCGATCGTCCTGAAGGTCAGCCCGCGAACGTTCGGCCGCGGGCGCCCCATGCCGATGGCGCTTCGATGGACGCCACTGTCGGGCTGACCGCGTACTCGATGCGTTCGATGTCGATCGGCTGACGCGAACGTACCTGCAGGATCGAGTCGGATTCCACGTGATAGGCGGTGAGGTGTCCGCCGTAGATGCAGCCGGTGTCGATGTTCACCGCGATCGGCTTGTCGATGTCGTTGCGGCGGATCATCGGTTCCGGAAGCGGCTTGTGGCCGAAGATGATCAGCCCGTCGCAACCGTCGTAGCGATCCCACCAGTCGATCTTGCCGCGTCGGGCCTTGATGTGGATCTTCAGGTGATCCGACGTCTCTTCCAGTCCCATTGCAGGTTCGATGCCGGCGTGGACCGCGCTCCAGAGTCCGCAGGCGTGGGCATTGGTGATGGAGACGGTCTGGCTCGCCTCGAGCACCAGTCGGTTGGCGTCCTCGAGGGTGCCGGTATCCATGAGCAGTCGAATGGTCTCTCGTTCCACGCGTGGCAGGTCCTCGAGGGGGGTGTATTCCTCGAGTCGGTCGATCGCGTGTCGATGTCGTAGTTCGTGGTTGCCGCAGATGAGGGTGACCCGCGTACCGAGCCTCCGGCGCCGGTCGATCTCGCGTACCACCAGCTCCGGCCGCGGGCCCTTGGCCAGCAGGTCGCCAAGCAGGACCAGGTGCGTGTCGACGGGTGACTGGAACCGGTCGATCGATTCCAGCAAGGCCATGAATTCCTCGCCGCAACCGTGGATGTCACCAAGAACGAAGTGCTGCATCGGGGACCCGGAGCCAGGTGTGGGCAGGGCGGTCACGTCGACAGGCCCTCTCGTCGTCATCACATCGGCATGTGGGGCTCCATTGCTCCACTACTGCTGGTCGGGACTGCACCCCGGAGTGCCTCAAGGGAAGCATCCACCCGGTGACTCGGCTTGGGCAGCCGATTTTCAAGAATGTGGCACGGCGCCACTTTACTTTGCGCTCGTGGTAGGGGGCTTGGAAACACGCAAGAGAAACGGAGCGAATCATGAACATGAACGTGACACCTCTCCTCGGACTGCTGGCCCTCGGGCTTGCAGGGTGCCTGCCCGAGGCTGAACCGAACAACGACCCGAGCGAAGCCTGGTACAACCAAGCCCATCCAGTCCAGTGGTGGTATGGCGATGACAACCTGCCAGGGCCGAACGGAAGCGGCGTGCTTGCGGGTGCTTCGGGAACGTCCTCGGATGTGGACTGTTGGCCGATCCACATGTACTCCCCCGATGATGTCCACTCAGAGGCCACGGGGCTCGCGGGTTACATCTGGTTGAACCCGAGCTGCGACGTATCCGTCGGATTGATGGGCTACGTGGGACCCGATGAGGATGGCGTCGAGATCTGGGAGTGGATAGAGCCCCTTCAACCCTACGCCTGCATCGGAGATGAAGTGATCTGCGCGCGCGAGATCTCGCTTCGGATCGACGTGTTCTACAACGAGGTCGCGGTCGTGTTCCAAGGTAGAGGGGACTACGGCTTCTACCTGACCCCCTTGTTCAACTGAGGATTTCCACGCCGAGGGTGTGAAGTACTTCTGTCGAGGAGCTCTCCGGTGCGTCCGGGGGGCTCCTTGTGAGCAGCATGGTGGACACAACGTCGACAGGCCTTCTCCTCGTCATCACATCGGCATGTGGGGCTCCCTTGCTCCGCCACTGCGGGTCGGGACTGCATCCCGAGTGCCTCAAGCGAATCATCCACTCGGTGGCTCGGCGTGGGCAGTCCTTTTTCAAGAATGTGGCACGGCGCCATTTCCTTTGCGCATGTGATTCGGGGCTCTGGAAACACGCAAGAGAAACGGATCGAACCATGAACATGAACGTGGCACCTCTCCTCGGACTGCTGGCCCTCGGGCTTGCCGGGTGCCTGCCCGAGGAAGAACCGAACGACCATCCGAGCGTGGCGCACAACACCTACGGCTTTCAAGTCCAGTACTGGGAAGGCGATGACAACCTGCCAGGGCCAAACGGAGCGGGCGTGCTTGAGGGTCCGTCTGCTGTGGGATCGTCCATCGATCGGGACTGTTGGCCGATCAAGATGTGGATCCCCTACAGGGGCCCCTCGAACGTCACTGAGTTCGCGGGCTACATCTGGTTGGAACCGGGCTGCGAGGTCTCCGTCGGCTTGTTGGGGTACGTGGGACCCGATGAGGCTGGCATCGACATCTGGCAGTGGATAGATCCCCTGGAACCCCACGCCTGCAACGGCGATCAAGAGGTCTGCGCGAGCGAGGTCTCACTGCGGGTCGACCCGATCTACATCGACGTCTCGGTCGTGATCGAAGGCACGGGGGACTACGGCTTCTTCCTGAACCCCGTGATCGACTGAGGATTCCCCCGCCGAGGGCATGAAGCAGGTCCGTCGGGGAGCCTTCAGTTCGTCCGGGGGGGCTCCCCATGAGCGCTGTGGTGGACAATGCGTCGACAACGAGGGGGGGAGACTCGACTCGAGCGCGGTCGCGTGTACAGTTGTCCGCACGTCATGAGCATCAAGCGCCTTCCACCCGAACTCGTGAACCAGATCGCCGCCGGCGAGGTGGTGGAGCGTCCCGCGAACGTGGTGAAGGAACTCGTCGAGAACGCACTCGATGCCGGTGCGCGTCGGATCGATGTCACCTCCGAAGGTGGCGGTCGGGACTTGATCTCAGTCCGTGACGACGGGCGTGGCATCCCTCCGGAACAACTGCCCCTGGCCCTGGCGGCCCACGCCACCAGCAAGATCGCCAGTCTCGAGGATCTCGAATCCGTGGGGACCATGGGGTTCCGGGGTGAAGCACTCGCCTCGATCGCATCCGTCTCCCGCCTGAGCCTGCGTTCACGCGTGCGTGGTGCCGAGGAAGCCTGGGTCATTCGAAGCGAGGACGGTGGTGTCGGTGAACCCGAACCGACTTCCGGACCCGAGGGCACCTTGCTCGAGATCAGGTCGTTGTTCCACAACACGCCGGCTCGCCGCAAGTTCCTCAAGACCGACGCGACCGAGCATGCGCGCATCTCGGAACTCATCCAGACCATCGCCATGGCCCACCCCGCGTGCGGCTTCTCGTTGCGGCTGGGCACCCGGACCGTGGTGGAGCTGCCGGCGGTCGATGACCCCCGGCGACGGGTGGTCGAGGTCCTGGGACGCGAACTCACCGATGAACTGCTGACCGTCGACTTCGAAGGCGGCGGGGTGACGATCTGGGGACTCGCCGGCACGCCCTCGATCGCCGGTCCGACCAGCAAGCGGCAGCGGATCTTCGTCAACGGTCGTCCGATCCAGGACCGTGCGATCCAGCATGCACTTCGCGAAGCGTATCGGGGCCTGGTCGAACCCGGCCGACATCCGACGGTGGTTCTCTTCCTCGAGATCGATCCACGACTGGTCGACGTGAACGTCCACCCCGCGAAGACCGAGATCCGGTTCCGCGATGGTGGTGCCATCCACCAGGCGGTTCGTCGCTCACTGAAGGCGACCCTCGCCGAACACGACCTGGTGCCTTCGCTCGAACTTGGTGGCGGTGACCGGGGCTCCGGTTCGCCGGGCGGCCGTGGACCGGTGCGTCCGTTCTCCGCGACCGCACATGGCGCCACCGCCAGTTACGAGTCGATCCGTGAAGGGCTCGAGATGCCTGCGCACCCTGCGCCCTTCCTCGGAACCTCTGCCGCGTCAACGACCTCGGACCACGAGTCGAAGACCGAGCTGATGCCGCGGATCGGTGCGGATGTCAGGATTCTCCGGGTCCATGCCAAGTACCTCTTCATCGAGGACGAACAGGGCGTCCTGGTCATCGACCAGCATGCCCTGCATGAGCGGATGATGTTCGAACAACTCAAGGCTCGGATCGATTCCGGTCCGCTCGAGGTCCAGCAGTTCCTCGTACCGGACATGATCGAAGTCGATGCCGCATCGATCGAGGCGATGGAGACCCTGGCCCCCATGCTCGACCGCATCGGTTTCGACGCCGGGGTGATCGGTCCGCGAACCGTCGCGATCCGAGGGGTGCCGTCGTTCCTGCTTTCTCGAAACGTCGAGCCGGGTCCCTTTCTCCGGGATGTCCTGGCCTTTGGTGCCGAACAAGGTTCGGTCGACGATGTCGAGCCGCTCCTGTCGGAGGTCCTCGACATGATGGCCTGCAAGGCCGCGGTGAAGGCCGGCGATCGCCTGAATGATCATGAACTCGCGGAGCTTATCGCCAGGCGCGAGGAGATCGAGCGCATCAGCAACTGTCCGCATGGACGACCGACCTCGTTGCGGATCTCGATCGCCGAACTGGATCGCAAGTTCGGCCGATCCTGAATCAGCCGCCCGAGACCGGTGGGACCAGCGCGATCTCGACCCCCGGTGGACCCAGCGTCGATCGGTCGTCGAGGTAGCGATGGTCCACCGCGATCGCACAGCTCGGAAGCAGGGGAGCCAGCTCGGGATGCCGCCGTTCAAGTTCCGCCCGGACCATGCCGACCGTGGCCACGTCGGGAAGTTCCACGGTCGTGGTCTGGAGACCTGCGAGTTCGTGGGTGCGTCCCAGCAGCAGGATCTCGTGTCTCATGGGGTGCGCCAGTCGAGATAGCGGTGTTCGCGGTCATCGTTGTCATCGCGGTCATCGCGAAGCCCGTCTTCGGTGGCCGGTCCGATCTCGACGATACCGGTGCAGTCGGCCAGGTGGGCCAGGTCCCCCGACCCTCGCCAGGCGGGTACCACCAATCGTCCGTCGGCTTCAAGCCGGGCGGGGCGGAAGGCGCGACGAACCGGGTCGGCGGTCACCGGTTCCCGCAATCGCCTCAGCGCCCACGCAGGATCATCTCGTCGTCCGCAGACAGCCGCGATCAGCGGTCGACAGAAGAGGTGCGCGCAGACCAGTGCCGAGACCGGGTTCCCCGGCAGGCAGCTCACGAGGGTGTCTTCCTGCCAGCGGCCGACATGAACGGGCTTCCCCGGCTTGATCCTCGCGCCGGCCACCTGCCAGTCGACCCCGAGTGCCTCGAGTTGCGGGCGGATGTGATCGTGATCCCCGGCGCTGATTCCCCCGATGGTGACCAGGAGGTCGCAGGCCTCGAGTCCGCGCTTCAATGCCTGTGCAGTCGCGCCGGGTTCATCGGGGACATGGGCGCGGTGGATCACCTGCGCGCCCATCGATTCCAGGGCCGCCGCGATCATCGGGGCGTTGCCTTCGCGAATCTGGTGCGCTTCCGGTCGGGCGGTCACGGGAAGGAGTTCGTCGCCGGAACTGATCACGCCGACCCGGATTCTTCTTGCGACCTCGGGATGAGCGCATCCCACCGTGGCCAGGAGTCCCACGTGATGCGCCTGCAATCGAACCCCCGCTTCGCAGAGGACCGTTCCTGCTCGCGCATCGCTTCCGCGTCGGTGCACCGAACGACCGGCCTTGATCGAGTCGAGCTCGAAACGGACCGGGTCCGAACGGTCGGAGCGCTCGTGTTCGATCACCGCATCCAGTCCCGGTGGAAGTGGGGCACCGGTCGCGATCATGACACAGCTTCCGGGGGGGACCTCGTTCATGCCGGGATCACCGGCACGAACCTCATCGACCACGGGCAGCGCGGCACCCGCCACCAGTTCGTCCGCCCGCAGTGCGTAGCCGTCCATCCTGGACCGGTCGCAGGGCGGCAGGTCACGGTCGGCGATGATCGATTGCCTGAGCACCCGACCGACGGCTGCCTCGAGCGCGACGGTTTCGGTGGGTGCGGCATGCACCCCGTCGAGGGCGCGTTCGAGGGCCTTCGCGTAGTCCGGTGCTGTCGAGGGCGTGCTCATGCGGTCTCCTCTCTCGCACGTCTCGCACGGCGGGTTCGATCTCGATGGTCGGGTCATCGCGGATCGTAGGCGGTGTCGTCTTCACTGAGGAATGCGTTTTCAGGGTAGCTCATCAGGCTCTCCATCAGCCAGTTGCTTGCATGGGTGCCCTTGCATGGATCGGTGACCACCGAACAATGACCGTCGAGGTGGACGATGTTGCAGCAGCCCTGGTGGCGAAACGCCTGGCCACCGGCGTAGACCAGCCCGATGTTGTATTCCACCGAGTTCATCGGTGCGCGCATGAACTTGTTCGCGCCACCCTTCCAGCCACCATCACCGAAGAGTGCGCACCGGTCGGGTTTCTGGTGGCGGCTGCTGGTCAGTCCGCGGCGAGCCGCCTGCCAGCCCTGGATCCGCTTGCCCGATTGATCGGTCCACGGATACTCGCCTTCGGCCCCCAGGAAGCTCGTGTTGTAGTTGTAACCGGTGTAGGGGTCTGCACCGAAGTTGCTCGGGCCGGTGTAGCTCGGGCACTGGTTGACCCTCTGTGGTCCGTCGACATAGCTCCAGAGTGCACCCGGTTCGATCGAACCGTCCGCGGAATGAACGAAATCCCAGGCTTCCGTCTTGGTGCCTCCGGCCTCGTCGTAATAGAGGATCGCGGCGGGAAGACCGCCATCATTGACATTCTGATAGCTCATCGTTGCCAGGGCGAGCTGCCGCAGGTTCGAGCGACAGACACTCGAGCGGGCCTCCCGGGAGACCTTCATCGCCGCACCCCCGGCAAGAGCGAGGAAGGTGGTGATGATTGCGAACACGACCAGAATTTCGATCAAGGTCAATCCGTGACGCCGTCGGTTCATCAGGTCCATCCACCCAGTAGAAGTACGAGGTCCTTGCCGGTGATCACGTTGTCGCCGTCCAGGTCCCAGGGCGAATCGAAGAGGTTCCAGTCGGCGAGCAGGAGCGTCAGGTCTTCGCCGTCGACGCGCCCATCATGATTGAGATCCGCAGTCGCTGCTTCCGGTGCGACATCGGCTATTCCGTCGATTTCAGGCAGGACCAGCGCGTCCGAGAGTGTACTGATGCGTACGAAGCGGATCTCCGTGAGTCCGGTGTCGGCCAGGTCGATGGGGGTGCCACCTCCGGAACCGTCGTAGGCCGACAACATGTCATCCCAGCACGCCCCGGCGAGCATCCAGTCCGCGAGGGCGGGGTCGACCGGTCGCGTGAAGTCCGAGTGGACATCACCCGGCTCCATGCCCAGGGGGTCCGCATCGAGGAACCCGAGCGTCGGGTAGAGCCCGTCCGCCGAAACGCCCTCGATCAGGACGAAGTCGATCCCGTCCGCACTGACTTCGATCAGCCCACCCTCCTCGTACAGCGTGCTCACGCACGGCGAGTCCTGGCTGAAGTTCGTGAAGAAGGCGTTGCCGAAGATGATCAGGTCGACTCCGAAGGGGTTCGTCGGTTCATCCCGCACCGGCTCCTCGAAGGCGAGCACCAGATGGCCACCAGCGCCGATGGTCACCAGTTCATCGGATCTCCATGCGGGCTGGAAGGGGGACACCACGCTGGGTTCCATCATCGAACCACTGAAGCGGGTGGGTTCACCAAGCGCCGCAGTCGGGTCGCTGAAGCTGTCGGAGCCGCCCTCGCCACGCTCGTAGTCGACCACTTCGACTGCGAACTGGGCGTGAAGTGAACCGCACGTGGCTCCGACCACCAGCATGGACTGAAGGCAGGATCGCCTTGCTCGTTTCAAGATGTGATGTGCTTCTGAGCGCATGGGCGGGTACCTCGTGTCGCGCTCTGACAGATTTTGAAACCCGCAATGCCCTCATGCCCCGAGTTGGGCAGCCGGCAGGGGATCGATTTCAGGGGTCCCCGAGCGCGAGGGAGCCTGAACTTGTGGTCGCGACGCAAGTCTTCCGACTTCGGGTCCGGGCTGTGGTCAGAATTCGACCAAACCCGAAAACCCGTCACGGCGGCGCGTCCGTGGCGGATTTTCACCGCCTTCCCACCTGCCCGGGGGATCCCTCGAGCAGGTTGGATCGAATCCTCTTGGTCAGTCGCCCGACCAGTGGGGTCCGATCCATCGCACCGCGACCAGGGCCCAGTATAGACCCGATCCAGCCTTGTGGAACCCCGATGCGTTGACACTGCCTTCACTGGTCAAGTATCGTCCATCGAATCGGCGGTATCGGTGTGCCCATGGCACCCCGATCCCGTTCTTGAGCCAAAGACTCGAATCGACGCTCAGACGTCGATCGGCGCACCGCCCCTGAGGGGTTGGTCCGTCAGGAGGAACGCCCCGCATGAGTTTTCA
>JAQWMQ010000004.1 GCA_029246705.1 Phycisphaerales bacterium | reverse complement strand
TCATGGCTTCACCGGCTGGACCCACGCCGTCTCGTAGTCGCCTTCCGCGTAGGGGCGCGGGTGGAGTCGGGTGCTCCTGATCCGGGCGCGGACGTAGAGTTCGTCGCCGTCGAGGGTGTAGGTCGCGGGGTTCATGTTGGTGATGAAGAGCATCTGGCCCGGCGTGCCGACGTCGCCCTTGCCTTCGCTGGTCCCGAGGAACTCCGTCACGTAGTCGACGCCCGGCTCCTCCTTGATCCGAATCTCGAGCGTCTTGCCGTCGAAGGTGATCGCCTCGAGTTCGACCCCGCTTGAAGCGTAGAAGTCGCCGCGCTTCATCGCGGAGACGATCGAATCGGCATCGAGGTTCTCGGCACGCACCATGAGCCAGCCGCGTCCCGGCACGGAGACCGCGTCCGCGGCATAGTGATCATGGGCATCGTCGGTCGCGAGGCCGTAGAGGAGCTCCCCGTCGCCGGCCCCGTCCCGAAGGCGCATCGTCAGCGCCCGGTCCCAGAGCGTTTCGGTGGATGGTCGGTCGCCGATCTGTTCGTTCTGGACGCTTCGATGTCCGTTGTAGACCTCGAAGAAGTGCTCGCCCTTCATGTTGGCGAGGTTGGTCGCGCCCAGCGACTTCTGGAAGTTCGGGTGGTTGAGATGGCCGAGCACCGCACGTCCGGTGGCCTTGCCGTGAGCCTGGATTGCGTCGAGGTTGTTCTGGATCGTCTCCTGGACGGAGTCACCGTGTTGCGGGTCGATCGAGGATTCGAGGTTGATCGCATTGATGTGCACCTGTGCGAGTCGGTACTTGTCGGTGACCTCCTCGCCGGGAATCAGGAGGAACGCGTCGGGCTTGTCGAAATGGGCCTTGAGCTCATCAAGCGTGCGCAGCCGCATTTCGGTGGCACCCTCAGACTCCCGCGTCTTCACCCATTCGGTTCCGAAGTCGGTCTCGACCTCCGCGACCTTCGATGGCGTGAGTCGACCGCCTTCCTCCACCTTGAACCACTTTTCGCCCTGCTGCATCAGGTTGTGGTCGGAGAGCACCAGGAAGTCGTAGTCGTTGTCGACGTACCACTTCACCGCGTGTTCCGGTGGGGCGTCACCGTCGCTCCAGAGGGTGTGGGTATGGGTGTTCCCCCGGTACCAGTTGGCTTCAGGTTCAGCAGCGGATTCCGCCGGAGGGGCCTGCAGGAGAAGGATAAGGCCGATCAGGAACGTCGAGAGCGAAAGAGTCATCGAAGGTCTCCTTTATGAAGGTAGCATCATGACATGTTCACCCTACTCATGTCGATCTGTCTCGCGTTCTTCACTTCAGATCAACCGAACATCGTGTGGATCAGCGTCGAGGACATGTCGCCGTGGCTTGCGTGCTATGGCGACGACACCGTCGCGACCCCGAACATCGATCGGCTCGCTCGGGAAGGGGTCCGCTACACCAACGCCCATGCGAACACCCCGGTCTGTGCCCCGGCTCGATCGACCTTGATCACCGGGCTGTACGCGACTTCGATCGGGTCGATGCACATGCGTACCGGAAAGCCAAGCGGTGCCGCGCTGGAACGCGACCCGGACGCCTACGCAGACATTCCCAACTACGAGGCGGTGCCGCCGGTGGGGGTGCGCTGCTTCACCGAATACCTGCGCAAAGCGGGTTACCACTGCACCAACCGCAGCAAGCAGGACTACCAGTTCAACGCACCGGTGACCGCGTGGGATCTTTCGGGTGGCAAGGCGCACTGGCGACAGCGTGAAGACGGCCAACCGTTCTTCGCGGTCTTCAACATCACCGGAACCCATGAAAGCGGCACCTTTCCGAACCGGCGACGGGCACCGAAGGTCGCGGACCCTGCGAAGGTTCCGGTCCCGCCGTACTACCCGGACA
Organism: Phycisphaerales bacterium; assembly: GCA_029246705.1. Classification (GTDB taxonomy): domain Bacteria; phylum Planctomycetota; class Phycisphaerae; order Phycisphaerales; family SM1A02; genus JAKVBQ01. The sequence goes on along the minus strand of JAQWMQ010000004.1, from coordinate 68,426 downwards.
CGCCCCTGGTCCGTGACGACATCGCACGGACCTACGACAACATCGTGGCGATGGACGGAAAGGTCGGTGGTATCCTGAAACAACTCGAGACCGACGGACTGCTCGAGGAGACGATCGTGGTCTTCTTCAGCGACCACGGCGTGGGACTGCCCCGGGGCAAGCGTTCGATCTACGCCTCCGGAACGCACGTGCCGCTGATCATTCGCTGGCCGGACGGTCGCGGTGCCGGCACGGTGGAGGATCGGCCGGTCGCTTTCGTCGACTTCGCGCCGACCACCCTGTCACTCGCGGGTCTTCCCGTTCCCGAAGCGATGCAGGGGCAGGTCTTTGCCGGAACCGGTGCCGGCAAACCGAAGCCGCATGTCTTCATCAACGCCGACCGGATGGATTCGGTGACCGATCGGACGCGCGCGGTCACCGACGGCCGCTACCGCTACGTCCGCAACGGAATGACCGACCGACCCCGGCTCTACCCGGTCGCCTACGCGGAGAACATCCCGATGATGGCGGATCTTCACGCATTGCGCGCCTCGGGTGAAGCGACTCCGGAGCAGTGGCAGGTGGTCTCGCCCACCAAGCCCGCCGAGGAGCTCTACGACCGCGCGAGCGACCCGCACGAAGTCGTGAACCGGATCGACGACCCGGAACTCGCCGTGGTGCGTGCGGAACTCTCCGCCGCACTCGATGCGTGGATCGAACGAACCGGCGACCTCGGCATGCTGCCCGAGGGTGACATGGTTCGAGAACGACTCTGGTCGGGCGCGGAATCGAAGCCGCAGACCGACTCGCCGCGGGTCACGCGTTCCGGGGACGGACTGGTGAGCATCACGTGCGACACGCCCGGCGCCACGATCGGCTACCGGATCGGTACGCAGGAGGACTGGTCGATCTACGTCGCGCCGTTTTCGCTCGAGGCGAATCGAACCCTGACGGTGCGGTCGCATCGGATCGGGTACCGACCGAGTTCGGATGTCATCATCAAGATCGCTTCGCCGATCACTGCGGAGTGATGTATCCGGACAACCCTTCCGTCCAGGGTGGACACGCCGAGCACGTCCGCACTTCGTTCTCAAGACCGCCCAGATGTGCGCTTGAAATGCGTACCCGATCACCAATACGGTGGGTGAAGCCGTCGCCGGCGACGACGCTGCCGTCCTCGCGCGGACGATCCTGGGTCGGGGCGAACATCGTCCCGAGGTAGAGCACCACGCCGTCGGGCCAGTCGTGGTCGTCGAACAGTTGCGCGGCGAGGTCAGCCGGGTCGCGACTGATCCTGGACATCGAACTCTCGGCCTCGAGCTCGAAGCCGTCGGGCCCGTGCACCTCGAGAGTCAGTATTTCCCGGCGCAGCACGTCAAGATCGAAGCTGCCGCCGAGGTGGCGGTCGAAGAGACGAATGAAGGGACCTATCGAGGCACTCGATCGATTGTCCTTCGCGCGGCCGAGGAGCAGCGCACTGCGTCCCTCCCAGTCGCGCAGGTTCACGTCGTTGCCGAGGGTCGCGCCAAGGACACGTCCGTCGGGCGCGATCGCCAGGACGACCTCCGGCTCCGGGTTGTTCCAGGCACTGTCTGAACGGATGCCGACCGGCATCCCCGTTCCGACCGCGGACATCGGACTCGCCTTGGTGAAGAGTTCCGCGTCCGGACCGAGGCCGACCTCGAGGTAGGGGCTCCAGCGATCCGCCGCGAGCATCGCTTCGCGGAACGCCATCGCCTCCGGTGAGCCCGGCTTCAATCGCGCGACGTCGTCACCGATCGCCGCGAGGATCGCGTTGCGCGCTTCCGCCGCGGCCGCGGCGTCTCCCCGCGTCGCCTCCTCGATCACGCGTTCGAGCATGCTGTCGACGAAGGTCACGCCCGCCGCCTTGATCGGCTGCAGGTCGACCGGAGGAAGCAGGTGGGGGCGCGTTCGATCCCCGACCGCATCAAGTGCCGCTTCGAGCTGCACCAGCACCGTCCCCGCGGAAGCGCGTACCACTTGCGCAGGGTCAGCCGACTGCAGGACGTGTGCGATCGTCGGGAGTTCGAGTTCGTGGAGTGCGCCGTCCTCGAGGAGGATCGGCACCCCGCGATCGCGACGCGGACACCAGCAGCGACCAAGAAGGGTCGCTGCCCGATGGTCGAAGGGAAGCGTGTCGGCTGGAGTGGGCGTCATATGTGCCTCACTTCGTCCGGGCGATCGATTCGGCCTTCGAAATGAGTTCCATCAGTCGCTTGGCGGAGAAGCCCTGATCCCAGAACCAGGCGACATCGCCCTCCGCGTCGATCAGCATGATGCGACCGTTGCGGGGGTTCTGGTTGCCGGTGAATTCCGCGACCGGGCGCGCCGCGCCGCCGTAGAGGGTGACCACGCTCGCCCAGTCCTCGCTGGGAATGCCCTTGCGCATGCCGTCGTCGATGGTGCCCTGGATCATCGAGGGGATCGCCCCGGGAATCGCCGGTACTTCGACGATCCGGTGGGCAAACTTCATCTGGGTCAGCCCGATCGCCCATCGATCGAGGTCGAACTGGGTGTCCTGGACGTATCCGACCATGTAGAGCGCAGGGTCGCCTTCATAGGCGTCGGGAAGGGTCACCTCCTGCTTTTCGAGGGAGGTGCCGGTCACCTGGGGGAAGGGTTCACCCACCGGATTGCGATTGGTGTAGTTGGTCGTACACGCGCCTGTCATCAGTGCGAGTGGAAGGGTGAGCATCCTGAGTGGGTTGCGCGGCATGACGAGTTCCTTTCGGGGAATGGTTCCAGCCTACCATCAAGGATCTACGGGCCGGTCCCCGACGAGGTTCGTACTGGCGTGTGCCGTGGTCGTATTTCACCTGGAAACGCTCGTATCAGTCCTCGTGCGGGTATGGTCCATGAACCCATGAAGCATCGAAACCTCCAAGCCGAACTGATGGACGACCCCGATATCGATCCCGACGTGCATCGTGCTGCGCTGCGAGGTTTGAGCCGGGTCAATTCGATCAGCGATGCGGCAACACCGATCGCCCGCGAGATCCGTGAGCAACTCCTGGAGATTGGTGGCGAGCCACCAACCCGGCTGTCCGTACTCGACGTCGCGACCGGTAGTGGTGACCTGCCGGTGAAGCTTGCCGCCCAGCTTGGAAGCGAGCAACTGGATCTCGAGATGCACGCCTGCGACATCAGCCCCACGGCGCTCGATGCGACGGCGGATCGAAGTCGGGGTTCCGGAGTGCCGATCACGACCCATGCGATCGACGTCCTGGCCGACCCCATTCCCGAAGCGGATGTGATCACCTGTGCACTGTTCATGCATCATCTCACCGAGGAGGATGCGATCAAGGTCCTGGCGTCGATGGCCCGTTCCGCACGAAAGCTCCTGGTGGTCAGTGACCTCTGCCGGACGCGTGCCGGACTGGTCATGGCCGCGGTCGCGACCCAGCTCTTCACGCGATCACGCGTGGTGCACGTGGATGCGGTTCGTTCGGTCCAGGGTGCGTTCACCATTCCCGAGATGCGTGCGCTTGCAGGGCGCGCCGAACTCGATGGCGCTCAGGTGAAGCCGATACGTCCCGCTCGGATGTTGTTGAGCTGGAAGCCCGGCGAACATGTCTGAGACGCCCGTCTCCACGATCGATCTCGATGCCATCCGCACTGATTCCTGGGATGCGGTGGTGGTGGGCGCCGGACTGGCCGGTTCGATCGCCGCCCGCGGACTGGCGCTTGAAGGGCACCGGGTGCTTCTGGTCGAGCGAACCGGGTTTCCCCGCCCCAAGGTCTGCGGTTGCTGCCTGAGCAGCCTTGCCACGCGCACGCTCGAATCCGTCGGACTGGGGGAACTCCTGGCTGACTGTGGTGCACGTTCCCTGGAGGAGGTGCACCTCTTCGCGGGTTCTCGTCCCGCGCGGGTGTCGATCAAGGGCGTCTTCGGACTCTCCCGCGAGGTTCTTGATGCCCGTCTCGCGGCTGCAGCCGTCGATGCCGGTGCCGAACTGCTGCTCAATGCGCGAGCGAGCGCCGAGGCCGACGGGTCGGTCAGCGTGCTTCTCGACGGTCGATCGGTCACGGTCAGGGCATCAACGGTGGTTCTTGCATCCGGTCTCCGCTCGCACGACCGGCTCGAACCCGAACTGCGGGATCGATCACTGGTCGGGGTCGGGGCACTGGTCCCGGATCCACTGGGCCTGCATCCCGACGGCGTGGTGGGCATGGTCGTTGACAGGGAAGGATACGTGGGCATCGCGCCCCTGGAGGATGGTCGCCTGACCATCGCCTCGGCGATTCGTGCAGACGCCCTGAAACGATCATCCGGTTCACGGGACGTGGTGACTCGAATTCTCGCCAAGGCCGGACTTGAACGACTGGTGGGGGAGACGACGCGTTTCACGGGGGTGCCCGCACTGCGTCGTCACCGGGTCTCCGTCCAGGACAACCGGCTGCTTGCCATCGGTGATGCTGCAGGGTTCGTCGAACCCATCACCGGGGAAGGGATGTCCTGGGCCATCGCGACCGGTGCGGCGGTGGTGCCCAGCGCCTCTGCGATGATCAACGATGGCCCGGCTAGGGCAAACTGGCAGGGCGCCTACCGGCGGATGATGCGTGGCCGTCACCTCCGCTGCGCACTGGTCGGAACCTGCATCGGGCGACCGCGGCTGGTGCGTTCGGCAGTCATTGCATCCAGCATCTTGCCGGTCGTCCGGGCCCCGGTTCTTTCCGGGCTCCTGGGGCGATTCGACCCGTCGATCAAGGAAACAACCGCATGAAGTCGTACCTCCACGGAATCGGTCTCTTCCAGGCGGAAAACGCCATGGAACAGGTGAAGGCGGCGGAGATCGCCTCCGAACTCTCCGGTGCGGACGCACGCGGGACTCGACGCATGAACGCGGTGTTTCGTCGGGCCGGAGTGGAAAGCCGGAGCGGCGTGAGCATGATCGAAGTCGACGGTCGGCTTGAACACCGCTGGATTGCCGAACGCAAGGATGGCTGGGAACCATGCCCCGGAACCGGTGAGCGAATCGACCAGTTCATGGAGATCGCCCCGGAGATGGCCTGCATTGCCGCGCAGAAGGCAATGGATGAGGCGAAGGTCGACCCCTCGAGGGTCACGCACATCGTGACCGCTTCCTGCACGGGTTTCGCTTCGCCCGGCGTTGATCACCTGATCATCGAACGACTCGGACTTCCTCGCGGAACCTGCCGGACCAATGTCGGGTTCATGGGATGTCATGCCGCGATCAATGCGCTGAGGGTGGCCATGTCCTTCGCACGTTCCGAGCCCGACGCGGTGGTCCTGGTCTGCTGCGTGGAGGTCTGCTCCCTGCACTTCCAGGGGGGGCAGACCAGGGACGCGATGCTCGCCAACGCCCTTTTCGCTGATGGTGCAGCTGCGGCGATCGTCACCGGCGAACCACCGCAGGATGGGGAAGAGATCATCCTCGACACCACCGCTTCGCAGTTCCTGCCCGACTCGAAGGACCTGATGACGTGGACGGTCACCGACGACGGGTTTCGAATGACCCTGGACTCATCGGTCCCGGACCGACTGAGGCAGTCGGTCGGGGGTTGGGTCGGTACGTGGTTGGAGTCAGAGGGGCTCACCATCCCCGAAATGGGAGCCTGGGCGATCCATCCCGGCGGTCCGCAGATCCTCGATGCGGTTCGTGATGCCCTGGAAATCGACGAAACGATGTGCATGTCCAGTCGTGGCATCCTGGCTCGGCACGGCAACATGTCCTCACCGACCATTCTCTTCGTCCTTGATCAGTTGCTGCGATCCGGGGCTCCTCGTCCCTGGGGCGTCCTCGCTTTTGGCCCTGGTCTGGGGGCTGAAGGCCTCCTTATTCGTTGAACGCTGGTCTGCAGACTCGATCTTCAATATCATGTTCTGACACACTCAAACAAACGAAAGAATTGAGGATCAGGCATGGCCACCATCTACATCATCAAGGGCCCGAGCAACGGCGGAATCTTCACTGTGGCCGAGGATGATTGCGTCATCGGGCGCAGCGACAAGTGCAGCATCACACTTGATGATGATCGAGTCTCCGGCTCGCATGTGCGGATCAGTTACGACTCCAACAAGTCGGTGCACATCGCTGAAGACACCAAGAGCACCAACGGAACCTGGGTCAACGGTCGAAGCATGACCATGCCGGTCGAGTTGAATGATGGTGACAAGCTCGAACTCGGATCCACGGTGGTCGAATTCCATTCCTCGACCTTCGATTCGATCGAGGCCGCCAAGGCCGCTCTGAACCAGACCAGCTACGCGGCTCCGCCGACGATGATGGAAAGCAAGAACCGCAAGTTCTAAAACCATGCCTGATGATTTCGTCCTTGCTCTGATTCTCATGGGCCTTGCCGGCCTCTTCGTCGGCTTCATATCCGCCCTGCTCGGGATCGGTGGCGGGATGCTCATGGTCCCTGCTTTGTACTACCTGTTGGGTTTCATGGGGATCCACCAGTCCGACCAGATGCACGTGGCGGCTGGTACTTCGTTGTTGATCATGATCGCGACCTCGGTGGGGTCGGTCTCCTCGCATGCTCGTGATGGCAACGTGGTCTGGAAGATGACCTTTCGAGTTCTTCCTGGAATCGTGGTCGGTGTGGTTGCCGGGGCCCTGCTCGCATCGGTGCTGAACACGGCAGTCCTGGTGACCGTCTTCGCGGTGGTTCTCTTCCTGGTTGCATTGATCATGATCTTCAGCTTCAAGGCGACCCCACATGAACGACCGATCCCGGGGATACCGGCTTCCCTGGGCGTGGGCAGCCTGATCGGTTTCAAGTCGGGTCTTCTTGGTGTCGGAGGCGGTGCCCTGAGCGTCCCCTGGCTGACCTGGTTGGGACTGCCCCAGAACAAGGTCAGCGGCACCAGTTCGACCTTCACCTTTCCGGCGGCGATCGTCGGGACGGTGGCATTCCTGATCACCGGCCTGGGCATGGTCGAGTTCCCCTACACGATCGGATTCGTCTTCTGGCCGGGTCTGCCGGTGGCAGGGGGCGCTTCGATACTGGCCACGATCGTCGGGGCTCGCTTCGCGAGCAGGGTTCCAGGACGGATGCTCCGCATCATCTTCGGCGTGCTCCTGGTCCTGGTCTCGATCAGCATGATGACCTCCTGACCCCTGCGGGGATGGAAACGGCCTCTTGACTTCCTGGGACTTGCCTTTCGTGGTCGAACCCGGGACAATGGCCTTTCTGCCCATGAATACCACCACCCACCAAGATCTTCGCAATGTCGCCATCATCGCCCATGTCGACCACGGCAAGACGACCCTGGTCGATTCGTTGCTGGCGTTCTGCGGTTCGCTCTCGCTGGATCGCGAACAGACGGACTGTGTGCTTGATTCAGATCCCCTTGAACGCGAACGCGGCATCACCATCACCTCGAAGAACTGTGCGATCAACTACAAGCCACTGTCCGGCGAGAACGTGGGTACCTCGTTCCGGGTGAATCTCATCGACACCCCGGGTCACGCCGACTTCGGTGGAGAAGTCGAACGTGTGCTCAAGATGGCCGATGGCGTCCTGCTCCTGGTCGATGCCTTCGAGGGCCCCATGCCCCAGACCCGGTTCGTCCTGGGCAAGGCACTGGAACTCGGGCATCCGATCATCGTGGTGATCAACAAGTGTGATCGGCCCAATGCGCGACCGGAAGCGGTCATCGACGAGATCTTCGACCTGTTGATCTCCCTCGAAGCCGATGATGATCGACTGGACTTTCCGGTTGTCTATGCATCGGGACGCGACGGATGGACTTCGCTGCAGGACGACGCCACTTCCGGTGACATGGCACCACTGCTGGATGCGATCATCGCCCAGCTGCCTGCTCCGACGTGTGATCCGGACCGTCCGCTTCAGATGTTGATTGCCAGTCAGGATTATTCGCCCTACGCCGGACAGATCGCGATCGGTCGCGTCTTTGCCGGCAGCATCCGGTCCGGCGAGGAGATCGCCATCTGTCACGAGGGTGGTGAACGAATCGCCCGTGTCCAGAAGCTCTACCGCTTCCAGGATCTCGGTCGGACCGCGGTCGACGAGGTTCTGGCAGGTGACCTGTGCGCGGTGGAAGGTCTCGGTGACTTCGACATCGGGGACACCATCGCCTGCCGCGAGTCACCGGTGCCCATCGCTCGGATCGCCGTCGACGAGCCCACCCTGCACATGCTCTTCCGGATCAACGATTCACCCAATGCCGGTACGTCGGGCAAGTTCGTCACCTCGCGCCAGCTGCGCGAACGCCTGGAGCGCGAACTGCGTGCGAATCTCGCGCTGCGGGTCGAGCCCGGGCTCTCCGCCGAGGAATTCCAGGTTTCGGGCCGCGGGCTCCTCCACCTCGGCATTCTCCTGGAGAACATGCGCCGCGAGGGTTATGAGCTGACCGTCGGTCGACCCCAGGTGATCGAGAAGCTGGTCGACGGCGTCAAGTGCGAGCCCATCGAACGCCTGACCGTCGATGTCGACCAGGACCAGGTCGGACCTGCGATGGAACTGCTCGGTACACGAGGTGGTGAAGTCCAGTCGCTCGAACCACGTGCGGATCGCATGCACATCGAGTGTTTGATCCCCTCACGAGGACTGATCGGACTTCGCAGCCAGATGCTGACTGCGACCGCCGGTGATGCCGTGATGTACCACACCTTCCAGTCCTATGCTCCGACCAAGTCATCGGCCTATCGGCGGCCGAACGGCGTGATGGTCGCGACCCAGGCCGGACAGGCCACGACCTACTCCATGCTCAACCTCACCCAGCGCGGGATCATGTTCGTCGAACCCCAGGACGTCATCTATGCCGGACAGGTCGTGGGAGAGAACAGTCGTGACAACGACCTTGGCGTGAACGTCGTCAAGGGAAAGGCCTTCTCGAACGTGCGCGAAGCGACCAAGGAAGCGACGGTCGTCCTCAAGGCGCCGAAGCTCCACTCCCTGGAGACGGCGCTCGAGTACATCGAGGACGATGAGCTCGTGGAGATAACGCCCGACGCCATTCGAATGCGCAAGAAGATCCTCGACGAGAACAAGCGCAAGCAGGCTTCCCGTCGCAAGCAGCAGGCTTGAACTCAGCGGCTGTCGGGGGCGGTCTTCAAGGCCGCCGGATCACCGGGGATACGCCACGGGTAGCGAATGATCCCGATCGTCAGCAGCATCAGGTAGGCCATGAAAACCAGTGACACTGCGGCGCAGAACCAGACGGTGTTGTCGGGCGTGATGAACTTCATCGTCTCGTAGTTCAGCGTGATGAGGATCGGCATGAGTGCCAGGAGGGTGCCGAGCAGGGGGCGTCTGGTCTCCAGGGTCATCACCGCAAGCATCGCCATGGCTGGTGCGACGGTCGCGTATCCGTTGTTTTCGGTGCCTGGGTTGAAGAGGACGATGTAGGTCAGGCCCCAGGCGACCACCAGCAGCGTTCCCCGCACCAGTCCCACCCGATGCAGTGCGTACCACGACAAGAGCAACGTCACGCCCCCGGCCAGGACCCTGATCAGCAGTGCCATGCGGTCGCTCAACTCGATGCCGAGGAATCTCACGAACGTCGCGAAGTCCGCTGCGAAGAAGGTGTTCCCCTCGGCGAACTGGTTGGGTTGGGTCTTGTTGGCGACCTTCTGGAAGAAGCCCTGGTAGCACTCCAGGACATACTCGGGTCGCTGCGCGAGGAAGGGGAGCAGCAGCATCAGGCAGAAGGTCACCGCCATTCTCCACCACAGTGCCGGGTAGATCACCCACACCACCAGAAGCAGGGCGATCGCGGGTGGCTTTATCGCAACGGCCAGGGTGAGCCAGATCGCGGCTCGCCACCAGTGCCTCGACAGCAGTGACACCGCACCCAGCATCATCATGCCGGTCATGGGAAGCGTCGCCTGTCCGTTGCGCATCGTCGAGAGTGCGGGAAGCACCGCCAGTATCGTCATCAGCAGGATCATCGGCCCGCCGGTGAGCGCTTCCGCCACCCGGAACATCCTCCAGCACCCCAGTCCGAAGATGCCGATGGTGAAGACTCGCCAGACGGGGTCGATCATGCCTTCGGGAAGTTGCGAGAACGGGATCCAGAGCAGCGCCGCATGTGGCAGGTAGAGAAAGCCGAAGAGATCGGTGTCGGAATTGGTGTAGAGATCCGCACCAGCCAGCCAGAACTGCGCGCCCTCGAGATATGAACTGGTCACCGATCTCGACCAGTCGGTCATCATGCCGTTGATGCAGAAGCCGATGATCAGCGCGACCCAGATCAGGAATGCGATTCGCGTCTGTTGTTGATGTGTGTCGAGTCTGCCGATCACCAGTGGTCCTCAGTCCGACTTCGATTGCCCGCTGGATGTCCGTCCATGGCGTGGTTGTCGCCATGATAGCCTCGGACCCGTCTCGGCAGGTCCAGTGCTCTTCGTGTGTCGTTGCGGATCATTCAGCCGGTCTGGACCAGGATTCGACGCAGCCCGCGGCCGCGAGTCCACCGAGATGGCAGGCTTCGATGTCACTGCCCCCGATGCCGTCGCCGCACACTGCCAGCCTCAGTTCCCGGTCGCAGAGGCAGCGATCCTCCAGCGTCTCGGTGCTTCGGGCCAGGCCCCAGCGATGTGCGACCGTGCTTCCCGTGACTCGAATCGAGCGTCCGGTGATCGTTCCAAGCAGCTCGCAGGCCTGCCTCTCAAGGATCGCGGCGATTTTCACACGTTCCGTGTCGAACTGCTCGCCTGACCAGGTGTCGTCGGCGTGGATGACCCAACGGGTGCGACCGGGGGTGAGGGCCCGACCGGGTCTGCCTGACTCCTTGATCAGCTTTGCGAGGATCGGTGCCTCCGGCGTATGCAGGACCTCGGGAAGGCCCGCGCCGTCATCATCGATCTCGAGGATGGCCACCCAGGTCGTCGACATGCGCACGGGTTCCAGGGAGCAGGCCAGATCGGGGGCAGGACCTGCCAGCAGGCGTGCGCTCTGCGGGGCCGCCATTGCCAGGACGATCGAATCGAAGGGGCCCGCTTCACGTTCGTCTTCACGCCATGGAGTGACGGCCAGGGTCCATGAACCGTCGGTACGCGCGAGACCACCGACCGTCGTGCTGGATTCGAGTGCGAGGCCTTCGGCAAGTCGATCGGGAATCGCGTCCATAGATGGAAGCCCGATGACCATGTCCCGAGTCTTCGAGATCTCCTCGAGCATGCCTCCGCGCCACCGTGCTTCGGTGGGAGTCCAGTTCGAGGCGGTTCCGCTCTCGATCCAGCGATCCACTTCGATTCCGAACGAACCGGTGGGTCGTTCGAAGGATGGTGCGCCGAGATCGAAGCAGGCGGTCGAGCCGCCGATCTCCGTGCGTCGCGTCGAGATCCGGCCGCCGGGTCGACGGCCGCGATCGAAGACCGTGACCGTGCAGCCCATTTCCCCGAGTGCCCTTGCGCAGGTCAGTCCGGTGAGACCCGCGCCGATCACCGCCACCCGGTGTGCTGGGTGCTGGTCGTCGGAAACGGTTTTCTCTTCTGGTGGAGGCGTCATGTTTGAACGCGATACTCTACGCCGAAACCGTGCGTGCTTCACCCATCCATGTCATCATGGAAGATCACCATGTCCAGTCAGTCACCCATCCTCGTCGTCGGTGCCGGCATTGCCGGTCTCGCAGCTGCTCGAACGCTGGCGGATGCCGGCCGATCCGTACGCGTGCTTGAATCGGCTTCCCGGGTGGGAGGACGTCTTGGAGGGCTCGACGTCGATGGGATCCAGTGTGAACTCGGCTTCCAGGTGTCGATGTCGAACTACTCGGCCCTGGCGGGACTCGTTCCCACGAGTGTCCTGCCGCGGCATGCCTTCGTCCCCGGTGCAGTGGTCTGGACCGGGCGCAGGCACGTCAGGGTCATCGACCCGAAACACTCGATCTTCGCGGCCTGGGAACCGCTTCGCCGGGGGATCGTCGGACTACGGGACCTGCGTGCCGCCAACCGTTGTCGACTGCTCGCCCGAAACTCGAGCAAGGCCGTGGGTGTCACCGGTTCGGCGAACGACCTGATTCGGCGAGTAGGTTTTCGCAGCGCCTTCGTCGAGGGCTTCCTGCGTCCTTTCTTTGGTGGAGTCTTCCTCGATGAAGGGCTCGATGTTCCTGCTTCGCGGTTTCTCGCAACCCTCCATCGATTCGCCACCGGCCGAGCCGAACTGCCTGCCGGTGGCATGCAGCGGATCGCCGAGGCCATGGCCGAACCGGTCCGTGACGCCATCGATCTGGATGTCCGGGTCGAGCGCATCACCGCCGATCGAGCCCTGAAACTGCATGACGGAAGGACCATTCGCGGCGACCGGGTGATCGTCGCCACGGACTTCGAGGCTGCGGCCCGTCTTCTCGATGATTCAGCCGATACCGACGATGCCACCGCCGGCTCGGGCTGGTCGGGAACCACGGCCGTTCACTTCAGCGCCTCGCAGCCGGTGCTCGGCGAACCGATCATCGCGCTCAACGGCAGTGGATCTGGACAGCTCAACCTTGTCTGCAGCCCCACGTCGGTCGCCCCCGACTACGGCCCTCCCGGCACGCACACCATTCTTGCAAGCCTGCGCCCGTACACCGGTGGTGCACCTTCGATCGACGTGGATGCGGTTCGTGCCGAAGCCGGGACCATTCTCGGCGTCGATTCATCCGGTTGGACCCATGTGACCACGACGTCGGTCCCGCATGCCCTGCCCACCGATGTCGGCGCGGAATGGACCTCCAGGCTTCCCGACGGGGTGCATCTTGCGGGTGACTGGCTTGGCGATCCTTCGATCGAAGCGGCCGTTTGCAGCGGCATCGCGACCGCACGCGACATCCTGGCCGCGGGTTGAACCCCCGGTCCCGCGGATAGCCGACAGTCATTCAGAGGCGGGGCAGTCGGTCGAGTAATGCGACCTTCAGGGCACCGTGCAGACCGACGAGTATCGCCTCCGCGGCGTCATGTTTGAGTCGACCCTTCGGTCGTGGGGCGCCGCTCCATTCGATCACACGGCGCGCCATTCCGTCCGCTTCACGCTTGGCGATATCGCCAGATCGCTGTTGTCGGGGCAGCATCAGTCCCCGGCGCCATTCGTCAGCCTGCAGCTGGTGGTAGCTGATGCCCCGGTAACGAGCCTGTTTCTCCCAGATCACCGCGAGGTCACCGCCGCCTTCCAGCCATATCCATGCAAGCGGGGGGCATTCGGACACGATGCCGCCGACGCCACGACGAAGCTCGCTGTTGGAGGCGAAATGCTTGGACCGGTAGCTCTTGAGCCGTCCGTCTGGCCCGTACACCGCGAGTCCGGTGCGCAGCCCCAAATCGACCGCAAGCAGGTGTCGCTCCTCGGGCGGGGGCGGAGGTGGTGGTGTTCGTTCCGGGGTTGTTCTGGGCTTCTCGGGCACGAAGACATGCTAGCGGGATGTCTGCAATGGGCCATTCCATGCATTCACATGAACGGATCCTTCAGGTAGGGTCTGCCAGGCCAGGGCACGTTTTCAGCCTTCATTCCATTTCCACTTCAAGGTGATCATGAGTCTTTACTTCGCACCTCTCACGCGCGCTCGAGCCAGCATGCCCGGCAATGTGCCCAACGCCATGATGGCCGAGTACTACGCCCAGCGTTCCGGACCGGATGGAGCTGACATTCTTCTCAGTGAAGCCACCCCGGTCTCGCCGCAGGCACATGGCTACTACGCAACTCCGGGTATCCATACCGAAGCCCAGGTCGATGGATGGAAACAGGTGACCGATTCGGTCCACGCCGCGGGCAGCGAGATCTGGTGCCAGTTGTGGCATGTGGGACGCATGAGCCATGCCGCCCTCCAGCCCGATGGCGCGGCGCCGGTCTCCTCGACGTCGACACCTTCCGGTCGACACGTCTACGTCGACGACAGCTTCGAGCGCATTCTCTGCTCCGAACCCCGTGCTCTCGAGACCGAGGAGATCTCCACCGTCATCGAGTCCTATCGGCATGCGGCGGAGCTTTCGATGCGGGCGGGGTTCGACGGCGTCGAGGTCCACGGAGCGAACGGCTACCTGATCGAGCAGTTCCTGCGTTCCGGTGTGAATGATCGTGATGACCACTACGGTGGCATTCTGGCCAATCGACTCCGTTTCGCGCTGGAAGTCACCGAGGCGGTGTGTTCGGTCTTCGATTCCGACCGGGTCGGGTTCCGGGTCTCGCCCATCTCCGGCGATCTCGAGGCGGATCGTGGTGAGCATGACATGTTGGAGACCTACGGCGTGCTTGCCGACGAACTGGCTGCCATGGACCTTGCATTCCTCGACGTGGTCGAGAGCTTCACGGTCGGGCAACGCGAACCGGGACTGGACGTGATCTGTGCGCGGCTCCGTGAGGCCTTCTCTGGTGGCGATGCCCGTTCGAGTTCAGGGCGTCCTGTCCGGCAGTACGTCGCTGGTGGTGGGTTCACCCCCGAGGACGGCGAACGTGCGATCGCTTCCGGTCGATGTGACCATGTCATGTACGGTCGGCTCTTCATCGCCAATCCTGATCTCGGTCGGCGACTGCTGGATGGTCTTCCGCTGGCCGATCCCGACCCCGAGACCTTCTACGGTGGCGGGGCCGAAGGCTACACCGACTATCCTGCCTGGTCGTGAGACCTTTCGACACCTCCGGAGTCACCGCCATGCCCAGTCGGATCATGCTCCTGTTGCTCGGGTGCCTCGCCTTCCTGCCGTTGCCCGCGGCAGGTTCCTGCGCGGAAGACGAACGTCCGTCCGGCGTGGAAACCGCAGTGGAGCGCTTCATGCGAAGCTTCGAGTCGGCTCGAACCGACTACCTCCAGAAGCTGGCGCGTGCGGAACAGTCACTTGGTCGCGTCTACAGCGACGCCCTTCGATCCGCACGTCGCTCGGAAGACCAGGCTGCAGCCGACCTGCTGATTGCGGAACTGCCGGCAGTCCTGAAAACCGGGCGCTCGGGCATGATTCAAACCGACCCCGAACACACCGCCCGCGTCGAGAAGGCCGTTGAGCGCTTCGTCGAACAGGCCGATGACGCCGCGTCGCGCTATGTCCAGCAGATCGACCGTGGACTCGTCGTCCTGCAACGTGCCTACCGGACGGCGATCGATCGAGCCGAGGTCCGGGGCGATGAAGCTCAGTCGGTGTTCCTCGGCAAGGACCTTGCCTCGATCACGGCAGCCCTTCCACGACCGGATACCGAGGGCACGGTGTTTCGACCCGAAGAACGGACGATCGTTCGACTGGAACGCATCCTCTCGGGGACTCCGGGACCGATTCAGCGGTCGTTTCGCGGACTGCATGGCTACATCGGCAGTCACTCGAAGGCGTCCCCGGACACCCATCGCTACGGCGCCGGTTTCTACGCGGCGGTGTGGTCGCTGATCGAGACACCGATACGTTCGTTCCAGATCGGTCTGCCCTCGACCTGGGTGACACCCGACAACCGCGACAATACCGAGGTCCCGCTGTGTCCCGAGGGCACCCTGGCCCGAAACTGGCCCGAGCGCGGCCCCACCTTCGGCAGTGTCTTCCAGACGGTCGAAGGCGGTCTCGGCTACTGGGCGGGGAACCGTTTCCACTACGGGCCTCCGAAATTCAGCATGAACGCCACACCCAACTGCTACGACACCGAGGTCGCCTCGCCCGGCTGGCCGTTCTTTCACAGCAGTGAACCGCTACCTGACGACATGCTCGGCATCGCTCAACTGAGCAACCGCATGCTGGTGCCTCCGGACGGTCTGACCTTCAGCGGGAATCCGATGGGTGAACTGCTTGGCTACGCCTGGATGGCCCTGCCCCTGACCCCGGCCCGGCCGGATCCCCAGCCCACCGGCGAACAGGCCTGGACGCTTTTCGTCAACGCCGCCAACTTCAAGGGGCCGGTCGCCTACTACCTCCCCGAGACCTGGAGCCGGATCTCCCACGACTATCCCTTCGACCACGGGCGCGGTCTCGATGCCCGGCCTTCAAGTGGCGGTCTTGCCGGTTCCATGGAGATCAACACCGTTCCCGAACTGGTCGTCGTCGATGGTCGTGGGGACACCTACACCAAGATCCCGCAGCTCCAGTTCCCCGTCGATGACCAGGGGCGGACGGTACTGGTCCGCGACGTGACGCTCTATTCCCGGGACGCGATCTACAACGACATCCTGGCCTGGCGAGAAGGGGGCTCGATGCCCGACGGTGTCTTCGATGACAAGGGCATGTTCCAACCCGAGATCGGTACCGGCGACGTGACCTACCGTCAGGACGAACTGCCGATCCGGGGAATCAACGAACTCGCCCGGCCCACGGTCTTCGAAGGAAACGTCTTCGGTCTGCAGTGGAGCACGCCGCAGAAGGAGGGCGTCGCGCGTTTCCCGAGGTACTTCGTCGGGAAGGGCGAGTCGCGAGTGGCGATCGATGCCGACCAGGTCCCGGCGGAGACCCGCCTGCTCGAGGCGGCGTTCTCGCCACCCGCTGCGGATCCCGCGCCGTATTCGGCCGAACCCCTGGAGGGTGCGTGGGCGACGCCCGGCCCGGTGGCCGGTCCGTTTGAAGTGTTCCTCCTCGACGGTTCGAAGGTGACCTACGCCTGGTACCGATTCATCGACCAGCCCGTCTTCCAGCAATATGACTGGACACCGCAGGAGCAGGCTTCACTGCAGGGGTTGGTGGAATCGATGCATCGTCACTGGCCGATCGATCGTGACTATCTGCCCCCGGCGGGCGGTGGGTCACTGGCAAGCTTCGACCCGACCCTCATCGTGTCTCCCCCGAAGGGTCTGGAACACGGATATGTGCCGATCGTCATTCGTCAGGAACTCGCGCCCTGATCATCCGACGGCTTTTGGTCGGGTCTGCTCCGGGATCCCTTGGGTTTCCAGCCTTCGGCCAGTCTCCAGCATCGGTGGATCCTGCGGTTCCTGAAATCATCCGGCACCGATCGGTGACTGATCTCGTGGGCGCCGAAGTTCTCCGGGACGTGCTGTCGATCGAGTTCGAAGCTCCGCGAGTTCGTCGAGAAGAAGATCTCGCCTCCGGGCGCGACGAACCGACTGATCCAGGACAGCAGCTGGGGATAGTCCCGGTCGACCGCGAAGGAGCCGGCCTTCATCCGCTTGGAGTTGGAGAAGGTCGGTGGATCGCAGATGACCAGGTCGTATCGATCCTCGCCGCTGGGGCCTTCCTCCAGCCACTGGAGGCAGTCGGCATGGATCGCCCGGTGGCGGAGATCGAGGTCGAACCCGTTGAGCTGGAGGTTGCGTTCGTACCAGTCGAGGTAGGTCCGCGACATGTCGACGGTCGTGGTCATGCTGGCGCCGCCCGCCCGAGCATGGACGCTGAAGGCCCCGGTATAGCCGAAGAGGTTCAGCACGCGTCGACCCCGGGCCCGCTCGCGAACCGCAAGTCGGGTGGGTCGGTGGTCGAGGAACAGGCCGACGTCCAGATAGTCGGTCAGGTTGATCTCGAACTTCGACCCGTGTTCGAGCACGAAGCGGACCTCGCCGGTGGATTGGATCTTCTCGTATTGTTCACGGTCACCTTCGCCGCTCCGCTGGCGACCTCGGTGCTTGACGAAGAGTCGGGAACGGGTGATGTCGAGGCCGGACAGGATCTCCGTCTCCGCGGCCCGTCGATAGGCCAGGGCGTCATCGAGATCGTCATCACGCTTGCGGTCGTGAAACCAGGCGACCGCATCACCCTCGCGTGATGGATCCTCCGCACCAAGGTCCGCGTACCAGTCGATGACGATCGGGTACTCGGGTATGTCGCGTTCGTAGAGACGAAAACAGTTGATGTCCTGCTTGCGCGCCCACTTCGCAAGGTGCTTCATTCTTTTGGCGAGTCGGTCGGCCAGCATCGTGCGGCAAGGATACCCGGCCATGACACGGCTGCAATCAATCCGGTTCGTTGTCTTCTGATTTGGTCTTCATGCCCAGGTCCAGGTCGTAGCGACTGGCGGTTACGGGGCGTTCTTCAAGCAGTGGACGGTATCGATCGTCGTCGAGCAGGTGCACCATCAGCCAGAGCAGGGCGATTCGCCCGACATCCCCCTCTGCATTGTCGATGCTGTAGGGAAGGAAGTGCCCGCCTCCTTCGACCTCGAAGAGGAGTTTGGGTGTCCCTTCAGGGGTCTTCCGGTAGTGGACCAGGGCGTGCATGCTGGATGGTGCGGTGTTGTCATCCTCACCGGCAAGAATCATCACCGGTACCGGATGCTCAAAGGCGTGTCCCGGTTTCCACGGGCAGAATGCAAGCACCGCATCAAGTTCCGGATCCTGTACCGCGGCATGTTGTGCGCCGCCACCACCCATGGACCAGCCGCCAACCCCCATGCGCTCGGTGTCGATTCGCCCGTTGAGCGGTGATTCCGCTCGGGTGTTCTCCGCCTTGAGCGTGATCAACGCATCCAGAAGCGCGTCCCCCCGATCTTCCGGCATCGCGCGACGCTCGTTGGTGCCGATGGTCATGGTCAGGATGCCGTACGAAGCCAGGTACGGACCCCAGCGACTGATGGAACGTTCCGATGCCATGAAACCGGGAACGATCGCCATGCCCGGCAGGGGGCCTTCGAGGTCGACCGGGTAGTGAATGGTCGCGCCCTTGTATCCGGGGCCGTTTCGAATGCCATCGCGTTCGGTCAGGGTCGCGGTCTGGTGGGGGCCCTTGCCTTTGACCGAAGCCTTGAGCTGTTCGGTCTGTTGATCGGTCTGCTGTTCGGTCTGCGGTTCCGGGCTCGAGGACTGCCCGTGCATCACGTCGGTCAGGAACAGGAAGCAGATGATGGCCTTGGCCAGATGGGTCATCGTTCGTCGGTCACCTTCGGTTTTCGCGTGAATCACTGTTGCCGTCCTTGTCTTGCGCCTGTCGCTCTCTCTTTTCGGCAGCGGCCTTTTCTCGTGCACGTTTCGCCCGTTCTTCCGCGGGCAGTACCTTGCCCCGTCTGCGTGGGATGTCCTTCAGGCAGTCCATGCCGGCAAGAACCGAGTCAAGCTGTTCCTCGACCTGGACGTTCAAGGTGAGAAACAGGTCCGCACCCGGTTCCCGCCAGGCTCCAGGCCCCATGGGGATGCTGGTCTTTCTTGCGAGGAGCTTGTCGATCTTTGCGCGTGCGATCCTCGGTTCATTCACCAGTCTTGATTGAATCGCCTTCATTCTGATCGGTTGCAGCTGGGCGTCGAGATCCGACGTGTATTCGGCGATGGTTGCAACCTGTTCCTCGTCGAGATCGGAACAGGAGACGGCCCACTCCAGGGCGTGTTCACACCAACGGGTGCGCATCTGGGGCTGGAATCCCTGACTGGTGGTCAGTTCGGTGAATCGTTTCGCCGTCACCGGATCCGACTCCACCAGGGTCGCTTCGATCTCCGACTGGCCGCTCATCAGTCGATCCCTGATCATGATCGCCGCGTTGAGTTCGGTCCGTGCCCGTTGTCCATGACCGGCGGTCAGGTTGCCGAGCGCTGATTCGTCGTCACGCTCGTACGCCACGAAGAGCTGGAGACCGGACCGTTCGCGGTCCATGCGGGCATCGACCCATCGATCGACCAACTGCAGCAGTTCCGCCGTCGCCGATTCAAGTGTCTCCCGGGTCCGGTCGCTCATCGACTTCTCGCCGAGTGCCTCGGAAAGCGCCAGCTCGAGGTTGATGCGCGAACCGCCGAGGCTTGAATCGATCCGGGCCTGCTCGAGGATGAACTTTTCGAAGATGCCCTGCAGCGCTTCCTGTTCACCTTCATCGAGCACCAGCATCATGCCTTCGATCAGCTGGTTGCGCATGCGTCTCCGGTCGGCTTGAAGATCGGCCGCCAACTGCAGGACCTTCCTGGTGTCCTCCGGGCGAACCTGTATCTGTTCCAGGTCACGTTGTCGGCGGTCAAGTGCTTGTTGGATGCCGTCGACCGCACCCTCGAACCTGTTCATGGCGTCCTGCATCCACGCCTGTCTCTCTTCTCCCTCTATCCGCTCATCGATCCGACCACGCAGCTCGGACCAGTCGACGGTGGCGGTCATCCGCTCGAGCGTGTCGTCTGCTCGGGTGACCCTGTTGATCATCGATTCCTTCGCGCTCCTGCTTCGTGCGGTGCGTATCGCGTCCTTGAGTGTCCTGGCTCGTCCCTCGTAGGCTCGGACATACTCTTCAAGCAGGACCTCGATGACGGCCAGAGTCGACTCGTCCAGTTCCAGTTCCCGCCCGAAGAACTTGAGGTCGCGCATGAGGAATTCCGGCCTGAGCAGGGTCCTGACATCACCGGCATCCGGGATCCGAAGTCGTATCGATGTGAGGTTTCCGGTTCGTTCGGCATCGAGCATGCGATCCGACCAGGTCACATCGTCCTTGTCGTTGAACTTGTGGAAGAAGCCGACGTCCATGACCTCGACCCAGGTCGCGAGGACTTCGTCCCGAGACATCGAACCGTTGAAGACCTGTTCCTTCAGGTCATCCCTGAATTCAGCGAGTTCGTCCAGCTGCTGGTTCGCTTCATGCTCATCGAGGAACAGCTCCATGCCAAGATCCGTGCTCAGTGCATCCTCTGCAGATTCATAGAGCGCCCTCAGTTCATCGATGCCGATGTCAGGGTCATCGAGGGTCGCGGCAAACGCACGAAGACCACTTCCGAAGTCCTCGAGCATCTGCTGTTGTTCGGCTTGTTCCTGAACGGATTCGTCCTCCGGGCGGTCCTCCTCTTCCTGTGCATGAAGAATCATGCTCGGTACCAGGAGCAGGGCGAGGAACAGAATCAAAAGAGGAGGAAGCGTGGCACCCTGTCGAGCGTGAGTTTCCGGCACCCGACGAAGATCGGCCGCAAAGTCATTCGCCGGTTTCGCCATCATTTCCCTCCTGATTGGTTTCGATTTCCGCCCTTGCCCGAGCCGCCTTTTCCGGCTCCACTCCTGCCGGTGCCGCCCTTGCCGTCTCGAGCCTTGCCGGCGCCGCCCTTGCCTGAGGCCTTGCCCTTGCCTTCGTTGTCCTTCCCGTTCTCGAGTGCCTTGGTGGAGTCCATCGCGCCTCGTCTGCGTGGCAGTGAATCGGCGCACTCCAGACCCAGAAGCACCGCTTCCAGCTGTTCAGCAACCTGTTCATCAACCGTGTTGAATTCCGACATGCCGGGTTCACGCCAGCCGACAAGTCCGAGAGATTCACCGGACTTGTCCGTGATGTTCCTGATCTTCGCCCGTGCAATCCTCGGTTCGACCGTCAGTCGGTTCTGAATGGCCGCCATCCGAATCGGCTGCAGGCGGGTGGAGACGTCCGACTCGTATTCGAACAGGGTGTCCCGACGTTCGTCATCGAGGTCGGCGCAGGTCATTGCGAAAGCCAGGGCGCGTTCACTCCAGCGTGGTCGCATCTGCGGCGCGAATCCCTGCTGCCGCGTCATGGTCACGAAGCGACCGGCCGTCTCCGGATCCGTCGCGGCCAGCGCGGCCTCGAGTTCCGACTGGCCGGCAAGGAGTCGATCCCGGATGGCGATGGCGGCATTGAGCTCGCTGGTGGCGCGCTGGGCGTGCCCCCGCGCTAGACGTTCGGCGCCTGCTTCACCGCTCTGCTCGTAGGCGACGAACATCTCGAGACCGGAACGTTCCCGGTCGATGCGGGCCTTGGTCCACTGGTCAGCCAGCAGCAGAAGCTCCTCCTGCGTGACATCAAACGCCGATTTCGTGGCTTCATCCATCGGTTTCTCATCGAGCGACCGCTCAAGTGCAGCTCGCAGGTCGATCCTGGAGCCACCAAGCCTGGAGTCCTCACGGGCCTGTTGAAGAATGAACTGATCGAAGATCGACTCGAGGATCAGCTTCTGTTGTTCGTTCAGGACCAGTCGCATGCTTTCGATGAGGTCGGTCCGCATCCGAAGGCGTTCCGCCTGGAGGTTTGCCGCGAGTTGCAGGACGTCGGTACCACGGGGGTTCGAATCGATGGTCCGGTCCAGTGACGCGTGACGTCGTTCGATCGCCTGCTGGATTTCGGGAAGTGTCTCCGTGAAGCGCTGTGCCGCGTTGATGATCCATTCCTGCTTCTCAGCGTCACCGACTCGCTCGGTGACACGCTGGCGGACCTGATCCCAGTCGACGGAAGTCGACAGTTCGTTGAACATCGTTCTGGCCCGGTCGACCTTGCTGATTCTCCACTGTCTCCCCGCCCTGGTTCGCGCCTCGAGGATCGCGGCGCGCAGCTCCTCGGTACGCCTCTCGTACGTGGAGACGTAGTCCTCGAGCAGCACTTCGATGATCGCCCGCGTCGAGGCATCGAGTTCGAGTTCCCGACCGAAGTACTGAAGGTCACGTCGGAGGAATTCCGGTCGAGTCAGAACCCGGACATCTCCGCCATCGGGAATGCGCAGGTGGATCGATGACATGCTGCCATTTCGCGCGGCGTTCTCGAGCCGAGTCGACCAGTCGTCTCCCTCGCCCGCCACGCCCTTGCGGTCTTCATCCATGACGACCATCCATGTCGAGATGGCCTCTTCTCTTGACATCGAACCGTTGATGACGGCGTCCTTCAGCTCCTGACCGAAGACCTCCAGTTCCTCCTGCTGCTGGTTGGCTTCGTAGTCATCGAGGTAGATGGCCATGCCCATGTCGCTCTGGTCAGGAAAGAGTGCGTCGGTGGCGGCTTCATAGGCCTCCCTGAGGTCGATGTCGGAATCCTGCATGGCCCAGCCAACGGCCTTGAGTCCACCGCCGAAGTCCTGCAACATCTCCTGCTCGGCACTGACTTGCTCTTCCGGCTTGTCGCTCTCTTGCGCGACGGCCGCGGTGGCCAGCACACTCAGAATTCCGCAAGTGAGGTTGGCGATGATGCGCATGGTCATTTTGAAGCTCCGAAGTGAGGGCCTTGATTGGACAGTGATGATAGTACGAAAAAATTCGTCATGCAACGGGCCTTTCCCGCCATCATTTCAAGGACTGTTCATGTGGCCTGTCTTCATCTGACAATCAGCGATTGATACAATTCCCGGCACATGACCAGGAACTCCGACTCCTTGCGCATATGCCTCTTGACCACCCAGGACCTTGATGCCGATCCTTTCCCCGAGGATGACTGGCCCTGTGATCCACGTCCCTTCATGCCGGAAGCCGACTGGCACGTGGCCACCCTGGTGGGCAAGGTGGCGTCCGTTCGGCAGGTAGAGAAGCTCATCGCGGAGAAACGCTTCGACCTCTTCTTCAACCTCTGTGACGGTGCGGCGGATCAGGACATTCCCGGCATCGAGGTCATCCAGGCCATGGAACGTCTCGGCGTTCCCTTCGCCGGCGCCAGCTCTGAATGCTACGAGCCGACCCGGGTCGAGATGAAGGATGCCTGCCATGCCCTCGGAATCGCGACACCGGACTACGTGGTCGCTTCAACCCCGGAGGATGTCGAGCGTGCGGCGCAGACGCTTCGCTTCCCGCTGTTCGTCAAGCACTACAGCAGCTACGCCAGTGTCGATCTCAGCCGACGTTCGCGAGTGAGGACTCCGGAAGGCTTGCGAATCCAGGCCAGGAAGATCATGTCCCGCCACGGTGCTGCCTTGATCGAGGAATACATCGACGGAACCGAGTGCACCGTGCTGGTAGCCGAGAATCCCGAGGACCAGCACAATCCGATCACCTACACCCCGGCGCAGTATCGTTTTCCCAAGGGCGAGCATTTCAAGCACTCGGACCTGAAATGGGTCGACTACGAAGGTCTTTCATCCTTCCCGGTCGATGATCCGGTCCTTGCCGCGAGGTTGCGAGACGAATGCGCTCGTTTCTTCGTTGAGCTCAAGGCCGCGAGCTTCGGTCGGTGCGACCTGCGGGTCGACGCCTCGGGTACGCCGTACATGCTCGAGATCAACGCGAACTGTGGTATCTACTATCCCCCGGCGGATTACGGCAGTGCCGACATCTGTCTTTCCCTCGACCCCGCCGGACACGAGGGGTTCACTCGGCAATTGGTGGCCGCGGCATTCGCTCGTCACGCCCGACTGAACAAGTCCCGGCTCGAGGCTGATGCCTCGACTGCCGTCGATCGGGCTTGAGCAGGCCCTCTGCTCAGGCGTCCGCCGGTGGCCCTGCGATGATCGGCACCGAGCTCTTGTCGCTCTTGACCACGCCACCCGGTCGTTCCACGGTCACGGCAAACAGATATGGCTGTCCGACTCGAAGCGGCAGTTTCATGGGAACGACCACTTCGCCATCGTCGTTGACGTCGAAGACGCCTCCATCCACGGGGTGGACGTTCTCGGCCAGGGGCTGGGGGTTGTCGGGATCCGGCTCTCGTTCCTGGTCCCAGATCCAGAGCTGGTACTGCTCGATTCGGGGATCGTTGGGCTCGAGGCCCTTGATCATCATGAAGCCTTCCTGGGCCTCGGGGCTGAAGGTCACGTAGCCGGTGACGCCTTCAGAGGGGTTGACCAATCCCGGGGACCAGTCCCAGCGCACGGCATCGGGATGTTCGTCGACCCATGAGACCAGTTGGGTGGCGGTTCCGACCCTCTGTTCAGTGGGTTCGTACAGGGTGGCCGCGAAGACCAGTGCTGCTGCGGCCGCGGCCCAGCCAACCCATCCCAGCCAGCCCACGGAACCGCCCGAACCACTGACGGTCTGGGGTTGGATCCGCCCGGCGACTTCGGGTTCGGGTTCGGACTGCATTTCGGCCTTCATCCGGCTCTTGATGCTGTCTGCGATCGACTGGGGCATGGGCTCGGAGGTGGTGTCGTGCGCTTCGAACTCGACGGCCATCCTGGCAACGGCGGCGTCCATGTATTCGTCGCGTACCCACGGGTTTCTGGCCAGGAGCTCGTCAAGCTGCTTCGTCTCCGATTCGTCGAGACCGAAGAGGGCCCGGTCGGACAACAGGTCGAAGAGTTCCTGGGGAGGCGCTGCAATCGAGTCTGGGTGCTCGCCCTGGTTGTCGTGGTTGAACTGATTCACAAGGAACCTCCCATCACCCGGTTGCTGTCTGACTGATAGTCGCTCTCACTGAGCATTTCCCGCAGCCGCATCAGGCCTCGGCGGGCATGGGTCTTCACCGTTCCGAGCGGGAGACCGGTGCTGTTGGCGATCTGCTCGTGGGAACGTCCATGATGAATGGCCAGGTGAAGCACTTCCCGCTGTTCGGGGCGAAGCTTCTCGAAAGCCTTCGAGGTGGCATCGGCTTCATCCGAAACCTCGAACCTCTTGACTGGTGGTTCGGAGTGATCCGCGGCTTCGGGCTGCTCCCCACTGGTGGTGGGAATGGTTCGTCCCTGACGGCGAATCCTGTCGATCATCCGTCGTCGAGCGATCATGCCGATGAACGTCGATTCGCTCGCGACTTCTGGATTGAAGCGTGGCGCTGATTTCCATATCTCGACGAAGATCTCCTGCGCAGCATCTTCAGCCTCGGAGGAGTTGAAGCAGAACTTGCGGACGATGCTCCATACGAGGTTTCCGAATCGGTTGATCATCTCGTCCACCGATCCTTCTTCCTGGAGAGCGACACGTTCGAGGATGTTGTTTGCATCAGACACTGACTCGGGGGCTCCATCATTGAGGCTTGGTGCGACCGCTGAATAAATGGCGGGCTCAAAGCGTACACGAGGAGACAGGGAGTCGGGTCCCTGGTGGACCCGACTCCCGAATGTCATTGGCAATTCCGCGAGAATCATTCCTCAGGAGGCCTTTCTGCTCATTCCGGAATCATGACGGTGTCGATCACGTGGATCACGCCGTTGGATGATTCGATGTCGGTTGCCACGACCCTGGCTCCACCGATGGTGAGGCCGTCCTTGGTCTTCTTGATCGGGGCGTTGATGCCGGCAGCGGTGGGGGCTTCCGAGAGGGTGACCACCTGGTCGGAGAAGACTCGGCCCGGCACCACGTGGTACAGGAGGATGGTCTTCAGGGTTTCCCGGTTTTCAGGCTTGAGGAGGTTCTCGACGGTGCCCTTGGGCAGCTTCGCGAACGCCTCGTCGGTGGGGGCCAGGACGGTGAAGGGTCCCTTGCCCTGAAGAGTCTCGACCAGTTCGGCTTCGGTCAGGGCGGCGGCCAGGGTGTTGAAGGTCCCTGCCTTGGTTGCGACGCCGATGATGTCGTTCTGCTCGGGAAGGATGACTGCGTCGATCACGTGGATGACGCCGTTGGAGGCCTTGATGTCGGTTGCCACGATTGCGGCCTTGTCGATCATGGGCCGACCGTTCTTCATGCTGATGTCGGCCCGCTGTCCGTTGACCGTGTTGAGGTTCTTCTGCTTGAGGACGTCGGCTGCCATCATCTTGCCGGGGACGACGTGGTAGGTCAGGACGGAGGCGAGTGCTGCCTTGTTCTCAGGCTTGAGAAGCATCTCGACCGTGCCGGGGGGCAGCTTCGAGAAGGCATCGTCGGTGGGTGCGAAGACCGTCAGGGGACCATTGCCCTTGAGGACTTCGACCAGGCCGGCGGCCTTGGCAGCAGCCAGGAGGGTCTTGAACTGACCGGCGTTGTCCGCGACCACGACGATGTCCTCCGCGCTTGCGACGGTGGTCATCATCGGTTGGGTTGAGACCTTCACCTGGCTGCTGCAGGTGTCCTGGCCTCCGAGGACGGCCACTGATGAAAGTACGAGACTGGTAAGCATGGTGATCTGTTCCTTGGTTTGTCCTGACCCGTCGGGGTCGGGGAGAGTGTCTTTTCTCGGGCGGTAGGTGGGGTACTTACCGCGCCATTGGGGCTTTCGACGGGTTCCGCCGGGTGGATTCAGGTTTCCTGGAACTGGATTGAACGCCTCAAACGGCTGATTCGGGACCTTCCTGTAGTATTTCCCCCTGAGCGAAACCACCCTCCTGGATGCCATTCATGACCGTTACAGAAACACTGAACCCTGCCATGCTGGGGCTGATTGATCCCTCGGAGACCCTGGAGAAGCTCGCCACGGGTTTCCAATTCACCGAGGGGCCGATCTGGCATCCTCGGGAAGGGCACCTGCTCTTCTCGGATCTCTTCATGGACACCCGTCGCAAGTACCAGCCCGGGCATGACGTGGTGGTGATGGCCCATCCCTGCAACAAGGGCAATGGGATGACCTACGACAGGGACTTCAACCTGATCATCTGCGAGCATGTCACCGCGCGTCTGGTTCGTCATCATCCAGACGGAACTCAGGACATCCTGGCATCCCATTTCGAGGGCAAGGAACTCAACAGTCCCAATGACGTCTGCATGGGTTCCGACGGCACGTTCTACTTCACGGATCCGAACTTCGGTCGGGTTCCCGATTTCGGAGTCGAGCGCCCTTGTGAACTGGACTTTCAGGGTGTCTACCGCGTGACACCGGCAGGCGAACTGCTGCTGGCGGTCGATCGCAATGCCTACGAGCAGCCGAACGGGCTCTGCTTCTCGCCCGATGAATCCCTGCTCTACGTCAACGACTCACCGAATGCCCTGATCGACGTCTACGACGTCGCTGCCGACGGCTCGCTCTCCAACCGACGTCGTTTCGCCGAGGACATCGGCGATGGTTCCATGGAGGTCGGAATCCCCGATGGCATGAAGTGTGATGAGCGCGGCAACATCTGGGTCACCGGTCCCCAGGGCATCTGGATCTTCGACGCTTCCGGAGAACGCCTGGGAACACTCCTGATCCCCGAACACGTCGGCAACCTCCACTGGGGCGGTCCTGACTGGAAGACCCTCTTCGTCGCCGCCAGCACCTCGCTCTACGCCATTCGAACCCTGGTCGGCCCCCATCGCGAAACCTTCATGCCCTGACATGTTCTGATACGAAGCCGGTTCCCGGGCTCTCCTCGCGGTCGTTTCGGGTTGAACGTCACCGAAAAGTCTCGCGATCGTTGAAATCGAATCATCTTTGTCTACATTCAGATCATGCTGTTCAAGACACTCATCGTGGGACTGCTCGCCTTGGTAACCAGTCTCCCGGCCTCGGCCGAGGATCTGACCGACAACACCGATATCGACATCTCGAGGTCGTGGTCTCAGGAGCCGGGTGGCTGGACGTATCCGATGTCGATTCGAATGCCGGATGTCGAGGCTCCGGGTGGTGGGTATCCGGTCTGCATCCTGCTGCATGGCAATGGCGGCAACGGTCAGGGAACGCTCAATCAGTTCTCGCAGACCCTCACCTGTCATGTCCTGGTGGCGCCCTCCGGGTACGCCTCGAGCTGGAACATCTGCGGGGAGAACAGCGACGCGCCGGACGTCTCGATGGTCGGTGAACTGATCACGCGGCTGCAGACCTATGACAACGTCGATTCAAGCCGGATCCGGATCGTCGGGTTCTCCAACGGTTCGGCTCTTGCCAACAGCGTCCTCATCGAGAACATGAATCCCGGCCTGGACGCGGTGTGCGCCGTCGTGTCCCATCTCTCCGAAGCGCAACACCACGATGGCAACTTCCACGCGCCCGGCGGTACCACCGATCCCGACGAGCCGAACTGCGGCTACGACCAGATCAAGACGCCGCTCACGAACCGAAAGTATCTCGGCGTCTGCAACGTCAATGACGGCGTCATCCCCTACGAGGGTGGTCAGTCACCGGTGGGTCTGAGCTTCCTGCCCGCAGAGCAGGCCACCTACCTGATCGCGGGACTCATGGGCTACAAGGGTGCGCAGTTCGAGGGCCCCGGCGAGTCTCTGGGATCGGACGTCTTCGTGCATCCCTACCTTGATGGTCAGGTGGTCATGCTGCGCGGCTTCGCGGGTCACGGCATGAACCCGGTCCAGGAGCAGTACCTCAAGAACTTCCTGATGGACTGCGAGGTGCTTCCCGAGCCGTGTCCCGAGGACTTCAACCAGGACCAGCAGGTCGACGGAGCCGATCTCAGTCTTCTTCTTGGTCACTGGGGTGACGAGATCGATCCACCGGGAACCGGCTACGACCTCAGCGGCGACGGGCTTGTCTCTGGTTCGGATCTTTCCCGGGTGCTCGGCTTCTGGGGAGCCTGCGGCGGCTGAGTCCCTGGTGCCTGCCCTGGGGCGTGCTCATCGGTCACTGATTCCGACCCTGCGTCTTTCGGTGCACCGCCCACAGCCATCTTGATTCTTCAACACTGATCTCAAGGCGCTTCATCGCCTTGCACGGTTTCTCCTGGGGTGCATGGGGTGCATGGGGCGCATGGGGCGCATGAGGCGCATGAGGTGCATAGGCCCAAGCAACAGGGAGATTGACATGTACAGACTCGTGGACTTCCACAAGTGTCTTCAACCTGCTGTCGCACTGGTAGCAGGTTGCGGGACCTCAATGAACGCATGTGGTGGTTCGCGTGCCCGAGATTGGCACGCGCAATCATGCGGGTGGTCAGATCTTGCTGTTGCCAGAAATCAGGCTGAAGATGATCAGGATCACGGCGATCACCAGCAGGAGGTGGATGAAGGCGCCCATTCCGATGCCGCCGGCGAAGAACCCGAGGAGCCAGAGGATGATCAGGATGACGGCGATGGTGTAAAGCATTTCGGGTTCCTTCCGGTGAACGGTGTGCTCGAGAACTTTCTCATTCATCTTGCGTGATCTGCGTCACATTGGAATCGCTGACGGACATCGTGGCAATCCGAGGGCCAGGTCCATGTCATGCAAGGCGCCCTGGACTGCCCACAGGCTACCAGAAGAGGGATTTCATTCGCGATGATCGACCGGTGAACGCAACAACCCGGCTCCGAAGCTTGCTCGGAACCGGGTCGGTTGGATCTGCCTGAACGGTTGATGTCAGGGCAGGTCGATGGGGATGAGCACCCGCGTGACGGTGTGAATGCGTCCGTTGGTCGCCCTGATGTTGAAGGGGAATGTAACGCGTGCGTTCCTGAGGTCCGGATCGTTGTCGATGATCTGCAGGAAGAACGGCTGGAAGGTCGCTCCCAGGAGTGTCTGGACCGGCACGTTGAAGAAGGTGCTGAAGATCAGGTCGATCGGTCGAACATCACCTGCAACGACGTGGTAGAGCAGGATGTCGGTGAGGACGGGGATCGGATCACCGCCGCCAAGATCGGTGAGTGCGCTGACAAGGAAGGTCCAAACCAGGGTCTCGTCGTAGCCACCCTTGTAGCCAAGGTCCCTGGCAAGGCGGTAGAAGGCCGTGTCATTGGGCGCGAACAGGGTCAGTTCGGCATCGGGGTCCGCCAGTGCGTCGGCCAGGTCCGCGGTGACCACTGCGTTGAGCAGGATGTCGTAGTCGCGCTTGTTGGAGTCGAAGTCGCCACCGCTCTTGAGGACCAGGTCGGTGATCGTTCCGCCGGTCGTCGAGGCCTGGGTCGGCACCGCCATCCAGCAGACGGCAGCCACGAGTGCGCATGAGATTGTTCTGAGTGAAAGCATGAAGATCCTCCGGGTTCGTATCTTGCAGTCGCTTCGTGACTGCTCGCATGTGGGGCGTGCCACACCGAATTTCGCCGGGGTCCGTGGGATGGATTCATGTCGAATGGAATTATCTTCATCCGCCTGGGTCTTCAGTTCGGTTTCGATCCCAGATCGGCTTGATCAAGTGCACCGAGCATCCGCTTGCCTTCAAGGGTGATCGCCTTGAGTCTCTCGGGTTCCTGTCGATCAAGGTTGCGGAGCATCATTCCCATTCGGTGGTTGGACCTGAAACGTTCCTGGTTCCGGTCGAGGAAACTCCAGAACAGGGTGGACATCGGGCAGGCCTCGGGTCCGGTGGTCTGCGCCGGATCAAAGCGGCATGACTTGCAGTAGTTGCTCATCCGGTGGATGTACCGACCGCCCGCCGCGTAGGGTTTCGAGCCGACCACTCCGCCATCGGCCCATTGGGACATTCCAATCACGTTGGGCGTGGTGACCCAGTCGATCCCGTCGGCGAACATGCCCAGGTACCAGTCTCGTACATGACGAGGGTCGATGCCGGCCATCATCGCGAAGGTTCCGGTGATCATGAGCCTCTGGATGTGGTGGCTGTAGGCGTGCTCGAGCACCGGGCTCACCGATTCGCTGATGCAGACCATGTCGGTCATGCCCGTCCAGTACGACTCGGGGAGCGTGCGATCCGCTGACAGGGTGTTGCCGTCTCGATAGTCCTCGTCCTGGGTCCAGTAGATGCCGTGGATGAACTCCCGCCAACCGAGGACCTGCCGAATGAAACCTTCCGCCGACTCGATCGGGATCTCGCCCTGCTCCCAGGCATCCACCGCAGCCTGGATGACTTCACGCGGATCGATCAACTTGATGTTCATCGCCGGAGCCAGATGCGCATGCCACAGGAAGTTCTCACCGGTCCACATGGCATCCTGCCAGCGGCCGTATTCCTTCAGGGCATGTTTCGTGAAGTGGCGAAGCTGGGCAAGTGCCTGTCTGCGGGTCACCGGCCAGCCGGGCATCTTGCGCGCACCGGGCAGATCGGGCAGCACCCGTTCGACCACCTCGGCAACTTCCCGGGTGATGGCATCGGTCCGGGTCGACCAGGGTTTCGGCGGTTCCGGTGGTGCCTTGAAGGCATTTCGATTGTCGGCGTCAAAGCTCCACTTGCCATCGATCGGGCCGCCGTCTTCATCCAGGAGCACGTCCATCTCACGTCTCATGAACTGGTAGAAATGACCCATCTGCAGGATCTTTCGTCCGTCCGACCAGGTCTGGAATCGTTCAGGGGTCAGGAGGAAGTGGGGGTCCTCCTGCACGCTGAGTTCATGTCCGGCGTCCTCGGCGGCCTGCGTGAGCAGGTTCAGGACGCGCCACGAGCCGGGTCTTGCGACGCTGATGCACGATGGCTTGAGTCGTTGGACGGCACGGATCAGTTCGGCATCAAGACTTCCCCGGTTTTCAGGGTCATCGAGGGTCACGTAGTCGACTCGGAATCCCTTCTTCACGAGTGCCAGTGCCGCATGTCGCATGGCCGACAGGAAGAAGACCGTTCTCTGGTGATGGGTTCGGACATGACGTGACTCCTGCGTGACCTCCATCATCAGCACCATGTCCGATGCCGGATCGAGTTCCTTCAAGAGCGGACTCTCGACATCGAGCTGGTCACCCAGCATCAGATGCAGTCTGCCAACGGGGCCCTTGTTCTTGTCGGGGTTGAATGCAGTCATGTGACTGGGATCCTACGTGGCGTCGTGTCGTCGGTACGAGATCATGCCGACCTTGAGCGTGAATTCCGGGGAATCTTCTGATGAGTCAGTCGTTTCAGTCCGAGACCTGGTCAGCAGCATGCACTACTCCAGTGGCTTGCTTGGCGGGTTCACGAGTTGATCGGTGTTCCGGAACCAGGCGTCAATCGAAGCATTCACCCGAATACACGCATGGACGCTCTCATGAGATGCACTGGTACCTGAACAAGTCGGGTTCCAATCTCCTCAGGGTCTTTCACACCGCTCTTTCATCCGAACACTGATCCAGCGTCGGCGTCTTTCGGGTCGATCCTTCATGCACCGCCATGCGGATTTCCGGTCGAGTCGCCAGGATCGCTCGCTCCGTTCACGAAACAACCCGGCTCGAGGCCGGGTTGTTTCTTGTGATGCGATTCATGCCTCGAGGCCGGGTCCGGGCGCGTCAGTGCTGGTGCCGCGTTCCAGATCGACATCGATGGCGGGTGAACCGCTTCGATGTGGTCGAGAGTCTGTCCTGACCAGGACACCAGAAGTGGTAGGTCTGCTAGCATAGTGAGATTGAGACTCAATTGCAACTATAAGGAGCACCCATGCCCATGGACAAGGAAGAGGGCAACCTCACAACCGAGGCTGTCGATCGTCTCTTCGCTGCTGCCGCGGCCATCTTCTGTGCCGTCGTCGAATATGAATCCAACCGAAGCGGCCGTCCCGTGCTCGTAAAGGCATGGTTTCTGCCAACCAAGGATGTCCCCTGGCCCTGCACCCTGGACCCGGCGCTCACCAAGGAGGCGTCGGCATTCCTGGTTCGCATGGGCATCTTGAAGGTGGATGATGCCGGTCACCTCCGGCTTGAGCGAGCCGAATGAGCCTTTGCGCCCGGGGATGGCGAGAGCCTTCACATCAAGGTCATGTACCCGACAAGAAGCCCCGCCATGTGGCGGGGCTTCTTGTGCGAATCAGAGGTCACTGCCCCAATGTTCCTCGAGATCCGACATGCACGTCGGCGTTGCACCGACGGTCGCTGTCGTTCGTTCCTTCCCGACAGCGATCATCGCTTCGGCGAAGCGCTGAATCCCTTTCCAAACCCTTCGCCCAGACCGGATCATCTCCGATGGTGCTCCGTACTTCCATGGGTAATTCGACTACTTCGTTCGCTCGCGTCCCGGTCTTCACGAACAGCCACGTGATCCTCAGGGATGGATCCGAAGGTCGCGAAATTCGTCGATTTCAGCAACAGTTCGCGCACACGGCATCGTCCTCGATGCCGATCGGATACTGGCAGCTCGGGCAGATCCGATGGTCGATGACCTCGAGCCCGTGCCCGACGGCCACGCGCTCATCAAAGACGAAACACGCTCCGTTCCACTTGCTTTCGGACTCGGGGATGCTTCTGAGATAGTTCAGTATGCCGCCCCGAAGGTGATGGACCTCCTCGATCCCACGTTCCTTGAGGAGCGCAGTGGATTTCTCGCAACGGATGCCTCCGGTGCAGAACATCGCCACCCGCGGCTGCTCTCCCGTCTTGATCCGGTCATCCAGCCAGTCGGTCAGTTCACTGAACGAATCCACGCCCGGGTTGATCGCGGTCTCGAAGGAGCCGATCGCCACTTCGTAGTCGTTGCGGGTGTCGATCAGGATCATGTCGGGCTCGCTGATCAGGCTGTTCCAATCCTCGGGCTCGACATAGGTTCCCTTTGATCGGTTGGGGTCGATCCCCTGAACCCCGAGGGTCACGATCTCCTTCTTCAGCCGAACTCTCATCCGCTTGAACGGTTGGTCGCGTGCGGTGGATTCCTGCCACCTGAGCTCGGAGAGCCGTGGATCCTTTCGCAGCTCGTCGATGACGGCGCGTACGCCCGATCGAGGCCCGGCAATCGTCGCATTGATGCCTTCAGTCGCAAGGAGGATCGTGCCAAGGACCTCATTGGTCCGGCACGACGCCTCGATGCCCTTCCGCATCGAGGCTGGATCCTCGAGAGGCGTGAAGAGATAGAAGGTTGCGACGAGCAGGTCCGGCACCATGGAATCCTTGGAGATGAGTTCGACCCATCATACCGGTCCGTTCGGTGCCCCTGCGATCGTGCGTGCCCCGTTCACTCCGTGCTCCAGTTGGCGAGAAGCCTGCTGAGATCCGCACCATCGACCAGCCCTGAACCGTCGAGGTCGGATTCCGCATCCGACGTGCTCCAGCTCCCGAGCAACATGCTCAGGTCGGCGCCGTTCACCAGGCCATCGTGATTCAGGTCGCCGACCAGGGAATCGATGGGGTCGATTGCCACCGGGTAGTCATCCGGCTTCGCCCAGGCGAGGTTCGGCACCGTTTCGTCGACCCAGCGGTCACGTCCCTGCTCGAAGGGCGTGATTCGTACCCAGGCGATGTGCGCCGCGGTGGTGTCGAAGTCGGGGTTTCCCGTCCAGCCGACATCACCTGCATATCCTGCGGCGGGGAACCAGGTGCCCAGCCAGAACCGGGCGGCCCGGAAGGGCACGTTGCCCTGCCCGAACTCCACGTCATCCAGTTCGTCCACCAGCCTTCCATCGATGAACCAGCGAACCGAACCGACTTCGGACCGGTTGATCGCCTCGTCCCCGAGGTCGTTTCCGGACCGCCACTCGATGGTGAAGGTGTGGTAGCGACCGTCAAGCGCCTCCTGTGCCAGGTCCATGGACAGGCCGGTCTCGTCGGTCAGCAGCTTGCGCCCCTTGTGTTCGCCGCCCTCGCCTCCGAACTGTCCACCCCAGGAATTGGTCCTGGCCTTGGTGAAGGAGAAGTTTCCGGTGTCCGCGCCGGCGAGGTCGGTGGGGAATTCCCAGTCGATCTCGGTGTTGCGTCGTGGGTTGGGTTCATGCCAGTACTCGGCTTCGCCCATGCGATGGTCGATGTAGTGGAAGGGCCAGAATGCCGTGCAGGTTCCGTACTCGGGAGCGACGCGCGCTCGAACCTCGTAGCGTCCCGACGCGTGGTAGGTGCGTGTCGCAATGGCAGCGCCCACCCTGGTGCTGCGCCCGTTGTGTTCGAGGTCTCCGCTGTAGAGGTCACCGTGGGCTTCGAGTCGAAGTGCGATGATCGGCTCACCGTCGTCGAAATCCTCCACCAGCTGCACGTTGCTCGGGGCAACCCCGCCGTTGTCACCGCCCCAGGCCTTTTCGGAGACCAGCCAGCGTTCGGGGTCGAGCGTGCCGTCGGAGAAGTCGTCGTAGAACACCTCGGACTGAATGCGGGGGGGGGACGCGAGCGTCGGCATCCACTCGCCACCGATCGCCTTGAAGGACAGGTTTCGGTACCAGGCCGATCCCGGTTGGTTCTTCCAGTTCTCCAGCGTCAACTTGCCGTTGCGGATCCACCGGTCGCCCGAGGACACGGTCAGCTCGATCGTCTCCCACTCGGTGTTCCCGAAGGAACGCGTGACGAGGAACTCGTCACTGCCCGTGAAGTATGCGCTGGCCACCACGTCGGGATCGGTCCTGACTTCCAGGGAGATCGTCCATTCGCCCTGGGGGGGGAGAGCGATCTCGATCGGCTGCGAGGCTCGAGAAGTGTCGGCGCTTGAAAGCAGGCGCATGGTCGGTTCAGTGTCGACTTCAACGATGCTTGCGTTGATGCCGAGCGCCCAGGCGCCTCCCGAAGCATCATCGAAGCCGGGATTCCTGAGCAGGGAGTCGCCGGTATCGGGTGCAACCGTGATCACCGGAGCCTCCGGCCATTCGGGGTCACCGGGATCCGAAGTGGGGGGGAGCTGTCGTCCCTCCCACAGGCGTACGGCATCGAACTCGACCGTTGCCGGCTGTTCGGTCTGCCAGCCCTGGAGGTAGACCTCGAGGCTGGTGGCACCATCCTCGACGTGAACCTCGAAGCGGCGTTCAAGCCAGCGTCCCTCGTCGTCAATCGCCACCCATCCGTGCGCCTTGGCGATCTGAGCACCGTTTCGAATGCCAAGGATCGGCGGAGAAAGGTGGTCGCTGGTTCGAACTCGAGCGGCGATGGTGTAGCGCCCGCGGGGTTCCAGGCCCGTCACCCACTGCGAGAGTTCCGCGGTCTGGCCGCTTTGAGGTTGCAGCCGAACCGAACTCGAATCATCCCAGGCGTCGCTCTGGATGAACACCGGTCCGGTGATCGTCCAGCCCTCGAGCCCGGCCGTGAACGACCCGTTTTCGATCAGGTTCTGCTGGGCCTGTACTGCTGAGGATGCGGTGACCAGTGCCAGGATGGGCGCGATGCCGCCGGCACGTCGTGTGACGTGGTTGAAGTATTTCTTCGAGGACATCTCTTCTGTGCTCCAGCAACGAATGATCCAGGCCGGTTCCCGTCTGGCCAACCGAATCGCGTCGTGCCGCTGCCCCCCAAAGAGTACCCCCGTCCTGTCATGGGGAGAATGATTTCTCATCACTTTGAGCTGAAACGATCAACATCCAGGCGACCAACCATCTGCGGTCGTTCACCTCCGCAGGTGGCAGCGCGCGGACATCGATCCGGGATCAGTCTGATCAGGCGCAGGTCTTGCACAGTCCGCTGAGCATGATTTCGTGGTGGTTCAGCACGAAACCCTCGGGAACGAGCCCACTCAGCCGACCGGGGCAACCGGGTACGTCGTAGACGCGGTCGCAACTGGTGCAGTGGAAGTGGTGGTGGTGGGTTGCAGCGACCGAAGCGAGTTCATAGCGATCGGGTTGTCCGGGCACCACCACGGAGGCGATTTCTCCATCCTCCTCGAGCTTTCGGATGACCCGATAGACCGTGCGAAGGCCAAGGGTTTCGACGACCTTCGAGGCGGAAGCATGGAGTTCATCGATGGAAAGCGGCCGGCCGGCGTTTTTAAAGGCGTTGAGAATCGCTTCGAGTTGAATGGTGTTTCGACGATCTTGCATGGATGAGCTCCGCCTGAAGTTCCAATCGTATTCTGACAGAAAGAGCCGTGTGGTGCTCTTCTGACGATTCCACCAACTTCTCGGGACACACCAAGAAATGCACGAGCTCTTCACGGCCGGCAAGGTTCCTCGATTCGGCCCGGTCATGACTCGCCGATCCACGGATTGCTCACCTGCCTCGCCAACACGGTTGCGGGTCGCGAGTCGGATCCCGTTGAACCGAGTCGATCGCCTACCACGCCCAGATGGATTCGATCAGGATTGCAGTAATCGGTGCGGATAATGCCGGGGTCACTCCGGCCGCTCACGCCAAGCTGGCCGGTGCCCCCGATGTTCGTCTTCATGACCGTCATCCCCACGAGACGAAACTTGTCCCCAAGAACGGCAATCGGGTGGAACTGTCAGGCAGGTCGGTCGCGGAAATCGCATCGGTCTGAACCGGCCCGGGATCAACCGGTGCTCTGCATCGCTGCAGCCAGTGCATTGACGCTCAACAGGATCAGGGTGTTCAGCGCCTGGTCATCCTTGTCCTCTCGCCAGCGGCGAAGCAGATCCACCTGGAGGGCGTTGATGACGTCGGTGTCGCCGTTCCTCTCACGAATCGACTGCTGGATGACCTTGTTGTTGTCCAGGAGATGCTCCTGTCCGGTGATCGCCAGGACGGCTTGTTCCGCGCGTTGGAACTCCTCGGTGAGACGCTGGTGGAGTTGCTGGTCGCAACCATCGGTGTACCACCCCGCGACTTTCAGGCGGGCCCGGGCCATCTCCTGCTGGGCGTTGTCGATGAAGGCCCGAAAGAAACCGCCCTCGGCATATGCGCAACGACACTGTTCCAGCATCGATTCGTCATGAAGGACCAGCTGGTCGAATGCGGAGCCCGTTCCATACCAGCCGGGCACGTTGTACCGCATCTGGGTCCAGGCGAAGACCCACGGAATCGCACGAAGCTCGTCGAAGGTGACCTTGCTGCCGGACCGGGAGACCGGACGTGAGGCGATCGGGAGATTGCCGATGTGGAGGACCGGAGATCGATCGACGAAGATCGGCCAGAAGCGATCGTCATCGATGAGCTCGCGGTAGGCCACCCGGGAGCGCTCGGCGATCGCATCCATCAGGGCAATCATGGGCTCGTCCGGTCTGCTCGGCTCACTCGAATTCGTCGTCGCGAGGATCATCGCATTGACGATCTGCTCCAGGTGTCGATGGGCGACCGCGGGCATCGCGTACCTGAAGGAGATGACTTCGCCCTGCTCGGTGAACCGGATCCTGCCGTTGCGGGTCTCCGGTGGACTCGCCAGGATGGCGCGGTTGGCCCGACCACCGCCCCGGGCGACGGTGCCGCCCCGGCCATGGAAGAACCGAAACGAAACCCCTGCCTCGCGTGCGATTCGGGCGAGGTCCTTCTGTGCGGCATGGAGTCGCCAGTTCGCTGCCCAGTACCCGCCATCCTTGTTGGAGTCGGAGTAGCCGAGCATGATCTCCTGGAACCGTCCTCGTGCTTGCAGCTGCGGCAGGTATGCAGGGTTCTCCAGCATCTCGGTGAGGATCCGCCCCGCATGGTCGAGGTCGTCGACGGTCTCGAAGAGTGGCGCGACATCGATGGGGCACTGCACGACGCCGTCCACGATCGTCCACAGGCCCACCTCCCTGAGCAGGACCAGGACCTCCAGCAGGTCGCTCACGTCGTGGGCCATCGAGATGATGTAGGTCCCGACCGAATCCGGGTCGGCTTCGAGCGCTTCGGCGAAGACGGCCAGTCCTTCGAGCAGTTCTCGGGTCGGCGGCGAGAGTTCCTGTCCGCGCGCCAGCAGGGGGCGGGCGGTGGAGAGCTCCGCTTCCAGCAGGGTTCGGCGGTCGGTCTCATCGAGGGCCACGTAGTCGTCGGATACACCGGCAAGCCTGAAGAGCTCGTCGACCGCGGCTTCGTGCACCCGGCTGTGCTGTCGAATGTCCAGTGCCGCCAGGTGGAAACCGAAGGTGCGGGCGGCCACCAGGGCATCGGCGATCCCGCCGCGGTTCGCTGTTTCATCCAGGCCCGCGAAGCGCAGTGCGCTCTGGATCGTCATCAGGTCGTCGATGTAGCGGTCGGTGTCGTAGTCGGCTGCGCCCAGGCGCCTCTGCATGTGACTGAGTTTCACCCGGAACGGTTCATGGTGCAGGTGTCGGATCGCCATCTCATCAAGGGGTGACTCGGATTCGTCTCGTTCGATCGACTGCTCGAGTTCAGGGTCAATCCGGACCCGGCGGCTCGAGAGACTGAGTTCCCGGTGCAGGTCCTCCAGCATCTGGTGGTGTCGCTCCAGCGCGACTTCACGCATTTCGGCGAAGGCGATCGCCGAGCGTTCGGCGGTTACGAACGGATTCCCGTCGCGGTCGCCACCGATCCATGATCGGTATCGCAGGATCACGGGCAGGTCGACCCGGCATCCGTAGTTGTCTTCGATGGCATCAGCGAGGTCCCGATAGAGTTCGGGCACCGCTCTCCAGATCGCGCCACCCAGGTAATGGATGCCGTTGCGCACCTCGTCGATCACATCAAGCCTTCGTGACCGGATCTCATCGGTGGCCATGAGCTGGGAGAGGGTCTGTCGCACATCGCTTTCAAGCGCGCCACGGTCCCCGGTGGTCAGTTCCCCGCTGTTGCGGGTGACCAGCAGCTCGGCGATCCGGTCCTGCTTGGCGATCACGCTGCGCCTGCGCGACTCGGTGGGGTGTGCGGTCAGGGTGGGTTGGATGTCCAGTTCCGAAAGCGTCTCCAGGACACCGTCCAGGGAGACGCCGCTCGAAGCGAGGGTTCCGATCGCCTCGGCAAGTGATTCAGACCGGGTCCCGGCATCCGTCGCGGCCAGTTCCCGCTCCCGGTTGACCCTGGTGATGTGAAGCTGCTCCGCCTTGTTGCGAAGGTGGAACCTGATGGTCAGGAGCTTCAGGATCGCATCGATCCTGTCCAGTGACAGCTCGGCGAGGCCCGGGGCAGGCACTCCGGTCTCGATCATGGTTCGCGCTGCCTCGCGAACCGATTCGATGTCCTCGTGGGCCTTCGACGCGATCGATTCATCGAGTCTCGAGTGCAGCCAGGCGATGTCGCGTGCCAGTGGTGGGGGTGTCATGCGAAGAGGGTACTCGTCATGGGGGTGGGGGGCTGATTTCGAGGTGATCCGCGGACCATCCGCTAGGGTACTGTCCCGACCCAACCCGGTGGAGTCGACCATCTCGCGCACGCAGTACTGGCACAATGAACAGGTGATCTCGGGTCAGCAGTGCCCCGAGGGTGTTCGTGAACGCCTGCCGGCGCACGGTTGTCTTCGGGCTTCCGAGGCCATCGGCGCCTGGCCGGACTACCGCCCGACCGAGCTTCGTTGCCTGAAGGCGTTGTCCGGCGAACTCGGTCTGTCCTCGCTGCACTACAAGGATGAGTCCGAGCGTTTCGAACTGGCCAGCTTCAAGGCCCTGGGTGGAGCCTATGCCGTTCAAGTGGTTCTCCGAGACGAGATCGGTTCGGCTGTCGGTAGGACGATCACCCTGGCGGATGTCGCCGCAAGGCAGTGGCCCGAGGAAGCGGCTGCAGTCACGGTGGTCACCGCCACGGATGGAAACCACGGACGATCGGTGGCCTGGGGTGCGCGTCGCTTCGGATGTGCCTGCGTGGTCTACATGCATGAAGGCGTGAGTCGGGGTCGGCAGGAGGCGGTCGAAGCGCTGGGCGCGCGAGTCCGCCGGATCAAGGGGAACTACGACGATTCGGTCCACGCCGCGAATCGAGATGGACGAGCCCACGGGTGGCTGATGGTCTCGGACACTTCCTGGGAGGGCTACGTCGACATCCCTCGCGACGTGATGGCTGGGTACACCGTGATGAGCAGTGAAGCGATGGACCAATGGGTCATGCCCGAGCCGCCCACCCATGTCTTCATCCAGGGGGGGTGCGGCGGATTGGCCGCTGCGGTCTGTGTCGACATGTGGGACCGGTATGGAGAGCACATGCCTCGACTCGTGATCGTCGAGCCCGTCTCTGCGGCATGCCTTCTCGAGAGTGCTCGTCACGGGGTTCAGTCCAGGGTGGACATCACCACGGAAAGCGTGATGGCGGGACTCTCCTGCGGCGAGGTCTCCTTGATCGCCTGGCCGATCATCGCGGCGGGAGCCAGTGACTTCCTCGCGATCACCGACGACCGGATCGCCCCCCTGATGCGTCGACTGGCACGCGAGGAATCGATCATCGCCGGTGAATCCGCGGTGGCGGGACTTGCGGGGTTGATCGAAGCCCGCAAGGACGACCGACTCTGGGGTCGACTCGGCCTCACCACGCAGAGCCGGGTCCTGCTCTTCGGTACGGAAGGTGCGACCGATCCCGAGGTCTACCGTTCGATGGTCGACGAGGCTGATTGAGCTGGTTTACCGCGCAGGCAAAACGGCCATTTACGTGCGCTGGTACTCTCTTGAGCAACCGGAAGTGTTCCATGACCTGAACGCAATGACACAAGGAGCGAAGCCATGCACATCCTGATCATCAACTTCAATCTCGAGGGCATCACCCGCGCCGAGTACGAGGCGGGATGCGACGAAGTCGCCCCTGCATTCGAGGCGATTCCCGGGCTCGTCTGCAAGCACTGGCTCGCTGATGATGACACCAATACCTTCGGTGGCGTCTACGTCTTCGAATCGGAGGAGGCCCTGGAGGCGTACAGGGCCTCGGACCTCTTCGCCGAGGTCGCCGGCAACCCCGCGTTTGCGAACGCCACCGTTCGTGCCTTCGGTCGCCTTGAAGGACCCTCGAAGGTGACGCGTTGCTGAGGGCGTGATCGGCCAGTCCTTCGATCCGAAACAGGAACATGAGCAGTCTTCCCCGACCTGCGAGTCTGGGCATGACCGAACGTGCCTCGAAGTCGGGATGACGGACATCGACCAAGTGCACCGATGATCCTGTCTTCATGAACTGCCATTGGGTGATGCATTGAACAAGCACGAGGCAAGTCATACTGCAAGGTTCGTTGCCAACGGTATCTACTGGCTCTCTCAGCAATCGCGATTCGCCTGTGAGGTTCCTGAAGATCTTGGCCGCTACACCGACGCCATGACCTGCCGGTTGGAGCTGGACCGGGCCACTCTGGGAAAGGCCCTTGCCCGCCGACTTCTTCTCATGAAGTCACGGCTCCTCCAGGCCGCTTCGGTGCCGGGAATCTACCTGCATCAGCTGCTTCGAAAGCGTTACATCGAATCGGTGGCGCGTGGGGCCCTTGGCAGCGACGTTCGGCAGGTCGTCGTCATCGGAGCCGGTTTCGACACGTTGAGTCTCAGGCTCTCGGCGGACATGCCCGGGTATTCCGTGATCGAGATCGATCATCCGGCGACCCAGCGCGTGAAGAAAGAGGTGCTCGAGGACTTCAGTCTGCCTCAAGGCTGCGTGCGACTGGTTTCCGTCGATCTGTCACAAGTGCGTCTTGCCGACACGCTTTCCGGACTTGAGGCATACGATCCCCGGCTGCCGACCCTTTTCATCATGGAAGGCGTGACCATGTATCTCGACGAGTCGCGGGTTCGCGAGCTGCTCGACTGCATCGCCA
The DNA here is from genome assembly GCA_029246705.1 of Phycisphaerales bacterium. Classification (GTDB taxonomy): domain Bacteria; phylum Planctomycetota; class Phycisphaerae; order Phycisphaerales; family SM1A02; genus JAKVBQ01. The sequence goes on along the minus strand of JAQWMQ010000004.1, from coordinate 26,131 downwards.
GCCAGGCCTCCGGGTCGAGGTTCCTCTTCACCTACATGGAGGAGAGCGCGCCGGGTCGTTACGACTTTCGAAATGCAAGGGCGGCCACCAGATGGTGGCTCGCCTTTCGAAACGAACGGTTCACCTGGGGGGTCAGTCGGTCCGAACTCCCCGAGTTCCTGGCGCAGTCCGGATTCCGTCTTCTGGACCACCGCACCCCCGAAGACCTGCGTTGCGAACTGCTCACCGAATCCAACCGAAACACGGTGCTCGCCCAGGGCGAGAACACCGCGCTGGTCTCCCTCTGACCGTCAAACGTCCTTTCATCCCTGGAGAAGTAGTACATGCCTGAAGTCAACGACGTGCAGTCACAGCTGAATGTCACCCAGGTGCATTCGATCGTGATGCCCGAGTCCGAGGAAGACGTGATTCGAGCGGTTGGTCAGGCCGCCGAACAGGGTCTTGCCGTCTCGGTCTCGGGGGGCAGGCACTCGATGGGTGGTCAGCAGTTCGGAACCGACGGGATGCTGCTCGACATGTGTTCGATGAAGAAGATCGTTCACTTCGATCGAGAGAGCGGCTTGATCGAGTTGGAAAGCGGCATCATGTGGCCCGAACTCATCGGCTACCTGCACGAAAACCAGGCTGAAGGCACGAAGGCCTGGTCGGTGAAGCAGAAGCAGACCGGAATCGACAAGGTCTCCATCGGTGGTTCGCTCTCGTCGAACATCCACGGCCGTGGACTGCGCTTCGCCCCGTTCATCAGCGACATCGAGTCCTTTCGCATCGTCAACGCCGCGGGCGAGGTCCTGGTCTGCGATCGAGAGCAGAATGCCGAACTCTTCTCCCTCGCGATCGGTGGCTACGGCCTCTTCGGGATCGTCACGCATGTCACGCTCCGATTGGTGCACCGGCAGGTCGTGAAGCGCATGGTGGAGGTGATCGCGGTGCGCAATCTCCTGCCACGGATCGATGCGGCGATCGAGGACGGCTTTCTCTACGGGGACTGCCAGTACTCGATCGCCCTGGATGGTGACGAGGAGTTCCACCCGGGGGTCTTCTCCTGTTACAAGCCGGTCGCCGACGGGACCCCGGTCCCGGAGCAGACCCGGCACATGGCGGGTTCGGACTGGGCGGATCTCTACCGACTGGCCCGGGTCGACAAGCAGAAGGCGTTCAGCAAGTACGAGCAGTTCTACCTGGGCACGTCGGGCCAGGTCTACTGGTCGGATGCCCACCAGTTGTCGAACGTCTTCGACGGGTACAACGAGGCGGTCGAGACCCGGCGCGAGACGGAGATGATCACCGAGGTCTACGTCAGGCGGGAATCACTCACCCCCTTCATGGCGGACGTCCGACGAGACTTCGTCAAGCACGACGTGGACATGACCTACGGAACGATCCGGTTCATCGAGCCGGACACCGAAAGTTTTCTACCCTGGGCCACCGAGCGATTCGTCTGCATCGTGTGCAACCTGCACGTGATGCACACGGACGAGGGAATCGCCAAGGCTGAAGACGACTTTCGCCGCATCATCGATCGGGTGATCGAATACCAGGGCAGTTTCTTCCTGACCTATCACCGTTGGGCGACACGTGAACAGGTGGCGGCCTGCTACCCGCGATTCCCCGAATTCCTCGAAGCAAAGCTGAAGTACGACCCGGATCGCCGATTCCAAAGTGATTGGTATCGTCACTATGCGGCTTTGTTCAGCTGACGGTATCTGGCTTGATCGAGAAGATTGAGTGCTTGATGCAGGATTACATGTAGAGTTCGTCCCAAGGAGAAATACCTCATGTGCATTGATTTCATTGGTCGACGTCTTTTTCTTCCGACACTTGGAGTCCTCGCGGGCACGCTGCTTCTGGCCATGGCCTCCAGCCAGGATTCGGGCAGTGAGACGGCCAGGTCCTGCAAGCAGAAGATGCTGAAAGTTCAGGACATGGTCGGGAGTTCTGACCTGAAGATGCAGGTCGACATGGCGGCCGTCGGTCAGCCGGGTGTCGTCTTCGATCTCACTGGAACCGGCGACAGCATGTTCGTGCTCGACGGCACCGGGTGGTTGAACGTGTCCGAAGTCGATCGCACCCAGTCGGTCGACTACATGGGCTATCGGTCGGATCTCAACCAGTACTTCCTGGTGAACATGAGTCCCGACCGGACCGCACTCAGCTACATGGCCGGCGACTTCGTCAGTAACGACGTCATGAAACTGACCGACCCGATGTCACAGGTCACCGCCGAGATGGCGATCGGCAAGAAGGGGACCAAGACGACGGTTCGCGTACCGCCGAACCAGGCGACCTTCATGTCCATGGAAAACACGCCCTCGGCTCGAAAGACCGGAGATGTGTTGAAGACCTTGATGTCGGGACCCATCAGGCCCGCCAGCGTCAATCGCAAGGCGGACAACCCCAACCCTGCAGACAACTACAATCGTGCGCACCGTCTCCTGCAGAAATTCTCGGGTGACTTCAGCACCAATGACGGCTTCAAGGTCAGCTCCCGCATGGTGGCCGAAGGTCGGTACCTGCTGTCGCACGTGACCGCCCCCTCGGAATTTCTTGGATTCATGTCCTACAGCAGTGCCGGCGGTTTCTTCCAGCAGATGCTGGTCGGCCCTGATCTGGCGGCGCCGATCTATATCCAGGGTCCGCTCCAGGCCGACGGGTCGATCCTGATGTCCGATCCGTTCAACCCGAACGGAATGGAGGTGTTGATCACCTTCGAGGCAAACGGTGCTTATTCGACCAGGACCACGATGGGTGATCAGGTCGTCGAACAGAGAACCTGGAAACCTGATCCCTGAGCGTTTCCGCTCGGTATCCAGACAGCGCATCCACGGCATGACCGTGGATGCGCTGTTCGTTCATGCCTTCGTGGACCCGACTCAACTGCCTGTCTCCTGGCTGTTCATGCTGATCGTCACGAATGCAGTTGCCTTGGTCATGGGTTCGTGCAGGCACCCCAGGCTCCGAGCAGGATGCTCAGGTCGCCACCCCCGACAATGCCATCACCGTCCAGGTCGTAGTCCCCGCTGGTGTCCGCCCAGACCGAGAGCAGGTTGCTCAGGTCCGCGCCATCGACGACGAGGTTTCCGTCCAGGTCGCCGGTGCAGGGGACCGTCGATGAGCGGCGATGCTCAAGCAGCCAGTCGACGAGTTCCCGGGAAAAGTTGCTGTTGAACGACGGTCCGTGACTGCCTCCGTTGATCGCCCAGAGTTCGCATGCGCCATGTTCTGAGCACCCTTCGGTGATCAGGGTACGGCTGGTCTCGGCACCGGAAATGCTGCCATCGAGGTCGAGGTTCGTTCGGGTCTCCATGTCGCCGCTGCACTGGTTGTATCCGGACCAGAGCATGATCGACCCCAGTGCGCCGGGGTAGCAGGCGAAGAAGGGGATGCAGGAGCCGTCGTAGGCGATCACCGTGTCATTGGTTCCATGAATCTGCAGCACGTGCACCGGTTCATCGGGCGAGCAGTCTGAAGCATCCGAGAAGGTTGCGCCAGCAAGGCTGGCGATCGAGGCGACGAGATCGGCATTCTCACAGGCCATGCGGTAGGACATGAAGCCACCGTTGGAATGCCCGACCACGTGGATGCTGTCCATGTCCACCGAGTGATCGGCGATGATCGTTTCGATCAGGGTCCTGAGGTATCCAGAGTCATCCGGGTTCTGTCCCTCGAAGTCACAACAGAAGTCAGTCGCGTTCCAGAAACGTTCGCCCTGTGAATTGGTCAGGCCGTTGGGGACGCACAGCATGAACTGACGCTCGTCGATTCGACTTCTCAGGTTGAAGTAGTTCTCGTGGCTGGTGCCGTTTCCGGTGTAGCCATGAAGTGAGACCACCAGTGGAAGCGAGGTGCCGGGGTCTGGACTGGATGGCAGGTACAACGGTACATTTCCGCGATCGGTGGCGACCTGCTCTGTGTCAACCGCTCCGGCTGGTGTGGTTGCCTGTGTCAGCAGGCAGCCGCCGACAAGGACACTCATCAGAACTTCTCTTCTGTGCATGGATGCTCTCTTCTCGCACAACTCTGTACGTCTCAGTCATCTATGCCCCTTGGTTTCTTTCAGGATCATGAGTCGCTTGGTCGCGGCGATCCCGTTGAGATTATTGATCTCTACGAAAGACAACTCTCGTTTGTTTTAGATCATTTCCAACTTCTGAAAAATCTCTTGCCTTGGTGACTGCCGCAAAACGCTTCGCCTTCGCGAGGCCTGTTCGCGTCCCTTCAGTGCTGGTCCCTCCTGTGGTTTCGTGTCGGCTTCGCCTGATCGACTTATCCTGAGGGCATGCGATCACGCCCTGCCGAGCTCATTCTTCTCTTCGCGTTGCTTCCCCTGTCATTGCTGGCATTGAGGTCATCCGGAATTCGGGTGCTTCCACTCCCGGTTCTCTGGCTGGCATCGGGCTTGTGTCTGTATCTCCTCTGGCAACGGAAAGCGCGACTCGGCCAGGTGGCTGCACGCACGAAAGGTGATTACCCGGACAGGCAAGGTGTCCTGGGCGAGCTCGTCATGAGCATCGCGGTCTGCACCCTCCTCCTGTTGGTGCTCTATCCATTGATCTCGAATGAACAGATGTTTCGATTCCCCCGGGAACGTCCGCTGGTCTGGGTGATCGTTCTCGTGCTCTATCCACTGCTGTCGGTGGTGCCGCAAGGCATCGTCTTTCGCCGGTGGTTCCTGGCTCGCTACCACTCCTGTCTGGGAAATGGCTGGCTGATGATCCTGGTCGGTGCGGTGTGCTTCGGTTTTTCGCACATCCTCTTCGGTAACTTCGTTGCACCGCTGGTGACCTTCGTTGGGGGGCTGCTCTTCATGCGGACCTTTCTCAGGACCGGGTCAGGCTGGCTGGCCGACCTGCAACACGCGGTGCTTGGTGACGTTGCCTTCACCATCGGGTACGGTCAGTGGCTCTATTCGGGTTCCGCCACCTGAAATCGGAATCGATGCGACTCACGCACAGATCAGGCCTGGAAAACAGCCATGTCCTCACCTACACGAGTCTTGATCATCCGGATGTTCCTGGTGGTGTTGGCGATTCTTTTCTTTCTCCCTGCGGTTGCGTGCTTTGGTTTCGGTCTGCTGGGGCTGAGCGGCGTCCTGGCCGATGTGGGTCCGATGGAAAACACGGCGTTCGGTCTGCAATTCATCGGGATCGGCGTGGGCTTTGGAGTCGTATCCCTCGTCTTGCTCCTGCTCCTGATCTGGCTGGGGAGACCGCGGTCTGAACCGGAATGAATTGAAGTAGGCGGCATCCGTGACCGAATGCGTGATCAAACTCGATGACCCCGGATCAACCGACGTGATGGATCTGCTTGGTAACCACCTCGCCCATGCACGGAAGTGATCGCTGCCCGATGATGTTCACTTCCTTCCCATCGAGCAAATCACATCAGATTCAGTCTTCTTCTTCATTCTTCGCACGCGATGAGAGCCGTCTGCTGGGAATCGGTGCGTTGATCTCGGTGGATCCCGGCCATGTCGAGATCAAGTCGATGCACACCACTGAGGGTGTTCGAGGTCGAACGTGTTATTCTTCCTCAACCATGAAAACAAACATCAAGAACATGACTGGTTTCGCCCTGACTCATGCTGCCGTCATCGTGGTTCTCATGATGGTGGGGGCCATGGCTCCTGGCTGTGTCTCTGGCCAAGCCCATGAGTCCGGACCTGAAACGACTGCTCGTCCGAACATGCACAGCGAGAATATGGAAAGCAAGGATGTCGCCATGACGGATTCTCGATCGGAGGACGTTGATCTTGGAGCGGTTGTCGAAGCACACATGGAACATGAATTCGTCGATCGTGATGTCGACGCAACGATGCTGACCATGACGGACGATCCCTACGTGTTCAACGTCCCCATGTTGACCGGCGGTTTCGGGGCCGAAAGCGTGCGTCGTTTCTACACCAAGGAATTCGTGGGCAAGATGCCCGCGGACGTCAAGGTGACGCCGATATCTAGAACCGTCGGCAAGGATCGAGTCGTCGATGAACTCGTTCTTTCGTTCACCCACGATGTTCAGCTGGACTTCATGCTTCCTGGCGTCCCGCCGACCGGAAAGTACGTCGAACTTCCGTATGTGGTGGTGATGAAGTTCGAGAACGGCAAGATCGCACACGAGCACATCTACTGGGACCAGGCCAGCCTGCTCGTGCAGGTCGGGCTGCTTGATCCGACCCTGGTTCCCGCTGTTGGTGCCGATCAGGCGCATCGACTCGTGGAGCTGGCCGATTGGGCGCGATAGCAGGGGGTTTCCCTGTTTCGTGGCCTTGGTTTTTCCGGGCAGCATTGAATCCATTGATACGCATCAACCTCCCCCGGTACATGCTTGCTGGAGACGCGCTGTTTCGGGATCATGTCCCGTTCCTGACGGAAGTGTTGACTACAATGAGTCCTGTCCCTCGAACTCAGGAGCAGCACGATGATGGACACTCGAATGCCGAAGAAGAAGATGACGCGCAGACTGGTTTCATGGCTTCTCTTCATTCCGCTGTCCGTCACGGCCCTGGTTCTCGTGAGTTGTGTTCGAAATTCCGGCGGCACCTGGTACTTCGACTCCGCGCCGCTTCCGGAGGGCTGGCCGGAACTGACACCGGTCGGCGAGGTCGAGATCCGTGAGTATCCGACCTACCGGGCCGCGGTCGTGACCGAGAAGGATGGTCGTTCGGGGACGACCCCGATGTTCCGGGCACTCTTCCAGCACATCAGCTCCAACGACATCCCGATGACTTCACCGGTCGACATGAGCTATGACGATGGGGCTTCCGATCGGATGACCGGCATGGCCTTCCTCTACCGAACCCCCGATCTCGGGCCGGTCGGTACCGATGGCGTGGTTCGCGTCGAGGACATCACGCCGCGGGCGTATGCGAGCACCGGAATCCGTGGTTCGTATTCGACCGAGCACCATGCTGAAGGGCTCGCTCGGGTTCGCACGTGGCTTGCGGCGCAATCCACTTGGAAGGCCGATGGGCCCTCACGCTACCTGGGATACAACAGCCCGTTCGTCTTGTGGTTCTGGCGGTACGGGGAGGTGCAGGTTCCGGTGGTGCGAACGACGGACTCCGCCGTCGACTGATCGTTACTGCTCCGATCCTAAATCCTGCATTACGACATGATGGCCGTGTTTTTAGGACCTTGTCTCACTTATTCATGGATTTACTGGCACTCTTTGGCCGTGAAGACGTGTGTCTTTGTGCAGGGTCGGTCTCTGTGAAGACTTCAGATCACCCAAAGGCCTTTCCTTTTACCGTGACTTGAGGCATGATTGGTTCATCTCCCCGGTCTTCTGCCTTCCCTGGCCAGCCAGATTATTTGTCAAACTTTGAATATAGGATTTTCACTCCATGCAGCTCTTCAACCTCTCCACTGTCACCACTGTTGCCATCGCACTTTCAGGAACTGCTCTGGCCGACACGATCACGGTCTGCCTTGACGGTTCCTGTGACTTCACGGATCCGGCGGAGGCATCGATGGCCGCCGTCTCCGGTGATGTGATCGAGATCGCGGCGGGTACCTATCTTCTCGAGCAGCCGGTGGGAGTCATCGGGAGTCAGATCACGGTGCGTGGAGCCGTGGACGCCTACGGACAGCCCGCGACGGTTCTTGACGGACAGGGTTCTTTCACCGTGCTGGGGGTCGGTTATTCCGATCAGTCCCTCATCGAGAATCTCGTCATCACCAACGGACATGGTGAGTACGGGGGTGGCGCGAGTTTCATCGGCTCCAACGATGTGGTCGTTCGGAACTGCCACTTCCGTGGCAATCATGCCAATTGGGATGGTGGCGGAATACGTCTGAGCCTGAGCACCACGCTGACTCTGGTCGACTGCGAGATCACCGACAACACCGCGAACCATCCGTCGTGGCCGGGTCAGAGCAGGGGGGCAGGCGCCCACGTGTCTGGTGCGACACTGACTCTGGTGAGGACCCGGGTGTGTGGGAACGTCGAATCGACATCTCCCGGCAGACAGATCACCGGAGTCGAAGAAAGCAGCTTGGGTGGTCTCGGCGCCTGCATCCAGAGTGAATGCGACGTCTGTGTCACCACCGAGCCCGCCGATCTCAACTTCGACGGAATCGTGGATGGAGCGGACATGACGATCCTGCTCGGTTCATGGGGTGGTCCGGGCTCCGGCGACCTCGACGGCAACGGCATCGTGGACGGCGCAGATCTCACGCGGCTCCTGGGTGCGTGGAGCTGAGCGCGGTTGCAATCGATTGCAACACTCGAAACTCAAGTGCGTGACCTGAAACCCCGTCACTGAACGACACCCGCATACGCGGTGGATATTCTCGACCCGTTCCTCGGCTTGTCGGTCACATCCAGATCGCGACCAGTGCCATGAGACCTGCGCCCAGGAGCGTGCAGACCAGGCGTTGTCCTCGATTGGTGCCGCCCGGGAAGAACTCCTCGCGCACGACATCCAGGGTGGCGATGTAGAGGAAGGTGCCCGCGGCCACTGCCTTGAACCAGGCCTCCGTTGCACCACTGCCACTGCCGAAGGTCTCGATGGCGATCCCGCCGAGGATGACGCCGAGTGGTGTGCTGCCCACGAAGACCAGAAGGGCGGGGATGCGCGTGCGAGGCGGGATGGCGGCTTCACGAAAGGTCGATCCGAGTGCGAACCCTGCCGCACCCTTGTGGGCAAGGATCGCAATCAGGAGCACCCCGGCGCCGGCGGCGGTCGAGATGCCGAGGGTCAGGCCTGCGATGAGGCTGTGGATCGAGAGCGTGACAAGCAGCAGGTAGGGGGCGAAGCCTCCACCCTTGCCCGCTCCGATCAGTGCGGCGGCTTCGGGGTCTTCGTCTCTTCCACCTGACTCGATGGCCCGGGGGATGACGCGTTCAAGCCCGAGGACCAGGATGAAGGCCAGGGTGGCGACGGCGAACGCCGCGGGATAGTCGAGATTCGGATAGGCCGCGGCAAATCCTTCATTCGCATCACCAAGCAGGTGGATCAGCCCTGCTGCGAGCAGCACGCCACCGGCGAAGCTGTTGCCGTAGGCAATGGCATGTCCGTCACTCCTGCGAGCAGCGAGCCACGGCGCGAAGACGCCAGCACTGCCGACCAGCGCGATCAAAGCTGCCCAGAGCAGGATCATCGAGAGGGGGGTGGCCATGGAGCCGGTGGTGGTCGCGATCAGCATGTTGGAAGTGTATCTGTCAATCGAGGAAAAAGTTGAAGGTCCACGGGCATCTTCCTCGTCGGTGAACGGCAGGGCAACCGGGACCGCGAGTCATCCCCTCGGTCACCCGATTGCCGGGGCGGATTTGGAGTGCGGGCAGCTCTTGGATGTGCACCGGCATCCCAGACGGTGGTTCGTGAGGTGTGCGGTCACCAGGATCAGCCCGCCCAGAGGGGTCATCAGCAGCCAGAACATGTCCATGAACCCACTTGAATCCGCGGTGCTGACCGTGTTGCCATCGATGGGGCAGCACTCTTCGGAGCAAGGCCCTTCGTCGCCCGGGAGCGCGGCGATAAGCACTTCATCCGTGGTGACGGAGGAACCACTTTCACTATCGACACAGCATGACGAGTCGCAGGCGGTGTCGTCGCAGGATGGGGCCGTGCAGGGACCTGCTGCCACCACGATCACGTCTCCGGTGCTCGAACAGCACTCCGCTGCACAGGCCGCGGCGTCACTGGATGGCGCCGTGTCGGGAGTGATGGCCGGGGCTCCGGTTTCGGAAGTCGCTTCGCTGCTGCAGCAGGCAAGGGCACAGGCCGAGTCGCCACTCATTGCCGTTGTCATGACCATCGGGTCTTCAGGTGAGGTGGATGCCGCACACGGCGTGGGGCAGCAGTCGTCCGGTCCCGCGAATGCTGCGAACGAGATCAGACCCAGGCCTGTCAGTCCGATGATCGAAGGGGCCAGCCGATGATGTCGCCGCCAGCCGGGGACGAACGCCAGAAGCGCCAGTGCAAGGCATGCGCCGACCATCCACTGGTGAAAGGATGGATCAGCGAGAAAGCTCAACCCGAGAAGGGGGAGGAAACCGACCACGAAGGGCATCGCGGCACAGTGGACGGCGCACAGAAGTGATGCGCCCACACCAATCCAGTCGCGATACGCCTGGGGCATGCCGGATTGGATCTTGGGGTTGATGGCTATTGACTGTTGCACGAGCGTGTTCCGTTGCGGTGGTCCGGGTTGACGATTCGTCGGCCTCATGGCGGGCCGCGAGCTATCGGTAATGGCAAAGAGATGCCAATAGTAACAAGGAACCTGTTCCGATCAAGGCGAGGTCTTCGTCGTGGTCGGAATGTGCCCGGACGGGGCCTGTTCCTGATGGCGAGCTTGTCCTGTCAGCCACCGTGGATGGGGGTTGTGTGCGGGACGTGTACACCATCCTGCTCGAGTCCGCTTGAAACGACGATCGCGCAGGGCGTCAACGGCCTCGGTGCCACTGGCAAGCGGGTCTGATGCAGTTGATAATGCAGTGAACTGATGACCGCTCCCCGGGGCATCGTGCCACGGCGATGACCTGACAGGTTGGACCCATGAGCGAGGATGCAGCCCAACCTCAGATGAAGAGTGATTGCTGATGAGTGATGTTCAACATTCACGCACCCGTGCAAAGGATGTCGAATGGACTTTCAGCGCGGAGGGTCAGGCGCTCTTGCTTCATCGATGAACACTTGGAACCAAGGACATCGAGACATTCGTCTCGAGTCGCTCTTGTCACGCTGGTGCGATTGCAGAATCGACCCGGTTCAATCAGGGACAACCGGGACGGGTGCAGGTTTCCACTCGATGTTGTTCATCCCCAGGGTGGTCCCGGTCGACATGGCGAGTGCAACCAGCGCCTTCTGGTAATCACCAGCTGCGGCAATGGTTGCGAATCTGGATTCGCCGTAGTGTTCCAGCGAATCGGCCACATCCCCTGCAGTCTGTTCACCAAGCAGGAACAATTCAGTGGTGCCCTCCCAGGCCTTTCGATAGGCGATTTCCGCCTGATGGGCCACCCGCAACTGACGCGCGGAGGTTTCAAGGGCGGTCAGCGCGGTGAGTACGTCCTTGCGGATGGTGAGCCGTTGCTGATTCACGTTGGCAATGTCACCGAGGCGTTGCAGCAATGCGGCTCGATAGGCTGAAATGGCGGTGTTGTTTCCGATGGGCATCGAAGCGGACAGGGCCAGACTCCAGGGAGCTGCCTGCGAACCGTTGAACATGTCGTCTATTGACTCGCCCAAGCCAGAATCAGTTATTCCAATGGCGCCAATTTCAGCAGCAAGGGCGACGTTCGGAAGAAGCGTGTTTTTAGCAACGGCGAGTTCCAGGGTGTCTGCTGCAACCTGTAGTTCCAGCTGGAGGAGTTCCATGCGGTGAGCCATCGCGTACCTGATTGCACGGTTTGAATCAGCTATGAACGGTCTGAACAGAGGTTGCTCGAAAGGAAGAACAAGACAGCTCCCGTCGAGGGACAGATCTGGGTCGTTCATGAGCACCTGGAGGCGCAGGGACGAGACGACGTACTTGTCTTCAAACCCTATGACGTGCCGAGCCTGGGTCAATACGCTGGCCTGTGCCTGCCGTACATCGACGATGGTCGCCTGTTGCCCTTCGTAGAGATCTCGAGTCGCTTCGAACTGCTGCTTCGCATACTCATAGACTTCATGGGCACTCTCGAATTGCTGATGGGCAACCCAGGTGTCCCAGTAGGTTCGTTCGGCATTGGCGAGGGTGTTGATGATCTGCAGAGTCACACCTGCAACCGCCTGGCGCGAGCTGTAGTCAGCAAGAACGATCGGGGCAAGTGCAACGGTCGAGCCCGCTCCCTGAAGCAATGGCTGGGTGTAGGAGAAGCTGAGCTGTGCTTCCTGTCCCGACACCTCTTCATTACTGGATGCGATGGTGCTCACGTCATTGGCCAACTGCTGGTAGTTGTACAGATTCATTTCGATCTCAAGTTCACCTCCCGTGGAAAGTGGGACCTGAAGACCCGGGCTCACACTGAATGCGTCCGTTTTGATGCTGCCCGTGGGGTCAACCAGGGAAGTCGCCCCTTCGACGTCCTGTCCGTAGGAGAAATCGACGGAAAACGTCGCATCAAAGGCACCAAGCTCCTCGCCGATACGCTGGGATTCGACTCCTGCCTGATAGCGATCGACCTCGATGCCAAGATTGTTTAGCAATACCGAGTCGCGAACCTGGCTCAGGCCGAGCGAAACCTCGTTGATCGACTTTTCACGGGCAAGCAGTGGAGGCAGCTCGAAATCCGATTGAATCGGAAGCGTCTGGGTTTGAAATTCAGAAACCGGGACCGGATCTGAAAGCAACTGGTAGTCATCAATGGAATTCGCTTCTTGAATGCGATCCATCTCCGGTTGGGTCAGCAGCGGATACGGCTTGGCGTAGTCAGAGGCGCAGCTGGCCAGAAGGCCACCGGCAACTGCCAATCCGCAAGTGGAGATGATCGCTGTGTTGCTGATCATGTGTCGGCATCCATCTGTACGTGATCCCTGTTACCCAGCTGGTCCCTCGCCATGGCGGAGAATTCTCCGCCAAGTCTCATCAATTCGTCAAAGGAACCGGACTCTCGAATCACGCCTCTGTCCATGTAGTGGATGTGTTCGACGGACTTCAAGGCGGACAGCCGTTGAGTTATGAACAGAAGTGTGATGTCACGCTTCTTCATCGACTCGATCAGGTCCACATGAACCTGGGTTTCAAGTGAAGACAGGGACTGGTCAAGAATCAGGAAGTGAGGGCGTTTCGCCAGGGCGACACAGATGTTGAGCCGCTGCTGCTGGCCTCCCGAAAGATTGGAGGGTCCAACGCTGGTGTCGAGGCCAAGGGGGAAGATCGAAAAGTCCTCCTTGAGCCCGACTTCCTCAAGCAGGTCCCAGATCGCTTCATCTGAAATGTCACCGCCCGGGCTGACGGTCTCTCGTATGGTTGCGGAGTCGATTTCCTGTATCTGCGCAACCACACCGAGGTTGCGCCTGATGGAACGCGGGTCCAGGCTGGCTGCTTCGACTCCATCGAAGCTGATCAGGCCGGAGTCCTCGACCAGAACACGCAGGAAGAGTCGAACCAGCGTCGTCTTTCCGCACCCGATGGGGCCGACCACCGCGTTGACTTGATTTGGCAGGATTTCAAGATTCAAGCCGTCAATGATCGGGTGGTTACCGCCCGGCGCGGTGTAGATGAGGTCCTTGACCTGGACGTGGCCGTTGATCTGGCCGGGATCCATGAGGCCGATCGAGGATTCCGGAACGGCCTCGAGAATCGGCTTGATCCGCTCGTACATCGGGATGGCCGAGAAGAGTGGGAACATCGAACGACCGAGATAGATCATGCCCACCAGCAGTGCGGTGTAGGCCGAGAAGAAGCCCAGGAAGGTGCCTACGGCAAGTTCATCCCGGAGATAGAACAGGTACATCATGTAGAACACGGCCATTGAGATGACCGGCATGCCCACCTCGGCGGCAAGATTGAGATTCCACAGGTAGTTGATCCTGAAGACGGCTCGCTGCTCGCCTGCGAAATACTGGAGGTATCGAGCGATGAATTGCGACTCCGCCCCACCGATTCGTATCGTGTCGATCGATTGAAGTCCGAGGATGTTCAATCCGTCTCCCTTGCCCGCCATCTCCATCCGATTCCGGAAATGCTTGATCACCAGAATTGCGGTCACGAGGTAGTAGAGGATGAAGGTCATGAGAACCATCGCACTGACCCAGAACAGTGTGGTGCTGAAGTACAGGATCGCCACGAAGTAGGTGAGTGAGAAGAGGCCCGCGACAAGTGAGTGGGCAATGGCCTTGGACATCGCCCATCGCAGGTGCTCGATGCTGGTGAGTCTTTGCATCAGGTCGCCGGCCGAATACTTGTGGAAAAAACCAAGCGGCAGGCGCGCCACGCGTGTGACCAGTGCCGTGGTGAGGCGAACGCTCACGATCCCTTCTATGCGTATGAGAGCGAACATCGACACCATGTAGAAAGCGACGGAAGAGACCACGGCAAGAGCCAGCCCGATGCAAATCAAGAGCAGCGACTGCTCGTCATTGTCGGGTATCGTGTTGCTCACCATGTATCCGGTCGCAAATGGGATGCAGAGCTGGAGAATGGCCCCGATGAAACCCAGCGAGAGGACCAGGACGAGATTCCAAAGCACCTGTTTCTTGATCATCAGCCACAGATCGCGTCCGACCAGGGGGCGATCTGGAAATGACGGATAGAACGCAATGAGCTTTGGTGACAACTCCTTCGCGAATTCGGAGGTGACCTTGCGGTCCACCAGGTTTCCTTCATTGTCGACGTATCGAGCTCGATATCGATGTAATCTGCGCTGAGTGAGCGCCACGGGGACCCGGTCTTCCCCCCAGATGGCGAGCATCGGGCCGGCTTGTTTTCGATGCCAGTTTTCAGGAGCCTCGACGAATCGATAGAAACAGCCCGCCTGTTCACTGATCGAACGGAGCAGGTCCTGATCCGTTTTGATGTTCTCTGGAAGCGTGAACTCCCTGGGTGTCTCGAGTCCCTCGGCCTCCATCACTTCCCTTGCGACATTGACCAGCTCGCTGCTTGAACGTTCGACCCCGGGTGCCAGTCCGATCTTGGCCACCGTGGTGAAGGAACCGATCGCTCGGTGAAGCACCTTCTGCTCGAACTCCAGCCTCTCCTGATAGGCATCAAGGTGCCTTGCGTCTGCAAGCGTGATTGCGCGGCGAGCCAGATGGCCCACGAACTGACTCAGGACTTTGAATGGATCTGTATCGGCTGTGATCCAGTCACCGATCTGTGAAATCGGGATTGCCTTGACCTGGGTGTCCTCATCGAAGGTTGCGATGCAATTTCCGGGTAGCAGGCCGCCGCGGTAAGAGTTGATCGACGGATCCGAATTCTGTTCCATCGTGGCAGGTTTGAAAAACGCCTGGATGGGCTTGTCGACGGTCCAGAGATACTCTTCCGGTGCGGTGAGCTGTACGGTTGAACCCCGAGGAACGAACTGTTCCACGGTAGGGTCGGCTGAATCGAGCCTCATCAGCTGTGCGGAATGGCCGGCAAAGTTCGATGCCGCCAGATCAAATCCCGCGGCCACGACGCCCGGCATCTCCTCTTCATCGAGTGATTTCTTGGAGAGTTCGATGAACTCGGCATCGTGACTCCACTCGATCTTGTATTGGGCCTCGGGATCCGATGCGATGCTGCAGAGGACTTCACCCGCCGAGCAGGTAAGGAGAGGCTCCCAGACCTTTTCCAGTTCATCTCTCAATCGAACCAGCAGGTGGGCGGTCCCTGCAAGCATCAGCCAGCAGGTGTCTGGATCCGGATCGCTGATTTCTCTCGATACGGGGGAGGTGGAAGAACTTGCACGACTGGCGGCAAGCTCCTGTATGAAAGGTTTCGATTGGTTGGTGCCGGATCCGGTCATTGGGCACTCACCATCTTCGTGTACAGTCCGTCAAGTGCCAGCAACTCGGAGTGGGTGCCACGTTCAGCCACCGATCCGTGGTCCAGCACGATGATCTCATCGGCATCTTGCACGGTGCTCAGGCGATGGGCCATGATCAGGCAGGTGCAGCCGCGGCCACGGATGTTCTCATCTATCTTGCGCTCGGTGACACTGTCAAGAGTGCTCGTCGCCTCGTCCAGAATCACGATCGCCGGGTCGGAAGAGAGCGCTCTGGCGATTTCAATCTGTTGTTGCTGTCCGCATGAGAAATTGGCACCACGGGGGTACACCTCGGTGTGAATGCCTGCAGGCCGCTTTGAAAGCAGATCGGTCAGATGTGCATCGGCGACCGCATTGCGAATTGATCGATCGGAGATCGAGCTGGAGAACATGTTGATGTTCTCGTTCACGGTTCCTTCGAACAATCTGACGGTCTGGTTCACCCGTGCGATGTTCGAGGTGAGTTTCGCATGTCCATAGGAATCGATCGGCTTGCCATCGATCAGCACTTCCCCGGACCAGGCGTCGTACAAACCGGTCACCAGATTTCCCACGGTGGTCTTGCCGGCACCTGAGACACCAACGAGGGCTACGCGTCCTCCCGGCTTCACCTTGAGACTGAGGTCCTTGAACAAGGGGTCGAGTGCTCGGGCGTAGCCGAACGTGACGTTGCGCAGCTCGATTTCGCCTCGAAGTCGCTGACTGGCCGAGGGCGAGTCGGCAGGTTGTTTTTCAGGGTTCAGGTCATTCCAGAAGCGTGGGGAGATCCGCTGTGCCCAGACATCGTCCAGCCGCATGAGGAAGGCCTTGAGCAACTGGAGAGACTGCCCCAGGGCGACCATCGCGCCCAGCGGTGCCAGCATGAGTGCCCCGAGGGTCTGAAGCGCGACCAGGCCGCCAAAGGTGAGTTCGCCCTGTATCACCTGGTATCCACCGAATCCGAGAATCACCACGTAGATCAACAGCATCTGAATGAACCAGGAAAACGAACTGACGTATCTGGTCTGCACACTCAGGCTCTGCCGAAAGGTGGCGGTCTGGACCTGAAGGGTCGACCAATCGGTGACCCAGTCCTGCTCAGATGATCCCAGTTTGAGACGTTCCATCTCGTCAAGGCCGTAGACAAGCTTTCCTTGTTGCAGCCCGTTCACCTGGGACATCCGCTTGCCTTCATTCGAACGCGTGGTGTTGAAGAGCTTGAGGATCACTGCGTTGAGTAAGGCCACGCCAGCCACGATCACTGCAAGTTTCCAGCTGTAGAGCGCCATGAACAGCCCATAGAAGATCGATGAGATTCCACCGATGATCGCGAGCCCGAGGTTCTGGGTGAGCACCATCGCAACCTGCATGTTCAGGTCGACCCGATTGTTCAATTCGCCGGGTACTCGTTGCTTGTGGAAACTCACCGGCAGCAGATAGAGGTGCCTGGTGAACAGCGCAGCCTGTTCACAAGTGAATCTGAACAGAACCCTGAGCAGGGAGTTGTTCTGGAGCCAGTTGAGTCCGACCAATATCGAGCAGGTGACCAGCATGCAGGCGACCAGTGGCACGGTCCAGTAGCTGAATCCACGGACCAGCACGTAGTCCACGAAGATCGTGCTGAAGACCGCGGTCATGGAACCGGGAATCACGGCGAGCAGGCCGGCAAGAAGCCCGAACACCAGCGACCGACGGTAGCCTCGAAGGCGGTAGCTCAAGGCGAAGAGGATGTTCGGCTTCACGCCGCCCTTGGTGAAATCGGGGCCCGGCTTCAGCAGTAGTGCCTGATTTTGGAATCCTTCATCAAACTCGGCAGCGCGAATCCACCGCCGGCCTACGGCAGGGTCATTGACTCGGATTCGCCCCGCCGACTGTCCCTCGTAGATCAGGAAGCGCCCGCCCTTCCAGAGGATGATGGCCGGACCATCCATTCTTTCCAGCGACTTTCGATCCGGAACCTCCTGTGGGGATCCCTCGAGTCCGTACAGTTTCGACGTGACCTCGAGCAGTTCCAGGGTCGCTCCGGCGCGGCCGGCATCACAGTCGACCATCAGCTGGCCAAGCGATTCCCACCGCCCGTGGTAAGCGAGGATCATGGAGAGTGCCGCAGCAGGGCCTTCAACCTTCGAGAGCTGAAGAATGGTCGGAGTGGCGTACACCAGTCAGGGCTCCCTGTGGACGCGCATCATCGTCCACCCGGTCCGGGGCCTGGATCACGTCCCAGGAAATAGTCGGTCAGAAGTGGGCTGACGAGTTCGATCGGAGTGACCTTCCCATAGATCACGCGGACCTGTGTGGGTGTTCCCTGTTCCAGCAGCTCGGGAAATCCCTTCTCACTGCTCCAGCGATATCCCGATGGAGTGGAAGGATCCTCGATCAGTTCGATCTTGACCAGCAAGCCGTCGGGCTGCTTCTTGAGCATGCTGTCGACGATCGCGGAATCACCAAACTGCATGAGCAGATCGTCTCGAGTAGCGGGGAATTCGGATATCGAGTGGATCGTTCCAAGCAGGTATCCATATTCGTTGTAGTAGGTCACTTCCGGTATCAACTGGCAGCGCATGCCTTCTTCGATCCGCTTGCCCATCCGCGCAGGCATGTAGGCGAGGCAATGCAGTGTCTTCTCGGAAGACGCACCTGTCTCGATCCGGACGACCTGCTGCCCGGAAGTGATGAATTCCTGCAGGTCCACGTCAACCGCGACCACCACGCCATCAACGGGACTGTAGATCTTGTTCTGCTGTTCGCGCTGGGCAACCAGTACATTCAGAACTGCATCTGACTTGGAAAGATCCTCCAACCGGCTGGCGAGTGCGGTTTCGAATGACTGCTGCGCCGCGGTGGTCGCAAGTGTTGATTCGGCAATTCCCGCCCGGGCGGAGTAGATCTTTTCTTCAAGTGTAAGCACCTGTGATTGAGTCTCAAGAAAGGCCTCGAGGGTGACCAGTCCTCGATCGAGGAGATCCTTCTGGAGCTCCATCTGCCTGCCGTGGGACTCGATCAATCTCGTGCTGATGCCGATGTCTGCTTCGTGCTTCTGTATTTCCTTGGCGGACTTGTTGAACACCTGCTCGAGCTCTTGAAGGTCCGATTGCGTCAGTCGCTCGTTCTCCCCAAGCTGCAGATCGTGAAGAGTTCGTGCGCCGGTGATCTTCATGTCAAGTTCGGTTGGATCGAGTTGTGCCAGCAGGTCGCCGGCCCGAACCTCCTGGCCCGGCTTCGCCTTCAACTCGACCACTCGGGCGGAGGAAGACGACGTCACCGAATACAAGCTGGTGCGACCGATGAGCATTCCATCCCCGTTGACGACTTCCACGACATTGCCAGTCAATACCCAGACGACGATGCCGGTGATCAGGAGAATGAAGAACGAGAGCGCGATCCATGCCCGAACACTGGTGACGATGAACAACTCGGATCGCTTGCCATCGCCGGACTTGAAGTGCGCATTTTGCTGTTCGTTGGCAATGTGGGTCATCGGGTCCCACATCGCCTTCTGCTTTGAAGCATCGATTTGGCGGTGCGTACTCTTCGTATTTGTGGTGCTCGACTCTTCAGGCATTCAGTCAGATTCCATGCAGTGGGGGGGGTCGTAAATTAGCAGATTTGATGCGTTTAGAGCGAGTCCAGCCTGCATCAATCAACGCCACTTCACCTGATTGATGATCTCGGATTCGATCGTGACAATCAGTCTTGAAAAGAAGCGGGCAGCTTTCGCGGATATCGGGGTCGTCAAGAGCCCGGTGGAGTCGTTGCGCCCACACTCGGTCGCGTCTATCACGGCTGTACCGGCGGATTTGCTGTTGAAGGTGGGGTGCGGCGGATCATTCGAGGATGCAGAGCGCAGTGCCGTACAGTCGGGTGACCGTGGCATCGATGGAAAAATCCGGGAGGAACGACTCGATCTCGATCAGTCTGGCTTCAGGCAACCCGGTATCAAGGTTCGGTGGGACGACCTACGAGATCAAGCGCATCGATTCTGGTTTTTCCAATGATTGACGCAACAGGCAGGATTGCGCTGTCTCAGTGCTGGTGAGTACCCCCCAATGACCGACTTCGTCGTGATGCACGTTTTTGGAGCACGAGTTGAAAATGGGCGGAAAGCGGATGAGGCGACACGAACGTTCGGCATCTCGTGCATCAAAGCTGACGATATTGTCGTTTGATCAATGTTCGTCACGCGATACCCCGACGCATTATTTGACAAAGTCCTGAAATTCATAAATCCGGATTTGCCCGCGCAACGAAGAACTGCTCAAGCAAATTGTCAACATTGCCGCTTCATATCATTCCAGATTTGTCGCCCTAGTCTCCTTTCGGAGCAAGGTACGAGGAGAACCTGCCACCATGAAATACGCATCCTGCCTCTCGACCAGTGCCGCATTTTGTCTTGCGGCCACAGCTTCCGCCGACATCACCGGCGTCTACACCACCCGGTACACGGACATCTCCGAAGATCGGGGCCAGGCTCTGCAAACGACCACCGTGATCGACCTCTACGTCAGTTCCGATGACGACGCAGACACCGTGCTCGGCATCTTCGACTTCAGCCTGACCCCCGAAGCCCAGGTGATCTACTTCCAGAGCGCCAGCGAGCCCGCGTTCCCGACGAACACCTGGTGGCTCCCCAAGAACCTCGGTGGCTTCTTCGACATCGAAAGCGTGCGCCGCTCGGACTCCTTCGTGACCATCGGCGGTGTCGAGCAGAACGTGCTGCGACCCGAGCAATCTCCCGGCGTGGGCGCGGGCCAGAGCCTCGACGAGGACTTCGCGGCTCCATTCGACCTCTTCTTCGCCTATCCCCAGCCGAACAGCGGGGGATGGTGGAACAGCACGCCCGAGACGCTCGCCGGGCAGGTCGGTCCGGTGGCGCTCGCCGGCCCGGATGGTGAACCGTCGGGGTTCGGGCGTGGCGTCTTCGTCGGTCGATTCAGCTACTACGGCGACTTCTCCATCGAGGGCACGACGCTCACGGTGGCCTGGAACCAGGGACCGGGAACACCTCAGCAGGAAGCCGACTTCACCATTCCTCCGGTGGTGGCGGACCCCACCGAATGTCCCGGTGACATCACCGAAGATGGTGTTGTCGATGGTGCCGACGTGGCCATCCTGCTCGCCGTCTGGGGCACCGATGGCGACGGTATTCCCGGGACCGACATCAACGGTGACGGTACCGTGGATGGCACGGACCTCGCCTTCCTGCTGGCGGCCTGGGACGTCTGTCCCTGAAGGACGTCGACAACGACTTCGATACCACAGCATCGAATCAGCCCGCCTCGACCTCGCGTCGGGGCGGGTTTTCGTTGCAGTGGGGAGCGGACATGAACCGCTCTTGTTCCACGGCGATCACGCTATCAGCAAGCGGGTGGGGGGATACGAACGCTCGACATTCATGTCGCAACGTGTGGAATGACTGAAAGTCAGGAATTCGCTGCGAGATGTTCAAGGACGCATCGGGTCGCCTTGCAGTCATGCTTGTTGTGGTCGACAACCTGTGTGAGCTTTGTTTTTCCGCCTGAAGACCACGACGCGTAGTCAGACTTCTTGCCGGCCTGTTTCAGCGCATACCTGATGCGTGCACCGGTCTTCCCGGCTCCGTATGAATCAGGTCGTTGCATGCCGAGGTCGGCAGCAACAAGAGTGAGCAAGCCGAATGATTTCGTGCGAATCTCATTTCGCGTCGTCTGTGCCGTGTCCGGGTCCCTGAATCGTCGGACGTTGTCCTTGAACGTGTCCCAGACAGTCTGGTACAGCCCGGACCGCTTGGCTGCATCTCGCAGGTCAAATCCGTGCTGGGAGATGTCGATTCCATGGTCTGCAAAGATCGTGGACTCTGCAGAGCTGAAGAAGACGATCCTTCGGCTCTCCGCATTCGCCTGATCGTGGATCGACTTGAGATAGTCGGCCAGCGTGGTGTGGGCCCACTCTTTGGCTTCGGCCGCGTGCGCCAGGTCTGGATGAAGGAGTGTCGGGGTGTAGATAGTCTCAACCATGACCCCGCCGAGAACCGGCGGTGGCTGTGTGCCATTCCGCTTTTCGCCTTCACTTTCGAAGTCGAGGTAGATGGCACGGTTGATTTCTTCTTTATTGATGGTCATCGCTCCCATTGTCGTACAAACTGAACATTCATGTGCTGGTCGACCGGGCGTATTTCAACGTGTCTCCCAGGGCGTTGATTTCCCGTGTGGTACTTTGCGTCCAGTCAACCTTCGATCCCTGTCGATCGCCCCGTACCGGGCATGCACATCAAGAAAGGTCTCATGAAATACAGCTTGATGCCAATTGCTGCGGTGTCAGTCGCCATTCTGAGTGGCATTTCAGCTGCGGAACCGGCCCCACGACCGGTGTCGGATGAGGCGAGGATCGTCATTCCCGTCGACGCGCCCGCCAGGCAATACGACCCGATGATCTTCGGGGGCTTCATCGAACACCTCGGCAGGCAGATCTACGGTGGCTTCTTCGAGCCGGGTTCGCCGCTGGCCGACAGCGAGGGCTTCCGGCTTGACGTCATCGAGGCGATCAGGGAGTTGAAGGTGCCCGTCATCCGCTGGCCCGGAGGGTGCTTCGTGGACAGCTACCACTGGAAGATGGGCGTGGGCGAGGTCCGTCAGCCCTATGACGACGATCGCTGGGGGGTTCGGGAACCGAACACCTTCGGGACCCACGAGTTCATCGAGCTTTGCCGGCGGCTCGAAGCCGAACCCTACATCTGCCAGAACAGCCTGGCCAGCATCCAGGAGATGGCCGACTGGGTGGCCTACTGCAATGACACGACGGGTGAATTCGCCGAGTTGCGCGGGAAAAACGGGCATCCGGAACCGTTCAACGTCGGGATCTGGAGTGTCGGCAACGAAAAGGTCGGCAAAGGCTACATCGACAAGGTCCGCGATACCGCGGAAGCGATGAAGCAGGTCGACCCGAGCATTCAGGTGACCTGCTCCGGTTCGCATGGCCCGAGTGCCTACATCGACCCGTATCTCTTCGAGACCGCCGGGGAGCACCTCGATCTCCTCTCGATCCACGAGTACTGGATTCCAAACTTCCAAAGTCACCAGACCCCGGACTACCTCTCCTGCATGATGCTTTCCGAGAAGCCGGATGCACACCTGGAAGCTGTCGTCGACTCGATCGAAAAGGCGGGCATGCGTGAGCGGATGACCATCGCCTTTGACGAATGGAACCTGCGCTCCTGGCACCATCCGGGGTTCTCCGGTCATCATCCCCGCAAGGTCGATCATCAGGATCCCGAAGTCATGGCATTGATCAAGGCTCGCGACAAGAGCCTGGAGCCCTCTCTCTACACCATGGCGGATGCACTCTTCTGCGCCTCGTTCTTCAACGCCTGTCTTCGCAATGCCGATGATGTCACCATGGCGAACATCGCGTGCCTGGTGAACCAGACCGGTCCCCTGTACGTCCACCCCGAAGGGATCGTGCGGCGAACTCATTTTCACGCCATGGCGATGTATGCCAATCTGCTGAAGTCACATGTGGTCGAAGCGCACATCGAGTCAGACCGACTCGCGCATGACGGATCCTCTGTTTCCATGGTCGATGCGATCGCCACGGTTGATGAATCAGGCGACAACTGGGCTGTTGCCCTGGTGAATCGGCACCCTTCGGAAGCGGTGCTCTGCACGCTCGAAATAGGCGCGCTGCCGATTGATGGCACCTACAAGGCGACGATCCTCACCGGTGACTCACCTGATGCCTACAACGACATCGAGCATCCGGATCGGGTTGCGCCCAGGGAGACTGCACTGACCTTCGAGCAGGGAACCGTCAGCCTGCCTCCCCATTCACTGTGCATCGTCGAGGTGTCGTTGCCTGACTGACTCTTCCGAATCCTCGAGTCTTCACAGGTGTCGACATGAATGGTTTTCATTCATCGTCGATGATGTCAACAAAGGCGTGCAGCTCATGCTGTGACAAGGTCCCCTTGCTGACAAGAAGCCGGATCAAGGAAGCCAGATACAGTTTCATCTGGTCATTCTCGATCTCAAGCTCTTTCAGGCGCCTTGGAGGTGTCCTGGCCTTCAGCCAATGTGGCAAGAGTTCCGACCGCCATCAAGCTGACGAGCGCGATCACAACGAGGTTGGATCTGCGTCTGGCGACATTCAGCGCGACGGACTCGCTGTCATGCATCATGCTCTTCATCTTGTCGGCTCCCGAAAAGTGTCTTGATATGTCGCGAGTTCGCTCTGCCCGAGGGAACGGCATGCTGGTTCCCTTCTCACGTGTATACGCCATCAACTGGGCATGGAAGCCACCTTTCCTCCATTTATGTGCAACAGAGAAAGAGATCTCAGTCCTCCCCGGTGCAGAAGATCATGAGGCATGCCTCCTTTGGCACCACCGAGAAGAACGACATCGATCTCAGGATTCATGATCTCGAGCAGTCGGTCAGTCAGTCAGTAGAGTCTGCCCCGGCCGGCAGTTGCATCCGAGGAACAGCTGGCCACCGGCACCTGCGAAAGAGCTTCTGAAGCGTGCCACCGGAATTGCCACCACTCGGGGCACGAGACAGTACGTCCGGGTGCGTCGGGATGCGAGTCAGACCGTGCTGAAAAGCGGGTGAGCTGCTTCGAACATCCGCTCACTTCCAGAAGGAGACAATCGAAACCCCGGCCATGGCCTGCAGGAACATGCCGAGCATCATGGCTCCGTAGAGCACGCCGAATGTCACGAGCAGGGTGGTCGAAGCCCCGGGACCGAGCCTTGATTTCCATCGTCTCGACAGGAGGTATCCGAGAATCGGCATGACCTGCAGTCCGTGCAGGCCGAGCCCATGTGCGATGCGGAGGTCGCCTGCGGTCACGCTCCAGTTCAACAGTGGCAGGCCCTGGCCTCCGTCCGCGGAACCTACCGTGTGTCCCCCGCGCGAGCTCATCCAGCCTCCCGCGATCCCGCCGGCAAGGAACATGAGGATCCCGAAGCGGATGCCCCACAGGTATGTGTCGGGCAGTTTCTTCTGGCGACGAAAGAACAGGACCAGCATCAGAAGCATGAGCAGGGCGTCGACGATCACCCCGATCCCCATGATGGCGAAGACCGTGGCGTCGAACGCGCTCGCATCATTGAAATGGGATCGCACGCCTCGCCCGGCTTGAAGGAAGATCATGGTGGTCTCGACGACCATGCAGGCCGAAATGCCCCACGCCATCGTCCGCACGGACCAGCGGGGTCGTTCGATGTATCCGATCAGCCAGGTGATGGTCACCAGGTAGATGGTGATGGATGCCATGAACTTCATGGGCTTGATCCAGACGTTGATCCCCATCACCTCTCGCGAGTCGAATGCGAAGAGTCCGACGGCAATCAGAAGCATCATGAGATGGAACGCAGCCGTACGGGCGAGTACGGGGCTTCGGTGGGTCAGCTCGGACCAAAGCGAAACTGGCGTGTCAACACGTCCTGTTCGGTCCCATCGTCTACTCGCCATCTCTGCAGGGCTCGTTTCAGGGCGTTCGCATCGCCATGTCGGTCGTCGAATACGGAACAAGGTCTTGTTCTTCGCGTCTTGCGGATCGGGATCTTATGCGTTTGCTGCAGATGCTGCCCGGATATCTGCAGCCTGGCGTCGAGATGATCGCCAGGTGGAGTCCGGGAGCAAGTTGGCTCTTGTTGATCGACTTCCGTGCTGCTGACGCTGGCGGTACACGCCATGAAGGGAATGCGGACTGTTTCAACTGAGTGCGATACAAGGTGTCGTCATTCATCGCTTGACGGTGGTCAAGGGAAAAACCCCGCCGAAAAGCGGGGTTCATTCGCGCGGAAACACCTGCGAAAGACCGGGGTGGTCTCTCGATTCATCGGCTAGGATACGTCCGTCGAAGGCTCGGTGCGTTCGATGAGCGTGTCCGTACCTGGCTTTCAGTCACCGACCGAATCAAGGAGACTCAGCATCATGCAGGACCCGGAGAATAGGATTTCGCGGCGGACCGCCCTCAAGGGTGCGGCGGCGAGTGGTGTCGGACTCGTGGTCGGAAGCTCGCTCGCGGAACAATCATTGATGCAGGCGGGAGCTCCGCAGGAGGCTGTTTTGGGACCCAACGACGAATGGTTCGCACAACGGGCGTGGAGCGTGAGCGCCAACAAGGTTCTCCCGAAAGAGGATGGGGCCACCGGCAACGTCACCACTCTGGCCAAGCGGATCGAGTTTCCAACGTCTGCCGAGGAGATCGCCGCCATCGTGAAGTCGCTTCCGGCGACCGCCCCGATTGCCTGCGTGTGCGGCGGACACGAGTCATCGGGGGCGGCACTCGTCGCGGACCGCGACGCGGTGATCCTCGACCTCGGTCGCCTCAAGACAATCGAATTCGACTCGTCCGACGACGAAACCCTGGTAACGGTGGGATCCGGAGTGGTCTTTCGCGAACTCGTCGAGGCGGTGAAGGCCCACGGCGGCGCCTTGCCCGTCGGCACCGGTCCCGGCGTCGGCGTGGCCGGGTACACCCTCAACGGTGGGCTGAGTGGCTACTTCTCCAGACGGCTCGGTCTGCTCGGGCAGCGTGCCGTGAAGATGACCGTGGTGACCGCCGACGGCGAGATCCGCGTGCTGACGCCGGAGGACGAGCTGTTCACGGCGATGCTCGGTGCGGGAAGTGCGCTCGCCATCGTCGTCGACATAACCTTCCGGGTGGCCGACGCCAGCGCCATCAAGGGAGCCGAGCAGCTTGTCTTCGGGTTCGAGACGCGAAACCAGGCGGTCGAATTCTCGAAGAAGGCGATGCAGTTCATGAAGGAACAGGT
>JAQWMQ010000011.1 GCA_029246705.1 Phycisphaerales bacterium | reverse complement strand
GCAGGCATCGATGCAGTCCGGCGTGCCGTCATCATCGAGATCGAGATCCTCGATGCCGCAACCACAGTTGCCGGGAACGGTCTTCAGCGGGTCGTTGGGACAGGCATCGAAGCAGTCCAGGGTGCCATCGGCATCGGTGTCGAGATCCTCGACGCCACAGCCACAGGTGCCGGGGTCGACCTTCAGGGCGTCACCCGGGCAGTTGTCGACGCAGTCAAGGGTGCCGTCACCGTCGGTATCGAGATCCTCGACGCCACAACCACAGGTGCCGGGGTCGACCTTGAGTGGGTCATCGATGCAGAGATCGAGACAGTCCTCGGTGCCATCGCCATCGGTATCGAGATCCTCGACGCCACAACCGCAGGCACCGGCCAGCGACTTCGAGATGTCCTCGGGGCACTCGTCCACGCAGTCAGCGGAACCGTCGCCATCGGTATCGAGATCCTCGATGCCACAGCCACAGGTACCGGGGTCGACCTTCTGCGCGTCATCGGGACAGAGATCATTGCAGTCAGGGGTGCCGTCACCGTCGACATCATCGTCGGTCACGCCGCAGCCGCAGGTACCGGCTTCGATCTTCAAGGCGTCATCGGGACAGAGGTCGTTGCAGTCGGCGGTGCCGTCTCCGTCACTGTCGACGTCGGCGACGCCACAACCACAGTCCCCTGCCGCGGACTTCAGTGCGTCGGCGGGACATTCATCGATGCAGTCGGCGGTGCCGTCGCCATCGGTGTCTTCATCAACGACGCCGCAGCCGCAGTCACCGGCAAGGGTCTTCAAGGCGTCCGCGGGACATTCATCGATGCAGTCGGCGGTACCGTCTCCATCGGTGTCGACATCCACGACGCCGCAGCCACAGTCACCAGCCAGCGTCTTCAGCGCATCGGCAGGACATTCGTCCAGGCAGTCGAGGGTGCCGTCGCCATCGGTGTCATCCTCGAGGACTCCGCAGCCGCAGGTTCCGGGCTCGAGCTTGAGGGCATCGTCGGGACAGCCATCGTTGCAGTCGAGCGTGCCGTCGCCGTCACTGTCCGCATCGACCACGCCGCAACCGCAGTCGCCGGGTTCGGTCTTCAAGGCGTCGTCGGGACAGAGGTCGTCACAGTCGAAGCTGCCGTCGCCGTCACTGTCGACGTCCGCGACCCCGCAGCCACAGTCGCCGGGTTCGGTCTTCAAGGCGTCGTCGGGACAGGCGTCGTTGCAGTCGAGGGTGCCGTCACCATCGGTGTCGTCATCCGCAGTACCGCAACCGCATTCGCCGGGTTCGATCTTGAGCGCATCATCGGGGCACGAGTCGTTGCAGTCGGCGGTGCCGTCACCGTCGCTGTCGGTGTCGGGAACGCCACAACCGCATTCGCCCGGATGGGTCTTCTCGTCATCCTCGGGACAGCCGTCGGCACAGTCGATCGAACCATCGTCATCGATATCGATATCGGGAATGCCGCAACCACATACACCCGGTTCGATCTTGTCCTCGTCATCGGGACAACCATCGATGCAATCGAGGGTGCCGTCACCATCGGTGTCGTCATCAGGAACCCCGCACCCGCAGACACCGGCGGCGACCTTGTCCGCGTCGTCGGGGCACTCGTCATTGCAGTCGAAGGTGCCGTCACCATCGGTGTCGTCGTCAGCGACACCACAGCCACACCCACCGACCTCGGTCTTCAGTGCGTCATCGGGGCATTCGTCGATGCAGTCGGCCGTGCCGTCACCATCGGTGTCGACATCCTCGACCCCGCAACCACAGTCACCGACTTCGGACTTCAGTGGGTCGGCCGGACACTCGTCGATGCAGTCAACGACGCCATCACCGTCTCCGTCGAGGTCCGGAACACCGCACCCACAATCGCCGGAGAGGATCTTCGAGGCGTCGTTCGGGCATTCGTCGTTGCAGTCGAGGGCGCCATCACCATCACTGTCGGCGTCAGCGACACCACAGCCACACGCACCAGGCGTGGTCTTGTCGGCATCATCCGGGCAATCATCGACGCAGTCGAGGGTGCCGTCACCATCACTGTCGGCGTCGGCGACACCGCAGCCGCAGTCACCAGGCTCGACCTTGAGCGCATCCTCGGGGCAAGAATCAATGCAGTCAGCGGTGCCGTCACCGTCGCCGTCGTCATCCGGCACACCGCAGCCGCAATCGCCGGCGACGACCTTGCCGGCATCGGCGGGACAGTCATCGATGCAATCCGCGGTGCCGTCACCATCGGAGTCGGTGTCCTCGACGCCGCAACCACAGGCTCCGGGTGCGGTCTTCAAGGCATCCTCGGGGCATTCGTCGAGACAGTCGACCGTACCGTCACCGTCGGCGTCGTCGTCCGGGACGCCGCAACCGCAGGTACCGACGACCGTCTTCAAGGCGTCATCAGGACATTCATCGATGCAGTCGAGCGTGCCGTCACCATCGCTGTCCGCGTCGGCCACACCGCATCCGCAGGTTCCGGGATCCGTCTTCAACGAGTCATCCGGGCAACCGTCGTTGCAGTCGAGGGTGCCGTCACCATCGCTGTCGTCGTCGGCCACACCGCATCCGCAGATCCCGGCGGAGGACTTCAGTGCGTCGTCAGGACACTCATCGATGCAATCCGAGGAACCATCGCCATCGCTGTCGACGTCCGCGACTCCGCAACCGCAATCGCCGGCCAGGGACTTGGTGGAATCCGCGGGGCATTCGTCGATGCAGTCGGCTGCACCGTCACCGTCGCTGTCGACATCCTCGACACCGCAACCACAGTCGCCGGAGAGAACCTTCAAGGCGTCGTTCGGACATTCATCGTCACAGTCGAGCGTGCCGTCACCATCGGTGTCGACATCGGGCAGGCCGCACCCACAGAGACCGGCTTCGATCTTCAGGGCATCGTTCGGACAGCCATCATCGCAGTCAAGCGTGCCATCACCATCGGTGTCGACATCGGGCAGCCCGCAGCCGCAGAGGCCGGGGTCACTCTTGTCGGGATCGTCAGGACAGCCATCGTTGCAGTCGAAGACCCCATCGAGGTCGGTATCGAGGTCGAGGCTGCCGCAACCGCAGATACCCGGGTTGACCTTGAACTGGTCGTCGGGACAGAGATCCTGGCAATCAGGCGTGCCGTCACTGTCGCTGTCGAGATCGGGAACACCACATCCACAAAGACCCGGATCGGTCTTGAGCGGATCGGCGATGCAACCGTCGAGACAGTCGAAGGTGCCGTCGCCATCGGTGTCGAACTCGGCAACTCCGCAACCACAGGAACCGGGCGTGATCTTCAGTGCATCGTCAGGGCAGAGGTCGTTGCAGTCGGGGGTGCCGTCGGCATCGGTGTCGACGTCGGACACACCACAGCCGCAGACGCCAGCGATGATCTTCTGCGCATCAAGCGGACATTCATCATCGCAATCGGGGGTGCCGTCGCTGTCGGTGTCGATCGCGACGGAGCCGCAGCCGCAGGCATCAGGTTCGATCTTGTCCGGATTGTCGGGACACTCGTCGATGCAATCCGCGGTGCCATCACCATCGCTGTCGACGTCCTGGACATCGGGGCACTGGTCACAGCCGTCTGGAACACCGTCGAGATCCACATCAAGGCTGTCATCGAACCCCTCGCAGAGGTCGTCGCAGTCGAGTGAACCGTCGCCGTCGCTGTCACCATCGAGGAAGTCGCAGCCGCAGAGACCGGGCTCGAGCTTGTCCGGGTTGAACGGGCATCCATCGAAGCAGTCGAGGGTGCCATCGTCGTCACTGTCGATGTCGGGCGAGCCGCAGCCGCAGGCTCCGGGTTCGGCCTTGAAGGCGTCTTCCGGACAGTTGTCGACGCAGTCGGGCGTGCCGTCCCGGTCGGTATCCACTTCGGGTGGCGTATCGCAACCGCAGGGACCGGGGAAGGTTCGGTTCGGGTCATCGGGGCAGAGGTCACAGGGATCGATGAGTCCGTCACCGTCGGAGTCGAGCTCGCAGGCGTCGTCTATGCCATTGCTGTCGCAGTCGGCAGTGTTGGTGGCAACGACCAGATCGATCGCCCAGGAGTCGAACTCGCCCGGGTTGCCGATCGCGATGTCCTGGATCGAGATGGTCCAGAAACCACCGGCCTCGCGACCTTCGAAGATCGGTCCGATCAGGTTCTTCGGGACGTAGTCGTTCTCTCGGAGGTCGAGGTTGGGACGAATCGGTGCAGTGGGACAGAAATTGTCCTCGGCATCGTCACGGAAACCGTAGGTGCCGGCCCAGTTCCAGCTGATACCGCAGAATTCAGAGAGGATCTCCGAAACCTGGTTGCCATTGACCACATGCGCGAGCGTGACCGTCAGTTCCTCGGCCCAATCGTGCTCGATGCCCTGGATCCGAACACGGATGTCGAGGATCTCACTGTCCAGGCTTCCCACGTCGATGACGCTTGAGAACATCCCGGTGCCGTCGGGGATCATGCCGCCCTGCCCGACGAGTCGAATCACGCGCTGACCGCACGGGACGTCCTCGCATTCGTCAGGTACGCCGTCGTTGTTGGAGTCGTTGCTCATCCCGTCAGCAATGTCGATGGCGTCGTCGATGCCGTTCGTGTTGCAGTCCACCGACAGACCCAGGAGCTCGCGAAGAACGAGGATGTCGTCAGCGTCGATCTCGCCATCGAGGTCGATGTCGGCGATGGCGCAATGGTCATCGGGAGTCACGGTCTGACCAAGACAGGCTTCAGCCTGGTAGAGGTCTTCTCCGTCGAGGTCGCCGTCACCGTCCATGTCGAAGTCACGGCGGCCGAGCGATCCGAGGAAGTCGATCAGCAGGCTCTGCTCCTCGAATGAAAGCGCCTGGAAGGCGTCATGCGAGGAACGGGATTCGCTGCCGAAGCTGCCGTGCATGGAGATCGCTTCGCGAACGCGTTCATCGAAGTCGACGCCGGAGGCACCACCGTCGTGCATGAGACGAGGACGTGCTCGAAGATTCCAGAGCGCGGGTGTACGGAAATCCCGGCCGCCCGCATCTCCCTGAACGATCCTGTCCTGCTGGCCACCACCCATGTCGTGAAGCAGGAAGTCGCTGTAGGGGAAGATGGTCTTGCTGCGAAGCGCCTCTTCAAGCTCCAGGTCATCCGCGGTGACCCAGCTGGCCTTGTGGCAGATGCCACAACCGACCTCGTTGAAGATGACCTCGCCGGTCATGGCGCCGGACTTGGGCGTCTGCGGCGGCACGGACATGAAACGCTGGAAGTCGACGACCTGGCCGAGGAAGGAATCCGGCTGGAGACGTGGATCAGGGACTTCCGGGTCTGGGACCGTGTCGCAGCTGGCTTCGGATCCGGGCAGGGCGTTGGCGACATTGTCGATCGGGAAGAACGGACTGGTCAGCCCCAGCTCCTGGAAGGCTGCTCCGGCCGAGAAGCTCAGAATGTCGAAAGCCTGAGCCTTCCAACCGAATCGCCCGACACGAAGAGGCAGATCGGGGTCATCGAGATGATCGAACGTCGTGACCATGTGCGGCGAACCGGTGACGACGTCCTGGTTCGCCTCGGCGTAGGCGATGATGTCCGCATCGGGAATCGCCTCGATGTATCCGAAGCCCATCGAACCGAGTGTGATCCTGGGTGCGGAGACATTGGTTCCTGCAGGAAGTGTCTCGATGCAGTCGGGATGGATGGCGGAGACCTGCAGGACCGGGCCGCCGAGTTCCTCACGTGGATCGAAGGACGCACCCTGGGCACGCCCGATGTTCACAACGGTGACGGTTCCCGCACCACCCACGGGTGAATCGTGGCATCCAGCACACGAATGCTTGTTGAAGATCGGACCGAGACCTTCTTCAACCGTGATCGGGCGGACGAAAGCCTCGCGACCAGCCCAGAAACGTTCCAGTTCAGATTCACTGAGACCGGGTGCAGGATCACCTGCGGTCGGTTGAATCGTGACGAGTTGCGCGTGCGCGACAGAGGTCCCTGCTCCCAGGAACGCTACGGAGAGGAAAGCAAGCGCAACGACAGATGCAACAACACATCGTGCTTGTCTTTCAATGGTTGGAAACTGTTTCAGAGTCAGTCTCAACTCATCTCCTCTTCGAAGATCACATTGTCTTTACTTCGTCGCGTTGTCATTCTCGACAAAGTTGTCTTCATATAGAAACTGAAAGGAATCACTACACATGAACCCAAATCAAACTGAACGACGACACCATCCGTGTAGAAACTCCGCCAATTCGAGACGAAATCATTCATCCGAGCCAAATTTGCAGGGGTCGATTCACTCCTCCTTGGACGGGCAAGAAACCCGCTGAATCGCAGCCTGACAGGTATAAACTGTACCTCAAACCACTGTTTCAAGGGCAATAAAAGAGCGGGCAGCCTCCAGAGAGCCTGATGGCGCCAGGGTCTCGAGTGGCAAGAATCAAATTCCCCACCTCGATTTACATTTGATTTCAGAAAACAAACGTAACGACGAATATCACAACTGCCCTCAGGAGCTAGATTTGACACTTCCGGAATGTGAATCCAGTACGTCGATTCCAAATACAAGCGACAAGCACCTGAACCAGGGCCACCGAAGGGAATGATGACAGCCTGTGGATAAAGCAGCTTTCTGACTTTCCGGACAACGAAGTGATCATGGGAATCTGCAAAGTGAACCGGCAGCCGTCATCCCGATATCGACTTCGGTGTTGCCTGATAAAGACACGCACTCGTTCATACGAATGCATGTACCGCCGGATGAAGAACATCCCCATCACTCCACTGATGGAGGATGGTGACCTGCAACTGATGACTTGGGGAATGAGAACATGACAGTGCATGGGGGCAGCGACGAGTTCCGTGAATTACTTGATGGCTACACGGCAGATGATCCCGATGCCAAGAAGCAGATCTGGGATTTCATCTACGCCGAAGTTCACCAGATGGCATCCGCCCAGCTGGCCAGGGAACGAACCGACAGCCAGCTCCAACCAACCCTGATCGTCCATGAAGTGTTTCTGCGCATCTGGCCGGGTGATGTGAAACGCCTTCCAAACTGGAAGACTCGAGGCGAGATGTTTTCCAACATAGCCCGGGTCATGGGCCAGTTCCTGATCGACAACGCTCGAAGCAGGAACAGGCTCAAGAGAGGCGGAGGTCGAAACAGCACTCCGTTCGAGATTGCAGAAGGCGAACTGGCTCGCTTCGATGAGAGCAGGGCCGAAGAAAACCAGAAAGCCGTCGACTCACTCAGGCGCCTCGAGTCCGTCGCCCCGAGAGCCGCCGAGGTCGCATGGCTACGGTTCGTGGTCGGACTCAACATCTCCCAGACTTCGGTGGCTCTTGAGATCTCGGAACGCTCGGTGGTTTCGGACTGGACGTACGCACGAGCCTGGTTGAAGAACGATCTCGACGGGACCGTGGATCAAGAGCAAGACTGAAGGCGACAAGATGAAGGTCGCCGGGGCATCACCCCGACGACCACTCCACCGATTCGCTCAATCAAGCATGCCCTTGAGCATCATCTCGAAATCCACTGCATCGAGTTCGCCGTTCATGTCGAGATCCCCTGGGGTGTACAGACCAAGTGCCCCCGTTTCGAGGATCAGGTTCATGATGCTTGCGGCATCGATCTCCTGTGGTTCGGGGAAACCTTCCTCTACAAGATCGGATTCCAACTGTTCCTCGAAGTCGTCGGGAACACCGTCATCATCGGAATCAAGAACGTCGTCAGCAAAGGCATTCCAGCCCAAATCATGCCAACCGCCACGAATGTGCCTTGATGTCCAGGTGTTCTGCGCACCGTTTTCAAGGAAGAAGCATCCCATGAGCGCAGGCCGCATGGCAGCACCCCCGAGGTGGTTGACATAGAGTCCGCCACCAAATCCGGAAACGTAGTTGTCATCGAAGAAGCAGGCTTCAAGGAAGACCGGTGAGCGCACCAGGTACATCGCGCCCCCGAACGATCCGCAGTAGTTCTCGCTGAAGATGCAACGCAGGAAGTGCGACTCGGAGTAACGACAGTGAACCGCTCCCCCACCCCAGCCCCCCCAGTTGTCGAAGAAGTAGCAGTCCCTGATGCTGGGCGAGGACTGGTAGATGTACAGGGCAGCGCCGTAAGCGTAGTAGCCCCGCGTGAAGACGAGATCGCTGACGACGGTCGAGGAATCTTCGCCGCTGTTGATTCTCAGGATCGGAAGTACGGGCATGTCCGACCAGGAATCGAGCGCCAGTCGGCCCAAGAGCACCGGGCGCTGATTCTGGTGGACGATGCCCTTGAGGTGAACGGCCTTCCCCAGGGTGGAGATCTGTTCGTAGTAGTGCCCGGGGTGGATCTCGATGGTGTCGCCGTCGTCGGCGTCGTTGATCGCATCCTGGATCGAGTCGTAGTCGGCGAACTGGTCGTTGGAAACCGAGAGGGTCTTGGATTCCGCCAACAGGACAGGACAGGACATGGATGTCGATGCAACAACGGCTGCGAGTAGAAGTGTTCGCATGGTAGGTGCTCCAAGGTTTTGGTCGGAATCCACCTGGATTCCGGGTGCTTACAAAGAGCTAGTCCCCGGCGACCTCGATCGGACGGCAGAAGTCTGAATTTGTCGCCGATCGCGCCGGGATCGAAACTGCGGGGACCGAACCGCCGCCGTGCCGCTCACTCAGGAATCAGGGAGTCGGTGACGATTCCGGAACAGCAGGTGCAGGAGGAGCACCATCGAGACTCCGGGCCAGATCACGTAGATCAGCAGGCCCTCCTGCAACGCGAGCAGGCCTTGCGCTGCGACCCGTTCGCGAATGATCCCCGGAATGAACTGAAACAGGCCCGCACCGAGCAGGCCGACCCCGTTCACAAGCCCGACCGCGGTCGCCGCGTGTGCGTCGCTGACTTCACGGAAGGCCATGGGAAAGATCAGGATCCCGACCGAGAGCCCCACGCCCAGCAACGCGAAGTCGGTCCCTGCAACCCAGAAGGGAGCGGGTTGGGAGATGTAGATGATCCGGTAGAGGGCCAACAGGGACAGGATGAGACCGCCGATCAGGATGATGTAGTGACCACCGATTCGATCCGCGACCAGGCCGCTCAGGAGTGCGCCGATACTCATCGCGATGAACATGATCGTCGTCAACATCGCCGCGGACTCGGGACTCCGGCTGAACTGTTCCTGCAACGGCTCGTTCCAGAGTCCGCCGATCCCGAAGGAGATGCCCACGAAGGACATGTAGATGAACCCCAGTTCCCAGATCACCCGGTTGCCGAGCGTGGCGGCGATACCGTCACCGAGCGAGGCTTGCTGACCTGGCCCAGCCGGCGCAACCGCTTCCCCCCGACCGAGCACGAACCAGTTCAGGATCGCGATGGGCACGGCGGCGATCGCCACGCCGACAAGAATCGGACGCCAGGCAAGGTCGGCCGCAAGCCAGCTGATTCCCGCTGCTCCGAGTATCGCACCGAAACCGAAGGCGAAGTCGATGAGTCCGGTGGCGATGTTGAGCTGTTTCTTGGCGACACGTCGCCTGGCCACTGCCGCCAGGGCGAGGAAACTGAAACTCCCTGCGAATCCCATGACGATTCTTGCTGCGATCGCGGACTCCATGGAGTCCGAACGGGCCAACATGTAGGTTCCCACGCCGAGCAGCAGGCACGCGGGTGGCACGATCCAGCCCACGCCGAAGCGATCGATCAGGACGCCGGCAGGAATCTGCATCAATGCGTAGCTGATGAAGAAGACGCTCGAGATGATCGCGACCTGCGCGTTCTCGAGTTGCAGGTCGGCCTTCAGTTGGTCCTGGAGTGGTGCGAACGCGTTCTGGGCACAGACCTGGTAGATCAGGAAGGAAGCCGCCACCAGCCAGGAGATCCAGGCGTAGAACTGGGAAAACTGCCGGTTGGCGGGTTCTTCGATGTTCTGCACTGCGGACAGGATCCGTTTCCGTGCGGCGGCTCGGGCCTAGTGCTCCACCGGATTGAGTGGATCGGGTCGGAAGATCTTGGTTTCAAGCGCCCAGATACGTTCGCTGAAGGTCTGATCGGGCTTGAGATGCCCACGATCGGCGGCGGAGATGGCCATCGCGGTCTTGGCGTCGAGATTGTCGACCTGGGCGACGAAGATCGCTTCCGGGGTCGAGGGAAGGACCGGTGCGCCGTACTCCTTCTTGCCGTGGTGGCTGAGGATGATGTGCTCGAGACAGTGCTTGACGGTCACTGGAATCGTCACGCCCTGCTTCAGCTTCAATTCCGCGATCTTCATGCCGAGCATCTGAACACCGAAGACGATGTGACCGACCAGGTTGCCGTGGACGGTGTAGTCGAACCCACGGTCCCACTGGAGTTCGTAGCTCTTGCCCAAATCGTGCAGGAAGAGTCCCATGACCACGAGGTCGCGATTGAGATCGGGATAGAAGCCGATCGTGGTGTCGGCGATCTTCAGCAGCTGCAGGGTGTGCTCGAGCAGGCCACCGATGAAGGCGTGGTGGAGGTTCATCGCTGCCGGCGCCTGGCGGAAGCGCTTCATCAGTGCGACATCCTCGAGGTAGCAGTCCGCAAGGGCCCGCAACTCGGAACTCTGGACGGAACGAACGATCCCGCTGAGTTCATTGAACATCTCATCCACGTCGAAGCGGGTGTGCGGCAGCAGGACGGCGAGATCCTTTTCATCCGGCTCGTGCGGCTTGATCTCCTCGATCTTCAACTGGATCTGGTCCTTGTAGGTTTCGGTGCAGCCGGAGATCCACGCGTAGCCGGTGCGCGTGATCTCGTCGGCCCGGGCGGGATCGATCGACCAGAGTCGACCGGGAATCTCACCGGTCGCATCACGAACCAGGCACTTGAAGTACGGAGACCCGTCACGCTTCGGAGCCACCTGGGGGTTGACGAGCGAATAAGCGCCGTCGACCCGGGTACCACTGGTCATTTCCGCGATGTCGAGATGATGCCTGCCGTCTGCGTATTGAGCCATTGAAATCTCTCCTGGATTGAACCGATGGAGTGTAGCCGGTTCGGAGTCGGGCTACAGATCCGACAGGGCAGCGATGGAAGCAGGGATCGCGTCGAGCAGATCACGGGCGATGAGTCGCGTGGTACCTCGACCCTCGACGACCAGGTCGGCAGCTCTTCCGTGAACGTCCGCGGCAAGGGCCGCACACTCGAGCAGATCGAGCGCCCCGGTGAACTGGGAAACGAAACCGGCGCAGATGCCGGTGAGCACATCGCCGGAGCCTCCCGTTGCCAGGGCCGGGTTCCCGGTCTCGTTGACATGCAGCCGGATACCGTCGGTCACGATCGTGCGCGGTCCCTTGAGCAGGACGATGACCCCGAGCCGCAGGGCGAGCGTGGCGGCGGCATCCATCCGCTCCTGGTCCGAACGCGGTTCGGGATCGAGCCCGAGGGCACCTGCCAGGCGAGCGTACTCACCGGGATGTGGCGTGAGGATCGCCGGTGCCCTGAAATCCTGCTGGAGTCCTTCGCACTGAGCAAGCACGGTCAGGGCGTCGGCATCCAGCACCAGGGTCTGCTCCTCCCTGCTCACCAGGCGCATGACGATCTGGCGCTGCGCTTCGCCGGTACCCATGCCCGGACCCACCGCAAGCACCCGGGCTCCGACGAGATGCGTGTCGATTCGTTCCGCTGCACTCGAGGCCAGCAGTGCACCATCCGCGTCGACCGGCAGAGCCACTCCGGTCGCCTCGAAGGCGACCTCGATGATCGACTGGATGATCGTCTCCGGTGCGGCGATCATCGCCAGGCCGCAACCGCTTCGAAGTGCGGCCAGTGCGACCAGCGCCGCAGAGCCCAGCATCACCTGCTCGCCGCCCTGCCCCCCCACCACGCCGACGGTGCCGAAGGTGCCCTTGTGGGCCGCGGGGTCGCGCGCGGGCAGGGATGGAAGCTTGATCGGTTCCAAAGTCATCGCCGTCCTTGCTTCGGGGTGCGTCCGTCGATCTCGAGGAGCTCGATTTCGAGACGACCGAGCAAAGGCAGGATCTCGGACAGCTCTTCCTGGGCTCCACCGCGTTCAAGTGCACTGGTGGAGACCAGGAGATGGCCACCATCGAAGTCGAGTGCGCGGGTGGGGTCAAGGTCCAGCCAACTGCCGTCGACCAGCGCCTGCACCCACATGTGCCAGGCGAAACCGGCCTGTGATGATCCCGGGATCGAGGCGTGCACCAGTCCGGTGGCGACCCGGGCGGGTATGCCGTCGGCACGAAGGACGGCTGCCAGCAACACCGCGTGTTCGGTGCAGTCACCCTGACGGCTTCGCACTGCGTCGCTTGCACTGGCGAAGGCGGTTGCGAAGTTCTTTCGGCTCATGTGCCGAGCGACCGCCTGACGCAGGGTCGCAGCCCGTTCAAGGCGGTCCGCGGAGACCCCGCGCAGTGCTCGTTCACCGAAGCGAACGACCTCCGGATCCTTGAAATCGATCAGGTCGGAGCTGGCGAGATAGGCGGGATCCTCGATTTCCGAATCAGTGGCCGGTGATCCGCGACTGGCATCGACCTCGACCCGAAGCGCGCCGTCGAGTTCACGATTCACCCGTTGGGCTCCGGCCTCCGGCAGCGTGAAATCCTCCAGAGCCTCGACCCGAACCCGGTAACTGGCTCGTCGCGTTCGATCGCTTCGGGATGGCATCCCGGGGACGGAGACCACCAGGGAGACGAGCAGTTCGGGTGCGGGTCCCTCCAGCGCCCGAAGCGCTCGTTCCCGCTCGACCAGTCGCAATCGCATCGGCCCGATGCCGAGTTCGGCTTCCGAGGAGACGACGGTCCCATCGATGGCGCGCAGTTCGATGAGCTCGATCGGCGAACCACTGGTGCGGGTTCGCCAGCGAGTGACCGGAATCGACCGCCCGCGGTAGTCGAAGGACCCATCACCGACCAGCTCGGAGCGGATCTCGACCAGTCGCATGTCGTCGGCAGGCTCCACGGTTCGATACTCGAGGGTGCGAGCGCCGGCAGCGATCCGCTCGGCGACGAATTCAGTGGCCTCCAACGGGGTCAGCCAGTCCTCGTTCTCGAGGATGATCGAATCGGTGCTGGCCAGACCGTGACGGGTCGTGGTGCGGAGGATCTTGTTCGGCGTGAACTCATAGACCACCGGCTGGTCATCCCCACCACTCTGAACGAGAACCTCCGACCGGATGGGCTTGCCCCTGAGGTCCTGCTCGAAGAGCACGGTCTGCGCGACTTCGACCCGGAGTCCGTCACGCGAGATGACGAATCGTTCCTCGGCACGACTGCGAACCCGATCGTCGGTACGTTCGACCTGCTCGTGCAGGTACCCGCAGGCCATGCCGGCGATCTCGATCTCGTACCAGCGATCCGTATCCCCACGAGCACTCCCCGCCAGGCAGAGGAGCAGCGAGAGGATCGAGGCGGCCGGTGCGGTCACTCCGCGGCCTCGTCGCCGGCCTCGATGGGACGCATCAACGGGAAGAGGATGACATCGCGGATCGAGGGGCTGTTGGTGAGGAGGATCGCCATTCGATCGATGCCGAGCCCGAGGCCGCCGGCAGGCGGCATGCCGACCCTGAGTGCATCGAGGAATTCCTCGTCAAGCGTACGGAACGTGGATTCCTCCTCGTCGTCGAGTCCGCTGAGTTGCTCGGTGAACTTGCCGTACTGGATGTCGGGGTCGTTCAACTCGGTGTAGGCGGGGCCGATCTCCATCCCACCGATGAAGAGATCGACGCGTTCGGCGAGCGAGGGGTCGTCGGCACGGGGGCGCGTCAGTGGCGAGATCACGCTCGGCCAGTCGTAGACGAACGTGGGTTGCTCGGGATCGATCGTGGTCTCGGCACGTGCCTCGAAGACCTCGTTGACCACGAAGGCGTCGTCCATGTCAGGCGCATGCTCGCGACCCAGTTCCGCGGCCACCGCACGAACCTTCTCGATGTCGCTGGCCGGGAAGCCGAGTGCCTCCTCGAAGAGCTCGTGGAACCGCACCTTGCGGAAGGGTCGGGCGTACCGAACGCGCAACTCCCCGAACGGAAGCACCGGAGCCTCGGCGGTCCCCAGGTCCTGGTCGGGATCCTCCGCGAGGAGATCCTCGCGGGTCGCGACCGCAAGCTGGTGCACGAGTGATTCGGTCAGCTCGAGGATCGTCTCGTAGTTCCCGAAGGCCTCGTAGACCTCCAGCATCGTGAATTCGGGGTTGTGGCTGCGATCGATGCCCTCGTTGCGGAAGTTCCGGTTGATCTCGTACACGCGGGGAAGACCACCGACGAGCAGTCGCTTGAGGTAGAGCTCGGGAGCGATCCGCAGGAAGAGCGGGATGTCGAGCGCGTTGTGGTGGGTCATGAACGGTCGCGCCGCGGCGCCACCGGCGATCGGCTGCATCATCGGGGTCTCGACCTCGAGGAAGTCCCGGGCATTCATGAACTCGCGAATGCGCGTGATCATCCGGGACCTCGCCTTGAAGGTCCTGATCGTCCCGGGATTGGCATACATGTCGACGTATCGACGTCGGTAACGCGTCTCGGGATCGGACAGTCCGTGGTGCTTGCCGGGCGGCGGCACCAGGCTCTTCGAATGGATCGACAGCTGATCGGCCCAGATGCAGGTCTCGCCACGCTTGGTCTTGCCGACGCGACCAGCGGCGACCACGATGTCGCCGTAGTCCAGCTTCTTCGCGAGCTTGAACTGTTCAGGCGCGAGATCCGCCTTCGAGAGGCTCAACTGAAGATCGTCGGTGTCATCCCGGACGACCATGAAGACGAGCTTGCCGACATCACGGTGCTGCACGATGCGACCGGCGACCAGGGCCTTCGGGCGGGCATCGACGACTTCCCGGGAGGCGTCCTCC
Source organism: Phycisphaerales bacterium (assembly GCA_029246705.1). Taxonomy (GTDB): domain Bacteria; phylum Planctomycetota; class Phycisphaerae; order Phycisphaerales; family SM1A02; genus JAKVBQ01. The sequence continues at coordinate 169,282 of JAQWMQ010000011.1, read as the reverse complement.
TTGTTGGCGGCGACCGAAGCCGCATGCGCGTCATCGGCGGCGGCGTCGAAGAGGGACCGGGCGTGCGCAAGCGACATGATGCCGTCGACTCGATGGCCGAACGGATCGACCCCCATCTCGTCGCGCAGCCATTCAAGCTTGGCGCGCCGAGCGGCGACCAGCTCACCTTCGTCCTGGACCTGTTCCTGAGTTTCGTTTGACATGATGCGGAGATACTACGCCGTCAGCGCCGTCAGCGGAGAACCAGTGGCGGAAGCTCGTCATCCACCAGGTATTCGAAGCGCTTCCGGAAGGCGTCGGGGGTCAGCCCAGAGGCCTCGGCCAGGAGTTCAAGGCACTCCGGCGAGTCGAAATCATCGCGACGGAGGCGGATCATGTATCGACGGGCGATGGCGTACCGGGTGCTGGCCAGATCGACCAGGCGCACCTGCATGCGGCCGGTCTCGCCGTCGAGCAGGTCCTCGAAGGGCAGCGGGACGAATCGTCCTCCCTGCATCGAGACCAGGCAGCCGGACCCACCCTCGAGCAGGAACTTGGCCGCGCAGTAGCCGAGGTCCCGGCAGTAGTCCATGTCGAAGGAGATCGGGTCCGCACACCGAAGCTCGTAACCGAGGTTCTTGGAGACCACGGTGGTGTCCAGGCCGAAACCCTCGAGCCGTCTTCGGACCTCCCGCTTGACGATGTCCCCGAAGTCGATCTCCGAGATCCGGATGTGACCGTGGGCATCACGTTCGACCGGCCCGAGTTTCGAGAGCTGTTCGGGGTCGATCCCCAGGACCAGCCCCTCGGCCAGAACGACCACGCCTTCCTTGCGGCCTTCGGCGCGCCGCTTGATGATCGAACCGACGATGGTGTCGACGATCGCGTCGAGGGTGACGGGTCGATCCCCGAACTCTTCGGGGATGATGGTGAGGGTCGCACCGGCGGCCTTGCCGATGCCGAGAGCCAGATGCCCGGCCTTTCGTCCCATGGCGACCACGACGTACCAGCGCGAAGTCGTCTTCGCATCGACCATGAGGTTCTGGAGGATCTCGACCCCGACCGCCCGTGCGGTCTGGTAGCCGAAGGTGTCGATCGATGGCGGCAGGTCGAGATCGTTGTCGATGGTCTTGGGAACATGCACCACCTGGATCGTCCCCCCCGCTCGTTCGCAGATGCGACAGGCGCTGTAGGCGGTGTCGTCGCCGCCGATGGTGATCAGGCGATCGATGCCCAGTCGCCTGAACGAGCCGACCACGGCGTCGAGATCCTCATCGCGTCGGGTCGGATTCGCACGGGAGGTTCCCAGGGCGCTGCCACCCCGAAAATGGATGCGGGAGACATCGTGGATATGAAGATCGCGTGCCGGATCGCCATCGGGCTTCATGAGTTCCTCGAAGCCATTTCGAATGCCGAGCACCCGAGCGCCACTGAGACGAGCCCGGATGGTGGCTGCTGCGATCACCGCATTGATGCCTGGTGCGGGGCCTCCCCCAACCAGGATGCCGAGGGCCGGGGTGTCCGAGTCGTGCTGGGTCATGCGTGCCTGCTCCTGTTCGAGGGAGGCATCCTATGCGAAGCATGAACCCCGGGACCCGGTGCCGAGTATCCTCTGCACGCCATGCAGAAGGCCGTCTTCCTCGATCGAGACAATACCCTGATCGCCAACGACGGCGACCTCGGCGACCCCGAACTGGTGGTCGTGCTCGATGGTGCCGTCGAAGCAGTCAGGCGACTTGACCAACTGGGCTTTCTCCCGGTCGTGGTCACCAACCAGGGTGGCGTGGCCCGCGGCCACTACGCAGAGACGGATGTCGATCGCGTCCATGAGCGGCTGCACGAACTGCTGGGACGGGACCTGCCGATCAGCTTCTACGCCTGCCCGTTCCACCCGAAGGGGTCGGTGCCCGAGTACACCCGCGAGCATCCCTGGCGAAAACCCGCACCCGGCATGCTGCTTGCCGCGGCGCAGGAGCACGCGATCGACCTGGCCACGAGCTGGATGATCGGCGACCAGCCCCGGGACGCCGAGGCCGGACGGGCGGCGGGCTGCCGAACCATTCTGGTCGGTCCGGCCAGGCTGGAGGGCGAGGCCGACCACCGGGTCGAGACCCTGTCCGAAGCGGTCGAGGTGATCGCGGGAGCGAACCCTTGAACAGCCGCATTCGACTTCGCGCTTTCGCCGGCGAACCCCTGGGTGACGAGGGTGTCCGCGGGATCGTGGTCTCGACCGCACGAGCCATCGGCGAACGAACCGGAGTCCGGGTCGAGGTTCACGAGGCGGACCTGGACACCATCGAACTCGAGGTCGAAGGTTCGAACCTTGAGGCGACCGCACTGGCGGCGGAACTGCGCCGGATCACCGATCAGTGGCACCAGCAGCGTCACGGTCGGCCCCTGTGGGGTGAGCCGTGAACACCCTGCTCGTGGTCATGCCCTCCTGGATCGGCGACATCGTGATGGCCACGCCGGTGCTCAACGCACTGAAGGCCGCTGACCCCGAGGTTCGCCTGGTCGCGACGGTCCGCCCCGGGCTCGAAGCGGTGCTCGCGGGGCTGCCGTGCCTCGACGGCATCGAGACGGCCAGCCTGCGCGGGCTGCTTGGACCATGCTCCGATGCTCGGCGACTTCGACATCTGGCGGCGGACACCGTACTGCTGCTTCCCAACAGCCTGCGCTCAGGTCTCTTTGCGCGCATGAGCGGAGCCCGCAGGCGGATCGGGTTCGCCCGGGACGGCCGCGGCTGGCTGTTGACCCACCCGGTCCCGCCTCCTGCGACCGGGATGCCGAGCCCGACCCTGCTCGAGTACGTCGAACTGGTCGAGCAGGCATTCGAGATCATCGTGAAGGATCATGTCCCGCGACTTGAAACCACCGAAACCGAGGAACTCGGCGCGGACCGGTTGCTCGAAGGTCTCGAGCCACCCTTCGTCCTCCTGAATCCCGGAGCCAATCGAACCGACAAGCGCTGGCCGGCGGAGCACTTCGCGCGCTTCGCGAATGCCTTTCGCAAGGAGCATGCGTGCACGATCCTCGTGAACGGCTCCCCCGCGGAGTCTGACCTGGTCAGGACGGTCGTCGACGCCGGTGATGCGGGCATGGTCTCCCTTCCGGAGAGAGGCTGCACCCTCGGGGCATTGAAGGCGGTGATTCGCCGGGCTGAACTCATGGTCAGCAACGACACCGGTCCACGTCACCTGGCAGCAGCCCTGGGAACACCCTGCGTCGCACTCTTCGGCCCGACCGATCGAAGATGGACCGTTCTGCCGGAAGTACGTGAACGCCACCTGGTCGCCGAACCCTTCCTGACCGAGGAGCATGTGGCGGACCAGCACCCCAAGGCTTGTGTGATCGATCGAATTGCGGTGGGCGACGTGCTCCATGCGGCGCGAGACCTGCTGCAGGACCAGGAGACAGCATGACCAGTTCAGAGTGGATCGGATCGATCGTGATCGCCTTCGCCATCGGCTCGATCCCGTTCGGGGTGCTGATCGCTCGTGCCTACGGGATCAACCTTCGCGAGGTCGGTTCGGGCAACACCGGTGCGACCAATGTCAGCCGCGCGCTGGGGCGGGGCTGGGGCTTCGGCTGCTTCCTGCTGGATGCGGCGAAGGGCGCCGGACCGGTGCTGGCGGCCGGTTTCTTCGGTGGCACCATCGGGGTCGGACCGGCACAGTTGGAACCGAGCGTGGCGTGGTCATGGATCCTGGTGGGACTCGCCGCGATGCTGGGACACATCTTTTCACCCTTCCTCCGTTTCAAGGGCGGCAAGGGCGTGGCGACCGCGTTTGGTGCCTTCGGTGCGATGTGGCCGCTGATGAGCCTGCCGATCATCGCCGGGCTGGTGGTCTTCCTGGTGGCTCGCCAGATCACCGGGTACATGTCGCTGGCAAGCATCCTTGCCGGCTGGGCGATGCCGGTTGCCGCCGTGGTCGTGGCCCTGCTTGAATCCGGATCCTCGATTGGAACGACGCTTCCCCCGCTCCTGGTGGGAACGGTGATCGCCTCCCTGGTCACCTGGCGACACCGGTCGAACATCGCACGCATCAGGGCAGGCACTGAACCGCGTGGTCGTCATCGAGAGAAGCAGTCATCGAAGTAGTGTCGATCGACTCGAGCTGATCAGCTCAGGATCGGCTGGTGGCCTCGACCCCCAGGCGGAGGGTGCCCCCCAGCCGCTCGGCCCGGCGAAGCGCACGACGAACGCGCAATCGGTCCGACCACTCCTTCCAGTCCCCGCTCTGCACCCCCATGGGTGGCGCAGCTTCCTCGGAAACCACTTCGAGCGTCGCGAGGCCATCGATCGCAAGGGCTTCGATGAGGGTTCGGAGCTGCGTGGCATCGATGAGAATCGAACTGATCACGCCATTGAGGTTCTCATGAACCTCGCCGTCGAGGGTCCTGACCTCCTCTCGCAACCGAACCGAGCCGGTACCCGCGAACTGAGCGGAGGTCTCCAGTCGGAGGAGCAGGTCGGTGGGCCGTGCAGCCGGGACCGCAGCGGGAATCGGGCGTACGGCGGCGCTGGCAGCGCCGAGGGGATCAGGGTCATCCGACAGTCCCCCGGCGAGGAACCAGGAGCCTCCAGCAAGCACCAGGGCGAGCAGGAAGGAAGCGAGGAAGGGCACGAACCGACGGGAGGCCGTCGTTGCGGCGGGGGCTTCCTGCTTCGACGACGGGGTCGAGGGGGTGTCCTGGACGACATCCTCCAACAGCAGCATGCGGGCGGCACGATCGCTTGCGGGATCGAAGCTACGACCCGGGCCATCGTTTCGCCGTCGTGTTGGTGCTGCGGTCATCCCGCTGTCCCCGACTGCCCCGAAGGGATCTCAAACAAGTCCATCTATTTCCAAGAACTGAAACTGGCGGCAGTGGCTAGGATGCGACGCCTTCTTGCGAAGAGATGAGGATACGCGCTTGACCTCTCGAACGCACGCGGAAAGGACACCTTCATCGTGGATATCAACGATACCTATCGCTCACCGCTGGCAACTCGCAACGCATCTGCTGCGATGTCCGGTCTGTTCTCGCCGAAACAACGGGTCAGGACCTGGCGAAAGATCTGGTTGGCCCTTGCCGAAGCACAGCACGAACTCGGCCTGCCGATCAGCAAGCAACAGGTGCAGGCACTGAGGGATGCGCTCGAGGAGATCGACTTCGCCGCCGCGAAGGATCACGAGAAGAGATTGAGACACGACGTGATGGCCCATGTCCACACGTACGGTGAATCGGCTCCGGAGGCTCGAGGTGTCATCCACCTTGGAGCCACCAGCCAGGACATCGTCTGCAACGCGGACATCCTCATCATGCATCAGGCGCTTGAACTCATCACGAGCAAGCTTGCCCTGGTGATTGATCGCCTGGGCACCTTTGCGGTGACCCATCGAGACCTTCCTGCCCTCGGTTTCACCCACTACCAGGCAGCCCAGCCCACCACCGTCGGGCGCAGGGCCGCCGGATGGGCGCAGGATTTCGTGATTGCACTCGAGGAGATCGAGGCACGGCTGACCGGGCTCCGATTGCGCGGCATGAGAGGCGCCACGGGAACCCAGGCCTCATTTCTCGGTCTGTTCGACGGCGATTCCGCCAAGGTCGATCGCATGGAAGCCCTGGTCGCTGAGAAACTGGGCTGGGCATCGGCCCCATCATGGCCGGTGAGCGGGCAGACGTACCCACGCCTGGTCGATGCACAGGTTCTTTCCAGCCTTGCCGTGGCTGCTGCTGGGATACACAAGACCTGTAACGACCTGCGACTGCTGGCCAACCTCGGTGAAATCCGCGAACCGATCGAGAAAAGCCAGATCGGATCCAGCGCCATGGCCTACAAGCGCAATCCCATGCGGTGCGAACGCGCCACCGGGCTCGCTCGTTTCGTCATCTCGATGACCCAGAACGCCTACGACACGGCAGCCACCCAGTGGCTGGAGCGAACGCTGGACGATTCCTCGAATCGTCGGTTGAGCCTCCCAGAATCGTTCATGGCCCTGGATGGCGCGCTGGACATCATGGGCAACGTGACCGACGGACTGGTCGTGATCGAAGGCATGACCAAGTCGAACCTCGACCGTGAACTCCCCTTTCTTGCCAGTGAGGACCTGATGCTGGCGGCCACACGTGCCGGAGCCGACCGACAGGATGCCCATGAGGTCGTTCGTCGTCACGCCCGAGACGTTGCGCAGCAGATGGAGTCCGGAACAGGCGGGAACGACCTGCTTGATCGACTCCAGGCAGACCCACTCTTCGCTGGGGTCGAACTCGATGGCTTCAGCTCGGCCGAACGTTTCGTGGGCCGCGCACCCGAGCAGGTCGACCAGTTCATCGAAGCCACAGTGGCCCCGATTCGAGCCCGTTATGCGGGAAAACTGGGAACAACTGCAGATCTTAGTGTCTAGGCCACTTAAGTCGCTTTCCAACAGGCCTTTAGACTTCGAAAATTCCTGCCAGAAAGAGGCTAAAATAGCCCCTGAAGTACTGGAAACAAGGAATTGATCATGACCAGCAGGCTCTCTGCCCGATAAATTGCCGCAGACACGCCCCCGGGAGCGGCCGGTATCCGCCCCCACTATTGCGCTGAGGAACACACACATGGTCAACCAGCACTACGAAAATCTCAAGAGAATCCTGGACGAATGCGAGGCAGACGTGCTCAAGGCTGCTGGCGGTAACAAAGCCGCAGGCACTCGAGTCCGCAAAGCGATGCAGGATGTAAAGAACGTTGCCCAGGATCTTCGAAAGTCGATCCTGGATGCCCAGAAGGTCGACTGAATCTGATTCAGTAGTCCCGCCTGACAACTTCCCCTGTGCGAGCCGGTTCCCGGTTCGCACAGGGGTGTTCTTTTTTGGCCGCTGCCGTATCCAGTCAAAGCCATGGAACAACCGTTCGTCTTCACTATCTCCTGAGCTTGGTTGCAACACGAAGCCGGTTTCTCGTTTATCCTTGAAAGGATGACCGGCCAAGCAACCCTACTCACCCACAATGATCGTCTGCTGTTTGATATCAGCGAGATCGACATGAGCCTGATCGTCGCCGACAGCGTGATGATAGAAAAGGTCAATCCCCAGCAAGGCGACATGCGTCAGCTGGATCATGTGATCTGGTGGAATGAAGAATTGACCTCGGCGATCGGGGTGAAGAAAATCCGTGATGATGAGTTCTGGGTACCGGGTCACATCCCCGGTCGACCGCTTTATCCCGGTGTCATGCAGATCGAAGCCGCAGCCCAGTTGTCGAGCTTCGTGCGCAGGAGCCGCTGCGTGGGTGAAGGCTTCCTCGGCTTCACCAGGGTCAAGAACTGGTCGTTTCGAGGCCAGATCGTTCCCGGAGACACCCTGGTGATCATGACCAAGGAAGTGAAGTCGAACTCTCGACGCTTCGTCTGCGACCTGCAGGGCTGGGTCGACCAGAAACTCGTCTTCGACGGTTCGATCACCGGCATGCAGATCTGACCTGGCGCATGAAGCTCCCCCCCATCACATTCAAACCCATTCTCAAGCCTCGTGCCTGGGGAGGGGACACACTGCGCCGATTCGGAAAGTCGATTGAAACAGGAACGCCCACCGGTGAGTCCTGGGAGCTTGCCGATCTGCCGGAGTCGATCCAGGACGGTCGATCACGGATCGAAGGCGGGCCTCATGACGGCCAAACCCTGAGGTCGCTCATCGAAGCCGACCCCGAGGGGATCCTCGGGCGGGCGAAACCGGGTCCCGACGGAGGCTTTCCACTGTTGGTGAAGCTGCTCGATGCTCGAGACAACCTGTCCGTGCAGCTGCACCCGAGTGCGGACTACGCGCTGGAACATCCGGGCTCGTTCCTGAAGACGGAAGCCTGGGTCATCCTTGATGCAGAACCCGGCGCGCGGATCTACGCCGGAATACGCGAGGACATCGATCAAACCGGGTTCAAGCGCGCCCTCGATTCCGGAGAGGTCAAGGACATCCTCGTCTCTGAAATCGTCGAGCCCGGGGACTGCATCTTTCTCGAGAGCGGTCTCTGCCATGCCCTTGGTGCGGGCATTCTCGCCGCGGAGATCCAGACCCCTTCGGACACCACGTTCCGGGTCTGGGACTGGAACCGCAACGACCCCGATCGACAACTGCACATAGAGCAGGCCCTGGAATGCGTGCGGCTGGGTACCGGACAGCGGACCGACTGGCCGCGCCTCACCAGAAGCTCCGAAGCAAGACGACTCGCCCATCACGGACTGGATGTCGTGACCCTCGTGCACTGCGATCGATTCACGATCGAACGCTACGAACCAAGCCCCGGAGGCGAAGGCAGCATCGCCTTCGACCTGCCGACCAACGGGATGCCGCATGTGCTGATGGCGGCTGCCGGGGGAGCCCGGATCACGGCCGGAGACGTCGACATCGAACTCGCCCGTGGAGGCACCGGACTGGTCCCCGCAGGTGCACGGCAGGCGCACATCGAATTGCAGGTCCGTGATAACCAGCGCCCAGCACTTCTCCATGCGGTTCCACCGGATCCCCTGCTCGAATCACTCGCCTGATCCGTTCTCCGGGTCGAATGAACCGAGGACCCCGGGTATAGTCCCCGTGTACATGAGCATTCAAGGCATCAATGGATCGATCCCCTTCCCCGCGGCAGCGCGCCAGGCCTACGCCGGCGGTGCGCGTCCCATCAAGCCGACGATCAGCAGCCCCGAGACCGAACGAGGCAGCGCGCAGATCGACAAGCTGGTGGCGGGACAGGTGGACACCCCGATCAATCGAGGCGAGGGCTTCGACCAGGTGGCTCCCACCGGCAACGACCCCTCCGCCACCCTCCAGCTCTATACCCGCCCTGCCGACCGCATCGATGCCGCCACCCAGGTGGCTCTCGGCCGCAGCGTCGACTTGAACGGCTGAAGACAGCCCCACTCAGAGTCCAAACCCGGTTTTCTCGCCTCCAAATCCGGCAGGAGTCCCCCGGACGGCTGGCACACGAGCTGGCAGGCCAGTATCCTGCGACATTCGACGACGCCTTGGGCGTCGGGACTCACCTCGAACATGGATGGAAGACCACCAGATGGCTACCACCGGCACGATTGCGCAGGTCATTGGCTCGACCTTCGACGCCCAGTTCCCTATAACCGACCTCCCCGAGATCTACAACGCGGTCCATGTGGCCTTTGAGATCAGTGGCGAGAAGAAGACCCTCGTAGGCGAAGTCGCCAAGCACCTCGGAGGCGGAGTCGTGCGATGCGTCGCACTGGCATCGACCGACGGTGTCCGGCGCGGCGATGCCTGCACCGACACCGGCTCGAGCGTCACCGTCCCCGTGGGTGAAGCCGTGCTTGGTCGCGTGTTCAACCTGCTTGGTGAACCGGTCGACGAACGCGGCCCGGTCAACACGACCAAGCGTTCGCCGATTCACCGTGATCCGCCCGAATACGTCGACCTGAACCCGAAGACCGAGATCCTGCAGACCGGCATCAAGGTCGTCGACCTGCTCTGCCCGTTCGTCCGCGGCGGCAAGATCGGTCTCTTCGGCGGCGCAGGTGTGGGCAAGACGGTGATCATCCAGGAGATGATCGCACGTGTCGCCCGAAACTTCGGCGGCTACTCCGTCTTCTGCGGAGTGGGCGAACGAACCCGCGAGGGCAACGACCTCTGGCGCGAAATGCAGGAGGCCGAATACACCGACAGTGAAGGCAACACCGCCCACGTGCTCGACAAGGTGGCGATGGTCTTCGGACAGATGAACGAACCGCCCGGTGCTCGTTTGCGCGTCGGGCTCAGTGGCCTCACGATGGCAGAGGACTTCCGCGACAGCTCCGGCAAGGAAACGCTGATCTTCATCGACAACGTCTTCCGATTCACCCAGGCTGGTTCCGAAGTGTCAGCACTGCTCGGACGAATGCCGAGTGCAGTGGGCTACCAGCCCAACCTCGCCACCGAGATGGGCACGATGCAGGAACGCATCACCTCGACCCGCAAGGGCGCGATCACCTCGGTGCAGGCGATCTACGTCCCCGCGGATGACCTCACCGACCCTGCCCCCGCAACCACCTTCGCCCACCTCGACGCATTCGTGGTGCTGGAACGCGGCATCGCCGAGAAGGGTATCTACCCCGCGGTGGACCCCCTGGCCTCGACCTCGCGAATCCTCGACCCCCAGGTCATCGGTGAACGTCACTACGCAGTCGCCCGTCGGGTGCAGTCGATCCTGCAGCGCTACAAGGACCTCCAGGACATCATCGCCATCCTCGGTGTCGATGAACTCTCCGAAGAGGACAAGATCGCGGTGGGTCGCGCCCGAAAGATGGAACGATTCCTCTCCCAGCCGTTCTACGTGGGCGAGATCTTCACCGGCATCCCGGGAATCACCACGCCGCTGGAAGAGACGATCGACTCCTTCGAACGACTCTGCAACGGCGAAGGCGACGACCTTCCCGAAACCGCCTTCATGTACGTCGGCACGCTCGACGATGCACGCAAGAAGGCCGAAAAGATGGCTGCCGAAGCCTGAGTCGGGACATCATTTCAAGACAGACCACACCGGCGCCCCCAGGGCGCCGGTGTTTTTCATGGCTCTTTGATCGGTCCATCGATGATCAGGCAAGGATCAGGCAAGGATCAGGACTCGGCGATCAACCTGGAGACCTCTGGAGGGATCGGGTACCGCACCAGCTCGAGGTGATCGGCATCGGCACGGAACAGCTCGGTCTTGCCCACGGCCAGCCACCGGTCGAGGTACTTCTGGCTGGTGGTCCGTGACAGCAGCAACCGTACCGGAGTACCAAGCCCGTTGAATCGCACGTTGCGCTGGAACGCCCGACCGCGCTTCCTGGATGTCTCCAGGTACGCGCGGAGTGGGTCCGGCGAGGTTTTCGAACGCCGGTCGAGGCTGATGAGCAAACCCTTGAGCCTCCGCCGCAGCGCTGTACGGGGAACCCCGTCGAGAATGATCAGGCGGCGGGGTCCGCAGCCCTGCGCCTCCAGTCGAGAGGTCAGCTCACCGGCCACGCTGCATCCGCCACTGAAACCGACGATGACCAGCGACCGATCACCCACCCATGCACGCACTTGGCGGGTCAGCTCTTCGAAGTTCCTGGTCTTCGACCAGTCGAGACCCGCGATCGAGGCATTCGTCTCCAACGACTCCGCAAGGGGCTTGAATGCCCAGACGTGTCCGCCGAGACCGGGGAGAATGAGTATCGCGGAATTGGCATCTTCCCCCTGCGCGAACTCGATCAGGGGCGTGCTCATGTGATCGGATTCGGCGGCGATGGTTGCAGCCTTCGCCTGGAGCTCGATGGTGTTCAGTTCCTGCAGGCGATCCTGTGGAAGTGCGACGCCATAGCGGTCGCGTAGTTCCAACATCACCTTCAAGAAGGCCAGCGAATTGCCGCCCAGCTCCTGGAAGGTCCGGTCAAGGGGCGGATTCGTGATCTTCAGGTGGTTGATCCAGACGTCCTGGATGACGCTTTCAGTCGGGTTGCGAGCCGTGACGAAGGTGGAGGTGATCGGTTGCACGATGCACTCCGCCGCCTCCCTTGCCAGCGCCTTTCGATCCACCTTGCCGGTGGTCATCTGGGGCAGTTCCGCACGGATCTCGATTCGAACGCGATCCCCCACCGAGGACGAGGCCTGCAGGTGCGCCCGGATCTCCGAATGAACGGCGGGCTCGGCAACCACGAAGAGGAACGGGATGACGCGGTCACCCTCCTGGCCCAGCACCGTGACCGCATCACGAACGCAATCGAGCGACCTGGCGCCGCTTTCGCAGGCAGCCGGATCGAAGCGGTGACCATCGACCTTGACTTCACCATCTGAACGACCGACGACCACCAGCGAACCAGCCTCGTTGAAGTACCCCTGGTCGCCCATGGGGAACCAGTCGCCACCCTTGCCGTGAATCTCCACATGAGGAAGTGGATCGGTGTTGGAGCCGACGGCGATCACCTCGTGCGGGCTGCGTGCGTGAACCCACCCCTGCACGCCCGGCGGGCAGGGCTTGAGGTCATCGTCGACCACCTCGAGCTCCACGCCGGCAAGCGGGGCTCCCAGTGCGACGGGCCCATCGCCCATGACCATGTCCTTCTTGACCGGAAGGATGGTGAGGGTGCCACTCTCGGTGGAACCGTAGCTGACGTGGAGAGCCGTGGTCTCAGGCAGGTCGTTCAACCAGCCCCGGAAATCAGAGCGGGTCATCAGTTCCCCGGAGAGGTTGATGATTCGGAGGCATTCGGGGAACTCGGTCGTCCCGGTCAGGTGGACGAGGCGTCGAAGGATCGTGGGCACCAGGGGAACGAAGTTCACACGGTGTTCTCGGATGGTTTCGAGCAGCACTTCCGGCGTCACGCCGCTGAAGGGCATCGGAACACAGCAGGCCGAACCGTAGAGCATCTGAGCGACGTTGTTGACGAAGCCGACGAACATCGGCGACATGCAGCACATCTGCCGATAGCCCTCGTCCAGATTGCGTGCCTCGGTTCGGCGTCTTCCGAGGATGAAGAGTCCACCCTGGGTTCGAGCGTAGACCTTCGGCTTCCCGGTCGATCCGCTGGTGAAGCAGATCACCGCGGGGTCTTCGGAACGGACCTCGATCAATGTCGAACCGGTGTCGGGCGAATCGTGGGCGAGTGTTTCGAGACCGAGTTTCTCGGCAACGTGCTCAAGGCCGGGCGACACGAGCAGGCCACAGGCGTCGACCGATTCGAGGCGAGTGAGCAGCAGCCTGCGATCGACCGTTCCGTCCAGCGGGATGATCGGTCGACCGGAAGCTATCGCGGCCAGGAGCAGGAGCCATCCGTCGGCATCGAGCTGGAAGAGTATGGCGACGGGGACCTTGGGGTCCGAGTGGAGCCCGGCCACGTTGCGAGCGACCCTCATCAACTGCTCGGGGGTCTGCTGGTGATCACCAACCACGAGTGATTCGATGGGATTTGAATCGATCAGGTGTCGACCCAATCCAGCAACGGTTGAAATGGAATCAGGAATGCTCATGCGTGACCGAAGCCTATCGGGACCTGGAGGGAATGCTGGAAGGGACAACACTGGGATCGGGCTGGTAAGACCAGTCGGGCTCATGCCGTTGCACGACGTGCCCTTGTTCGTCGAAGCTCACCGACCAGACCCTGTCCGGCGCATGCTCGGAATAAACCGCACTGGTCGCGAGCGTGCTCAGCACGTCGCCGTACTGCCAGCGCTCGAGTCGGATCACTCGACCGCTTTCATCGACCTTTCGGGTGTAGGTCGATGATGGCGTACCGATGATCTCCATGACTTCATCATGGCTCATGCCGATCTCGACCTGATCAAATCGGTCGATGTTCCCGGTCGAACAAGAAGAAAGCAATGCGAGCAGGAATAACAAGCGCAAGTCCATCACTGAAAGATATCAAACGAATCGGGAAAGTATGGAAGAAAGTCTCTTTCGAATTTGATGGCTGATAATGTTGTTGATGGCTGATAATGTTGTTGATGAGGCAGATCGTCTTCGAGGAACTATGATTCGACGATGAAGACAAAGACACATAACCAGCCGATGACCGATCTCGCCTGCAAAATCCTGATCGACCGCATGGGGGAAGAGCACCGTTCGAGAATAGAAGCGGGCGTGACTCGCTGCGGTTCATTCTGGACGCCAGCAGACGGGGACCAGTCCGCGTTCGAGGACTTCTGCCGTGACCACTTCATAGCGGACGAGAGCGACCTTGAACGACTCGTCGATCGACTGGAGACCGCGATCGTCCAGGTTCGAGGACACCTCTATGAAATGAGGCGAAACCTCCGACGCTGGGCCGACCTGCGAGGCGACGAACTCGAGAACGTCGACGAGCTCCTTGCGACTTTCGACCCTGCTCCGGACCTGTCGGAGCAGCTGTACACCCAGAAACTGGCACACCTCGCGCTTTTGAACCTCGAACGTCCGACCCTCGAGACGATGCTCGAGGATGGCGAGAACTGGTCGACCGACGAATGGGCCATGGCCAGAATCACGAGATTCTTCGGTGCCAGGATCCCGAAGGAGGTCTCGGACAAGGCACGTGACCTTGGATTCAAGGCGTCGCACTGGGTGTCCAATTTCCATGTCCCCGTCGGAACCATGGTCGATGCGAAGGGCAAACGCTGGTTCGAGACCGATCGCAAGCTCGTTGCACACTGGTTGATTCGCGAGGAACTGAAGGCGGGGTACAACGATCCCGCGGGACTGGACAAGCAGCGGGCCATGGCCTGGATCCTGGGGCGGCATATCGACGGAACGCTGCCCCGGGCGATCATGGATTCAAGCAGCACCGAGGACTGGGACCCGGCTGCCAACACCATCGGCGGGTCGGATCCGGGCGAACTGGTCGGCCTCGAACGATACGAACACTGGATGATGCAGGTCGAGGTGGCCCGGGAGATCGATGCCCACTCACCGGAACACCCCACCGCGATCACACGTAAATGCGAACTTCAACGCGAGATTCCCGAGGCCGATGTGGAACGGGTCCTGGTCGAGCTGCTCTCCGCGGACGTGCGCGGCGATCTCGCCGAACGAATGCGGGCAAGGCTGGGCAGGGATCTCGAATCACACGACATCTACTTCGAGGACCTCTTCGACACGAGGGAAAGCGGTGAACTGGATGCCGCAGTGAAGTCCCGGTTCGAGGACGAGAAGGCATTCGAGGCGAAACTTCCCGAGGTTCTTCGTGACCTGGGCTTCGAGGACGAGTTGGCGGACTTCCTCGGCAACCATGTCAGGGTCGAGATCGGCAAGGGAGCCGGACACGCCATGCGTCCGATGCTGCGTCAGTACGACGCCTGGCTCCGAACCAGCCGCCTGAAGGACCAGCTCGGCTGGGACGGCTTCGACACCGCGATGCATGAACTCGGGCACAACCTCGAACAGCTCTGCTCCTGCTACTTCGCACCCAGGACGATCCTCGAGGGCGTTCCGAACACCGCCTGCACCGAGGCCTTTGCGTTCCTCTACCAGTCACTCGCCAAGCGGGTCCTGGGCATCGAGGACGCGGCGGAGGCGGAGCGGTCCTTCCACGAAACGACCGCAAGCACGATGCTGATGGCCTGTCAGATAGCGGGTCCGTCCCTGATGGAACTTCGCACCTGGCGCTGGCTCTACCAGAACCCCGATGCAGATGCCGCCGCCCTCAGGGACACGGTCCTGCGAATCAGCGACGAGGTCTGGCTGGAGTTCTTCGAGAACGACTTCGGACCGGACCCCTACCGCATCCTCGGCGCCTACCAGCACATGGTCGCACATCCGCTCTACCTGCCGGACTATGCGATCGGACAGATGATCAGTCATCAGGTGCGCGCGCACGTCAGGACGCGGGACATCGCCACGGAAACGAAGCGGATCTGCTCGATAGGTCGGCTCACGCCTGCGGCCTGGATGAAGGCGGCCGTGGGCGGAGAACTCTCGCCGCGACCGCTGATCGAAGACACCCAACGGGCACTCGAAGCTCTGCGCTGAATCGGGATCAGGACCAGGACCCCAGCAGCAGCGTCAGGTCGATTCCATCGATGAGGCCGTCCCCGTTGAGATCACCCGCACAATAGAACTGGGAACACACGCCCCACTCCCCGAGCAGGATCGTCAGATCGGCGCCATCGACGCGACCATCGCTGTTGATGTCACCGATGGTGTTCCCGCCGCAGAACTCGTCGTTGAAATCGATGATGTAGGCGGAACCGTCGTCCTCGATCAAGACGTCTTCGTAGAGTGCCGACACGGCACCGTAGAGCGCCTGCTCCGCATCCAGTGCGACGTCCCATCCGAACTCCGAATCGGTCTGGGGCGTGTTCGAACCGATCACACCGGTATGCTGCCAGGAACCAAAGTCGTTGAAGATCACGGCAAGACCGGAATTGGCGGGACTTCCATTGGCGGAAGCGTATCGGGCTCCGGCCAGAGCATGAAAGTCCTGGAGGGCGACCGAAACCCCGAGTTGGGCGTTCGCTTCGCCAAGCCCGGCAAGGACCGGCCCCTGGGCAAGCGACCAACCCATCGCGGTGCGTTCATAGAACCAGAGTGACCCCCCATCGGTCGCCTCTTCATCATCGAGATAAGCACCCACCAGCAGCGTGTCCTGGTCGAGGGCGAGATCGAAACCGAACTGATCACCCGGATCGATCGCCGGGGGCTGGATCATCGCGACCTGCGCCACGGAACCACCGGCACCGATCTCGAAGACATGAACCCTGCCACGCTCCTCATCAGCCCAGGAAGAACCGATCACCAGCGTCGAAGCCTCGAGGTCGACGGAGATGCCGAAGCGATCGCCGGCAGACAGCGACTTCGGCGTGATCTTTGCCACCTGGGACCAGCCGCTCTCGTCACGTTCAAAGAGATAGGCCGCACCGGCGGCGGACGCATCACTCGAGTGAAGCGGCGCACCCACCACTGCCAGGTTCCCATCGACCGCCACGGTCCGGCCGAAGGTCGCTTCCGGCAGTCCGTCGGAAGCGGTGAGCTTGCCGGCGAAGACGAAGTTTCCCGAGCCGTCGTCCTCGAAGAGGTAGGCGGAACCGGAGCGCTCCCCGTTTTCTTCGTCCCACCAGGCGCCGGCGATGATCGTCGGCCCATCGATATCGACCGCTGAACCGAGCATGTCGGTGAGGTCGCCGTCGGGTGCCTCGAGAATCTGCGAACGCTGCCAGCTCGAACCATTCCGGCGGTGAACGTGAAGCCGCCCGCTTCCCCACGCCGCCCCGGTATCCAGCATCGCTCCGACCACGAGCCGTTCCGAATCCATTGCAATCGAGGAACCGAAGAGTGCGGTATCGCTGGCGTCTTCAAGGAAGAGATGTTCGAAGAGGCACTGGGCCTGCGCGTGGGCGACGAAGAGAAACAAGGTCGCGACTGCGATCGTCATCCGGCCCCTGGCATGATGCTGGGGGATGTTCTTCATGACCATAAGTTATCGGGACATCGTCCAGAACCAAGCAAAGATCACCAGAACTCGCCGAAACTGCCCCAAGGAACGACAGCAAGGGCACGAATGCCCTTGCTGGAAGTGATCTTCTTGGGATGACAGGCGATCTCAGGCGGAGAAGCTGGAGCCACATCCACACGAGCTCGTCGCGTTGGGGTTGTTGAAGACGAACCCCCGCCCCATCAGTTCATCCTTGAAGTCGATGGTGGTGCCATTGAGGTAGAGGTAGGACTTGGGATCGCAGACCACGGTGATCTCACCGCTGCTCTCCTGGCCGTCCTCCTTGATCGTGAAGGGCACCGCCCAGCTTTCGTCGGACTCCTTCTGGACCTCGGTCAGGTCCAGAAGGTAGGAGAAGCCGCTGCAGCCTCCACCCTTCACACCCACCCGAAGGCAGACGTTCGTGGGATCAAGTTCCTGCTGGCGAATGATCGTGTTGATTTCACGTGCTGCAGTATCGGTGACGGTTACGGACATCGGTCAGGACTCCCTGGTCAGTGGCTGTGGGCCTTGGTCTCGGTTTCGACGCCGTTCTTCTTCTTGTAGTCGGCGATTGCGCTGCGGATCGAATCCTCCGCAAGGACGGAACAGTGGATCTTGACCGGAGGAAGACTGAGCTCCTCGACGATCTCCGTGTTCTTGACGTTGAGTGCATCGTCGACGGTTCGTCCCTTGATCCACTCGGTGGCGAGTGAACTCGAGGCGATGGCGGAACCACACCCGAAGCACTTGAACTTGGCATCCTCGATGACGCCGTCGTCACCGACCTTGATCTGAAGCTGCATCACGTCACCACACTCGGGCGCCCCGACGATGCCGACTCCGATGTCGCTTCGTTCGCCCACTTCGGTCGAGGATCCGAACGAACCGACGTTGCGTGGGTTCTCGTAGTGGTCGACGACCTTCTTGCTGTATGCCATGAAACTGTTCCTTTTAAATGCCCTCTTGGGGCCGGCGGTCTCAGGTAGAGCCCTCAGTGGCTCTGCCAGTTGATCGTACTGATGTCGATGCCTTCGTTGTGGAGATCGTAGAGCGGGCTCATCGAGCGGAGATGCTTGACCGCCTTGATGATCCCCCTGGTCGCGGTGTCGACCTCCTCCTCGGTCGTCCAGCGACCGAGACTGAGCCTGAGCGAGGAATGGGCCAGCTCGTCGCCGACGCCCAGAGCCTTCAGGACGTAGCTCGGTTCGAGACTCGCACTGGTACAGGCACTTCCCGAGGAGCAGGCGATGTTACCGATGCCCATCATCAGGGATTCACCCTCGACGAAACCGAAGGAGATGTTGGTCAGGTGAGGCAACCGACGGTCGGGGTGACCGTTCACGGCCACCACGTCGAGGGCGGCGGAGAGTTCGTTCTCCATGCGGGTGCGCAGCTTGAAGAGTCTCTCGGCGTCTTCGGCCATTTCCTCCGAGCAGAGTTCGCAGGCCTTGCCGAAACCGACGATGCCGGAGACGTTGAGGGTTCCGGAACGCATGCCGCGCTCGTGACCACCACCGTCGAGCATCGCCTCGATGCGAACGCGCGGACGTCGGCGACGCACGTAGAGGGCACCGACACCGTTGGGGCCGTAGAGCTTGTGGCTCGAGAAACTCATGAGATCGATGTTGTCGGATTCGACGTTGGTCGGCATCTTGCCGACCCACTGCGTGGCGTCGGTGTGCATCAGGGCACCACGCTCGTGGCAGAGCGCACCGATCTCGGGAACCTCGTTGATCGTTCCGATCTCGTTGTTCGCCCACATGACGGTCACCAGGATGGTGTCCTCACGCATCGCACCCTCGACCATCTTGCGCGTGATGATGCCATCGGATGGAGGCTCGAGATAGGTGACATCGAAGCCCTCCCGCTCGAGTCGCTTGCAGGGATCGAGCACGGCCTTGTGCTCATGCGTGGCGGTGATGATGTGGCCTCGACCCGTGCTTCCCGCGGGAGCCTTCGCATGCATGCGCGCGGCACCCTTGATGGCGAGGTTGTTGCTCTCGGTCGCTCCGGATGTCCAGATGATCTCCTTGGGGCCGGCGCCGATCAGTGCGGCGGCCTGGCCTCGAGCGATGGTCACTGCTTCCTCGGCATCCCAACCGAAGGAGTGGTTTCGGCTCGCGGAGTTGCCGTAGATTTCAGTGAAGTAGGGCAACATGGCTTCGACGACCCGAGGGTCGGTTCGTGTCGTCGAGGCGTTGTCCATGTAGATGGGACGATCGATACTCATCCGGGAGAGCTCCATGTGCGCCGTACTGGGCGCCAGAAAGGGGCGGAATCGGCAGATCGGAATTGCCGACCACTCATTCTACCAACCAAAGCGCCCACACTCCAGCGCATCGATCCAGAGAACGGCATCCGTTTTCATTCGGCATTGGTTATTCCGGCGCTCCCGGTTATCTTCCTCGCCGTGCAAGTTATTCACGACGAAAACATCTTCATTCGAGCCTGCGAGGAAAAACCCGTGTTTGTCCCCACGATGGGGGCCTTGCACGAAGGACACCTTTCCCTGATTCGCCAGGCAGCCGGTTCTGACCGACCCGTGGTGGTCTCGATTTTTCTGAATCCCACCCAGTTCTCGGCGGGTGAGGATCTGTCGACCTATCCCCAAACGCTCGAGGTCGACACGAGGCTGGCACGGGAAGCCGGAGCCGACATCCTCTTCGTACCCGGGGTTCGGCTGATCTATCCACACGGCCTGGAGCAGGCACGCCGGGAAGCCGCCGAGCTCGTGCTGCCCGATGTCGCGACCCGACCCGGGCTCGAGGATGCCTGCAGACCGCACTTCTTCGGAGGTGTCTGCCTGGTGGTTGGACGACTGTTCGACCTGGTGCGGCCGACTCGCGCTCTCTTCGGCGAGAAGGACTACCAGCAGTTCAGGGTCATCAGCGAACTTGTTGCCGGCGACCCCGATCGTTTTGGATCGTTGGAGATCGTGGGCTGCCCCACTGTTCGAGAATCGGACGGACTGGCACTGAGCTCCCGGAACATCGGTATCGACCCCGGTGACCGGGACCGTGCGCTCGGCCTGTCACGAGCACTGGCTGCCACCACCGATGCGGATGACGCGGAGTCGGCTCGAGCCGTGATGCACGAGATCCTCGAGGCACATCAGCTCAAGGTCCAGTACGCCGAGGTTCGCGATGCAGGAAATCTGGAAACGACCGTCTCGACCGGCAAGCCGATGCGAGCGTTGATCGCAGCCTCACTGGGGCCGATACGCCTGATCGACAACACCCCATATGAACCAGGTTCACGGCTTTCCAAGGTCGACTGAACGGGTTTCTTTGTTCCCTCCCGTTCGGAGCGTAGACTAGTTACGGTTCCCCAAACTGGAGCATCCCACCATGAGACCTCGACTCGACCTCACAATCATCGCTGCGAGCATCCTGATGTTTTCGCTGGGCTCGACATGCGTGATGGCCCAGGACCAGCCACTCACCCGCGAGGAGTCGAAATGGCTCGACCGCCTTCCCCGTGAAGACGGCGAAGCCGTGAGACTGTCGATGGGCTGGGAAGCACCGGAATTCCCTGATTCGACCCGATGGCTCGACGCGAAGGGGCCGACCCTCGAGAGCCTTCGTGGAAAGGTCGTCCTCGTACAGACCTTCACCACCCGCGGAGCAGGACGGAGTGCCGCCAGCAAGCTGGGGCGCTCGATCGCGCCGCTTGCCGAGGAGGACGACTTCGTCGCCATCGCGGTCCACACCCCGGAAGATCTCGACCGGATCGACAAGCTGCTTCCCGCGATGAAACTCGAAGTGCCGGTCCTCATCGACGAGAAGGGAGCATGGTGCGATTCCGTCGGAGCGTTCCGGCGACCGGTGACCTACCTGATCGACCGCCAGGGCAACGTTCGGTACGCGAGCGTCTCTGCGCGAAGCGTCGAGGATGCCGCTCGCAAACTCCTTGACGAAACCCACGACTCCTCCAAGCCACCGCGCAGCCGGGACGCGAAACCCGTCGTCATCGACGAGAAGGTCGACTTCCCGACGTTCAGCACCCCGCTTCCGTACAGTGCCGACAAACGTGGTCAGGAGGCCCCCGCGTTCTACATCGAGGACATGTGGCGCGAGCCGGTCGGCGACGCCTCCGGCAAGGTCGTGGTGCTCGACTTCTGGGCGACCTGGTGCGGTCCCTGCGTGAAGGCGATTCCGCACATGAACGACATGCAGGAGTACTACGGTGACGAGGTGATCTGCCTCGGGATCTCCGACGAGAACAACTTCGAGCTCGAGATGCGCAAGCGCGGACTGAAGTCAAGCGACTTCAAGTACGGCCTCGCAGTCGACCGATCTGCACGACTGAAGAAGTTCTTCGAGATCCGCGGTATCCCACACGTGGCGGTCCTGAGCGGCGACTGGGTGGTTCGGTGGCAAGGCAGTCCCACCAACCTGAACCAGGGCGTTCTCGACTCGATCGTCAAGGCGAACAACAAGCTCATGAACAAGGCCGGGCAGGACCAGGCCGACAGTCCCCCCCCGGCTCGATGGGTCGAGTGGTTGATCAAGGAATCGAAGTAAGAACAGCGAAAACCCGCTGGAACCCTCTGAACTCAAGCTGAACACGTGTTCACGACTGCAGCGGTCCGGTGCACTGATGGCCCGGGTCGTGCCGAGATCGTCGATACATGATGTCTGGTGAAAACCGATCAGGCGTCGCGATCGACGACCGCATCGGCAAGGGTCGCCAGGAGGTCCCTGGAACTCGACCCCGGAAGGTGTTCGAGCTGGGTCTTGGCAGAAACCACCAGATCAACCGCGCGTTGCCGGGCACGTCCGACCGCTCCACCCTCGACCAGGCGACTGCGAAGGCCCAGGCCGTCCCGAGCCTCGATGAGTCGAAGCGTCTCGCCGCGTTCCATCCCGACCTCGTCCGCGAGATGCAGGATCACCGGCAGGGTCATCTTCCCGGTCGCGAGATCACGGCCCAGTGACTTGCCGACGACGTCGGGATCACCCGCGAGGTCGAGCAGGTCGTCCTGGATCTGGAAGGCGATTCCCAGCGAGATACCGAACTGCTCCAGTGCGTTCTCGACGCCGGGACTGGCACCCGAGAAACGAGCCCCCATGCGGCAGCAGGTGCCCACCAGGGCGGCGGTCTTGCGCCGAACGATCTCGAGATAGGTCGCTTCGTCGAGTGAGAGGTCGTCACGATGGGACAACTGGACCAACTCACCCTCGCAGAGGGTGTTGGTCACCTGCCCCAGCATCTCGTTGATCTTGGGATCCCCCACCTTCGAACAGAGGTGAAAGGCATTCGAGATCAGGTAGTCACCGAGCATCACCGCGGTCTCATTGCCGCGGAGGGTGTTGATCGTGGCCCCGCGCCTTCTGACATGGGCCTCGTCGAGGATGTCGTCATGGACCAGGGTGGCCATGTGGATCATCTCGACGACCGCGGAGATCTGCAGGTGCCGAGGCTGAAGCGCCGAACCGTCGCAGGGTTCACCGGAGACCGCGAGTCCGGTCAGGAGCAACATGGACGGACGCAGCATCTTCCCGCGATAGCGTTCCACGTGACGGCAGAGGTCGTTGACGGACGGAAGATCACTCGCGAGCTGGTCGCAGAAGATCTTCTCGACCTTCTCAAGCTCGTGGTGAAGCACCTTGGCGATCTGTATGTGTTGGGGGGCTGTCTGAAGCATCGATGGACTGAAATCATAGGCCACCAAGGGCCTCGAGGCTCATTTCTCTGCAACTATGTACGCAATCCATCCAGCACAGGCTTCGCCGGTGGTGGTCGGCAGGAATTCCCCGTCACCCTCTTCGCTGTCGTCCTCGGTGCCTTCCCAGTAGACGGTGACGTTGGAGAAACCTGCTTCGAGAAGCAGCTCCTGCAACTCAGGAAGCGTCCAGAGTCGCCACTCGTAGGTGAAGGCGTCCGACATCTCCGTGCCATCGGGGAAGCGGAAGTGGATTTTATTGATCACATCACCACTGATCGGGTTGTAGTGATGCTGGTCCCACACGTAGGTGAAGCCGTCCAGGTCCCGCTCCTCCTCCATCTCCTCGAAGGACTCACTGCCCCCGTAGGAATCGAGAAAGAACAGACCGCCGTCGAGAAGACCTTCGCGAACCCTTGCGAAGTATTCGCGCAGGCCTTCCCTGGTCTTGAACAGGTAGTAGCTGAAGTTCATCGCGAGAATGGTGTCGACCGGGTCGAGATCGACCTTGCGCACATCCTCGATCAGCACGTCGAACCGGGCGGCCTGCTCCTCGTCGAGTCGGCCCTCGGTCCGGCGACGCCCCCAGTCGACGACTTCCTCGTCGAGGTCGACACCGATCGCACGGTTGTCCTCTCGTCGCAGGACCCATTCGACGCTGGTCTGTGCGGTACCGCAGAAATCCTCGCGCAGCAGGTTCGCATGACGACCACGCAGTTTCATCCAGGTGTCATCGACGAAATCGATCTCCGATTCCGTGTTCTGAACGGACTTCTCGTAGAGGTCGTGACGATCCGCGGTCTCGGCGGTCATCCAGCCCTTCGAAGCCTTCTTCTTTTCCCTGCGCTTGCTCTTGGACTTGTTCTTCGACTTGGTGTTCGCCATGACGACGAATTGTAGCGACCCCCCGTGAAGAGGTCCTCACAATCGGATCGTCCACAGGAGCAGGCACCTGAATCGGAGCGACCGGAGCGGGTCGGGACTTCGGCGATTGACCGCCACCCCGGGATAGAGGAAGGTGATGGCGGAGCGACTCATGAAGAGACTGCACGAGAATCCAGGTCCATGCCTCCTGTCGATGACGTTGATCGCACTGCTGCAAGTCGGCTGCCACGGCCCCGGGAGCAGCGGCATGGTCACCGAAAGCGAGCAGACCGCGATCGTCCCCGAGCACCCCTGGGCACCCACGGGGCTGCCCATGTTCGACGGCAGCAACGGCATGATCCTCACCTGGGCCTCGTTGATCGACGCCATCGCCCGCGCCGACGTGGTGGTCCTGGGCGAGGAACATGATGATTCGGTCGCCCACCGTTTCCAACTTGCGGTGGTTTCCCAGGTCCTGGCGAGCTGGCCGAAAACCGCGGTCGCAATGGAGATGCTCGAACGTGATCAGCAGGCAGAGGTGGACGACTACCTCAGCGGCAAGCTGACCGAGGTGGCGTTCCTGGAGGCGGTCGCTCCCGGTGACGATTCAAGTCTGCGATTTGCCGAGTTCTACCTGCCGATCATCGACGCCGCCGGCGAAGAGGATGCGTCGGTGGTTGCCGCGAATGCACCACGGAAGTTCGTACGCATGGCCCGCACCGAGGGATGGGACGGCATTGCCGACCAGCCTGAGTACCAGGAGAACCTCTACGTGGTGCCGAAGTCCATCGACCAGGGGCCCTATCGCACACGCATCGAGGAGCTGATGCGAGACAACGGCAAGGAACCGACACGCGAGGCGGTCGACGAGGTGCTCAGGGCACAGCAGGTCTGGGACAGCACCATGGCCGACTCGACCCTTCGAGCCCTGCGACATGCCGACAAGGTGGTGCTGCTGATCGGACGCTTCCACGGTGATTTCGCCGGCGGAACCGTCGAGCAGATCCAGAAGCACAATGCCCTGGCAAGGGTCCTCTACGTCTCGACGATCAACGAGAACGCACGCAGGCTTCGTCCCGAGGATGTGGGGCGGGCCGATCTGGTGGTGTATACGGGTGGGGTTGCCACCGGCGATGATCCGATCGATCCGATCGACGACGCACCCATGCCCTGATGACTCGAGCTGCAGGCCGCTGCTAGAGCTTGGAACGCCACTTGTCGAGTGCGGCATCGCTCTTCTGGATGTCGTACATCTTGTGGATGCGCATCATCTTGAAGAGCGACTCGAGCTCGGGACGCAACCCGACGATCGCGGTCTTGGCGCCGACCCCGTTGGCGATGTTGCGAAGGGCGATGCAGGTTCCCAGGCCCATCGATGACATGAAGGTCACGTCATGGAGGTCCAGGATGAGCCCCTTGAGGCCATCACCGGCCTTGGCCAGCAGCGGCTTGACGTCGTTGTCGATGATCGGTGCCTCACGCTGCCCGACGTTCGGCCCCTTGGGCTTGAGCAGAACCACGGAACCTTGCAGTTCGGCTGACAGGATGGGGTTGTCGACTTGATCTTGTGATGCAGTGCTCACGTGGGGCTCCCGCCGTGGTTTGAGTCGGCCAGTGTATCCCAAACCGGCGCAAGGCCCTGTGACAAGGTGTACGCTTTGAAAAACAGGTGCCAATCCCATGAACAGACTGCTTCTTGAAAATGCTCGCCTCCTGACCCTTGCGAGTGGAGGCGAAAACCGCCTTCCAAGGCGAGGAGACGCCCTGCAGGACCTTGGCGTCATCGAGAAGGGCTGGGTATTGGTTCAGCAGGACCGAATCGAAGCCGTCGGAAGAGGCGCCCCCCCCGACGCCGAGGGAACCACGACCACCAGGATGGATGTCGAGGGACGGGTGCTCATGCCGGGGATGGTCGACTGCCATACCCACGCCTGCTGGGCGGGTTCGAGATTCGACGAATTCGACGAGAAGCTTCGAGGCGCCTCCTACCTCCAGATTCTTGCCGGGGGCGGCGGGATCATGTCCACCGTCCGGGCGGTCAGGGAGGCCACGGTGGAGACCCTGACGGCGAACCTGCTCCACCAGGTCGAACGCATGGCACGACTGGGCACCACCACGGTCGAGGTGAAGACCGGCTACGGACTGACCACGGATGACGAACTGAAGATGCTGGAGGCGATCGTCGCCGCGGACGGTCTGATCGAACCCACGTTGATCCCGACGTTCCTCGGTGCACACGCGATCGACCCCGAGAACGAGCACTTCATCGAACAGACGATCAACGAGACGCTGCCAGCCGTGGTCGCGGCTCATCCGGGCATCGCCTGCGATGCGTACTGCGAGGAAGGAGCCTGGTCACTCGATGCCTGTCGTCGACTCTTCGAGGAGGCCCAGTCCCTCGGATGCCCGTTGCGCGTGCACACCGATCAGTTCAACAGCCTCGGGGCAACCCGGCTCGCCATCGAGGCGGGTGCGTTGAGCGTCGACCACCTGGAGGCCTCGACCGTCGCGGATCTCCAGGCGCTGGCCCACTCGGAGACGATCGGCGTCCTGCTTCCCGTCAGTGGATACCACCTCGGTGAAGGCTATGCATCGGGACGTGCACTGGTGGATCTTGGTGCGGCGATCGCCGTTGCGACCAACTTCAATCCCGGTTCCGCCCCGACGCCGTCACTTCCGTTTGCGATCCATCTCGCGGTGAACCACTGTCGACTCACCCCGGCCGAGGCGATCACCGCGGCCACCTGGAACGCCGCATGCGTCCTTGGACTGCAGGATGAGATCGGCTCGATCGAGGTGGGCAAGCGAGCGGACCTGGTCATCCTCGATACCGATGACGAACGATCGCTGGCCTGGGAATTCGCGATGCCGGGGCCTCGCCAGGTGCTCATCGGCGGCCGGCCGCACGACATGACTCCTCTGGGAGGCTGAGCAGAAGGGACGGCGGCCTGACGAGCTTGTCCATCCTCCACCTGAAGCCGGAAAATTCGAACTGCCCCCTCGAGGAGCGGGTTGAATTCAGGTGTCAAGACAGCGAGCTCGATACCATGGCCGGCATGCTTGTTGCCACACCAGAAGACATCCAGGGCGCCACCCGGGCAGCGGAATGCGTGGTTCGAACGCATGAACGGCTCGTTGAATGGTTGAAGCCGGGCCAGACGCTCGCCGAAATCGATGACTTCGTGGCTGCCTGCCTCGATGACCTCGGGGCCAGGAGCGCCTTCATCGGCTACCGCTCCCGCCCCCACCCGGCCTTTCCCTCGCACGCCTGCCTCTCGCTGAACGAATGCGTCGTTCACGGAACGCATGACATGTCGACGGTGCCGACCACCGAAGGCGACATCCTCTCGATCGACATCGGATCGCTGCTGGACGGCTGGATCGGCGACGCGGCCTGGACCTACGCGATCGGAGGGGCCGAGCAGCTCGGGCTGGACCTCATGGATGCCGGCAAGAACTCGCTCCGGCTGGGCATCGAGGCGATGCAACCCGGAAGACCGCTGCTGGACTGGGCGAGGACCGTTCACGACTACGTCGAGAAGGATCGGGGCTTCAAGCTCATTCGTGGGCTGGGCGGTCACGGCTACGGCAGGAAACTGCACGGCCCGCCGTTCATCTCGAACGTGATGCCGAAACATCCCGGTGAGTGGCCCGATGCCTTCACCACCTTCAAGCCGGGTCTCCTGGTCGCGGTCGAACCGATGCTGAGCGTGAGCACCTCCGACATCTCCTCGCACCGCAAGACATGGCCCATCTACACCGATGATGGCTCACTGAGCGTGCACTACGAATCGGACATCCTGATCACCGAGAACGGTCCGTTGAACCTGACGGCCGACCTCTTCAATCTCCCCGACATCGTCGGAACCTGAGCAACACATCATGCCCGCCCTCAATGGAAAGATCGTCCTGCTGGAAGGTATCCACGAAGCTGCCGAGGGACTCCTCGAACAGACCGGGCTCGAGGTCACCAGGATCCCCGGTTCACTCGACCCGAACAGACTTCGAGAGATCGCGGCGGATGCGGCGGTACTCTGCATCAGGAGCCGTACGCGGATCGACCGCGCACTGATCGAGTCCGCACCCGCGCTCACCACGATCGGATGCTTCTGCATCGGAACCAACCAGGTCGACCTGGAGGCCGCCGCTGAACGAGGCGTCGCGGTCTTCAATGCCCCCTTCTCCAACACCCGGAGCGTGGCGGAGCTGACCCTCGCGGAACTCGTGATGCTGCTTCGCCGGATCCCCCAGCGCAACGCGGACATGCACTCCGGTCGGTGGCGAAAGTCCGCCAGTGGCTCACACGAGGTTCGGGGGCGCACCCTGGGCATCATCGGCTACGGGCACATCGGCACCCAGCTCTCGGTTCTTGCCGAAGCACTCGGCATGCGGGTGATCTACCACGACATCATCGCGAAACTCCCGATCGGCAATGCCCACTCTTCCGCGAGCCTTGAAGAACTGCTCTCGGAATCGGACGTGGTATCGCTGCACGTCCCGGCGACCGCCGGGACCCGGGGCATGATCGGCAGTCAGGAACTGGCCGGCATGAAGCGTGGTTCGTTCCTGATCAACAACGCACGGGGCGATATCGTCGACATCGACGCACTCGCGAAGGCACTCGACGACGAGCACCTTGCCGGGGCGGCGGTGGACGTCTTCCCCGAGGAACCCAAGAGCGGTGATTCGGAGTTCAGCACGCCACTGGCGGGACGGGACAACGTCATCCTGACCCCGCACATCGGGGGCAACACCCTCGAGGCCCAGGCCGCCATCGGCGGTGAGGTCGGGGAGAAGATCCGGCGGTTCATCAGGGAAGGCGCGACCGGCACCGCGGTGAACCTGCCGAACGTAGATCTCCCATCACGCCGGGACGGCCAGCACCGCATCCTCCACTTCCACCGGAACGTTCCCGGTGTCCTGGGGCGCATGCACACCGTGCTGGCGGGATTGAACGTGAACATCACCGCGGAATTCCTGCAGTCGTCGGGTGATCTCAGCTACGTGATCCTCGATGTCGATCCGATCGAGATCGACCGCGTCCAGGAGGAGATCTCGAAGATCCCCGAGACCATTCGGATCCGAACCATCATCTAGGATCCCCCCCCACGCTTGCGCACCATCTCCCAGGAGTTTCGATTCATGATCCTGACCACCCTCGCCCTGAGCCTGTTCATCGATCCGCCCTACCCGGTCACCCCGACCGAACCGGTCACCGAGACCCTGCACGGCGTGGAACTGACCGACGACTACCGCTGGCTCGAGGACCTCGAGGCGGACTCGCCGCAAGTCGAGGCCTGGACCACCGAGCAGAACGATCACACCCGGGCGATGCTCGATCAGCTTCCCTGCCGGAAGGAACTCTCGGACAAGCTGGCCCGGCTGATGACCGTCGGAAGCGTCTCCGCTCCATCGATGCGCGGAAACCTCTACTTCTACCGCAAGCGAAGCGGCGAGGAGAACCAGAGCGTGCTCTACGCATGCGAGGGAATCGACGGCACGCCGCGAGCACTCCTGGACCCGAACAAGCTCGATGCGGACGGGCTGATCTCACTCGACTGGTACGTCCCGAACCACGACGGCTCCCTCGTCGCCTTCGGCCTGAGCCGTGCCGGGGACGAGATGTCCAAGCTGCACGTGATGCGGACCCGGGACGGAGACTGGCTAGCCGATGAGATTCCCGGCAAGGTCTCGCTCGCGGGCTGGGCGCCGGATGGCAGAGCCTTCCTGTACTCGCGGCTTGCGGACCCGTCGGATGCCTATTCCAGGGTGATCAAGTGGCACGAGATCGGCCGCAACCAACGTCATGACCCCACCCTGCTGCGCCAGGAGGAACCAAGCCGGATCCCCTTCGCAAGCCTCTCCGAGAACGGCCGCTGGATGATGTGCGGGCTGTCGGACGGCTGGTCTCGGAACGACCTCTGGGTGGTCGACTTCGATCGCTGGGAACGTGACGGCACCATGAACAAGATCCCCGTCGCCGTGGGGCTCGATGGTCGCTTCCGACCGATCGCGCTGCTTGGCGACAGGATGTGGATGACCTCGACCTTCGATGCACCCAATGGGATGATCTGGACGGTCGACCTCAACGCGCCCGACCAGGAGAACTGGCGGGTCGTCGTGCCCGAACAGAAGGACGTGCTGCGAGGCGTCAGCCACGCTCGCGGCATGCTGGTCGCCCGCTACATCGAGGACGTGGTGACGAAGTTCGAGCGCTTCGACATGGAAGGACGCTCGCTCGGAAAACTCGAGACCCCGGGCCTGGGCAGTGCGAGCCTCTCCACCGAAGACGACCGCACCGAAGCGTTCATGACCTACTCCAGCTACAACGAACCCCGCACGATCTACCGGGTCGACCTTCGAAACGGAGAGCGAACGTTGTGGGAACGACCGGACGTGCCGGTCGACCCCTCGTCGGTGGTGGTCAAGCAGGTCTTCGCCACCTCTCCCGACGGCACCCGGGTTCCGTACTTCCTCGTGCACCGCAAGGACGTCGAACCCGACGGTGACAATCCCTGCCTGATCTACGGCTACGGCGGATTCAACATCTCGATGGAACCGCGGTTCATCGCGTCCTACTTCCCGTGGTTCGAAGCGGGCGGCGTGCTGGCCGTGGCCAACCTGCGAGGAGGCGGCGAGTACGGCGAGGCGTGGCATCGTGCCGGCATGCTCGAAAGCAAGCAGAACGTCTTCGACGACCTCTACGCGGTGGCGGAGGACCTGATCGAGTCCAAGTGGACCACATCCTCGCAGCTGGCCGTGATGGGCGGTTCCAACGGCGGGCTGCTGACCGGGGTGGCCGCGACCCAGCGGCCGGATCTCTTCGCCTGTGCGATTTCCAGCGTCCCCCTGCTGGACATGCTCCGCTACCACCAGTTCCTGATGGCGAAGTTCTGGGTCCCGGAATACGGATCGAGCGAGGACTCGAAACAGTTCGAATGGCTTCGCAGGTATTCGCCCTATCACAACATCGACGAAGGCACCGACTACCCGGCCATGCTGATCAAGGCCGGCGAGAACGACAACCGCGTGCATCCACTCCATGCTCGCAAGATGGCGGCCCGCCTCCAGGCCCTGGCCGGGAACGACCCGGGCGAGAAACCGATCCTGCTCTGGGTCGATCGTGACTCCGGTCACGGTGCGGGCAAGCCGCTGGAACTCAGGATCCGGGACCTGGTCGACACCTGGTCGTTCATCATGTGGCAGACGGGTCTGTGCCGTTGAGGGAGTCCAGGAACCGCAGGATCGAGGCGATCGCGTACCTGCTCGGAGGCGCGCTGATCCTTGGAGCCTTTCTGTTCCTGGGTTTCTCGGGTGTTCGCAGCCTGGCCATCGTGGTGGCACTGGTGGCGGTGGTGATCGCAAGGTACCTCTACGTCAGCCTGCCGGAACGACTGGAGCGCACCGATAACCCACAAGATGAAACGGGAATCGACCGCCTGTCCGAGGCTGCTCAAGACGAGGATTGAAGCGGTCGATCCGTGATCTCATGAACGAGATCTCACGATTCGACCTGATCTGCATCGGGAGCGGTCCCGCTGGAGAACGGGCTGCGGTCAAGGCCGCAAGTCTTGGCTACGCGGTCGCCCTGGTGGAACGGGACGGTCAGCCTGGTGGCGCCATGGTCAACACCGGAACGGTCGCCTCGAAGGTCCTGCGGGAGACCGCACTGATCTGCTCGTCCTTCAAGCGACGGCCGATTCCCGGAATCGAAACCGGGATCGACCGTTCGATCTCCTTCGATCGTTTCCTGGCCAGGACCACCCTGGTCCAGATCGAGGAACATGATCGGATCGAATCAGACCTTGATCAGGCCGGAGTCAGGGTGATCCGAGGCGAGGCTCGGCTTGACGGCCCCGGTCGCGTGCTGGTCTGCGACGGGAACGGTGGCACCATCGCCCTGGAGTCCGAGCGCGTGCTCCTTGCAGTGGGCAGTCGACCGAATCACCCCGACCACGTGGACTTCTCCCATCCCGCGATCGTCGATTCAACGAGCATCCTCGAGCTCGAACGCATGCCTCGATCGCTGGTGGTGATCGGTGGTGGCGTGATCGGTTCCGAATACGCCTCGATCTTCGCCGAGATGGGCGTACGCACCACCGTGATCGAACCCCGCGGCACGCTGATGCGCTTTCTCGACGAGGAATGCCGCAACGTGCTGATCGAGGAGATGACTCGATCGGGGATCGATTTCCGCTTCAACACGGAAGCACGTGCCGTCCACCCGATGGAATCAGGTGCGGAAGTGGAACTGGGCGACGGCACCCGCATGCCCGCCGACGTCGTGCTCTGGACCCTCGGTCGGAAAGGCAACACCGACCGACTCGGGCTCGAGTCGGTTTCGATGAACCCCACCGACCGTGGACTGATCAACGTCGACTCATCCTTTCGGACCAGCTGCCCGGGGATCTGGGCCGCGGGAGACGTGATCGGTTTTCCCGGGCTCGCCTCGACCAGCATGCAACAGGCCGGCATCGCCGTCGACGACATGTTCGAGCTGCCGAACCGAACGACCATCTCCAGCCTGCTTCCCATGGGCATCTACACCATTCCACCCGTGGCATCGATCGGGCTGACCGAAGCCGAACTCCTCGAACAGGGCCGCGACCTCGTGATCGGTCGCGCCGAATACCGCAGGAACGCCCGTGGACGGATGCTGGGAGACGACAAGGGCATCGTGAAACTGGTTTTCGACCGGAACACGCGCTTGCTCCTGCACGCGACCATCGTCGGCGAGGATGCGACCGAGCTGGTGCACCTGCCCATGATGGCCATGGCAAGCGACTGGACGATCAACGACTTCAGGGAGACCTGTTTCACCTATCCGTCACTGGGAGCGCTCTTCAAGAGTGCCGCGAACCGTGCCGAACAGCGGATACAGACGGATTCGAAGAAAAACCGACTCACCGGGGACCAGGCCGCCTGAGGCGATCTCAGTCGACCACGCGTTCCAGCCGTGCGTATTCCAGGATGAGGGTCTTGGTGCCGATGGCATGAAAGTCGACCCGGGCGGCACTCACCGATCCCCGTGGCGATATCGAACGCACCGTTCCCATGCCGAATTGGGGATGTCGAACCACGGTTCCGGCGGGAAATCGAGACGCCAGTCCCAACTCACCCGGTTCGTCGACCACGTCCGGGTCGTACTCGATGGTGTACCCGTCATTGGCATCCCCGAACGGATCGGAACCGGACTCCAGCAGGTGTTCGGTGGGTATCTCGGAGAGGAAACTGCTGGGGACGGTCATCGATCGGACACCACGCACCGCTCGACTGGCTGCAGTCATCATCAGCAGACGTCGCCTGGCCCTGGTCATCCCGACGTAGCAGAGGCGGCGCTCCTCCTCGAGCTCGAGCTCGCCCTCCTGGGAGCGGGCATGAGGCAGGAGACCTTCCTCGAGCCCCACCATCGCGACCACCTCGTACTCCAGCCCCTTGGCGGCATGCAGGGTCATCAGCGTCACCGCGCCACGTGATTCATCGACGACATCCTGGTCGCTGACCAGCGCCACGGATTCAAGGAAGCCGCGAAGCGCATCGAGCAGGGTGATCGGCACCTCGACATCGTCGAGCTCGGGCGAATCCGGGTCGCCCCCCCCTTCCGTGACGAGCTGTTCAGGAGCCGGCTGGAATTCAGCGGCTGCGTTGACCAGTTCGTTCAGGTTGGCGATGCGTTCCTGTTCCTCGTCACCCTCGCCGCCGATGTTCATCGCCTCGAGACCACTCTCGGTGATGACCTGGGCCACGAAACCGGGCAGTTGCCCGTCATGACCGTTCTCGAGGGCCGAACGCCAGCGCAGCATGGAGTTGGCGAAGGTGCCGACCGAACGAACCGCCCGGGCACCGAGCCCATCCACCTCGGCGACACGCGTGACGGCCTCGAAGAGTGGAAGACCGTTCTGCATGGCGAAGCGTCCGAGTCGTTCGATCGTCTTCTTGCCGACCCCTCGGGCCGGGACGTTCATGATCCGGCCGAGTGCGACCTCGTCGGAGAGGTTGGCGAGGGAACGGAGGTAGGCCAGGACGTCCTTGATCTCCTTGCGTTCGAAGAATGCGGTACCGCGTGCGATGACATAGGGGATCCCCGCGCTTCTCAGGGAATCCTCGAGCACGCGGCTGAGCGCGTTCACGCGGTAGAGGACCGCCATGTCGCGGTAGTCCCGACCTTCATCGGAGGCGGTACGCAACTGCTCGGCGAGTTGTTCAGCCTCGTGACGTTCGTCGCGGCAGTGCAGCAGGGACACCTGTTCCCCGTCACCGAGATCGGTATGGAGTTCCTTGTGCTTGCGACGACGGTTGTTCGAGATGAGTCCGGCCGCCGCACCGACGATGTGACCGGTGGAACGGAAGTTGCGACCGAGGGCGATGATCGAGGTGCCGGGGTACTGGGACTCGAAATCAAGGATGTTCCCGACGTCGGCACCGCGCCAGCCGTAGATCGACTGGTCGGGATCGCCCACCACGAAGAGGTTTCCGTGGGCACTTGCGATCGAGTCCGCGATCACGAACTGCGCATGATTCGTGTCCTGGTACTCGTCGATCAGGACGTAGCGAAACCGCTCCTGCAGTTCGGAGCGAACATCGTCGTGATCACGGAGCAGTGCGGCCGTCTTGAGCAGGAGATCGTCGAAGTCGACCGCATTGTTGCGTGCGAGGATCTTCTGGTAGCCGGCATAGGCACGAGCGACGGTACGGGTGTAGAAGTCGCTGGCCTCGGCATCGTAGGCCTCGACGGTCTGCAGCTTGTTCTTCGCATCGCTCACTGCGGACAGCATCGATGCCGGTGTCCAGTTTCCCGACTCGAGACCCGAACTCGCGATCGACTCCTTCATCGCCGATCGCTGATCGGCGGTGCTGTAGATTGAGAAACCTGCATCAAGACCGAGTCGTTCGGCATGCATGCGAATCTGCCTTGCACAGAACGCATGAAACGTCGAGACAAACAGGCCCCTGCGACCGGCAACCGTTTCGGGAACGAGTTCATCGACACGTTCACGCATCTCGCCTGCAGCCTTGTTGGTGAAGGTCAGGGCGAGTATCTGCCATGCAGGAATACCGTTGCCGACCAGCCAGGCGATTCGCCGCGTGATCACCCGGGTCTTGCCGCTGCCCGGACCGGCCAGCACCAGGGCCGGGCCATCCAGATGCGAGACCGCCGCACCTTGTTCCGGGGTCAGGTCTTCAAGCAGTTTGGTCGGATCCTCAAGCATTGGGGCGGGAGGATAACAGGACAGTGGTGACAACTTCCCCACACAGACATCCTTCAGTTGCCCCCAAAGGCTCTTTCGAGGTACCTTCCCAGTCGTCTTCGAACATCATTTTTCATGTGAAAAGACACAAGATTCTGGGTCGAGAGCCGTTGCAGACACAAGATATAGCGGTACATTGACCTTCGCTCCCCATGCCTGAGCTTGTACGGGCATCTGGAGCACTTCTCCCAGGGCACGGAGCAGCACGAAACACCTGTTTCGTTCCGCCCCTGGAAGTGGGCACGCGTGGGGATGCCGTCAGGCACGCTGCGAACTGCCCGAATCGACCGGACCACGAGGACCGGTCGTTTGAGCCCGGCTGGGCGAGGACCGAAGCGGCCTCGTTCAATCGGCAATCTGGACGGTCGCCTGGCGACCAGTTCCGCCGGGGGGCGTGGGGCATGGCGGTCGGCTTCGTCACGAAACCATCGTCAAACAGCCCGATCACGCTCTCATTCGGAAGCCGTTACGGCGACTTCCGAATGGACCCGGCTGAATCGGCTCTTCGCCGATTCATGCCTCGGCTTCACACCTCTCAGGAGGGTGCAGCACACCGCTTCAAGCCCGCCGGGGCGATGAGCCGTTCGTCGTCACGATTGACCTGGTCAAGGAACTGACCCCTCCAGAGGATACGAGGGTGTCGAACGTGCCAGATCATCGTGACCAGCAGACGACTGGCTCGTTCAAGCCGACGGGATGGTGGTTCGGGCCGGATGCCCGTCCCATTTGGTGGCAAGGATGCCGATCGAGCAGCTCATTGTCCGCCGCTCCGACGCGGAACTGAGCTTGTGGGTGCTACCGCGGGTTGAGAAGCCCGCGCCGACACGGATGGAAACCGGCATGGACGAACCTCGAATTGATGAACGCCTGGCTTCACATTGTTGCTTCGGTGATGGATCACCAGGAAACAAGAGCCAGGCGAGTATCAAGCGAGGAAATCGTGTCCGGCGGAACTCCCCCCGCGGCGCACCTTCACATGTTGCCCGATCGGACCCGAAACACTGACTTTCATCTGTCCCTCCGATTTCGTGTCCCGAGCCTTTCTCCAGATGCTCGGGACCACGGATTCAGACGTCGCACCGCTTTGAACAAGCAGTTTCCAAGGATACGGATTCCATGAAGATCTCCCGTCGCTTCACGAGGTCTGGCGAGAACGTCTTTGATTCGACCGAATGGTCGAGCCGAAGCTCTCGCATCACCAACGCCGATGGCTCGCTCGTCTTCGAGATGAACGATGCCGAAATCCCCGCTGACTGGAGTCAGCTGGCCACGGACATCGTGGTGAGCAAGTACTTCCGCAAGGCAGGCATTCCGCAACGAGCCCGCAAGGCCGACGGCGCCTATGACCTGGAAGGCCAGTTCATTCGCGACGAGAAAGGCGAGATCAAGACGGGACCGGAATGTTCCGTTCGCCAGGTCGTGGACCGTCTCGCCGGCTGTTGGCGCGACTGGGGCTTCAAGAACGGCTACTTCTCCACCAGCGAGGACGCCCAGGCCTTCTATGACGAACTCACCTACATGCTGGTCAACCAGATGGCGGCCCCCAACAGCCCCCAGTGGTTCAACACCGGGCTCTCCTGGGCCTACGGCATCGAGGGACCGGCCCAGGGACACTGGATCGCCGATCACGAATCCGGCGAACTCTCCCTTGCACCCGATGCCTATTCCCACCCCCAGCCGCATGCCTGCTTCATCCAGAGCGTGAGCGACGACCTGGTCGGCGAGGGCGGCATCATGAATCTCTGGGTCCGTGAAGCCCGCCTCTTCAAGTACGGCTCGGGCACCGGAACCAACTTCTCCTCGATCCGAGGCGAGAACGAACCCCTCTCCGGTGGCGGACGCAGCTCCGGACTGATGAGCTTCCTCAAGATCGGCGACCGCGCCGCTGGTGCGATCAAGTCAGGTGGCACCACCCGCCGGGCAGCCAAGATGGTCTGTCTCGACGTGGACCACCCGGATGTCGAATCCTTCATCAACTGGAAGGTTCGCGAGGAGATCAAGGTCGCGGCACTCGTCGAGGGCATGAAGCATCTCGGCGAGGACCAGAGAGAGGTCGCCGAGAGCCTCGGCCTGGAACTCGACTACGACTTCAACGGCGAAGCCTACTTCACCGTCAGCGGGCAGAACTCCAACAACTCGGTGCGACTTTCCGACGAGTTCTTCGACGCGGTCGAGAACGACGAGGAATGGGTCCTCAGGCAGCGCACCGACGGCGAACCCGCGAAGACCCTCTCCGCACGAAAGCTCTGGGGCCAGATCGCCTTCGCCGCATGGCGATGCGCCGACCCCGGCATCCAGTACGACTCGACGATCAACGCCTGGCACACCTGCCCCGAGGGCGGACGCATCAACGCCAGCAACCCGTGTTCGGAATACATGTTCCTCGACAACACGGCGTGCAACCTCGCATCGATCAACCTGATGAAGTTCTACGACAGCACCACGCGCTCCTTCGACATCGAAGGCTTCGAGCATGCGGTCGGGATCTGGACGATCGTCCTCGAGATCTCCGTGATGATGGCGGCGTTCCCCTCCCGCGAGATCGCCGAACTCTCCTGGCGCTACCGAACCCTCGGGCTGGGCTACGCCAACCTCGGCGCCATGCTCATGCAGGCCGGCATCCCCTACGACACCGACGAGGGTCGTGCGGTCTGCGGAGCGATCAGCGCGATCATGACCGGGCGTTCCTATGCCGCCAGTGCCCTGCTTGCCGCGGAGCACGGCCCCTTCGACGGCTTCCGCGACAACCGCAGCCACATGCTTCGAGTCATCCGGAATCACCGCCGTGCCGCCCACGGCGTCGACCGGGAGACCGGAGACTGGGAAGACCTGCGAATCCCACCCGTATCCGTCGACCACGGCCTCTTCCGTGACGGACGGGTCAAGATGGCCAACGCCCAGGAGCTGCTCGACCGCTGCATGCTCGCCTGGGACGACGCCCTTCGCTTCGGCGAGAAGTTCGGCTACCGGAACGCACAAGTGACGGTGATCGCCCCCACCGGGACCATCGGACTGTTGATGGACTGCGACACCACCGGCGTCGAGCCCGACTTCGCACTGACCAAGTTCAAGAAGCTTGCCGGCGGCGGCTACTTCAAGATCGCCAACCAGTCGCTTCGACCGGCGCTCTTCGCACTCGGCTACGAGACGACGCAGGTCGACGAGATCATCACCTGGGTGATGGGCAGTCTCGACCTCGATGTCCCGATGCCCTCCGCGGACGGCACCATGGGCGGAAAGGAAGGCACCCTTCGTGAATTCCTCGCCACCGGAGCCGGCTACACGGGGGAGGACCTGGTCGCCCTTGAGAACCTCCTGCCGACGGTGTTCGAACTCCCCTTCGCATTCAACGCCTGGTCGATTCCCGAACACGTCCTCGAGGGCATGGGCATCGACGTCGAACAGGCTCGAAACGACTCTTCCTTCAACGGCCTGAAGACCCTTGGACTGACCACCGCACAAGTGAACATCCTGAACCGACTGGTGTGCGGAACGCAGACCATCGAGGGTGCCCCGCACCTCAAGGACGAGGATCTCGCCGTCTTCGACTGTGCCAACCGGTGCGGGACCATGGGCAAGCGGTTCATCGCTCCCCAGGGTCACATCAGGATGATGGCCGCAGCCCAGCCGTTCATCTCCGGCGCGATCAGCAAGACCATCAACCTGCCCAACGAAGCCGAGGTCGAGGATATCGGCGAGTCCTACCTCCTCAGTTGGCGACTCGGCCTGAAGGCCAACGCCCTGTACCGCGATGGCTGCAAGCTCAGCCAGCCGCTGAGCACCAGCAGCAGCAGCAGCAGCAGCGAGGACACCACCGAAGAGGAAAAGACCACAACCACGAGCGTGAAGTCCGAAGCTCCCGAGCCGACCTACATCGAGACCATCGTCGAGAAGATCACCAAGGAACCGTATCGAAAGCGACTTCCCGACACCCGTGAGTCCCTGACCCACAAGTTCAACGTCGCCGGACACGAGGGCTACCTGATCGTCGGTCTCTACGAGAACGGGAAGCCCGGGGAACTGTTCATCACGATGGCCAAGGAAGGCTCCACCATCGGCGGACTCATGGACTCCCTGGGCACCGCCATCTCGGTGGCACTCCAGTACGGCGTCCCCGTCCAGAGCCTGGTCACCAAGTTCGCACACCAGCGCTTCGAACCGATGGGCATCACCACCAACAACGACATCCCGTTCGCCAAGAGTCTCGTGGACTACATCTTCCGATGGCTGGGCATCCAGTTCATCGCTGGCTACCGGGAAGAGAACACCCCCAATCGTGGAGGCAGCCCCGCTGCTTCCATCCCGTCCGACCGAAATGGTCATGTCACGGAGGACAAGAAATCATGGAAGCAGGAAGCATCCAGCCAAGCTCCAGCCAGGCCTCTCAACAGCGACCTGGAGAAGACCGACGGTCCCATGAAGAGCACCACTTCTTCTGGCGCGATGATCTCGGACCGAAAGGTCGATCCCGAATCATCGTCCCCAGATGGAAACGCCACGGATTCCCAGAAGAGTCCGGGTTCGGTGTTGGACCAGCTGAACGTCAGCCTCATGGGGGATGCCCCGGCGTGCGATGTCTGCGGTTCGATCACGGTTCGCAACGGGACGTGCTACAAGTGCAACAACTGCGGCAATTCGATGGGATGCAGCTGATCGAGGCGTGAAGACGTCTCCACCAGGTATCTGTCAACCAGGAGAACACATACCGCAAGAATCCACTGGTCATCAGGTGTCCGTTCATCCGGAACGGACACCAATGATTCAGGGCATTGTGAATGACAACCACCTGAGGCATGTGTTGGTCGGCGAGTGGATGGACCTCCTTGCCAAGGTCGGATGAGCACGGAATCAGCTGATTCCGATCCCCCCGAAACCCACCATTTGGGGGACCTCGCTGCAGGCAGTCATGAACAACCCTGAAGTGCAGGAAAGCTGCCTGGACGAGCTTTCCTAGCATCTCCCCTTCCCCTCGGAGCGTAGCCCACCTCGTTCCGGGGGGATTCTTTTTCTCCTTCATGCACGCCTCGGTTCGCCAACCTCTCGCGCAATCGATGGAGGCTTGCCGCTGAACCGATCGCCTCTACGGCTGCTTCCCCTCGCAGCCATGCTCCTTCTCTCATGAGAATGTGCGAACCAACCAGCCCGGATTGACCCCGGATTGACCCCGGATTGCTCAAGCACATTCCGCCAGTGCGTACGCAGGTGTGTGGCGGGCTCCACGACTTCGGTCGGGAGAACATCAATCCCGACCGCACCGTCGCATCGCTACGAGCCCCATGCACCAAGCAGGATCCCGAGATCCGCGCCGTCAACGATCCCATCACCATTGAAGTCGGCCGGGCACTCTTCCGATGTGCACATGCCCCAGTCGCCGAGTAAACGCAGGGGCCCAATCATGAGAACACCCTCAACATGCTCGGCACCCTTGCCACGATCGAGTTGTTCAACAATGAATTCAGCAAAGGGGCCGTGAGTTTCAAGGCCCTGGCCGATCGGCGATCGGATCTGCTCGGCCCAACCCATCCGAACACGATCATGAGTCGATCCAACGAAGCATTCTGTCTTGGGAATACGGGCGAGATCGACGAGGCTGTCGCCATCTATTCGAATCTTCTCCCCACGATGCGTGATGCCCTTCCTGCAGGCGATCCTCTGACCATGAATGCACTGATCCGGTCCGGATTGCTCCTCGCCGAACGTGGCGAAAGCGCCGCAGCCGAGGCACGTATTCGCGAGGGCGTCATCGGACTGGATCGTTCGATGCAGAATGCGCCAGGCTTCTGGAAGGCGATCGATGATATCCGCTCGAAACTCGCTGAACACCCCGGCCTGCTGGAACGACTCGACCTTCCGGTCCGAGATTCCACGGTTGCCAAGGTGAAGACACCCTGACCTGCCCGTCCATCTCCTCGGAG
Source organism: Phycisphaerales bacterium (assembly GCA_029246705.1). Classification (GTDB taxonomy): domain Bacteria; phylum Planctomycetota; class Phycisphaerae; order Phycisphaerales; family SM1A02; genus JAKVBQ01. Next base: position 128,742 of record JAQWMQ010000011.1, on the reverse strand, counting down.
TCCGCCGGCAGGAAGGCGATCGATTCGGGAGCCGGCATGCTTCGACCCGGGCTCGGCAGGTGGATCGACGGCTCTTCGCATTCCATCCGGTGGAGCAGGATCGACTCCTCGGGCTTGCCCGGCACGATGTCGCAACCCCGCCTTCCCGAACCCCACCTTCGAGTCGATCGCACCAGGCAATCGCCTGAATTGCCTCAAGGCGCGGAGCTGCTGCCTGGAGGAGCCTCTCCCCGTCCCCCGGAACGAAGTCCACCTCGTTCTGGGGAGTTTTCATGAAGCGGGTACTTGGGTACCCTCTGAGCTCGTTGAAAGGGAGTTTCGAATGAAACGCGCACCACATACTGCTGCACTCATTCTGGCCGGGCTGGCCGGGCTTTCCTCCGGCTGCGGCACGAACCCTCGCCCTTTCGATCCAGGGCTGATAAACCACGTGGTCCTCTTCACCCTGCAGGAAAAGGACGACATCGCCGAGTTGGAACGTGACTGTGACCAATTCCTCAGGCAGATTCCCTCAGTGGCCGTCTACGCCTGTGGTGGTCATTACGATACCGGGAGGGAGATCGTCGATGCCTCCTATGATGTCGGCCTCTATGTCTCCTTCAAGGATGCCGAGGGATACCAGGCCTACCTGAAGAATCCGGACCACATCGCATTGGTCGAAAAGTGGAAGACCCGTTGGACCGATATCACTATCTACGACATAGAGAATCAATGACTGCGCTTGGAGCAGGAACCTTGGGACTGGGATGATGAAGAACAACGAGACCCTTCGAGGTGGTTCCCCGATCCAGATCGGGGACAAGTCCGGGATGAACAGGGGGCGACGTGATGGCTGAGATAAAGACCTCGATGCGTGCCGGGCAGAAGTACAAGCTGATCGTGCTGCTGCTGCTCTGCCTGTTCTCCGCGGTCTACGGAGGCTGGCAGTACTGGATACGCCTTCCCGAGCGAGAAGCGATCTTCTCCCAGTACACCCAGGCGGTCGATGTGCACAACGAGCTGGTTGCAAAGGCCGAAAGGCAGAAGGACGCCGGCGGAAAGCTGACCCCCGATGAGGTCAGCGCCTACCAAGAGGCGGAAGCGACCCTCACCACCTATGCCGACGACAAGCCTCAGAAACCGAGCAAGTACGACGGACTGATCAGCCTGCTGGTGTGGTTCATCGGGGGCTTGAGCGGTGTGCCCTTCCTGATCTGGCCGCTCTGGAAGCATCGAAACGGTGGATGGATTCTCGAAGAGGATGGCACCCTGAAGAGTCCCAAGGGCGAGACGTTCCAGGATGCCTCCATCAAGGACATCGACATGACCACCTGGCGAGGCCTGATCAACCCGCAGGCAAGCAACAAGTCCACCTGGCACGCGAAGTTGATCCTCGAGAACGATCGCAAGGTCGTGCTCGACGACTACCCCTGGGATGGGGTCTCTCGAATCATCGCCCAGTATGCCCACCGCTTCCATCCGGATACCTGGGATGAGAACGGCGATCCGATTCAGGAAGGCATCAACAAGGCTTCAAAGGCCTTTGAAGACGACGACGATGGGAAAAAGAAGGTCGAGAAGGCTCCTTCCTGAGGAAAGAGCCGGATTTCCCTCGAAAACCGCACCCCGCCGATAGAGTGCGTGACAGGCCCACAGACCGTATAGTCGGCGTTCCAGAGCACAGGTACGGCAGTGTCCGGACCACCAGACACCCGGAAACCAAAGCCACCATGCCTCGCGCAACCAACGAACCGACGACCCCGATCGAAAAAACCGATCGCTGTGCAGATCTTGATCACCGACCTCGCGTGCTTCTCGGCAAGATCGGTCTCGACGGTCATGACCGGGGCGTCAAGCTCATCGGCAGGATGATGCGGGACAGCGGCATTCACGTGATCTACTCGGGCCTGTGGCAGACCCCCCGAAGCCTCGCCATCAGCGGGCGCGACGAAGACGTGGACCTGATTGCCTGCTCGCTCATGAGCAACTCCCACCTGGTCCTGGTGCCACGGCTCGTCGATCAATGTCATCAGGTCGGTCGCAAGGACATGACCATCAGCGTCGGTGGCATCATCCCCCAGGAAGACGTGCAGACCCTCCTGGACGCCGGGGTTTCCCAGGTGCATCACACCGGAACCGGACTCGACCAGATCATCGAGGGTGTTCGTTCCGCGGTACGCCCCTACGAGACACCCGCATTCGACAACCCCACCGCGAACCTCTCGCGCGCCATCAGCCTCGCCCATGCCGGTCGAAAGAACGACCTTCCGCGCCGACGCCCCAAGCGGGTCATCGGGATCACGGGGGCACCGGGAGCAGGCAAGTCGACCCTGGTGGCGGCAATGGCATCCGAAGCGGTGCTGAGGGACGAGAAGATCGCCGTCGTCGCCTTTGATCCGATGAGCCCCATCACCAGCGGCGCGTTGCTGGGCGACCGGCTCAGGGTCGACTTCAACCGAATCGACGAAGGCATCTTCTACCGATCCCTGGCCATCGTCGGGGAGGACTACGCAAGCCTGCCCGAGATCATCGAATTGATCGGTGGTGCCGGGTACGAGACCCTGCTCATCGAGACGGTGGGTGCCGGCCAGAACGACGTCGCGATCAGGAACCAGGTGGACAAGACCGCGGTCGTGGTGGTCCCCGGAATGGGCGACGCAGTGCAGATGGACAAGGCGGGCATCCTCGAGATCGCGGATGTCTTCGTCTGCAACAAGGCGGACCATGCAGGCGAAGCCAAGCTGGTTCGCGAGCTTCTGGATATCGCAGAGGGCCGACCGATCCTCGAGACGGTCGCCACGCTTGGCAAGGGCGTGGTCGAACTCCTGGATGAACTGCTGGAAGACTGAACCGCAGCACACCGAAACGAATCGGGCAACGCCCGATTCGGACGGATGGAGGCGGATGATGACTGAACTCGATCGAATGATGGTCATCATCGATGACATCACGCGACTCGAGGTCGATGCCGTGGTCAATCCAGCAGGACGGCGACTGGAAACCCCGCGGGGCGTCGAAGCCGCCATCCATGCCGCCGCAGGTGAACGACTGAGCGAAGCCTGCCGCCTGGTCGGGACATGTGAACCCGGCAGTGCGACGAGCACCCCCGGGTTCGAGTTGCCGGCACGCAGCATCATCCACACCGTCGGCCCGATCTGGAATGGCGGTCGCAACGACGAAGAGGCACTGCTGCGAGCCTGCTACCAGCGCTCGCTCGAGATCGCCTCTGAACTGAAGTGTGCGTCCGTGGCCTTTCCCTGCATCTCGACCGGCGAGTACGGATACCCCAGGCATGACGCCAGCCGCATCGCCATCGAGGTGATGTCGAACTTCCTTGCCGGCAATGAACATCCCCGGCACGTCATCATCTGTTGTGGGAACCCGAAGGACGGCGAGATCTACCGTCGAGCCCTGCGGGCTGCTCGATCAGGTGATCGGGGCTGATTGAGGTGGCACCAGGTCCGGAGATCGGGAGGACGGGCGTCTGGATCAGTCCAGCAGGCCGGCACGAGCTCGACGCCAGGTGCTCATGAGATCACCACGATCGAGGTAGCCGCAGGCGAAGCGATTGGCTCCGGAACCGGTCACCGGGCGATGACCATGCAGCACGCGTTCATTGTCGATGATGAGCAGGTCCCCGGACTTCACGCGGAAGGTGTTCTGGAACCCTTCGCGCTGGGCGATCCGAGCCAGGGTGTCGTAGGCCCCCGCACAGATCGGAAGCCGGTCGTCGGGGCAGAGGAAATCACGTGCCGCACGATCATTGAAGGTGATTCGCTGCAGTGATCCGTCGGCTGCGGTCTCCAGCAGCGGAACCGCTCGTCGACGATCGATGCTGGGTCCGGTCCGGGCGAAGAGCATCGGCCAGCGGGCCAGTTCGACCGCGGCGAAGGGCTCCTCCGCGGCGAGCGTGGCTGCGATCGAGAGCCCGTCGGCGACGATGGTGTCTCCCCCGGGCCCGTTGCTCTCGAGGCAGAGTTGCACATGGAAGCCGGGAACGGGATCACGATAGGGCTCGTCGGTGTGCAGAGACGGACCATGCGAGGGGTCCGCGATGTCGTCCTCGCTCACGCGACTCTGTTCGAAGGGGCCGGGCTGGATCAGGCCCTGTTCGAGCCTCAGTCGGCGTGCGAACCCGACGAGCTCCTCCATGCGGTTGGGAACCTCGCGGACCCGTGCGTACCCACGGCGCAGCAGGGTGTCCAGGAAGGAGCGCAAAGCGGCAGGCGCCTCGAGCATGTCGTAGTCGACGGCACGCATCGGAGCATCCGCTGAACTGAAGGCGGTTCGTTCCGGGCCGTGGAGTTCATCGGAGCTGGCCATCCCGAGCAGCCGATCGAAATCGTAGAGGACCCCGGAAGTCTCACCCTCGAAACGGATCTCCCACTGGCCGGTTTCCTCGTCCAGGATCGCGGTTCGGACCTTGAATTCGGAGGGCAGGGAGACTGAATCGAACCGTCGATGACCGTTGGAGGCATCGACGTCTGATGGGCTTTCCGCCAGCAATCGGAGCCAGCGGGCCGGAATTCTCCGGCTGGATTCACCCCGCTGGACGACCACGAAAGCCCCTCCATCGACGACGTCGATTGATTCGGCTCGTTCCGCAGCAGTGACTTGGGGGGAGGCCATCTTGGGAACGATAGCGGAACTCGTCTCCCATGTTGTTACCCGAACCACTTTTCAATGCATTTTCCTCGCTTCGATGGAAGTCCTCTGGCCTGTACAATCTTCGATCAATTCACATGACAAAGCCCGGAGAACGAACGATGTCGAGCACAACCACCCCAGGTACCACAACCACCATTGCCCGAAACGAGAATCAGGCGCTCGGCATAGGGCGGTATGCGATTGAGTTCATGGGCGCCTCGGGAGAGGGTTGTGGCCGCCCCTCGCAGGCGGTGCTCGACAGAACCCTTCTCTTCTTCACCGACAGCGTTCTCTGCGGGGTCTCAGCCCTGGCCCTGGGCACCAATGCCCCGACCACCCTTCGAGATGAAGCGCTCGAGTACCCGAAGCAGGATGGCGTACCGCCATTCGGCTCTGCCACCAGGGTTGCGCCGGAAAAGGCGATCCTTGCCAACTGCTCGGCGGTTCGCGAGTGGGACTCCAACGGAACCAACTTCGGCTACCGACCCGAACTGGGCCATACCGCGGGTGAGTTCGGTCACAACGACTTCTATGCGGTTCCGATCGCCGCGGCACAGGTTGCCGGACGAAGTGGCGCGGATGCACTGCTGGGCATGGTGTTGTTGGACGAGATCCGGGGCCGCCTCGCGGAAGTGTTCAGCCTGAAGACCTACAAGATCGACCACGTGGTCCATGGCGCGATCGCCAGTGCAGCGGTCTACGGCGCGATGCTGGGCGCGACCGCGGAGCAGATCGAATCGGCGATCGGCATGTGCGTGGCCCACTTCATCCCCTGGCGTGCGATCAGGGCGGGCAAGGAACTCAGTGATTCCAAGGGTGCCTCGGCAGCCATCTCGACCGAAGCCGCGATCGTCTCGATGCAGCGGGCGATGCGTGGGTTCCAGGGACCCAAGGACATCTTCCGGAATCCGGAGGCGATCTGGCGTCAGTTCGAGCCGACCGATGGCAGCAGTCCCTTCGACCTGGTGCTGTCCAACGAAGGCGACGATTTCGCCGTCATGGGGATGCACTTCAAGCTCGGCCTCTACGAACATCAGTCCGCAGGCGCGCTCCAGGGCCTGGTGGACCTGCTGATCAAGCACCCCGAGATCGCCAGCAATCCCGACAAGATCGAGATGATCCGGGTCATTGCCTACGAGCCGGCCTTCGGCATCATCGGGGACCCGGCCAAGCGGGACCCTCGCAACCGTCAATCGGCGGACCACTCGATGGTCTACATCGTCGGACGCATGTTGCAGAAGGCCGTGGAGGCAGGAGGCGAGCTGCCCGGGGAGAACGATGCCGCCTGGAAGATGCTCATGCTGCTTCCCGAGGACTATTCCGAGAACGCCATCTCCGATGAAGCGACCCGGAAGCTCATGGACAAGATCGATTTCGAGCACGGAGGCGACGACTACGACAGCCGCTATCCGGACGGCATCCCCACTTCAATGGTCATTCGAATGACCGATGCCGGGGATCTCGAGTCCGACTTCATCATGTACCCATCGGGACACGCTCGAAACACCACCGCAGACCTGCAGTCGATCCTCGCCACCAAGTTCCAGCGCATGGGGGCACTTGCACTGGAGGACCAGGGACCGGTCATCGACAGGATGAACGCACTGCCCACGCTTGATGCGGAGGCATTGAAGCAGCTCTGGGATTTCAAGATCAAGGACGTCGGCGGGTTCTCCTGAACCCGTCCGCGGTCAGTCCTGGCAGAACTTTCGTACGTGCTCGACCTCCTGGGGGCTTCCCAGGAGCACCGGGACCCGTGCGTGCAGTTCATCGGGGACCACTTCCAACGTCCGCTGGGGGCCACTGAAGGCGAGACCGCCGGCCTGTTCGATCACCATCGCCATCGGGTTGGCCTCGTACAACAGACGAAGCTTGCCCCCGGGGTTCTTGCGGGTCGAAGGGTAGATGAACACGCCGCCGCGCATGAGGATTCGATGGACGTCGGCAACCATCGATCCGATGTACCGGCTTGAATAGCCCTGTTCATGAGCCCACTGCAGGTAGGTTCGATAGCCGGTGGGAAACTGCTCGGCGTAGGCCTCGTTGATCGAGTAGGTCTTGTTGCCGGGTGGGATCTGCAATCCGTTCTTCACGTGCAGGAACGAACCGATTGCCTGGTCGAGGACGAACATGTCCACCCCGTGTCCGGTGGTCAGCACGAGGATGGTCGACGATCCGTAGAGGATGTAGCCGGCTGCGACCTGCTTGAGGCCGGTCTGGCACACCGTCTCCTCGGCATCCGGGGTGTCGGGATTGTTTCGAAGCACCGTGAAGATGGTGCCGACCCCCACCGCCACGTCCAGGTTGCTCGAACCGTCCAGGGGGTCGAAGAGGACGCAGTACTTGCCGCCGTCCTGCCCGGTCCTGAGGATGAGCGGCTCCTCATTCTCCTCGGAAGCCAGGACCGCGATCGAGGCGCGTTCCCCCAGGCATCTCAGGAGAACCTCGTTGGCGATCACATCCAGCTTCTGCTGGACCTCGCCCTGGACATTTTCGGTGCCGTGGGAGCCGAGCACGTTTTCCAGGCGCGCTCGACGGACCTTGTTGGCGATGGTCTTTCCTGCCAGCGAGATCGCCGAGATGATCCATGAGAAATCGCCCGTTGCATCGGGATACTTCGCCTCCTCGGCCAGAACGTGGGTCTGGAGCGAGGTCAGGTTCTCGGGAATCAGCTTGTCCAATTCGGGGGTATGTGAGGCCATGCCTTCATTGTCGGTACCTGACCCCCCCCACGTCCAACACTCTCCGTGCGTTATGATCTCCGATTCAGAGGAAACCCCGACAATTGCCCGACGGAGCCACCATGACCGACGCACAACCAGTCATTCTCGCCGCCCGCAGGACCCCTATCGGCCGCTTTCTGGGCGGTTTGAGTCGAGTCCCCTCCCCAGAACTCGGCGCACATGCCATCAGTCATGCGCTCGAGGACGCCGGAATCGAGCCCAGCTCGATCGAGGAGGTCTTCATGGGGTGTGTCCTCCAGGCTGGCGTCGGCCAGAACCCGGCACGCCAGGCGGCCCTGAAAGCCGGGATCCCGCCGGAAGTCACCGCCGTGACCATCAACAAGGTCTGCGGATCGGGGCTTGAGGCGGTCATGCAGGCTGCTCGAGCGATTCGGGCCGGCGACGTCGATCTCACCGTGGCCGGTGGGATGGAGAACATGGATCTCGCACCCCACTTCGCCAACGTGCGCACCGGCATCAAGTACGGACCGGGCACCCTCGAGGACCACATGGCGCTCGACGGACTGACCTGCGCCTTCGAATCCTGGCCGATGGGATGCGCCGCGGAGTGGATCGCCGACGAATACGAGATCTCTCGGGAAGAGCAGGATCGATTCAGCGCCCAGAGCCACAACCGCGCGGAGGAGGCCTGGGCACAGGGCCACTTCACGAAGGAAGTCGCTCCCATGAGTGCCGAGCAATGCCACGCACGAGCCGGCGTCGACACCGACGAGGGGTTCCGTGCCGGATCGACCTCCGAAGCACTCGGCAAGCTGCGTGCCGCCTTCCAGAAGGATGGCAGCGTGACCGCGGGCAACGCCTCGCAGATCTCCGATGGCGGTGCCGCCGTCATCGTCTCCAGTGCAGCGAAGGCCGCCGAACTCGGCGTGACCCCCCGCGCCCGGATCGTCGGCTACAACACCGCCGGCGTCGAACCCAAGAAGCTGTTCTGGGCCCCGAAGATCGGCATCGAGAAGTTGCTCGCCGACCACGATCTCGAGGTGAAGGACATCGACCTCTTCGAGATCAACGAGGCGTTCGCAGCCCAGGTCCTGGCTGACATCAAGGGGCTGGACGTTCCCGAGGACAAGCTCAACGTGGCCGGTGGCGGCATCGCGCTCGGCCATCCCATCGGAGCCAGTGGCGCACGCGTGCTGGTCACCTTGATCCACCAGCTGGAACGTACCGGCGGCAAGCGCGGCATCTGCAGCCTCTGTCTCGGTGGCGGCAATGCCGTGAGCATGTTGATCGAGCGGGATTGATCCGGGCCACCAGGGCACGTTGACAGAGGACGTCTCGGACCTGAACGCGGCAGCTCAGGGCAAGGAAGTACCGGCGTTCCAGACCGGCTTGGTGTGACTCGGGCTGAAGAGCTCGAGGTGGAAACGTGCACAATCGGGACGATCGGTCAGGATCTCGAGACGCAACCGGTCCCAGGAACCATCCTCCGCGTCCGTGAGGTGCGTTTCCACCGCGGAACGGTTCTGCTCCAGCCAGGGACCGAGAGCCGACCAGTCGACGACGATTTCAACCTGTGCAGCCGGCCCCTCCGAGATGGTTGCCGGAATCGGAGGCTCCAGTCCGAGTACCGAGAAGGGCTCACCGTCGGTGGCAAGGATGCGAACACGCCCATCGTCATGAAGGAACTGCTGGAGCGCACTGGGAATGCTCCGGAGCGGTGACGTGATCTCGACATCCATGCTCAGCAGCGGGCCGAGTCGGTTTCCCGCGAGGATGAAACGGACATCGTGCGTCTTCCGTCGGGCCGCACCCCAGGCCTTGAAGACGATCGGAAGCTCGACCGATCCCCCGGCGGGGACAATCGTGCCCGGCTCGAGCAGGACCGTCGCGCAACCACAACTGGAAATGACCCGGTCGACCGTTTCATCGACTTCGCCGTCGTTGTGGAGGGTGATGACGTGTTCCGAAGCTTCCGCACACTGACTGATCCCGGTGACCTTGAACACGCGAGGCTCGACCCTGAGATCACCTTCCACCACCAACGGATCACCCAGTCCGGCATTGCCGGAGTTGCCGGGACGGTTCAGGTTCGCACCGGTACCCGGTGACGGCTTCTGAACCGGCGAACCCTCGTCACAGCCGACCGCCATGACCAGGAGGGTCAGGAGGACCAGGAAGGCCAGGAAAGGAAGAAGGTGTCGCACTGAAGGAATCTCCCCATGGAGGAATGATGGAAGAAAGAGACGCACAGCGGGTTCGGCTCGCGCCATGGTACCCCAGTCATCCGCACTCACTTTCCACTGCTGTCTCTCAGGGCTGGGGTTCCGGAGCGGATGTCCCACCGGCATTGGCCGGTGAAGGTTCCGGCTTCCACCGGGTCCAGCAGTCGCGAACGAGCATGGCCCCATCAGGATCGACCTCGAGCAGTTCGCTGCGGACGAACGGATGAAAATCATTGGTGCCGAAGAGTGCTTCGGTGGTCTCGGCGAAATACTCCATCGGGTCGGTCAGGGCATAGTGACGGCGAGAACCGCCACCGATGTGTTGCACTTCGTCATAGACACCCGAATCGAGCATCGCCTGGTGGGCACCGGCGATCCCTTCATGTTCGAAGCCGAATTCCTGGTGATGAAAGGCGTGTGCCAGTTCATGAAGCACCATCCAGGGCTGACCACGGGTCCACTCGAGAAAGGCACGAGCGTTGCCGACCTCGACGGTCCCTTCCTTGTCGGGGTTGTATCCGTTGGGTATCAACCAATCCTTCGAAGGGTGATAGCACATGCATGCAGTCCGGGGCATCTCCGACTCGACCCAGATCTCGACCGCCTTCAGGCGACCGAGCGCCGGCTCGGGAATGACGCGGGTGATCCGGTAGAGCTGGTTGTCGAGGAGTTCCAGGGCGTCCCGTTCAAGCTTCGGATCGGAAGCATGCACCGCGGGATTCACCAGCACCCGCCAGCCGCGCACTTCATGGATCCGATAGTCGGCGGTCGGCGTGAACGTTTGCTCGTCCTGCACCGCGAACGGAAGCGTCGGTTGGCAGAAGAGCAGGAGCAACGAGAGACACGCGATGCACATGGATTGCCTCCAGCGAGAGGATGTCCGATGACAATGAAAGAGGGAGAGGACCATGGTCCTCTCCCTCGATGACTTCACGGTTGTCCCGTTGGGTTGGTCAATACCGGTAGTGGTCCGGCTTGTACGGGCCCTCGACGGGAACACTGATGTAGTCGGCCTGCTCCTGGGTCAGTTCGGTGAGATTCGCACCGAGCTGGGAGAGATGCAGGCGGGCCACGCGTTCATCAAGATGCTTGGGCAGGGTCACCACGCTGGTTCGATCGTACTTCTCGGCGTTGTCGTGGAGCTCGATCTGGGCCAGGACCTGGTTGGTGAAGGAAGCACTCATCACGAATGAGGGGTGTCCGGTCGCACAACCGAGGTTGAGGAGACGCCCTTCGGCGAGAACGATGATCGAGTGACCATCGGGGAACTTCCACTCGTCGACCTGCGGCTTGATGTTGATTCTTTCAATGCCGGAGAGCGACTCGAGTCCCGCCATGTCGATCTCGTTGTCGAAGTGACCGATGTTCCCGACGATGGCGTTGTGCTTCATCTTCGCCATGTGAGCGGCGGTGATGATGTTGAAGTTTCCGGTGGTGGTCACGAAGAGATCGATCGAATCGACCTCGTCCTCGAGCGTGACGACCTCGAAACCTTCCATGCATGCCTGAAGGGCGCAGATCGGGTCGACCTCGGTGATCTTCACTCGGCATCCCTGTCCGCGAAGGCTCTGGGCACAGCCCTTGCCGACGTCACCGTACCCGCAGACCAGGGCGACCTTGCCGGAGAGCATCACGTCAGTGGCACGCATGATTCCGTCGACGAGCGAGTGCCGACAGCCGTAGAGGTTGTCGAACTTGCTCTTGGTCACGGCGTCGTTGACGTTGATCGCGGGGAAGAGCAGCGAGCCGTCGTCCGCCATCTGGTACAGGCGGTGGACACCGGTGGTGGTCTCCTCGGAAACGCCGCGAATGTTGGGAGCGGTCCTGCTCCAGTAGCCGGAATCGAGTTCGTTCACGGCAGCGATCATCTCGAGAACGACCTTGAACTCGGCGTTGTCGGTGCTGTCGGGTGACGGGATCGAACCGGAGGTCTCGCACTCGAGCCCCTTGTGGACGAGCATGGTCGCGTCGCCACCATCGTCGAGGATGAGATTGGGGCCCTGGCCGTCGGGCCAGTTCAGTGCCTGGAAGGTGCACCACCAGTATTCCTCGAGGGTCTCACCCTTCCACGCGAAGACCGGAACGCCCTTGGGGTTCTCGGCGGTCCCGTCGGGACCGACCGCCACCGCAGCGGCAGCGTGATCCTGGGTGGAGAAGATGTTGCAGCTGGCCCATCGGACTTCAGCACCAAGTGCGGTGAGGGTCTCGATCAGCACCGCAGTCTGGATGGTCATGTGCAGTGAACCGGTGATTCGCGCACCCTCAAGTGGCTTCTTGCCCGCATACTCCTCGCGAAGCGCCATCAAGCCGGGCATCTCGTGTTCGGCGAGCTCCATTTCCTTGCGGCCGAAACGAACCGTGTCAGCAGACAGATCCATGACCTTGTAGGGAAGGTCGTTTTGAAGGGGCAGGTTGGTTGACATGAAGGTCGCCGATGAAGTGGTTTGAGCAGTCAAGAGACGATTTCCAGAAGTGGTGTGTGGGGCTGGTCCTATCCCATCGGTGGGATATCGGACGGTTTCATCCGTTCATCCGGATGAATGGATGATTGCGGATTCTAGGATGCTTCAACCCCACAATCAAGTCCCCCACCAAGGGGGGGGACAGGCACCCCTTGCAAGTGGTACGCTCGGTAGCGATCAGGCGACTTTGCCTGAGATCATCAGGGGATGCCTTTCATGACACGGATGCATGTGAAGACGGTCGGTTTCCTGGCAGGCTTGAGCCTCATGGTTCTGGGTGCTGCGTGTTCAAGCGCCACCAAGCGCGCAGACACAGGCACCGAGACCGGGAAAGCCTCCCTCGAGAACGATTCGAGCAAGGTCGCCACTTCGGATCTGAAACGAGCCGACGAATGCCCCTTCAGCAGCAAGATCCTCGGTGAGAAGCCGGCAACTCGTCGGTTTGGTGGCCATGAGATCCTGTTCTACTCGGAGTCGGAGGCATCGGCCTTCGATGAGCTTCCCGGCGAGGAGAAGCGCGTCGTCGCCGGCCGTCAGGTCCTGGCTCGCCATGGCGTGGTCAACGAGAACTGCATCGTCACGAAGAAACCGCTTCCCATCGATGCTGAAGTCATCGTCATCGAGGGTGTCACCTTCGGGTTCACCTCGGCGAAGTACACCAACCAGTACATGGCGATTCCGAAAGAGGTTCGAGCCGACCTGGTCGGGCCCTACCTTGTTCGCGCCAGCGGAATATCGAACACCATCTGCCCGATCACCGGGAAGACCCTGAACCTGGGATGCCCGACCATCAAGAGCGGCGACGTCAGGATCGGCTTTGCCGATGCGAGCGCCCTCGAATCGTTTCACATGCTGAAGGCGAACCAACGCAACGAGATCATCGCAGTCGTGGTACTGCCTGCTCGCGGCATACAGAACACGCTCTGCCCGGTGACCAGCAAGCCACTGAGACTGGATTCCCCGGTCTTTGAGGTGGATGGAAGGCTCATCGCCGTCCGAAACATCAAGGCTGCTCGAGCCTTCAACGAACTCGACTCCAAGCAACAACGGGATGCGCTGCAGGATTGAGCGATCCACCGTGAAGACACCCACAAGGAAACTGCAATGAAGACATTCTCACTGATTCTCCTCGGAATGATGATGATCGCCCTGCTCGGCGGAACCCAGGACTCGAAAAGAGTCGGGGAAGCCTACCCCCTGACGATCTGCCCCGTCTCGAAGCGCCCGCTCGGTGAAAACCCCGTGGTCGTGATTCTCGAGGACATGCCCGAGAGCTCCATGAACGGACGCGAAGTCAAGTTCTGCTGCGGCGGATGCAGCGGCCGCTTCATGTCCGACAAGACCGGGAACATGAACAAGCTCGACGAGATCATCGTCAAGGACCAGCTCAAGGTCTATCCCGTCACGAACTGCATCGTGATGCCCGAGGACGAACTGGCCGATCCCCGAAGCCCCGAGGCGATGGAGGACAAGAACGTCATCATCGGCAACCGGCTCTATCGATTCTGCTGCAAGGGCTGCATTCGCAAGTTCAAGAAGGACCCCGCGAAGTACAACGCGGAACTCGACAAGCTCGTGATCAAGCAGCAGGCAGCCGACTATCCGATCGATGTCTGCGTGATCAGCGGCCGACCCCTTGGCGATTCCCCCAACGAACTGGTGGTCGCCAATCGCCTGGTCAAGACCTGCTGTGGTGGATGCAGCAAGAAGGTCAAGGCCAACCCGACCGCCACCATCGCGATGATCGACAAGGCTCGACAGGCGAAGAACACCAAGACCGCCCGCTGAAGTCCGGGTACCGATGGGATCAAACCATGATGAAAAGCCCCGTCCATCGGACGGGGCTTTTTTCATGCGTGAAGGTGTTCTTGCGACGACTCAACCCGAGAGAATGGCGGCGAAGAGCGCAGGGCCACGGCCCTGGGTCGAGGGTCGGAGTCGACGATGCCCGCGGAGCTTGAGACCGCAGGATGACGCCCAGGCCTCGACCGTCTCCCGGGTGAAGCCGAGATGGCGATGCCCCATCTCATCCGCGAACTCGGTCCGCTCGTGAGCGACCATGTCCACCAGCAGGATTCGTCCGCCGGGTACCAGGATGCGGGCGGCTTCCGCGATGACTCCGGCAGGGTCATCGTGATGATGCAGTACGAGCATGAGCACCGAGACATCGACTGTTCTCGAATCGAGCGGGAGATCCAGGAGGTCGGCTTCCAGGAACTGGATGTTCTTGAAACCGTCCAACCGTCTTCGGGCAGCAGCGATCATCGCCGGTTCTCGATCGATCGCATAGACACTGCGTACCACCGGGGCGAGACGCTCCGAGGCATCGCCGGTCCCGCAACCGAGGTCGGCAACCGTCCAGTCCGCGGGCAGGAGGCCAAGCAGGGCATCGTCGCTGAAACCGAACCCGAAGAGATCCCTGCGAATCGACTGCCACTCGCCACCGACCCGCCCGAAGAAACTGCGACTGTCAGCCCGTCGCTCGAGAAGCACCTGCCGCATCCGGGAGGCGTCATCCCTGAAATCCTCCGCATCACCCAGCTGACTGATGGTGGCCTGCCACAGGCTCACGTCGGCGGGCTTGGAGACATTCAGTCGATACAGGCTGGCCGTGCCCTCACTGCGCTTGCTGACCAGGTTCAGTTCGTACAACGGCTTCAGGTGGCGACTCACGGTCGACTGGGGCATGCCCATGACCCGCGAAAGCTCCCCGACACCGAGTTCCTCCTGCTCCAGGACACGCATGATGCGCACCCTGGAACGATCACTCAGCGCTGCCAGGCGTGCGAGCCAGTCCTCACCGTTTGCATTCGATGCCGTCGTCGCCATCGCCCGGTCAGATCCCTTTCATGGGGGGCTCAGCGCCCGGGAGCAAGACCGAGTGTCGGGCCGGGCACTTCACCGTATTCGACCAACAGGGCATTGACCTCTTCGTTGTTCGGGTCGATGGCATAGGCCTGGCGCAGACGACGAATCGCCTCGTCCGACTGGCCGATCTTCCCGAGCAGGACCGCTGCACGGTAGTAGGGGCGTGCGTCTTCGCCGTTGTCGACGGCGCAGGCGTTGCGAACCGCTTCGAGGGCGGAATCATAGTCGTCGCGCTTTTCCGAGTAATCGACCACCACCATCCAGATGGCGGAGCTTCGGTTGTCAGCGGCACGATCCTTCAGCATCGCGAAGAGCTTGGTGTGCTCGCCGAGATGGTCCATGACCTCTGCCAGTGCGATGACGATGTCGTCGTTGCCGGGATCGAGGGCATGTGCGGTGAGCAGCGGACCTTCGGCCTTGGAGTACGCACCCGACTTCATCAGGCTCACTCCGTACTGGAACTGGGCCATCTTGTTGCCGGGATCGCGTTCGACGATCTCCGCATAGTATTCGGACGCCTTCTCCCACCGCTTGTAGTCGTATTCATGCTCGGCCTTCTGTTCGAGGACCACCAGCGGGGTCTGCGGGGTTGCGCAGGCCATGACGACCATGGGGAGGAATCCGAACAGGAGGAAGGAACGCAGGATGTTGGATCGAGCTGAACGCATTGACGATCACTCCAGGTACGGGACTTCGGGGGGGACATTCGCCAGCTGATCGGCGATGATATCGACATGAGCTCAGGACGAGGGATCTCCCCCGAATCATCCACCGAGGAACCAGAGCGGTCCGGCCCCAAAGGGCGGATCATCGCCCTGTGCCGGCATGAACAGGCGGGTGCCCTCCCCCACTACGATCTCCTGCTCGGGCCCGAAGAGACCGGATTTGGAGATGATGAGCCGGTCCTCGAGTCCTGGCGACTTGCCAGAGACCTTCGAGAACTTCAACCCGGTGCGATGATGATGATCGAATCCATCGGACTCCATCGTGGGCTGTACGCACGACTTGAAGCACCTCGAGAGCTGAGCCAGGGGCGCGGAAGCGTCTCACCGGTCGCCTCGGGCAGAGCCCTGGTCAGCTCCATGGACGGAGAGATTCGAGAGCTGCGAATCGCATGGTCGGACGGAACCCAGGAAACCTTCGAGTTGAAAACGGCATCCGACGGGGCATGCCAGCTTGGCAGACCCGCCGATCGAGCATGAGAAAGAAGCCGGAACCGGCCTCCACGAACCATGCAGGTCCATGTGGTAGGTCCACGTAGGTCCACGTAGGTCCATGTAGGTCCATGTAGGTCCTTGATGAGCTCATGCTCAGCTCATGCTCAGCTCTGCTCAGCTCAGGATCAGAATCTCGCCCACGTTTGGAACCTTGCCTTCGACGGCAATCGTGGCCCAGGCCTGACCCATGAGTCCCTGGAAGAGCCCCTGCCCCATGCATCCGATAGAGGTGCCACGATCATTCTGAATCTGAACGCAGGTCTTCAGCTGCTCGGAGGCGAGCTCCAGCTCCGACTGGATGCCCATCCGCACACCGATCGTGCGGTGAATCTCCAGGATCCCGAAACTGCCACAACACAGGTGTGGTCGACCCATGGGGCGTGTCAACGGATTCACGCGAAACGCCTCCATCGCGAATTCGAAGTCCGAACGCGCGATGGGGTCGTCCTCGATCTCCAGAACCGCCGCGCGAGCGACCGCAATGCCGGGATACCCGAAGCACCAGGCCCCGTTCGAGGAGGTGACCGAGTCGATGTCGTTGAGGTCGGTCGCCAGTCGCAAGTCGGGCCAGTTCATCTTCTCCTCGTTGCGAAGCCGGTGTTCGCAGGCGATCGCCGCAAGCGCACACGTTCGAAAATCCTCCCTGCCGGTGATCTTCCACGCCTTCATCAGGCTCAGGGCAATGCCGGCGGAACCGTGACCAAGCCCGCACAATGCAATGGGTGACGCACCCACCTTCCAGGAGGGACCACCGTGCTGCTGGGTGACATGCCTGAGCAGGTGGTCTCCCAGCATTTCGATGATGGGCTCACAAGGCGGGCCACCATCCTCCAGGATCATCGCGAGGATGAGGATCATGCCCGCGGAGCCACCGATCAGGTCGCAGTCCTGGTCGCGTTCGATCACTCGAGGGCCGAATTGTCCGATCAGTGCGATGACCTGGGAGCGCAGGTGACCGAAGCCTTCATACGCGCCCAACCGCCAGGCGGAGAGGAGAAACCCCGGAGTGTTCATCACGCCGCTGGGTGAAAGCAGCATGCCATCGGGAGAGATCTCCAGGAACTTGGATTCCAGAAGGATGGAACCGTATGCCGCATCGAGGTAACGACGGTCACCAAATCGACGATAGCCCAGTTCGAAACCGAGCGATATTCCCCCGCGCCCCGCGTACAGGCCCAGATCCATGGGGACGATCTTCGACGAATCACGGACCGGATCGACCGACACGTCGAGCCAGTCCATCTGCCGGTCTTCACCGACCAGTGCCTCATCGATGAGCTCGTCGAGGATCGTGCGAGCGAAATCGGCCAGCTCGTCCTCCTTCAGTTCACGGGCAGGTGGGTCCGCATAGGACACTTCATCGTCGGATCCGTGGATGAACCCGCGCATGGTGGAAATCGTGGTGAGATAGGAGGAATGGATGAAGTCCACCTGTCTCTGGCAATCGACTTCCGACATGCCTTCGAACTGTGCATGAATCGACTGGATCGCTGACTTATTGAAGATGCTCAGTTTCAAGGCCGGCAGAATGCTGCAGTCACGGAAGTCGATCGTCGTGACATCGTGCGCATCCGCCATCGCGCAGAAGTAGGGAATGTCACCGCGCAACAGCGCTTCGTGTTCCTGGTTGATGAAGTAGCTGGTGATCTCCTCTGATCGTTCGTCCGGGGGATTGAACCCGATCGACAGTCGGTCGATTGCAATCCACCGATCCATGCCCGAAACGAGGTACTTGGGCATCGTCGTCTCCATGAGCAGCCGGTAATAGACCATGGTCGCACGATTGAGGAATCTAGACATCACACCTGCGTACTGGACAATCGGTCCCTCCGGACCAAGGAAATCATCCTTGATGCCCATGAGCGATTCATAGGCATTCCGGTACCCGTCACAGAGATCATCGAGGTGATCCTGAGGAACCACCTTTCCACCGTCGACGAGTTTGACCGAAGAACGATTGGCAGAGTCGAGTGTGTCGGGGATCTTGCTGGCATCCTCCGGGGTCATCATCTTCCAGGAGAGGAAGTCGCTGTTCACGCCGGTGAGGACCCTCTGGCTGGAACCGCCCCGCTTGTTGTCCACCATGATTCCGATGGCACCAAGGTTCTGTACTCCCTGACCCCGGGCCATGGCCATGGGCAGGAGCAAGGTACGCAGCACCGACCGGCTGGAGACCGTGTATGCAGGGGATTCCAGCATGCCTTCGTTGATGTTGGACTGCTCGACGTCGGCAACCGTGACCGTCTCGAGATCGATCGCGACCGGATTGGGGCCCGAAGCGACGACGTTCTCGAGATGGAAGTCGTTTCCGTGGAAGAGATGGACGAGGCAGAGCAGCTCACCCATGCGCCGGTAGTAGAGTGCCACCTCGGCCTGGTCACGACAGGGTCGGTGCTCGATGTACTTCATCCAACCGTAGTTGCCATGGTCGAGCACCTCGATGTCCTCGATGGGATCGACGATGCCGCCACGATCATTCAACCATCGACAGGTCTTCTGCCAGGCGATGTCGATCGACATCGACCGAGGCTTGTAGACGATTCGACATTCGTTCTCGAAGACGCAGACGACCACGGCTCGTCCACCGTTGTGGCTGTCGGAGATGCCACGGCCAGCCTTGACCAATGCCCCGAGCGGAGAGTCGGGCGAATAGGTGGACTGGAGCAGGTCATGGTCGGCGTCAAGTCGTTCGAGGAATTCGTGCAGCGTGTTCACCCAGAAGAGAACACGGGTTCCCAGCAGTCGGGCAATCGCTGGATAGCCCGCCATGTAGTCGCGCCAGGAATTCTCGACGATACTCCGGGTGAAGCTGCGATAGACCGCGTCGGGGACGTTGTTGGAGATCATTCCGAGGAAGATGTCGTTCGAGTTGTAGTTCTGGATCTTCAACTTCTCGAAGTCCGACATGAGCAGCGACCTGGCGCAGGTAGCGAGGTTCTCGGCCAAGCCACGTTGCTCATCCCGAATAATGCTGGGATCAACTCCCCGGAAGAGTCGGGGATCGGCTGCTTCGAGCATCCTGGTGGCGATCTCGATCCAGGGCTGCAAGGCATGCTCGAAGGGAATCTTATTCTCACCCTCGCGCGAGATGTAGTCGGCTTCATCGAGCGATTCGGGCACGGGAGCTTCAAGAACACCCTGACAGACGGACCACCAGTCGGGACATTCGTCCTCGGGACTGGGATCGGATGTCAACCGACCGAGAATGAAGTGCATGTTCGAGTCATCGAGCCCCATCGACTCGAGACGAGGGGACAGCTCACTCAGATTGTCGAACCCGAGCGCGGAACACCATCGCGACAACCGGTTCGCAACGAGTTGTTCGTCGGCAACGAATCGTTCCGGACTGGTCTTCCAGATCTCAATACGTTCCGGAAGCCCGAGGCTTTCCGAGATCACGTGATCCTGGAGACGAACATCGGTATCTGATTGAATCATCATGGCACTCCCTTGGCGAACTATCGATGGCGGTTTTCATGACCGAGGCAATACTCCGCCACAGCGATCCTGATGAGAGAAAATCATACCGCCATGGTGGCGTCGATTCGCATCGAAGCATCGAATCCAGCGAGATCCTCGAGGGAAAGACGGGCAAGAGCTCTGGTGAGTTGCGGTGCCGCAGGACTGTCTCGGCCACCGAGCCACGCTTCGAGATTGCGAGCCGCGGAAACCGTGAGTCCGCACACCGTGCGAACCTCGTCCTCGCCGAGCCCCCGGACATACATTCGGACTCTTCCGTCAGGCCGGGCTCCACCATCGGGATCGATGCCGAGCCCCATGAGAAAGACGTTCGAGTCGAAACAGCCCAGACCGGCAAGGAAACCGATGCAGTCCGCGATGATCTCGTCATGCAGATTCAACCGCATGTTTTCGAAGAGTCTCCTGGTGGCATGATGCGTGAACTCATGGTTCAAGCGGATGACACGGGAGACCTCGAGCCATCTTTCGGGAGTCAGCCCGTGACCGACCTGGTCGGAATCAAGTCCCGCGTAACGATCGACGTGGGTCAAGAGGACCTGGTCGCGGAAGAAGCACTTGTCCCGGGAATCCAGTGCACGCATCGCATCGGACCAGTTCGCGCAACCCGAAACCCTCGGATCATCCTTCATCAATCCCTGGTCCCAGAGTGACCTGGCGGCATGGACCTTTCGAGGACTGACCAGACCGATCACCATCAATGCGTGAGCCTGCGGGGAGATGTCAATCGGTTCACCGTGGTTGCCAAGGCACTGAAAGAAGTGCTCGAAGTCGGCACGATCGGTGAGGGTGATGACCGGCAGGTTTCCCGACCAGTGCCCCTCGATCGACACCTGGAAGGAACCATGCAGACTGAAACCTGCGGGGTCAGGAAGCAGTTCGAGCTCACCGCCAAGGATCCCGCTCTTGTACTGAGTGGATCGCGAGACACCCTCACGGACCTCCAGTGCCAGTTGGGGCAGCCACTTCACCAGTCGTTCCGACGTGGGTTCGATCTCGAGCCATTCCCTCCAGCAGCCCACGTTTGACTCCTCGGGAAGAGGCAAGTCGGGCAGTGGACGAGCCGCCGCCGGCATGAAGGCATTCCGCAGGTAGTCACCGATTTCGGGGTCATGAGCGGATGGTTCGCCCCCGGTCATGGAGGCGTCCCATGTTCGGTCTGGTCCGGGGCATCATCGCCGGGAACGACGAGCGGGTTGGACAGCCGTTCACGTTCCGAATCCGCAAGGTCCTCGGTGATCGGCTTCGGCATGGTTTCACTCTTCTCGAGCAGGCTTGGATCGGCGAACTGACCCCACTCGATGCCGGCATGTCCCATCAGGCATCCGGCCGACTTGGCGAGTATCGCAAGGTTGATCTGGTAGTCCGCCTCGGACTTGGCTGATTGAATCTGCGCCTCGGCAAGAAGGAAGATCGAGTTGGCGAGATCGGTGCTGGCCCGCTCGCCGAGCTGGAAGAGTGTCGACATGGCATCGACGTTTCGCTGGGCAGCCGCGACCTGGTAACGACTGGTGAGAATGAGTTCCCACCCCGCCTTGAGTCGGTCGACCGAATCGAGGACCTCCCGGGTCACGAGGATCTCCTGGGAACGAATGTCCGCGATCGACTGGAGGCGCATGAGAAGCGCCCCCTGGTAGGCGGCGATCGCCGCCTCGTTGCCAAGAGGCACGCTTGCCGTGAGTCCGATCTGCCACCCGCTGGGTGAATTCTCGTCGTAGAGATCCTTGGTCGCGGTTCGCAACGACGCGTTTTGCGCACTGATCCCGTTGAGGTTGTATCCGGCGATGATGTTCAGATCGGGCAACATCTGGTTCTCTGCCATCATCACGTTCACCGCGTCGGAAACCTGATCCAGCTCCATCTGCAGGAGATCAGCCCGGTTCTCCATGGCCAGCTTGACCAGCTTGTCGCGATCGAAATCGAAGGCGATCAGGACAGGCTTGGAAGTCGGTCGGAGTGAGTAGGAGGAATCGAGGGAGATCGAAGGATCCTGCATCTGCGTCTTGAGTGCACGACCCGCGAGTCGCAGGTCGAGTTCCGCGTCGATCACATTGCTGACCGAGCTCGCCAGAGTCACTTCGAAGTTGTAGACGGAAGAGATCGAACCCTGTTTCTTGTCGACCATCGAGCGGGCATCGTCGAGTACCGACTTGGTGCGCTTGTAGATCTCGATCTGGACGTTCAGCCGTTCCCAAGCGAGGAAGAGAGTCCAGTACAGGCTCTCGGTCTGAACCAGCGAATTGATGACGGCAAGCTGGGTCGTGGCGGCGGCGGCACCCTCACCCACCTGGGCGAGGACGATCGACGCTTCGTTGTAATCCATCCAGGCGTTGCGGAGAAGTGGTTGCTGCAGACTGACGCTCACCTGGTTCTGCGCGCTGGAACTGGAAGTCTGCGAGTCACCCGAATCGTAGGCGTTGGTGTACAAGGACCAGTCGAGCGTGACCACACCACCGGAGTGGAGGGGAATGGCGAGCGAAGGCGTGACGATGAGTGAGTCACTGATGTACGTCGAGGTAGACCCGGATCCGTAGAAGTTGGGGCTGACGGTTCGAGTTTCATTGACGCTCAGGTTGAAGGTCGACTCGAACTTGGCCTGCTGGGCGAGGACCTGCTGGCGAGCGATCTGCGGGTTGATGAAGTCAGCCTGAAGATCGAGATTGTTTTTCAGGGTGAGTGAACGACAATCGGCGAGAGACAGGTCCTGATAGGACTCGGTCGAGAGGATCTTGACGAGCTTCTCGAGCCGTTCGTCTTCAATGCGCGCGCCATCATTCCGAGTGAGCGAATCCGGGTCACTCTTGAGCGGACGTATGACGCTCTCGGACTCGAGGTTGTCGATCATGCCGATCGATTTGCGCAGTTCGTCGAGTTCGGACCGGTTCTTGTCGAGGGATGATTCGCACCCCGAGAATGCAAGAATGCCCGCGCACAAGGTCCAGACGACCAGACCACGACCATTGATCATGGATGATGTGAGTACGGTCATGACATCTGCCTCTTCATCAATTCGGTGAAAAAACCTTCCTGTGCGGACAGTTCATCGAAGGTTCCGCTCTGGACGATGCGTCCCTCGTCAAGCACGTGAATCACGTCGGCGTCCTTGATGGTCGAGAGTCGATGTGCGATCACCAGCCTGGTGACCCCGAGATTGTTTATCGTCTCGGTGATCGAGGCCTGAGCCTTGTTGTCGAGTGCGCTGGTCGCCTCGTCCATGAACAGGATCGACGGATTACCCACGAGTGCCCTTGCGATGAGAAGTCGCTGGGACTGCCCACCGGACAAGGCGCTGCCGGTGACCACCGTGAGCATGCCCATGGGCATTGCGTCGATCTCCTGATCGATATTGGCGAGCTTGGCAGCCTCCCATGCCGCATCGATGGGAAGATTGGAACCCATGCCAAGAATCGTGCTCTTGATGTTTCCGGGCATGAGCTGCAAGGACTGCATCACCACCCCGATCTGGGAGCGTATTCCCGATGGGTCGACGTTTTCAAGTGGGGTGTCGTCGAAAAGAACCTGTCCTGATTCCGGGATCTCCAGACCGAGCAGGATCTTGATGAGCGTGGACTTGCCGCAACCGGTCTGACCGACCAGCGCGATGAACTGCCCCTTCTCGATCTTCATGCTGATGCCGTCCAGAACCGGAGGAAGATCATCCGAATAACGGAAGACGAGGTCTCGAACCTCGATGGAACCCTCGACCGTACTCGGACGTCGCTTGGTGCTTTCAATCTCCAGCTCGCAGTCCATGATCGGGCGCAGTCGCCGGAAGAGCGGGAAGACGCCAGCAATGGTCGGGATCGCCGAGCCCAGCAGGGTTGCACTGCCGAAGAAGGCGGTCAGTGCGGACAGGAAGGCGACGAAGTGAGCCGACTCGAGAGCCACTGCCCCACCCACCATGTAGTTCTCACCGTAGTAGGCGAAGAAGACGATGGTCGCGATGGCAGGCATCACCGTCGTGATGACGACGATGATCACCTGGTAGATGGCGGCGACATAGGAGGCACGTCCAAGCTCTCCCAGGTGTTCGATCAGGCGCGTGAGCACCCGGCGGAAGGAACCCTGGATCCTGATCTGGCGGATCCCGGAGAACACGTCGAGCGACACCCCGTCGAGCGTGCCCTTGGCGCTCGCCACCACGAATTCGGCACGAGCGAGCAGCACTCCGAACACGCACAGCGAGACCAGGAGCAGCACCACAAGCCCCAGTGCGACCAGGCCGAGTTCGAAGTCGTAGTAGAACATCAGGATCACGTAGGCAAAGCCCGACATGAAGGAGACGGTGATGGACACCACCGACTGGGTGATTCTCGAACGAATCTGTTCGATCGCCATGACGCGCTGGGACAGGTCGCCCGAGGACTGCATTCGGAAGAAGTTGGCAGGAAGGCGAAGCACACGATCGACGAATGCGGCGAGGACGTAGAAACTGGACCTGGTCTCGATGCGCAGGAAGGCGAAACCCGAGACGACATGAACCATGGCGGAGCCCACCGCGGCAAGCAGGAGCAGCGCACCGAAGTAGAAGATCGCATTGACCTGGACCAGCGGGATGACCCAACCCACGATCCAGGACAGGATCACAGGCGTCGTTGCATTGAAGACCGCAAGCACCAGGGTGGCCAAGAACATCAACAGGAGATCGCCCCGCGCGCCACGAAAGGCGAAGCTGGCAACCTCACGAAACCCGATCCTCCCCGAGGGCAGGGAGGGATAGAGCATATCCGCGTGCGGGGAAAGCTCCTGTGCGAATCGGCGATCAACCTTGACGACCTTGACCGTCCCATCCGCCTCGAAGACATGGGCCCGGTATCCGGTTCGGGTTCGAATCAGGGCGACCGGGGCGGAGGTCGCCTCATGGTTGGTCAGGAGGTGTCCGGCGTTCTGGTCCCACCATGACGACTCGAGCAGGACGGTACGGTGCTTGAGATGTGCCGAACGACAGAAGGTCTCGATCGGAGAACTTCGCGAATCTTGCAGACCACCGGTCGCCTCGTGCAAGTGGACGCCCATCTGCGCCGCGACCAGACGGCAAGCGGAATCGTAGGAATCAGCTCCCGGTCCGGGTGCCTGCACGGGATCGATCATCCGCATGCTCGTGGATATTCCACGCAGTGAATCGTCCAGCGATCTTGCATTCAGGGTCTGGGTGGACTTCACCTGATCCATGAACTGACGATCATTACATTCGATCTGCTCGATGCTGGCGAGCTCGATGCAGGCCGAGTAGTTCGCCGCAAGCGCCTGGAGCTGGTCGTGTTCGACACCGGTGTTCGAAACCACCTCCAACTCGTTCATGAGTGCCTGAATGGCAGTGGTAAGTGCAACCGAACGGCTCGCCCCGGAGACATCCTGACCGGAGACGACGACCCCGTCGGTCTTGGAACCAGCCCGCATCCAGAATCGCAACTCCTCGCTGGCCAGTTGCGTGGTGAATCCGACCAGTGCCTCGGTGAGTTTCTCGAGGCAGCCTGCGCCTGGAACATCACCCAGTGCAATCGGGATCACTTCGGTGTTCGATATCGAGCGAACCCAGAATCTGATCGTATCGGTGTCACGTGGCATGAAGATGAGTTCGCCCGGTCCCGCGGAAGCAAGCGATACCGGCGAGCCCTCGGCGGCACCCTCGTTCATTCGCTGTCCGAACAGACCGAGTTGCCCCGTGGCCACCATCAGGAACGAGAAATCGGAGACGCCGGAAAGCGAACCGCGAACGGTCTGAACACGCTTGACCGACAGGTCTTCAAGCCAATCAACCGAAATGGTGCCGTCTTCAGGGATCAAGAATTCTGCTCCATGATCACCGAGTACTGACCACCAAGCTCAAGCAGGCTCTCGTGTGTTCCCTGCTCGACGACGCTGCCTTTTTCAAGAACGAGGATGTGATCCACATCCTTGAAGACGTTCATCCGCTGCGAGATGATCAGTGCCCCACAACCCCGGGCACGTATGCGATCGTCGATCAAGAATTCCGTTTCCGCATCGAGAGCCGAGGTCGCCTGGTCGAGGATGATGAAACTCGGCTTGCGCACCAGGGCACGAGCGATCTCCATTCTCTGCTGCTGACCCCCGCTGAAATTCCGTCCTGACTCGGCCACGTACGCATCAAGACCACCAACGCGGGCAAGGAGTTCGTGACAGGAGGCATCGCTCATCGCATCTACGATGTCCTCATCGGAGACGCTGTGGTCCCAGAGGGTGATGTTGTCGCGAACCGTGCCGGCAAAGATCGTGATCGACTCGCTCACCCCGGTGAGCGAGTTCGCAAGCGTTTCCTGCGGGATCGACTGCAGGTTTCGACCATCGACGAGGATCTCGCCGGACCAGGGAACATGAAGACCGAGGATGAGATCGGCGATCGTCGACTTGCCCGACCCGGATCCACCGGTGATGGCCATGCGCGTTCCCGAGGGAATCCTGAACGAGAGATCCGAGATCAGCGGAGGACTGGCCGGGTCGAAACCGAATGTGACGTTTCTAAACTCGATCTCCCCGGGGAGCTTCTCGACCGCAGTCGTGCCATTCATGGTGAAGTTCGTGCCCACCATGGCCGCGTCGGCCTTGTAGTTGAGCACGTCGTTGACACGCGCGATGTCCGCTCGCGTGAGCTGCAGGGTCCTTGCGAGCATCACGATCCGGTTGACGGGCGCGATCAGGAGGTTGGCGATCATCTGCATGGCGATGAGCCCGCCCAAGGTGAGGTCGCCGGTCATGACCCAATACCCACCAAGCGTGAGAACGATGACGTTGACGAGAATTCCGCTGACCAGGACCGGCAGGGAGTCCAGCCAGGTGCTGATCCCCGAAAGCTTCTGTTGTGAATTGGTGCTCTTGGCCTGGTACCCGGCCCAGGTGCTGAACACGTCGTTCTCACGACTGGTCGCCTTGATCTCGGTGATGTTCTTCATCATGGACATCAACATGCCGTACTGGCGTCCGATCTCCTGCTGGAGAGAGTTGTTGCTGTCGATGACCCGCGAGTTGGTGATGCGAAGCGCGGAGAGCAGGAGCACCGTTGATACCACCGCGATTCCACCGATGAGCGGCTGGAACGAGATGAGGACGACCGCATAGCAGATGGCGGTGAGCAGGCTTATCACTCCGCTGGTGAGGCCGTTTCCGAGATTGGAGGCGATGGTCTGGTTCGAGACGAACCTGGAGACGAGGTCTCCGGGGAATCTCTGCTGGAAGAACATCAGCGGCAACCTGAACATGTGCTCGGTCATCCGAATGGATCGCACGAGGAATATCTTCACCTCGAGCCTCGCCAGGACGTATGCCTTGAGCGTGACCAGGAGTATCTGGATGATGACCGCACCGATGAAGATGAGGACGATCACGGTGGAGAAGTCCACCCGCCCCTGGACGATGACGAAATCGATGTAGGCCTTGGTCAGTCCGGGGATGACCAGGCCGGGTATCGCCACGAGTATCCCGCAAGCCATCGCGAAGAAGATCGCGGCCCAGTTTCCATTGACCCATTCCATGAAGCCGGAAAGCAGGGTCGTCGGCCTGCCCATCTTTTTGAAGTCGTCCTTCGGGGCGAACTCGAGCACGATGCCGGTGAACTGCTTGCTGAAGGTCTCGGCATCGATCAGGCGGCGACCAAGAGCAGGATCATTGATCCTGAACTTGTCACCCTTCATGCCCTCGAACACCACGAAGTGACCGAAGCCCCAGAAGAGGATCGCGGGGCGAAGAGTGGATTCCCGAAGGTCGTCGATGTCTCGCCGATGCCCCTTGCACTCGAGTCCGTGCAACTGAGCGGCTGACTTGATGCGATCCGCGCGCGAACCGTCGCGTGAGACCCCGCAATCGACTCGAATCTGCTCAAGAGGGATGTACCGGCCGTAGTAGGCCAGAACCATGGCAAGAGAGGCCGCGCCACATTCAACGGCCTCCATCTGAAGGATCGTCGGCGTCGACACGAGACCGGATTGAGGCCTTCGCGAAGTCATGAAGACAGGCCGTCACCCTCACCGGGTGTGATATCGGAATCGATACCAACCTGTTTCTTGAGCCAGGGGATGAGGATCTGGATCGGTCGTTGGCTACGGGTGGTGATCTGCACGGTGCATTCGGTCAAGGGCGGAATCTGCCCGGGGAAACCAGCCCCGCTGGTCCACGCAAGGCCACTCTGGGTGGAGGAGTCATACGACAGCTCGAGAGTGACCCGAAGCGGAACGCTCGCAGAGGACATGATCTTCTTCGCCAGCGAAGTGCTTCCGACCTGACGAGCCACTTCGTCCTCGTCAAGTGCGTACTCGGAAACCGCACTGACCTTCGCTTCGATGAAACCGAATTCAGTGGTCGGGGCGAATGGGACGCCCAGTCGAGCGACCATGCCGGGCTTGACCTGCTTGCCTATGCCGTAGGCGACGAATGAGATCGCGAAGACGTCGACCCGCCCCTTGATCTTCTCCTCGTCAAGCGGAATGATGGTCGCGATCGACAAACCGGGGGTCACCACTGACCCGCTGTTGACCTCTATCTCGATGATGCGTCCCCGTACCGGCGCACGAATCACCTGGGACTTGGTGCTTTCGGTGGTGTACCGCTCGACCTCGATTTCCTTGGTCTTGATCGCCTGGGCACGCTGCTGTCGATTCATGACCAGTTCCGATTCCTGTGAAGCAAGGTCCGATTCAAGCTTGCTCAAGGCGGAGAACTGGGTCTTCTCGTCCTCCTCGGCCTGGAACAGGAGTGACTGGGTTGCGATCAACTGGGAGATCGGAATCAGGTTCTTGTCCGCAAGTGACTGCTGGTCGGTGACCTGTTTCTTGTACAGATCGATCAACTTCCTGGTCCGTTCAAGCGTCGAGAAGGTCGCTTCCAGCTGACGCGTGACCGTCTCCTGCTGCTTGGACAGGACATTTTCCTCGGATTCGGTGGCAAGTTTATTGTTGCTGCGCAGGAGATCCAGATCGGACTGAGCGGTCTTGAGGTTCGAATCGATGACCGGATCCGCGATGAGCATCAGAAGCTGGTCCGCTTCAACGACATCTCCGACCTTGACCGGTATCTCGACCACTGCACCCTTTGCATAGGGATTCTGGAGGACCAGAGGCGCCTTCACGTCGAGAATGACGCCCTGCCCGTTCACGGTGATCGGAATCTCTCCGACGATCCCCCAGACGATCGAAAGCAGGATTGAAGTGACGATCACCACCAGCAGTATCCATCCCTTGCCGGCGATGACGACCATGCGCTGGTCAAGGAGTTCCGATGACGAGAAGTCTTCCAATGCCTCTTGTCGCACGAGAGACTTGAGTGTTCGCTGGCTCATCTATTGCTCCGTGATACCAATTCAGGACCGGATCATCATAGCGAAGGCGAACACAACCATAGTGCGGTCCAGATCCGATAAATCAGTCCTCAATGACTTACAGGCAGGTACGATGTGGGCATCTTGCGAAAAGACGTCGTTGACTTTTCCCAAGAACTCTGCAGAAGACATTTCAGGAGGATCTTCCATTGGAGTGGCTTGATTACGTTGCCGCAACTCTGTTCACGTTGCTTGGGATGGCCTGCCTGGGTCTCGTTTTGATCGGCATGCCTGGCACGTGGATCATCATCCTCATGGCCATAGCGCTTGAATTCGTGCAGAGACTCTGGGCACCAGCCGACAGTCCCTACATGTTTTCCATCTGGGTACTGGTCGTGGCGGTGATCATCGGCGGCCTGGGAGAAGTCTTCGAGCTCATTGCCGGCGCGTTCGGTGCCAAGAAGGGTGGCGCATCGAAGAAGGGCATGTTTGGCGCCTTGACAGGCGGCATAGTCGGGGCGGTACTGTTCATACCCATCATCCCCCCCATCGGATCATTGATCGGAGCATTCATCGGTTGTGGCGTGGGCGCGATCATCGGCGAGATCAGCAACGCCAACGACGTGAAGCTCAAGGACACCCTCAAGCCCGCGGCGGGAGCGGTGATCGGCCGGGTGCTTGGGACCCTTGCGAAGCTTCCCTGTTCCTTCGCGGTCTGGTTGACACTCTGCATCGCCGCATTCTGGCGATGAGACCGCCGGAATCAGATGGTCGCCTCGGTGACGCGAAGAACCTCTTCAACCGTGGTGGCACCAGATTCGACCTTCGCGAAACCATCATCTCGCAGCGTCGCCATCCCCCGCTCGACACAGAGTCGCCGGAACTCGGTGACGTTCGGATTGCTTGCAATCCGATCGCGAAGGAAATCATCGAGGACCAGCAGTTCGTAGAGTCCGCTTCGACCGGAATACCCGGTCTCTCGACAGGCACTGCAGCCGCTGCCTTGAGCCAGGGTCTTCCGACGTATTCCGTGAACCGACAGGAAGTCGGCCATCTCGGAAGGAACGGGCTGCTCGGTGCTGCATGCCGGACAGATGCGGCGAACCAGTCGCTGAGCGAGGATCGAATTGACCGCAGCGCCGGCAAGGAAGGGTTCGATGCCGATGTTGATGAGTCGCGTGATCGAGCTCGGTGCATCATTGGTGTGAAGCGTGCTCAGAACGAGGTGACCGGTCAACGATGCCTGGATCGCGGTGGTGGCGGTGTCGAGATCACGAATCTCACCCACGAGAATGACATCCGGGTCCTGGCGAAGCAGTGATTTCAAGGCGGTGGAGAAGTTCATCCCGATCAGGTCATGGGTCTGGATCTGGGTGATTCCATCGAGGTGGTATTCGACGGGATCCTCGACCGTGGAGATGTTGAGTCGTCTTCGATCCATCTGACGGATGGACGAGTACAGGGTCGTCGTCTTACCCGAACCCGTTGGACCCGTGACCAGGATCACGCCATGAGGCTGGGAGATCTGTCCCTTCCAGACGGTGAGCTGATCCGGGCCGAAACCGAGATCGTCCAGGGTCACGTTGATCGAACGCGTATCGAGAATACGCATGACGGTCTTCTCGCCACGCGGGGTCGGTACCGTCGAGACACGGAGGTCCATGCGGCGTCCCATGACGGTGGCGCAGATTCGACCATCCTGGGGAAGTCTTCGTTCAGCGATGTCGAGATTCGACATGATCTTGATTCGCGAGGTCAGGGCACCGTGCATCTTGCGAGGCGGCGTCATCATCTCGAAGAGCACGCCATCGATCCTGAATCGAATCTTGAGGGTTTCCTCGCCTGGTTCGATGTGGATGTCCGAAGCGCCTTCCTTGACCGCGGTCTGGATGATGTGATTCACGTACTTGACCACGGGGGAGGATTCCGCCTCGGCCTCGAAGTCCGTGAACTCGTCATCCTTCTCCTTGACCTCGACTTCATCCTCCTCGACGTTGGCGAGCAGGTCCTCGACATCGATTTCCTCGACGGAGGTCTCACCATGGCTCTCGATCGCCTGGAGAATGTCGGTCCGGGTCATCAGGACATGCTTGAGGACCGCGACACCAAGTCGACGCTTGACGTCCTCCAGCAGGAACAGGTCGTCCGGTTCGGTGGTACCAACCACGATTCTGGATCCCTCGCGTCGGAGGGGCAGGATCGACTTTTCACGGCAGTATTCGGAACCGAGCGTACGAAGGAACGTGCGGTCCCATTCCACACCTGAATCAGGTTCAATGCGCTCGAACGGAATCCTTGAAAGCTCGGCAACGACGGACTGGATGCCGGCCTCGTCCCCGCCGGCGTCCACCATGAGTGCGGAAAGGGCCCTGCCGGGAACCTGACGCTCCATGCGGCGAGCGGACTCGAGTTGCTCGTTGTTGAGATAGCCCCGCTCGGTCACGAGTGAAGCCAGGTCGCCACCCTGACCGGACCGTTCCTCCGGAGTCCAGAGTTCGCTGAGGGCATCGTCGGGGCGGATGACGTTCGACGCGTTCTTCGGTGTCGGAGCCACCGCTTCGCCAAGACCGGCTCCGGAGAGATCGGGTCTGACTTCAGCGACACTCTGTCTCTCACTGACGGGCTGGGGCTTGCGGTCACGTCCCTGCTTCCCGGGCACGCCGAGATCCTTCATCAAGTCATCAAATCGAAAGTTACCCACGTGTCAGACCCGCTTCCAATGATCACTCGACGTCCATCGAGACCATTACTTCATGCCAGCAGTCGATGCCGGAGTTGTACGCACTGAGTCGAACGGAACGTCGTCCGGTTCCCTCGACCCTGAATTCAAGCTGGGTTTCGGCGATGTCGAAGGTCTCGCCGATGGTGAGCAGCACGCCCTCGATGTTGACCAGTGCCCGAGGCGTTCCACCACCGAGTACCGACTTGAGCGTGAGCATGCCCGCGATCTCGTTGACCTCGGTCTGCCAGTCAGCGCACATCGTGGCCCGATCGACGATGCCGTCGTCGACGAACTCCTCGATGAGTGCGGCCTCGTTGGTGATCGGTGCCGGGGTCCAGGTCTTGAAGGGATCACGATCGACCGTGAAATCCTGGACACCGATCGCCGGAGCCGCCAGTCGCTCGATGATCGCGTTGTCGATGGGTTCCACCGAGACATTCGTGGGAAACTGCGTCTGCTCCGAGTCACTCGCCATGGAAGGCGAGAGCGTCCGCATGGACCAGAGCCCGATCACGGTTGCAGCGATGATCAGGACCAGGACCAGTGCGTTGCGATCGATGTGCCTGCTGGCCGTGGCGCTGGTGTTCAGGTCGAAACCACTGTCGTTGGAGAAGTCCATCGAGCTCAGGGGCTGTTCGACCCCGCTGTTGCCCGAACCAGTGTTGTCATGGATGTCGTTGGGGGTCATTGCTGATCCTCCTGCTTGTCGGGATCGGCGTAGATGGTGATGGTCATCTCCGCCCGGACTTCACCGCTGGAGAGCCCACTGGTTCCACGAGTCATCTTGTTCGTGTTGGGCTTCTCTATGGTCATGTCGAGGATCCTGGTGATCCGAGGCATGCTCTCCAGGTCGATCAGGAATCGATGAATCCCGTGGTACGGGCCCTCGATGACCGTCTTCATCGGCAGTTCGATGTAATGAGCAGCCGAAACGGTCTTCTCCCGCTTGAAGGAACGGACCACCAGTCGGTTCTCCTGGGTGATCTCGGCGATCCTGCGAAGGACGTCCTCGATGCCCGCGGCATCAGGAATCCTGGCACGCAGTTCGGCAAGTGCGCCCTCGAGGTGATGGAGCGTGGTCTCGAGATCCTCGTTGATGGTCTCAACCTCACGAAGCTCCTCGAGCTGGGTCAGTTTCAAGTCGACGTCGGCGCGAGCCATGTCGATCTCCGAATTCCGGGGACGGAAGACGAATGCCCAGGCACCAAGGGGTACTGCAAGCAGGACCGCGAAGAATGCAATTTGACGAATCGTGTGGTTCATGTCAGTTCTCCTCACCGTCTGATGCATCGACCACCTGGTCGGTGATCTTCAGGTCGGATGCCTGATAATTCTCTTCTCCGACACGTTTCACCTCGAAGGACATCTCGACATCGGGGTCGATCTCCATCGTGATCTTGAACTTCTTCATGGAGACGTCCTCGAACTCGATGGTTTCCGTCGAATCCGGCATGACCATCCTGAGCAGATCGAATTTCTGGAGCGCTGCGACGTACAGGGAGACATCGACTTCGTCGGGGGCAAGTCCGGTGAGGACGACCGAGGTCTCGTACCGCTTGGGCTTGAGCTCGGAGTCATCAGGCGTACTGGCCTTCCGACCACGGGTTCGCACCGGGGCAGCCGCAGGACCACGAGGCTTCAACCTTCCGGATTCAGCCCCCTTGCGCTCGGGATCAGCCTCGAGGATCTCCTTGGAGCTCAGCTTCAAGGAAGTCCAGCTGACTCGTGGCGGAAGCCGCTCGATGAGGCCCGAGAGCAGGTACGAACGCGGTACGTGGGAGACCAGCGCCGAGGCGAGCTCGGCACGCTTGACCAGATCGTCGCGAGCGGAGCGAAGCTCCTCCATGCGAGAGATCTTGGTGCTGACGTCCTCGTAGCGGATCTTCACTTCGGCCTGCCTGGCGCGAATGGAGTCCCACTGGCGATTGGTGACGAAGAATGCGCCGACGACGCAGATCATCACGATCACGAAGAGGATCACACCGATGACGGTGCGTCGGATCTCAAGCCTGTCGGCCACGTACTCGTCGGGAATCAGACTGGAATCGTTCATTCAGGAGGCTCCGGCACGATGATTCGTGATCGGTCAATTCAGAGGTCAACAGGTGCTGTACAGAGTCCGCATGCGACCGCCCATCCCGGAGCGGCCTGCCCCGGGGTCGGAAGCTTCTGGTCATCAGGTCCGCTCGCGAAGCGTGCGATCGGATCGCCGAGCTGGGCAGGTACGTTGAGTGACTCAGCAAGCTTGCGACAGAGCATGATGCTTCGTGCCTCACCGCCGAGGAAGATCACGCGATCGATCTTCTGGCCGCCGAAGAGTGACCCGTGGTAGCGAGCACACATCTTCAGTTCGTCGGCCATGCTTTCAATGAGTTCCGAGCAGTCCACGCCGGCGGTCATGACCCGGCCGTTACCGTCCGGGTTGCGGTCGATCAGTTCGGAGGGCGTGATGCCCTGTCGGCGGTCGGTGGCAACGACGCTGCCGGTCGCATGTCGTTGGGTCTCGAGGGAATTGGCGCTTCCCTGGTCCATTCCTGCTCGCAGAACCGCCATTCCGTCGTTGGAGACGGTTCGATTGCGTGCGTTTGAACCGGGCGTGGGTGCCGCGCTGATACCGTCGGCGATCCGACGCATCCGGGCGGTGGCGATATCGCATTTGGAAGCTTCGGCGATGAGGCCGTCGAGCTGCCGACCACCGATCTGCACCTGCTTGGCGAAGACCATTTCGGTGCCATGAGCGACGGCGATCTTGATGCCACCCCAGCCCAGATCGACGTACATCGTGCAGGTCGTGGAATCGCTTGAACGCCTGCTCAGATGAGAGAACGCGGAGACGATGGCGCGGACCTGGGAGTGCATGCCCACGAGTCGACATCGCATCTGCTTGAAGAGATCGACGTAACGCATCGAGTCCTCGCGAGCCATCGCCCAGCAGAGGGTCTCGGAATAGGCACGGCCGTCCCTGGTTCCACTGGCGATCTCACGAGCGCGGACCACGAGTGAACCGGGAATGCATTCGAGCTGGGTCTCGAGCTGTGCTGCAGCGAGTGAGGATGGATCGGCCTCGTTGATTCGTTCGACCTGAACCGGCTGGACCAGGACCTGTGATGCCAGTGGAGCACAGACGACACGTCGGCCCTTGAATCCGTGAGCGCGAATGGCGCCGGGGATCTCCTGGGCGAGGAACGCGAACCGCTTCTCGAAGTCACCACGAATGGGTTCGGGGATATCGAGTTCGGTCTGGGCGTGGATGGACGGAGCATCTCCTCCGGTGATCTGCAGCATCTTGGCAGAAGAGGTGCCGACATCCACGGCGATTGGTGAGAGCTGCGATGGCAGCATGGAAAAACGCATGCTTTCCTCCGATTGCACCCGCAGTGGTGCGGGATGGGGTGACGGAGGAGTAATCGGTCCGATCAAGGAGACAATTCACTCCGAACATGCAGGCAATGCAGGTCATTCCAATCAGCGCGCAACCCCCGCCCGATAACCATGCAAAAACGTGATTGGAGGGCCTGCAAGGGCTCAGGCAGATCCGAGAATCTGTCCGAGCCGGCTGAAAACATTCTCGAGGGCCCGAACACCAAGCGCCAGATCCCACTGCTGGCGGTCTCGATCACCGGTGGAGTTGCTGATGGCACGCACCTCCAGGCCAGGGACACCGAACGCCGAACCTGCATGCAGGACGGCCGCTCCTTCCATGGCTTCGGCGATCGCACCGGTCCGCCCCACCACCGCCTCAGCGGCGGAATCCGTTCCGGAGCATGTACCCACGGTCGCGATCGGCCCGTGCCTACCCAGGGGACCGACCTGTTCGAGCAGCCCGGGGTTTCCGGGGACCGCATTGCCCTCGAAATCACCAAGAGGAAAACCCATCGAAGTCAGGTCATGAAAACCATCCGGAGCCAGAAGCCCCTCCTCGAAGTAGATCGAGCTGCTGGCGATGACGATGTCACCGATCGAAAGGTCCGACCCCGGAAGCGAGCCGGCGACACCGGCGGATACCAGGGCGTCGAACGGTCCGTCTTCGAGAATCGCACGTGTGGTGGCGATCGCCGCATTGGTCCGGCCGACCCCGCTGGTGACGACCTTGGCACCCGGCACCGAACGGCAGGCATCGGCTTCCCTTCCGACTGCGGTGACGACGAGCAGGCGCATCAGGCCCCTTGCTTTCCAGTCAGAAGTGCGATGGCATCGGCAAGCTGGTCCAGCGAGGTGGTGACCTGCTCACCACCATCGAGATCCTTCAGGCCCACCGTGCCCTCGAGCACGGCCTGGTCGAGGATCACCGCGGTTCGTGCCCCACACTTGCCTGCATCTGAAAGCAGCTTCCCGACGTTTCGGGTGGACTTGTAGGAACGTCGTGCGTGCAGGCCGGCCCGTCGCAGGGTGACCATGAGGGCTTCCACTCCGGCATCCGCTTCATCGCAGGTGCTCACCACGAAGGCATCGGGTCGGGGAAGAAGCGACACGCCACCGTCCTCACCAAGCAGGCCCTTTTCCGCGAGGACGAGCCCGAGCACGACGTCACCCATGCCGAAACCACAGGCAGGCAGCTTGGGGCCACCGAAGATCTCGATGAGCTGGTCGTAGCGACCACCCCCAAGAACGGCTCGTTCGACCCCCTGGGTCGCGAAGATCTCGAAGACCATGCCGGTGTAATAGGCAAGCCCCCGCACGATGCCGATGTCGAGCACGCACCAGTCAGCGAGGTCGGCCGCGAGCAGGCCCTCTCTCAACTCGGCAAGGTCCTCCAGTGCGGTCTCCGGGACGCCGAGGGCCTCGGCCAGCGTCGAAAGCGGCTCGCTCAGGCGAGCGGTCGATCGTGCGGCCGCGTCGAAACGAGCGACTCCCTCGTCATCCAGGCCAAGCGAGGCGGCCTTCTCCTTGAAATCAGCATCTTCCATCTTGTCACGACGGTCCAGGAGCTGGAAGGCATCGACGAGACGATCCTCCGCGACTCCCAGGGTCTCGAGGATCCTGGCAACCAGTCCCCGGTGACTCAGTCGAAGCTGCACGTCCTCGTTGGTCAGTCCGAATCGTTCCAGCGCGAGAAGCGCGGTGGATATCACCTCGATGTCGGCGGAGGCACCGGTCGTCCCGATGAGATCGACGTTCCACTGGTTGTGTTCACGAAGTCGACCACGCTGGGGGCGCTCGGCCCGGAAGAGGGCGGGAATCGAATACCACTTCGTGGGCAAGGCAAGGGACTTGCCCTTGACTGCAGCCATTCGTGCCAGGGTCGGCGTGAATTCCGGACGAAGTGCGTAGTCGTCCTCCCCGCCTTCGCGCCTGAAGGAGAACAACTGCGAGACGATTTCAGGCCCGCTCTTCACGGTGTAGAGCTCGAGGCTCTCGAACATGGGCCCTTCGATCTCCTCGAAACCGGAGTCGACGGACGCACTGTGCCAGACGCGCTCGATGTGACGACGTATCGCCATCTCCGGCGGATAGAAGTCACGCGTGCCCTTCGGTCCCTGGAATGTCCGGTTGGTCGCCATCTGCCGGGCTCCTAGTAGGTGAAGCGGTGTTCCATGCGGTGACGATAGGTGCTGCCGGGCCGCAGAACCGGGTCGGGCCACCCGATTCCGCCCCGCCGGTTGATGGAATCGGGAAACACCTGGGTCTCCAGGCAGAGCCCTCCATGCCTTGGATAGACGGCGCCCTTCTTGCCGGCAAGATCATCGAGGTAGTTCCCGGTGTAGAACTGGATGCCGGGCTGGTCCGTCCAGATCTCCATGGTGACCCCGGAATCCGGGTCCATCAGTACCGCCGCCCGGTGGAAATCCCCTGCTTCACCGTCCAGGACGAGATTGTGGTCATAGCCCCCGGGGTCGTCCCCTTTCGCGGGGAAACCACCCATGTCGCGACCGATCGGCTTCGCTTCACGGAAGTCCAGGGGCGTGCCTTCGACCGGCTCGAGATGACCGACCGGAATGAAGCCCTCGTCGATCGGGGTGTACCGCGAGGCATCGAGTGTCAGTTCATGATCGAGGATGGTGCCGGAATCATGACCTGCGAGGTTCCAGTAGGAGTGATGGACCACGTTCACCGGAGTGGAAGCATCGGTGGTCGCACTCACGTCGATCACGAGTGCATCATCCTTGGTCAACACGTATTCGACGATGGTGGTCAGGGTGCCGGGATAGCCTTCCTCGCCGTCGGGAGACACGTGCCTCATGACGAGGCTGACCCCCTTGTCGGTCAGTCCCGCGGCCAGCACGTCCCAGACCTTCTTGTCGAACCCCTGCTCGCCGCCATGAAGGTGGTTGGGGCCGTTGTTCTTGGCGAGGTCGTAGGTCTTGCCATCAAGCTCGAATCGACCACCGGCGACACGATTGCCGACCCGGCCCACCATGCAGCCGAAGTACGGGCTGCGCTCACGGTAGTCCTTGATCGAATCGAAGCCGAGCGCCACGTCCCGGGGACCGTCGGGCGAGGGAACGACCAGATCGACCACGGTCGCACCATAGTTGGTGATGCTCGCGGTCATGCCGTTCTCGTTGGTCAGGGTGTAGAGGTCGACGTCCTTGCCGTCGACGAGACCAAACAACCTGGACTGGATGCTCATCGTGTTCTGTCCGATCACGTTGGTCGCCACGAACGCGATGGCGAGCACTCCGAGTGCTGCGGCGAACTCATGGTTCTTCATGGGTGGATTCCTCTTCTGGATCTGGTATCGACGGGGGGACGTCACCGGGGGGTCAAGTATCCGCACAGAGTACCCGACATCGCATGTGCAAAGACCGGGTGCGGCGGAACTCAGGCCCGGTTTTCCTGCTGCCGGACCAGCCGACGGGCGATGGCCCGCCGAAGGATCTCGTCGGTCATCACGCCGACGATGATCACCACCCCGATCACCGCGAACTCGACATTGTCGTTGATCCAGTCGATGAGCGTTATGGCGTTGCGCAGCACCTGCATCAGGGCTGCGCCCACGATCACTCCGATCACCGAGCCTTCGCCACCCCGGAGACTGCAGCCTCCGAGCACCGCGGCTGCGATCGCGTAGAGTTCATAGAAGCTGCCGAAGTCGACCGGCTGCGCGGAACCCACGTAGAGGACGAAGAGCACGCCACCCAGGCCGGAGAGACCGGCGCAGATGGTGTAGGCGAGGACGGTCATCGTCGAGGTCGAGATGCCACTGTGTCGGGCAGCGGATTCACTGCGTCCGATCGCGAACATCCAACGCCCCCAGACCGTCATCCGCAGGAAGACGATCGAGAGCACCGCAACCGCCGACAGCACCAGCACGGGAGCGGGCAGCGAGAAGCCCTCGGTGATCTGGAACCCTCCGTCACCAAGAAAGCGAAGGCCGGGGTAGTCACCCTGGAACCCGACGGTCTGGTCACCGGTGATTCCCCGGGCCAGCCCCCGGTAGATCAGCAGCCCGCAGAGCGTGACGATGAACGGCTGGATGCCGAGCCCCGTGATGAGCAGGCCATGCACCAGCCCGATCAGGAGTCCCAGGGCCAGGACGACCGGAACCGCCGCCCAGGGGGACCAGCCGTGCTGGGTGAGCAGCCATGGAAGCAGGCAGCCGACCAGGGCGATCACGGAGCCGATCGAGAGGTCGATGCCTCCCACGATGATCACGAAAGCCGCACCGATCGAGATGATGCCGAACAACGCGGTCCGACGAAGCAGGTTCTCGAAGTTGAAGGAACTCAGGAAGACATCGCTGAAGACCATGGTGGCGATGCAGGTTGCGACCAGCAGCCCGAACACCCCGAGGGCCTTCTTGGTGGAGGTACTCATGTCGATGCGCCTCCGGTGGCAAGCTGCATGATTCGTTCCTCGTTGAACTCGTGGCGATGAAGCTCGCCAGCGAGACGTCCTTCATGCATGACGCAGATTCGATCGGCAAGGGAGATGAGTTCCTCCATCTCGCTCGAGGCAAAGAGTACCGCACGGCCGTTTCGGACGCTGCGATCCATCAATCGGTAGATCTCCTCCTTCGCCCCGATGTCGACGCCTCGCGTGGGCTCATCGAGAAGAAGGACTGCGGGCTCGAGGGCCAGCCAACGCCCCAGCACCACCTTCTGCTGGTTGCCTCCGGACAGGCCACTGACGAGGCTTGCCCCGTCCGGCGTCTGGATGTCGAGGTTCCGGATGACCTCGGCGCCGAGCGCACGTTCCCGTTCGGGACGGTTGAAAATCCGCCACCGCGCGAGTCGGGGAAGGCTTGCAAGGGATGAGTTGGTTCGTACCGACTCATCGAGCAGCAACCCGTCGGCCTTTCGATCCTCGGGGACGAAGGCAAGGCCCGCATGCATCGCATCCCGCGGGCTCTTGATGGACGTGGACCTGCCCTTCACCTTGATCCCACCCCCCACGAGCGCATCGATGCCGAAGATCGCACGCAGCAGCTCCGAACGACCGGAACCGACCAGACCGGCCAGGCCGACGATCTCCCCGCGTCGCACCGACAGCGAGACTGCATGTCGGGGGTTCGCGGCGGTCTGGACACCCTCGACCGAAAGCACGTCCTCGCCGGCCGTGATCGGGGTGCGATCAAAGACGCGGCTGACATCCCGACCGACCATCAGGCGCACCATGGCATCGTGGGAGATGCGCTCACGCTCGAGTTCACCGGCATTACGTCCATCCCTCAACACCACCACCCGGTCGGCGATCCGCTCGACCTCACCGAGTCGATGGGAAATGTAGATGACGCTCGTGCCTTGTTCGCGCAGCTGATCCACCACCTTGAAAAGGGTCTCGGTCTCCGCCAGGGTGAGGCTTGAAGTCGGTTCATCCATGATCAGGATCCGAGCCCGGCCGGAGAGCGCCTTCGCGATCTCCACCAGCTGGCGCTGCCCCATGCCCATCCCTGCGACCGGGGTCGATGGCGACACCTCGAGTCCGACCCGGTCGAGCGCGGCGCATGCTCGATCGCGGGCTTCGCTGCGATTGATGAAACCGAAGCGATTCGGTTCTCGACCGAGCAGGACGTTGGATCCGACATCGAGGTTCTCGGCGAGTGCGAGTTCCTGGTGGATGAGTGCGATGCCGAGCTCCATGGCCTCGGCAACCGTTCGAACCCGGAACGGACGCCCGTCGAGGTGGATCTCTCCCCGGTCGGCGGACTGTTCGCCCGCGAGGATCTTCATCAACGTGCTCTTGCCCGCGCCGTTCTCGCCGATGACCGCCAGGACCTCGCCTGCAGCAAGATCGAGGTCGACATCGTCGAGAGCCCGTACCCCGGGAAATCGCTTGGCGATCCCGCGAACGGTCAACAGGGCGTCACGATCCTCTGCCATCGATGTTCAGCCCTTGTTCTCGTCGCCATCCTTGCCGGTCTTCTTCCTGAGATCCGCCCAGAAGGCGTCGACATCCTTGGAAGTGATCGTGCGTGCGGGGATGTTGATCATGCCATCTTCGGGAATCACCGACCGATCGCCGTTGGCGAGTGCGGCCAGGACCTTGACCGATTGCCGACCGTATTCATAGGGATTCTGGACGACCGTACCGGACACCGTGCCATCCTTGATGCCCTGCAGGGTCTGGTCATCCTCGTCAAAGGCGATCACCTTGATCTCACCCAGTCGATTCGCGCCCTTGAGCGCCTCGAGAATCAGGGGCGGGTTGTAGGCGAAGAGCCCGACCATCGCATCGACATCGGGGTGACGACTCAGGGCATCCTCGGCATTGGCCTTGCCCTTGGCCAGGTCGAACTGGTCGGTGAGCGTCCCCAGGACGACGTACTTCTCTCCCTCCAGGGTGGCCCCGGGCGAGTCGTAGCGGCTGGGATCGGAATCACGATCGAGCAGTTCATCGATGACGCCCTGACGTCGGCGGCGAGCATTGTCCTGTTCGAGACGGCCGATGAAGATGAAGACCTTGCCGCCATCGGGCAGGGTTTCCTTGACCAGGCGGCCGCACATGCGACCGGCGTCGTAGTTGTCCATGCCGATGTAGACCAGGCGATCCGAGTCGGGCGCATCGGAATCATGGGTGATCAGATCAGTTCGAGCGGCGACCTTGTCCAGGAACTCGGTCTGGTTCGTGGGGTCGATCGGGCTGACCGCGATGCCGTCCACGCCCTTGACCAGGAGGTCCTCGAGGATGCGCTGCTGGTCACTGAGCCCCGCTGGTGGCATGTGGACCGAAACGTCCGAGCCGTATTCCTTCCCACCGGCCTCCGCGCCCTTCTTCGCGATGACCCAGAAGTCAGCGACGCCGTTGGTCACGAACGCCACCCGCGGTCGCTTGGCTTCCTCGGAACCGGAAGATGCGGTCTTCTCACCGTTGTCACCGGAGCATCCGGCGATGACGAGGAAGGCAAGAATAAACACCAGGGTTCGGTTCTTCGTCATCGAGGCGAGTCCTTGTGATGGGCATTGCGTTCCATGTCTGCGTCTACGGGACCATGAGGCAGACGATACGCACCGTACCACGATCACAAGCTGCGAACATGGCGGTTGAACCAGTGGAGGCCGATCACTTGCCTGCAGAGGATTGCACGGGAGCAAGAGGCCATGGCTCGACACCACATCGGACCGCCCAGGCGTCATACAGGAGCGACAAG
This sequence comes from Phycisphaerales bacterium, assembly GCA_029246705.1. Classification (GTDB taxonomy): domain Bacteria; phylum Planctomycetota; class Phycisphaerae; order Phycisphaerales; family SM1A02; genus JAKVBQ01. The sequence continues at coordinate 86,665 of JAQWMQ010000011.1, read as the reverse complement.
GCAGCGACACGTTCGGGCTCGACCCCGGACAGATCCGTCATCTCGGTGCGATCGGCGGCAAGGTCGTACAACTCCCAGTCACGCTTGTGACGAGAGACCAGCTTCCATCGCCCCTGCCTGACCGCACGGTTTCCTTCGTGCTCCCAGAAGATGGCGTCACGATCGAAGTCCCCCACGACCAGTGCGGGCAGGAGACTGGTTCCCTCCAGTGGCTCGATCACGCGGCCATCATGCATCTTCGGATAGTTCGCCCCGGCCACGTCGACGCAGGTCGCCATGATGTCGATGACATGGCCGGGCGTGCGCCGGAACGCACCCCCCGACTTGATCCGATCGGGCCAGTGCACCACCAGCGGACTGGCGATGCCGCCTTCATGAACGTGGTGCTTGTAACGACGAAAAGGCGTGTTGGAGACGTTTGCCCAGGGCACGCCGTAGCTCTGGTAGTTGTCTTCGGCACCCGGCATCACCGCAGGGTCGTTGCCGTTTGCGACGGGACGACCATCATGCGTGGTCTCCGGAATGCTCAAGCTTCTCCAGTTGGGGCCGATCTCCTCGGCGCACCCTCCGTTGTCCGCCAGGAACATCACGAGGGTGTTCTCCAACTGCCCGCTCTTGCGAAGCGCATCGATCACGAGACCGATGCCACGATCCATCGAATCGACCTGCGCGGCATAGACCTCCATGCGCCGTGCCTGCCAGGCCTTGTGCTCGACGGATTCCCAGTCCTCGACCCGCGAGTCCCGACCGGTCATCGGCCATGATCCATCGATGACGCCCATCGTCTTCATGCGCTCGTATCGAGCGTCTCGAGTGGCATCCCATCCCTTGTCGTATCGACCCTTGTATCGGTCGATGTCCTCGGGTCGTGCATGCAGTGGCCAGTGCGGTGCGGTGTGGGCGACATAGAGGAAGAACGGCCGCTCGTCGCCGGAGTCCGCATGTTCGGTGATGAAGCGGGCGGCTTCCTCGTTGATCCGGTCGGTGTAGTAGAAGTCGTCCCGGTCGAGTTCGATGTACTCATCCCCGCGCGCAAGGGTGACGGGGTCGAAGAAGCTCCCCGCACCATGAACCGTCCCGTAGAAGGATTCGAACCCCCGATCGGTCGGCCAGTTCGTGCGTACTTCGGGCTCGATCATCTCGCGAGGACTGCCCAGATTGTGGGTGACGTGCCACTTGCCACTCATCCCCGTCGCATAGCCGTTTTCACCAAGGACTTCCGCGATGGTGACGCTGTCCCGGCTGAGTTCACCACGATACGCGTCACGACCCGCGTCGTTCACCATGTGACCGACGCCGGACTGGTGTGCATATCGACCGCTCATGAGTGCAGCCCGCGTCGGACAGCAACGGGCGGTGTTGTAGAACTGGGTGAAGCGAATCCCGTTCGCGGCGAGTGCATCGAGATTCGGCGTGCGGATCTCTCCCCCGTAGCAACCGATGTCGGAATACCCCAGGTCATCCGCCATGATCAGAACGACGTTCGGTCGTTCCGAAGGGGGATCACCGTCTTCGCGATTCTCGTGCGACGCGACGAACGCGAAAGACAACGCCATTGCCACAAGTGCGTACATGGATCGGTCCTCCAGGTCCGAGGATACCCTTGCAGTGCTGGAGGCGGCATGCCACTTCGATGGAAACCCGGATTTCCCCGGCCGGGGTCATCCGCTGCTGCAAGCCCCCCATTGCCCGATGATGCAGGCGAGATCGGCACCATTGATCATGCCATCACCGTTGAAATCCTCCGGGCAGTAGAGATGAGCGCACCGTCCCCATCACCAGCAAGGCTGCTGGGTCGGTACTTCGCATGACCACGTCATGACCCCTGAAAGGGGATATCAGAGCCGGGGTGGGTTGAAGACCAAGAGCTATACTCCATGCATGAAATGCATGAATGAAACCGTGAAGACGACGTGGCAGTACAGGCCACTCACCATCCTCATGATGTTGCTGGGCATGGTCGTCGGCGCTCCTGCGACCGGACAGGATCAGCGGCCCGACGACCTCTTCCCCGCCGACCGGGTGATCATGGTGGAGATCGAGCTTGACGAGGATGACTGGGACCGGATCCGCTTCCAGACCCGCGGCTTCATGGATGCGCTTCCTCCGAGCCGACAGTTCGAACCGATCGATTCCCCCTACAGCCATGTCGAGGCGAACGTCACCATCGACGGTGTGCGCCACGAACGCGTCGGCCTCCGCAAGAAGGGTTTCATCGGATCCCAGGACTCGGAACGTCCCTCGCTGAAGATCAAGCTCGACCGCTACGACGAGGATGGTTCGATGCTGGGCATGAAGAGCCTGACCTTCAACAACAACAAGCAGGACAAGAGCCTGCTGAGCCAGCACCTGACCTACAAGCTGTTCGATGAGGCGGGATCACCGGGATGCCGGTCCGGTTTCGCCAGGATCACCGTCAACGGCAAGGATCTCGGCGTGTACACGCACGTCGAGAGTGTCAAGGACCATCTTCTCGAACGTGAGTTCGGAAACTCCGACGGAGTCCTCTACGAGGGAACGGTCACCGACTTCTACCCGGACTGGGCAGGCAGCTTCGAACGCAAGAGCGGCAAGCGGAAGAAGGGCCTCAAGCACGTGGAGAAGCTGATCGAGGTCCTCGAGGAGGATGAGCTCGAATCACTCGAGGAACTCTGGGCACTGGTCGACGAGGATGCGTTCTACCGTTTCTGGGCGCTCGAGGGCCTGCTGAGCTTCTGGGACGGCTACTCGGGGAATCGAAACAACTACTTCGTCTACCTGAACCCGGACACCGGCAGGTTCCACTTCATGCCGTGGGGCACCGATGCTCTCTTCGAGAAGAACCCCATGGGCTGGGAAAAGGACGACAGTCCCAAATCGGTCCGGACCCAGGGACTGATCACCCATCGAGTCTTCGCAACGGATGAAGGACGCAAGCGCTATGCAAGGGAGATGCGAGAACTCCTCGAGAACCACTGGGACGAGGAGGCACTGCTCGCGGAGATCACTCGCGTCGAGACCTTGCTCGATCCGCATCTCGACCCGTCTCAGATCTACAGCCAGGACAGCGGCAGACTCCGTCGTTTCATAGGAAAACGGCGTGCCGAAGTGGCCAAGGAGATCGCCGGTGACGACATGCAGCCGTGGGACGCCCCGCCCGCCGAACCGGCGATCATCGGTCCGGGTGGTTTCAATGACAAGCCGTCGGAGTCGGACCTGATGGCCGCCGCGAAGAACGGGGATCTCGAGATCATCGAGATGCACCTTCGCGAGGGAGCCGACATCAACGCCGTCAACAAGGAGCGAGGCACTGCGCTGAACATTGCGGCAATGGCCGGGCAGGCCGAAGCCGTCGCACTGCTTCTCGAGCGCGGAGCGGACCCGAACGTACGCAACGGTGATGGTGGCACCCCCCTGATCTCGGCGGCTTTTCTCGGGCACAGCGAGGTGGTCGAGATCCTGATCGAGGGCGGCGCGGACGTGAATGCCCGCAACAACGACCAGTCCACCGCCATGATGGCGGCCGCGGTGCCCTGGACACCCGAGATCAGGGGCCTCGTCCAATTCCTCTCGATGTACTTCCAACTCGAACTCGATCTGAAGGAAGTCCGCGAGAACCGGCCCGACACCGTGAAACTACTGGCACAGGCAGGCGGAACCGGCAGCGCCCCCGAGACATCCGAAGAGATCGGAGAACTCAGGGAGATCATCAAGTCAGGCCGTGATGCCGATCTCGCGAAAGCCATCAGTGACTGCCCGGACCTCGATGCCCGGGACCAGATGGGCATCACCCCACTGTGCTGGGCGGCTCTTGCCGACAATCCGAAAGCGGTCCGTGAGCTCCTCGCGGCCGGAGTCGACATCAACGCGACCAACCAGGACGGTGGCACGGCCCTGATCGGCGCTGCGTTCCTCGGTCGGACCGACATCGTGAAGCTGCTGCTCGAATCGAACATCGACACGAGCATTCGAAACCGCGACGGTGCATCGGCCGAGGACTCGGCTTCAGCACCATGGGGTCCCGAGATCGAGGGCATCGCCGTCTGGCTTCGGGACAACCTGCAGATCAAGATCGATCTTGCAGCGATGAGGAACCAGCGCCCGGACTGCGCCGACCTGATCCGGAAGGCCTACAACTGATCGAAGCGGCCCCTGCGAAGCCCCGATCATCCGTTGCAGTCGAGCAGCGGACTGCCGAGGACATCCTCGCGCGGTTCGATCCCAAGACCTGGAGCCGCAGGTGCGGACATGCGACCGTTCGTCCGTCGTGGCGCACCATCGGCGGTCGACACCGTCACGTAGGAATTGAAATCGGTCGCGGTGAACAGGAGTTCGGTGGGCGTGCTGTGCGCCAGGTGCGCGATCGCGGCGGTGACGATGTCGCTGCCCCAGGCATCCTCGATGGTCATGGCGATCCCCCGCTCGGCGCAGAGATCCCGGGCTCGTCGCGCCTTGGTCAGTCCACCGAACTTGCCGATCTTGATGTTGACGACGTCCATCGCATCATCGCGCAGTGCACGGACCAGGCTGTCCAGGTCCTCGATCGACTCGTCCATGACGAAGGGATGGTTCGTCCGGCGGCGTATCGACAGGCATTCCTCGTAGGTGCGGCAGGGTTGTTCGATGTAGACATCGATGTCGGCGACACCACGAACCACGCGCGCAGCCTCGTGCGGGAGCCATCCGGTGTTCGCGTCGGCAACGAGAACATCGCCGGATTCGAGCACTGCCGCGCATGAACGGATGCGAGCGATGTCGGTCTCGACGTCGCTTCCGACCTTCAACTGGAAACGGCGGTAGCCCTCGTCACGGTAGCCCTTGATGTTCGCGGCCATCGCATCGGGCGCATCCTGGGAGATCGCCCGGTAGAGGACGAAATCCTCTCCGCACCGGCCACCAAGCAGGGTGACCAGGGGAAGTCCGGTCGATTTGCCCAGCAGATCCCAGCAGGCCATGTCGATCGCACTCTTGACGTATGGATGCCCCTTCAGCGCGACATCCATCGCCCGGGACACCACGTCGACGTCGCGCGGGTCGAGACCGATCAGCTGTGGGGCGAGTTCCGAGATGCCGGCACGGGCCCCGGCCGCATACGAAGGCAGATACACCGGACCAAGTGGCGTGATCTCACCGAACCCGACCAGTCCGGAATCGGTCTCGATACGAACCACCGTGCTGTCGAACACCGCGACGGACTTGCCGCCCGACCAGTTGTAGCTTCCCTCGTGAAGAGGCAGGTCGACCTGGAATGCCTGGATGCGCGTGATCTTCATGGTTTCGCTTTCAGGGTTTCGCCACCGGAGGACGGAGAGAATCAGTCGAGCATGAACGCACCGGAGACATCGGCGAGCTTGTGCACGGTCAGGTGTGCGAAGGAGTCACGAGCGCCCCCGTTCTCGAATTCAAGGGACCAGTCCACCTGGACCTGCATGGCCGGCTGCATGCTCGGGATGTTCAACCAGACCGTACGGCGATCGGTCGAGATCGAGACATCCTCGATGAGCATGCCGGTGGTGCCGGCCTTGCCGGTCTCGATGTCGTACTGGAGCGATCCGTAGTTGGCCGTCCATTCGTAGTTCCAGGCCTCGACGGAAAAGGCATCGAGCAGGTATTCATCCGGGGTTTCGATCGGATCGTTGAAGTAGACGAGCATGCCGTCCCGGACCGCCCTGACGCCGAGCGGCATCGGCAGGACCGTGTTCGATCGTCGCACCCGGTAGAAGCCACCCGGCTCGGTCTGGTTGGACGACCAGCCGAAGAGACCGGCAAGGTAGAGATCACCATCCGCGGGGTTGAAGCGTGCGCGCATCAGACCCGTGGGCAGCTTGATGCCGAGCGGGACGATGCCACCCTGGTGAACACCATCGACCGCGTCCTCGAGGATGAGGTAGACCTCGCCGGTTCCATAGGAGATGCCCAGCAGTCGACCCGCAAGATCGCCCCAGGCACCCGCAGGAACCCGGACCTGGGCGCTGGGTGAACGATCGACCGAAGGGTGGATCCAGCAGAGCGGCGGGTCGTAATCGGGAAGCGGCGGCATGTCCAGGCGGCTGCCACTCCAGTTGTTGCCGTAGAAACCACCGGGTTCGACGCGGTTGATCCGGTTGGCCGGCGTCCAGTGCCCTTCCTGATCGGAACCGAAGACCACGCCGTCGGGATCGACCCAGAGACCGTTGGGTGCCCTGAATCCAGAGGCGATCACCTCGCTTGAGGATCCATCGGGAGACATCCTGATCGTGGTGCCGTGCTGAGGATGGGAGGCCACCTTCGCGTGACGGGCACCCTTCATGTAATAGAGGTTGCCGTCGGCATCGACCTGCATGCCGCTGACGGGCTCGTGAAAGTGCGGAGCGTTCATGGTGTCGACGTTGAACGCCTCGTATCGATCGGTTTCACGATCACCGTCGAGATCGACCAGCCGGGTGACCTGGTCCCGACCACCGACGAGGATCTCGTCTCCACGGGTCTTCAGGCCCAGTGGTTGGCTGAGGCCGCTGGCGATCCGCTGCCACTGGAGGGATTCGAGCGACCCATCGATGCCATCGACCCGCCACACGTCACCGTTCCAGGTCGAGATCGCCGCGGAACGCCCTTCATCGAGGAAGTCGAAATCACCGAAGCGCATCCAGGACATCCAGGGATTGTCGCTCGGCCAGGAGATTCGATCGACGATGAACGCGTCAGGTTGCGTGGGGCGATGACGCGCCAGCGCTTCGTAGAACACCGGAAGGTCATCGGTGCTTCCGAACCACTCGAGCAGTTCACCACTGGTGTCGGTCTCGACCGGTGAAGGCGAGATGATGATTTCGTCGGCTTCGATCCTGATCTCACCTTCGAGATCCCGTATCGCAATCGCCTCGACCAGCGCCCCCCCGCTGCCGGAGGCGATCGCCAGAAGCTCGTTGGCGGAGAGCGCACGCTTGATGAGTCGAATGCCACCGATCGAGCCATCGAACCACGGCTCGGCGGGAAAGTCTTCTGCCGTGAACCCGAATCGCACCACCGAGTCGGGCAACGGGGCTCGTGGCGCCAGCTCATCAGCGGCTTCCTGTTGACCATCGAGCCAGAGCGCCACCTCTTCGGACCGGGGATCCCAGGTGAAGGCGACGTGATGCCATTCGCCATCCGCGACATCGGTGTTGCCGCAGACCGCCCCCACCCAGCCCACGTCGAAGCAGAGCCGACCGCCACGAATGAAGAAGGTCCTGCCATTCGGGATCCAGGGGCCTTCGGCATTCGCCTGGGAGAAGATCGTGCCGTCGGTCTCGGTCCTGACCCAGGCCGCAACCGTGATCGGTGTCTCGAGGAACTCGAGTTCCCCACCATCGTTCCAGATCGCCTCGCCATCGCCATCGAACTCAAGGGCACGTTCGCCGACCTCGACGTTCTTCAGCCTGAGTTGCTGTCGTGGCTGCGGGGGTCGAGTGGTCGTGGCGCCTTCCTTGAAATCCCAACCCGCAAGGAGTCTTGGCTCCTCGTTCACATTCCAGTCGATCAGCACCACCGATTCATCCAACCAGCCGAAGGAACCCTTCACCGGGGTGCCATCGTCAAGAACGATGCGAGCACGCTGCCCGGCCCGCAGTGCTCGAATGACCTGTTCCTCATCGGCCTCGGGACCGTGCAGGATGAGCTGCCGATCTTCAGGCGTGCCGGAGTCGACCTCGAGCGCACCTTCGAGCGTCAGTCGTTGCGGCCAGAGTGCGGAGGAGCCTTCAGTCCATCCGCCGGCCAGAAGAGCGGGTTCGGTGCCATTGGTTCGAAGGGCGAGTTCCCGGTACGCAGGCAGGGTGGTCTCGTCGACGGGCGCGATCAGCAGTCGGATCAGTCCGGCCCCGCCGGGAAGTGCCTGCTCGACGGGGCTCTCGACCTCGTCACGAGCGGTGGTCGGCGGCAGGACACTGATCACCAGACGGCCCGCGTCGTCGAGACCCACCGACGTACCGGCGAAACCGATTCGCCGTGGATTCTGAATGGTGTCGATCCCCATCGCGTGCACCATAAGGACGGGCTTGCCGTCCCGGCGAAAGAGGTACTCGGTTCCCTGCTCGGGCATGCCACCATCGGGCAGGTCCCGAACGTCAGCCGCGGAAAGCGTCACGCCATCTTCGAGGTCGAGCATCTTCAGGTGGAAGGGTTCGGTGACGTCGTGAAACTCGAGCGAACGGGTCCAGGCGACGAGATCGCCCGCCTGCTCGAGACCCGGTCGTTCGAAGACCGGACTGTCACCGACCGTGTAGTGCAGAAGGATGCCATCGTCATCACGGATCAGTCCCTTCCATCGCCCCAACTCGGTCGGGAGCGGACCGTAGGGGACCAATCGCGGATCCTCGAAGGGTTTCTCGCCCGCGAGGGTGACCCCGGGTCCGGAGGATGTGGTGAAGACGGGTTCACCGGCGATACGCGGCCAGACGCCATGCGGACCGTCGTAGACGATGCCCTTGAGTTCGACGAAGTCACCGGTCCAGGCCGCCGCCCAGCGGAGTTCCGCGGTGTCGAAGAGCATCGCGTGACGCCCCGAATCATCCAGCGGGATCGCGATGCCCTTGGAGGCGATGTTCTCCGGCGTGACTTCGATCACGGCGGAGAGAAACGGACCGTAGTCCATGTCGTTCCAGGGTTCACCGGTGCGCTGACGAGGCTCGGTCTCCTGGTCCTGATGGAGACACCAGGCCTCGAACTGCACCAGGCCTGCCAGGGTGAGGACCACCGCGATTCGCGACACGGGAAGAAGATTCGATTGCATGACCGGCTCCTGAAAGAGGTATCAGCAGCCTACCGCACCCGGGAGCGGACGGTTGCTTCAGAGCCGAGGGGGACGACAAATTCAAGGCTTGCGGTGCGGCTGCGCGAAGACCGCGTCCACTTCGTTGAGCACATCCGGATCGAACACCACCGTGACGTGATCCCCGGCCTTCATCAAGGTGTCACCCCGTGGCGGGAAGAAGGTCGCGTCACGCAGGACCATGACCACCGAACTGTCGTGCGGAAGCGGAACCTGCTGGAGCGTCGACTGGTCCGCGATCGAACCCGGCGTCACCTGATAGGTCTTCGTTCGATGATGCAGAGCCTCGCCTGCGACGAAATCGATCTCCACCGCAGGTTCCGCGATCGTCCCGTCACGCATGGCAAGCAGTTTCGCGACCGGACGCACCAGGGCACCGGGAACCACCGACCCGATCACCACCACCATGAAGATGAAGGCGAAGAGCCGCTCGATGTCGTCGCTGCGGTCCTCCTTGAACTCGGAGATCATGAGGACCGGGATGGTGGCGAGGATGATGGGGACCGCACCGCGAACACCCGCCCAGCTGATCAGTGCGTTCTCCCGCCAGGGCAGTCTGAAGCAGAAGAGGATCGTCCCCACCACCAGCGGTCGTGCGATCAGGGCGACCCAGAGTGCGGTCATCAGCCCGCCCCAGAAGAACTCCGGGAGGACCGAAGGCGTGACCAGGATCCCCAGCAGGAAGAACATCGTGATCTGGGCGATCCAGGCGAGCGTGTCGTGGATGCGTTCGGTGGTCGCCCGGAAGGGAATGGCGTTGTTCCCGATGACCATGCCCGCGAGATAGACCGCAAGCAGGCCGCTCCCACCGAGGAGCATCGTCACCCCAAGGGTGATGAGCGCGATCGACATCGTCAGGACCGGGTAGAGCGCGGAACCACCACGCGCACCGAGGCGAAGCAGTCGGACCGAGAGCAGGCCGACGATGATCCCGATCGCCGCGCCGATGATCAGCTGCATCCCGAGGCTCGCGAGGTACTCGACACCGAGTGCGACCGGGTTCTCATCCATGCCGTAGGTGATCATCTCGGTGAAGGCGAACACCAGGACGAACGCCATCGGATCATTCAAACCGCTTTCGACCTCGAGAATCGAACGCGCGCGACCCTTGAGACGCTGCTTCGCGAGGAGGTCGAAGACCGCGGCGGCGTCGGTCGAACCGAGGATCGAACCGATCAGGAGCGCGGCGATGATCGTCACGCCACCGGAAAGCCAGACCCCGATTCCGGTCACGAAGGTCACCCCGAGGACTCCGATCGTGGCGAGTACCAGGGCGGGACGCCATGCCTTCCTGAGCGTCGCGTACGGCGTGCTCAATCCACCATGGAAGAGAATCAGCCCCAGGGCGATCGAACCGATCGCATAGACGAGGTCGTAGTCGTGGAAGTCCAGCCCGACCGGGCCATCCTCACCGATCAACATGCCCGCGGCGAGGAAGAGCAGCCCCGCCGGGACGCCCATGAACTTGCTCACGCGACTGAGCACCGCACCGATCGCGAGCACCAGTCCCAGCAGCAGGGTCAGGACGGGCAGGTGATCAAGGACACTCAGCTCTTCGATCATGAACACGAAAGCAGCTCCTCCCCCCCATTCTCATGGAACCCATGCTGACTCGGCAACTCGTGGGCCCAGATGGCGGGCTGAAGGTGCAGGGTAGCGGGCCCCAAAAAGAACCGGTGCCGGCCAGGGGCCGGCACCGGTGAGTGCGTCAACTGTGCAGGGGAACGCGATCAGCCGCGACGCCTGCGGGCGGCGATGCCACCCAGACCGAGGAGCGCAAACGCACCGGGAGCGGGAACTTCGGTAACGATGAAGTTCAGGTCCCAGTTGTCGGTGCTCGGGCCGGTCTCCTGGGCCCAGAAGGTGTAGCTGCCTGCACCAAGGGCACCGGAGAAGCCCTGGGAACCGCCACCGTTGCCCATGGCCTGGAGGATGTCATCACCGACATCGTCCATGCCCGGGAGGTAGTAACCAAGCAGCTGGGTCACGTCGGGTGCCTCGGGGGAGGTCGGGAAGACGTTGCCCGTGGCGACACCGATGAAGCCGAGGTTGGTCTCGGGATCGGTCTCGAAGTTGTCAAGGATGATGGCCTCGAGCTGGTAGCCCTCGGCGACTTCGAACGTGAAGTACTCACGATCCTGATCGCCACCATTTTCTGCAGCGCCGATGGTCGTGAAGATCACGTGGTTGTTCACACCCTTGGTGTAGAGCTGGGTCGGGTTGAGGTAATCGCCGGAGAGATCTCCGTCGATCGCCTCATCCCACATCAGATCTGCGGATGCGGATACCGCAAGAAAACCGCAGCAGGCTGCCGCAGCAAGTGTTGTTTGAATGATGTTCATGGTCATTCTCTTCTATAGGTGAATTCTTGAATCGCACGGTTGATGCGATTATCGGGGAAGTCTTTGCAAATCAGCCGCGACGTCGTCGGGCGCAGATTCCTGCCAGGCCCAGAAGCGCCACTGCGCCAGGAGCCGGGGTCACGACGAAGTTCAGGTCCTGGGTCGTGAGCTCAGCACCACCCTGACGAAGCCAGAAGGAATAGTCGCCAGGTCCGAGCGCACCGGTGAAACCGATGGAACCGGGACCCTGCCCCATCGGCGGAAGGATGTCCTCGCCAACGTAGGTCTGACCGTGATGGACGTAGCCGAGGAGCTGCGTGACATCGGGATTTGCAGGATCGACGCTGAAGTAGTCGCCGGTGACGATGCTGAGGAAACCGAGGTCGTCCTCGGAGACTCATTCGTCCAGAATGATGGCGGAGAGTTCTTCGCCTTCAGCAATCGTGAAGGTGAAGAACTTGCTGATGCCGGACTGGGTGTCGGCGACCATGTTGTTCGAACCAACAGCCAGCGTGCCGAAATTGGTCGTGTTGAACCGGTCCGTCGAAAGCGACCCATCGATGTCTTCATCCCAGACGACGTCAGCTGAAAGCTGAGTGGTGCCGACGGCGACGAAGCACACCGACAAGACGGTTGCAATGGAGTTCTTGAAGTGCGTTTTCATCAATTTCTCTCTTCTTCCTTTGTGGAATATCGTCCTTCTCGACGAGAAGAACTGTCTGCCCCTGTATTGAGCCAGATCTTTCCCCTTGCACGAGTTGTCATCCTGTCCAAGATGGAAGGACCAACTTAAAAAACAGCCAGTGAACTCAGAGTCGAAACGCGTGCAGAACACGCGAAACTTGCCTGAGGCATGGTTCCTTTTACGTCGTTGATGTTCGGCCCAGACTTTTCGGGGGAGTTGGGAGTCCTGGTTCCCGAAGAGCGCCATGGGCCGGCCGGAGGATAAGTCAGGATTCAAAAATTTGTCAATGATTGAATGTCCTGATTTTCAAAAGTCGAATCAACATTCCCCCATGAAATGAGCTGAGCCCGTTCAAGTGGAAACGATCACCCTCCGTGAAAAACCCCGACCAGAAACGGAAGGGGTCGCACTAAATCCATGTACGAAATTGTCTTAGCTGGCCGGAATGGGAACAGCGCAGTAGTGCCGTGGAGGTCGGATCGCCCCGTCGGCTACCACTCGGGTCCCCCGGTGTACCGGCCGTACACATCAGCCATCGCCTGCACCATTTCGCCAAGCGTGCACTTGTCGAGCGAAGCCTGGACGAGGGAATCCATGACGTTCTGACCGGCGCGCGCTGCAGACCGAATGCCGTCAAGGGAACTGGCGACGAGATCATCATCCCGGTCACGCCTGAAGGCCTCGAGCAGGTCGCACTGATCGACCTCGACCTGGTGCGGGATCTGCAGGATCTCGACGGCATGGTCCTCGTTGCCGTCCTCGTAGGCATTCACCCCGACGATGATCCGGTCACCGGCTTCCATCTCCTGTCCGAAGCGGTAGGAGGCTTCAGCGATTGAACGCCTGAAGTACCCCTTGTGAATGCCCTCGACCACGCCGCCCATGTCGTCGATCTCGGCGATGAGGCCGTTGGCATCGGCGAGCATCTGATCGGTCAGCGCCTCCACGTACCAGGACCCGCCCAGCGGATCGACCGTACGGTGAACTCCGGTCTCATGCGCCAGAATCTGCTGGGTTCGCAAGGCGACCCGCACCGCGGTTTCGGTCGGGAGACCGAGGGTCTCGTCCATCGAATCGGTATGCAGGCTCTGAGCACCACCAAGAATCCCCGCCATCGCCTGGTAGGCGACACGAACGATGTTGTTGAGCGGTTGCTGCTCGGTCAGGGAGCAGCCGGCGGTCTGGACATGGGTTCGCATCCACCAGGAGCGTTCGTTCTTCGCACCAAATCGATCCCGCATCGCCTCGGCCCAGATCCTGCGGGCAGCCCGCAGCTTGCAGATCTCCTCGAAGAACTCGTTGTGGGAGTTGAAGAAGAAGGACAGACGAGGCGCGAAGTCATCGACATCCAGGCCGCGTTCGATCGCAGCCTCGACGTATTCCATGCCGTCGCGAAGGGTGAAGGCGAGTTCCTGCACCGCGTTGGAGCCGGCCTCCCGGATGTGGTATCCGGAGATGGAGATGGAGTTCCACTTCGGGCAGTTCAGCATCGCGTACTCGATGGTGTCGACCACCAGTTTCACGGATGCCTCGGGCGGATAGATGAACTCGTTCTGGCTGTGGAATTCCTTGAGGATGTCGTTCTGCAGGGTTCCGCCCAGGTCCGAGGCCTGCATCCCCCGCTCTTTCGCCATCGCGATGTACATCGCCCAGATCACGCACGCCGGGCCGTTGATGGTCTGGCTGACGGTGACCTTGTCGATGGGAATGTCCGCATAGAGTCGATGCATGTCGTCGATGGTGTCGATCGCAACGCCACACCGACCGACTTCACCCGCGGAAAGGACATCGTCGGAATCGCGGCCCATCAGGGTCGGGAGGTCGAAGGCGGTGGAGAGCCCGGTGTTGGCCTTGGTGCCCTTGGCGTTCTCGAGGAGATACTTGAACCGGGCATTCGTGTCGTCGGCGGAACCGAAGCCCGCAAACTGACGCATCGTCCAGAGTCGTTTTCGATACATCTCCTCGTGGATGCCACGGGTGAAGGGGTACGCACCCGGAACGCCGATGCGCTCGTCCGGACTTTCCGGGTCGCCGGCGGCCGTGGTGGATACGGTGTCGGGACCGTACAGCTTGCCGATCTCATACCCGGAGATGGTCACCGCTTCCGGATCCACCCGGGATTCCTCGGGGGAGCTGGTCGTCTTCTTGCCGTCAGTCGTACTCATGTGTATTCACCTTAGTCTTGCCCAGGAGGCAGTCGTCATCAAGAGACATGGTAGTGCCCCGAGGGGGTCGATCACCAGACTCAAGTACCGGAGTGGTCAAAGACACCCATACCGGACTTGTCGCCCAGCCGACCGGCCAGGACCAGCTGGCGAAGCTTCGGGCATGGGAAGTACTTCTGATCGCCCAGCTCCTCGTACAACACCATCATGATGTGGTGACAGACGTCCAGGCCGATGTAATCAGCCAGGCGCAGCGGGCCCATGGGGAACGCGCATCCGAGCTTCATGATGTCATCGATCGCTTCGGGCTCGGCAACGCCTTCCATCCAGGCGTGGAAAGCCTCGTTGATCATGGGCATCAGGACTCGGTTGGAGACGAAACCCGCCCGATCATTGGCCTTGATCGGGGTCTTCCCCATGCGTTCGGCCAGTTCGAAGGTTCTTCGGGTGGTCTCTTCGCTGGTTGCGATGCCTTCGATGACCTCGACCAGCTTCATGACCGGAACCGGGTTGAAGAAATGCATGCCGATCACCCGCGAGGCCGCGGGACCGACGGTTGCGCCGATGTCGGTGATCGAGATCGACGAGGTGTTCGTCGCAAGGATGACCTCGTCACCACAGGCCTCGTCGAGGGCGCTGAAGATCTCCTTCTTGAGCTTGAGATTCTCGGTGGCGGCTTCGATGACCCACTGGGCGCTGGCACACTCTGAGAGCCCGGTGTGGTACTGGATGCGAGCAGCAACCTCGTCGGCCTGGTCCTGAGTCAGTCGCTCCTTGGCGACGGATCGCGCAAGGGTCTTCGCGTGATAGGCACGGGCTCGGTCCAGCTGCGCCTCGGCGATGTCATTCTGCCTGACCTGGATCCCCTTCATCGCTGCGGTCAGGGCGATGCCAGAGCCCATGGTCCCAGCACCGATCACTGAGATTGTGTGGATGTCGGTCATGATCTTGAATCAGCTCCTGTGAGACCTGCGGTATGAAAAGGAGGCGCATCCTAGCCGAGGCCACACCCACAAACAGGAAAAAGATGCCCGCACTGGAGCGGTGCGGACGCGAAGGGATCCATCCTTGTGCGAACGGTGCGTAGGGGCATCCATATTTGAATGAAAGCAGTGTTTCAAATGTTGACACACACGTGCGCCACCCTAGAATGTAAACGATCGATGAGCTTTGAAGACCTGTGCGTTTGGCAATGAGGCCCCCCGGGGGGGACTCATTGCCAAACGCCGATGATTCCGGGTGGCCCATGGGCCTGAAGAACATCCAACCAGATCAGCCCAAGCGCACGAGCGTGCGAGCGAACTGCCTCCTCGCGAATGATTTCGCGGGTGCTTGGGGCAGCGATTTTCATTCACCACATTCCGGGGGACCACACATGATTGCAGCAAGCTTGATCACCCTTTCCACCTTGATGGCGACAACCATCGTCGGAGCCGAACAGGACATCAGGAGCGAAACTCCGAAGTCGTTGATGGCTCCCGCAGTCGTCTCGACCAATCTGGGCATCGCCCCACTGAAAAGCGCGGTGGTGAAGGACCGCATCGTCGTCCATTTCGCACGTCATGCGGCGAGCAACATCGAAGCCCTCGGACGAGAGAACCGAGGCATCACCGGACTGGACCCGCTGGATGCAGTCGGCCTGGTCAACGGTGTCGACTCACTGCAGAAGCAGTTTGCCGATGCGACCCGGGAGATGGCGGAACGAACCGGTCGACCGGATCTCTCGGGCTGGTACATCGTCTCGTTCGACCCGACTCGTTCCACTCCAGACGAACTGGCGAGGATCTACAAGGCGAACCCCCTGGTACTGGATGCCCAGACCATCGGCCTGCATCCACTCCACGCATCCGTGAACGACCCGAACTTCCCGAGCCAGTGGCACCTCGACCAGAACAACGATTCGGACGTGGACATGCCGGAGACCTGGGAAACCCAGACCGGCAGTGATTCCGTCATCGTGGCGATCCTCGACACCGGCGTTCGCTACTACCACGGTGATCTCGGCGGTTCCACCGCAAGCAGTGTCCAGAACGCTGCCGGGAACATCTGGCGAAACCAGGCCGAAGCTTCGGGAAGCCCGGGGATCGATGATGACGGCAACGGGTACGTGGATGACCACGTCGGCTGGGACTTCGTCTCCTCTCCGATCTACACCTGCTACAGCGGCGAGGACTGCAACGGAGCCGACAACGACCCACGCGATTTCAACGGACACGGCACCCACTGTGCCGGCATCGTCGGCGCGATGAACAACAACGGCTACGGCGTCGCCAGTGTCGCCGGCGGTCGAGGCGATGGCTCATTCGGAAGCAGCGGAAACGGCGTCCGTCTCATGTGCCTGAAGATCGGACATTCAGCGGTCTACCAGAACCAGGAATACGGCTTCGTTTCAATGGACTACGCAGCCCAGGCCCTCTACTACGCGGCCAACAACGGAGCACGCATCGCCAGTTGCTCCTGGGGATCGTCCAACAGCGGCGGTCTTGGCGGGGCTCTCGACTACTTCATCGCTTCCGGTGGACTGGTTTTCAAGGCCGCAGGCAACGACGGTTCGCAGTCAGCCGACTACATGGGCGGTCGAAGCGACATCATCAACGTGGCGGCAACCGACCAGAACGACCAGAAGGCTTCGTTCTCAACGTACGGAACATGGGTCGACATCTCCGCACCGGGCGTCGACATCCTCAGTACCTACCACTACCACCCGAATCCCGGCGCGGACTACTCCGCCAACCTCAGCGGAACCTCGATGTCCACCCCGATGGTCGCCGCGACGGCGGCCATGGTGTGGTCACAGAACAGTGCACTGTCGGCAGCACAGGTCTGGGCAGCGGTTCGCGACAGCGCGGATGACATCAGCTCGAGCAACCCCGGCTACTCCGGACGCCTCGGATCGGGACGCATCAATGTCGAGGCTGCGGTCGCCGCGGCCGGTGGCGGCCCCGTCGACCCGACCGGTGCCTGTTGCGTCGGAACGAGCTGCCAGATCGAGACCAGCGCCGACTGCTCGGCACTGGGTGGAACCTACTACGGCGATGACAGCAGTTGCCTCGATGCCGACTGCGATCCCGATCCGACCGGGGCCTGCTGCCTCGGCACCAGCTGCTCCAGTGAGACCGAAGCCGACTGCAGCGCCCTTGGAGGCACCTACCAGGGTGACGACACCGACTGCGCCGACATCAGTTGTGGCGACACCGGTGGAGGATCCAACCTGCTGATGTTCAGTTTCCGAAGCAACACCTCGATCAGCGGCCTCGGAACGGTTCGAAACGACGACATCGTCTCCTACGACCAGGACACGGGTGAATGGGCGATGTACTTCGATGGCAGCGACGTCGGCTTCACCACCGGTGCACTTGACGGTTTCTGCATCCTCGATGATGGACGAATCCTGCTGTCCAAGAACAATGGGAGCAGCGTCGATGGCATCTCCTACGACGACTCGGACATCCTCATCTTCACACCCACCTCGACGGGCACGACCACGTCCGGTTCATTCCAGATGCTTCTCGACGGCAGCGACGTCGAACTGACGACCAACGGCGAGGACATCGACGGCATGTCGATTCTTGCCGATGGACGACTCGTCGTGTCCACCACCGGATCAGCCAATGTCGCGGGACTCTCGGGGATCAGGGACGAGGATCTCATGATCTTCAACGCAACGGCGTTCGGTTCCGACACCAGCGGGAGCTTCGAGCTGTATCTGGACAACGGGGATGTCGGGCTTGGCACCAGGGACGAGGATGTCGACGCGTTCCACCTGCACCCTTCGGGGCTGGTGACGATGTCCACGGTCGGGAACTATTCGGTGTCGGGTGCGACCGGCGCGGACGAGGACCTGCTCGACTTCAATCCGTCATCAACCGGATCGAACACAAGCGGTTCGTTCTCCAACTTCCTGACCGGAGAGGACATCGGCCTTCCCAGTGGCGCGGACATCGGCGGCTACGCCGAGGTCGTTCGTTGACTTCGAGTTTCCACTGTCGTTGACAGTCTCGTCCGTTCGGAATCCGGCGACTGATATCCCGGCCATCAGTCGCCTGCTCCTCGAAACCGAACGGACAGAAGACAGCGGCGGAGCCCCTTCGGGCTCCGCCGCTTCATTTTCATCGCTGTATGCCTGTCGCAGGACCGAGCAGCTCAACCGTTCCAGTTGGAGAGTTCGGGTCCGGTGTATTCCGCGAGTGGACGGATGATGCGGTTGTTCTGGTGCTGCTCCATGACGTGGGCGCACCAACCGGTGATCCGACTGGCCACGAAGATCGGGGTGTACTGGGGCACCGGGATGCCCATGGAGAAGTAGGTCATTCCGCAGGGGAAATCCACGTTCGGATGGATGTTCTTGTCGCGGAGCATGATCGCCTGGACCTCGTCGCCGAGATCGAACCACTTCTGCATGGTCGGGTCGACCTCTTTCGCGAACTTGAGTCCCCATTCCCGGAGAATCCCGGCGCGATGGTCGCCGTTCTTGTAGACACGGTGGCCGAAGCCCATGAGCTTGCGCTTCTCCTCGAATGCACGCTGCATCCAGGCGTCGACGGAAATCGAACCGTCCTCGGTGTCGTTCATGATGTCCTTGAGCATGTCCATCGCCGCTTCGTTCGCGCCACCGTGCAGGTTGCCCTTGAGTGCGCCGATGCCACCGCAGACCGCGGAGTGCAGATCGCTGTTGGTCGATGCGATCACGCGACAGGTGAAGGTCGATGCATTGAAATCATGCTCGGCGTAGAGAACGAGCGAGACGTCCATGACCTTGGCCGCGATCTCGGAGGGCTTCTTGCCGGTCATCAGCCAGAGAACGTTGCCGGCGTGGCTGAGTGACGGATCAGGATCGACCCTTGATCGCTCGTCACGTGCAGCCTGGCTGGCTCCGATGACGGTCGGGATCTTGGCCAGCAGTCGAACCGACTTGCGACGCTCCGCTTCGTACGAGTTGTCCTCGCACTCGGGGTCACGATGGGCCAGCATCGAGATGCCGGTCCTCAGGATGTCCATCGGGTGGACTTCCGGATCCCTGGCGATCAGACCGATCTCATCAAGCAGGTCATCAGGCACCGACCGTTCCTGCGTGAGCACCTCGTTGAACGAGGCGAGTTCATCGGCAGACGGCTTGTTCCCCATGATCAACAGGAAGGCGACCTCCTCGAAGGTGGCGTTCGCCGCAAGATCGGCTATCTCGAAACCGCGATAGATCAGCTGGGTCTGGTTGACCGAGCACACCTTGGTTTCGCCGATGGTCTGCCCGGCGAGTCCACGGGTGTCTGGTGACTTCTGGGTGGTCGACATCGTCTGTCTGCCTCATAAGGGTGCCAAGAAGCCCTGAAACCGGCGGTTTGAGGGCAGGATCGAGGATTCTATCAGATTGTCATGTACACGATGCCGATAGATAGGAACTGCACAAAAACCCCATCGAGAGACCCATGACCGCACGAAACACCATCTTCACGTTCACACTTGCACTGCTTGCAACAGTTGTTGCCTGCGGACCGAAGATCAGCAGCGACCCCGAAATCATGCCTCCCTTCTCGGAGTTGGCCGTCCGCTGCCAGAAGTGGATGGTCGGTTCATTCGAGAACCAGGCACAGGTCAGGGCGAATCCCGATTCCCCGCGCCTGAAACTGCATCAGTGCGCCATCTGGACCAGCGAGATGAACGCCTTGTGGGTGTACTCGGAAGAGATTGCGGCGAATTCAGGCTACAAGCCGACGCGCCAGGTGATCTTCAAGATCACCGACGACCTGAACGGCGGGCTGCTGCTGCAGACTTATGCACTTTCGGGCAATGCATCCAGGTTCGCCGGATCCTGGCGTGACCCTGACAGCTTCAAGACCATGGCCCCCTTCGAACTCAGCCTGCTTGGAAGCTGCGGGCTCCACTTGAAGAAGACACTGAAGGGTTCGATCTCGGGCGGAACCAGGGGCACCGACTGCAGTTCGACTCGGGCTGGAGCGAGCTACCAGACCGAGGAACTGACTCTGGGGTCACTGGAGATCAGGAGCTGGCGCCGAGGCTACGACGCGTCAGGACGGCAGGTGTGGGGACCGAGTGAAGGGCCCATCATCTTCGACCGGGGCAATGCCGCCGCACGGCCGGAAAGCATCAAGCCCGGCAGCAACCACATCCCCGATCTCGGTCCGTACGACGTCAAGGATTCCTGAGAAGCACCGGCTCACTTGGTTCCGGGAAAGACCCAGTGCGACCCCGGCGTGTATCCAAGGAGTTCATAGAGGCTCGCCCGGTCGTGCATGTCCTCGAGGAGACTCTCGACCGAGCCATCCTTCTTCAATGCCTCGAGGCCTCGAACGACCGCGCCCATGGCGACCCGCATCATGCTCAGGGGGTAGATCACGATCGAGTACCCGAGCTCCTCGAACCGCGACAGCGGGATGATCGGCGTCTTGCCGAACTCGGTCATGTTGGCGAGCAGGTGGCCGGGCGACCCCTTGGCGACCTCGGCGAACTGCTCGTCCGTCTGCAGCCCTTCGGGAAAGATCACGTCGGCCCCCGCCTCCCGATAGGCATTCGCACGCTTGATCGCCTCTTCGATCCCGTGCACACCATGGGCATCGGTCCGCGCGATGATGACGAAGTCGGGGTGGATCCGGGCCCGGGCCATCGCGGAGATCTTCTCGCACATCTCTTCGGTAGACACGAGGGTCTTGCCGTCGAGATGCCCGCACCGCTTGGGGAAGACCTGGTCCTCGAGATGCAGAGCCGCAGCCCCGGCACGCTCGTATTCGTGGATGGTTCTGATGGAGGTTTCGATCTCGCCGTATCCCGTGTCGGCATCGACGATGGTCGGCAGTCCGCTGGCGCGTGAGATCTCCTGGATGCTCCGGCACATTTCCGTCAGGGAGATCAGGCCGACATCCGGATAGCCGGCCACATTGGCCGTGGCGCCTCCGGAGATGTAGGTGGCGGGAAAGCCTGCATCCGCCACCGCTCGGGCGACAAGAGCGTTGAAGGCACCGGGTGCGGGTACGGTGCCCTGATCCATGAGGGTTCGAAGTCTGGTTCCGGGATGGGTGTCCATGCAATCGACTCCAACGGGTTCTGAAGATTGCAAGATACCCCAGAAGGCCGGACGAGGTCGATGCGGGAGATCGAGAATTCAAGGGTTGCACCGACCATGCTCTGGCCTGGAAGCAGTCCGGCATCCGGGACCCACAACTCGACCTCCTCGAAATCACCATCGAAGGGCATGTTCAAGATCTGGTTCGAACGGGTCACGATCTGGAGCATGATGTCCCCTCTTTTGTCCTCCACCACACGTGCGATGGCGGAGTAGCCTTGGGAATCAAGTGCCTCACCGAATTCCACCGGGACCTCGCTCATGTACTCACCAAGACCTCCGTTGGAAAGAATGAGACCCAGTGAATCCATATCGGGCTTCGAATCAACGATGAACTCGCGTGATGCGTACCAGGCGATGATGGAATCGACGGCTTTGGCCAGTTCACCGGATCGCAGGTGCTCGTCTTCGTCCTGAACCAGAAGGATTCGTTCGAAGCTGCCGGGCGCGACCAGGGTCACCGTGGTGGCGCTCTCTCCCAAGGTGTCGGTTGCGAAAGCGGCCCAGTCGGTTTCATCGTTGACGGATGAGAAGGGAATCATCAGGAACATCACCCATCCGATCGAAGCCAGCGCCATGATCCCGATCACGAACAACAATGCACTGGGCCTGTCGGCGGCAACGGGAGGCCGCTCGGCCACGACCCTGCGACGAATGACCGGTTTCTCTCTCTTGATGGCGGCGACATTACGCTTCGCTGCCCAGACGAACGAGCCCCGGCGAGAAAAATACCCAGTCACGGGCCGGGGTACGGGCAGGACCGGAGGTACGCGAGTGGTTCGCGCATAGGGTGGAGGCGGAGGTGCGGATTCCTGGACACCCTCGGCCATCGATGGCAGTTCGGCCGGCCGGATCGACCAGATGTCATCGGCAGCAAGAACCGTGTCCAGATCGGCCAGGAAATTCCGGGAGTTCTCGTAGCGCTTCCCGTAGTCCGCCATGGCACGCCGGACGATCCACATGAGGGCGTCGGGAACCTTGCGCGAGAAATCGCTCAAACCACCGTGAGCGGGAAAGTCGTTTTCAAGCACGTAATAAAGCACCGCTCCGGCACCGTAGATGTCGAACTTCGAACCATCGACTTCGTGCACCTTGACACCACGAAGAGCCATGCGAACAAGCTCGGGGTCACGAAAGTACTCCGTACCGTGGGTGGTCAGGGTGAGGGCTGACTGCAACGAGGTCACCAGTCCGAGGTCGACCAGGTGCGCCCGGCCGTCATGAACGATGAGGTTGTCGGGCTTCACGTCCTTGTGCCAGAGCCCCGCCTCGTGGAAATGGACCAGGGTCACCACCAGATCTCGAACGTGACCGACGGCATCGACGAGCTGCTCTCCACGCAGCTCGCGAGTGGAGCTCGCATGGTGCTCCCTGTTGACGACGGTGCTGAGCGAATCCCCGTCGTGGTAGGGCATCACGTACCAGAAGTGCTCGACGTCGAGGTGATGTTCAAGAACCAGCCCCATTGATCGGGCGCTTTCAAGTGCACGAGATTCCCTCACGATGGCAGGTAGTGTGGAACCCTGCTCCAGCATGAAAGACTTGATCACGACCTCGAACGGCTGACCTTCCAGACGAGCTCGTCGACTCGCATCAGGTCGTGCGATGTACAGTTTGGCACCGGAACCACCGGGCTTCAGTTTTCCGACGATCTTGAATCCGGGGAAATTCATCGTGCCGTCATCGTTCCGGAACGGCTTCAGGGGATCCCGGTTCAATCTGCCGGGGTTGGCGGCACGAGAGAACTCTTCGTACTCAACCGTCTCCGTGACACTCGGAACCCTTTTGACCACGGCTCCAGGAAGAGCTTCGGCGATCGCATCCGCGGGGCCATTCAGATAGATCAATCTCAGGGGTCGGACCAGGATCGCATTCAATGGATGGCGGACGATCCCGCAGGCACTGTCACCAAACCAACGGGCGAACGTGTTCGCCCTCTGCCAGCGACCGATCACGAGAAAGCAGACTGCCATGGGCATAGAGACCAGGAACCCGAGCAGACAGCCGACGAAGGCGAAGACATCGAGGACGACACCTCCGATGAATGCGAAGATCCGACCCAGAAATGCAGCGATGAACTTCACGCCAAGCAACAGGGCCAGTCCCATTCCCAGCGCCACGCCCAGGATCAGAAGTACTGAAATCAAGCCGCTGAAAGAGATCATTGGAATAGACTCCTATACATGGGATCAGCCGTGGGTCGCACGGATTTCATCCTCGCGAACCAGTTCGGTTTGTCGGTGCCAGATGTCGGCGATGGCTTCATCGAAGAGCCCGTCGTCTCCGACCAGTCCAGCCTGATCGAGTTCACTCCGCTCATCTGCGGTGAAACTGTAGGTCGCCACGATCGTCGCAAGCTGATCTCGAAGCATCGACCTGACCCGTTGCAGATGACGTGTGACCGTGGGAGCACTGACTCCGAGCTGTTCAGCGACATCCTTCCCCTGGATACCGTCGAGAACGCGCATCCTGAAAACCTGGAACTGAAGGAAGTCGCAATCGGACTCGGCCGCACGGATCGCGGCGTAGACCTTGGCCTGGAAGACGTTCTGTTCGTAGAGTTCATCGGGCTTGGCGCCCCCCCACTCACCCATGAAGGATTCGTCCAGGGCGATTGGACGGCGGCCGCTGTTTCTTTTCTGGGCGTTTCGACGATCCAGCTCATCGCCAAGCACATGCTTCGCGATCGAGAGCAGCCAGGTACTGAATCGTGCGCCTCGAGCAGGGTCATAACGGTCAATGGCTCCAGAAAGTGCTGCCAAGGTCTCCTGAGTCAGATCGCGAACCGTTTCGACTCCGACCGAACCCCGTCCCCAGCGATGAAGCTGGTGACGAATCACGGGTCCGAAGACCTCCCACAACTCGAACCACGCGGACTCGTCGCGGTCGCGGAGCCTGCGGATAAATCCAGTCGTGAGGGGGTTCATTCGGGCCACACTCCTTATTGGCGACACCGGCTGAAGGATTTCAGCCATGCCTACACACTACTGGCTGAAATTGAGATTGAGGATTCCCAATCACATGGGGACAGGACATGCAGGGCCGAAATCCACGACAGAGCCGCACGGTGCGGACACCATGAATGGACAAAGGATTCGGGAGTGTCTTGAAGGAGTATTCAACCATGTTCTTTTCTACCAAAGGCTTGCTCAGGTGGGGTTTGATCTCGGCTGCAGTCGTCGGAGGAACCACGATCCTGGTAGGCCCTGAACGGGTTGGCGCAGGATTCGATCAAGTACGCACCATGGCCAACCATGTCTTCGAGGATTTCGTCGAGGATCCCGTCGCGCTCAGGAGACAGCTGCAGGGTCTGGCAGACCAGTATCCCGATCGGATCGCCGAAGTTCGAGGCGAAATCGCCCAGATCGACATCCAGCTGCACCAGCTCAACCATGACAACGAGGTCGCGGATCGCGTCATCGCCCTGACCAGCGATGATCTCGAGGAGAT
Source organism: Phycisphaerales bacterium (assembly GCA_029246705.1). Classification (GTDB taxonomy): domain Bacteria; phylum Planctomycetota; class Phycisphaerae; order Phycisphaerales; family SM1A02; genus JAKVBQ01. The sequence goes on along the minus strand of JAQWMQ010000011.1, from coordinate 62,184 downwards.
TCGCGTGGCCGTAGTCGATGCCGAGGTCTCACTTGAAGCAGGACAGAAGGTCGCCATCCGCAGGGGATCCTTCCGAGTGAACCTCGACCAGGCACGAAGTGAAGCCCGTCGAATCGCGGGCATCAAGGCCACCTACCAGGACCGCCTGAGCAGCAACGACCAGCAGGTGATGCTGATCTCCAACCAGCGGGAACGTCTCTCGGACATTCTTGGTCAGCTCGAGAACGAATACGGGCAGTTCGAAGAGAAGCTCTGGGTGCTGGACCGACAGATCGATGCCATCGAACGCAACGACCGGCTCATCACCATGACCGAGGAACAACAGGAGATTCTTCGTGACTACGAGAAGCTTGGGAAGGTCGGCAACCTTCGACAACTCGAGTCGAAGCTCGAGGAACTGCGCATCACCCAGGAAGCCCAGCTCCAGGCGCTCGAAAAGCATGGCGTGAAGAGCGACTACGAACGAAGGGCTCGCGAGGACATTCAGATCGGAGATGAAATGTACCTTCTCGATTCAAGCACCGATGACCTCGCCTGGATGCACGGCAACTGATCCATACTCTTCAACCAACTGCCTGTCGGGCAGGATCCGAACACCACACAGGGTCGACTCGTCACGTGACGAGTCGGCCCTGCTGCGTTCGATCAGGAGGCCTTGCCGATCACGCATGGCACCCATCGTTCATCAACCTCGTCCCAGGACCATTCGATCTGGACCGACCAGTTCCCTGAGTCCAGGAACCGGACCCGAGGTGGGGATTCGGAAGTGGCGGTGTTGCGAATGCTCGGACGGACCGGGTTGGGCGAGAATTCAAGCCGGGCGGGATCGATGGTGCCGGGATCACGGGAAGAAAGCACCTGTTGGTAGGGGTGAGACAGCAACGTGTGTTCGATGGCAGGACGAGCCTCGACGATCCTGAGCAGGTCATCGGGTGCGTCAGGGCGAATACCGTCCTTCTCAAGGTCCTCGAGCACGACCCGCAGAAGCTCGGCCTGGTGCAGTGCCCTCAGCACGGGGCTTGGTACCAGTGCCCGGGTCGAGGCCCGCCAGGCAGACTCCAGTGCCTTCATCGAGGCACCTCCGGGCATCCGGGTGAAGACCGACTCGAAGGCTGGGACCGATTCCTGACCGGATGCGACCTTGTGCAGCCAGTGAACGAATCGATCGGCAAGCTCCGGGCTTCCCCCGGTAAGCAGGAAATGAACCAGAGACCAGGCCTCCGCGTGCAGCAATCGGGTGCCCTGGCCCTGATCGGCATGAACCAGATCCTTGGGATCCAGGCGAAGGAGTGCCTCCAGGGAGAGGCGTTGCCCCGACTGCTCCGCCTGTTGGAGCGCGGTGGCGAATTCAGGTGGAACATGCCCCGCATCCCATCTCTCACCCGTGATCAGGACGGCACCGAGGAACTCCGAGAGACCGATCTCCGCCCAGGCGGAGCAGTCGACAGGGAACCTGGGCAGCATGTACTGACGGAAGGCCTGGGCCTGGAAGACACGTTCGGACGCGCGTGGGGAATAGACCTGGGTCGAAACCGCCAAGGCCGTTCCATCGGATTGCTGCACCGCCAGGGCGGTCACCTTCGGAGCCCTTGTGCCGAAACTGGTTCGAAGGGTGAAGCGCATTTCACCCAGATCCTCGAAGACCAGGAGCTTCGGAGCGTCTGGCCTGCGCAGTTCAAAGGAGCCGAACATGGTCGTGATGATCGATCGAACCGCCACGACCCTGCTCATGAGTCCCGTGGCCTCGAGACGCGGGCCATCCGTGAACACTGCAATGCCATCAGGCGGAAAGACGCCCAGGTCACGCGCACGGTCGACCCAGGGTGCTCTCAAGCGGATCTGCGGCGTATCAGGAGGTTTGACCGGGACCTTGGGGGGATCCTGCAGGGTCGACGCTCCGTTGAGCACTGACGTCGCCAGTAACAGTGTGCACGCAGCAAGGCACAGTCGTCTCGAGTCAAGGATGGGTTGTTCAGTGTGCGCCACGGTGATGCAAGGCCTCCAGGTCACCGGATCATCCCAGTTGGCATACGGACCGGCGAGGAACCCGGCCTTGAGTTTCTTGAGGAATAGAGACCGCCGCTTGGCTGGCCAGCTCAACCCAACCCGCTTGCCGATGATGAAGAACAGCCTCCCAAAAGCCCTGTTCAAAGAGGATACCTGCACGCTGAAGCCTCGGGATAGCCCTTGAGAGGCCTGAAGAGTCGGTTTTGATGGTCACCACGTGGTTTAGCCGGTATGATTTGGATGGATCAAAGGGATCGCCCGCCCCACGAAGGGCTGTTCACAAAAGAAACAGCACTCTTTTTGTGACTTTGGGAACCAAGAATCCTATTCTTCGGATAGTGTATGGACTGCGCCGTTACTTGGGAGTCACGGCGCTCTCTCTCTCTTCAAAGCCAGTTCTTTCGAGAGCTGGACATCAGAGGGTCGCGGGCATTAACGGGAAAAGGGAAGCCGGCCCGCTACGTGTGGTAGTCAAAGGACATTCGAACGATTGAGGGATCTGACGAATGTGCTGAGATGGAAAAGGGTCCCAGAAATGGGAGTCGTACCGATCAGGTTCGGAATGAAGCTTGCTTCTACTCTGAATCGGTGAGGGAAGGAACTCGAGGGAGTACCACACTGACCAGCTGATGTGTAGGGATGGGAATAAGGGAGACATGGCCGTGTTTACACGGCCATGTCTGTTTTTGTGGCCTGTTTGTTCGTGTGAGGCGTTTCTGCTCACCCCTGGGTCTCAAGGCGTCGACCGCCCCCCCCATCAAGATCGAGCAAGGCAGACAGCCTGTGATCTAGTTGCCGGCTACCGAGTCACCCCAAGCCACCGTTGGGCGTGCTCCGGGGTAGTAGCGAGCAAGGATCGCCTTCCAGTCGGCGCCCTCATTGGCCATGGCCTCGGCTCCGTACTGGCACAGCCCAACCCCATGTCCGTAGCCGGCCCCCGTGACCACGAGTTTCCGACCGCTGATGCGCGTTCGAATGTCGGCTGATTTGAGGGCGCGGGGAGGGCTTCCATCCACGCGAGGCAGGGTTCCCAGGAGGCGACGGAATGGCTCAGCATCGATTCGAGCGCGTTGGCCTTCATGGTCGAGCAGTTCGAATCGAAGTGCACGGCCAGCTGGATTGGCCTCTACCAGCGTCACCGACTTCAAGCGAGTGATGCTCGAAAGCCGGTCATCCTCGAGCTTGCGCCCGTAGGCCCTCAACTTGGGGGTGAGCAGGTCAAGGTTGAACGAAAGGCTCCAGCTCCGAACCGGAGCGGATTCGCAACAGGTCACCGTATCGTTCACACGGGCTTCCAAAGGCTTGATCAGGTGCCCTTCTTGAGGCGAGATCGCCTGCTTTGCCGAGGCGCTTCGCCCCCCACAACTGGCAGAGTAATAGGCCGGTACGACCCGATCGTCGAACAGCAGGACCACCCCACGCGTGGCCTCGACCGCTTCGACTGCACGGTCGGAAGCCTTCATCCCGGTCCAGGCCTGGCTGGCAGGGCCGGCCACGAGATCGAAGTGCCTTCTAGGGCGCCAGAAGGCCGCCTCAGCGACGGCGTAGCTGCGGGCAGCCACTGCTTGAGCCGCGAAGGTGGAAGGCTTCCAGTGGCCGTAGAGCTCCCCCTGGAGCACACCGGGAAGATACTGCTCGATGGGTATTCGAGTCACCAGATCGATCTGCCCCGGGGCACTCGAGCGTGGCACCAGTTCAAGCTTGCCGTTCAGCTGGCGATCCTGGAACTCGATCGCATCCGATGCACCGCCCAGGGTTCGCAACGAGAGCACACCCCCTCCGGGATAGTTCAGCATGCGATCGGCATCATCCTGAATCGACCAGGCACCTGCGGTCATCCCGATCTTGATGGGAGCGTCGAGCAGGCTTGGCTTTCGGGTCAGTTCGTCCAGCAGGAGCAGCTTCTGGCCGTCCTCACCAAACTGCCAGGGCCCCTTGGCGGCGTCCATGGCGAGAACGCGCACACGGACTGCAGGTTCGATCCGAGGAGCGAGTGGACGATTGCCGGGCTGTACCGCTGGTTCGCTGATGGAGGCCGAGATCGGAGCCGTCGGCCGATCGGGGGTGGCATTTCCGCAACCGGAAAGAGCAAGCGCACAGGAGCATGAGCACACAAGGAGCCGGGCTGCTCGCCCGGCTCCATGATGATCTCTTGGATGATCTCTTGGATGATCTCTTGGATCTCGTGAACCTGGATTGGACCTGGTTGCGATCATGGTTCGCATCCTAGGCACTCGATCCAAACCGGCACATCTGAATCAGCCGGATCGAGCGGTGAATCAATCAGTCAAGGGCACGAAGGTCGAGGTTGAACTGGTTGAGCTTCTGGGTGATCTCCACCAGGCTGGTCTGACCGAAGTTCTTGACCCCCATGAGCTCGGCCTCGGTACGTGAGGCGAGATCGCCGATGGTCTGGATGCCAAGCTGCTGAAGCGCCTTTCGAGCACGCACCGACAGTTCAAGGACCGAGACCGGCTTGTTGAGCACGTGATCGGGCGCCTTGCCGCGGAGATCGTCGTAGATCTCCTTGCGAGCCTGGCTGTATCGACCTTCCAGGCCCTGACCAAGACGCAGTCCCTTGGAGGAGAGCATGTTCTTGATCTCGACCAGTGAGGTCTCACCGAAGTTCTTGTAGGAGAGAAGCTCGGCCTCGGAGATCTTCAGGAGATCGCCCAGGGTGCGGATCTTCATCTTCTTGAGGCAGTTTCGTGCCCGAACACTCAGTTCGAAGTCGGTGACCGGCGTGTCCAGCAGTGCACTGCGCTTGGCGAGGTTTCGATCGTGCTCCTCGTCGTAGTACATGTCTTCCGAGGCCAGTGCATCCTTCATGAAGAGACGGGCACGACTGTTGTTCGCATCACTGTCAAGCACCTTGCGCAGGCAGCGCTGGGCTGAAGCGATGTCTCCACGATCCTCGTAGATCACCGCGAGGTTGATCATGGCGTTGACGGGGGGCAGGTCGGTGGTCTGGCAGCAGCGCTCGTACGCCGTCAGTGCCTCATCCTCTTCGCCGTGCTGGTCGAGCAACCAGGCAAGTCGGAAGAGCACATGGACATCAGCGCCCAGCTCGGCAGCCTGTCGGAAGGCGTCGATCGCCCCGATTCGATTGCCTGCAGCTTCCAGCTCGGCGCCACGAGCAGCATGCTCGGCTGCGGCCGAGGGATCCGCTGTCTTGACTGTCCCACCAATGACGGTATCGAGACCTTCGTCGATCATCTGTGAACTCCATCTGCCTGTTTACAGGCGGTTTGCTCCGATCGACCAATGCCAGCTGGAGTCCGGTCAGCCAGCGGTTCTCCGGAGCGAATTGACCATTGTAGCCGGATCGAAGCCGGTCTACAACGACAGGGCCTGCGGGGGGCGACCCCCTTGGGAGGCCCTCTCAAAGGGGCTTGGCAACCCGGTCGGGGGGCGCTGGAGGATGGGTTGAGCCAGGATCCGGCCGGATCGAGAGCGACCCCTCGGAATTCAAGGCGCTGAACACCGAAGTGGCCAGAAGCTCGGTGACCCGTTCGACGGTCCTATTGGGTGCCGTGGAGGCCGCCCGAGCTGTCCCACTCGTCGGCATCCATGTCAGTCAGGACGATCATGTTTTCGCCCATCAGGATCTTGTAGACCTTCATGATCTGCAGGGATTGGACGATCCGTTTGAGCAGATCGGGATTGGCCAGCTCCTTGCGCACGTCTTCCGGTCGCTTGCCCTGCCTGGAAGCGGTGTCCGTCACCCATTCCATGACATCCTGCTCGCCGATTCTGGCGTCGAGATGCAAGGCCAGCAGCGTGGTCAGCGCGGATTGTCGGAGACGCTGCTGAACCAGGGAATCCAGCTCATCCTGATGCAAAGCGAGTTGCTCCCCGGCCTGGTCTTCCGTGAAACCACGCGCCTTGAGTTTCATGGCCTCCTGATTGGCCGTCAGCTCCTCGAAATAGGTGACCACACGATCGGGAAAGCAAAGCTGGTCCCCGACCTTCTCCAGGAGTGCCTTCATGAAAAGCTGCATGACGATGGATCTCTGGTCCCGTTCGGCGGTGGCCTCCAAGGCGATTCTCACCTGCTGCTTGAAGATGACCTCGTTGGGTGTCCCGTATTGCTCGAGAACCTTCTCGATCGTGGTCGGCGTCCGGCGGACCGCGCCCAGGATCTTCAGGTTCGCCTGGATCTCCCGGCCGACGAGCATCATCTCCGGGTACCGGGCGGTCGCAGTCGTGACCAGCTCGACCTGGTCCCCCACTGCAGCATCCTTCAACCTGGAGTGAACATCACCGAAGTCCAGGTTGGCGAGGTTGAAAGGCGTTCCGGATTCGGGAAGCTTGAAGTCGATGTTGAAAGCCGCCAGCTGCGACTGGCGCTCCACCTCGAACAGTTCGACTTCCGCTTGAATCACGTCCCCCACCTCGAACCCGCTCTTGAGTTCCTCCGAAGTGCCCGCCACCAGACGTTGCTCGAGGACCTCGGAGGCAACCATCTCATCGGTAATCACGCGGACCGGTCGTATGATCTTCAGCGACTTGAAGTCAGGCCAGTTCATTTCCGGATGGCAATCGACGTCGAGCGCAAGCCGCAGAGGCTGACCCTTGTGCAGGTTCGGAGCATCACCACCCACGGTCGGAGCGACATCCCACAAGGGACGCCAGTCCAGCTGCTTCATTCCGTGCTCGTGAGAGAACATCAGCAGCTTCTTCAGAAGCTGCTCCTCGCTCATCGCATGTTCACCTTGAGCACTGTTCACCGCGAGGATCTTGTCGACGATGGGTGCAGGCAGCTCGATGACGATCTGCTTCTCGACACGCGAGGACTGCACGATCTCGATACCGACCTCTTTGGGATCACATGGCTGCCAGTCGGTACTCAAGTGGAATCTCTCAGTGCCATAGTGGACGATCAAACTATGCCCATCTTCCCCGAATCAGTACCATCTGGCAAATGTCAAACAACCATACAAACAGCGAAACCCTCAGCCACGGGCGCGATCTGCTCAACAAGGACCTGCACTACCTCGCGATCGACCAGGCCGAGTCGGTGCTCGAGAAGGAACCTGAAAACAAGGACGCCATGCTGTTGAAGGGCGATGTCTTCTTCAAGGCGAACGACTACCTCAACGCTGCCGAAACCTACGATGAGCTGACGCGACTGGCTCCGGACAATGCGGAATACGTCGAACGGGCGGCCAACGCGTCGATGGCTGGAGGGGCACAGGAAAAGGCCCTTCGCCACGCGAAGACCTTCCAGAAACTGACGAAGGGATGGCCGGGTTCCGTGCTCATGCTGAGCAACATCTACGAACGCACCGGACAGACCGAGCTGGCATGGGAAGTCCTGCACTCGGTTCCACTGGGGGAGGAATTCCTGGAAGGTGTCGCCAATGTCGCCCCACGACTGCTGATGCAGGAGAAGAAGTACGGAGAAGCGATCGACACGCTCAGAAAGTTCCTGGACTGGGCCCAGACCAACGTCAAGAACCCCGAAGCCCCTGACGGCATCGTGGTCGAAGCCTGGTTCATGCTTGCCAAGGCCTACGACCGACTCGGGGAATACGACCAGTCATGGGAGGCGGCGCAGACCGCACACGACATCTCCGATGTGTCCTGGATCCCTGAACAGCAGGAGCAGAGATCACGGGAGATCCGTGAATTCATGTCGCATGAACTGATTCGCGCCCTGGCCCACAGCTCGGAAGATCACGAGGAACCGGTGTTCATCGTGGGAAACCCTCGCAGCGGCACAAGCCTTCTGGAACAGATCCTCAGCATGCATCCGGAGGTCGAGAATGCCGGGGAACTTGCGGCAAGCTCGAAGATCATCCACCAGTGCCCGGTGACGATCGACTCCTTCAACACCTACCCGAACTGCCTCGTGGACATGCGGGAGGAGGACGCGAACGCGATGGCACGCAAGTACATGAACGCAACGAGTTGGATCGACTCCAACCCCAGGCGCATAACGAACAAGTCCCTGTCGCTGCACAACCAAGCGGGTTTCCTCTCCCTCATCCTGCCGAAGTCGCGCATGATCATGCTTCATCGCCACCCGCTCGACAACTGCATCTCGTGCTACACGACGAATCTCGTCGGATCAAAGCACAATTACACGAAGCAACTCGACTGGCTTGCTGCGATGTGGATTGAAAGACACAAGATGCAGGAGTACTGGATGCAGACGCTCGAGGTCCCCATGCTCGAACTCCACTACGACCGGATGGTCGTCGACCAGGAGAACGAGACCAGGCGGCTTCTCGACTTCCTGGATCTCCAGTGGGTGGACGGATGCATGGAGTTCCACAAGTCCAAGCGAGTCGCCGCCACGATCAGCTATGACCAGGTCAACCAGAAGATGTACACCTCTTCATCCGGACGGTGGAAGAACTACGAGAAGCACATCGGCCCGCTCATCGACGCACTCGGCGAGTACATCTAGCCGCCGAAGGGATCCGGCAGAACATCGGGCGCTGTCCCATGCCGTCGGTCGCTTGAATCCACCGATATAAAAACCGATGTAAAAAGAGACCAGTTCCGAAGAACTGGTCTCTTTTTGATCTGAGGAGGACCACCGTACGAAGTACGGGGTCTCGACTTCACTTGCGTCGACGGGTACCGCCGGCGAGGCCTGCAAGACCGAGCAGTGCAAGAGCACCAGGAGCAGGAACCGCGTTGAGGCCGTAGAACGTGACTTCGAGCGAAGTCGTGGTGCCGGCTGAGGCCAGCCAACCGTTGGCCATGATGGCCTGAGCGTCACCACTCAGTGCGACGGCGCTACCGAGGACGTTCAGTCCGCTGTAGGAACCATCAGTGGGTGCACCGTTGATGGCGCCACCGAAGGTCCACATGCTGGAGCTGCCGCCGACGATCGAGCTCAGGTATCCGTTGTAGCCACCAATGGACACGCCATTGAAGCCGTCGGAAGCACCGAAGATCATGTCGGAACCCCAGCTGGAGTCACCGGTGTTGTTTTCCCAGACGTAGCGGTAGCCGATCGACGTGATCGAGCCGCTGACGCTGCCCAGGCTGACGGTGGTGTACTCGCCACCAAGCAGGGAAGTAGCAGTGATGTTGGCGGTGATGTCTGCCGTAGCAGCGCCACCAATTGCGGCAGCAGAAACACCTGCTGCACTAAGAACAAATCGAGTATTCATTTGGGGAGTCTCCTTCTCTGGGGATATGTCCAAACATACAGAAAAACTTTCTTACGCCTACCGACCAAACGGCAGAACCAGTCCCTTATTTCAAGCCCTCAAAATGTAGAGGCTCTCTCTCTAGAAGAGCCGACTCAAACATCTCGGTCACTATGTATGAGGGTAAGCAGATTTACTCAAGACGCAAGCAATGAGTTGAAGGAATTCGAGGTAGAAGCTCCATTACTGATTCAATTGCAGTTTTCGAGGGCCAGCCGCACGATCAAATAATCAGCCTGATGGCCTGAAATGGGCCCAGGAAGGCACTATTTGAGCCTCTTTGAGCCTCTGATCAGGCTTTTCCGGGGCCAATACGCCCCAAGAAGGGCCTCAAGCCCTTCGACGACGTGCCAAGGGAAACGCAAGTCCGAAAACTGCCAAGGTGCCGGGAACCGGTATCGCGCTGATCCCACTGAGCTGGATTTCACCACTCCAGATACCCAGGCCGCCTTGTGCGTAGCCATTACCGATCCACAGGGCATAGCCTGAAACATCGATGGGGACGATGGGGACATCACCACCGCCCAAGGTGCCGGCAGCCCCGGCCTGACCCGTTGGCCAGCCATACTTGACTCCAGCGCCGAAGTCGGAAAACCCACCGATCTGAACCAGGATTTCAGACAGGTCGTCATTGGCGACCAGGATGGTGAGGTCGTCGGCCCAGGTGAAATCGACACCCTCCTCGTCGAGGACGAAATCACCGAAGGCGTTGGAGAGGCTGCCTTCGATCGCCTCTTCCACGAGTCCGAATTCAGCACCTACGAACTGGATGCCATCGAAGTCGAGATCGATGTCGGCGTAGGCCGTCGAGGTGGCGGCAAGACCGAAGAGGACGATTGAGGCGACACAAGCGGACGCCTAGCGTCCGGACAATGATGACTGCATTTGAGAAATCCCTTTTCCTGTATTGTCGATCACAAAAAAACCGTGATACGGCCACCCGTCCCTGGCGGGTGTGCGGGACTCCAGGCAGGTTCATTGCTCGAGAGCACCGTGGATTCGAGAAATTGTCTCTGATTGCCGATCGGAGCGTGAGACTCCGAGGCCAAGCCGATCTGAGCGGATCGCGTGATGATCCGGGTGATGACCTGCTAGAGGTCGATCAGCATCATGTCACTTTCGACCGGTGCGTCGGAGACCGTGGGCAGTTCGAGGCCGGCAAGGGACTCGAGCCCCTTGATCTCAGCCATTCGTCTTCGAACCGCCTCTGCGTCGTAGCCGGGCGAGGAGGTGTCCTCGAGCGAGGTCACCAGGTCCAGGGCGATCTGATTCTCGCCCTTGCAGTAGTCGAGTGGGTTGATCGCACGCTCGAAGCACTGGAGGACTCCGTCACGATTTTCAAACGTTCCGGCCTTTTCGGTCCATGATGCGGTGGGCAGGAGTACCGCCGCTCGGTCGGTGAGTCGATTGGGCAGGAGATCCATCATGATCAACGGCGTGTCCCCCACCGCCTCGACCATGGGTTCGGTGACCCACGTACTCGGATAGCCGCCGGTCAGGGCGATGCAACCAACGCCCTTGCCGAGGGCTCCCATGAAGTCATCGGATTCGAGGAAACCGGGTGCGACCGCACCCAGCACGCGACGGACACCTCGGGCATTGGGTGCCTTTTCCGAACTGACCGTGAAGCCGCCACCGAAGGTCTTGTCCTCGCCCTTGAACGGCACGGGACCAACGCCAATGATCGCCTGGGGGTCGAGCTTGCGCGCCCATTCGACCAGGAGGAACGCATCCTCGCAGGTGAGCATGGGGCTGACCATCAAGGCAAGTCTGTCGCCCGCCTCGACCGCACTCATCGCGAGGCGATTGGTCTCATGCTCGGCGATCGACCAGGCCTCACGCGCCTGTTCGACCTCGAAGGGATCCTCCCCCGCGATTCGGGGCATGTCGTGGCGATCCTCGGAATGGATGAATTTCCAGCCGTAACGCACCTCGTCGGTGATCCACCACTGGTTGATGTCATCGTTGCGACGTGGCTTCACACGGTAGATCGTGCCTTCGTTGTGTTCGACGAAGAGGTTGTCACCGCTGGCGGTGATACCGTCGATGCAGGCACTCTTCTTGAGGAACCAGACCCGCTGCTGGAAGAGGAAGTCCTTGTCCAGGAGTGCGCCGACCGGGCAGAGGTCGATCACGTTCGCCGAAAGCTCGTTGTCGAGAGCCAGGCCGGGAAAGACGTCGATCTGGTTGTGCGAGCCACGTCCCTCGACCATCAGCTCGGCGGTACCGGTGACTTCCCGCGTGAATCGGACGCAACGGGTGCACATGATGCAGCGGTCGGAATACAGCAGCACGTTGGGGCCGAGATCCTTCTTGGGCTGCTTGTTCTTGTCTTCCTGGAATCGGCTCTCGCCGCGACCGTACTGGTAGGAATAGTCCTGGAGGTGGCACTCGCCGGCCTGGTCGCAGACCGGGCAGTCGACCGGGTGGTTGATGAGCAGAAGTTCCATCACGGACTTCTGGTTGGCGATCGCACGAGGGGAATCGGTGTAGACGACCATGCCGTCCGATGCCGGGGTGGAGCAGGTCGGCACGAGCTTTCCGAGATACTCGAGCTTGTTGTCGTTTCGAGCGTTCGGCTGCCAGATCTCGGCGAGGCAGATCCGGCAGTTGGCCGGAACGCTCAGCGACTGGTGGTAGCAGTAGTGCGGGATCTCGAGACCGTGATCGATCGCCAGCTGCAACACTGAAATGCCAGGTTCGAACTCGACCTTGGTGCCGTTGATGGTGACCGTCGGCATCGCTACCTCTCGTGAAAGTTCTGCTGGGGGATGAAGAGGGCACGATGGTAGCAGCCCGCATCAGTCACTGATACGTTTCTGGTCGGCTTCCAACTTCAGTTCCACACTGGTGCCATCCCGGAGAAAGACCAGCCGGGTCTCCACCTGATCCGGGTCGAGGCCTTCCAGGGCGGCAACCGCGGCTCGGTAGCTTGCCATCTGCTCGCGATAGCGCTCCGCGTGCTCGGCATGCGCCCCCGCCGGCACTTGGTCGGTCTTCCAATCGATGATCAGGGCCTTCGCGGGACCATCGGGTTTCACGCCGAGGACCACCCGGTCGATGACCCCTTCCCGAGGTGCGCCACCGGGCCCGGACCCGAGCCAACGCCATTCCCGACGGACACAAACGGGGGTTTCGTGACCGAAAACGGTCTTTGAGAGCGAAGCACGCACCTCGGGGTGTTCCAGCGCATGGCGGAACCCCTTGACCCGATCGGCACACCAGGCGGGGCTGGCGCCAGGCATCCGCTCGCGAAGTAGAGCCACAAGGGCCCGATCGTCGAGCTCACCGGTGTCATGCCATGATTCAATCCATTCGACCTGCTCCATGAGATGGTGCCAGGCCGTTCCCATCAGGGCGGCTTGTCGGGCATCCGGGGCGAGAAGCCCGACGGGATGGGGCGACCGTGCGATGCCGGAGGGTGGCAGCGCGGGAGCAGGACGATCGCCGGAGGCACCATCGACCACGATCCCTGGTGCCGGAGCCAGCTCGGTACGGGCGCCCGGGATCTCATCGCTGTTCGGAGCCAGCGCGGCGCGCTCACCCAATCGAGCAAGCAGGCCGACTTCGGGCAGCGATGCCGATGTGGCGTCGATACCGATTCCGGCGAGGCCGCTCCGCAGCACGCCGGCCATGCTCGCAGGTTCCTTCTTGCCCTTTGCCGGTGGTGAACCCACCAGCATGAACAAGCCCGATCGCGCACGCGTCATGGCGACGTAGAGCTGGCAGAGGCGCTCGCGAACCAGCTCGAGTCGAGCGGTTTCATGCAGGGGTTCGACGACCGGCGGCCGGAGCACCTCGTTGGTCCAGCGGAAGACCCGCTGGATGTCACCCGGAGGAAGCGGGCGTTCCCAGGCGAGAGCCGGGTTGGAAAAGAGCTTGCCCTCGAGCCCGGTCATGATCACCAGGTCGAACTCGAGCCCTTTCGACTTGTGAATCGTCATGACCCGGATCGCATCGTCACCAGGCTCGTCCAGTCGGGTTCTTTCGAGCAGTCGAGCGAGTCGGGCAGGTTCCAGCTCACCAGCCTGTTCGAGCCGATCGACCTCGACCACCAGCCGCTGGACACGGGCGGTCTCTCGCCGATCGAGCTGCCCGGCGAGCGCGACTTCCCATGCCTCGAGGGTTCGGGCGATTCCACGGGCGGCGAAGGCACGACGCATGGCGCGGGAAACCTCGACCGCATCGCCCCTGGCGTGCAGCCCGAGCAGGTCACCCAGCGGAGAGGACCGGACGTTGAAGGCTGCCGCTCGAGCAGCGGGATGGCTGGCCAGGTGCAGGGCGTCCAGCATGACCACGGTGGCCCCGCAGTCGAGGAACGACCCGCCCCCTTCGCCGGTCGCCTCGATACCCATGGCCCGAAGTCGTGCCACCACCGACCCGACGGTGTCATTGCGTGGAGCGAGCACCCCGATCGAGCGCCCCGGGCACGCCGCATGGAGTGACGCGGCCAGACGAGCCGCTTCCTCGGCAGCGAGCTGCGTCACCTCGGCAGCCTTGCAGCCACGCGTCTCGAAGGCATGCAGTTCGACGCAGCCGGGAAGATCCGTCCTGGCCGCTTCATGTGGATCCCACTGACTCGCCAAGGACTCAGCGGCTGGTCGTTCATCTCCGTCGAGTGCGGCATTGCTCGAGAGACCGCCGAAGACGAGGTTCACCGCCTCGAGCACTTCAGGCGAGGACCGGTAGCTGCGTGCAAGCAGGGTGTCCGACAACGCCACCGGCGCTCCATCGGGGCGGATCATCCGGTCCAGATGCTCGAGGATGCCGGGCAGTCCCCCCCGCCATCCGTAGATCGACTGCTTCACGTCACCGACGCAGAAGAAGGACCGTTCACCGGAACCGTCGGAGACGATCTCCTCGGCCAGCGGTTGCAGGACCTTCCACTGGGCCAGGGAGGTGTCCTGGAATTCATCGAGCATCAGGTGCTGCACCCGGGCATCGAGTCGAAACCAGATGTCCTGTCGGAGCAGCGCGTTGTTCGTGCCACGCAGGAGCCGAACCACGTCGGCGAAGGTGGCGACACCAAGCCGGCTTCGGATCGATTCCCGTGCCTCGGCGAAGAGGTGCAGCAGGTAGTAGGTCGACCCGGTTCGATTCGCGTAGTCGACCAGGGCGGTGGCGTGCATGCGATCGACCAGGGGAGCGACCAGTGACCGAAGCTCCGAATCGATTTCACAGCGGTTGAACGTGGCCTCGCCCTTGAGCACCTTGTTCGCGATGCCGCTCTTGAAGAGCTTCTCCCAGTCATCGAGCGCGAGTTCGCCCGCGGGGTGATCGGCGGAGAGGACCTCGAGCTCTTCGGCGAGCTTGAGGATCGCCTTGCACAGGACATCGCGCTTGCCGATCGAAGCTTCCCTGGTTGCCGCGTGCCCTTGCAGTCGATCGACCAGCGCCATCAGGTCCAGTGGCGCTTCATCGAGGGGGACACGCCAGCGCCAGGGCGCAGGATCACCACCGGCGTCGTGATAGGTCATGAGGCTCTTGTCGATGATCGAGTGGAACAGCTGGACGATCGAACGTCCGGCTCCCCCACCCTTGCCGAGGGCGTCCAGTGCGCCGAGGAAGGACTCGTCACGACCGGCTTCGGTCGCCCCTTCGAGAGCCAGCGCAAGCGCTCGGTGCTCGAGCCCGGCCTGCTCGTCCGACTCGAGGATCCCCAGTCCATCGGGAAGCCCCAGCTCCGGAGCCGCAGCACCGGCGATGCCGGCGAAGGTACTGTCGATCGTCTTGATCTGAAGACCGAGGAGGTTGGTCACCAACAGCTGCAGCAGACGTTCCAGCTCGGCCGGGGAGAGATCCGGCCGCCCGGTACGACCGGCCAGTTCGATTCGCTTGTCATCATCGATCAGGGCTCGAGCCGCGGTACCGAGGATACGGGTACGGATCTCGGCGGCAGCCGCACGGGTGAATGTCGTGGCGAGGATCGTTCGGGGGTCCGCCCCCTCGAGGACGAGCTGGAGGTACCGCGAAGTCAGCTGGTAGGTCTTGCCCGTGCCAGCGGAGGCGAGGATTCTCTGATGCCGTGCTTCCATGGAGGAACTCATGAGGCGCCTGCCTCCTTGAGGTCCGGATCATGGGGTTCCGTCACGGCGACATCGAGTGCGCCGGTCCGCAGGATGCGGTCGATCGGACGAAGCTTCTTCGAGGGTCTCGAACCACGTGCTCCACCCTCGAAGTCACCCGAACGCATCGCACCCACGATTGATCGTGCCTGGTCGATCGCCTCCTCCAGGATGCCCGGGTTCCAGTCGCGTGCGATCGAAAGCCCGACCTTCGAGGGATCCGCGCACAGGGAGATGTAGCCCAGCTCGATCGTCTCCTCCGCGGGCAGGTCCCGCTGACGCCGCAGCAGGTGGTCGTAGAGTGGCAGCTGCAGGTCCTTCCAGACGCCGTCTCGCGTGCGCTTGCCTGCGGGGTCGACCGGTTTGTCGGAGGTCTTGTAGTCGATGAGTCTCAGGCGTCCGCTCTCGTGGCGATCGATTCGATCGATGCGACCACGGATCCGGACCGGATCGGCGCCGGGAATCTCCAGTTGTTCGTCGAGATCGCATTCGATGGTCTCGATCCGCCATCCTCCACGCACCATCTCCGCCTGCCATTCCGCGAATGCCCTCAGACGATCGGACAGGGTTCTGCGCTGGAAGAGGATCGCGGGCGCGGGTGCACGGCCGAAACAGGCGTGAATCAACTGGTCGAGTCGATCCTGGAGCACCCGGTTGATCCGCTTCGGATCCTCGAGATCCCTGGCGGAGGACTCGCCGAGGGATTCGACCACCAGGTGTGCGAAGGTGCCGAACTGACGGGCATCGAGTTCCAGGGCATCGGGGTCGACTTCATCGAGGCGTTCCATCCGCTCAAGCCAGTGATCGATCGGTGAACGCAACCAGGAGGCGAAGTCGGTGACGGAAAGCGTCTCGATCACCCGGGGCCCTTCGGGTCGAGGTGCGGAAAAACCGGGCGCCGAAGCGGGTTCCGGCGTTCCGGCGAGTGAGCCGGCGGGAGCGATTCGCGGTTGACCCTCGAAGAGCTCGAGCACGCGTTCGGCCAGCGACCGTCCGGTCGCGGCAAGCACGAGCCGACTCGGTGGCACCGGGTTCCCGGTCGCATCGTGTCTCGAGACGATTGCGCGAAGACTGCGGGTGCGCGCGGAAAGGGCATGCAAGGCATGGACATCCCGGGCGAAACGTCGAGCTTCGTGGGACAGGCCGAGCCGGGCGCGAAGTGAATCGGGAAGCCACGCATCAGCCAGCGAACTCGTGAGCTCCCCCCCTTCGTTGAGACCCACCAGCACCAGGTCACGTGCCGGTTCGTGACGAAGTTCAAGCCATCCGAGCAGTTCAAGCGCATCCGGGTCCGCTTCGGGCACCTCGTGTCGAACGCTCAGTTCCGAGAGCACGATCTCGAGCAGGGAGACGCAGCCGCCCGGCAGCGGTTGATCCGCGGGCATCGAGTCGATCGCCTCGATGACGGCGACCACGGCAAGCAGTTCATCGCGCAGGGCATCATCGGTGCGGGGTTCGCTGAACACCCGAAGGAACCCGAGAAGCGCATCGACCGATTGCTGCACCGAAACCGCACGTGCGAATGGTTCTATTCGTTGCTCGACCAGGGCGTATGCCCCACCCAGGGTGGTGATGTCGATCCGCTTGTCGGGGCCCCTGAGACATGATCGAAGATCTGCAAGCGTCGCACCCACCCGGTCGGCTCGCCAGGCATCAAGGAGACCGAGCAGGTCTGGGGATTCAGCGGGATCAGCGGGATCAGCGGGATCAGCGGGTACGTCGGTTTCCAGTCGCTCAAGAAGCGCCGCCTCGAACTCCGGAACTCGAAGCAGCCCGACCACGGAGTCGAGGGTGGGTTCACGGAGGTGTTCGAACAATGCACGGAGGAGTATTCCGGTTCGACTGCGATCAAGGGGCCTGCCCACCGCCGATCGCAGAGGCACTCCGGTGCGTCGCCCGGCTCGTTCCAGATCACCGGTGAAGCCCTCGTCGCACAAACCGATCACGGTGCGCCCGGGCACGATCGCCCCGTGCTCCAACTGGAGGCGACCCAGTTCGGAAAGCACCTGTTCCGCAGCCTCGATGGGCCGATCGACCAGTTCGAGATCGTCCAGCTCGAGAACCGAGGGGCGTTCAGACCAGGCTTCAGGCAGGGGTCGGCCCCACTGGTCGAAGGTGTCGGCCTCGCTGTCGGGCGCATCGACCAGGATGGTGCACCGATCTCCGAGTGTCTCGTAGAGGCGGCAGCTCAGGGGACCGGGGTCCGTGACGGCGAGTACCAGCAGGCGCTCCGGTGCATCGGATCGCAAGGCACCGCGATCGATCAGTGCACGGCGCATGTGGCTGGACTCTGCATACCCGAGTTCGGCCAGCCTGCGGTGCGCGTCCGCGCGGATCAGTTGCAGCGCTTCCCATCGCTGGTCGAGGTCGGGGGATGCATGTGCGTGCGCAACCTCGGAAGGCGTGAGCCCGATCGAGTCCAGTTCGTCACAGACCGACCGGAGTCGACGCGCTCGCGCATGGTGTTCAAGCACGTCATCGACCATCGGCCTGGCTGGATAGAGCACTTCACATGCTTCGTTGCAGGAAGCCAGTGTTCGTGACCAGGCGAGCAGGCCGACCGGATCGGGAACGGGGAGCAGATGATCGTCACCTGCGAAAAAAGCATCGACCAAGGTCGAAGGCGTCAGGATCCGTGGCGGTTCAAGACAACCATCCGACTGCCGAAGCAACGCTCCACGCAGCAACCGACCCGCGCGCCGACCCGGTACGAGGACACCGCTTCGTTGGAGGTTGATGTCGTTGGCGGGATCAAGCAGATATCGAGCACCCATTTCGGGTGGCGAAATCGCCCAGCCTTCCATTGAAACAACAACGATCGTTTGCAAATTGCCGCCCCAATCCTGCGAAACATCTCGATACGGTACACCGCGACAGGACACTCTGAAGCTTGATTTCTGACCTGATCAAGCTCTTCTCAGAGCAGAACTGGAAAGAGTTCTTGCGAGGGTGTTGGGCTCTGGTAAATTTGAATCAGGTGAGTTGATAACACTCGTGTCGGGCTCCCAGCGACTTGTCGTTGGTAGAGACCGAACTCTGATCGGGCCGGCAGTGGGGGCTGGCCCGATCTTTTTTTTTGCCCAGAATTCACCACACCCACCACCAACGTGATTCAGAAGCCCTCCGGAACCTCCTCGAGGCTCGGGTCTCTGGTTGGCAGCAGTCCAGGATGAACGGTGCGCGAGGCTGAAGGTCTCAGGGCTGATTGGAATCAGGCAACAGGGTGCGGAAGACCAGGATCGCTTCATCTTCGTCGAGTTGGATCTCGAGCAGTTCGATCCGTCGGCCGTCATGCAGTTCGTAACGATTGGGAAGAACCCAGCCATAGGGCTTTCGGAGGAGTTCCCCGTCCTCGCCCCCGTCCTCGCCAGCACCATCGAGCAGCGAATCACCGAGACCGGTCAGCGGACTCGAGTCGATGAGCAGCTCGAAAATGAACCCGGGAAGAGGCAGGCGACCGAGTGCGCTGCCCGATGTCGAACGTATCTGCACCTCCTGGTCGACGACCCGGGGATCGAAGGCAACGGTCACCGATTCGGTCGACAAGATGATCCGATCCACGCTGACGTGCGCCTGCAGCATCGGTTCGGCCCCGAACGACGAAGTTCCGTGCGCGTGAGCGATCCAGGGTGCGAGCCTGGTCCACAACCAGGCGTTCAGGTCGTCCTCGCGAACACGGACCCCCCACGGTTCCTGGTCAGCTCGAACCCGGGTGAGTTCGGAAGCGAAGTTCTGCTCGAAGGTCTCCGCAACCGCGATGACCGCGGGGTCATCGGCTGACGGCGGGTCATGAATGGCCGGAACGGCACTTGCGAGGAAGAGACCGGTCACCAGCAGAGCCGCCAGGAGCACGGTGCCTGCAATGATCGCCGGTAGGCAGCCTCGACGCCGGACCGATGGCCCGGGGCTCATCCCTTGAACCTGGTCACGATGAGGGTGTCGTTCTGGCCGCCGAATCCGAAGTTGTTGGAAAGGCAGGTCTCAACGCGCGTGCTGCGCGAATCATTGGGCACGTAGTCGAGATCGAGATCCGGATCGGGGTGGTGCAGGTTACGGGTGGGCGGAATCTCGCCACGGTCGATCGCCATGACGCACGTGATCAACTCGACCGCACCTGCCGCGGCGATGAGGTGCCCCATCATGCTCTTGATCGAACTCATCGGAATCCGAGGCGCCTGCTCGCCGAAGACCCGCTTGATCGCGCGGGTCTCGATCGAATCGTTCTCCTGGGTACCGGTGCCGTGGGCCGAGATGTAGTCGATCGGCGGACCACCCTCCGGGCCGGGTTGTTCCGGGTCTATCCCAGCCTGTTCGAGGGCCATGTTCATCGCAGCCGCGGCCCCACGACCGTCAGGCTGGATGTCCGTGATCCTGAAGGCGTCGCAGCTCGAGCCGTACCCGATGATCTCCGCGATCGGCGTGGCTCCACGCTCGAGGGCGTGGTCGAGATTCTCGATCACGACGATGCCGGAACCTTCGCCCATCACGAAGCCGTCTCGAGTTCGATCGAAGGGACGCGACGCTTCCGCAGGATCGCCTTCGTGGGTGCTCAAGGCGGTGAGACGATTGAACCCCGTGACTCCCAGGGGATGGATCATGGTGTGGGTGCCACCGGAGATCATCACGTCGGCTTCACCTCGGCGGATGATGTCGAACGCCTCGCCGATCGCCTGGGTGCTTGCGGCACAGGCGGTCAGGCAGTTGTAGGCAGGGCCCTTGAGATTGAACTCGCGCGCCAGGTGCGCAAGCGGCATGTTGGGTTCCTGCTCGATCTCACGGTGGGCCTTCATGAGCTCGAGGGCTTCCTTGGCCCAGCGCACACCATCGATCTTGCGGGTCTCGGGGTTCCATCCGCGCAGGTTGGTGCGCATGTAGTTGTCGGTGTCGAGCACGCCCTCGCCGGCCCCGAGGTAGAGGCCGATCCTCGACCGATCGAGGTTGGAACATCCGGAGAGACCGGACCGGTTCCAGGCCTGGGTCGCCGCTCCGAGTGCGAACTGCGAGTTGAGACCGGCGTGCTCGTGCAGTGATGGGTCACGGATGAAGTCGTTGACGTCGTAGTCCTTGACCTCTGCCGCGAACTTGGTCGGAAAGGTGCGCGCATCGAATCGGGTGATGGGAGCCATCCCGCTTTCGGCGTTGATGAGGCGTTTCCACACGGTGTCGAGATCACACCCGAGGGGCGTGACCCATCCGGCACCGGTCAGAACCACGCGTGGGACATCGGTCACGAGGATTCTCCCCCATCGTCGTAGCGCCGGAGCACCAGGGCGGTGTTCTGTCCGCCCATGCTCGTCGTGAAGACCAGGATCGCACCGAGCTTGGCGGGGCGTGCCGCGATCGGACCGGCGTCGAGCCCCGAGGTCACGGCACCCTCGATCCCGATCCGGGCCGGGAGCATCTGTTCGTCGAGACACTTGGCAGCGAGTGACGTGGCGATCGCCCCGGTACCCGCACCACAGAGACCCACGTTGGGAACGAAGGTGATGATCGGGACCGATCCGGCGCGTTCACCGAAGACCGCATGAATCGCCCGGGCGTCGACCGCATCCATGTGCGGGATGCCGGAGCCCAGGGGAAGTACCGCGTCGATGTCATCCGGCGAGCAGTCCGCCGACTTCAGGGCGTTGTTGATCGCTGATTCGACGCTGGTGTCGTCCTCGTCGTAGACCAGGCCGACGGTGTCCGAGCAGCTCGCCTGCGAGGCCGAGAAGCCCGCGATTTCGGCCACTGGTCGCGCCCCACGTTCACGAGCACTCTCGAGCGCCTCGAGGATGAGGATGCCGCCACCTTCACCCAGCACGCTGCCACGAGCATCTTCCGAGAACGGGCGAACCAGCAAGGCAGGGTCGTCCGTGGGTTCGAGCTTCGCCAGACGCCCGGCGAACTGCTGCCGCAGGATGCCCATGGGGTTCAACTTGCATTCCGCACCACCACTGAGACAGACGTCGGCGTGCCCTCTCGAGATCACGCGCATGGACTCGCCGATGCTGAGGCCACTGGAGGCCTCGGCACAGGTGATGGTGTTGGAAGGCCCCTGGCAGTCGTGGATGATCGTGACGTGACAGGCCAGCATGTTCGGCAGGTACTTGAGCAACCAGAGCGGCGTGAGATTGGTCATGCCACCGTCACCCCACGCGGAGATGTCGAATTCTCCATCCGCGTCCGAACTGAACGTGAGTGCCAGGGACAGTTCGTCGACATCGGTGGCGATCAGTCCCGCTCCGATGTGGCATCCGGTTCGCCCGGCGGGAATGGTCGGATCGGCATCGGTGTCGCTTGCGGAAGTCACCAGGCCGGCGTCGTTGGTGGCCGAGGCCGCCGCACCCACGGCAAGGGCGATATCCCGGGCCATGACCTTGGTCGCCTTGCGATAGGTCTTTGGAACCAGTTTCCGGACATCGAACTGGTCGCTTGCCAGCTGGGCACCGACCGGGCAGTCGAAACCAGAAGCATCGAACGTCTCGATCGTGCGGATACCGCTCCGACCGGACAGCATGCCTTCCCACAAGGGTTGGATTCCGATGCCGTAGGTGGAGATGGGCCCGAGGCCAGTGATGACGACGCGACGTCTATGCGGGGTCATGGGAGCGGGAGTGTACCCGTCACGATGCCGCAGCGGTGATCAAGAGCCCCGGAATCCACGAGTTGCACGCGGAATGAGCCTGCTAGCGGCTCCAGCTGCCCATCCGCTTGGCGATCAGCATCGCCATTTCCAGGGACTGCTCGTAGTTGAGACGCGGATCGACATGGGTTCGGTAGGACCGAGCCAGATCCTCGTCGGTGAGCCCCCGGGCTCCGCCGGTGCACTCGGTCACGTCGTCTCCGGTGAGCTCGAAGTGAACCCCACCCAACGTGGTGCCGGCCCGGGCGTGGATCTCGAAAGCCTGCTCCAGCTCGGCAAGGATGTGGGCGAACTTCCTGGTCTTGACGTTCATGCCCTTCCACGGCCCCGAGGAAGGGACGACCGTCTCGGTGTTCCCGTGCATCGGATCGCAGCAGAACAGCACGGTGCGACCCGATGCCTTCACCGCATCAAGCACCGGACGCAGCCCGGCCGCGATCTTGTGGGCACCGAAGCGATGGATGAGATTGATCCGGCCCGGTTCGTCGTCGGGATCCAGCAGGTCGAGCACCGCCAGGAGACCGGCAGGGTCGGTCCCCGGTCCCACCTTGATGCCCAGTGGGTTTCGAATGCCGCGAAGGTATTCCACGTGTGCACCCAGGGGATCCGCGGTTCGGACGCCCACCCAGGGCATGTGGGTGGACAGGTTCCAGAAACCCCTTCGGTGCGGGACGGCCCGGGTCATCGCGGACTCGTAGAGGAGCACGAGTGCTTCGTGACTGGTGAAGAAGTCGACCCGGTTGATCTGCCCCACCGTCGCATCGGCGACCGATTCCATGAAACGCAGCGAATCACCGATCGAATCGGTCATGCGTTCGTACTCGGCACGAAGTGGTGAGTGCTGGACGAAGCCGAGATCCCAGTATTCAGGGTGATGCAGGTCCGCGAAACCACCGTCGATGAGTGACCGGATGAAGTTCAGGGTCATGGCCGAGCAGGTGTGTCCACGAACCAGCAGTTCCGGATCGGGGCGCCTGGCTTCAGGCTCGAACTCAGGGCGATTGACGTTGTCCCCTCGATAGGAGGGCAGGGTCACATCGTCACGGGTCTCGAGGTCGGCGGAACGAGGCTTGGCGTACTGCCCGGCGAAACGACCGACGCGGGTCACCCGCCGACCGCCGCCGTGGACGAGGACCAGGCTCATCTGCAGGAGGATCTTCAGCTTCGAGGTGATCCGGTCCGGCGTGCATTCATCGAAGCGCTCCGCACAATCGCCGCCCTGAAGCAGGAAGCGCTGGCCACGAGCGGCCTCTCCCAGCTGGCTTCTCAGGGCTTCTATCTCCCAGCTGGTCACCAGGGGCGGCAGCGACTTGAGATGGTCGACCACCGACTGGACTTCGCCCGGGTCCTCGTAGAGCGGTTGCTGGGTGGCGGATCGGTCCCGCCAGGACTCGGGTGACCAGGTGGAATCCGCCGCTTGAGCGTTGGCGACCGGCTTCGAGTCGTTGCGATCGTTCAAGGGATCCTCCAGCGTCCGGGTATTCGGACCCAGTTCACAGAGTGCGGGCGACAGGACTCGAACCTGCACGGGGTTAGCCCCCACGGGAACCTAAATCCCGCGCGTCTTCCAATTCCGCCACGCCCGCCGCGTGCACTGATGCTACGACCCGCACAAGTTGTCAACAAGCCGAGGGGTAATCGGTCCATCAGGGACCTTCTCCGTACTGAAAAGCGATTGAGGTGGATATGAGGACACAAAGCGCCCTCCCATCAAGATAGGATGCTCTGAACGGCC
This sequence comes from Phycisphaerales bacterium, assembly GCA_029246705.1. Taxonomy (GTDB): domain Bacteria; phylum Planctomycetota; class Phycisphaerae; order Phycisphaerales; family SM1A02; genus JAKVBQ01. The sequence continues at coordinate 38,583 of JAQWMQ010000011.1, read as the reverse complement.
TGCTGGATGGCCGGACCGCACCAGGACCGACGGGAGTCAACGCATGGTCGCACGTGCTCCGATCGCGCTCACTCCGTACCTGTTCGTGGTACGGCTGATCCTCTTCCTGGTCTTCGTGCCGGCTGGCATCCAAAGCCTTTCGATGATCGACTTCACCGGACAGGAAGCCGCAGGCATCAGGCGACTGGCCGAGCCACCCCAGACCACACCCAGTTTCGTCGATGACACGGTGACCCCGAGCAGCCTGAACGTCCGCCAGGACGATGAAGACTACCGCGCCCGGGCTCTCTACCGAGGCGCACTGCAGCTTGAGAACGCAGGCTGGAGCAGCCCGGTGCTCCTGGCCTGGATCGGAACCCTGATCCAGCTGGTCGGTGGCGCACTGCTGCTGCCGGGTCTCTTCTGCCGGGTCTGGGGTTTCGGGCTCTGCGTGGTGCTGGTCGCCACGTTCGTACTGAATTCCTGGCCACTGCTTGCGAACGCATCCTGGTCGATGCTCCAGATGGAATCGACCCAGTTCAACCAGATCGCCTCGCAGCTCGCCCTGTTCGGGCTGGCGCTGGGCATGGTGATCTGCAGTGGCGGGAACTTCGGACTCGACCGACTGATCTTCGGTGGGAACAGCCGTGCACCCGTCGAGTTCGAACCGGAGAACGAGGAAGAGTGATGCCTTTCCGAGGCATGTCACGGGCCGTCCGACGGCAAGAACTATGATTCACGACGTGAGCCCAAACCAAGGGTGCTTCCTGCCATGAGCACGTCGAAGAAGACAAGAAGACTGCAGCACGAGACCCGACCGGGTGCAGCCCTCGCACGTCGAGGCATTCCGTGGATCGGTTCGGTCCTCGGACACCTGCTGGTGATCGCACTGGTGGCGCTGCTCACCTGGAACCTGACCCGGGCGAGGACCGAGAAGACCACCCCCCTGGTGACGGCCAACATCTCGGCTTCCAACGAGGCCCCCATTCCCCAACTCGAAACAGCGGCGGAACCCGAGCAGCCGATGGCGATCCCATCCCTGGCGGCGGAGAACCTGGCGACCGCCCCGCCCGGCGCCGGAAGCGGCATCGCCGGCCTGACGGGATCGATGTTGAACGGGCTGGGCGGTGGCACCCCCATGGCCCTGGGCCGAGTCGAGTTCGCCGGGCTCGGGGCGGGAGCCGCGCGGAAGATCGTCTTCGTCGTGGATGCATCGGGATCGATGATCGGCGTGTTCCCCTTCGTCATCGCCGAACTCTCGAGAAGCCTCGCCAAGCTTTCACCCGCCCAGCGATATGCGGTGATCTTCTTCCAGAGGGACGAAGCACTGCTTGCTCCGCCGCGTGGTCGTCTGACCACCGCGACCAACGATCATGTCGAACAAACCATCCGCTGGATCCAGGGCGAACCCGGCCGACCCCCCACCGTGGTTCCCACGGGACGCAGCAATCCGATGCAGGCGCTCCAGTCCGCACTCCGGCTCGATCCAGAGGTGATCTTTCTCCTGAGCAGCAATGTGACCGGATCCGGCCGCTACGCGGTCGATCTCGAGGACCTCATGCTCCAACTGGAAGAGCTGAATCCCGTCGACCCCGCAACAGGAAGACGTGGCACCAGCATCAACTGCATCCAGTTCCTGGATCCCGACCCGCTCGATGCACTCCGCCAGATCGTGGAAGAACACGGGACCGAAGGCGGCTACCGGTTCCTCGGCAGGACCGAACTGGGCCTGAAGCCTCTTGGCACACTTGAATGAAGCTAGACTCAAGACGTTGAACGACAGAATGAACAGGGCAACCTCCATGAACTCGACTGCTGATTTCTCCGTCACGAAGCGCGCCCGCTCGACCAGAGGCAGGGCGGTGCTGATCGCCGTCTCCTGCATCGGAGTCGCGACACTGGGCGCGACCGCCCTCGCACAGGGAGGGTTCGGGGACCAGCCCGAGGTGGCTGCCACCGACTCGCCCAGCTTCATCGGCATGTTCTTCGTGTCCCGGAGCGCGGGTCCGGACGGCATTCTCCGGACCGAATGGTTCGGAACCATACTTATCTGGATACTCCTGCTGCTCTCGGTCGTGGGCATCGGCCTGGCCGTCAACCTTGCGACTGCGAACTCACGACGCACGATCCTGCCATCGATTCAGGTCGAGAAGATCAGGAAGCTCCTGGTTCGAGGTGCCTGGAAGGAAGCCATGGTCCTCAATCGGAACGAGCAATCCGACTTCGGCATGATGATGCAGGCTTCGTTCGAGGAGGCACCACACGGACATTCGGCGATGACCAGTCGCGTGGAGCAGGTCGCGGTCGAGACCGCGACCGAACGGTTCAGGAGCATCGAACCACTCAACGTGCTGGGGCAGGTGGCTCCCATGATCGGTCTCTTCGGAACCGTCTACGGCATGATCGTGGCCTTCCAGTCGATCGTCGCCAGCGGAGGCAGTGCCGATCCGGTCGCCCTGGCCGGCGGCATCGGAACCGCCCTGGTCACCACCTTCTGGGGCCTGCTGGTCGCGATCCCGGCACTGGCCGCCTATGCCTTCATCCGAAATCGCGTGGACGCCATCTCCAGCGAGGCTGAATCCACGGCCATCGAACTGCTGCAACGATTCAAGTCCGCCCCCGCCGAGGCAGAGGGCGTCGGCAGCACCCCGGCGGAGCCCTCCAAGTGAGCCTCGTCCATCGCAAGGGACCGGCGCGGATCGATGCGAATCTGACGCCGATGATCGACATGACCTTCCTGCTGGTCGTGTTCTTCGTGGTGGTCTCGCAGATCAGTGAGATCGAGAACGTCGAGATGGAGCTGCCCAAGCCCCAACCCTCGGCGAGTGCACCACCACCAGAGGAGACTCGAAGCGTCCTCAACGTCCTGCCCGGCGAGGACGGCGAGGCGATCGGCTACCGACTCAACTCGATCAACTTCCCGCTCGGCGATCAGGGCATCGAATCGATGCGTACGGAGCTCACTCGACTGTACCGCACCCAACCGGATCTTCGAATCAACCTCAGGGCCGACCGAAGAACCCGCCAGAAGAACATCGAACCGGTGTTCACTGCGATCAACCGCGCCGCACGTGAAGCGGACCGCAAGGATCCAGCCCGCGTGAACCTGGTGGTGATCGTCGATCGGCAGGCACCCGATGCGTAGGCGGATCACACCGGCCAGGGCCGGTTTGAACATCACCCCGATGATCGACGTGGTGTTCCAGCTGCTCATCTACTTCCTGGTCGCGACGAACTTCGCGCTCGGGGAGCAGGTGTTCCGACTGGATCTTCCCGACCGGGGCGGCGTGTCCTCGAATCGTGACCCCTTCGAACTCGACGAGGAACCACTTCGCATCCGAGTCAGGTCCTCCGGAGAGGACGGGCAGGTCATCGCACTCTCGATCGAGGGCCCCTACCCGCAGCCCGAGGATCTGGAAGACCTCGAGAACTACCTCGCACGAAGTCTCGAGCGATCGGGATCAGCCCTCTTCATGGACGACCACCCGGTGGTGATCGTCCCGGGACCCGACACCCGGTGGGAACACGTGGTCGCCACCTTCAACGCCGCGGTTCGGGCCGGCTTTCGAAGCGTGGTCTTCGCACCCCCGGAGTCATCATGACCTGCGGTCGCCTGCTCGGTGGTTCGCTCGGCCTCGTCCTCGCGAGCTGTCTTCTGCCGATGGCACAAGCCAACCCGGTTCCTGCACGGGACGACCCCCCGACCGTCGAAGGACTCATCGAATCGATCGGGAGGTTCCAGGAACGAATCGGACTCGAGTCGCTCGAGATCACCCAGCGTTCCGAAGCACTCGACGAGGCGATCGAGTTCCGGGACAGACTCATCCGCGAGGCACCGGAGGACCCGCGACGCTCGAGCTGGCACGCGGACCAGGCCGAGGACCTGCTGCTCAAGCGAATCGAGTTTCCGAACAGTTGGCAGAACCACCTGCTCAATGCCGACCGCACATGCCCGATGATGCCTTCGGAGATCCCGTTGATCGTTGCCCGCGGCCTGGGCGAGGCGACGCGGGCGAGCCGACTGGCCGCCGAGGACATCCGAAAAATCGAGAGTGAGGACCGGGCACTGCGGGAAGTCGAGACCATGAACCTCCTGCAGCAGCTTCGGTTCGATCGGGATGTCAGGGGGCCTCTGCTGGAATCGATCGGACTGATCCTCGCGTCCCGAATCGATGCCGGTGCGGCCCCGAGGGCGCTCGAGGTACTCAAGCGTCTGGCCGAAGACCAGGCGGAAAACGAGGCGATCGCGCGCGTGATCGATCGATGGCTCCGACTGGCGGCGATCGAATCGGGTGATGCGGCGTACATCAACCGTGAAGCGGGTGGAATCAACGCTTATGAGAACGAGCTGGACCGGATTCGCGCGACGATGCGATTGACTTCACCAAGGGCCGCGGCTTCATTGGCCTCACGGACCCACCAGATGAAGCCGGAATCGGAACGGTACCTTCGAATGCTGATCGCGGATCTCCGTGAACGCGCGCTCCAACTGGAATACACCGACTCCGGCGCAACACCCGCGTGGAATGATGAACGCGGCGATCTGTGGATCACGATGCTGGACGACCCGGTGGGACGCGTGGACTGGAGCTTCGACGGTGCGTTGTCCCCGCGAATCGCGGCATTGACCGGAACCCTGGGCACGGATTCGATGCCGCTCGCGGGAGCATGGGCTCTCGGTGAGGAGGAGCTGTCCCGAAGGGCTCTCGGAGAAGACCATTCGGATCTGTCACGCAGGCTTCTCGAACAACAGCTGGAAGTGGTTCCACGAACGGACGCCGCACACCCTCGAGCCCTGTCGGTCCTGGCCAGGCTCGCGATCTCCGACAGCGACCGGATGGGGGCCGCACGCGCGCTTGAAAGACTCTATCTCGAACACCCGGACGCACCCGGCGCCGATCCCGGTCGAGTCGCGGAACTGCTCGAGCCCCTGCTGGGCGTGACGAACGAGGCGTGGATCGCGACCAGCTACGAGCGTGCCCTGCGCTCCAGTGTCCGGGAAGAGGGTTCGACCCCGGAGGAGCGACGGTTGCGGAACATCAGGCTGCTTTCGCTGGCCGATCACCTTTCCATCAACGAAAAGCGCACCGGTGCGCTGGAGATCACCGAATCGATTCGCACCGAGATCCCATCGATTGCCGCCGAACTGATCGTCAAACGTGCGCGGATAGTCCATGAGATGCTGGAGAACGGAGAGCTTGAGGGAGCGAAAGCCAGGAAGAAACACCTTGAGATCGCTGCGGATCATCGACAGGCGGTCGGCCGACACGGGACCTCGAACATCGCCCTGCACCTGGCCGGAACACTCATGACCCTCGAGGCGGTCCACTCGCGACTGCTCACGGACAGGACCGATTCGGATGACGTGCGTGACATCGTGGAGATCGCACGAGATGAACTGATTCCCGACTCGGTTCGGATCAAGGCAATGATCACCCGCCATCAGCTGCGAATGAAGTCGATGAGCGAGCGACAGGATGCGATCACCCGGGCACCGGATCTGATCGATGCCATGCGAATCAACGAGGAAGTCGCCCGCGGACTCCTGCTGGAATCCGCACTCGTCACCCTCGAGCGGATCGACGAATCTCGCGCCGAAGGCAATCAACTGAATGCCAGCCGAATCGGGGCCAATCAGATGAGACCCTTCGCGGTCGCCTTCGAGGCCGGCGTCCCGTTGAGTTCGAAGCTGATGGACCGCGTGGGAATCGCGAGAATCCTCACCGAAGGTGCCCGACTCGAAAGTGCCCTGTCCGCCTGGGACGTCCTTGCGAAGGAACATCCGGGTGCACTGGAGATCCTCGTGGGTCGTGCCGACGTGCTCTGGCGCATGGGTCTGAACGAGGAGACATTGGGCGAGGCCATGATGACCTACCGCAGGCTCGGGCGCGGTGAACCGGGCGACCTGGTGCCGGATGACGTGTGGTGGCAGGCACAGCTTCGCCAGCTGCTGATTCTCGAGAAGGTCGGTCGTTCCCTGGATCGAATCGCACCGCGCGTCGAACGCCTGCGCCTGGTCGACGAGCAGCTTGGTGGCCCGAGGTTCAAGGAACAGTTCGAGACCCTGGTCGGGCGCCTGCTCTCGCGCTGAGAGGAACGACCGCCCCTAGTGCATGAGCCGGAGTTCGTTCCTGAGTATCGCGGCGAGCTCGAAGTTCTCGACGGCGAGCGCATCCTTCAGTCGATCACGCAGCTCCTGCCGCTGGCTTGACGGCAACTGGGGAACGAGCATCTCGCGCATGCCGAGAAGTACACGTGCCTCCTGGGAGGCTTCGAATGCAGGACGCCCACCCCGTTCCATGTAGGCGGCTTCGATCTCCACGAGCCCTTCGTCGAGTGCGGCCCTGGCGAGCTTGAGTTCCCCGGAGCGGGCCGCAATGGTCGACCGCGCACGCGCTCTCATCATCAGCAGTTGCGGCAGGGTCGAGGCGGCCAGCGAACGATCCTCCGGCTGCTCGGCATTGACGAGGACGAATTCCGCCACGAGCAGGTTTCGCTCGGTGTCACGCAGCACCCCCGCATGATCGTCGAGGACGGAGAAGACCACGCTCCGATAAGAGAACAAGGCAGCCTCGTCTCGAAGTGCGACACATGTCGCCGCATCCAGGCGCGCGGTCTCGGATCCCTCGGCGATCCGGGAGCGCGCAAGTTCGAAAACCGTCTCCCTTTGCTCGGGACGAGCACCATCGGGACGACCATTGGTCTCCATCTGGAGAATGCCCAGTTCCACTCGCACCTGCAGGACCACCCTGCCGTCGGGACATTCGACGGTTCGAGCATTGATCTGCCCCGGTTTGTGGGGCCAGGAACGCAGGAGATCGGTAAGGGAGGTTTTTTCCATGGTTTAAGAGCTATCGGTCGGTTGACTTTCCGTTGAGCTGCATACTATCGGGACAGGAGGCCGAAGCCTCCCAACTGAGAGTGCAGACGCTCAAGACAAGTCTCCCTCCAGCCGAAGTTCGCTCTAGTCGCACCCTGCGTATCAGGTGCGGAGAGAGGGAATCCAGGGTGCATGTCGCTTCACGCGGCATGAAACCGAATTCGGTCGGTATCGAGGGGAGGCGAACCTGATGCAGAAACACCACGAGTTGGGCGGCATCGGAATCAGCTTCTTCCCGGACTGGGGCTTCCGGATTTGGGAAGGTAGACGAGGATGAGTCAAAAGGCATTGCAAACGGAACTCCAGCTGTACCTCAGGGAGGTCAAGCAGGTCCCGCTTCTCACGGCAGACGAAGAGAAGGTCCTGGGTTGGAGAATCATCAACGACAATGATCTGGCTGCGAAGGAACGCATGATCCGTGCGAACCTCAGGCTGGTCATTGCGATCGGAAAGAACTACACGAAACGGGGACTCACCCTTTCGGACCTGATCGAGGAAGGCAACATCGGTCTCATTCGTGCGGTCGAGGGTTTCGACCCCGCCCAGGGAGCACGTTTCTCGACCTATGCATCCTGGTGGATCAAGCAGTCGATCAAGCGAACGCTGATCAATGCCGTCCAGCCGATCCACATTCCCGCCTACATGGTGGACCTCATCGCCCGATCCAAGGAAGCGACGAGACGACTCGAGGAACGTATCGGACGACTGCCCGCCGCCTCGGAACTTGCCGAGGAAATGGGACTCCCGGTTCGGAAGATCCAGATCATTCGCCGCGCGATTCGTGCGTTCAACGCACCGAACTCCGCCCCGACGGGTGAAAACGGCGAGGCCGTTGACTTCGCGGAGATCTGCCCGGACACCCGCAACGACTCGCCGGAACACTGCATCGCGCAGCGTGAGGAGTTCACGATCCTCCTGAGGCTGCTGGATTCGATCGACGCACGCGATGCGCGCATTCTCAAGCTTCGCTTCGGCCTGGAAGGCAAGGAACCACTCACGCTGAAGGAGATCGGCAAGGAAGTGGGCCTCACCCGGGAACGTGTGAGACAGATCCAGTCCGAAGCCCTGCAGCGACTGCAGAGCCAGTTGATGGATGATCGCCCCAGCCGGTTCGTGAGCAAGGGCATTCGTCGGGCATCGTGAACAACCTGTCCGGGGTCAGGGGCGCTTGTAGAGCGGCAGATCCCGGACCACGGCATCAACCTGTGAACGACCCAGGTCGACCTGCACCGGAGTACCCGCCACGGCATGTTCGCTGGGCAGGTAGCCCATGGCGATCGGCCTCTCGAGCGTCGGACTGACGCAACCACTGGTGACCTCGCCCAGCGGCTCACCGCCGACCAGGATCGGCATCGACTGGCGAGGAGAACGCCTGCCCTCGACGTGCAGCCCCACGAGACGTCGAACCGGTCCCTTGGCGGCAATGGCCTGAAGCGCGTCCTGGCCGATGAACCGCTCAACGGGTGGCGCACCCTCGTCCACGGTCTCGCCCTTGTCGAGCTTGACGGCAAAGCCCAATCCGGCGGAAAGCGGATCGATCTCCTCGGTCAGTTCATGTCCGTAGAGAGGCATGCCCGCTTCCATGCGCAGGGTGTCCCGCGCACCAAGCCCGCAGGGACGGACGATCGAGTCCTGCTGCCCCAGGTCCTTGAGAAGCATCTTGAGCGCGGGTGCGGCCATCTTGGCGTCCAGGATCACTTCGACCCCATCCTCTCCCGTGTAGCCGGTGCGGGAGACGATGACCTTGAGCACCATCAGGTTCTTGATCAGGAAGCGAAAACGCTTGAGCGTGGGGATCTCCTTCGAGACCGACCCGATGAACTCCATGACCTTGGGCCCCTGCACGGCACACATCGCGGTCTTCTCGGTCTGATCGTCGAACTTGAAGTCGAGATCACCTCGGTTGTCCTCGATGTGGGCGATGATCTTGGCTCTGTTCGCCCCGTTGCAGACCATCAGGTATTCACTCGGCCCCATGCAATAGACCAGGACATCGTCCCGGCATCCCCCCTGCTCGTTGCAGACCAGCGAATAACGGCACTGGCCCTCGGCCATTCCCTGGACCTGTCGCGTGCAGACGCGGTCAAGGCAGCGAGCGGCATCAGGTCCCCGAAAACGAAGCCGGCCCATGTGCGAGACGTCGAAGAAGCCCCCGCTGGTTCGAACCTGGCGGTGCTCCTCGAGAATCGATGTGTAGCGGATGGGCAGGTTCCATCCGGTGAAGTCCACCATCTGCCCTCCGTACTGCTCGTGGAGGGAGGCGAATGGGGAGTTTTTGAGGTTGCTTTCCGTGGATGAGGTCATCCCCAGACGGTATCCGGACCCTGAGGGCATCGCCAGTGGCCGGACCCTTGGTACGACCGTCACAGACCGCACTTGAGCCTTGCTTGGCGCCCAACCGCCGAACCTGGTCGACCGATGCCGTTTCCAGCGGATTCAAACAAGGATCCACGCAGGAGGACGAGACCGATGTCGAAAACCAATCGCTCGCAGACGAAGAACGAAGACCTCAGATGGACCCAGGCCGTACTGGTTCTGGTGGCCGTGGGGATGATCTTCGGCGCCATTCTGAGCACCTGAGCCAAAGGGACGCTTCCACGCGTATTTGGCTCTGGCATGGCACGCAACCATGGGGGCGGATATCCTCCGCGCGCCCATGGTTCCACGAGAGTCTCGAATAACGGGACGGATGCACGGCCATTCCCGGCCGGCTAGGTCTTGGCGACAACAGCTCGCCAGAGCCATCATTCTGCTCATGCTTGCCGGCTGCTTCACCCCCGGAGCCGCCTCAGCAGCCGCAGGAACCCACTTCCAGGAGATCGACGACGAGGCCCTCGCAGATCGGCCCATCGCGGCAGTTCGGCTGGAGGGGCTCGCCAGAACCGAGGAGCAGCTGGTTCGCAACAACCTGCGAACCGCTCCCGGCCAGCCCTACGACGCCTCCGCCATCACCGAGGACATCCGAACGCTCTCCCGCCTGGGACAGTTCGACACCGTGGAAGCTGACGCCGTACTCAACGCGGATGGAACAGTGGACGTCATCTACACCGTCCAGGAGCAGCCCCTGATCGCGGCGATCCAGGTCGTGGGCAACAAGGCGATAAGCGACCAGAACCTGATCAAGGCGATTCCGCTCTACGCGGGCGGCCCGCGTGACGACTTCCTGCTGGAGCAGGCGATCCTCCGCATCAAGGACCTCTACCGGGACAAGGGGTTCTACCTGGCCGAGATCGAGGTCGACGAATCAAGGCTGCGTGACAGCGGCATCCTGATCATCAGGATCGTCGAGGGGCCCCGCGTCCGGATCAAGGAGATCGCCTTCGTCGGCAACGGAGCGTTCCCCGCCAAGGAACTCTCGATCGAGATCACCACCAAGCCCTACATCCCCTTCTTTCGCAAGGGGCAGCTCGAACCAGAGAAGATCATCGACGACGTGGCGGCACTGGACCGCTTCTACAAGAACAACGGGTACGTGGATGTCCGGGTGGACAGCAGGATCCTGCTGTCACCGAACAACCGGGAAGCCAAGGTCGTCTTCCTGATCGAGGAGGGACGTCAATACCGCCTGCGCAACGTCGTCGTTTCCGCCAACACCCAGCGTGGTGAATCGGAGGTGTTCTCGGCGGAGCAGGTCCGGGACCTCATCGCGATTCGACCGGGTGACAACTTCACGAACCTGCTGGTCGAACGTTCCGTGGAGCAGCTTGAACAGGGCTACCAGCTGATGGGCTACGTCGATGCCCGCATCAGCCAGCAGCAGATCCGGGTCGGCGAGGTACCCGAGGTCGACCTGCTGCTGGGAATCAGCGAAGGGCCCCAGGTCACCGCCGGCCTGGTGAAGATCCAGGGCAACTTCCTGACCCAGGACAAGGTCATCCGACGGCTCGTCCGCATCGAACCGGGTCGCCCCCTCGACGGACGAGAAGTGGAACTCGCCAAGCTGCGGCTCAATGCCACCCAGCTCTTCGGGGATGTGCGCGTGACCGTTCAGCGACCGAACGCGGGCGACGACCCCCGGGACGTCCTGGTCGAGGTCAGGGAACGAAACACCGGCTCGTTCAACTTTGGTGTCGGCCTGAGTTCGGATGCCGGCGTGTTCGGCGAGATCTCGATGAGCCAGAAGAACTTCGACATCGCGGACTGGCCCCTGTCGGTCAATGAGCTGATCACGGCGCGTGCGTTCCGTGGTGCCGGCCAGACCATGAACATCACCCTGTCGCCCGGTGATGAAGTGAGCACCTATTCGATCGCCCTGGGCGAACCGCACCTCTTCAACACCGATATCTCAGCCGACTTAAGCGCCTACTACCGGAACCGCTTCTACACCAACTACCACGAGGAACGCCTGAGCGTGGCCCTGGGATTCGGCAGAAGACTTGGTGATGTCTGGCAGATCGGTGCCACCGGCCGGATCCAGAAGGTGACGCTGAGCAACTTCTCCCCCCAGACCGCGATCGAGGTCTACGAGGACCGTGGTCCGGACACGTTGGCCGACGTGCGGATGAACCTGACCAGGACCACGCTGAACAACTACTACCGACCAAGCAGCGGCTCGAGGCTCAACCTCAGCATCGCACCCTTCTGGGTGACGAACACCGGCAACTTCTTCGTGATCTCAGATGTCGGGCTCACCACCTACCTGACCCTGAACGAGGATTTCCTCGGGCGCAAGTCGACCCTCAAGCTCACGGGTCGAGGTGGCTACATCTTCGGGGGGAGCGCGCCCACCTTCGAACGCTACTACCTCGGCGGCATCTCGTTCCGAGGCTTCCAGTTCCGAACCATCAGCCCCAAGGCGACCGGCTCGATTGGAGACCCGACCCAGCCGTTGAACGATCCGATCGGCGGGTCGTTCTTGCTCTTCGCCGGGGCGCAGTATGAGTTCCCGGTGGTAGGCGACAGCTTCAACGGAGTGTTCTTCGTGGACAGCGGAACCGTCGAAAGCACGGTCGATTTCGAGGGCTACCGAGCATCGGTCGGCCTGGGGATCCGGCTCTACATCCCCCAGCTGGGACCCACCCCTCTCGCCTTTGACTTCGGTTTCCCGATACTCAAGCAGGCCGAGGACGAACGCCAGCTGTTCAGCTTCTCGATGGCGCTTCCATTCTGACCGACAGCGGTCCCCGGCACCCGCAGTGCGAGTTCCGTCTACAATCCGGTTCACCCGATTCGAACAACACCCCGAACAGGAGGTTCGGCCATGAACAACGCAAGACGCGCTCTCGCCCTTCCCTTCGCCTTCGCCATCGCCGCGGCAATCGTCCTCGTGGGACACGATGCCTTCGGCACGCGCCCCGCGAGTGCTCCCGCCACCAAGGTGGCGACTGTCAACATGACGACGGTCTTCGAACGCATCAACGCCAACACGCCCTGGGAAGTCGAGCTCAACACGCTGGCCGACAAGTTGAATGCCGAAGCCACCCGCCGCACCGAGTTGATCAACGAGGAGCTGAAGAAATCCGAGGCGTTGACCGAGACCGATCCGGATGGAGCTCAGACCATTCGCGACAAGGTCGCCCTGATGAAACTGGAGCTGGACGAATGGGGTGGGCTGAAGAAGCTCGAACTCGACCGGGAAAGAGCACTCATGTGGCGTTCGATGTACCAATCGGTCCGCGACCAGACCATCAGCCTCGCCAAGGCCGACGGCTGGGACATCGTCCTCGTCAATGATTCAAGCGGCGACATCAAGCTGTCGGATGACGTCCAGGTCAGTCGGGAACAGCAGGTGATCTCGCAGATCCTCAATCGCCGGATGCTCTACGCTTCCGATGCCACCGACATCACCGAACAGCTCATCGTCAGGGTGAACAACAGCAACCCCTGACTTCTCCAGACACCCCCGAAGAGGATTCATCGAGAATGAATCCTCTTGAGCACGAACACGAGAGGCACAACAACATGGCTCGAACTCGACTCGCCGTCTGCCTGGCGTTCGCCGCACTTGCGGTCGGCTTCACCTTCATGGCCGGCTACGCAGCCAGGAAACCGACCGCACCTGCAGTGGTCGCCTTCGTCGACCTTGAAAAGGTCTTCAACTCCCTCGACAGCCGCATCGAATCCGAGAAGAACATCCGGAAGATGGCCGTCGACATGGAGGACGAGACCACCAGCATGCGTGAGGAGCTTGAACTGCTCCAGGCGGAACTGGAAAGCCTCGAGCCGGGAACCGACGCGATGGCAGAATTGAATGACCGCGCGGTATCGGTCGCCGGAAGACTGCGTGCATTCCAGAAGTACTCCGCACTGCTCCTCGAGCGCGAGCAGGCCAACGACCTGCGAGTCACCTACGACATGATCAGGGCGGCCGCAGCCGAATACTCGAAGGCGTCGAAGATCGACATCGTCCTGCTCAACGACTCCATCCCGACCATCAATCCATCGGACTCCGCGAACACTCTGCAGCAGATCTCGGCCCGAAGGATCCTCTACGCGAACGACGTCCTCGACATCACCGAGGACCTGATCGCCAAGATGAACGCTGCGGGCGCAGGTTGAGCCTGCACCGTCAGGAACTGAGCATGCCTCGATTCGACACGGCGGAGATAGCCAAAAGGATTGACGGAACGCTGGAAGGCGACGGTTCGCTTTCCATCCATGGTGTTGCCGCAATCGAGCGATCCATCGAGGGGCAGATCACCTTCGCGACCAACGAGAGACATTCGAAGCACTGGTCTGATTCCAAGGCCAGCTGCATCGTCGTGAACAGGGACCTGGAACTGCCTCCACACTCGGGCTCGGCCGCCGTGATCCGGGTGGACAATGCCGAAGTATCGATGACGACGATCCTCGAGCTCTTCGAACCTCCCCCGAAGCTCCCTGAGATCGGCGTTCATCCCTCTGCCGTCATCGAGGATGACGTGCAGCTGGGAGCGGATGTTCGGATCGGACCGTTCTGTCATGTCGAGAGCGGCTGCAGGATCGGCGACCATGCAGTCCTCTTCAGCAACATCCATCTTCACTCGGACGTGACCATCGGATCCGGATCCACCCTGCATTCGGGTGTGGTGATCAGGCACGAATGCTCGATCGGATCGGACACCACGCTGCACGCCAATGCCGTCATCGGAACCGATGGCTTCGGTTTCCAGGCAGCCAGCGACGGATCAGGCCTGGTCAAGATTCCCCACATCGGAAACGTGGAGATCGGCAACGGGGTGGAGATCGGCTCCGGGACCTGCGTGGACCGCGGCAAGTTCGCCGCCACCAAGGTGGGCGATGGGACCAAGATCGACAACCTCTGCCAGATCGGGCACAACTGCGAGATCGGCAGAAGCTGCATCCTCTGTGGCCATGTGGGAATCGCGGGTAGCACCCAAATCGGGGACGGGACCCAGATCGGAGGTGGTGCGGGTATCGCAGACCACCTCAAGATCGGCCGTGGCGTGTCAATTGGGGCGTTTTCGGGCGTGATCAACGATATCCCCGATGGTGAGATCTGGATGGGCATACCGGCAGGGAATCGCTCTCGGATATTGCGGGAACATGCCGGCATTCGTAGACTTCCGGAATGGTCCAAGATGCTGCGTCGATTCTTATCGCAGGAGAAGGCCTCCAAGGCCAGTGACGAATGAGCGGACTCGAAGAAGACAAGCAGGTTGAACTGGACAGCCAGTCCCCCCGCCAACAGACGGTCAGGGATACCGTGCGCATCGAGGGCATCGGGCTGATGCTCGGGCAGCCGGTGGCGGTCAAGATCCAACCCGCACCCCCCGAGACCGGAATCGTTTTCGAACGCGTCGACCTGGATCCTCCGGTTCGAATTCCAGCCACCGTCGATCGGGTGGTGTCCCGAGCGCGAAGAACCACGCTCAAGACCGGCGAGGCGACCATCGAAACGATCGAACACTGCATGTCGGCGCTCGCAGGCCTGCAGATCGACAACGCGATCATCGAACTGACCGGACCGGAACTCCCGTGTGGGGACGGTTCCGCGCAACTCTTCGTCGACCCCATCCTCGAAACCGGGGTCATCGAGCAGGAGCTTCCACGAAGGGTCTTCAAGCTCAAGGAGCCGATCGTCATCGAGGAGGACGGCAAGATGCTTGCCGCCGTGCCCTCGGAGGATCCCGGAACCAGGATCGTGTTCGACCTGGACTACGGCGAACACTCCAACCGCATTCCCCGACAGACGGTGAGTTTCAACGCCGTCTCCGGCGACTACGCCAAGGAAATCGCACCGGCAAGGACCTACAGCCTTCGCGAAGAGGCCGAAGCCCTCTGGGAACGCGGCATGTGCCGACACCTGACGCCGAAGGAAGTCCTCGTCATCGGGGAGGACGGCCCGATCGAGAACGCGTTCCGCTTCACCGATGAACCGGTGAGGCACAAGGTGCTCGACGTGCTCGGCGACCTGTACCTCGTCGGCCGCCCGGTGCAGTGCAGGATCCTCGCCCACCGGTCAGGGCACACCCTGAACCGGATGCTGGTCACCAAGATCCGCGAACAGATGGCACTGGTGGACCAGGACCAGATGCTCCTGGACGGACAGGTGATGGATGCACGAGCGATTCAGAAGCTCATGCCCCACCGCTTCCCGATGCTCCTGGTCGATCGCCTGCTCTGGGCTGATGGCGACCGGAAGGCGATCGGGGTGAAGAACGTCACGATCAACGAGCCGTTCTTCCAGGGCCACTACCCCGGGACCCCCATCATGCCTGGGGTCCTGATCGTGGAGGCCATGGCGCAGATGGGCGGCCTGTTGCTGAGTCGCAAGCTCGAACTCACCGGCAAGGTCGCCGTCCTGCTCAGTCTGGATCGGGTCAAGCTCAGGCGACCGGTCGTGCCGGGAGACCAGCTGCTCCTGGAAGTCGAGTCGATTCGAGCCACGGCCCGAAGCGGAAACGTGAAGTGCCGAGCCCTGGTCGGCGGCAAGGTCGCCGCTGAAGCACACATCAAGTTCATGATGGTCGACGCTGAAACCGAATAATCGCCCATGGCGACTCCTGAACCGGCTTTCGGACCATGCATGCGGTGTCAAAGACACGAATGATCCCCTCTTGCCATCGGTTCTCTCTTTCAATTGAAGAAGGCCACGAGCTCGGCCGATAAGCGCTTGTAGCACCATGGAGTACGAGATGCGCATAACCCTGGATGGCAGTCAGTGCGAGGACCTCAACCCCACCACCGTCGCGGAAGCGATCGAAGGCGGTTGTGCGCGTGCCCATCAGCTTGGCCGCATCGTGGTCCAGATCGAAGTCGATGACCGCACGCTCGACGCTGCGGAACTGGGCGACCCGACGATCACCACCGGAACCGCGGAAGCAGTCGCCCTGACCAGCATGGAACCGACGGAAGTCCTCCAAGCAACGCTGGATCTCGGCCGAAACGCGGTCGAGGCCGCGAACGAACAGTTCGCCGAGGCTGCTCGTCACCTTCAGGCTGGAGAGACCGTCCAGGCAACCACACCGCTCCAGGAGGGTCTGGAACTCTGGCAGACCCTTGACGAGCACGTACTGCGTGAAGCCGTGCCGGCAGTGCTCGCCAGCGGACCACAGGCTCCCACCGAAGAAGCGTTCGGCCGACTCGTCGGCGAACTCGAGACCTCCTTGAAGACCATCAAGCAGGCCGTTGCATCCGGTGATCTCACCGCACTCAGCGACTGTCTGCTCTACGAGTTCCCGGAAACGACGAAGAGTTGGATCGAATTCCTCACCATGTGTTCCAATGCACTGGCAACGAGGGAACCAGAAACCACGGAAGGCGACTCATGAGCGGATCCACCGGAAGCAAGTCACTTCATGAGAACATGAAGAAGGCAAGCAAGGCCCTTGCCGAGGGCCGTTCATACGAGGCAGAGCGAATCGCGCTCGAGACCCTCGAGGCAGCCCGAACCTGTAACGACTTCGGTCTCATGGCCGAGATCGTTCCGATCCTCAAGAGTGCACGTTCGGTCCGCTGGGAGGCGGCGCTGGCGGTGGCTGGAGGAATTCGCTTCCTCGAGTCCAAGCCGGACGAGGACACCATCGTCGAGCCGGGTTGCTACCTGATCGAACCACCCCTGGTGGGAGCGGACTCAAAGAACCTGCGGCTTGCCGCCCTGGCCCAGGAAGTGCCGGTGCTCACGGTCTGCCGTGAACCACTGACCGACCTGAAACTGCGACCGATCGTCGCCATAGGACGAATCACGGTTCGAACCAGGGTCCTGCCGTCTGATGACGACGCCCAACCCGACATCGACTGGTACCTGGCCGCCTTGAACGAGCTCGGGGAGACCGCGATCGATTCCCTGGACTCGGGGGCCCTGCTGACCAAGCAGATCGACGGCCTTCTCGACCGGCTGGACTCCATCCCCGATCACAACGGCCTGCATGACGCCCTGGAGGCCCTCTGCCGACATGCGGCGAAGGAAGCCGCCGAAGCCGGCCAGGGCGACTGAAGACCCACCGGAAGGTTCACCGATCAGGCTGGAGCCGTGACCGGACGGTGTCCATGTCCACCGGACGCTCCGCAAGCATGGTCAGCACCTCGCCCAACGGTTGAGGGCGATACCGCCAACAATCCACGCCGACATCGGTCGATCGCCCTGCCTCGGGCAGGGTTCCGTGGGTATGCCCGTACAGATGGAGCGAACCACCCGGCCGTCCCTGCCAGACACGCAGGCCGTAGTGACACATGACCACGCGATGAGGTCCTTCCCGGTCGACATCGTTCCATTCCTTGAGACTCAGGATCTCATGGGTCGAATGGAAGAGTCGATCGAAATCGGGTTTTCCCCGCGGGTCCTGGTTTCCACGGATCAGGACGATCTTCCGACAGGTGATTCGTTCACGGATCGACTCGGCGTGCCGGGATCTCGATCTTCCTCCGGACTGCGGTCCGACGAAGTCACCCAGGTGGTAGAGGAGATCGTCCGGCCCCACGACGTCGTTGATCTCCTTCACCATTGCGTCATCCATCGCATCGACATCGGCGAACGGCCGATCGAACCGTTCGATCGCCTCGACATGTCCGAAGTGCGTGTCTGCAGTGATGAAGCGTCGTTGCGTCACGTCCAATCGAGTCCTTCATGCAGGGTGTTGAAATTCTCGCAGCCGTCATCGGTGACCGCGACCATGTCCTCGATCCGGATGCCACCGATTGCGGGGCCGTACAGGCCCGGCTCCACGGTCAGGACGTCACCAGAGACCAGCTCGGGACCCTTGAAATCCAGAAGCGGTGGTTCATGGACATCCAGTCCGACTCCGTGCCCGGTCCCGTGAACCATGCCACAGAAATCCGGTGCCGCGCCTTCGGGCGGAAGCCCGGTCGAATATCCGTGATCGGCGATGACCTCGATCGTGGCCCGGTGCACCGCCTCGCCGGTCACTCCCTTTCGAATCGCCGCGATGCCTGCCGCCTTTGCAGCCTGGACGGCGGCGTGCATGCGAGTGACCTGCTCGGAGATGGTGCCGTTGACCACGCACCGGGTGCAGTCACCGTTGTATCGGGTGGTCTTGCTGCGCGGGTAGATGTCGACGATCACGGGTTCGCCGGTACGAAGTGCTCCGGTCCCCATGAAGTGACAGTCGGATGCCGCAGGACCTCCGGCCACGATCGAACCGGGATTGTCGTACCCGAGCTCGAGGAGCATGACGTCGATCCGAACACGAACACGTTCAGAGGTCAGGGGTTCCGAATCGACCAGCAGCACCCCCTGGTCATCGACGTCCGCACCACCGATGAGCTCACAGGCCATTCGCATCGCCCGCTCGGTGTCATGCTGTGCCGTCCGCAGGGCATCCAGTTCGACCGTCTCCTTCGCACGACGTTCAAGCACGCCGAAATCACCGTCGTAACGAACCGTGATCCCGGCACCCTGGAGGTGATGGACGAAGATGTGCGGAGTGGAGCGATCGAGAACGACCTCGGTCACCCGGGATCGGCCGAGGCATTCCGCGACAGCCTGCGCGGTCGCGGTCTCTCGATCACCGCTGAGACCTGATTCGGGCTCGAACTCAGCCGGGGAAACGACCCGATCGACGGTGACTTCGCGGCGGGCTCGATCCGCCTCGATATCGCGGATCATGAGGATGGTGTCGCCTTGAGGCATGCTGATCCAGGCGGCAGGATCCCCCGCCTTGAAGCGGATCCGGTGGAACAGGGCATTGCTCTGGGCGGGGATGCCGGCGATCAATCGTGCGGGTGCAGGTGAGGTCATGGAATGTCCGGGATGAGGGATTGAGGGTCTCTCTGGCCGTATTCATGCGGTCCAGCCGAAGGACAGGGTACCCTGCCGGGGGATATCGCAACGATCAGAAAGGATCGCTCCATGCGCCGACTCACGATGACCGCCTCTCTCTGCTCCGCCATGCTGCTCACCGCCTGTGCCTCACCGCTTGCCGGCACCTGGCAGGGACGGGCTGCAACCGACGAAAGGCCGTTCAGCTTCGGTTCGGTGACCTTCGCGGGGGATGGCACCTACACCGCCGAGGCCAGGTATGCCGACAGCACCCGGGCGGTCTCGGGCACCTGGTCGATGTCAGGCGACACGATCATCATGTACGGCGAGCCCTTTGGCGAACGAACCTACACGGTGGAAGAGACCAAGGACACCCTTGTCTTCACCGACCCTGGCTCCGGCAAGTCGATGACGCTCGACCGGTTCAACTGAATCCGGGCCCGACTCAGCTTCGCGTGAGCTTGCGATACTTGATCGGACGAGGCTGATCGGCCGCCTGGCCGAGGCGCTTCCTGCGATCGGCCTCGTAGGCACTCCAGTTGCCGTTGAACCAGACCACGTTCGAATCGCCCTCGAAGGCGAGGATGTGGGTCGCGATCCGATCGAGGAACCAGCGATCGTGGCTGACCACGACCGCGCAACCGGCGAAGTTCTGGATGGCTTCCTCGAGGGCGCGCATGATGTTCACGTCAAGGTCGTTGGTCGGCTCGTCGAGCAGCAGGACGTTCGACTCGGTCCTGAGCATGCGTGCCAGGTGGACCCGGTTGCGCTCTCCACCCGAGAGGTTGTCGCAGAGCTTCTGCTGGTCGGTACCGGTGAATCCGAACCGTGCGACGTAGGCACGGGAGTTGATCTTCATCTTTCCGAGCTTGATTTCCTCGTCACCATCGGCGATCGCCTCCCAGATGGTCTGTCCTTCGGGAATGGAGTCCCGACCCTGCTCCACGTAGCCGAGCTTGACGGTACCACCGACCGTGAACGTTCCGGCATCGGGTGATTCGGAACCCAGGATCATCCGGAACAGCGTGGTCTTGCCCGCACCGTTGGGTCCGACGATCCCGACGATCGCGTTGGGCGGGATCTCGAAGGAGAGATCCTCATAGAGCAGCTTGTCGCCGAAGCCCTTGGTGATCCCCTTGGCCTCGATGACCTGGCTTCCCAGGCGGGGTCCCGGCGGGATGTAGAGCTCGATGTCGGCAGCACGGGTCTCCTGCTGCTCCGCGACCATGGCATCGTAGGCATTGAGACGAGCCTTGTTCTTCACCTGGCGCCCCTGGGGGTTCTGCCGGACCCACTCAAGCTCTCGTTGCAGTGCGCGTCGCCGCTTGTGGGACTGCTTCTCCTCGATCGCCATCCTGGCATCCTTCTGCTCCAGCCAGGACGAGTAGTTGCCCTTCCAGGGGATGCCGTGTCCACGATCGAGTTCGAGGATCCAGCCGGCGACGTTGTCCAGGAAGTAGCGATCGTGGGTGACGGCGATGATGGTTCCCGGGAAACGGGCCAGGTGCTGCTCGAGCCACTGGACGCTTTCAGCGTCGAGGTGGTTGGTCGGTTCATCGAGCAGGAGGATGTCGGGGCTGCTCAGCAGCAGCCTGCAGAGCGCGACTCTTCGCTTTTCCCCACCGGACAGGGTGTCGCATGACTGCTCGGGTGGAGGGCAGCGCAGCGCCTCCATGGCCTGCTTCAACTGGGATTCGAGTTCCCAGCCGTTGGCCAGTTCGATCTTCTCCTGGATCTCTCCTTGCTGTTCGAGGAGCTTCTCCATCTCATCCGGAGTCATCTCCTCCGCAAAGCGTTCGGAGATCTCCTCGAACTGCTTGAGGAGTCCGGTGATCTCGGCAGCCCCCTCCTCCACCACTTCCTGCACGGTGCGGCTCTCATTGCGGAGCGGTTCCTGTTCGAGGAAGCCGACTGAAAAGCCCTTGGCCATCTGGACCTTGCCCTCGTACTCCTTGTCCAAACCGGCGATGATCTTCAAAACGGTGCTCTTGCCCGCTCCGTTCAGACCAAGAACACCGATCTTCGCTCCGTAATAGAACGAAAGCGAGATGTCCTTGATGATGTCGCGCTTGTTGATCGTCTTCGAGATGTCCATCATCGAGAAGATGATCTTTTCGGATTCGGTACTCATCGGGTCCAGCTCCTGTTGCGGGTAGATGGAACACGATACCGGCAGGTGGATGATCAGGCACGGACGAACGAAAGAGAAGACCCCCGCCCGGGAGGGCGAGGGTCTTCATTGATCTGAAATCAGGGGTCCGGGCGGAATCAGCCGGAGCAGATTCCCCAGAAACCGAGCAGGAGCGTCAGGTCGGCTCCATCCACCACGCCTTCGCCGGTGAGATCGTATTCACTGTCGATGGTGCCCCAGGCGCCGAGGAGCAACGTCAGATCCGCACCATCGACGACTCCGGTGCAGTCGAAGTCACCCAGACAAGCGGGCAGCTCGAGCGGCCCCATCGGAGTGAGGTCCTTGCCGATGAAGCCCACGAAGTCTTCGGCATACCGGCTGTACCGGAATGAGTTCTGACCGGAGGGAGGACATGACTGGTGCAGCGGTCCGGCCGAAGCCACCGGGTTGACGTACAACCAGATGATGTCGCCGAACTCCTCGCCCTTCTCCGGGGTGTCGATCTCGTAGAAAACGCCACCACGGCCCTTGCAGAAGATGGTGTTGCCGTTCGGCTGTCGTTCGACACCCGAGAGGCCACTGCTGTAGAAGTCTTCGGCAGGATCAGCGCGGTAGAGCTCCCAGCCTTCGAGCGGGCCGTAACGACCGTCGACGAGGTCGTAGGTGCCGTCCATGTTCATGTCGGGCGTGAACTCGTAGATGGTCGAGAAGCTGCCTTCAGGACGTCCCTGGCCGTTGTTGAAGAACGTGATGTTCCCCGCACCCGGCAGGTCCGAATCCACCCAACGAGCATCGTGACTGAAGAAGTTCCGCTGGTCATCGATGGTGCCCTGCCCGTAGTTCTGGGGGTTGCCCCATCGGTAGATCAGGTCACCCGCGGGTCCGGCAGCTTCCTCGGAGGTGATGCCATGGTTGATGACCCAGAGTTCGCTGAGGAAGGGCGTGCTGATCAGGATCTGGTCGAGCTCGGCGTTGTAGTCGATCGAGTTGGCGTGGATCCAGTCACCCTTTTCATCGCGGTACCGGTTGAGGTCCACCTTGCCGGGGTTCTCGGAGATGACGCCGAAGTTGGCGGCACTTGGATCCTGGTCTTGAATGACGTGATCCCAGAGCCGCCACTCCCAGACGATGTTTCCACCTTCCGAACCGGTCGGCTCGACCTCGACGATGTAGAGCGGCCAGAGCGAGTTGCTCACATCCATGCTTTCCGGGTCGCGGCCTGCCTGGACTGCCTCTTCATAGGACTTGTATTCCCAGGCGATGGCAAGCACATTGCCGTTGGGCATCGGCTGGATGTCGTGGTGCAGACGATACTCAGGGTTGTTCAGGCAATACTCCCATTCGAGATCACCCTCCCAGTTGAATCGGTGGATGCAACCACCATCCCCACCAGCAGCGAGAACACTGCCTTCCTGGGGTCCGTTATCCGCACAACGAAGAAGATCTCCATTATCAAGCAGGTAAACCGAGTTTCCACCATTCCAGGTATCCGTCCACTCTCGAACAAGATTGCCGTCAAGGTCAATCAGGTATGTCCAGATGGAGTTCAACGGAGTGAAGAGGTTGTAACCAGGCGAACATCCTTCTTGTCTGTCAAGAAGACCAATGGTCTTGTCTTCAGTGCCCTCTGCAACTGCCATACCAGCAACACTGGCGACTATCAGTGAGGCAGCCACAGTCATCGTCGGTCGATCCCGCCAATAGGAATTCATCTCGTTCTCCATGTCTTGAAAAAATTCGGAATGAAACTCGCCCCCGAGCATCACATGTTGGGGCATTCAGCCACTCAGGGACAGTTATTTCCTTCAATTGACCGAAGAGATATCAAATATCGGTCCTGTGGAGACGTGGTTGGAAGACAAACGCCGAAGTCGCCCCAAGGGCCTTTAAAACGAGGGCATTCTTAAAATTGTCGGAACCTAGGAGGGGGGATGGCGAGCAAGCTGGATAGTTCGAACCAGTACGGCCAGAGGCGGGTAGATGGCGGCTATCTGGTATTTTCCTTCTTGCACGCCTGACTACGGTCGAGGTGATTCGGGAGCAGAAGCCACAGATGAGCGAAAAGCAGGTTCGTAACGTCATACCTTTCGAAGTCTTCATGGCCGGGCTGTCCATTTACGGCATGACGGTGGTGTCGCTCAGACTGTTCCTGAATACCGGCAGCGAGATGCAGCGGCTCTTCCTGTATTTCGACTGGATGGTCTGCGTCATCTTCCTGGCCGCATTCGTGCGCCATGCAGTGTTCGAGACCCACCGGCTCAAGTACATCTTCACCTGGGGCATTCTCGACCTGATTTCATCGGTCCCATGGTTTCCGGTACTCAGGTACATCAGATTGTTGAGGCTGGGCCGCATCGCCTGGCTGGTTCGAAAGAAGGGCGCGCTGAACCTGGCGATCCAGAGGGATCCTTCGGCATCGCTTCTCTACCTCCTGGTATTGTTGATGATCCTGGTCTATTCGGGCAGTTGCGCGGGCATCCTCGCCTTCGAATCCACGGACGCGACAGCGAAGATCCAAACCGGCGGTGATGCCCTGTGGTTCGGCCTGGTCACGGTCTCGACCGTCGGGTACGGCGACAAGGTTCCGGTGACCACCGGTGCTCGAATCTGCGCCGCAGTGCTGATGTTCACCGGTATCGGCATCTTCGCCAGCCTCGCCGGTTTCATGCTCGACCCGCTCAGAAGGCTGGCGAACGGCAAACGAGATGTCACGGCGGCTGACGTCGAGAATCGACTGAACGAGCTCTACATGATGCTTGAACAGAGCACACAGGCGCAGGCGAAGCAGGTACTGGATGAAGCCGAAACCGAGACCAAGGCGGATGCCGAGGACGAGGACGAGGCCTGAACCAGGACCACGCGATCAGTGATGGAACTGGTTTCCGGTCCGAAACGTGGGCTTGTTCTCGGGATGACTCTCGAAGTACTCGATCGCACGCTTTATGTCCTCGAAGAGCATGCCTGCGACATCCATGCTGAAGTCTTCCTTGACGACGATTCGCTGTACCACGAGATCACTTCGGTTCTGGGGCATGGGGTATGCCGGAACCAGCCATCCGCGCTCGCGGAGCTTGTCCGCAAGATCGAAGAGTGAGAAGTTCGCGGTCTTTGCATAGTCATCATTCATCGTCCAGCAGAAAACGGGAATGTCACTGCCATCGGTGATGAGATCGAAGGGCTCGAGTTCTCCGATCATCTTGCTGAGGCTCAAGGCGACATTCCGGCTTGACTCATGGATACGGCGATAGCCTTCACGACCGAGACGGAGGAAGTTGTAGTACTGCGCGACCACGCGATTTCCGGGCCTGGAGAAGTTGATCGACAGATCCAGCATGTCCCCGCCCAGGTACTTCACGTGGAAGACGAGATCCTCGGGCAATGCATCCTTGTCCCGGAAGATCACCCAGCCGACTCCGGGGTAGACCAGGCCGTACTTGTGACCGGATGCGTTGATCGACTTGACCCGCGGAAGCCTGAAATCCCACTTGATCTCGGGTTGGAGGAAGGGAGCGACGAAACCACCACTCGCACCATCGACATGGATGGGAACGTCGATTCCGGTCTTCTCCTCATGTGCGTCCAGGGCCTTGGCGATCTCCTCGACCGGTTCGTATCGGCCGTCATAGGTCGAACCCATGATCGCCACCACGCCGATGGTGTTCTCATCGATGTGCTTGACCGCTTCCTCGGCGTTGAGCGTGAAACGATTGCCCTCGCAGGGAACCTCACGCGGTTCGATATCCCAGTAACGACAGAACTTGTGCCAGCAGACCTGGACATTCGCACCCATGATCAGGTTGGGCTTGTCAAAGGGCTTGCCTTCAGCCTTGCGGCGGTTGCGCCATCGCCACTTCATGCCCATCCCACCAAGCATGCAGGCTTCGCTCGAGCCGATGGTCGAAGTGCCCACCGCGTTCTCATGGTCGGGAGCGTTCCAGAGATCGGCGACGATCCGGATGCACCGCTGTTCAAGCTGGGCGGTCTGGGGGTACTCATCGCGGTCGACCATGTTCTTGTCGAGCGTCTCGTTGATCAGCTTCTGGGCCTCGTCCTCCATCCAGGTGGTCACGAAGGTGGCCAGGTTCAGCATGGAGTACCCGTCGAGTCGAAGCTCGTCATGGATCACCTGGTAGGCCACCGAGGGGAGCATGCTGTGTTCCGGCATCTCGTTCTTTGGAATATCCAGCTCGAGCCCACGTGCTGCGTAGGTGGGGACAAGTTTCGAACTGGGGGGAAGGAATGGTTTATTCTTCGAGTCGCTCAAGGTGGTTTCTCCAGTGGTATGCAAGGAAGATACAGGACTCGAACGGGCTGAACACGCGTTGACGGCGCAAGATCGAGGATCGCACGAGAATCAGCCCTTGCTTGTCCCTGATGAACCGACATGGTCCAATCATTGTTGGAGATCGATTCGTGACGAGAACGGCTGCCATCCTGACGCTGGCTTGTTCCACGGCCCTCACGGCAGTGGCTGGTACGCCCATGGACCCTCCCGACGAGGAAGACGTTCCCTGGCTGCTGGTCGCCCCGGCAACCAGGGAGCCCGCGATCGAAGCGCAGGATCCACCGACCAACCCGAACGCCCCCACGGTCGAGATCACGATCGAGGGTGAATACCGTCGAATTCGCAGCAACGGTCTGCCGAATCACCCCACCGGTCGATTTCCCAATCGAGGGAATCCGAATCGAATCAGCCCACAGAGCTATGACTTTCGCATTCCGGTAAAGCCCACGGAACAGTCTCGACCGACGCCGGTCGGCATGAACATGTTCGGTATCGCGCTCAACGGGTGCTTCTTCGAGGCCGGTACCGCGGAGTGGTGGAAGAACGAGAGGAACTCAGGCTGGCACATCGAAGCGATCGGCCCTCGCGGCGGACATCTCGGGCTTGATTCCAACAACGGCCATGTCCAACCCAGTGGCGCATATCACTACCACGCCGTGCCCAAGGGTCTCGTCGATGCCCTGACCGACGAGGACGCACCGATGGAACCGATGCTCCTTGGCTGGGCCGCCGACGGCTATCCCATCTACGGGCCGTGGGGGTACGAAGACCCGATGGACCCGACCAGCAAGGTCGTCACGCTCAAACCAAGCTGGCAGAAGAAGCCGGGCGATCGCCCTGCGCCGCCCGCCGGTCCCGGCGGATCCCACGACGGCACCTATGAAGAGGACTTCCACTTCGTCAGTGAGAGCGGTCACCTTGATGAGCTCAATGGCCGTGAAGGTGTCACGCCTGAATTTCCCGAAGGCACCTACTACTACGTCGTGACTGACGCGTTTCCCTTCGTCTCAAGATCCTGGAAAGGCACCCCGGCACCAGGCATGTCCAAGCGGGGCGGCCCCCCCGGACGGGGCGCAGGCAGAGGATCGGGGCGTGGGCCGGGACGAGGCGGAGGTCGAGGCCCGGGACGAGGCCGCGGGCCGGGGCCCGCACCCGATGACGAACGCCGAAATGAGCCGCCGCCCCGCAGCAGCGAGCCGGGTCGAGCCCCCGATCGCCCGACCCGACCACTTTGAATTCAGCACGACAGGTTTCGGCGCACTTTCGGTTTTCCCGCAGACCGGAAGCATCATCTCGAAGACGTCAATGCGGAACCCCAGCCATCCGAGCGCCTCAGCTCCCACTGGCAGTCCCGGGACGTCCACTCATGCTTCCGCCGTCGGGCCTGACCTTGAGTGGCGTACCACCATTGCATGCATTGCCAAAGTCCTGCAGGAACAACAGGAGGTCATCAACGCTGATGAACCCGTCTCGATTGAGGTCGAAACGCATACTGCAATCGGCGTCATCCGGAATCGTCCCGAACACTTCAAGAAACTGGAGGAGATCGTTCACATCAACGCTTCCACTGTCGTCGAAATCCGCGGGGCAGCACGTCTCTTTCTCAGTGTTGCAGCCGTTGTCCGTCCATTCACCCGAGATCTGATCGGGAAAGTTCCCACAGACCTGCGTTTTGGTCAGGATGAGGCCTGAGGCCGGTGCGTTCGGGTGGTTGTACAAACCACCGCCTTCACCACCGTCTTCATCTGCAACCGCCGAATTCCCGGTGAACAAGCACCCTGTTGCCAAAAGTCCGGATTCGCCGCCGCCGTTCTGGTACAACCCCCCACCTCTGGCGTTTGCACCGATCGCCTGGTTTCCGCGGAACGTGCAGTTCTCCAGAACAACAACGACGGGCTCCTCCTCGGATCCCGAAATCGAACTGTACATGCCGCCCCCATCACCATTCGATGTGCCCGCGACCTGATTGTCCAGGAAGGCGCAGTCGGTCAGCATCGTCAGGCCGGTCCCCTGGTTGTACAGGCCTCCAGCTCGTCGGACGGCAAGGTTGCCCTCGAAGAGGCAGTTCTCCATCGTCAACCCCTGGGTGCCGACGTTGCACATGCCTCCACCCGTCTTGCCCGAATCACTCACCGCTTCGTTGTTCGTGAATGAACAGTCCGAAAGCCTGAGTGTGGAGTCTTTAGCGAACAGTCCACCGCCACCATTCTCGCTGTGCTCGCTGGTGCCGAGCGCTTCGTTCGCGTCGAACACACAATCGGCCATGTAGAGGGACCATTGCTTGTACGCGCACATTCCGCCCCCTTGACCCGAGCCTCCAACACCAGACTTGTTCTGCCTGAACGTGCATCCAACCAGCTTGGGGAATGGCAGTGCCACCAGCCATTGTTCATCGATGTTTCCTGCTCCAACGTTCGTGTGCCCGGAGTAGACTCCACCACCCGAACCCCAGCTGGTGTTCGACACGAACGAACAACCAAAGATCTCGATATCGCAATCGTGGCTGTATAGGCCACCACCGCTGTTCTTGGCGAAGTTTCCAGTGATGACCGGCTCAGCGCCATCAGGCGTGGTGTAGGTGCCTGAGTTGTTCACCAGGATGTAACTGCCAAGGCAACTCTTCAAGCCGTTTGGGTAGTCCCCCCCGTTTGAACAACCGTTGTTGTCATCGTCGGATACATACGCAAAGCGCTGGTAGGTCGCCACCTCGTCGACTTCGCCGATCTGCTTGTAGGCCGCGATGAAGATGTCGGAAAGCCCGTTGGGCGTACAGGAACCGACTGCGATCACCTGGCGCTGCGCGTCGAAATCCTCGGGAATCGTGATCTGGAGCCACATGCCCGGGGGACTTTCGTCAACGGACACTTCATAGTCCTCATCAAGATCGGGATCGTCGACGACGCCATCGCACCCCACGACCCAATGGTTTCCTCCAAATTCGATCTCCAGGGGAACGACCACCGTGTTTCCGCCAAGATCATCGATCTCGATGGGTGCGTCGAACGACCCGGTGTCCTCATCCTCGAACACCAGTTCATGGGTGGGGGACATCCGAGGCACCAATGCGATCTTCAACGATCCAAGTCCGAACCCACCGAACTCGCCGACACCAACGCGAACCAGGATCGTGTCACCGGGAAGAACGTCTCCGAGCTGGTCGTCATCCAGCAAGAGCACCGTGGCGTTACTGCATTCGTTGTAGTCCATGAAGCACATCCCACCGCCATAGCCGTTCGTGTTCGAGTTCGTGGCTTGATTGCCCTCGAACGTACAGTCGGTGACCTGGATTCCGCCATTGACAGGTGACCTAGACCACAAGCCACCTCCAGCCATGGCTGCGGAATTCTGGATGAATTCAACGCGTTCGATTCTCGTGTTGCCGTACCTGCAGTCGTTGTAGATGGCCCCCCATACTCACCGGCCGCCGTGTTGGACAGGAACCTGCAGTCGGAGATCTCCTGTTCGCCGTAGACATTGTTGAAGATCCCACCCCCGCTCCTGCCGGCGTCGTTGCCTTCGAAATCACAATGTCGGAAGACTGGAGCGGTGTGGTCAAGGTCCGTCGCGTCGTAGTAGATGCCACCACCATTGCGCTCGGCCTCGTTGTTCAGGAAGTGACAATTGGTGAATGTCGGCCCATTGCCCAGGATGTAGGCGCCGCCCCCATACCGGTCATCAACGCCGGACGTTCCTCCGCCGAGAAGACCGAGATCACCTCCACCACCACCGCCATCGTCGCTTTCCCGGGCTACACCATCCTGGAACACCAGGTTCACGAACTCCGGAGCCCCGACGAGCGGATCAGGTGTCGCGCAGAACAGGATTCGAATGTCACCGTCACCGTCTTCGTCGACATCACCGCTGATGGTCGTCAGTCGATCTCCAGCTGCATTCGATGCACCACGCAGGGTGATCACCTTGCCCATCGTGTCCAGCGTGCTGGCCAGGTAGTAGGTACCCGGAGCAATCTCGATCACGTCACCGTGTTCTGATGCCTCGATGGCCGGCTGGATGGTGGTGAATTGGCATGAATCGCAGACTTCCAAAGTCTCCGCAGCGAGTGGAGTTCCACAGAAGGCGACCACGAAAATGGACGCACAGACAGCCTGCGCACGATGGGTTCTCCCCGTGAGGTTCTTCATATGAAAACTCCGCTGTACCCCTGGTGGTGCTGGAATTCTCCAGGCACGCATGCATGCCTGAATATGGCCCGGAAGGGCTACTCACTGAAGAGTCATATGCCGCAAGGACCGTACGTACATACGTATATTTCCCCGAACATTCACCGGAAAATGAAGTTGTTCGGATGGAACGCCCAACCAGGGTCAACGTCGGTTAAACCCCCGTGACACGGTCGAAACCCCGCCCAGCAAGGTTGAAACGCTTTCCAGATCTTCGACCATGAAGTAGAAAACCGAATGAGCCCCGTCGCCCGCGCCCCAGCAAGAGAGGCTCGGACATGCCCGGCGCGACCTCTTTTTGATTCAGCACGACACGCTTCAGCGCACCTGACATCCATTCACCCCAAAAAGGGGCAGGCCCCGGCCAATGAAGGCCGGGGCCGAACTCCGTTGAGAGGGAAGGAACCTCTATTCGGTGCTGCTCAGGCAGCGATTATTCGTGCTGCCCAAAAAGCGATTTTCAACGCGTTGGAAGAGGCGCAAGCCTTGTTCCAACTGGTTCATTCGCCGGCAGGTGCCGGCAAACCCCGTATTTCATGTTGTGCGTTGTTCTCGATTCGATGTCGATCGAAATGCACCATTTTTCCTTCAACTCACAGCCTACTCCCAGTTGAGGACAACTCAACTCCTGATTTCATTTCTTGGATGAACAATGAAAAAAGAGCGGCGAAACCCAAGGATCCGAGCCTTGGAACACCCCGGGCGGCACGAGATGGAAAAACAAGGCCGTCATATTCAAAGCGTGATGCCGGAGTCGTTCAGTTCAGTCCGCAAAGTCTTCCAGCTGCAAAATTCAACGCCCCACCATTCAGGATCATCGTCGGAAATGACCGATTAATCGCTACCGGGGTTGGGGCCGTACTCTCCTGAACAGCGAACCCATGATCATGACAGCTGTGGAGTCTTCAGTGTTCTGCAAGACCTGTGAATACGAGCTGACGGGCACCCTCGAGAACCGTTGCCCCGAATGTGCCAGGCCCTTTGATCCGGGCACACCGGAAACCTACGAGGTCATGCCGGGACATCGAAGACGAAAGCGGCAATACTTGGTTGCAACGGCTTTCGCCCTGCTGGTCATCGTCATGCTGTTCGAAGGCATCCGCAGATACGAGCCCTGGCTGACGTACATTGCAGTGCTGATCGGAGGCCCGGGCCTCATCGCCCTCTTCCTCGGCATTCACCTGAGACGATCAACCCCGAATCCATTGCTCACGCTGCTTGCGGTGGCTCCATCAGCCCTCCTGCTCGGCCTCTTCTACTCACTCGCGGTCCACATGCACCAGACCCTGGGGGGCTGGCCGGCATCGATCGGAAACAATGGCTTCTCCTCTTCACTGAACATCCACGACGGTGTGACCAGTTGGTACTTCGGACTCACCCTGCTGCTCAACCTGACCCTCATGCCCTTGCTCATGTTGATCTCCACCGGCCTCAGGCAGACGAGAGGCGCCTTGTATTACCTGGGGATGAACGCCGTGGTCTTCTGCGTGGCCAACGGAGCGATGAATCTTGCACCAGCACCGTTCCTGAACTGGTGGTGGGATTGAGCTCGAATCAGTCGGTGCTCGACCCGCGCATGCGGTGAGGCAGGTCGACGAACCGACGGAGTGACGCATCGGGTTTTCTCGAAAGCCGCAGGCAAGGAGTCATGACTGACGCGCGGGGCGCCTGGACTTGGTCGTCCTGCCGATGCCGGGATTGAAGGTGTTCGTCGGGTCAAGCGCCTGATGGAAGTCCTTGACCACCTGCTCGGCCTCGTAGAGATGGCCGAAATTGTGTTCGGCGGGAAACTTGGCCCCCTGCGCCTCAAGGCGCTCGAGCATCCGATCCTTGATCGCCGCGACATCGGTTCCCTTTCGGAACACGTAGATGTTGTGGAACACGTGACACATGTAGTGGCCGTAGGACAGGGCGAGCACCATGTCCTTCGTGATCTCCTCGGGCAGGTCCTCGACCCATTCCGGGTCGCTGCTGAGCAGCGCGATGTCGAGCGCAAGCACCTCCTCGGTGGTGCGCTGATGGAGGTTCTGGTAACGAAGACCCGCGCCAGCCGCGCTGAACCGGTGCAACAGGGCGGCCTCCTGCTCGTCCTCGGTGCATTCGAAGAAACCGACACCGGGGATGCGACCCCACTCGTCCTCCAGGTAGCGACGGGACTCCTCGATCGACTCGTCGGCGGTGACGAGGATGAGCAGGTGTTCATGGGCGTCCCGATGCTCGAGCAGTCGTTTCGGCAGGTGCTGCGGAAACAGCTTGCTCGCGTAGTAGAGAACGATGTCGGGGAGGTACTTGGGGAGGAACGGGACCTTGTTGAGCAGGTACTCGGCCTTCGCCTTGAGGGCGTAGGCCCTGGGCAGCCGTTCGGTACCGAGATACTTGATCGCGAGCGCGACATCCTTCGCGTACTTCTCGGCGGTGTTGAACGTCGCCCGATTCATGTACTCGCCCATCTCGGGAAGATGCTCGAAACCACCGAGAATGCGGCGACGCATGGTGACGAAGTGCTGTGGATCATTGGTTCCGAGGACGAAGACCTGCTTCTTCTTCGGCGCGGCGAACGTGTCCACCCGCACCGCGAAGCACGCGACCTTGCCGGCGCTTCCACTGACCTCGTGCAGTCGCCGGGGATCCGCGTTGTACCGGTTGGGGACCGTCGCCTCGAGATCACGGATCCGGTTGACGTAGTCCGCATCGGAAGCCACGCGGTCATCGTCGATCAAGTCCTCATCCGAGAAGTCACCGGCTTCGAGACGCTCGAGGATCTCCTCGGGCGTCTCCCCGAGGTTGCGGATGCCGAGGTGGTCGACGAGTTCCAGCCTGCCCGCCTGATCGACCCGGGCGTACAGCGCGAGCTCGGTGTAGGAGGACCCCCGCTTGCACAAGGCGCCGCCGGCATTGTTGGCCACGCCACCGATCACGGTGGCGCCGATCGAAGTCGACCCGAGCACCGAATGCGGGACGCGGTCGATCTTCTGCAGTGCCTTGCCAAGTTCGAAGAGCGTGTCTCCCGGGAAGGCCAGGGCCTGGGTGCCCTCCTTCAACAAGCGGAGCCCGTGGATCCTGCCGGTGTTGATGATGACGACCTCACGGTCGTAGTCGAATCCGCTCGGGGCGGATCCCCCGGTCAGACCGGTCTTCGTGGCCTGCATGATGATGGCGCAACCGGCGTCGACCGCAGCCTGCAGGACGCGCCACTGCTCGAGCAGCGTGGTCGGAAAGACGACCGCGCTCGCACCGCCGTAACCACAGCGGAATCCGGTGCGGTAGTACGCGGTGTCGCCCTCCCTGGTGAGGACGTTCTCATCTCCGACGATGTCCTTGAAAGTGCTGGCGAGTTCAGCCATGAGCTGTTTTCAACCCCTCTGGGCGGCACGAACAGGTTCGATGGGAAGCTATGCGCGGCCGATTCAGGCCACAATGAGTGCAGTTCGGTGCACTGTTGGCAAAGCCTATCAAATGGTGATCGCGAACGGAGACACCGAGAAACGTGGAGACGGTTCCACCCGGGGGCTCACACCCCTGGCTGCAGGGAGCTGATCGAACGAAGATCCGTCGGTTCGGGGCCGTTCTCGATGTCGAGGATGAGCTGCTCGATCCCGAGGGCCTCGATCTTCTCCGTGTTCCACCGCTTGGCTTGAAGCTCCCCGGCCAGCGCACGCAGGCGCGGCACTTCGCTTCGAGCCGCCCCCCCGTATGCGCGCAGCACCGCGAGGCACCGGTTGATCCGATTGCCCATGCCCCACCGATCGGGGTCGATCATCATGGAGGCGAGGGCGACACCCTCGATGATCCGGTGCTCGGCCATGACCTCGAGGCCGGCGAGCCGGATCTCGTCGGCAAACATGATGCCACTGGGCGCGGGCGCGATGACCGCCTGGTGGATGATCGGGAGCAGCGGCTCGACCGACTCGTAGGAGAGGTTCTGGTACACGGACCGGAGACTTCCCCGGGCACGCGCGTCCTCGTTGCGAAGACCCGCGACGACCGCGGAACGCAGGTCGGACTCGTCGACACCCTCCAGCGAACGTCCCAGCATCCCGTTGCGTCGATCGAAGAGGGCGAAACACAGGTAACGCTGCTGCATGCCTCGGGGGTCGGAGGCATCCGGCTCCTCGGCCAGCATGGTGAGCAGCACCGGGACCACGTTCATCGCGGGTTCACCGATCGCAGCCAGCGCCTCGGCGGTCTTGATCCGAAGCCAGAGATCCTCGGCTTCAAGCAGGGGCAGCAGGTCGGGGACCAGAGGCGCCGCCCTCCCCTTCAGGTGCGTTGCGGCCTGGCACGCACCGATTCGTCCGTGCAGGTCCTGACGTCGAAGCATCGTCGCGAGGTTGCGGTTCAGGTCGTCATCTCGCCGGGCGATCTCCATGGCAGCACGCTCACGCACCACCGGCGACCAGCTGCCCAGGTTCCGGAGCAGCATCCCCGGCGAACGACGAGACCATTCGGTCAGTCTCGTGCGTGAGCCCCAGTCCCGACCGTCCTCGACCAGTGACTCCGCGGTGCGACGGTCGACTTCCGATGCGATGCTGGCGGTCCGCCCGGTCATCGCGGTCTTGCCGAGCGACTGCGCGTAGGCCAGGAGGAAGGTGCCGCTGGCGTCCCAGTTCCGGTAGCTGTCGGGCTTCACCTGAGGCGGCCCCTGATGACGGAAGGTCCCGTCCCAGCGACGGGCGAGGTCGTAGTACCAGCCAAACTCCTTCATCCAGGCGCCACTGGCCTGCGGACCGGAGAGTGCGACACCCGGCATAGCCCAGAGCATGTTGAAGTAGTTGCCGGTGTGGCCGTTGTCACGTTCGTTTCCGTGGGAGGCGACGCTCATCCTCGAGAAGTACTCGGTCGCCTCGACATCACCGAGCTGGTTGAAGAGCACCGCAGCGGCACCGTTCTTCCCATTGTCATCGTGGGTCTCGATCCAGGGATTGTGGTCGCCGTAGGGCACGCTGCCCTTCCCGACGTAGAACCTGATGAGACGCGCACCCTTCTCGATCGCCAGATCAAGTTCGGGGTTCTCGACGCCGGCCTCTCGGGCAAGGACCAGCGAAAGGACCAGAGGCAGCCCTGGCGCGTTCATCATCCCGTAGCCGGCGAGACGGCCGCTGTCCTGGATGAATCGGTGTCCCCAGGAGCCGACCGGGCTCTGTCCATGAACGATCTCCATCGTGATCCGCTGCAGCGCGGGCATGAAGGTCCGGTCTCCCGTCACCAGGACGTACTCGGCCATCAGGATGTTGATCGGTCCGAACCACCAGGAGTGGTACGCCCTTCGATCCGGATCGGTGTAGGTGGAGAAGGCCTCGACCTGCTGGCGAACCACCGGCAGGTAGTCGGGGTTTCCGCTCGCGAGCAGCGCAAGCGCGTTGTAGCAGCGCTCGATGGGGCTGCCCTTGCCGGGATCCGCCGCCATCCGTTCCGCAAGCGCGGCACACCCCGCCTCGAGGATCGCGTTGGACTTCTCGCAGTCGTACGGTGCGGTGGGTGCGTACCGGCCGAAGACCGGAAGTTCGATCGTGGCGCTGCCCCGACGTCCGTCCCGCCAGCGTGAGAAGACCAGTCGACCGCTCGAGGTCTCGGCCGCCGTGATGGCGCGCCCGATCTCGGTCCGGGGATCGAAGCGGAAGGGTCGACCACCCACGCCAAGCAGGACGTCACCCTCCTGAAGAATTCCGTCCGCCGGGGACCCCGCCTCGACGCTGGTGATCAGCACCTGGCGCGCCTCGCTGGTCTCGAGCTTGTTGCTGTACATCCAGCCCCGTGCACCGGTGGGACCGAGGTTCCAGTCGTGGGTCGACTTCTCGGGGACCGCGTCACCCTTGGTGAAGTCGGGAATCTCCTGAATCGGCGCAGCCCCGAGCACGGGGGTCAGCGCATGCGAGATCGTCGAGGTGACGACGGTGACCACAAGGACAAGGAGCTTGCTGGACATGGCGGCCTTTCAGTCACGAAACACGATGAAGGCCCGGTCGAACGGGCGGGACATGATCATAACCCGGCCGTGCCCGCACCAACCTCATTCATTCGCGTCGATCGGTCGTCTCGAAACCGGCACATCCCTGAAGATCAGTTCCCCATCCCAGATCGCCATGGCGGTATCGAGTGAATCGAATGAGGCTTCGGCGGTGCGTGGATTTGCCCTGAGGATGACATCCACCGTGGTGGTGCCTTCCGGAAGCAGGTCGACCAGCAGCCCGCCCTGAAGAAATCCGCCCCGGTACGGCGTGTTCACCCCGGGTATCCGGACGATCTGGCCGACCAGTTCCTCCTCCCCCGAATGCCGAAGGAACACATCGAAGCCGACGGGGACCGGTATCTCCTTGATACCCACGAACCCGACATGCTCGTCGTTGCTCGAGGTGTGGACCGAATCAATCTCGACCTTCAGGTGCTTCAGGTCGATCACCACCGCTTCACGAACAGACTCCCGGACCTCCTCGTTCGCCACGAGGCCGACGAGTTCTTCCTCGGGAGACACGATCGTCACGGTGAACGGATAGGCATGTGTCCAGGTGAAGCGTTCCTGACCCTCCAGCAGGATGCTGAAGATGATGTCCATTTCGAGCTGGTGGCTGCCTTCGGGCAGATCAAGACTGAACTGCTGACCCCATGAGGCTCCCATCGAGGCGATGGACCAGCCGAACAAGGTCCCATTGGACAATTGAGCGTCCTTCAGGACGCTGCCATCGTCGTGACGAAGCGCACCGAAACGGATCTTCATTGAGGCTGGAGCGAAGGTCGGCGTGAACCTCGCCTGGAAACCGACCTTGAAAGGTGCAGGCTTGTCAGCACGCATCCGCGCAGGAACCTTCAGGCTGGCGTAGACGTCCCAGTTGGCTTCGTAGTAGGCCTGCAGGGCCTCGTCGCCGAGAACACCGTCGACCCAGGCCGTCTCGACCAACGCGGCATCGGATCCTGAAATCCAGTCCGCTCGCGTGTTGAAACGATCCAGGGCTGCAGCAGAACAGGACGCGGACTGCGTGGCGGTGAGGTCACCAGCCTGGTAGCGGTTCAGCAATTCGATGCGCACCCGCTCGGAGTCGCCAGCCGGACCGCCGTCGGCTTCAAGTTCAAGCCACCAGACCGGCTTGATGGTGTTCCAGTCGAAGTTGTACGACGCGGCGATTCGATCCACCGAGAGAGCCCCGGTACCGACCAGAACCATGAGAACACCGAGGATGATCAGCCCCGGCCGCCTTTGGGGCAGACTCGTACGCAGTCCGCGACCGGAAAGATCGTGGCCACACTCCGAACAGAGTGGTGTCGCCTCGTGTACCGAATAGCGACAGGACCGACACCATCCGACATGGCCGTCCGGACGCTGCATTCGCGCGAGTGCGCCCCAGACCACCACCACGATTCCCAACGCAGACAAGAGCACGAACAACATGATTACCATGGCCAGCGCCTTTCCAGGCCAAGCCTGGATCCCTGGTCCTGTTCATCGGCCTCGATCAACCTTGATCAACCTTGATCAACCTTGATCAACCTCGTGATGCCCGCCTTGATACGGCGCCTTGGAACTCAGGTACGTGACAGGTAACAGCATACCCTGCAAATCATTTTGAACTTCTGAATAAACTTGCCATGCAAGGGCTGAAGCTGATTGCCGCACTCGAAATTGGAGTCTGTTGCTCAGTCCACGACGGCGGGTGATACCGGTTGGAGCGCCGGGCCCAGTCCTGCTCGAACACGTTCCGAGAAACCGGGACCGGTACCGCCTGCGAGGGCTCGATCATTCACCCGGTAGCGGGCGATGACCTCTTCATAGGGCGCATCGGTCGGGAACTGCCCTCGGTCGTAGGCCATCCTCGGCATGCGACCGTTCAGCAGCACCTCGATGCGCCAGGGTGAATGGTCACCTCGGACCTGCCCGAGATCCTTCAGGAGCGTCGTGGTGCAGTTGGCACCGATCGTTCGGTAGAAGTCGGGTTCCCGGCCCAGTTCATCCGCACGCGTGAGAATCTCGACGAGCAGTTCCCGACGTTCCACCGGGTCGATGGACAGCGGGAATATGTAGACGTCCTCGCCCCGATGGTTGGTCCGCAGTGCGACCACGTCCCGCTCGTCGGCGAGGACGTAGATCAGTTCGTACTGCTTGAAGAAGGACCGAAGCGCACCGTACTTTTCACCGGCTTCCATCCGGGTCTCAACCGAGACGACCAGACGAGGTCCGTCGGAGAAGGTGAAGCTGAGCATGGTGTGGGCGATGTCCGGTGAACCCCAGTAGACGAACATGACGTCGACCCCGGTCAGCTGGGCGAGGTCGTAGGAACGCTCCACCCAGTCGATGTCGTAGTCATCCACCGCCCGATAGCGAAAGGCTCGTTGGTCGCGGATGGTCACGATGTCACCATCGAAATCGACCACCGGAACCCGGGCGACGGGATCCTGCCAGTCTCGATCATTGGACGGCGTGAGCAGGAAGAACCACGTGAATGGCACGGCCAGAACGAGAATGGAAGCCACCACCCCCTGCCACGCGGGTCGAATGAAGATCAGCGGAACGACAACGAGTATCGGCAGGAGACACGCCGCCGTGATCGACACCCACGCGGAAGGTTGCAGGCTGAAGAACAGAAACAGCGCACCCAGCAACGTGGCGAGAATCAGGACCAGACCGGTCATGCCCCAGGCGACCAAGAGAAGAATCGAACGGGTGATCTTGGTGAAGGTCATGGCGAGGATGGGACCGTTTCAGGTTCAGTGAAGGTGGGATAGGTATCGGTGATCGTCCAGAATCCACCCTCTTCCCGCTTGAGGGGACGCCCCTTCTCGGCGCCGGGACCCTTCTTGTCACGCAGCACCAGGATGAGGTCGGAGAGGACCGCGGGATTGTCGATGAAGTAGGAATGCCCGAGCAGATCGGTGTCGACCTTGCTGTCGATCACCTGGATTCGATCCGTCATGAGGATCTTTTTCCGGGCTGCGGGTGAGAGATCGGAGAACTTCAGCTTGCCGATCCTGTTCAGG
>JAQWMQ010000010.1 GCA_029246705.1 Phycisphaerales bacterium | reverse complement strand
CGGCTTGCAGAGTCTGGATGCTTCCGGATACCTGCGCAACTGCACGTTCATCGACAACGAAGCGACCGGTTTCGGTGGTGGTGTCTACATGGCAGGCGCCACGCCTGGTTTCGGCGCATGCCAGTTCACTGGCAACGCCGCGGCCAATGGTGGTGGTGTCTACAGCAACCTGTCATATCCGAGCTTCGTGAACTGCGTCATCGATCAGAACACGGCCACCAACGGTCTTACCGGTGGTCTGTGCCAGATCACATCGGGTGGTGGCAAAGGCGGTCCACCCAATGGTCGCACGACCATCGTCGACTCGAACGTCTGTGGCAACGTTCCTGAACAGCAATCCGGGTGGATCAGTGAAACCAACACCTGCTTCACGAGTGAGTGTCAAGGGGACGACGACGGCGACGGTCTTCCTGACGGCTGCTTCGGTGATGCCGACGGCATTCTGCACGTTCCGGAGGAATACCCGACCATTCAGGATGCGGTCGATTTCGCGACTGATGGTCAGGTGGTCATGATCGCAGCCGGGACGTATGAGTTCAGTGGCGATGTTGCCGGGCCCGAACCCGGGCCGGCCTTTTATGTTCATGGAAAGTCGATCACCATCAGAGGGGAGCAGAATGGGGACGGCAGTCCCGCCGTGACGATCCTGGGCGACGAAAGCGATCCGCCCTACGGGGTGGAGATCCGTGCCTTCCCAGGGGAGGAGCAGCCGGTCATCCTCGAGCATCTGAAGATCTCGGGCTGCATCTTCGGGGTCTGGTTGGACGATGGAATCCACACGGTGCTCAACTGTGTCTTCGAGAACAACCTGATCGCCGGAATGTACATCACGTCTGCTCAGGTCGAGATGACGTACTCCTCCATTCACGATGGCGGCACCGGCATCTGGCTTGAAGGATCAGGTGCCGACGTCTCGCTCCTGCATTGTGTGATCGAGGACAATTCTGCGACCAATCGAGCCGCAGGAATCCATGCTCCCGGTGGCGATCTGTCGCTGGACAGATGCATCGTTCGCGACAACGCGGCCTACACGAATCAATTCGGCGAGGTGACCACGGGCGGGCTTCACATCGACGCCTCCAGTTCGGCGGTCCTGACCGACACCATCGTGTGCGGAAATCTCGTTGATGACGCGGGGGCTCCGCAGATCGAAGGGCCATGGACCGACGGCGGCGGGAGCACCGCTTCCGAGGCATGCGGCAGTACCATCCATGTGCCAAACGACTACGCCACCATTCAGGAGGCGGTTGATGCTGCAGGCATGTTCGACACCATCGCCATCGCTTCGGGCACGTACGTCGTTGCCAGCGGCCCCGGCGGCCCCGGCGGTCCCAGCCCCGGCCTCTGGATCTTGGACAAGGCCATCACCCTCTCGGGCGAGACCAACTCGGACGGGAGCCCGGCGGTGGTGCTTCAAGGTGAGGGCGACGAACCAATGGTGTTCGTGTCCAACGGCGCTCCTGGCGGGGAGGTGCCGCCAGTCGGCTTCATGCAGACGGTCTCGCTTGAAGGCTTGAAGATGAGCGGATGCGACTTGCTGCTCGAGGGATGGGCCCATGCGATGACGAACTGCACGGTCGAGGGCGGCATGGGTGGGGTGTTCGCATATGAGGTGCGGCAGCTGACCATGACGGACTGCATCGTCCGCGACAACCACGGCGCTCCCTGGGTCGGGGTCACCATGGCGGGATCGGGCTTTCCCGCGCCCGCTTTGACGATGGTGAACTGCGTGGTCGAAGACAACTCGAGCCAGCCCGCCGGGTGGTGGCGAGCCAGTTGTGGCATCACCGTCTACGACGGCGTAAACGGGGGGGTGTTCTCCTTGCAGGACTGCACCATCCGGAACAACCTTGCGATCTCCCCTGTCGACGACCCTGGTGGCTTCGCCGGCATCATGAGGTGGGTGACGATTTCGGACCCGAGCCTGGGCTCGGCCACGTTTGAAGGCACCACGGTGTGCGGCAATCTGCTCGACGGGGAGCCGGGTGTACAGGTCCACGGCGAATGGACGGACGATGGCGGCAACACCATCGAGGACCAGTGCCCCTCGGATTGTCCCGGCGACATCAACGGCGACGGCGTCGTCGACGGAGCGGATCTCTCCACACTGCTCGGGGCCTGGGGTGACTCGGGCGGCCCGGCGGACATCGATGGTTCGGGACTCGTCGACGGAGCGGATCTCGCGGCACTCCTCGGGTACTGGGGGCCGTGCTGAGAAAAGAACACGCTTCTCGCTCCATT
The DNA here is from genome assembly GCA_029246705.1 of Phycisphaerales bacterium. Lineage (GTDB taxonomy): Bacteria > Planctomycetota > Phycisphaerae > Phycisphaerales > SM1A02 > JAKVBQ01. Next base: position 179,271 of record JAQWMQ010000010.1, on the reverse strand, counting down.
GCCATGTCGCAGGCGTGACTTGGTGCCTTAGGATGGCTGCGTACCCGTCGAACGGATTCCAACCAAGGCGAATGGAGCGTGCTGATGATCAACGGAGGCTTCCTTGCCGCTTGTGCATTGCCTGCCGCCGCCGCAGTCATCGCTCCCGGTGACTTCGACTGCACGCCGGAGGATGGTCTCGTCAGCGGCTGTCCCCCGGAAGTGGCCAGTGGTCGCCTCGTCGCCAATTTCGTTGCAGATGCAGAGACGCTGATCCTCGACGGTACGGATGTCCTCGGTTGGCGTGCAGCCAACAACCCCACGCTCACGCTCGTCGGCGGGGGTGCTCCCGCGAACAACATCACCTTCGATGCCGACGGGCTCGGTGGACATGGTGTCCTGGTCGTCAATGACCGTTCCGGTGAGAATCGCCACCTGCGCGGTTCCCTGGGCGGCGAGCTGCTCACCAACGCGACGATCTTCTGGGTCGGTCATTTCGCACCGGGACGTGCTGGTTCTCTTGACGACGCATCGGGTCAGTACATCTACACCTTCGGGCGCAGCGGGGCTGCCGGCTCGCAGTTCGACAACCAGATCGATGATGGACGCTTCGAGGTCTACGGCGGCGCCGGGAGCCAGGCCGGTCGCGACATCACCTACCTTCATGGCGCCGACTCCGTCTGGATGACGCGCTACCACGCTGCACCGACCGAGGTCGGTCACATCGCCGAAGCCAACGGGATCGACCTCTACCTGCCGGTGGATGCGAGCGGCTACGCGGCGGGGGGGACCGGTCCTGGCGAGGACGACCTGCTGCTCTTCGGCTGGCAGGATTCGGCCGGTACCGCCGCAGGCTACAACTTCGTCGGCGACCTCCACCAGTTGCTGGTGTATGACGGCACCCTGGATGAAAACGACACCGTTGCGGTGACGAACTACCTGCGATCGAAGCTCGAGGAGGAGCCGCCACCACCGGGTGACGATCAGTCGTTGGTGACGCGCGTGGTCGAGCTCACGGGCGTGAATGCCCCCGGTGACCGCGTCCCGGATCTCTTCTTCCCGCACGGAGACCCGACATTGTCCGGAGAAGCGACCTTCCTCCTGAACCCGAACAACAACACGATGGATTTCGAGATCACTTTGGACGACGACCGCTACATCGTGACCCAGGCCCACATGTACAGCGACCACTACAAGCCCAACGGCGACTCGATCTTCTGCTGGGGCGGACGTTGGTCGCACAACGCGTTCCTCTGGGGCAGCGGCTATTCCGTCCACGGGACCTACCTGCAGGAGATGATCGACGACCCCGGCCGGTGGACGCTGGTGGTCCATACCGAAGGTGGTCATTTCGCTCTTGACGCCGACGGGCAGTTGATCCCCTACGACGCGTCGGCGCATGAGACGAGCGTGAGCGGTCAGCTCGAGACGGACGGGCGCTACAACAACCGGGTGCCGCGTCGACTCACCGATCGACTGCTTCGCGAGCAGAATCCGCATTCGGGGCACTTCGGCGACGCGACCTTCGATTCGGTCTACCCCGACCGCGAGCACTTCCTTCGTGAGCATGACGTGCCCTTCCCCGATGCCGAGGGCAGGCAGTGGATCGAGTTCGACCAGGACAGTGCGCGCTGGGTGCCCTCCGAACATGGTGCGGCGAACGGCCTGACGATCGAAGCGATCGAGGACACCGAATATCTCTTCTATCGCTACGACGACCAGGGCCCGTACTGGGACTACGGCGGTCCCGAGGGCGCTGCTGGTGGCGCACTGATGGTGCCGGTGGACTGTCCGGGCGACCTGAACGGCGACGGTCTCGTCGACGGCGAGGATCTCATGATGCTCCTCGGGGTGTGGGGTGCGTCGGGTACTCCGGCCGACATCGACGGCTCCGGCCTGGTGGACGGCGCGGACCTGATGGCACTCCTGGGGTACTGGGGGCCGTGCGCCTGAGGCCCGTTCTCATGGGTGCTCCTGCACCGACCTGCACCGTCCTGCACCGACTAAGATGCCGGGATGGCACCCACGACCGACAACGCTCCTGCCACCGCGCAGAAGGCGGGCACCCTCTACCTGATCGACGGCTACGCGCAGTTTTTCCGCGCCTACCACGCGATCCGGACCCCGATGTCGAGTCCGGTCACCAGCGAACCGACGCACATGACCTACGGGTTCGTCGGGATGATGCTGAAGCTCCTGCGTGACTACCAGCCCGACCACCTCGCGCTGGCGCTCGACGTCTCTGGTGACAAGGGGACCTTCCGCAGCCAGCTCTACCCCGAGTACAAGGCCAACCGTGACGCGCCGCCGAGCGACCTGCGTCCCCAGGTCGACCGTTGCCTCGAACTGCTGGGCTTGATGGACGTCCCGATCTACGGGGTCGAGGGCGTCGAGGCGGATGACGTGATCGCCACCATCGTCCGCCGGGTGCGCCGGGAGCAGCCCGATGTCGAGATCCGGATCATCTCGAAGGACAAGGACCTCCAGCAGCTGCTCGATGAGAAGACGTCCCTGGTCGACGTCCACAAGGACACCGTCAACGACGTGGCCGCCCTCATGGAGAACGCCGGCATCACCCCGGAGCAGGTCGTCGACATGCTGACCCTCATGGGGGACACCGCCGACAACGTACCGGGCGTCCCGGGGATCGGGCCGAAGACCGCCGGCCAGCTGGTGAGCGAATACGGTTCGATCGACGGCGTCTACGAACGGATCGAGGCGGATGCGGACCTCCCGAAGTCGAAGCAGGCGATCAAGGGCAAGCGGCTCGAGAACCTGATCGCCTCCCGGGAGGCGATTCCCCTCGGCCGCGAACTGATCACCTTGAAGGACGATTGTGACGTCGACTTCGATCTTGAAGCGACCCGGGTCGACCTGTCGACGATGGATGCGGCGGAACTTGTCGAGGCGATGCGCGTCCTCGGCTTCAATCGCCTGCGGGACGAGATCGCGACGCTCCTGTCCGCGGACCAACCGGCGGCCGATCCGGAAGCTCCGGCGGGCGAGTTGGCTCCCGATCCTTCGATGCTCGGCGGACTTTTCGCAGGGACCGAAGCGGTCGATCCCGCGCGACCGGTCGAGGGTGACTACACCGTCATCCGCACGAAGCCCGAACTGGAGGCGCTGGTCGAAAAGGTGCGTGCGGCCGGGCGCTGCGCGGTCGATACCGAGACCGACGGCCTGTGCGCTCCGACCGTCGCGCTGACCGGCGTCTCGATCGCCACCGAGGCCGGAACCGGGTGGTACATCCCGACCAACTCGCCCGATCCCTCGAGCCACCTCGACGAGGCGACGGTGATCGCGGCCCTGGCACCGCTGATGGCGGACGTTTCGATCGGGAAGATCGGCCACAACATCAAGTTCGACCTGAACGTCCTGCGCAACCACGGGGCACCGATCAGCGGGATCCTCGCCGACACCATGGTCGAGAGCTATGTGATCGATGCGACGCGTGCCAGCCACCGGATGGACGCCCTCGCCGAGAGCGAGCTTGGTCGCCGCTGCGTCTCGATCACCGAGGTGATCGGGAAGGGCGCGAAGCAGATCGTCTTCAGCCAGGCCGATCTCGAGACCGCAGGTCCCTACGCCGCGGAGGATGCCGACGTCACCCTGCAGCTGGAGGCTCGACTTCGACCCCAGGTCGACGCCATGGAACTCACCGCGCTCTACGAGAAGACCGAGCTGCCCCTGGTCGAGGTGCTCGCTGAACTCGAGTTCAACGGGATCATCGTCGACCCCGATGAGCTCGATCGCCAGCGTGAACGACTTGCCGGACGAATCGACGTCCTTCGCCAGGCGGTGATCGACGCGGCGCCTCATCCCTTCAATCCCGATTCGCCGAAGCAGTTGGCCGTGGCGCTCTTCAACAAGCCGACCGACGAGCCCCCGGGCCTCGGGATCAAGCCGCTCAAGAAGGGGAAGACCGGACCCTCGACCAACGTCGAGGTGCTTGCCAAGCTGTCGGAGGATCCCGCGGTCGAGACCACGATCCCCGGCAACATCCTCGAGTACCGTCAGCTCACGAAGCTGGTGAACACCTACCTCGTCGCCCTGAAGGATGCGATCCAGCCGTCGACCGGGCGGATTCATGCGAGCTTCAACCAGGTGGTGACCGCGACCGGCCGGTTGTCCTCGAGCAACCCCAACCTGCAGAACATCCCGATCCGCAGCGAGGACGGCCGCGAGATCCGCAAGGCCTTCATCGCCAAGCCCGGGCACCTGCTCCTCGCCGCGGATTACTCGCAGATCGAGCTGCGGGTGCTCGCGCATCTCTCCGGTGACGAGGCGTTGATCCAGGCGTTCAAGGACGGGATGGACATCCACACCGCGGTGGCCTCCGAGGTGATGGGGGTGGCGCCCGAGGACGTCGACGCGGACATGCGCTCGACCGCGAAGATGATCAACTTCGGCATCGTCTACGGAATCACCGCGTTCGGACTGGCGCGTCGCCTGGGTGGGGAGGTCTCAAACGCCGAAGCGGCGGAGATCATCGACGACTACAAGGTACGTTTCCCGCGGATCACGGAGTTCCTCGAGGCGTGCATCAGCGAGGCCAAGGAGCACGGGTACGTCAAGACGATCCTCGGTCGTCGCCGGTTGATCCCCCAGATCCATTCGCGAAATCCCAACGAACGTCAGCTCGGTGAGCGGATGGCGATCAACACCGTGGTGCAGGGGTCCGCGGCGGATCTCATCAAGCTGGCGATGCTGGATCTGCACCGCGTGCTGCCGGACGAGGCGCCCGACACCCGTATGCTGCTCCAGATCCACGATGAACTGGTCTTCGAGGTTCCCGAGACTCGGATCGAGCCGGTGACCGAGCTGGTGATCACGCGCATGCAGGGGGCGATGGACCTCGCGGTCCCGCTGGTGGTCGACGCCGCCCACGGACACGACTGGTTCGAGGCCAAGTAGCAGCTGGATTAGCCTTCTGGTTGCCTGTGATTCTCTCGTAGACGGTTTTATGAGCGTTTTCCTTGCTTCGGCGACCGTCTTTCTTGAGAATCAGACGGTCCGGCACCCCGCCGGCTTTGAGATGGAGGACCAAGACATGATCGACTGGAAGATGTTCTCGTGCGGTGTGGCCGCGGTGTGCTGTTCATTGGCATCGGCCGACACCCTGGTGGTGCCGGACGAGTACGGCACGATCCAGGCCGCGATCGATGCGGCGCAGGATGGCGACACGGTGCTCGTCTCGCCTGGTGTCTACACGGGTTCCGGAAGTGCGGTCGTCGACATGAAGGGCAAGGCGATCCTCCTCCAGGGTATCGGAGATCTGTTCGATCCGAAGCCGGTCATCGACGGCGAGGGGCTGCGCACTTGTCTGGTGTGTGAATCCGGTGAGACCTTCGAAACGCGTATTCGCGGCCTGGAATTCTCCAATGGATCGAACATCTCGCAGGGTGGTGGTGTCCGGTGCGCCTCGGGTACGAGCCCCTTCTTTCAGAACTGCTGCTTTGCCGACAATTTCGGTTCGGGAGTCAGCTGCGAGCCTGGAAGCAGTCCGTCCTTCGAGAACTGCTTCTTTCGACAGAATACCTCGACCCTCGGAGCTGGTCTTCAGGTCGCCAAGGGTGCATCCGTTCTCGTCGAGAACTGTGCCTTCGACGAAAACCAGGCCATCGTTCAGGGCGGTGGCATCAATGTCTATGGTTCGGTGTCGGCGACGAACTGCACGTTCGACGGGAACATTGGTGAAAGTGGTGGAGGGGGGATTCGAGTCTGGTCGGGTGGTTCCCTGGTCGCAACCGGTTGCATCTTCGATCAGAATGGGTGTGGTGAGGACTGGTTGAGATCAGGCGGAGGACTGCTCAGCAGTGGTGCGGTCCTGATCGAGGCATGTGAGTTCAGGGGAGTTTCCGGTGATGGCTCGGAGATCGCCAACGCACTCGTCCAGATCGGTGGGTCCATCACCTCGCTTGACTGCATCTTCGACGTGTACGGCAGCAGCACCGTGCTGGAGGTGTCCACGGATCCGGGGCAGGCGTCCTTTCATCGATGCGCCATGGAGTCAGGCTACGGTTACGATCCTGGTGAGGGGCTCCACGTTGTCGTCGATGCCGACAACGCGCAATTCTTCGAGTGCTCCATCTCGCAGGGCACCTTCGAAGGCGATATTGCCTTCCTGCAGGACTGCCTCATCGATGGTTGTACGCTGGGATCCGGCTACTACGGTGGTGGGGTCAGTGCTGCAGGCCTCACGGCGGTGGATTGCACGTTTGGTGGAGGGAACGTCGCCAACTTCTCCTGCGGTTTTACTTGCGGTCCGGATCTTCCGGCCTTCACCGCCGACGACTCCTCGTTCACCAACTGTTCCTTCGGTGGATGGGGCCCCTATCAGCTTGGTGGAGCCGACCTGTTCATCGACTCCTGCCGATTCGGTAAAGTCCTCGGATCGCAGGACTGGCTCGACAATCCGGACATCAACACCGTTGCGCTCAGGCTCTCCGGCGGTTCAACAACCGTACGTGACAGTGTCTTCGAGCGAATGATATGCCAGGAAGGTGGTTGCGCGATCACCGTGCTCGAAGACGCATCCGCCGTGATAGAGAGGTGCATCTTCGACGACAACGAAATCTGGTATGCGACGGGGTTCATCGATGATGACTGGGTCGAACCCGCAGGCGTGGGAGGAGCGTCCATCAAGGTCGAAGGCCAGATTCAGATGATCGACTCCAAGATCTCCAAGAATCGTGCCAATCGGTACAACGCTTGGGACCAGGTCGGACCGATCAAGGATGGTGCCGCGGTCTATGGGACGGCAACCGCAGTGGTGGAGATTTCAGGGACCACGATCTGTGGAAGCAGCGGGTCGTCGTATGTCTGGGGCAACTACACCGACAACGGCGGCAATCACTTCAGTGAGACCTGTTGTGATGCGGATTTCAATCACGATGGTTTCGTCGACGGATCTGATCTGGCCATGCTCCTGGGGCGTTGGGGCGCCGAGTGCGAGTGTGATCCCTCAAGCTCGTTCGGCTCCTGCTTTGATGACTGCTGGGTGCCTGTCTTGAGTGGTTGGACGCTCTCCGATGCAAGCGCCTACTTGAAGATGGAGAACGATCTCAATGGCGATCTCATGATCGACGGCGCGGATCTCTCTCTCCTGCTCGGGTTCTGGGGGCCGTGCGAGACGCCCTGAATGCGGTGTCCTGCGCGTGGGGCTTGCCGGAAGCGTCGCTGACCGATTCGTGCCAACATTTCTTTTTATTTGTTGGTGAGTCGATCGTCGGACTGCGTACGTATCTCAGTACATCAAGCACCCCATCGGCGAATCTTCCTGAACTTTCAACCAATACTGCGCGACCAGAAGGTGGTTGACGCATGGAGTCATGAGCGTCCCCGCCTTGGCCTTGCTCTCTCATGCACTCGACTGGAACGAGCACCCAGACCCCAGACTCCAGACCCAGACCCTGCGTGCGCCGAGGTGCTGGTCACGACCTTCCCCCCCCCAACTCCTGACTTTGGAGAAACACGTGGACACATGTCATCTCAGCTGTCTCATGCAACAGACTGCCCCGCGTACGAACCACCCGCCACTTCGGATCGCCGCCACGCTCCTCCTCGGAGCCTGCCTGCTGGCGGTCCCCGGTGGTGGTTCCCATGCGATCGCCCAGGCGCCCAATGTCGAGCTGCTCGATGAATGGCCCGTCGTCTACGTTCGGGTCGCGGAGCAGGCCGATTTCGAAACCCTGCTCGACGTGACCGCGGGTGGTGGCCTGGAGGCCCAGTTGTTCCAAGGTGCGGTCCTCGCACCGACCAGTGCAGGCATTCCCGATGCCTCGATCGAACGTATTCTTCGTCGAACCCGCGAAGCAACCGGCCGTGCGGTGCTCGACCCCCGCACGGAAGGACAGATCCGCCTGCAGGACGGTGTCGACCTCGATGCTGCGATCGCGTTGCTGCGTGCTCGACCGGGTGTCCTCGAGGCCTCACGCGCGCCGAGACCGGTGTCTCCACCGGACAACCCACCGAACTACCAGCCCTACCAGTCCTACCAGAACAGCGGGGGAGGCGTGGGTGCGGAAAGTGCCTGGTCGGAGCTTGGTCTCTCCGGTGTCGGTGTTGCGGTGTGTGACGTCGAATACGACTTCAACGAGGACCACTGCGACCTGCCGGAGATCCAGGTGCTCGGTTTCGAGCCGGTCTCGCCGTACGGTGACAACCATGGAACGGCGGTGTTGGGCGAGATGGTGTCCCTGGACAACGACTGGGGTACGAAGGGAACCGGTCACGGTTCGACCGACGTCTTCTTCTCGCCGACCTACAACGGTTCGACCTACAGCGTGTCCGCTGCGATCTACCGTGCGATCGATGCCCTGCCCGAGGGTGCGATCCTGGTGCTCGAGGTGCACATGCCGGGCCCCAATTCCCCGGGCGGTTCGCAGGAGGGCTATGTCCCCAACGAGTGGCGACTCTCCGACTACAGCGCCACGGTCGCGGCGGTCTCGAACGGCCTGGTCGTCGTCGCGGCTGCCGGCAACGGTGGTGAGGATCTCGATGACCCGATCTACTCGACCGGGAACGACGGTCACTGGCCCTTCCTGCCGGAAAACGATTCCGGTGCGATCCTGGTCGGCGCGGGTGGCGCTCCGGCAAGTTGCTACGGCAACACCTTCCGGGGTCGACTCGGCTTCTCCAACTACGGACAGCGCGTGAACGTGCAGGGCCATGGTGAGTGCGTTCGAACCACCGGATACTCAGACGTCTTCGACGAAGAGTCCTGCGACTACACCGCGTATTTCAGCGGTACCAGCTCCGCGACCCCGATCGTCGCCGGTGCGTGCATGTTGATTCAGGAGTACGCACAGCTCACTTTCGGTCGTCCGCTCACGTCATGGGAGATGCGTGAGGCCCTGATGGCGAGCGGGAACCCGCAGGCTGGCAACACCAGTCAGCACATCGGTCCCTTGCCGGATGTACTGGATGCGATCGCCACGCTCGACATCGCACCACCCTGCACCGGAGACATTGATGGTGACGGCCTGGTCAACGGGGTCGATCTCTCGCGGCTCCTCGGCTTCTGGGGACGTCCCGGGGAAGCGGATGTCGACGGCTCCGGCACCACCGACGGCACCGATCTCTCGATCGTCCTGGGTGGCTGGGGTGTCTGCCCCGAGTAGGTACTCAGGATCATGTGCGTCTTCGGGTTCAGGGTTCACAGTACCCCTGAGATCCTGCGGCTGCTGCACCTCATGACACGAGCCACTCCGGTCGGAGTGGCTCGTGTCGGATCCGGTTGCTCTCAGTCGGTTCAGAAACGCCGGATGCCCTGTCCTCCTTGTCCGCCGCGCCCTGGAGCGCTTCGAACGCATTCGATGTAGCTGATGTTGAAGCAGTCCGCGTAGACCGCCGAGTCGAATCCGCCGGCAACCATCTTGAGTTCATGGTCATTGAGGGCAGTGGGGAGCTGGGGGGGGGCGGGCATGGTGATGTTCATGCAGGTGTCGGAGTTCTCGACGATGTTGACATCCATGCCTTCGGGGACGTCGATGCCGTGCTCGGCCATGACGGCCTTGGGGTCCTGCATGAAGCGCTCCTTGAGGGCGGCATCGTTCCAGCAAGCGGCGAAGAGGTCGGAGAGTGCGTTTGATTCGTTGTTCATGGCAGTTCCTTGGGTTTGTTGGTTCGAATGGGTCGTACTTCGACGACACTGGAAACCGCGCAAGCCGGGCCGCACCCTTCCGAAGGGCGTTCCGTTTTTTCTCTTTTCAGGGTGCCTCGACCTGATCTTTGGGTCTGTTTACGGGGCAGGAGGGGTGGTCGGGCTCGTGGGCACGACCTCTGAGGGAGCCGGCAAGGCCCTCAGGGGCAGTAACTTGCAAGAATCAGGGTGATTCTCGTCTTCAATCGTTCTTGAAGCTCAGTTAAGGTGTTCCTGAGACGAAACAGTCAGAAGGAGAAAGATCGATGCGAGACGCTCAGCCGTGGCAATGGATCACACCAGACCGATATGTTGCCCATCGTCAGCAGCTGATGGTGGCCTTGATGCTCTTCCTGATGCTCGTCCTTTGCCCACGCCTGGCGCCTGGATCACCCAGTACCGACTACGTGTACTTCCTTGATGATTTCAGTGCCGCCAACGTCCAGAACGTGCCGAGCGGGATCGCGGTGATCGGGGAGACCGAGGCCACCGGGTCAAATGCACGTTCGGTCCTCACCGCAGGCGGACGGGTGGTCGGTACCCAGACCGAGTTCAACGACACCAGTCGGATCACCTGGACCTCCGGTCTGCATGATCTCTTCAATGGCACCGCGCCCGACCTCTCGACGCCACAGGCCCGCCAGGCCTTCGCGCTCCAGGTGCTCCAGCAATCGGGCATCACAACCGACGCGGCGAACCAGCCGGGTGGGGGGTTCCCGGTGGGTGCCGATGAGGAATGGAAGCCGACGCCTGCCGGCGGTTACGTCCTCTTCACCCAGGACGTCGAGGGACCGGTCGGCACGCCGGAAGCGACCGCGGCTGCGATCACCGCCGTGATGTGGGCTTCACGCGAGTTGCTCGGTCCCGACATGAAGATCATTCCCGTTCCCGCGAGCGCACTCATCAAGGAGAAGGCCGCGAACTGGAACCTGAAGGCCGCACTGACCGGAGACGCGACCGACAACTACCTGAGCTTCCTCGGCCTTGGTGCGACCCTCGGGACCAACCATCAGGCCGCCCTCGACGGCAACCAGATCGATCTCTTCTCCCTGCTGCACCTGGCTTCGGCGGAAGGGCACCCCCTGATCGACGGCATCCTCTCCCAGCAGTACTCGATTCACGATGCGGCACATCCGCCCGGGCAGGTCAACTGCGGTGCGATCCCCGGGAGCTTCTCGGCGGATACCCCGGCGTTCTACGACGACAGTCTGCCCTACGCGCTGATGGCGGCTCATGACAATCCTGCCCAGCTCTTCATCGATGTCAATCCGAACTGTGCCTCGGCGACCCCGCCCTGGAGCAGTCATTACCACGAGACGATGCCCTTTCTCTGTGGCGTCTACTGGTCGGCGGCGGTCGATCCCGCCTTTGATCCTGCCGACTACCTGCTGCCGGCAGTCACCGTCGCCATGCCACCAGCCGCCTGCCGGGCCGACTTCACCGGGGACCTGACGGTCGACGGGTCGGATCTGCTGGAGCTCTTGTCCGGTTGGGGTGCGGCGACTCCGAACACCGGCGTTGAAATCACCGGCGATCAGTCGGTCGATGGTCATGATCTCGCCGTTCTCATCGGTGCATGGGGGCAGCGTTGCTTCCTCGAGGCAAACGTCGGTTCCGACTGGATCGCGGTCCTGGTCGCACAGAACGCACCGCCGGTCCCACTTGATGAGCAGCAGGACTACGTGGATCGCATTCACCAGCTCGCGCCGAATCTCGAACAGATCCATCTGCGATACCTGGCCGGCCGGGGTGATGCCTCGCTCCACCAGTCCTTCGCGCACCTCATCGGTCTCTTACGAGAGGCCTACGGATCGGCCCTCGAGATCGGCTTCCATCCCGACAACTCGAGTTGCAGCCCCTGGGGTTGTTCCAACAAGAAGGGGGACTGTTCTCCCGACAATGCGGCGGCCTGGCAATGCGTGCTCGACGCGAGCATCATCGAGATGAATGCGATCAACGCCCTTGCCGACCCCGGGCATGATGGCAGTGGTTTCAACATCTTCTCGATCGAGCAGAGCTACGTGGAGAACGTGGGTACCTCGCTCGCGGCGATCAAGCACTGCCTGGGGGGTGATGGTGAGGCGCTTCCCGGGGTCACGCCAGCCGCGCCTCCGGTCAAGTTCGGCAGCGTCCTGCCCAGCTACGGCGGCCCGGAGATCTACGGGACCGACGGCTACGACTACGGCTATCCCCAGTACTACAACCTCGGCAAGCGACTGGTCGAGACCCCCGAGGTCATGGGGCTCGTGACCAGCGGCTATTTCCCGACGCTCAGCACGCCCTGCGTCCAGGAGAACCCGACCGGTCGTTTCAACGTGGTCGACAACAACGTCTGCGGACCCTACGCGCCGAACATTCCCTGCTTCGAGGCATCTGCCGATCCGTGTGCCCGCAACATCTTCAACACCGATCCGACGACCGGTGAAGCCGGGGTGAGCGCGGAGCTCGCGGCGTCCTATCTTGGGTATCTCATGACCCAGTACCCGCCGATCTCGAACACCGTCGCACTCGGTGGATCCGAGGTCTTCATCACCTTCTCCGGCGAGGCGACCACCCAGTTCAGTTTCTTCGGAACCGAAGGCTGGAACCTCGAGGCGCTCGGCGACTTCAAGGTCCAGTTGGATGCAAGTTTCGCCACGCTCAAACAGCAGGCGCCCGGACTCTTTCCCTCCGGTGGCACGGCCCCGGCGGATCTTCGCTACGCGATCTGGAATTTCGAAGCGATCATCGACCAGAACCCCGTGCCCTGACGCGAAGCGCTTGCTCTGTTCCCGTCTGCGCGGCAGAGGGGGGCGTCATCCGGGCTTCGAAATTCAGGACTCGGTGGTGCAGCCATCAGGCGCAGCGCCGGTAGAACCCGACGTACATCTCTTCCTCTTCGTGCATGCGCCGCTGTGGGGCGGCGTGCCTTTCGGCCTGCTCCAAGCCGTGAGGCATCTTTGGGACGGTGCGCAACTCGCACGGTCAACTACTCGCCCCGGGCGATGGAACCCGCCGGGTTTCCATCGCCCGGGTTTTTCGATGGAGGCTTTCCGGCGACGCCACTCTCATTCCGGGATCATGGCCTCGTGCTCGAATCCGACCCCGTCCGCAAGTCCGGGTAAATGCCGAAGTTCCGGTTGGTTGACCCCTCGTGGCCCGCTGGTATACTCTCGCTTCGCTCGATTCTGGGGCGGTAGCTCAATTGGTTTAGAGTACCGGCCTGTCACGCCGGTGGTTGCGGGTTCGAGTCCCGTCCGCCTCGTTCCAGATGACGAAGACCACGCGCCTGCGGCTTGCCGCAGGCGCTGTTCTTTTTGGCTCTTGATGGGGTCGTGGTGCAAGTTGTGCCGAAGACACCCACGTCCCGCACGCGCTGGGTACGATTGGCGCACATCATTGGAGAACAGACATGGCCTCAGCACTCAGCCCCAACGCGTTGTCGGATTCACAGCGAAAGCTGCTGTTCGGCACCTGCTTCGTCGCACTCATCGCGACCTCGTTCGGATTCATGGTCCGGATCGCGCTGCTCAACGACGTGTGGAAGCCTCAGTTCAATCTGAGTGACACCCAGGTGGGTGAGATCTTCGGAGCGGGACTCTGGCCCTTCGCGATCTCGATCGTGCTGTTCTCCCTGATCATCGACAAGATCGGCTACAAGGTCTCGCTCTGGTTCGCGGTGGTCTGCCACGTGATCCAGGCGTTCATGCTGATGACCCCCGGGGCCGGGTTCGTCCCGGAAGACCTCCAGGGCTACTGGTGGATCTGGATCGGGTCCTTCTTCGGGGCCCTTGGCAACGGTACGGTCGAGGCGGTCATCAACCCGGTCATCGCCTCGGTCTACCACAAGCAGAAGACCAAGTGGCTCACGATCCTCCACGCCGGCTGGCCGGGTGGTCTGGTCCTTGCGGGACTGCTGACGCTGGCGCTCGGCAGCAGTTCGCCGACCCTCCAGGTCGCGGTCCTGCTCTTCCCGGTGGTGATCTACGCGTTCATGCTCGTCGGCACCGTCTTCCCGATCAACGAACGGGTCGCCGCGGGCGTCCCGTACACCACGATGCTCAGGCAGGCCGGCGTTCTCGGCGCATTCATCGTGGTCGGTCTCATCGTCGTCGAGTTCGGCCGCGTGATCGGCATGGAACAGGACGGTGTGAACTTCTGGATCCTCGCCCTGGTGATGATCTTCGGCTTCGGGATCGGTGGGGGACTGGGACGACCCCTCTTCATCCTGCTTCTGCTCCTGATGATTCCGCTTGCGATCACCGAACTCGGGACCGACAGCTGGATCAAGGACCTGATCGGGCCCGCGCTCGATGATGCGTTCGGTCTGCCCGGGATCTGGGTGCTGATCTACACCGCCTTCATCATGATGCTGCTTCGACTCTTCGCGATCGGGCCGCTTTCGCGGGTCTTCAGCCCGCTGGTGATCCTGGCCGGGTCGTCGGTCTTCGCTGCCGCCGGCATCTTTCTACTTGCCGGTGCCGATGCGGCGTTCATGATTTTGATCTTCGCCACGATCTACGGTATCGGCCAGACCTTCTTCTGGCCCTGCACCCTCGGCCTGGTCTCCGAACAGTTCCCCGAAGGCGGCGCCCTGACCCTGAACTCGATCGCCGGCGTCGGCATGCTCGGCGTGGGGATCATCGGTACGCCGTTCCTCGGCAACCTGCAGGACTCGCAGATCCACACCAGCCTCCAGGAGAGCCCGGCGATCTACCAGCAGTACGTCGATACCGAGGCGGATCCGAAGAAGTCGATCTTCGGTACCTATCGTGCGGTGGATCAGGACAAGGTGAAGGCCCTGAACGACGAAGTCAGCAAGCTGGACCGGATGAAGGCCGCGATCGACGCGGGTGAACAGGACGTCCTCTACAGTCCGCAGGACGCTGATCGTCACGCCATGCTGCTCGAGAAGAAGGGGACTCTCGACGACCTGGTCGTCGACGCCAAGGGCAACGCCCTTCGCGCCGCTTCGGGACCGCCGGTCTTCATGTTCCTCTGCTACGTGGTGCTGATCCTCTGGTTTGCCTCGAGAGGTGGCTATAAACCGGTGGAACTGGAGTCCTGACACTCCTACAGTCACCCTGGAGCGCCCCGTCTCGACTTTCCCCATGAACGGTCATTGACCGTGTCTGCCACCGGTGCCATTCTGTAGGTGGAGACTGATTTTGAACTTCGCCGTGAACATACCCCCAAGAGGTCTCTTGCCTGCATGGATGTCCTCCATCCTGGTGCTGTTCACGCTCCTGGTCATGGCGGTCAATCCCGGCTCCACGGTCCGGGCGGACGAAGATGACGGTGAAGGCGTGGAACTGACCCGGGCCTGGAAACCCATACCGGTCGAAGCTGACATGGGGGAGGTCGAGTATCCGATCCTTCGTGAGATCGCCAACCGCATCATCCATGGTCGCGTGAACCTCAACCTGGTCGGTGATTCGATCAGCCACACCGACATGTCCGCGGCCTATCTGGCGACCTTTCGGCCTACGAACGGGATACGTGGGTATTCGGTCTCCGGACTGATGTTCTCGTACCCGCCCTGGTCCGCCTACACCAACGCGATCTCGCACTTCACCGCGGAAGCCTGGGCTGCCGACAAGAAGACCGCATCCTTGCAGGAATTCTGGTTCACCTATTCGGATGCCTCCACGCCCTGGGCCGCCTACTCGGCACCGACCAATGTCTGTCGGCTCAGTGCACTGGGCGATCTCCCCGATGAGTTCCATTTGAGAACCATGGGGTCGGGCAACTACTACGACCTGATCTGGGCTGATGACCGTGCACTCACCGAGGAGAGCGCGCGTCTGCGCTATCGCTTCCTCTGGTACGACCACTCGACCGCCATGCCTTTCACCGTCCAGGGGGATTCGACCGTTCCCGGCGAACTGGGCGGTTCGACCGAGCGCGTGCTGGTCACGCCGCAACGCCCTGACGAACTCACCATGGACTGGTTCGAGCTGCCGGCGCTGCCGGTCCTCCCCGATGTCGAGCGTGATTTCTCGCGACCGACCGCGGTCACGGTCCGTACCGCACCCGGTCATGTCGAGGGTGCCGGTGACTCCCTGCTCATCGGGGGTGCTCGGGTATGGGATGACGCCAAGGACCTCGGCATCCAGTGGGGCTGGACCACCACCAGTGGTGCCCAGGCGGGTGCCTTCAACGTCATTCCACTGGAGAGTTGGCAGAAGTACATTCGTTTCCAGCAGTCGGACACCTATTTGGTCATGCTCGGGGTGAATGACCTGCTGGGGGGCATGACCACCGGTTCGGAAACGGCGGATCGCGTCAGGACGCTGGTCGAGCGGATCAGTTCGGCTCATGATGCGGCGCGACTCGAGGACCCGACGATCGCCGAAGCACGATTCCTGGTCGTGAGCCCGTGTGATTCCTACAACACACTGGACGACGGTAACTACTACTCGAACACACACTGGGTCGATCTCGCGAAGGGACTTCGAACTTTGGTCGATGATCGTGACGACGCGGCATTCATCGACCTGCGCTCGATGGTGGAGAACGAACTCGGCGAATGGCGCGACTGGCGGTTTGACCACACCCGCGACGGCATTCATCCACGCGGACCGTACTTCCACGACAATGGCGACGTCCACTGGGAGTGCTCTCCGTATCCGCGCGGTTCGATGTACTTCGCGGGGCTGGTCTGGAATGCGCTGTGCTCCGCCGCGGATTCGCCGCCCAACCCGATTCCGGGTGATTTCTGCGCCTCCGACGTGACGGGCGATTGCGTCATCGATGGCGAGGACCTGTTCTTCTATCTCGGAAACTGGGGCAGCGTCCCGGAGGGTGACCCGGCCGACCTGAACGGTGACCTGGTCGTCGACGGCATTGATCTCGCGATCATGCTCAGCAACTGGGGGCACTGTCCCTGAGATGACCGCTCGATGAAAAGGCCGACGGTCGGGTGCCCTGAAGGCACGCACGACCGTCGACGTCAACGTGGTCTTCCTTTCCCACGTCGGCATCAGTGACGCTGGCCGGCGGGTCCGGTCCGGTCCCGCTCGAAGCCGTGCCACGACGCACGATAGTCATACGACCGGTCATGATCGTGGTTCGTCGATCTGCGTGATGTGATTCAAATCATCAGGCCGGGGTGGGG
The DNA here is from genome assembly GCA_029246705.1 of Phycisphaerales bacterium. Taxonomy (GTDB): domain Bacteria; phylum Planctomycetota; class Phycisphaerae; order Phycisphaerales; family SM1A02; genus JAKVBQ01. The sequence goes on along the minus strand of JAQWMQ010000010.1, from coordinate 162,553 downwards.
GACCACTCGGGTTCCTGACCGGGAATCCACTTGATGCTGCACCCCAGCGACGGGCGTTGCTGCTTGAGGGGCGCTTCGCCCATCAACAGGTTCCCGATCGCCTGGCGCAGATGGGTGCCGTCGACGGGGATCGCCGACTTCGGGCGACTGTCATCGAGCTGACCGCGGTAGACCAGCTTGCCCGACTTGTCGAAGAGATAGAAGTCGGGTGTGCAGGATGCCTTGTAGGCTCGAGCGATCGACTGGTCTTCATCGAGCAGGTAGGGAAAGCTCCATCCGTTGGCACGTGCCGTCTCTGCCATCTTCTCGGGTCCGTCGTCCGGGTAGCGCTCGATGTCGTTGGACATGATCCCGACCATGCCCAGGCCCTGGGGCGGAAGTTCGCTGCCGAGGCGGGTGAGTTCCTCGAAGACGTGCTTCACATACGGGCAGTGGTTGCAGATGAAGGCGACGAGAAGCCCCGATTCGCCCATGCAGGAGGCGAGGGTGTGGGTCGTCTCGTCCGCAGCAGGCAGCGAGAAGTCCGGTGCAGCGGTGCCGACGGCGAGCATCGTGGATTCAACGGGGGGCATGTTGAGGCTCCTGGGGGAGTTATTTGACGATCCGAGTATAGTCGGGCCATGCCAAGACGATTCGATGATGATGAAGGCCCCACCCAGGACGATGTCCAGCGATTCGGGGGCAGTGCGCCCACCACCGGCTTCTGTCCGGATTGTGGCGAGGAGGTCTCCGATCTCGCTGACATCTGCCCGCACTGCCACAGCTGGATCCCCGAAGGCGCGGTCCGACGGCCACCGGCGGTGACCGAGCTCATCCGGCGCTGGTACGTCTTCATCGCCCTCGCGGTCCTGGCGGTCTTCATCTACCTCTACGCAATCTGAGCCCTCGAGGAGGCCATTCATGGACAGTGCCGAAGTCGCTGACGTGTCCCAAGCTGTTTCCGACGGTGGCCCCCCCGAGGACAACTTCCTGCGTGAAGTGATTCAACCCGGGCTTGCCGGGCTGATGGATGGTTCGGTCTCGACCCTGGCCCCGATCTTCGCCGCGGCATTCGCGACCCAGGATTCCTGGAAGGCATTCCTGATCGGTCTTGCCGCCGCAGTGGGCGCGGGCATTTCGATGGCCTTTGCAGAAGGTCTATCGGATGATGGCAAGCTCACCGGTCGAGGGCGACCCATGGTGCGCGGGCTGGTCTGTGGAGCGATGACCTTCCTCGGCGGAATCGGGCACACCATCCCGTTCCTCATCTCCGACTTTCGTGCTGCGCTTGCCCTGGCAACCGTGGTGGTGGTGATCGAGCTCGTCCTGATCGCGTGGATTCGAAAGCGCTACATGGACACGCCGTTCGTGAAGGCCTGCTTCCAGGTGATCCTTGGAGGAGGCATCGTCTTCGCGGCAGGGATCATCATCGGCTCCAGTTGAATCATCGCCCGGGTCGGCGCTTGTCGTCAATCCGGAATCGAGCGACCGTGCGGATCCTCTTCCGGCGCACCGGTCTCGCTTGCCAGTCGTTCACGCATCGCTTCGTCGGTCACGTGCTCGAGCCGCATGGCCGTGTCGTGCACGTGGTCGGGAGCGAGGCCGATAGTGCGTGTGAGCCAGGCCTCCCAGAGTCGATGGGATCGCACCAGGTCCCGGGCGTCGCGTCGCCCGGAATCGCTGAGTCGAAGGGTCTCCCCCTGCGACTCGAACGCGCCAGCATCGACGAGTCGACGGAGCGACCAACGTGTCTCCAGGCGCGAGACACGTCTCGCACTCATGAGGTCCTGACTGAGAATCGTCGCAGTCGGCGCCGTACCACGTTCCTCGAGTCGCCAGGCCAGTGCCAGGAGGTCTTCGCGCGTGGTCTGCATTCGAAAGCGCCAGCGCCGAAGGAAGCGGGGGATCACGCCCTGTCTCGGATTCACCATGATCGAGGCCAGGAGCATCAGGCCACCGATCACTGCGATCATGCCTGATGTGGGCACCGAGCCGTAGCCGACGAGGTGGGGCAGCTCGACCGCCGTGTAGTGGCCAGCCGCTGCCGCGGCCACTCCGACCATCGCAGCGACCAGGAGCATCGAGCCCAGGCGGTGCACGAAGAGTCGTGCGATCACCGCCGGCACCACGATCATCGCCACGACGATGATGCTGCCGACCGCCTCGAACGCCGCGACGGTCGTGATCGCGGTCATGGCCATCAGCAGATGATGGGCCAGGTCGGGTCGCATGCGCTGCGCCGCCGCCTGGGATGGGTCAAACGCCGCGATGCGAAAGGTCTTGAAGAGTGAGATGAGGATCACCAGGTTCACCAGCAGGACGATCATCAGCATCATGAAGGCACGCGGGACGCGCAGTCCGCCGGTGAAGGGGAGCGTCACCAGGTCGAGAGGTGCCAATTCAAGGGCGCCGTAGAGCACGCAGCTCGGATCAAGATCGACCGAATCAGCGCCCTGCACGATGAGCAGGAGACCAAGTGCGAACAGGGTGGTGAAGACCACGCCCATCGCGGCGCCTTCGTCGACGCGCCCGAACCTGCGCAGCCACTGCGAGAAGAATGCCGTGAAGAAACCGGCGATGATCGCGCCTGCGAACATGATTCCATTCGATCGTGAACCACTCAGCAGGAAACCGACCGCGATTCCCGGCAGTACCGCATGGCTGATCGCGTCGCCCATGAGGCTCATGCGGCGAAGAACGAGAAAACAACCCGGCAGGGTGCAGGCAACGGCGCAGGTCGCGGCGATCGCGATGATCCACCCATCGAAGAAGAGGTTCCAGTCGGTCATGAACCGCCACCTCCCGGTCCGTCCGGATGAAGCGAGTGGGGGCTCGGGAGCATGGCGCGCGTGTCGGCGTCGAGTTCCTTCTCGAGTTCCTCGAGAAGGTCGATCGGCAGGAGGTGCTCGAGATCATCGGCACCTCGGTCGACGTGCTGTTCGTCGAAGTCGGCGCGTCGCATCAGGTAGTGTTCCCAGAGGCGATGTCGCCGCACCACCGAGGCGGCCTCGCGTTCGCCCGAGGGCGTGAAGGAGATGCGTTCGTCACCACCTTCGACGGCTTCCACCACCAGCAAGCCCGCATGCTGCAGGCGTTTCGCGGTACGGAAGGTCGCCCATCCCCTGCGAAAACCGATATGGCTGCCTAGGCAGTCGTGTGTTCCGGACTGTTCGAGACATTCCCAGATCGCTCGCAGTGCGTGATCTCGCTCCATCAAGAGCGCGCGCCGTCGCAACCTGATGATGCGTCTCAGGAGCCCCCGTCTCCGTCCCAGGAGAAGACTCACGAGGAAGATCCCGCCGAGCGCGAGAACCACCATGGCTCCGGCAGGGAGGCCCGGCGCAAGCGCGCTGAGCATGGTCCCCAACCATCCCCCGAGACCACCGATGAAGCCCGACGTCAACAGCATGCGGCCGGTCATGTTCGTCCAGAATCGAGCCGCGGCCGCGGGGATGACCAGGATCGCGATCACCAGGACGAGTCCCACTGCCTGCAGGCCGACCACGACCACGGCCATGACCAGTGACATGAGCAGGAAGTCGTAGCCACCCGTGCGCATGCCGTGGCCCCGTGCGAAATCAGGATCGAAGCAGATCAGTCGCAGTTCCTTGAAGAACACCACGCAGCACCCGACGGTGGCGATCGAGGTGGCTCCGATCAGGATGGCGTCCCGGACCAGCATCGAGGCGGTCTTGCCGTAGATGAACGTCTCGAGCCCGGCCGCACTCGCGCTGGACTCCTGCTGGGCGAGTCCCAGCAGTGCGGCTCCCGCACCAAAGAACGTGCTCAGTACGACGCCGAGCGCGGAATCCTCGGACAATCGACCGGAGCTGGTCAGCCAGTGGACCGCGAAGATGCCCAGGGTCCCCGAGACCAGTGCGCCGAGCAGGAGGATGCCGTGTGACTTGCCGCCGATACCCAGCGCCGAGGCCACCAGGAAGGCCAGGACGATTCCCGGGAGCGTTGCGTGGCTCAGGGCGTCACCAAGCAGTGCACGGCGCCTGAGCAGCATGAAGGTGCCCACCACGCCGCCCGCGATCCCGAGTGCGGTCACGCCCAGAACCACCACACGGGTGTTCCAGTTGGCCAGCACCAGCACCTCGAGCAAGGCGTTCCAGTCGATGTCGCGCTGGGTGCTCAACGACCGACACCTTGCGCGTGTCCGGCCAGTGCCTGGGAGGCCTGGTCGAGCAAGGTGAGCTTTCCGCCGTAGGTGGCTTCAAGGTTCTCCGGGGTGAAGACCTCCTTGGTGGGCCCGAAGGCGACCACGCGGGTGTTCAGGAGCAGCACGTGGTCGAAGTATTCAGAAGCGGTCTGGAGGTCGTGATGGATCACCACGGTGGTACGACCCCGTGACTGGAGATCCCGCAGCAGCGAGACGATCGTCTGCTCGGTCGCGGCATCGACTCCGGCAAACGGCTCGTCCATCAGGTGCAGGGCTGCATCCTGGACCAGTGCTCGCGCGAGGAAGGTGCGTTGCTGCTGTCCCCCGGACAGCTGGGCGATCTGGCGATTGGCGAAATCACTCAGGCCGACCTGGGTGAGGGCCTGCATGCCACGGTCTCGAATCCTGCGGTTGACGGGCCGAAAGAGGCCGAGGGTGTGGTAGAGCCCCATGCACACCACGTCGAGGACGGTCACCGGAAAGTCCCAGTCGACGGACTCCCGCTGCGGGACGTAGGCGACGTGCTGCCTCTGCTCGCGATACGGGCGGCCGAAGACCTGGACTTCTCCGCTCAGCTTTGGAACGAGATCGAGCGCCGCCTTGATCAGGGTGCTCTTGCCTGCCCCGTTGGGCCCGATCACGCCCACCAGTGAGCCGGGGGTGATGTCCAGGTCGATGTCCCAGAGGACCGGTCGCCGCTCGTAGGCGACGGTCATCGCATGGATCGAGAGTGGGGAGTCAGGAGAATGCTCCGACCCCAGGGATGGCTGCGAGGTCCTGATGCTCATTCGAGGTTCTCCGGGATTGCCTGCCCGTTGGAAGGCGGGAAGGTGCCACCGAGCGATTCCGTCACCACCCGGATGTCGTGGTGGACCATGCCCTTCCAGGTGCCTTCGGGGGTTCCTGCAGGGCCCATTGAATCGCTGAACAGCTCGCCCCCGATGGTGACCACGTGCCCACGTGCGGCGGCACCCTCGACCAGCGCTTCGATGCTGCGTCGAGGCACGCTGCTTTCGACGAACACGGCAGGCACCCTTCGTTGGACGACGAGCTCCACGAGGGCTTCGAGATCCGCCAGGCCGGCTTCACTGTCGGTCGAGATTCCCTGGACCCCGACCACTTCGATGTCGCAGGCACGTCCGAAGTAATTGAAGGCATCGTGACTGGTGACCAGCAGACGGCTTTCCCGCGGAATTGAACCGATCGCGGATGTTCCCAGTGCATCCAGTTCAGCTGCACCAGCCTGGAAGGTCTCGAGGTTCGCCTGGAACTCCGCACGATCCTGGGGCCGCATCTCCGCCAGGGCATTGCATACCGTGTTGCCACAGAGTGCCCAGAGCTCCGGTGCGAGCCACACGTGGGGGTCCGCGTGGTCCTGGTCCTGGTCATCGTTCGGATGGATCAGGCGTTCTTCGGGAAGGCGTTCCGTCACCGCGATGGTGGGGCGGTCCGCGCCGGCACGGGCAAGCACGTCGCCCATCCGACCCTCGAGGTGCAGGCCGTTGTAGAAGATGATGTCCGCATCCAGGAGGGCCGCGACATCGTCCCGTGTCGGCTTGTAGAGATGGGGGTCGACGCCTTCGCCGATCAGGTTGGTGACGTTCACTCGGTCTCCACCGATGGCTCTTGCCAGGTCGGCGATCATCCCGGTCGTGGTGACGACGCGTGTCCGCATCTCGTCACTGGAGTCCACGGTCTCACCGGGCTCCCTCGAGCAGCCGGCACAGCAGATGGCAAAGGCGAGGCAGGTGATGGCGAGGTGTCTGGTCACGATCGAGTCTCCTTCAGGAATCGTTTCATGGCACTCAAGGTCTTCGGCGAGCAGTGGTGTTCCATGCCTTCGGCATCGGGAATGGCGACGTTTTCAGGCACGCCCAGTGCTTTCAGGAAGTTCAGGACGAGCTCGTGCCTTTGGCGAGCCCACGCGGCGAGCGCATGACCTTTGTCGGTGAGCACGATGGGCCGGTAGGGCTCGGTTTCGACCAGGTCCTCCGAGGCCAGGCGGCTCAGGGTCCTGCTCACGGTGACGTGCGAGATCCCGAGTCGTCTGGCAAGGGTGGTCACCCGGCACTGACCTTCCTGCTCGATGAGTTCATCGATCGCCTCCACGTAGTCCTCTGCGGTTTCAGAGGCGTGATCGACCCGGGTCTTTCGGTAGCTGTCGATGGATGATCGTCGTGTCATGTCGGGCTCCATTTGTAGCCTATGCTACATTAAATGTAGCATAGGCTACGAAATGGCCCGATGCAAGGCTTGAAGTGGATTGCAAACGAAGGTGGCCGGCTTGCGCCGACCACCTTCGTCAAGATGCCCCCCGGAGGGCATCACAGCAGAAAAAGAAGAGAACCTGTTGGGTTTCAGGCGTGCATCAGCACGTCCTTTCAGCCGGTGGCGAGGGCGTTGCCCTGCGCGATGCTGGTCGACTTCTCCGCGAACTTGCGAAGCTTCGACAAACCCCTGTGTTTCCAGTTGTTGATGGTGGTGATGCTGACATTCAGGCTTTCTGCAGCATGCTCGTAGCTCTTGCCCTCGCAGATGATCAGGCGAATGGCATCCTGCTCGTCGGCGGTCAATTCCTTGATCGCGTTCGTGATCTGCCTGGTTTCAAGCGTGAATTCCGAGGAATCGCTGGTCACCCTGCGGTCAGGTCGACCGTATCTCTCGACCACTTCGTCCGTGACGGCGGTTGCCAGGAGCTCGCGAAGCCTGACGCTTCGTGAATGACGACGACGAAGAAGGTTGTGTGCGACCTTGATCAGGTAGCTCACGGAAAGAGTGAGCTCCTCGAGTCGTGGGTGCTGGAGCAGCCTGATGAAGACTTCCTGGGTCACGTCCTCGGCCACATCTGCAGGTGCTGATTTTCTTGAAAAGGCATAGACCCGATCGTAGTAGTTGTCGAAAAGTCTTAATACGAAATCAGACTTGTTTTCGGTCGTCTTCATGTTCATCAGCCAGGTGCTCCAGATTGTCTGCCACTCGCCAGCCAGCGAATGGATTCGGGTTCAACGGAATCCCGTTCTCGCCCGATATGCGGTAGTCGGCGCCCACCGCCTCATGTCCCGCACACCCATAGAACCAACACCCCGCGTATCTCTCTATGGGATGAATGTCCCATTAACGACTTTTATGTCCTGAATCAGCCGTATGGACGTGATAGAGGGGGTGTGGCACGCTGCATCGAGCCCTGATTCTGGCATTCCCATGCTGAATGCTTCTTTCAAACGGCTTTTCGTGCGGGTAAATTCGAGAGAAGCACGCCAATTCCCATGACATAGGAAGTACTTTTGTCCCACGAGTATCGACTTTGTCGATGTTGACCCCACCCGCAATCAAAGGGTTTGTACGCCCGATCTCCTGGAGATTGATATCTGATGCCGGATATTCGAGTCGTGATCGCCGACGATCACCACATGATCAGGACATTTCTCATCGAATCCCTGGCCCTGGAGCGTGGGATCATGGTCGCCGCGGCGGTAACCAATGCGGCTGATGCCATTGATGCGACCGTCGAGCATTCTCCGGACATCGTGCTGCTCGACATCAACATGCCGGGGCTTGACTGCTTTCATGCCGCCGACGAGATTCGCAGGATCAACCCCAAGACGAAGATCATCATCCTCTCCGGTGCCTACGACGATCGGTACATAGAGTCCGCTCTCCGTGTCGATGCCCGGGCCTACATCACCAAGGCCGAGCTCGACCCCATGTTGCACGTGGTCAATGCCATCAAGGCGGTGTCCAGTGGCAAGCGTTACTTCTCACCAACGGTCCAGGATCGCCTGAGTGACGACCGTTTCGGAAGTCCGACTCCACTCAGCGAGAAGCTCTCCGAGCGGGAGGTCGCGACCCTGACCTACCTGGCCAAGGGGTACTCGAAGAAGGAGATCGCGAACTACCTGCACATCTCGGTCAAGACGATCGAGAAGCACACCCAGAGCATCATGGACAAGCTCGACATCCACGATCGCGTGAAGCTTGCACTCTGGTACGCCAAGAACATGGATGAGACGTTCGACAACTGAGACAGCCTGAATCGGTCTGAATCACCTGCTCGAGGAACGTTCGTTCACCAGTACCCCGCATGTGGCTTTCAGGGTGGACATCGAGAATGGTTTTCTCAGCAACTGCATCCCGGCCATGGTGCTTGGGGCATCATTGAAGCCACCGGTCATCAGGACGCAGGGTGTTCGAATGCCCTTGTCCCTTAGGCCCGTCAGGCATTCGACTCCCGTCATTCGGGGCAGGTCGAGGTCCATGACCAGGATGTCGATCTCGTTCTCGGGATTCTTCAGCAGGGATTCCACTCCGGTCGCATCGGGTAGTTCGATGGTCTCGATGCCCTCGGCCTTGAAGAACTGGCTGATCAGCTCGCGAACGACCGGGTCATCGTCGATCACGCAGACCCGGTTGAAGTCGGCAATCGTCGTCAGGATGGGTGGAAGCGACTCGATGGATGCTTCCGTCGGCACGTCCAGTGCCTTGTGGAAGCTCACGGAGACCTTGAGTCCGCCCAGTTCCGAATCGACCAGTTCGAGCCGCCCCAAGCACTTGTCGATGACCTTCTTGACGATCGACAGTCCGAGTCCGGACCCGAGAGTCGGGGGCTTGGTGGAGACGAAGGGTTTGAGCACCTCGGAGCGTCGCTCGATGGGAATGCCGGGGCCGTCGTCCTCGACGTGCAACCGGATGGGGTGTTCGGATTCGCCGTCTTCGTCCACCGAGATCCTGATCCGACCCTGTCCCTCCACGGCGTCCCGGGCGTTGATCAAGAGGTTCATCACAACCTGGTGAAGTGCATCGGGCGAGCAGGACGCCTGGACGTCGTTTGACACCTTGATGTCCACCTTCAGTTCGACTCGGTTGGGAATGAGTCGGCTGATCATCTCGGTGACGCGACGGGTTTCGGCGGCGATGGACACGATTCCCGTGGATCGCGCTTCCTTCTTGTTCATGATCCTGAGCGTGCCGATGATGCCCTTGGCATCCGCCATGGCACTGTCGATGTTCTGGAGACCCTGGATGACCTTCTCGTCGGTGGTGTGCCTGAGCAGCAGCTGTGTCCTGCCTGAAATCGCGAACAGGATGTTGTTGAAGTCATGAGCGATTCCGGAGGCGAGCTGTCCGATGATCTCCGTTCGTTCGATGAGACGACGATATTCCGCGAATTCGACTCTTCCCTGTTCCGCAAGGTTTCGTTCGATGCTGCGAGAGATGCCGTGGGACATCGTCTGGATCGAGGCCAGTTCCTCTGGTTGCCAATCGCGCTGCTGGTCCTGGTCCTCGAGGACGATCATCATGTGCAGTCGGCCGAGCACGAGCACCGGGACCACCAGGATCGACTCGGCACCGGTGATTTCGTGTACCGCGCTTTCCTCGCTGGAATGGCTGTTCTCCGGTGAGATCGGAAAGGGGACTCCGCCTCGCACCTGTTCGATCCACCATGTGATGCGTTCGGCATTGATCGTGTCCGGGTGGACTTCGCTGGGACGATCCCGATGGCTTTCATGTCGCCAGGAATAGGTCACCTGGAAGGTGCTTCCGTCCTCGGTGCGTTCAAGCAGCTTGGCACCCGAGAAGTCGAAGTAGCGACCGAGCACGTCGAGCATGATCCGTGAGGTTCCCGGGACGTCATCAGTCACCAGAAAGGACTCGAGGAACGTGGTTGAGAGTCTCTCGAGGTCAAGCAGGCGACGCTGCTGCTGTTCGAACCTGACGCGGTCTGAAACATCGTGGGACACGGATTCGAAACCGCGCGCAACCCCGTCGATGACGACCAGGTTCTGTCTCTCGAGCAACCAGTGCCACTGGTTGTCTGCTCCCTTGATGCGGTAGGTGAGTTCGAACGGTTCGGTGCATCCCGAGGACCGTTTCTGCTCCGCTTCCTCGAGTTTGTGATGATCCTCGTGATGTACGAGTTCAAGAAGCCGTTTCGGGTCCTCAAGGAGGCTCTCCGTGGTGATTCCGGTGAGCCGCTCCAGACCGGCACCAAGCTGGATGCATCGGCCCTTGCTGTCGAAACGGGTCAGAATCAGGTCAGCGGCCATCGCGATCGAGTCGGCATGTTCACGCGCATCGATGGTCGACTGTTCGATGCGGCGATTCAGTCTCTTTGCTTGTGCTTGTCGCAGGACCAGCAGTATCAGGAGGCCCATGATCACGGCACAGAGCACCAGGATGATGATCATGGCGAAATCAATGTCCACTGGAGGCTGATTGCCGGCAGTGGGCTCGAGGATCATGAACCCGTTTCGCATGTAGCCCCCAATGAACCGAGAAGTCTCGAAGCTGATCACCACTGTACCGGACCCGTCCCCGGTGTCGGAGGGCGGGCCAGGGTCAATGCGTCATTACTTGCTGGCTGCACTGATCCCGAGAGGCACCAGCGGGAAACAGCAGTGGTCATCGCCCTTGGCGAAGCTGGCCATTTCATCGGCCTTGAGGGTGATTCCGCCGCTGTTCTCGAGAAGTCGGTCGGTCCACATCGTGTCGAGGTGGCAGAACACCCTGGTGAGGCCGGGTTCACCATGTGCTGTCATGAAGCCGTGGTAGAAGCATCTCGTGGCGATCACGTTCACGCCGCCATCCGGTCGGTTCTTGCCACGCCAGTGCCACGGTGTGCCGTATTGTTCGAGAAAGGCGTTCATCGCAACACCCGCTCGATTTCGATTCTTCATGATCGACCTGGGCAGGCGTCGCGCCAGGAAACGCCTGAAAAGGCTCCCGAAGTCGGCAAGCAGCGCATCGGCGATGAAATCGATGGCCTCGTCGTCGCTATCGACGTGGGGGCGGATCGCCTGGTACGTCGCAAGCACGCTTGCGGCCCATTCCAGTTGTCCTCGCGTGGGGATGTCGTTCATCCAGCTTCGTTCGTCCTCGACGATCTCCGGCGTCCTCTTGTCGATCGACGTGGTGATCTCCTTGATCCCCGTTGCATCAAGTGCAGGCAGGAAGCGCGGCAGTCGTCTTCTCAGGGCACGCCTGGTGATGTGACTTCCACAGGTGTTGTCACGCCGATGTTGAAACTGGGCAATTGCCTGAACGAGGATCATCGCTGCATTGTAAGGGAACAAGGCGGGGGGTCACGTGGTTTCGAACGCACGGAGCCACGTCTGGTCGATCCCCTTTATCCGGACGCCGATGATGGGTGTTATCGCCATCAGGGTCGACTCGCTCGGCCTGGGTCATGTGATTCGGGCGGGTGGGTGTTCATGAAGTAAAACCCCGCATGCCATGGCATGCGGGGTCGTCTTCTTGAATACCCCCGCCCGGACTCGAACCGGGAACCCGCTGGTTAAGAGCCAGCTGCTCTGCCAATTGAGCTACGGAGGCGGGACGAGGATAGCGTCTCCCGCGCTCCGAGCAAGCTCTTGGCCGAACGAGGTACTTTCTCCCCATTCGGACCGGCTCAGCGGTTGACCAGCCGCCACCCCTCCTCGAGCAGTGGCTTCGCCTTCTTGAACTTCATTTCTTCCTTCTTGCCGGTCTTCGGGTTCATGACGGTGACGAGTTCGTTCCTGCCGATGGTGGGGGCCACGGTGCGCCCGCCACTCTCCTTGCCCTTTCGTGGGCCCGACCTTGCCCCGACCGCTGCCGTCGCAGGGGCTGCTGCAGCAGGTCTGGGTCTGGCAGCTGCCGCTGGCGCGGCCGCTGCTGCGGCGGCCCCCGCAGCCGATGAGTCCGACGGCGGGGCTCCGCCACCGCTCTCGGCGGTCTGCTGCTGGCGGGCCTTTGCCTGGGCCAGGGCGGCTGCGAGTTCCGGGGGGATCTCCTTGCCCTGTGCTTCGGCTCTGGCGGCTGCCTGCAGCATGGCCTGCGGGCTCGGCGCTGCCTGCGGTGAAAGGCGTCCTCGCATGATCACGTCGGTGACCTTGTCCTGGATCGTGGATTGCATCTCGTCGAAATACTCGGCGGCTTCCCGCTTGAACTCGATTCGTGGGTCGCGCTGACTGAAGGACCGGAAGCCGATGGCATCACGCAGCTGGTCCATCTGGTGCAGATGGTCCTTCCAGGATGCGTCGAGGATCTGGAGGAGGATCCAGCGCTCGAAGGTGGTCAGTTCCTGGCGCAGGCCTCGGGTGATGACTTCCAGGGCAACCGTTTCGCGATCAGTCCCTGCCTGCTCCCGTTCGGCGGGGGTGAGCATGATCCTGGCATTCTCCTGGAGCCAGTCGTCCAGCGAGTCCACGTCGGTGGTGGCGTCCAGCGCCTTGCGAGCGCGTTCGGCGATTCGCTTCTCATCCCATTTGCTGGATTGTTCGACCAGGATGGTCCGAAGCTCCTGCGGGTTGTTCGAAGGCAGGGAATTGGCGGACCAGTTGAGCTCGTACCGGGCATTCACCCAGTCGGTGAACGTGCTGACCGCATGGGCCGGGTCCTGCTGCAGCTGGGAGGTGGTCATTTCGAGCACGTGGTCGATCGGGTAGATGCGTTCGCGTTCCTTGTAGGACTTCTCCGCTGAATCCATGATCACGGGGACGATGTCCGCCCGCTTCTCGATGCCGGCGAAGTCATTTGCCGACAGCTTCGTCATGAACTTTCGATTGCTCCATTCGGCGAGTTCCTTCTGGCTGTAGTCCGAGACCAGGAACTTGTCGATCGGGCGGAGTGAGATGGCATCGAACTTGGTCTTCGCAGCCTTCACGAACCGGTTGATGACGTCACGGCGTTTCATCGAATTGATGTCATCCGCGGTCAGCTCGGAGCTGTAGGTGTCGTTGCACCACTTCGCCAGACCCGACCAGTCGACGTCATCGGGCTCGCACTCGTCAGGCATGTATTCGGTCGCGGTTATCCCGATCTCGCCGGACGCTTCCTCCATGACGTCGGCACGAATGAGTCGCCGGACGTCCTCTCGGTCCTTCTTTCGGAATCGCTCCGGGGCGATCATGACGCGGAAGTGCTCCGAGACCCATTCCGAGATGCAGTTCCCGACGTGGTCGGGCCCAAGGTAGGTCTCGACGTTCTCGTAGACCGAGTCCTCGATCTGTTCGAAGATCACCTGCCTGATGCCGGTGCCTTCAAGTATGGGCTGTCGCATCCCGTAGAACGACCTTCTCTGGTGCTCCATGGGTTCGTCGTATTCGAGGATGTTCTTCCGCCACTGGAAGTTCCGTTCCTCGACCTTGCGCTGGGCACGGGCGACGCTCTTGGTGAGCATGCCCGCCTCGAGCACGACGCCTTCCTTGAAACCACTGCGCGAAAGGATGCTGTTGATGATCTTTCCGGCGAACATCTTCATCAGGTCGTCCTCGAGGCTGAGGAAGAACCTGGATGAGCCGAAGTCGCCCTGTCGACCGGCGCGACCGCGCAGCTGGTTGTCGATTCGTCGTGATTCGTGGCGTTCGGTGCCCACGATGTGCAGTCCGCCCATGGGCTCGACCGAGTCCCACATCTGGAGACGATGCAGCGGGGGCATGCCCGAATCGTCCAGAGCCGACGAAAGTTCGGCGTCCCATTCGGCGAGTGCCCGGGCATCGGTGGGCTGCTTCGGTATGCGCAGGCCGAGTCCGCGTTCCGAGAGCTCGTCGGCGATCGAGAGCATCAGCGTCCTGCGGGCGGCTCCGAGGTCCATGGCGGCGGCATCGGCCTTCTTCACGTCACAGCGCCTGATGCACAGGTGGCGGTAGACGGCGGTGAGGATCTCCTCGTCGTCCATCGACGCATCGACCTCGCGGGGACAGATGTCCCGCCGCTTCCAGTGGTCGATCAGTGATTCACGAGAGATCTTCCCGAGCTTGATGTCGGTTCCGCGGCCGGCCATGTTGGTGGCGATCATGACCGCCCCGACCTGTCCGGCATTCAGGACGATGTCCGCCTCGCGTTCGTGCTGCTTGGCATTGAGCACCTCGTGCTGGATCTGGGTCTCGCGGCTCAGCATGTGGCTGAGTTCCTCGCTCTTCTCGACACTGGTGGTGCCGACCAGGACCGGTCGACCCACATCGTGGTACCGCCTGATCTCCTGGACGATCGCAGACCACTTGCCCTTGGTGGTGGGGTAGACCCAGTCGTTTCGGTCGGCACGCTGGATCGGGACGTTGGTCGGAATCGAGATGACGTCCAGGGAGTAGATCTCGTGGAATTCTGTTGCTTCGGTGTCGGCGGTGCCGGTCATCCCCGCCAGGCGCTCGTACATCTTGAAGTAGTTCTGGATGGTGATGGTGGCCATGGTCTGCGTCTCTTCCTTGATCTGGACGCCTTCCTTGGCTTCGACCGCCTGGTGGAGGCCGTCTGACCACTGTCGACCGACCATCTTTCGGCCGGTGTTCTGGTCGACGATGACCACGGTCTCCTCGCCCTTTTCGTCGGGCGCGACCACGTAGTCACGGTCGCGCTGGTAGACGGTGTGGGCCCGAACCGACTGTTCGAGCAGGTGGGGCATGTCAACGTGCTCGCCGACGTAGAAGGAACCGACGCCCGCCTTGCGCTGGGCTTCGGCGATGCCTTCGTCGGTCACGGTCGCCTTCTTCTTGTCGAGTTCGACCTCGTAGTACTGGGTGAAGCGATCTCGTTCGGCCTCGAGGGTGGGCAGCTGCTTGCGGCGTTCCTCCAGCTTGACCTTGATGGCGGGGATCTGGGACTTGTCCGGAGCGGTCCTGATGTCGCCTTCGAGTCCGGCGATCGCGAGGACGCAGCTCTCGGCCCGGTCATTGGCCGTATCCCAGTCCTTCTGCATGTCGACGAGGTGCCTGGAGAGCTGGTCGGCCAGGGCGTATCGCGGTTCGGACTGATGTGCGAGCCCGGAGATGATCAGGGGCGTGCGGGCCTCGTCGATCAAGGTGGAGTCGACTTCGTCCACGATGGCGAAGGCGTGTTCCTTCTGGAACTGCTCCTCGGCCCGAAGCTTCATGTTGTCCCGGAGGTAGTCGAAACCGAACTCGCTGGTGGTGCCGTAGAGCGCGTCGCAGGAGTAGGCGGTGGACTTCTCCTGGGGGCTCTGCATGTGCTGGGGGTGGATCGCACCGATGGTGAGACCGAGTGCCCGATAGAAGGGGAACACCCAGTCACGGTCACGTTGCACGAGGTAGTCGTTCACCGTGATCACGTGGACCTGCTTGTTCTCGACGCAGGCGAGATAGGAGGCGAGGGGGGCGACGATGGTCTTGCCCTCCCCGGTCTTCATCTCGGCGATCTTTCCCTGGCTCAGGACGATCCCACCGATCAGCTGCACGTCGAACGGACGAGCGCGGAACGGGGGCTTGGAGAGGGGGTACAGGGCCCTGACCGCTTCGTAGATCTCGTTGGGGATGTCGACGAGCTGCCATCCCGAGGTGGGTGTGGTGCAGCCGCGGAGATCCTCGACCGGATCCCGGTCGGGCGTGGCATCCATCAGGGCCTTGGTCTCCGCGTAGAGCTTCTGGACCGATTCCGGAAGGGTGGTGGGGTCGAAACCGTTTTCCGGGTTGAAGATGTTGCGGATGCCGACCGAGCGGTCCATCGCTTCCCGGCCGACGGCGAAGATCTCCGGAAGCATGTCGTAGCCGGTCTCGCCGGCCTTGCTTCGCTTCCTGAATTCCTCGGTCTTGCCGCGAAGTTCCGCGTCGGTCAGTCGACGCATGTCCTCTTCGAAGGCGTTGACCTTCTCTACGCGATTGAGATAGTGCTTCACCATTCGCTCGTTGCGAGTGCCGAAGACCTTCTTCAATACCGAACCTATGACGGGTACGGCCATGGCTTGTGCCCTTTCGATCCCGCCCGGCTTCGAGCCGGGACGGAGAGACGTGTGTATCAGTGGGGATGGTGTGGTGCGCGCACCGTGTGCGTCGCCGGGTCCGTTCAGACCCGGTGAGGCGGGGGCAGGTCACGTCGACATCGATAGGTTTCCATCGACGTTCCGGCCAGGTGGGCGAGGTCGACCGTGACATCCGAACCACTTTGGGTTCCGACGGTCGCAATCGTGTCCGAAGGCGGTGCCAGGCGGCAGCTCCCGGGGAGGGCAGCTGCCTCGACCAGGGGCGGCGTGACCAGCCCTGCGGCCGTTCCTGATGTGCCGTGGATGCCGTTGCGAGGTCCGGTGCGGTCGATCGAGCCGGCCGCCGAAGTCGCCAGGACCAGCACCATCAGCAGCAACGCCGTGGTGGCGGTCTGTTCGGTGCGTCTTTCTGGTCGAGTGGTCTTCATGGCTCTTTCAGCGTCGGTTGATCGTTCGGTCCTGCTCCAAGTATCTGCGCTTCAACGTGCCGGGGCAACCCGACAGGACAAGATCGGTCGGTTAGGCTCTGGCCATGGAATCCGATACCCCGTCAGGAACCACCCAGAACGACCCTCCGGAGCTCGACTCGCTGCTGGAGACCGCCTGGCAGGCCGCCCAGACCGGCGTCAGGGAAAGTCGGCATGGATGGCACCAGGCCACCATCGCCTCCAACGGTCCTGACGGCATGCCCGAGGTCCGCACCGTCGTCCTGCGATCTGCAGACCCCGAAACCCGGTCCATGGGCTTTCATACCGATGCCAGATCCGGAAAGATCGAGCATTTTGAAACCGATGGTCGGGTCGGACTGCTGCTCTACGACCGTGCGCTGCGAATCCAGCTTCGAGCCCGGGGCCGGGCCACGGTCCACCGGAACGATCCCCTGGCCGACGCCGCCTGGGCCGGCAGTTCCCTGAGCAGTCGACGGTGCTATCTGGCGCCGCACGCGCCTTCGAAGGTCTTGCCGGTCTTCTCGCCCAACCTGCCCGAGGATCTTCTTCACCACATTCCCGACGAGGCGACTTCCGAAGCCGGGCGGGAACACTTCGCCCTGGTGCGTTGTCGACTCGAGATGCTGGAGTGGTTGCACCTGCGTCATGACGGGCATGTCCGAGCTCGCTTCCAGTGGGATGAGGCAGGCGCCTGCACCGCCTGCTGGCTCGCACCCTGATACGGAGTATCGTGCCTTGATGAACAGTCTTCTCCTCGCCTGTCTCCTGCTGTTGAGCGGCCCTGACCAGGAACCGGTGTCGTCCCCGGCACCCGAGGCTGGACCGCGGTTCGAGCTGGTCGTGCTGGGACGTGCACAGGACGGGGGGCTGCCACACGTCGGGTGCACCCGACCCTGTTGTGTCGAGGCGCGTGCCAGCGGGCGGGTCGAGACCCCGGCCTGCCTGGGCGTGATCGACCATCAGGAGGATCGGCTGGTGTTGGTCGAGGCCACGCCCGCCATCGACACCCAGATCGCACGTCTCCAGGACACGGCAGGGCAGTCGGATCGAGGGCGACGTCCGGTCGATGCGGTCCTGCTCACCCACGCACACATCGGTCACTACCTTGGTCTTGCCCACTTCGGGCGTGAAGTGGCTTCGACGGAGTCGACCCCGGTCCATGTGAGCCCTCGGTTCGCGGACTTCCTGCGAAACAACGGTCCCTGGTCGCAGCTGGTCGAACTGGATCAGATCGAGTTGAAGGAATTCGAACCCGGAGGCACCTTCCAGCCCATTCCCGGGCTGGACGTCGAGGCCTTCCCGGTGCCGCACCGTGACGAGTTCTCCGACACCATGGCCTACAAGATTCGCGGTCCCAATCGAACGGTGCTCTTCGTTCCCGACATCGATCGCTGGGATGCCGAGACCGTCGGCCCTGATTTCATCGACCGACTCTTCGCCGACGTCGACATCGCCTACATCGATGCGACCTTCTACGACGGTCGCGAGATTCCCGGTCGAAACCTGCTCATGATCCCGCATCCACCGATGATCGATTCGATGGATCGTTTCGCCGATCGGGTGCAGCGCAACCCGGGCATGATCCGTTTCATCCACCTGAACCACACCAACCCCGCGCTTCACGAGGACTCCGTTCGCGAGGCGATCAGATCCAGGGGATTCCTGGTCGCGATCCCCGGTGAGCGCATCGAACTTTAGATCGCCGTCCGCACTTTCAGTGACGGAACCGGGTACCCTTGCGACATCTCGGGCTGGTAGCTCAGCGGTCCAGAGCCACCGACTCATAATCGGCGAGACCCCGGTTCGAATCCGGGCCGGCCCATTTCGAGAACACCGCAGGACGTGCGCAGGGGTGATTCGGGATCAGACTCTTGAATCATCTGCGGTTCGCGGGCGTGACTGCACCTGCGGGGCCGGCAACCTCGGTTCGAAGTGTTCGACCATCTGCAGGCCGATGTGCAGCAGGGATGAGTCGTCCTGAACCGGTTCGCGTGAATCACGCGGACGATCCAGGATCTCGATGATCTCCCTGAAGTGCCTGGAGATCTCATCCTGTTCACCCGTGGAAAGTGATTCCCAACGGAAATGAACCATGAACCGGCCGGGCTTGCCTTGCTCCTGGAATCGAACGCCGGTCTCGATGGAGTCGTTCGCCTCACGCTGCCAGCTGCGCCGGATGGTGTTCATTCGTTCCTGGTGTTCGTCGTTCATCGGGTCGAACTCGATCTCGATCCGCTTGTGAACCGTGCCGTACAGCACCGGTGCACGTCGAGCGACACCCTCCCGGCGTCCGATCGGCTGGACCAGACCGGTGTTCTCCAGTGAGCGCAGGTGGTAGTAGAGGTTCACGGGCTTGGTGTTGGCATGGGCGGCCAGTTCAGAGATGGTGCATTCACGCATTCGGCGAATGGTCTCGTAGAGCCTCATGCGATACGGGGAGCCAAGGACGCGCCATGATCCGTCGTCTCCGACGTTCAAGACCAGCAGATCCTCTTCAGTCGGCTTCTGGTCGACCATGTCCACCGCCTGATCTTTCTCATTAACGACTTGTTCTGGCATGACGGCTCCGGTGCGGGGCTTGAAGCAGCCCTCTTTCATCCCTCCTTGTGAGGGATTTCAGCGTAGACGTCGAATTTAAAGTGTCAGCCGGTTCGAATCAAGATACTGCAATTACTTCAGTTGCGATCTTTTTTCGCGATCTCGAGCGAGGCGTGTATCGAGCTCTCAGGGGCGTTTTCTATCGGATTCAGATTGGGTCGGGGGGGGTGGTTTCTGCCGGAAAGGCGGTCTTGATTCCGGACGCCTTCTCCGATTGGTAGCGAATGGTCCCACTCGGAGCCTGCTCGGACGAGACGATCCAGCGAAATCGCACCGGTGACCGTGCCGAGATGCCGGCGTCATGGGCGAGCCTGCCCGGCCGTTTCGTGACGGGATTCATGAGCCCGGGTTTTCGCACGTCGTCGGGAACAGTGCCTCCGGCGATGATGGTGGCGTCTGCGTCGGGTTCGATCAGCACGAAGTCGGGAAGACCGATGCGCTTCTGTGCGGCGAGCGCGGATCGCGATGGAATGAGTCGGTCGTTGAGCACGGTTGCATCCACCTGCCAGAGTCCGTCACCAAGATCGACGACTTCGACGCGATCGAATCGAAGCTCGGGCATCTGCTCCGCATGAAAGACGGTGAATGCGAAGTTTCGATGTGCCTCCTCCTCGATCATGAACGGAGGCGGATTGCGGCTCCACCATTTCGAGCCGCCCCCGATGAGCACCTGTCCGTGTTCCGGGTGGTCGAATTCGGTGAATTCGTCGAAGGTCTGTCCGAACAGCACGCGATCCTCGAACCGAAGACGACCTTCCTGGTCGGGGGTATCGCCGTTCTGGAGGATTCGCTTGTCCGACCACAGTTCGTTGGTGAATGAGATGACCCCGAGGCCTTCCGCCAGCCAGTTCACGAACCCGCCGTGAACGGAATACAGATCCTTGTAGATGACCATCTTGTCGTAGAAGGGGAGCATCTCGACGCCTGCGTCCTGGATCGCCTCGTAGGTCCTGACGTCCGACCGTGGATAGTCACGTTCGCGATAGCTGGCACCGGGGCCGCGCAGGATCATGCCTCCGGCATTGTGGTAACTCTGCCCGGCGGCGATGTTGGGATGCGCATGGATGAATTCACCGACCGAACGGGTCTCGGGGTAGGTGAACGGGTGGTCACCCGCTCCACGCTGGACGTGGGGAGGCTGCCAGTCGCTCGGCCAGTCGCGATTCATGTCGTAGCCGCCGACGCCATCCTCGTTGATCCGGCCATCACCGTCGTTGTCGATGCCTTCTGATCCAAGCGAGGTCCATTCCCCGTGGCGCATGCGACCGTCCGGTCCGATCTCGCCGTCCACGCGGCGGAAGATCCTCGGATCCTCCTCGTCCCGCACCCAGTCGCCGTGGGGGTCCTTCTTCCACATCTGACCGATCGAACCATCGCCATTGAGGTCCTCCGGAGGATCCTCGTCGAGGAGCCCGTCCCGATCGTTGTCGGTCGGGCGAAGTCCCGTGCGGTTGGAGTGGGGGGTGTGGGCACCCTTGAGCCAGCCGTCTCGTCCGTCCGGATTGACCGAAGGCACGAAGTACCAGCTGGTGCGGTCGACCAGTTCGGTGATGCGAGGCACCTGGCCGTAGGCACTTGCCAGGTACCAGATCGAATAGAGCACGGTTTCAGTGGCCTGGATCTCGTTGCCGTGCACGTTGCCATCGACCCACATCGCCGGCTTGGTGTCGTCGGCCCCGGTCTCGGGGTTGTTGAGGACGACCAGCCACATCTCGCGTCCCAGATCGGAGCGTCCCAGTTCGTGGAGTGTGAGCAGTTCCGGGTAGGCATCGACCAGCTTCTTGATGACATCGGTCATCTGGTCGAAGTCGTAGTAGCGGTTCCAGGCGATGTCCACGCGCGAGTCGATCTGCTGCTGGGCGGAGACCGGCGAGTTGAAAAGAGCGGCGAGAACGGTGATGACCAGTGCGAACGTCTTCTTCATGAGTCGTTCTCCATTGTGTTTGCGACCGTGATCCTGCCGATTGCCTGGTCGTCGATGTCGATGCTGACCATGCGGTCAGGGCCGAGTCTGACCATCCACTCCCGCGTGACCAGTTCACCGGGGTCGATCCGTTCGATCTGCTCTAGGAGACGTCCCTGGACAAGTTGTTCGGGGGGGATCCCGATTCGAACGTTGATCGGTCTGCCCACCCGGGTCTTCACCGCCTGGTGGGTTCGGGTCGGACTGAGGCCGGTGTTCTGCAGTCCGATGCGCACCCTGGCCAGCCCGCCACCGAGCGATTCGATCTCGGGACCGATCACCTTGAGTCGGGCCTGCCGATCCGCGATGTCGGCAATCCAGGTCGTGTGCCTGGGGATGAGTTCGGCCACGACGTCATCGGGTGGATTCATCCTGAATCCCGGGACCCAGCCGCCGATCTCGACCATTCCGAGCTGCGGGTGGTCGTAGGCGGTCCATTCGATGAAGCCGACTCCATCTCGGTCACGATCGGAGTAGGCAAGCCAGGCCGCTTCTTCCTTGTCCCGTGGTTCCGGTCGCTCGTCGACGCCTGCTTCGGGATCCTCCCCGGGTTCTGCCTCGGGCTCCGAGGGATCGGGTCGCCCCCAACCGGTCGAGGCGTGGGTGGGGAGTCCGCGGTGTGCATACAACCAACCGTGGAGGCTCCCTGCGTCGTCCTTCTTCGCGGAACGTTCCTGCCCGACCAGTTCCTTGTAGCGATCACTGGCCTTCTGGTGGTCGTCCTTGTCCTTGCCGAGGAGTTCCTTCGGCGTTCGGCCGGTGATGTCCATCGACTTCGAGTCCGGCTGGTTGATCAGGTTGTCATGGGGACCGTAGACGACGGCCGCGATCAGGTTGGGGTGGTCGATCACGAACCGTGAGATCGCACGGGTCTCGTATTCACTCAGCTGGTAGGGGCCCGCATCAAGGGCATACTCGGGCCAACGGTGCATGAAGTTGCGATCGAGATCGACGCCTTCCATGCCGTCTTCGGCGATGAGGCCGTCGCCATCCGCGTCGAGACCCTCGACATGCATCGAATGGGTGGCTTGTTCGCCCTTCCCGTGATCGGGCTTGATCATCAGCCGTCCATCGGCGGGGTCGGCGAGGTGGGTCGCCTTGTCCTCAAGCGGAGGGTTCGCCCGGCGCATCATGGTGATGATTCCGTTGCCATCGAGATCGCGAGGCGGATCCTCATCGAGGATGCCGTCACGATCCTGGTCGATCAGTCGGCTGCTGCCGCGTCGGTTTCCGTCAGCTCTTGCATCCGGGTTGGCGAGGGGAAGGATGTAGAACGTCGTTTCGGAGAGGAGCTCCCGATGATCCTCGGCCAGGCCTTCGGCGATTCCTCGGGCGAGTTTCGATCCCAGCTCGTGTCGTCCGTCAAGCCCGGCGACGATCAGGATCCCCGGTCGTTGATCCGCCTTCTCGGGTGGATCGGCCAGGACGACGAGTTCCATCTGACGACCGCCGCGAGAGGTGCCTATCGATTCGACCTTCATGACGTCGTCAGTGGTCTCCGTGCTTCGCGATTCCTGGAAGAGAGTCGGGAAGATGATGATGACCAGCAGCAACAGGGTGCTCACGTGAGAGTCTCCGGTGACTAGATGTCCTTGGCGATCGTCGATTCCTCGAGGATGTAGAGCCCGACCAACCAGTTCTCGATCAGGTACGGGTCGACCTTCATGACCCCGGTGATCGTTCCGTAGTTGATGGAATGCTTGGGGCCTCGGGTCACTGCTTCGGTCAGGTGCACCTCGATCGCATCGAACGGGGTGGGGGGGACGCCGATGCAGCAGCCGTCCCATTTGTTCAGCATCACCAGCATCTCGGTGGTCTCGCCCGTGATCAGGGGAAACGCCGTGAATCCGGCGACTCGGATCCACTTGCCATCCAGCATCGCGATGCGCTGGGGGATCTCGTTCTCATCGAGTCGGGGCTGGTAGGTGTCCGCGGCACTGAAGAGATATTCCCAGCTGGGTTCGTAGGGCGATTCCTTCGTTCCCATGCCCTTGAGCGTCCACTCGCCGTCGACCGCGAGTTCGTTCTCGGTGAGCCGCTTGATCTCGCCGGCCTTGATGGTGGCGTTGGCGATGGTCACGTCCATGCCCAGCTCCAGGGTGGGGCCGTCGATCTCCCCGGGGGCGGGGGGTCTTGCATCCTCAAGCGCCACGGCTTCCGCGGCGCGGGTGGCTTCCGCACGGGACTCGGCGGACGTCCCCAGTTCAGTGGCAAGCTGCTCGGCAGCGTCGGAGGGTTCCGCTTCGGTCACCGGAGACGAGTCGACTTCATCCGGGTTCGCCGGGACCTCCGCGGTGTCGGGCGCGCTCGGCGCAACGACGGGCGGGGTGGTCGTCACCACTTCGGTGGGCTGCGGCGTGCTGGCGATCTCGGCAGGGCGTGACAAGGCGAAGACGATGACGCCTGCAACGATGATCGCCGCGATGAAGAGCCAGAGGGTGCGCACGTTGCCTCCCAGTGATGAGGAGTCCAGATGTTAGCCTTCTCGCGAGCTGAAGGCGCTCAGGAGATCGGTCGAAGATTTCTCGCCACCGGGGTTCGGTAGGCGCGGATCGCCGGTCCCAGCCCGGCAGCAGCTGCAAGCACCAGTGTTCCCGCGATCACCACGAGGATCGTCGCAGGATCGAGTTCGGGTTCGATCACCAGGCCCAGTCGTTCACGCAGCTCACTTGCGGCAAGCAGAGAGCCCAGCCAGCAGGCGAAGACGCCGGTCAGTGCGCCGCCGATCCCGATCAGCACCGACTCGGTGATGACCAGCGAGAAGACGCGTCCCTGGGAACAGCCCAATACGCGCAGGATCGCGATCTGTCTCCGTCGCTGCTCCATGGAATTCCAGAGTGCCAGCAGGATGCCGATGCCGGAGGACAGCAGCACCGCGATCGCCATCGCGACGAAGAGCTGGTCGACGTTGCCGACGATCGCGAAGAGACGTTCGATCTGGTTGGCCGGCGAAGCCACGGTGATCGAGGTGTCCCGCCTCAGCATGTCGAAGGCCTGGGGAAGGACGGCACTGGCTCCTGATCGACCTGACCGGGAAGGTACCGCCATGAGGATCCCGGTGATCATTCGATCGGCGTCGGTGAGATCCTCCACCTCGACATGGATGTGGGCGTGACCATGATCGTGATCGTGCCCGTGGTCATGTCCGTGGTCATCATGTTCCTCGTCATCGTGCGCGGCGGCCGAAGCATCCGAGGTGCCTTCCCGTTCCAGGCGATCCTCGGCGTGCAGAACCCATGAGCCGGTGAGGTCGGTGAAGAGCGCACGGTCATGACTGGCCCCGGTCGGTTCGAGTATGCCGACGACCTCGAACAGGTGGGTGTCATGCACGTGACCGCCTTCCCTGGACCCGCTGAACCCGTGGGTCAGTGGAACCCGGTCGCCGATCACCAGCCCGGTCGTTCGGGCAGCTTCGGCACCGACGACGAGTTCATAGGGTCGCGCGAACCGGCGCCCCTCGGTGAATACCCAGGGTTGCCCGGCGATGGGTTGGAACTCGGTGAAGAAATCACTGTTGGTCGCCACCACCGGTTGCCCCTGGTAGGAGTCGCCCAGTTGCATGGGGACGGTCCACTTCCAGGGAAAGGAGTCCCGGATCGACTCGTACTTGGTCATCGAGATCGGATTGCGGGGTGGATTGGCGTAGAAGATGCCGTTGAGCACCGAGACCAGCGGACTGTTGTCTGCGCTGACCAGCAGCTCGGCGTTGCCAGCGCCTCGTTCGAAGGCGGACTGCCCGGATTCCCGCAGGATGAGCAGGGTCAGCAGCAGTCCCACCGCGATTGCGACGGTCAGCACGGTGACGATCGTTGAGAACAACCGGACTCGGAGGCTTCTGAAGATGATGCGAAGGTCGGTCATGCTTGCAGCTCCTCCACCCGTTCGAAGGTGTCGCGGATCGAAGGGTCGTGGCTGGTCAGCAGGAGTGCCGCACCTTCCTGTCTGCAGGTCTCCTTGATCAACTCGACGGCGTTGGTCGCATTGGCCGGGTCCAGGCTGGCGGTGGGTTCGTCGGCAAGAACCAGTCCCGGCCGACTGGCCAGAGCCCGGGCGACCGCAACACGCTGCTGCTGCCCGACACTGAGCCGATCCGGCGTGGCATCGGGACGTTCGATGCCGAGACGCTGCAGCAGCTGGTCGGCTCTTTCGCGATGTTCGCGGTTCGGCAGATCGGAGAACATCAGTGCGGCAAGCACGTTCTCGCGTGCCGAAAAACCATCGAGCAGGTTGAAGGTCTGGAAGATCATGCCGATTCGCCTGCCGCGGTAGCGGTCTCGCTCGGCCCCGTTCATGGCGTGCATCGCTCGACCATCGACCTTGATCTCGCCTGAATCAGGGTCGAGCAGGCCAGCCACCAGCTGCAGCAGGGTGCTCTTGCCGCTGCCGGATGTTCCGGCAACGAGAACTTGTTCCCCGGGAGTCAGTTGGAGATCGTCAAGGGCCAGCGTGAAGCCGCCTCCTCCCGGATCGGCGTGGGTGAATCTGAGGTTCTGGATGGCTAGTGTGGGTTCCGGCATCCTTCCATGATACCACCCATGACGCTCCAATCGACGTGTTGGAGCAGTTAGGCTGTAGCCATGAAAGACAACACTCCACCTCATGAACAGGTGATTGCATCCCCCAGGGAACGCGGCGGTCGAAGGAAGTTGTTCGGTCGCGGGGGGAGGCTCGGCAATTATGGGCTGCTCTTGATCGCCCTCGTCCTGACCTTCGTCGTCGGACCTCTGTTGAGTGAACATCGATTTGGACTTTGGGTCGCCGATTTCATCGCGATCTTGGTGGTCCTGGCCGCCATTTCAGCGGTCACCAACGAGCGACGGCACGCCTATTCACTCGCGGTGCTCTCGCTTGCCGCCGTCATTCCACAGGCGCTTGATCCACACGTCGAATCGAACCTGACGGGGCTCCTCGCCAACATCGCCTCGATGCTCTTCCTGATCTACCTGGTGGTGATCATCCTGAGGGACATCTTCCTCACCACCCAGGTGAGCATGGACACGCTCCTGGGCAGCGTCTGCGGGTACCTGCTCCTGTCGGCGGTCTTTGCTGCGTGCTATTCGACACTGGTGCTCTTCCAGCCGGACGCCTTCATCATCGATGCTCGGTTGCCGATCGACCCCACGAAGCTGCATTTCCAGGGGGCACATTTCGACGTGTTGCTCTACTACAGCGTGATCACGCTGACCACCGTGGGCTACGGCGACATCATTCCGGCGACGACCTTCGCCCGGGAGCTGGTCGCCGCTGAAGCGGTCATGGGGCAGGTTTATCTCACGATGATCGTGGCTCGACTCGTCGGCATGCACCTGACGGCATCCTTGCGCTGATCGGGGTCTCCCCTTGGGTTGCATTCAAGGGGTTTCTTTCCAAGGATCGCCGTTGGCAGAGCCGATAGTGGTCCCATGAGCAACCCATTTACGCATCCCAGCATCAAGTGGATGATCTTTCCCGCCATTGGTATCGGCAGTTATCTCTGGCTCCTTGGTGCCTTGTTCACCCTGGTCGTGGTGGCGCCCTGGACCGCATCGATCGAGCTCTTCAACATCCGTTTGAGTGACATTCTCAGTCTCATGATCCTCTGGGCGGGTATCGCTGCGGTGAGTCGCAGCCGGGTTGCGACACTGTTCCTGACCGTCATCGCGATCTGCACCATCGTCTGTCAGTTGGTGGTCCACTTTCGTGGTGACTTCTGGGCCGCCGTCGGTGCGAACATGGCGGGCATGATCTTTCTGATCGGGCTCTTCATGGTCATCGCCTTCGATGTCTTCCTGAACCGTGAAGTCACGGCCGAGACCCTGGCTGGTGCCTGTTGCGGTTACGTGCTGATTGCGGGCATCTTCGCGGCGATCTATTCGATCCTGCTGCAGTTCAACCCGAATGCGATCAGTCTCACCATGGAGACCACCATCAATCCCAAGGACCTGGTCTTCCAGTCCAACAGCTACGGGCTGCTCGGGTACTACAGCATCTCCACGTTGACCACCCTGGGGTACGGGGACATCGTGCCCAACTCAATGGCTTCACGGAGTGCCGCATCGCTTGAGGCACTCATCGGGCAGCTCTATCTCGCAGTGGTGGTGGCACGACTCGTCGGCATGTACATCAGCTCCCGTTCGAGCGACAAGCCGAAGTACGCCTTCGCTGAAATCGAGTGATTCGAGCTCAGGCCAGCAGGCCCGGCACCACCGACCCGTGTACGTCGGTCAACCGGAAATCCCTTCCCTGGAACGGGTAGGTGAACTTCTCGTGGTTGAAACCCAGCAGGTGCATGATGGTCGCCTGCAGGTCGTGGATCCCGACCGGGTCCCGGACGATCTCCGCACCGAATTCACACGTCTCTCCATGGACGTGACCACCCTTGACCCCGCCTCCGGCCATGAACAGCGAGAAACAGTGGGGGTGATGATCGCGGCCGAGGAAGGTGGAACCGTTGCGCTTTTCGTTCATGGCGGTACGGCCGAATTCCCCTGACCAGACCACGAGGGTGTCCTCGAGCAGGCCGCGTTGTTCGAGGTCGGCGATCAGGGCCG
The DNA here is from genome assembly GCA_029246705.1 of Phycisphaerales bacterium. GTDB lineage: Bacteria > Planctomycetota > Phycisphaerae > Phycisphaerales > SM1A02 > JAKVBQ01. The sequence goes on along the minus strand of JAQWMQ010000010.1, from coordinate 135,180 downwards.
CGACCGGTCGATCGGTCTCCCGGCACTTCAGGGGAAGCTGGGTCATGATGTCGTCATGGGGGCCGGTGCCATGGGTGTCCCAGCCCCAGTCGAAGAGCTGGACGAACCGAACCCCGCGTTCGACCAGACGCCTGGCCAGCAGGCAGTTGTTGGCGAAGCTGCTGCCGCCGGGGTTCGCCCCGTAGGCCTCGAGGGTGGCGGGTGACTCCTCGGCGAGTTCGGTGGCTTCGGGTACCGACATCTGCATGCGAAAGGCGAGTTCGTACTGGGCGACTCGGGCCAGGGTTTCCGGATCGCCCATGCGTTCGCACTGCATTTCGTTGAGCCGGCTCAGGGCATCAAGCGATTCACGACGCAGCTCTCGAGGCAGACCGGCGGGGTCGCCCACGTAGAGGATGGGGTCGCCGGTGGAGCGACATTGCACGCCCTGGTGGACGCTTGGCAGGAAGCCGCTGCCCCAGACGCTCTTGCCGGCGGAAGGCACCTTGCCTCCGGAGACCAGGACCACGTACCCGGGCAGGTTCTGGTTCTCCGAACCGAGGCCCCAGGTGGCCCATGAACCCATCGAGGGGCGTCCCAGTCGTGGCGAGCCGGTGTAGAGGAACAGCTGCGCCGGTGCGTGGTTGAATTGATCGGTATGCACCGAGCGCACCACACAGAGCTTGTCGGCGACGGAGCCCAGGTGCGGCAGCAGCTCGGACAGTTCGATCCCGCTCTCGCCCTGTCGCGTGAACGCGTAGGGAGAAGGCAGGACGGTCGGGTGCCCCTTGATGAAGGCGAAGCGTTCCGGGTCCAGCAGGTGTTCCGGGCAGGCCTTGCCGTCCCACTCGGCGAGCTTCGGTTTCGGATCAAGCAGGTCGTGGTGGGGGGGCGAGCCGGCCATGTGCAGGTAGATCACCCGCTTGGCTCGTGGTGGATGGTGGGGTGTCTCGTCCAGTGCGAGACCGTTCTCGCCGAGCATCGAGGCGAGTGCCATGCCGCCGATACCTGCGCCGATACGCGAGAGGAACTGGCGACGGGTCACCTCGTTCATCGAGGCAAGCTGGTCTGGCACCCGGGGGTTCATGACTTCACCAGCACTTCATCGAGGTTCAAGAGGACGTTGCCCATGACGATCCATGCCGCGAGTTCGCTGGGATCATCGCTTTCAGGCATCCGGCAGCTGTCGAGGAAGATCCTCGCCTGGTCGGGTTCCGTGGCGAATCGACTTCGGGCGTTCGCAAGCAGCGCCCGCAGGGTCGATCGTTCCCGGGTGGTCGCATCGCGACCGGTGGCTCGTCGAAAGCCCGCGGTGATGCGCTGTTCATCCTCGTCCGAAGCGGCCAGCATCAGCCCGGCCAGTCCGCCGGCGGCTTCGAGGTAGACCGGATCGTTCAGGACCACCAGTGCCTGAAGCGGGGTGTTGGTGCGGATGCGCCGCGAGACGCAGAACTCCCGGCTGGGTGCATCGAAGGTGATCATCGACGGATAGGGAGCGGTACGTCGCCAGAAGGTGTAGAGCCCGCGTCGATGTCGATCGCCCGCCGGGCTCTCCGTCCAGGACCCGCCGTTGTAGACGACCTGCCAGGTGCCTTCGGGTTGCGCAGGAAAGACCGGGGGGCCGTGCAACGTCGGGTCGAGCAGTCCGCCGATCGCGAGGGCCTGGTCGCGAATGGTCTCCGCGTCGAGCCTGAAGCGTGCGCCACGGGCGAGGAGTTCGTTGTTCGGGTCGCGTTCCAGCAGCTTCGGATCGACCGCCGAGTCCTGCCGGTAGGTCGCACTGGTCAGGATCTCCCTGAGCAGCGCCTTCTGGCTCCAACCCAGTTCGATGAAGCGAACCGCCAGATGGTCGAGCAGCGCCTGGTTGCCCGGCAACTCGCCCTGGGTTCCGAAGTCCTCGCTGGTGAGGACGATGCCTCGCCCGAAGAGCGACTCCCAGAGCCGGTTCACCCGCACTCGAGCGGTGAGCGGGTTGTCGGGGCTGGCGATCCAGCGGGCGAATGCCAGTCGGTCGGTGGGTGCTGGCAGTCCTCGTGGGTTCAGTGCGGAAGGGATCCCCGGTCGGACTTCATCGGCCGGATCGTTCCAGGCACCGCGAACCAGCACCTTCGTGGTTCGCCGCTGGTCCTCGGGAAGTGCACGCATCACCGGGGTCGAGACCGTCTGCATTCGAGCGGCGACCAGCGCATCACGCGCACTGGTGTATTCGTCGCCCGCATCCCCAAGCGCGCCGATCTGGTGACGCCATTCGAGTTCGAGCAGTTGGTCCTGCTGTTGGCTTCGCTGCTCGGCGGCGACCTGCAGGGCTTCCTTCGCTTCGGGGAGGAGTCCTCGTCCGTTCACCGTGCCCAGGGCTTCTTCCCAGGCGCTGCGGTCGCGTTGCCAGTCATGGTCGGAGGCATCGACCCGTTCGAATCCGACGGCATCCCACCAGACCCGTCCACCTTCGGGGCCGCCGAACTGGCTGAGTGCGATGCCGTCGACGATCGTGCCTGCAGGGAGATCGATCGCCTTGGCCGGAATCTCCAGGCGAACCCAGGATCCCGCCGGCGGCAGTTCACCCTGTGGGAGACGCGCCGGGGTTTGGTCGACACCCCAGGTGCCATGATTCTGGCCCCAGTAGGCGCGGTGTTCCCAGCCACCGGTCGGGGCGTGCACCTGCAGCATGATCATCTTCGGCGGTCGTTCCGGATCGATCCGCACATGGGCGACCAGTCGTGAATCAGCCTGCATCCGGATGGTGGCCGCGGCGTCCTCGAAGAAGTGCTGGGCGAAGCTGTCGGCCTTGGCTTCTGAGACGCTTGCTCGTCGACCTGAATGGGGCTTCACCGGTGGCGTGTCCGCCTCGCCGCGCCAGGGCCAGCGTGCATCAGGCACATCCTCGCCTTGAGGGGTCGCCCCGGGGGGAAGGCCTTCGTCGATCCAGGCGATCGAGACGAGCGAATCGGTTCGGGGCGCCTGTTCGAGGATCTCCTGCGTTTTTTCGCGCAGTGCTTCGGCAAGGGTCCTCGCGTGGCGTCCCTGCTCCGGTGTCTGCCAGTCGAGACGAGGATTGTCGTCGGGGCGGTCGGCATCCTGCGTCTGGTTCAGCAGTGCATAGGAGGCGTAGTAGTCCTCCTGGCTGATCGGGTCGTACTTGTGGGCATGGCATTGTGCGCAAGCCATGGTCACGCCCATCCATGCCTCGTAGGTGGTGTTGACTCGATCCACCACCGCAGCGACGCGGAACTCCTCGTCACGCGTGCCACCTTCGGAGTTGGTCATGGTGTTTCGGTGGAACGCGGTGGCCAGCACGTCCTCGTCGGTGGCGTCGGGGAGGAGATCGCCGGCAAGCTGGCGAATGGTGAAGTCGTTGAACGGCAGGTCCTCGTTGAAGGCGCGAATCACCCAGTCCCGCCAGGGCCAGATGGTGCGGGTGCCGTCCTGTTCGTAACCGTTGGTGTCGGCGTAGCGTGCCAGGTCGAGCCAACGTCCCGCCCAGTGTTCGCCGTAGTGGCTGGAAGCGAGCAGTCGATCAACGGCGTCTTCATAGGCACGAGGCGAGGGGTCCGCGAGAAAACGGTCGAGTTCCTCGGGGCTTGGCGGAAGACCTCGAAGGTCGAGGCTCGCTCGTCGAAGCAGTCGTGCGGGTGAAGCGGGGTCCGAGGGACGGAGGCCGGCGCGTTCAAGGCCACCGGCGACGAAGACGTCAAGCGGTTGCTTCGGCCAGTTGCCGAGTGATTCGAGCATTGGTGGCGCAGGAGCCACCGGAGACTTGAAGGACCAGTGGTCATCGATTCCCGCACCGGCTGCGACCCAGGCTCGAAGGGTGTCGATCTCCGACTGTTCAAGCGGGTCCGATGCCTCGACCGGTGGCATGGGGTCGCCATGGCCGGGCTCGATGCGTTCGAGCAGCAGGCTCGACATCGGGTCGTCCCGGTCGAGGACGCCCGAGGCCCAGAGGGCGGTGGCGTCATCCAACCGAAGATCGGCCTCCCGGGTCTCCGGGTCCGCACCGTGGCAACGCAGGCAATGCGTTGCCAGGATCGGTCGAACTTCCCGCGCCCAATCGGGTGCTTCGGCAAGTGGCGTGCAGGTTGCGAGAAGTGCGGCGGCAAGCATGGCGTGCTCCGGGTCTCATTCTAACCGTCAACTCGAGCTGATCGAGGTTGGAATCCGTGATGTCGAGGAGGTTGAGCAGATCCGGAGTGGTTGTTTCAAGCATCGGGCTGCGTGAGACTGGTTATCCTTGGGCGTCTCGTCTTCCAGACACGGAGTGAACCCATGGACGATCTCTTTGCCACCAGCCTCGCCGAGGACCAGCACCGGCGATGCGCCACCGGCCTCTTCAACGGGGTGTGGGCGCTCATGGAACAAAGCAAGCGCACCGAGCATGAGGATGAGACCATGATCCACGCCGCGCATGCCGCACGCTGGCACTGGGGTGTCGTCGGCAAACCGGTCAACTGGGCGCGCAGCGAATGGCAGATCAGCCGGGTCTACGCGATTCTCGGAAAGGGCGCCCAGGCTCGATCGCATGCAGAACGCTACCTCGAGCTGTGCGATGAACACGACCTCGGTGAATTCGACCGGGCCTTCGCGCACGAGGCGATCGCCCGTGCCGCCGCGATCACGGGTGATTCGGATGATGTGGCGGGGCACGTTCAATACGGCCTGGCCGCAGCCGGGCATGTCGAGGATGAAAAGGAACGGGACTGGGTGCTCCGCAACCTGGGAACCGTGACCCGAGATCCACCCCCGGCCTGAGCCGACTGGAGTCACGCCGTGGACACCACCACCCGCGACCTGCTCGAACGTTGTGCTGAACTGGCCATCGGTGGCATCCACCGTGAATATCCCTATCACCTGACGCATGTCTTCTCGACTCGTCGTGCGATCGAAGCGCCACGACAAGTCTCACCGGTCTTCTATGGCTGCTTCGACTGGCACTCGGCGGTGCACGGACACTGGTTGCTGGCACGCGTGGTCCGCTTGCTCGGTGCTGGTTCGATCGGTGCGAGGTGTCGAGAAATCCTGGATGAACAACTGGTCGAAGGCCCGTTGCGGGAGGAGGCTCGACTGGTCGCCGGGCACCCTTCCTTCGAACGACCCTACGGTCTGGTGTGGGTTCTGGCCCTCGCTGCCGAACTTCGAGAAATCGAAGAGGCTCGTGCATGCGGATGGCTGACCGCTCTTGAACCACTCGAGCGGGCGGCTCTGGCGAACCTGATGGACTGGTTGCCGAAGCTCTCGCATCCGATGCGAACGGGAACCCACAACCAGACCTCTTTCGCTCTTGCCCTGATGTTGGACTGGGTTGCGGTGACCGGTGACCACGAGGTGGACGCCCTTGTTCGCGAGCGTGCCTGTGACTACTTCGGAGAGGATCGCGACTACGCGCTTCATCTCGAGCCCGGCGGCGAGGATTTCCTCTCCCCTTCGCTGGGCAGTGCGTGGCTGATGAGTCGGGTCCTCGGCGGTGGCGCATTCGTCACCTGGCTTGATCGTGTGATGCCTCGTTTCGCTCGGGGATTCGACTTCGAACCGGCAGTGGTCAGTGATCGAAGTGACGGACGCCTGGCACATCTGGATGGGTTGAACATCAGCATGGGTTGGATGCTTCGCGCGATAGGTGATGCACTCCCCGCCTCGGATGAACGTCATCATTCGATCGATCGAATGCAGCAACGGATCGCGGAGAAGGGCTACGAGTCGATCGGAACCCTCGACTATGCAGGAACCCACTGGCTGGGCACGTTCGCGGCCTACGCCATCGGACAACCGTCGATCGATTGAGCTTCAGGTCTCATCCATGAAAAACCCCGCAGAGCGTGCTCTGCGGGGGATCAACGGGCATGGCGGGACTCGAACCTGCAACCGCCGGTTTCGTAGACCGGTGCTCTATCCAATTGAGCTACATGCCCAGCCTCACCTCCGGATCGCTCCGGGTGTGGTCGCGCAGTATATCGGGTTTCACGACCCCGCTGGGGCGGTGGATCAGGCTTCCCCGGAACGGGGCTCGTCGTGCCGGGGCATCAGGAGCCATCAGGTTCGGCGGAAGCCTCTGATTCGGGGGTGTCGACCCGAGCCACGGCGAGATCGAACCAATCGCCGTTGGAATAATTGAACCCCGAGACACGTCCGGTGATCGTGAGCTGGTCAACGCCCGTGGCATCGGCTTCGGGAAGGACCACCCACCCATCGGGGTGGGCCTGGATCCAGCTCTGGAGCTGGGTGTCGGCCAGGGGGATCAGTCGACCGTTGGTGGCGTGGACCAGGCTGTCCTCTCGGTACCCGATCGCGGCGATGGGTGCTTCTGAAGTGATGGCGCCACCTTCGACCAGGTGGTGGCTCAGCCGGGCCGTGATCCAGATGGGCCATGCAGCCGGAAGCACCACGCCGAACACCAGTCCCAAGGAGACCGCAGCGGCGGGGATCGCCAGGATCTGCGCTTCAAGCAGTCGGCCAGCGAGTGCGCGGCGCAGTGCGAGCACCAGTACCAGCACGCCGAACAGCGCACCCGCCACGAGAAGCGAGATCGTCACCACGCCCACACCGCTCATCCGCGGCGAGCCGACCGGTGGCTGGCTCAGGTCGCCCGCGCTCCAGGCCAGGCTCAACAGGGTTGTCGGCAGCAGCACGATGCCGAGGCCGAGGATGAACCAGATCACGAACCCGAAGCGCGCACTGGCGCTGAGTACCTGCGGCAGCGCACGGCTACCGGCAAGAACCGCACGCGCGGATACCAGCGCCAGTGCGGGGTAGAGCGGCAGCGGATAGTGGGGCAGCTTGGTGGCTGCGAGTTCGAAGACCAGCCAGCTGGGGATCAACCAGGCCAGGCAGAAGGCTTCGGCGCCTCGCCCGCGGGCTGGTCGGCGGAAGACATCGACCGCTCGGGTGATGAGGCTTCTGGGGCGCGCCTCGGCGCCTCGAGCTCGTCGCCAGCTGCGACCCAGGGCAATGCCGGTCAACAGCGTGCCCGGCCAGAGCAGGACGACCATGAGGACCAGGTGGTAGCCGGGCGGTGCGCCGTGGCTTTCCCGGCCGGAAGCACTCCGAACGATCACTTCGTCGTAGGCGATCGTGGCCAGCTTCTCGAAACCAACCGCAAAGCCTGCGAGCAGGACCCAGGGCAGGAAGAGCGCCAACGCGATGAGCAGTCCCGACACCGGACGCAACTGCCAGAGCCACCGCCATCGCCGGGTCCAGGCGGCGAGTACCAGTGCACTGAGAAGCACCACCATCGGCGTGAGTGGCCCCTTGGTCAGCATGCCGAGGCCGATGAAGATCCACAGGGCCACGGTTCGTGCCAGTGGCAGTCGGCCTGCGGTACGCGGATCTGCGGTGTTCCCCGCACGCCAGCAGCTCCAGAGCATTGCCATCGCGGCCGTGGTCAGGACCAGCAGCAGTTCATCCGAGCGGGCCATGTGTGCGTCGAAGGCGACCAGGGGGGAGACCGCCATGAAGGCACCGGCCAGCAGTCCGGTCAGGCCACCGAACATCGCAGTACCGAGTCGCCAGGTGATCAGCACCGTGCACAGTGCAGCCAGCATGCTGGGCAGTCGATACATCCAGATCGAGGCGGATGCGGAATCGAAGCCGCTGAACACGCCCGCGCTGGTGGCCTGGAGCCAGTAGATCAGGGGGGGTTTGTTCAGTCGATACTTCTCGCCGACCATCGGCACCGTCCAACCCTCCAGGGTGCCGCTGTCGAGCATCTGGCGGGATGCCTGGACGAAGCGGGCCTCGTCACGGTCAACCACGGGGATCGCGTCCAGGCCGGGCAGGAGGACCACGGCGGCAAGCAGGATCAGGGCCACTGCTGGCAACAGCCACGTACGCCCCAGGGCGCCGGAAGCGGCTCCTGAAGGCTCGGGTGAAACAAAGGACATGGACGTCGATCGGCTCGGCATTCTCATCCTCTGCCTGCTGTGCTTCTCCAGGCAGTTCTGGCGGCTATGGTGTCACCTCGCCGAAGTTCAACAGGAAGCAGTTCGGCGGGAGCCTACCAGAGTGCACGACATCAGTGGCGATTCCAAAGACCAGCAGCATCCTGACGCGCAAGGCGCGCCGGTGACCCCCGAGGTGCCGGGACGCCTTGCGCGCTCCGTCAGGCCGCCCCTGGTTCGAAGGGTCGATGCTCGAAGGCTTCCCTGGCCGGTCTGGGTGGGGGCGATGCTGGCCCTGGTGGCGCTTGCCCTCGTCATGGACTTGATGGTGGGGTCCGCCTACCGGATCGACTTCTTCAGTGGCGATGTCGTTCGTGAACTCGAGGCGCTTGGGCAGTGGGGTCAGTTCTCCTCCCTGGTGATCGTGGGGGTCTGCCTGTGCCGACTGCAACCTGCCCGCTGGCGGCGCCTGCTTGACCTCGCCCTGGCCGCGGGCGTGGTCGCGTTGGTGGTCCTGCTGATCAAGTTCTCGGTGGGACGGTTGCGGCCGATGCACGAGCTTCCCTTCAGTTTCGACGGCCTGTTGATCCGGGTCGGGGCGTCCCCTGGAAACCTCGACAGCTACGACATGGCATCGATGCCATCCAGCCACACCTCGGCGGCGGTGGTGCTCAGTCTGTTCATGATCATGGTCTGGCCACGGCTGACCTGGTTCGCGGTGGTGATGGCGACGATCGTCGCCTTCAGTCGCGTGGTCTTCGTCGCACACTGGGCCGGTGACGTGGTGGTGGGGGCCCTGGTGGGACTGCTGGTCGGCTACCCGATCATCCGCGGCTTCTGGGGGGTCCGGCTGCTTGATGCGGTCTGGAACCGGCTGGTGAATCGAACAAGTCGTCCCGCTTTCCCGCGCGTGGTGCAGGAGGAGCAGCGTGCACTTGCTTCATTCCAGGGTGCCGAGAGGGACTGAGCTCGCCAGAATCAGTCTTCTTCGGGGGGGTCTTCTTCGGGACCGGGTGTCTTCTTGGTATCGGGATCGACCAGGGCGGTGGCGTCCTCGACGGGCAATGTCAGCTCGCCGTAGCGCATGCTGCTGCGGGCGAACGTGTAGATGTTGCGCGAGAAGATGGGGACGATCAGCAGGGCCAGTCCCGCGACGCAGGCGACCACCCTCGGGCTGCCGTTGGGCTGCGGCGTGAGTGCTTCGCTTCGCGGCGTGGTCATCTTGACGATCGGGACGCCTGCGATGTGCAGGTAGTACCAGGCGCTGATGGCACTGTTCACGGCGGCGATCGTGACGAGGACGATGTGCCCGCTCTCGACGCCGGCGATGAAGATGAACAACTTGCCCCAGAAACCCAGCAGTGGTGGAAGTCCGACGAAGCTGCCTGCAGCCAGTGCCAGTGCGGCGGCCATTCGAGGGCGACGACGCCAGAGGCCCGCGAGGTCCTCGAGGCTCTCGACTTCGTGTCCGGCTCGTGAGAGACCGCTGAGCACGCCGAAGAGGGCGAGGGTGCCGATCGCGTAGGCGACCAGGTAGAAGAGCACGGCATCGATGCCGTTCTCGGTTCCGGCGATCACGCCGATCAGCATGTAGCCCGAGTGGGAGATGCCGCTGTAGGCGGCGATGCGCTTGATCGAGGTCTGGAGCAGTGCACCGATGTTGCCGAGGGTCATGGTGAGGACGGCGACCATCCACAGGACCGCGGTCACCGGTGCGGGCAGGCCCTCCTGGATCATCTCCGTTCCCTCGGGACTGAACGTCACGTGCTCGGCCCACCCGAAGGTTCCGCAGAGCATGATGATCGCGATCATGCCGGCGACCTTGGGGACGATCGACAGGAAGCCGGTCATGTGGTTCGCAGCACCTTCGTACACATCAGGCGCGTAGAAGTGCATGGGGACCGCGGCGATCTTGAAGCCGATGCCCAGCAGGGCGAGGGTCATGCCGAGGATCGCGATCGCAGGCAGTCCCTCGGGGGACTGGTGCATGGTGGTCAGGACGTCGCGCATCTCCAGGAAGCCGAGCGTCCCGGTCGCGCCGTAGAGCAGGGCGAACCCGTAGAGGAACAGGCCCGCACTCATGGCGCCGAGGAAGAAGTACTTGATCGCCGATTCGCTTGCGCGGCGGGAACTGCGACTCAGGGCGACCATGACGTAGGTCGGCAGCGAGGAGAGTTCGAGGGCGAGGAAGAGCCAGATCAGGTCGGTTGCGTTGCAGATCAGCATCACGCCGACGATGCTCAGCAGGAAGAACGCGTGGTACTCGCCTCGAATCACGCGAAGGGGGTCGAACCGAGCGCGGCCTGCCGCCACGGCGTTCTCGAATGTTCGGTCGATCGTCCCGGTTCCCAGTGCCACGAGTCCTATGCCGGCGACACCGATCAGGCACTTGATGAAGAGCCCCAGGCGCGGGAACAGCAGTCCGCTGGCCTGCAGTGCATCCTCGTTGCGGTAGACGTAGACGGTGCCGACCACGGCTCCGGCGAGAAACAGCGCTGTCACGAAGGGGACGGCGCGGCGAATGCCTCTTGAATTGGACAGACCCAGGACCGCGACCACGACTGCTCCGCAGAACAGCAGTATCTCGGGGGCGATCAGGATGAGTTTCTGGGAGAACTCCATGGGTTTCGATCCGGGGTCGTTGGGTGGTCGGTCAGTCGTTGGTCACGAAGGACATGGTCTGCCCGTCGATGGTGGTGGTCTTCGAGTCTTCGGCGTCGGCCGTGGCGTTGTGGGCCGCGATCGCCGCGGGGTAGCCGGTGAGCATGTGTTCGGATGCCGGTTCCAGGGCCTTCAGGATCGGCGTTGGGTAGATGCCGATGAAGAAGCAGATGATCGCGATGGGGGCGAGGGTCAGGATCTCGCGCAGGTTCAGGTCGGTCGGAAGGCGGTGACCTTCGTGTGACTCGGTGTGCTCGGGGATCTGCTCCGGACCGAACAGCAGTCGTCCGACCATGTAGAGCATGTAGATCGCGCCCAGGATCAGGCCACTGCCCGCGATGATTCCGAACCAGGGTCCGAGCATGCCGGGGTAGCCACCGGTGGTGGGGTCGCTTGCGATGAAGGTGCCCAGGAGACACAGGAATTCACTCACGAACCCGGCAAGACCGGGCAGGCCGACCGCGACGAAGGTGAATACCAGCATGAAGAACGACCACACCGGCATCGTCTTGAACAGACCGCCGATGCGATCCAGGTCCTTCACGTGGTGCCGTTCGTACATCAGTCCGATGCAGATGAACAAGGCACCGCTCGAAAGACCGTGCGTGATCATGTAGAGGATGCCGCCCTGGGCGCCGATGGGATTCAGCGCGAAGAGACCGAGCATGCAGAAACCCATGTGGCTGATCGACGAGTAGGCGATCAGCTTCTTGATGTCCGTCTGGGCCCAGCAGACCAGGGCGGTGTAGATGATGCCGATGACCGCGAGAAGTGCGATGAACGGCGCCCACTCGACCACGGCTTCGGGAACCATGGGGATCACGAAGCGGTAGACACCGTAGGCGCCGAGCTTGAGGATCACGGCCGCGAAGTTGACGCTGCCCGCGGTGGGGGCCTGGTTGTGGGCCAGGGGCAGCCACGTGTGCAGGGGCCACAACGGGACCTTGACCGCGAAGCCGATCATGAGCGAGAGCAGGACCCAGGCCTGTTCGGTCGGCGTGAGGAAGCTGCGGGCGAAGGTCACCAGGGCATCGATGTCCCAGACGTTCACGCCACCGTTGGTCTCGGGCAACCATCCGCCTTCATAGGCGGCGAACTCCATGACCACGTAGACCAGCCCCGCGAGCATCACGATCGAGCCGACGAAGGTGTAGATGAAGAACTTGAAGCTGGCTTCCCGGCGATCGGGTCCTCCGTAGATCGCGACCAGGAAGAACCCGGGGATCAGCGAGACCTCGAAGCAGGTGTAGAAGGTGATCACGTCGCGGGCGATGAACACACCCAGCACCGACGCGGTCATGATCATCAGCCAGATGTAGAACTCCTTCACCCGTTCCGTGATGGCGGTGAAGGAGGCGGTGACGGTCAGGGGTGCGAAGAGGCAGGTCAGCAGCACCAGGAGCAGCGAAACCGAGTTGACGCCGAGTTCAAGTTCGATCCCGAAGAGGGGGACGATGTTCCAGGTGTCCTCGGTGGGCCAGTACTGGGCAAGCTCTCCGCCTTCGACGGGGACCTGTGACCAGTACGGGTAGAGAATCGCGAAGACGATGCCCCAGCCAAGGGTGGCGAGTCCGCCGAGCAGTCCGATCCAGCGGGCGGCCCGACTCGGGGCCAGTCCGATGATGATCGCGGTCACCAATGGGATGATGAGGAAGCAGGCAGCAAGCATCAGCCACCAGCCTTACTGAGCCAGACCCAGACGACCCAGGCGACGATGAGGGTCACTCCGCCGGCCATGGTCGCTGCGTAGCCCTGGAGGATGCCGCTCTGCAGGGGTTGGAAGACGCGTCCCAGCGTGATCGGGATTCGTGCGACACCACCCACGAAGACACCATCGATGATGATGCGGTCGAAGAGGTAGAGCACCCGTGCAAGCAGCCAGGTCGGCAGCCTGAAGAGGGCGTTGTAGATCTCGTCGACGTACCACTTGCGTTCCAGTGCTCGCGGGAGCCAGCGGGTCGCGAAGCTTCGGTTCAGCAGGTTCTCGAGGTTGTTCGCCGCCTTGCGGTTGTACAGGTGGAAGTAGAAGGCGATCAGCAGTCCGACCACGCCGAAGGTGCCGCTGACGTAGTACATGGACGCGTGCGGATCGAACCCGAACAGGGTCGGGTCACCCGCATGCCAGTGGAGGGGGAGGCCCCAGGCACCACTGGAGTGAGCAAGCATGCCGTAGATCCAGTGACTCGCACCGAAGCCTTCCTCGCCGCCCCAGCTTATTGCGAGGAAGCATCCGATGGCAAGAATGATCAGCACACTCTTGCAGCGCCATCCCGGGGGATGGGGGTGGAACGTCGAGGGGTCGCCCTGGTGTTCGGGTCCCGGCTCGATGCGCAGTTCCTTGCCGCCGAAGACCCGGAACCACACCCGGAAGGTGTAGTAGGCGGTCAGGCCGGCGGTGATGATGCCGAGCCAGCCGAGGAATCGGTATCCGTACCCGTCCTGCACGAAGGCCTGCGCCAGGATGGCGTCCTTCGAGAAGAAGCCGGACGTGAACGGGAACGCACTCAACCACATGGCACCGATGAACATCGTCCAGGTGGTCACGCCCCAGCCCTTGGCCTTGCGCAGGCCGGAGATCTTTCGGAGGTCGAGCTGTCCGGCGAGGCCGTGCATGATGGTGCCCGAGCAGAGGAACAGCAGCGCCTTGAAGAAGGCGTGGGTGAAGGTGTGGAAGCAGGCTCCGTAGGTCTGGACCACGCCGAGACCCAGGAACATGTAGCCCAGCTGGGAGATCGTCGAATAGGCCAGTACGCGCTTCATGTCGTACTGCTTCATCGCGATGGTGGCCGAGACCAGTGCGGTCAGTCCGCCAACCCATGCCACGGCCACGAGTGCGCCGCCTCCCGACATCTTGTCGAGCCAGAAGAGGGGATAGGTTCGTGCGATCAGATAGATCCCTGCGGTCACCATGGTGGCCGCGTGAATCAGTGCGGAGACGGGGGTCGGGCCTTCCATCGCGTCCGGAAGCCACGTGAACAGCGGCAGCTGTGCACTCTTGCCGATCGCGCCGACCAGCAGGAACCAGGGGATCAGGTGTGCGCTCCAGCCCAGCGGGGCGGCCCCCATGGTCGCGGTGGCCAGCGTGCCGTCGGCGGCCTGGGGGAGGTACTGGTCGACTGCCTGGAAGATGCCGTTGTATTCAAGGGTGCCGAAGTTCATCCAGGTGAGCCAGATCGCGATCGCGAGGCCCAGGTCACCGACGCGGTTCATGATGAACGCCTTCTTGGAGGCGTCCACCGCGGAGGGCTTCTTGTAGTAGTAGCCGATCAGCAGGTAGCTGGCGAGACCGACGCCTTCCCAGCCCAGGTAGAGGAGGACCAGGTTGTCGCCCATCACCAGGCAGGACATCGCGAGCAGGAAGATGCTCATGCCGCCGAAGAAGCGGGCGTATCCCTTGCCACGATCCTCGTCCATGTACTCGGTCGCATAAAGCGCGATCAGGGTGCCGAGACCGGTGACGAAGAGCATCCAGAAGATCGTGAGGTTGTCGACGTACAGCGCGAAGTTCGCCCGCACGCTCTCGAAGGTGCCGCCTTCGGCCCAGCTGAAGTCGATCCAGTCGAAGAGGTGGATGACCACCGGCTGATTGGGGTCGTGGTGGGCGTAGAGCAGGCAGACCATGACGAACGAGCCGCCCAGGGCGAGGACCGTGGCCCAGCCGGGCAGTCGGTTCTTGACTCGGAAGGCTGCGAAGAGCCCGCAGAGCACGGCGGACAGTGCAGGGAGCAGCAGGATCAGGCCCGCCCAGCCGAGATCGGTGGGGCGGGTCGCGGGAACGATGCTCTCGGGAATGGTCTGGACCTGGTGGGCGGCATCATCACCTACGACGGGGATCGCCGAGACAAGCGTGGCCATCAGGTTCGTTCCGAGCGAACTCAGCATTCTCGAAGCTCCGACCAGGCTTCCGCATCAAGCGTGTCACGTTTGCGATAGAGGAGAATCACCAGACCAAGGGCCAGCGCGGCTTCAGCTGCGGCCACGGTCAGGATGAAGATCACGAAGACCTGCCCCGAGGCATCCATGTGCATCCGGCCGAAGGCGACCATCGCGAGGGCCGCACCCTGGAACATGAGTTCGGTGCACAGGAACATGATGATCATGTTCCGGCGGGTCAGGAATCCGACCAGGCCGATCACGAAGAGCAGGGCGCTGAAGATCAGCATCAGCTGCATCGACTTGGGGTCGATCAGGTCGGCCTGGGCGATCAGTGAACTGACGGTGCCGAGGGTGGTCAACTCTGGGGCCCTCCGCTGATGCCGGCGGCCTGCTGGGCTTCGTCCTCGCCGAGTTCGATCTGCTTGCGACAGAGCACCACCGCACCGAACATCGCCATGAGCAGGATGACTCCGGCAAGCTCCAGGCTCACCGGATAGTCGGCGACCAGTGCGAGGCCGACCACGCGGGTGTTCGAGGGTTGGCTGGACTGGGGCAGGGTGATTTCCGTCTCGGTACCGCCGTGCAGGCGGACCGAAAGCCGCACGATGCCGTCATCAAGCCTCGGGGCCGAAAGAACGTCGACCACGTCGGGGTCGACATCCTGTGCGGTGCGAAGGAGCTCGCGCGGCAGCCGTCCCAGGTCGATCCAGGGCTGTTCCGCCGCACGGGTGGCGACGGTTTCGGTCATGGTGTCGAAGTGACGTGCTCGAGAGTTGTCCATGGCCTCGACCAGCGTGGCAAGCAGGATGAACCCCGCAAGCAGGGCGATCGCCGGTTCGCGTGGGGTGCGGTCGTACCAGGCGCTTCCTGAATCACCCGCATCCGTGGGGGATTGCTGGGCGAGCATGAGCACGAACATGTAGGTGATCAGAATCGCCCCTGCGTAGACGATGATCAGGGCGAAGGCCATGAACTCGGCATGGAGCATCAGGAACAGGCCCGCCGACGCAATCACCACCAGGATGAAATACAGCGCGGCGAAGACCGGGCGTCGATGGGTGATCACGCGGACTGCCGCCATCACGGCGATCACGCCGAAGATCAGCGGGGCGATGGTCGGTCCCACGTCGCCATCGATCGAGGCGAAGGTTTCGGAGAGCAGCCAACCCAGGCCCCCGAGTGCGACAATCGTGCCCATGCCACGTACGCCACCGCCAGTACCTCGCATCAGCAGGTAAAGCCCGATGGCGCTTGCAACACATGCGCTATAGAGGGTGGTTGCGGGCATCTGTGGAGCCGGATCTGAGGTCCGGAGCGACCGTTCTCTTTGACAGGGGAAATCCGGAACGCTGTTCCGGGATGGAGCATCCGTGCTGCATGGGGAACCTCCCCACAAGCCCCCGGATCAAGAAGTTCGGACTGTAAGGGCGTCAGGGATCCCTCGCAACCGAGGGAGTACCTGAACCTTCCTGAAGAATTTCACCCGGAGGGGTAGGATCTCAATCATGACCGACCCCGTACGGCGAAATATTCCGAACACGCTGACCATCCTGAGGCTGGTGATCGCGGCAGGATTCTTCCTGACGATCAGCCTGAGCATCCTTCGTGGTGAAGGCCACGAGGCTTCTCGGCAGCTCTGGGGCAACATCGCGGTGGGGCTCTTCATCATCGCTGCCGCCACGGATGCCTTGGATGGTCACCTTGCCCGAAAGTGGGGCGTGGTCTCCGATTTCGGGCGGATCATGGACCCATTCTGCGACAAGGTTCTGGTCCTGGGCACCTTTGCCTATCTTGCCAGCCCTCGATTCGCTGAAATCGATGTCCACGACCAGGTTTCAGGCATGACCACGGGCATCTGGGCCTGGATGGTCGTCGTGATCATTTCGCGAGAGCTGCTCGTGACCGCCATCCGCGGGGTGCTCGAGAGCAAGGGCATCGCCTTCGGGGCCGATTGGTGGGGCAAGTCCAAGATGATCCTGCAATCGATCACGGCGCCGTACTGCCTTTTCGTGGCGGTGAACCCGGGGGTGATCTCGATTGATTTCTTCACGGGGCTTCAGGGTTTTCTCATCTGGGCCACGGTCATCGTGACCGCGGTTTCCGCGATTCCCTATGTCATTCGTGGTCGGGCACTGCTGGCTGATTCGGGGGCTTCCTCGTGACCCGATTTCGATTGGCCATGTTGCACGTGGGTGGCCTCGGCCACGCCCCGATCGCCTCGGGAACCTTCGGGTCCCTGCCGCCGGTGGTCCTGGCGATCCTGCTGGTCCAGCTCGGACAGCCGCACTGGCTGATCAACCTGTGCCTGATCCTGCTGGGCATCGCGTTCTCGATCGCCTGCATTCGCTTTGGTGCCCTGGCCGAAGCCACCTGGGGCCGAAAGGATCCCGGGCAGGTCGTGGCCGACGAGGTCGCGGGTCAGTGCGTGGCGCTGTTCGCACTGCCGTGGATGGCACCCGATGCCGAGGGTGCCCTGGGGTGGAACCTGATCCTTGCGATCGGTGCCTTCCTCGCCTTCCGCTTCTTCGACATCCTGAAGCCGCCACCGGCTCGAAACCTGGAGAAGCTCCAGGGTGGGCTGGGCATCCTGGTCGATGACCTGATCACCGGCGCGATGGCCCTGGTGGTCATGCAGATCCTGGCCAGGGGTCTGCTCCCGCTCTGGTGGGCGTGATTCGAACGTGACGATCGTGAATCAACGACGCGCGCCCCGGATGGGACGCGCGTCGCTCTGCGGTTTGCGTTGCGGAATGTCCGAGGTTCAGCCGGTCGTGGGCTGGGCCTCGAGTGCCGCTTCAAGTTCCTCGGTCAGCTGCTTCTCGAGCGCTTCGGCGCCACCGAAGCCCACGTGGACGTTCAGGATCTTGCCGTCCTTGCCGATCACCACCGAGTGGGGGATGCCGTTCACCTTGTACTTCTTGGCGACTTCGCCCTTCTGATCGAGCAGCACGGAAAATGACCACTTCTTCTTGTCGACGAAGTTCTGGACCTTGTCGGCCGATTCGCGGAGGTCGATGCCGTAGAAGACCACGCCGCGGTCCTTGAAGGCATCGGTGACCTTCTGCATGGTGGGCAGTCCCGCCACGCAGGGGCCGCACCAGGTGGCCCAGAAGTCGAGCACGACGACCTTGCCTCGAAGTGATTCAAGGGTGACGGTCTTGTCGGTTCTCAGGGTCTGCAGGCTGAAGTCGGGCGCTTCCATGCCGAGCGTGGGGTGGTCGGGTTCCTTGAAATCCATGGCTTGGTCATCGGGCGCCATCATGGGGGCGCCTTGCATCGCTGCGGCCTCGGTCATCGCGGCTTCCATGAGGTTGTCGACCTTCTTCCAGTCCTCACCGCCCGTGAATTCGAACGTGGAGGCGTCGGCTTCGATCTTGCCCCATCCCTTGAAGGTGATCTGCATTTCCATGTCGGCCATCATGGGGTCGCCGCCCATGTTTGAGAGGTCCGGACGAATGCCGAGGATCCAGGGCTTGTCACCCTTGGAAATCCAGATGTCGACATTGGCCATGGGATCGGCCATCATCTCGTCGTCCGATCGGAACCTGAGCATGGTCGCGCTCACGCCTCCGAATTCCTCGTCTCCCACGATCGAGACGTCGGCGGCATCGGCCATCATCTTCTCGAGGGCATTCGAGGAGAACAGCATGAGACCGAACGAGAGCCCCGGGTCCTGGCTGAGCATGGTGGCGGTGTCAGGCTGCTCCGCATCAGGGTTGAATTCCTCGGGGTCCATCGCCTTCACCATGGCGTCGAAGCTCTTGGGAGCCGGAGTTGTCGTGAAGATCTTGAAGATCGGGATGCCTATGGACATCTCCGAGCCGTTGCTTGCCGCATCCATCCCACCCATCATGGAAGCCTCCGAGAGGATCACGAACTTGTTGGGGCGTTCCAGCTTGATGCTCGAGGTCTGTTCCATCGGCATGGGGAACTGGGGGGAATTCATCGTCATGGTGCTGGAGAACTGGGTGCTCTTCAGCGTCTTGTAGAAGTCCGTCATCTTCTGCATGAGCGCGCGCGCTTCCGGCTGGATCCCCTTGGTCTCCTGTCCGAAGATCGACGTGGTGTTGAGTGCGCCAAGCATGACGCCGCAGAGGATGGATGTGCGAATCATCTCGTTCCTTTCGAACGGTGGTTTCTCGATGCCTCCTGCCGGCATCAATGGGTGTCCGGCGAGGGGCTTCGATTCTAGCGTTTCATGGGTTCGGTGATCCTACTGCTCCGCGGCACCGTGGGTTGCAGTGGGGGTTGCAGTGGGGGTTGCAGTGGGGGTCGCAGTGGGAGCGGAAGCCGATTCGTGGCTGAAGAGGTCCTCGAGCGTCTCTCGGCGGCGAATCACGTGGAAGGCATCGCCGTCCACCAGGACCTCCGCCGGCAGGGGCATCGAGTTGTAGCGGTTGGCCATCGACATCCCGTAGGCACCGCTTCCGAAGACCGCCAGGAGGTCTCCGCGTTCCAGTGGCGGCAGATCGCGGTCCAGGGCGATGTAGTCGCCGGTCTCGCAGATCGGTCCGACCACGTCGTGCTTGATGAGCCCCTCGAGTTCGAGGGAGGCACGCCTGTCCATCGGTACGTGCTGCTCCTTCGGGGAACAGGGCCAGGTGAAATGGAACGCGTCGTAGTGACTCGGGCGAAGCAGGGTGTGCATGCCGGCATCGATGATGGCGAAACGGCGGTCGCCTGCGATCTTGACGTACTGGACCCGGGCGACGAGCACCCCCGCGTTGGCGGCAATGGAGCGTCCGGGTTCCATGACGATCCGAAGGCCGTTGCTGACGCGTTCCTCGAGGAGAGGCACGAGCGCATCGGCGTAGGTCCGGGCGGAGGGAGCTTCCCCAGTCTCGTAGTCGGCTGCGAACCCACCTCCGAGATCGAGGGTCGTGATCACATGTCCGCGGGTCCCGAGCAGGTCGGCCAGTTCAAGCAGTCGTCGAGTCGATCGGACGTACGGTTCGACTTCACGAATGGGGGATCCGATGTGTGCGTGAAGTCCGCAGAGATCGCAGGCGGTCTCGCCGGCGTATCGGTCGAAGAACGCCGGTGCGTCCTCGATGTCGATCCCGAACTTGGTGGATCGAACGCCGGTGGTGGTGTGGCGGTGGGTCTTCGGGTCCACGTCGGGGTTCACCCTCAGTGCCACCCTGGCCCGCGTGCCTCGCGCCCTGGCCAGCCTTGCGATGTTCTCGAATTCCGGGGCCGATTCGCAGTTGAACAACCCGATGTTCGAGTCGAGCGCGTAGTTGATCTCCTCGTCGGTCTTGCCCACTCCGGCGTAGACGCAGAGGCCGGGGTCGGTCCCGGCGGTGAGGGCGCGACGAAGTTCGCCGCCGGAGACGATGTCCATCCCGGCTCCCGCCTCCGCGAGCAGGTTCAGGATCGCCAGGTTGCTGCAGCTCTTCACTGCAAAGCAGATCGTGGGCTCGAGGGGTGCGAATGCGGTCTGGAAACGCTTCAGGTGTTCCAACAGCGTTGCGCGCGAGTAGATGTAGGTCGGAGTGCCCACGGACTCGGCGATTCGATGCACCGGGACATCTTCGGCATGCAGTCCGGTTTCCCGGAATTGGAAGTGATCCATGTCTTGAGGGTACCCGCGCCGGCCTTGTTCAGGCTGATGCGGCCTCGTGATCCTCGTCTCCGGCCGCGTGTCCGCCGGCCGGGCGCTGGATGATGAAGCCGAGCACGCTGGCCACCACCACCAGGAGGGGGACCACCATGGGGGCTTCCTCGAGGTGGGTGAGGATCGGGGTTCGCACCGATTCGACATGAAGCAACAGGGCGATCGAGCCGGTGACGAAGAGCACGCCGCCGCTGACGCTCATGAAGAACGTGATGACCACGCGGGAGAGGATGAAGCTTGCCAGCGCGAGCCCGATGAAGCCCATCGATGCTCCGGCCCAGGCCTGGGCGGCATCATCAGGGGCAAGCAGTCCCCAGGCATTGGCGCCGACGAATGCGCCGACACCGCCGGCCAGGATCGCGATCGTCCATTTGAGCATCGGTGCCGCCAGTGCCGCACAAAGCAGTCCGATCGCGATCGCCACGACCATCGAGCGCCCCATCGAGAGGCTCAGCATGTGTCCGATTCCAACGCCCCCCAGCAGTGCAAGCACCAGGACGATCAGTCGATGCCAGCGCCAGCCCCGAACGAGGCAGATGGCGCCCACGAACAACAGGATCGATGCCAGCACCACGGACATGGATTCGAGGGAATCAAGCAGCAGCTCGGGCCTGGCCATGAGGTCCATGCGCTTGAGGGTCTCGGAGATGGTTTCACCAAAGGCGTTCAGGGTGACATTGGCGAGCATGAGGTCGACTCCATGTGGCGGTTCGGGGCAATGTGCAGGGGTAAGGCTGATCTAGGATTCAAGGTCTTCGAGTTCCCTATCGGCAGCTCGACGTTCCGTGTGCCACTGAATGAAGGCTCCAAGCACCGCGAGGCCGACCCAGCTGCCCAGCCAGATCCCCGGATGATGCCCCCCAAAGGGGCCTTGGGGGCTTGGAGCAAGGCTTTCGAGACAAATCAGGCCACCGATGAGGATCAACCCCGCCCCGGCAACCACCGTCACGATCGATCCGGAGCGCTTCCAGGCCACGAGTCCGAACAGGAACCCGAAGAGCCCACCCAGGATGGCAACGCCGAGCATGGCGCTTCGAAGGCGCGGGTCGAGGTTCGACCAGGTGTCACCCAGTCGTCCAAGGGTCAGGGTCAGTCGTTCATTGAGCGCTGACAGCCAGGTGTTGGTGGTCTCCCTGGCCTGGGCGAGACCTGCCTGCCATCGAGCGCGTGCCTGTTCGGCAGCGGCTCCCGTGAGCGCTTCCTCGAAGGATGGTGGAGGCGCTGTTTCAAGGATGCCGGTTGGTTCGACCTGGAGGGTGTCCAAGGGCGCGGCGTCAGCGTGCAGAGGGGTGGTGGGTGCCACTGGTTCGATGAAACCGCCATGAATACCGAGCAATACCACCAGGACGGCGACCACGGCGCAGCTGGCAGCCATGATCGAAGCGACCGTCATTCGCCAGAGCAGGAGTCCAAGGGCAAGTCCGATGACGCCTCCAAGGCCGGCCCAGAAGATCGCTGGAAGTGCATTGTCGATCGAAAGACCGATGGCATTGCCCATGAGACCGCCGATGAGTGCCCCGGTGATTCCCAGGCCCGTCTTCAAGAGCTTGCGTCCGGCCAGGAGCATGAAGGCCCCCGTGATGAACAGGATCCCTGCGGGCAGGAGGGCGGGATCCAGCGGCACCGCGATAGCTCCGAGGGACATGCCCTCGGCAGAGAAGACCGGAATGAGTGGTTGAAGAGCCTGCATCGTCCTTCCCTGTATCGGCTTGACGACCACAAACGCTTGGAGACAACCCTGATTCATGTCATCCTCAGGACCTGAAAGGGGCTTATTCGGGTACAAGGGGGCCTGACGCCCCACGTACCCCGAGAGCCTCCAAATGACGAGCGACCCCCCCGAGAACCCCGAAGAACTTGATCTTGGAGCCCTGAGGAACCAGATCGACGAGATCGATGATCGTCTGGTCAAGGCTCTGGCGGATCGCGCACGGGTCGTGGTCGAGGTCGGACGTGCCAAGCGAGGCGACGGTACGCCGATCTATGCCCCCGATCGTGAAAAGCGGGTCTTGGAACGCGTGCTCGAGAAGCATGACGGGCCCCTGAGCAATCGCACCATCGAGGCGATCTATCGAGAATTGATGTCGGGGTCCTTCTCGCTGGAGCTGCCGCTGCGGATCGGCTACCTCGGTCCGCCCGGATCCTTCAGCCACGGTGCTGCAGTGAGTTACTTCGGTTCAAGCGTGGAACTCGTCGAACTGGCGTTGATCGAGCAGGTCTTCGAGGAAGTCGCGACACGTCGTGCCCAGTACGGTCTGGTTCCCTACGAGAACTCCATCGGCGGTTCCGTGATCGACACGCTCGATGCGTTCAGGGATTCGGATGTGACCGTGTATGCGGAGGCCCTGGTTGAGGTGAACCAGTCCCTGCTGGCCAACTGCCCACCCTCGGAAATCGTTCGTATCTATTCGAAGCCCGATGCGTTCAACCAGTGTCGAAGGTGGTTGGCCCAACGCTTCCCGAATGCCGAGCTCGTGCCTCGCGCAAGCACTTCTCGCGCCGTCATCGATGCATCGAAGGAGCAGGGTTCGGCCGCAGTCGGATCACCCTTCGCCGGTGAGCTCTACGGCATGAACGTCTTCTGCGAGCGAATCTCGGACAATCCGAACAACATCACCCGATTCCTGGTTCTTTCACGTGAAGCCGCGCGTGTGACCGGCGAGGACAAGACCTCGTTGATGTTCACCACCACCGACAAGCCCGGTGCGCTGGTCGATGTGCTCAATGAGTTCCGCTCCGCCGGAGTCAACCTCAGTCACATCGAGAAACGCCCCAGTGGACGGGAGAACTGGGAATACACGTTCTTCGTGGACGCCATCGGCCACTTCGATGAGCCCGCCATGCAGAAGGCGATCGAGGGGGCTCGGGTCCACTGCGTGTCACTCAAGATCCTCGGCAGCTACCCCCGGGCCAGCCGCATCCTCTGAAAAACACATGAGCCAATGACCAAACGGCCGCGCAGGCGCGACCGTTTGGTGGAATCCGTGGGATGGAATCGTCCTTCAGGGGATGTCAACGGACCAGTTGCCGAGGATGATCGAGAGATCCTGTCCGTCGGTGGTCAGGTCGCCGCTGATGTCCGCGCATGGCTTGCCCCAGCACCCCAGACAGAGCGTCAGGTCGGCTCCGTCGACGATGCCGTCGTTGTTGAGGTCGCCCTGGATCGCGATGATGACGTCACCGATGTGTCCGCCTTCGCAGTGGTAGATGCAGAAGTAGGGGAGTATGCCCGCCTCGATGTCGTCCGGGACGACCCAGAGGACCGACTGGTGCTGGTCATCGAGCAGGAGGTTGAAGTACTTGTTGTCTTCCGTGCAGGTCTGGTTGTTGCCGGAGGTCACGCTGTGTCCGCCGTTGTTCCAGTTCCAGCGAATCACATCGCCGGGCAGGGCGAAGACACTGGCCGGCTCGAAGGTGATGCCCTGCTGCTCGACCTCGTGAATCGTCACGCCCTTGGCAGGTACGACGGTGATCGAACCGAACATGCCGCTTTCGCAATGGCTGGCGATGCTGCAGAAGTAGGGCACTTCGCCGTAGACGGCGTCGGGCACCTGCCACTCCGCAACGGGGTTGCTGGAATTCAGCGGCAAGGTCTGGAAGATCGGGTCGTTGAATTCGTTGCACGGCAGGCCATTGGTGACGTCATGGGTTCCGGAATTCCGGATCCACCTGACCGTGTCACCAGGGCTGACGGTGATGTTCTGTGGTACGAAGCCGAATCCCTGCTGGTTTACGATGTGCACTTCCGCACTGGCGATACCGCTGGTCAGGGTTGCTGCACAAAGGGCTGTCAGGAAAAGTCTCATCTAGGTGGCTCCAAGGCAACGATTTAGATCGTCAGTTCATGTCTTTCTGGGCGTCTCAGGTGCGTTTTGGATTTCTTATCTTTCCAGCAACTCGTGGCAGAATCAATTCCAGATTCCAAATCAGCTCCTGAAGTTGAGGAATCACATCAATCGGATGGTTTTTGGCGTGTATTCACTCAACGCAGATCAACGTAGAATGGGCCGAATGATCAATGAAACGCGCATTTTCAACAAAAGAATATCGGTCCCCGCGTCGGTCTCTTCGATCGTACTCATCTGTTCAGCCGCTTTCGGTTCGACCCGATCAGCGGCACTTCCTGAGAAAGCGCAACCCAAGATGACCCAGCAAGAAGCGGAACACCGTCACACGAACCGCCTTTCCCGCGAGACGAGTCCCTACCTGCTTCAGCATGCCCACAACCCGGTCGACTGGCATCCATGGGGACCCGAGGCAATTGAACTCGCCCGACGCGAGAATCGTCCGATCTTCCTCTCCATCGGATATTCGACTTGTTACTGGTGTCACGTCATGGAACGCGAGTCCTTCGAGAACGAAGCGACCGCGCAGGTGATGAACCGGGACTTCGTCTGCATCAAGGTCGATCGCGAGCAGCGGCCGGATGTCGATGAGATCTACATGACTTCCTGTCAGGTCTTCACCAGGATGACCACGGGGCGGGCCAGCGGCGGTTGGCCTTTGTCGGTCTTCATCGATCCCTTCAGCTTGAAGCCCTACTTCGTCGGTACCTACTTCCCGCCCGTCGGTGGGCAGGGACGTCCCAGTTTCGTCGAAGTCTGCGAGGCGATGTCGATGGCCTGGAAGACGCAGCATGACGCGGTGGTCGAGCAAGCGGATCGAATCGCTTCGATCGTCTCCGACACCCTCGCTGCCGGGGAGGTCTCGCGTGCACTGGGTGCGACCCAGGTGACACTCGCCGTGGACCGCCTCATGGGGTCGCATGATCGTGAGAACGGAGGCTTCGGTGGTGCACCGAAGTTCCCGCAGCCGGTCTTCCTCGAACTGCTGCTCGAAGGGGGTGCTGACAAGCAGGCGGTTCAGGACGTCGTCGCCTTCACGCTCGACCGCATGGCGATGGGGGGGATGTACGACCAGGTTGGTGGAGGCTTCCACCGTTATTCGACCGACGCCCGCTGGCTGGTCCCGCACTTCGAAAAGATGCTCTACGACAACGGGCAGCTGGCATCCCTCTACGCGGATTCATTCCAGCGTACCGGTGACGCCTTTCATGCCAAGGTGCTCAGGGAGACCCTGGACTACGTGCTTCTCGAGATGACCGACGAGGCGACCGGCGGCTTCTACAGCGCCCAGGACGCCGAGGTGAACACGCATGAGGGCGAGAACTACCTCTGGACGGCCGACCAGGTGCGGGTGGTCCTGGATGAAGCGGGCCTTGCCTCGGACGTCCCCATGACCCTCAAGTTGTTCGGTCTTGATCTCGGCACGAATTTCCAGGACCCGCACCACCGCGAACTTCCACCGAACAACGTCTTGTTCCTGCCCGTGCGACCGGACGTCTTCGCCCGCGAAAACGGCATGAATGACGATGAAGTGAATGCCTTGATCCAGCGGATCACGCCTCCGCTCCATGCGGCACGCATGAAGCGCGATCAACCCGGGCTCGACGACAAGATCATCACCGGCTGGAACGGGCTGATGATCCGCGGAATGGCGGACGGTGGCCGGGTGCTCGGCGATGATCGATATCTCGACGCGGCGCGGCGATCAGCTCGCTACATCCTCGAGTCGATGCGTGATGAATCCGGCGGTCTCATGCGAACATCTCGAAACGGGCAGGTGGCGATTCCTGCCTTCCTCGAGGATTACGCATTCCTTGCACGAGGTCTGGTCGCCTTGTACGACGCGACGGGCGAGGAGGAATGGCTCACCGCGGCAGGGGAAGTGGTCGAGGCTGCACGAGCCCGCTTCTGGGGTGACGATGGTGCGTGGTTCGATACCGAAGCGAACCAGGGCGATCTCTTCGTGCGCTCGCGAAATCTTGGTGATGGTGCCGTTCCCAGCGGCATCGGCACCATGCTGCTGGTCCTGCCGCAGATGGCCGAGCGAACCGGCGAGACCTGGTACCTCGATGACTTCCAGTCGGCGATGGCCCGCTTGAGCGGTTCGTTTGCAGGGAACCCGGTCGGTTCGAGCTATGCGACGATGGCCGTTTCGCGCGCCCTTGCCGAGAACCCCGATCGACTTCCGAGTGACGGCAGCACCACCCCGGACCGGGTGGTGGCAACCGTCGAACCGGGCGAGCTGCGTTTCGACGATTCCGGCAGGGCCGAGGTCGTCGTGAGCCTTGCAATCAGCGATGGATTTCACGTGAACGCCCATGAACCCGGGGACCAGACGCTGATCGGACTCGCGATCAAGCTCGAGGGAGCTTCGGGCATCAGCATCGAACCGGAGTATCCGGAAGGGGATCTCTACCGTGAGGCTATCCGTGTCCATGCTCGCGAAGTCCGGATACCGGTCGTTCTGCAGCGCACCGGTGTGGTGACGGGCGATCCCACGCTCGTGGTCACCTGGCAGGCCTGTACCGACCAGGTCTGCCATGCCCCGGCAACTGCCCGTCTGGCTCTGGTTCAGAGGATGCAGACCAAGTGAGAAAGCACATCACGATCATTTCTACCGGTGGGACGATCGAGAAGACCTACTGCGCCTCCGACGGGTCGTTGCGGAACGCGGGGTCGGTTCTCGACCTCCTGCTCCAGTCGCTCCAGGTCGAAGGCGTGGAACTCGAGCGGATACACCTCTTCGACAAGGACAGCCTCGACATGGTCGCTGCCGACCATGAACTGCTCGCCTCGACCGTCGAGGATCAGATCGACCGCACCGATGGGGTGATCGTCGTTCACGGTACCGATCGCCTTTCGGTCAGTGGTGAGCGGATTCACGACCGACTGGTCGCGGCCGAGTCCATGAGCATTCCGGTCGTCCTCACCGGGGCGATGCGGCCGTTCGAACTGAGAACCAGCGATGCAACCCAGAACGTCACGGAAGCCCTGCTGGCGGTGCGACTCCTTGACGCGGGGGTCTACTGCGTGATGCACGGTCAGGTGCTTGCCTTTCCGGGAGTGACCAAGGACCTGGAGCGGGGGACCTTCGTCTCATCGCGCGAATAACCCCCGTCCCCTGTACACTCGGAATACCTGAACGCACCCCAACTCAAGACCTGAAGGTCACGACCGAAAGGCGCCAGATGTCGAAATTTCTGACTGCCCCCGTCCCAAGCAAGAAAATGCCGGGCGGCATTCCCTACATCATCTCGAACGAGTTGGCGGAGCGGTTCAGCTTCTACGGCATGAAGGGGATTCTGATCGCCTTCATGGGCATGTATCTCTATCTCATGAAGGCAGATCCGAACGCCGCTCCGATGTCGGATGCGGTGGCCATCGAGTGGTACCACACCTTCACCTTCTGGGTCTACCTGACTCCTCTGGCCGGGGCTCTCCTGGCAGACGTCCTGATCGGCAAGTACCTGACGATCATGATTCTCTCGATCGTGTACTGCCTCGGCCATGGCGCCCTGGCGCTGATGGGGGCGGTGGATTTCGCTGCCTTCGGCTTCGATCCTGCGGAGTTCTTCTTCATCTTCGGACTCTCCCTCATCGCGATCGGTTCCGGTGGCATCAAGCCCTGCGTGTCCGCCCACGTCGGTGACCAGTTCGGGGAATCAAACGCCTACCTGCTGGCGAAGGTCATCGGCTGGTTCTACCTCTCGATCAATGTCGGCGCGTCACTCTCGAACTTCCTGACTCCCTGGCTGCTGGAGTGGTACGGACCGCACTGGGCGTTCGGCGTACCGGGCGTGCTCATGGCCCTGGCCACCCTGGTTTTCTGGCTTGGCCGCAACAAGTTCGTGCACGTGCCTCCCGGCGGGATCAAGTTCTTCAAGGAAGTCTTCAGTCGGGCCGGCATCTCGGCCGTGGCCAAGCTGTCTGTCATCTACATCTTCGTGGCGGTCTTCTGGGCGTTGTTCGACCAGACCGGGTCATCGTGGGTGCTTCAGGGCTACAACATGGACCTCAATCTGCTGGGCATCGAGTTGCTGCCGTCTCAGGTCCAGTTCGTCAACCCGTTGATGATCTTGATTCTCGTCCCGCTGTTCTTCTACGTCATCTATCCCCTCATCAACAAGGTCTTCACGCTGACGCCGATTCGCAAGATCGCGATCGGTCTCTTCGTGATGGTTCCGGGATTCGGTGTCGTTGCGGTCGCTCAGAGCTGGATCGATCAGGGCCAGGTGCCATCGATCGCGTGGCAGGTCCTTGCCTATTCGATTCTCACCGCTTCGGAAGTGATGGTTTCGATCACCTGTCTCGAGTTCTCATACACCCAGGCACCTCGAAAGATGAAGTCCTGGATCATGGCGATCTTCCTGTGTTCGGTCTCGATCGGGAACCTCTTCACCATGGTCGTGGCTTCCAACATCCAGGTCCCGTTGGGAACCCCGCAAGCGAGCGACGCCGCTGCGAAGGTCATGGGGGCCATCGCCGACAAAAAGTCACCCGAGCAAGTCCAGCAGCTTCTTGATTCCGACTTCAAGACTCCGATGAAGTACGACAAGGGAACTGGAGAAGGTTTCTCGTTGTCGATGGCCTGGCCCAACTTCGAAGGTGGTGATCAGATCACCATCAGCTACGACGAGGAAGGCAAGGAGTCCGGCATCGACGGCAAGGGGTTTGAGGTGGTTCGTGAAGCCACCGAGCGCATCAAGAAGCTCTGGGAGAAGGAGCAGGATGAACTTCCTTCTGCCAAGGTGGGTTCAGCAGCCATCGCCGATCTCAAGGATCCCTGGGGCAACGCCCTGGTCTACCACGTGATCAATGGCACCCAGGCTCGAGTCACCAGTGACGGGCCCGACGGCAAGCCGCTCACCTCCGACAACATCAACGACACCATCACCATCATCCCGCCTGCAACCGCTGAAGATGCGAAGAGCTGGCGGCAGAAGAAGATTGCTGAACTGGCCAAGCGTTACGGGGCGAAGAAGGAGACCAAGGATGCCGAAGGCAACACCTTCTCCCAGTCATTGGTGGTCGGTGGGGGTGAGACCCTCGAGGGTGCGAGCTACTTCTGGTTCTATGTGATCGTCATGCTGGTCACGGCGATCCTGTTCATACCGGTCGTCTTCCTCTACAAGCCGAAGGAATACCTGCAGGAGGAAGCCGACGTCGACGAGATGGAAAGTGTCTCGGGAGCGATCGGCGATCAGTGAGCCGACTGACAGCTCCGGTCGACGTCTGATCCAGCTTCGGCGTCCGCCGGTGCTGAACCGGCACGACGAGCCCTGGGTGCCCGATGCGGTGCCTCTGGCTCTGGTCGATGAACGTTGGGAAGCCTTGTGCGCGGACAACCCGAAGTACTTCGACGGATCGATGCTCCAGGTGCTGGGCGTGGTTCGTAACGGCCACGGGGGGGTCACCATCCACGTGGCCAGCACCAGCTACCGGTTCTACGCCGTTCAGCGGACCGGCATCGACACCGGGGCTCGACCGCTCGGGGTCAAGGGGCTCTGCCGCAGTGGGGCGGGCTGGCTCATGGGCCGGCGCAGCGAGTCGGTCGCCTACTACCCGGGACAGTGGGAATTCGCTCCCGGCGGCTCGGTCCCTGCCGATCAGGATCCTGCCGAGGTTCTCCGGCAGGAACTTCACGAAGAATGCGGTTGGATACCCACCGGACCGGCACGATCGGTTGCGGTGCTCTACGATCCCGATGCCTTCAGCTGGGAGATCGTCTCGATTCTCGATGTCGAATCAGGACCCCAGCCCGCAACCGAGTCGTGGGAATACGATGAGCTTGCCGTGATCGAGCCGGGGTGCGAACCCGAGCCCCTGGCACCCGTTGCCCGACAGATGATCCGTATTCGAGATGGACTTGATCGATGACCAATGATGCTGTTCAGACCGGTCTCCCGGAAATCATGCTGGAACGTGCCGGCACGCTTCTGATCCAGAAGCCCCTGGGGGTCTCCACCCAGATGCGTGTCGACGAGGCGGGTGTCTCGATCATCGAGCGCCTGCGACGCAACGGATACCCCGATGCCGAGCTGCCGCATCGACTGGATCGAATGACCGGTGGCTTGCTGGTGGCGGCACTCGACTACGAGTCGCTTCGGTTTCACAACGAGTCGATCCGAGATGGACTCTGGACCAAGATCTACGTCGCGCGCACCCGACGACCGACGCATGCGTTCAAGTTGCTGGGGCGCAAGAAGCTCTTCCTGCGACGGACCGGGCGCAGTGCGAAGGTCGTCCAGTCCGGCGGCAAGACGTCGCGGATGGAGATCCTCGCCATTGCCGACGTGCCCGGAGATCACCAGCTGATGGATGTGGTCATCGACCTTGAAACGGGTCGTTTCCACCAGATCCGCGCCATGATGCAGTCCTACAAGGCTGCGGTGGCTGGTGATGAACTCTACGGAGACGAGACGCCGGTGACGCCGTTCCTGATGCACGCCATGATGCGACTGCCTCTTCCGGACGGTTCATGGCACCTGGTTCGCGCGGATCTCGCCCACGAGGGGTTCGAATTCGATCAGGAGCTTCACGACTTCATGGATCAGCTCGAAGAGCAACTTGCTCCTCGAAAGAGCTGAGTGGCTCGTGAACCCATTGGGTTCGTCCGAGGCGATCGGTCACGAGCTGGCTCGCGGCCTGCCTGATGCGAAGCGTGCGGACCGGGTCCAGGGGTGCACCGATCTGACCGACCAGCAGCACCGGACTGAGCAGATCCCTGAATCCATCCGTCGACTGCAGGAGCGTCAGGGTCGAGCCGACGATCTCCAGCTCGACCGGCCCTTCGCCGATCGATCCCGAGGGCCATGCGAATCCGGCGCCTCCGTAGATGCCCATTTCGCCGTCCACGAAGATTGCCAGCCTGAGAGTCAGGTTCGTTGCAGTGGGGTCCACCGGTGTCGCGCCCGGTTTGGGTGACCACAGGAGCTGGGCGTGCAGGATCTGGGCGTCCTCCACCGGTTCCTTGAGGAGCTCCTCAAGCGTCAGGTTGCTGAGGTAGAAGGAGGTGTCCGATGGTTCGACTGAATAGGACCCGTGTTCGAACCGCATGTCCACTCGGACGGGATTCTCCGCCTTGGAGATCATCTCCACCTGGCCATTGGCGTGATTGCTCACGCAGGACGCCTGAAGCAGCATGCAGGTGAACAACGCCGCGCAGAGCAGGGGGCGAAACATGTGGGCTTGAATGGGGGCTGGCACCGGAATCGGAGAGACCTTCATCAATTGCTCGGGGCGGCAGGGGCCTAGTCGATGGGAAGCGCCTGGTTTGACTCTTCGTCTGCACGAACGCTCTTGAACTTGGATGTGTCCGGCTCGTTCGGCATGGCAACGCCGGGTGTGCGATCGATGCCAAGCACCGACAGTGAGTCGCGTTCGATGATCTTCCTGATCTCCGAGCGTGGCACGGACGGCTGGGCGTTGCCCTGGTTGAACGTGTTGAGCGAGTACAGGGTCTCGATCGCATGTGCCGGGGTGGTGGCCGGCCAGCCTGAAGCGAAGAGCAGCTTGTCCAGGACGCCCAGCGCTTGGGCGTTGAGGAGTGCGGTTCTCACCTGCCATGGTCTCGAGACCACGATCGACAGGTCACTGAACAGGTTCTCGTGCTTCTGGAGCAGGGCCATGGTCTCGTCGATCCAGGGAAAGCCGAGGCCGCCGATGACGATCTTCAGGTCGGGGAAGTTCCGGGCCACTTCGTCCCAGTTTCCGGGGCGGTCGAATTCCATCACGCTGCTTGCCAGCGGAATCTCGGGGCGAGAGACCAGGACGGGCAGTCCGCGTTCCTCGCAGGTCTCGTAGACCCTCATGGCTGCCGAGTGCGTGGGGTGGAGGCCCTGCATGGAAGGCGAGATCGTGATGCCCGAAAGGCCCATCTCGATGATTCGGTGGATCTCGTTCTGCGATCCTGTGGCCAGTGGGTCGATTCCGGCGATGCCGACAATCGAGTTGGGATGGCTGGAGATCAGCTCGGCGATGTGTTCGCTGGGGATGTGTGCGCCGAGCATCGCGCTTCGGAAGCCGTGCACGAGGGCGACATCGACGCACTGCATGTCCGACAGCAGGGCGTCAACCCCGTGATCGGTGCGCAGCCAGTGGTCGGCTTGCGACAGGCGGAGTCTGTTTGCGGCCTCTTCTCCAAGTTGAGTGGTGGAGGTCCAGGTTCGCGTGTTCAGGTCTACGGTCATGCGGTGTATCCGAGTTCCGGTGAGAGTGGTCTTTGAGACCTGGCTCGCCGGCAGTTGTCGATCGGGCATCGTAGTGGTCTGAACTGTAGGTTGCACCACTTCAATGGGCGAATCTTTCACTCCTGTTATCGGCCTGCTGCGCTGAAAACTCGACAATTGCTCGATTCAGGCTCATTGGGGGGGGTAACGGGCCTTCAGGAGCCTGGGGCCTATACTGCTTCGCCCATGCCAGACCCCACGACGCCCACGCCACCCGATGTCCAGACCGAAGAGCCGGCCTGGTCCAGCCAACAGTTGGACCAGGATCCCCATGAACTCTCCGACAAGGCCGACCGAGTACGGCGCATGTTCGGGGCGATCGCGCCCAGCTACGACCTGAACAATCGCCTGCACTCGTTCGGGCAGGACCAGAGATGGCGACGCCGGGGCGTTCGCCTGGCCCGACCGGGGCCTGATTCGGTGGTGGTCGACGTGGCCTGTGGAACTGGCGACCTTTCCGAAGCCTTCCATGATGCCGGGGTCTCCAAGGTGATCGGGGTCGATTTCACTCCCGAGATGTTGGACGTCGCCCGCAGTCGTGCTCACAAGGCGGGGCGTGCTGAGCTGGAATACAGGCATGGTGACGCCACGGACCTCGATCTGCCCACGGACAGCGCAGACGTCCTGTCGATCGCCTTCGGCATTCGCAACGTCAATGATCCCGCGAAGGCGCTGGCTGAATTCCGCAGGATCCTCAAGCCTGGTGGTCGTCTCCTGATCCTTGAATTCAGTGAACCGGCGAATCCCCTGATTCGGTTGCTCAACAACTTCTATTGTCGTCGCGTGATGCCCGTCACCGCGACGATCGTCTCCGGGGATCGCTCCGGAGCCTATAGATACCTCCCGCGCTCGATCGAGACCTTTCTTCCTCGCGCGGATCTCGAGCGAGCGATCCGTGAAGCGGGATTCGAAAGAATTCAGCAACATGCCCTGACATTCGGAGTGTGTGTGGCCTACCTGGCCTCATAGGTCTCGACCCGATCCTGCAGTATCGGACCTTCATCATCGCTACAACCGGCAGAAATGGCCTCTCAGGGGCCATGGCGTCTCGTTGCAGGTCCGAAAACACTGAAAATACCTGTGATGAACCTCACTGCTTTCGAATGCGATGAAGGGTCGATGGATTGTCTCCCCGGACGCATGGAGGCGTCTGGATCACTTGAGCGGTCGGAACCGCTTTGTCGAGAACATCAATCACCAGCCTTTCTCATGATGGAGACATGAAAGGCCGGTCCGATCCGGAGCAACGGAATGAATCAGGACGTCGTAATCGAGAAGCTCTTCCACATGCTGATCTCTGGCGAACGAGATGCTGCACGAAACATGGTGAATGCCGTCCTTGAAGAGGGCGTTTCCCATGAGGAGCTCACCATGTCCGTCTACTGGCCTCTGATGGAAATGGTCGACACGCTCTTCCGCAACGACCAGATGACGACCCTTGCTCATCGATATGCGACCCGACTGCTTCGTTCGCTCGTTGACCAGGCGCAGGCCGGTTACAAGCGAAAGGCCTCCCGCAACCGGAAGATCTGCATCTTCTGTGGTCCCGCTGAAGGCGATGAACTCTCAGCACAGCTGGTTGCAGACCTGGCCGAGGCCGACGGCTACGAAATCCTCTTCGCCGGTGGCGGCATCGCCAACGACGAGATCCTCGCCGAAGTCGGTCAGCACGAACCCGACATCCTGCTGCTCTTCGCGGCGGCACCGAGTGACTGCCCTGAAATCCGTCAGCTCTTCGACACCATCCGTGAAATCGGTGCCTGTCCGGACACCCAGCTGGCGGTCGGTGGTGGGGTCTTCAACCGCGCACCGGGGCTTGCCGAGGAGATCGGCGCCGATCTCTGGGCCACCTCGCCCAGCGAACTGCTCGAGGTGCTTGAATCCGACCCCAGTCATCGGGCCTCGGATGAACAGCGAACGGTCGGACGATCACGAAGGACCTCTCGCAAGGCCGCCTGAGCTGGCATGACGCACGAAATTCGATTCATTCAGGGCGACCCGGCAATGCCGGGTCGCCTTTTTCGTTATCTGGTCATGCAACCCGGATGTACCGGGTACGTATAAACAGCTGGCGATCCCCGTCCGGGGTCTCCAGTCGAGCATTGTTCACTGGAGCCCGGGGCACTGGCGCCATGAAATCGCGTGGTCGATCCGAGTGGTCACGCTGGAGAGGTCCGATGGAACAGGTGTTGGAACAGAGACTGATTCGGCGTGCGAAACTCGGCGAAGCTGCCGCTTTCACCGAGCTCATCCATGAACACCAGGGTCGACTCTTCGGCTTTCTCTTTCGGATCTGCGGCAAGCGAGAGCTGTGCGAGGACATGGTCCAGGAGGCCTTCGTCCGCGTCCTGCGGAACATCGAGCGATTCGACGAGCGATATCGATTCAGCACGTGGTTGTTCACCATCGGCCGACGACTCCTCTTGAACGCGCTCCAGAAGAACAGGCCACTCAGCGAAAGTGAATGGGTCGAGTCGTGGGAGTCACCACTCGATGGCCAGGACGAGCTGGTGCAGGCGCGAGAAAGCCAGGCGCAGGTCTCCGAGCTCCTTGATGAGGCCATGGAAGTGCTTTCGCCCATCCAGCGCGAGATCGTGCTGCTCTACCACCACAATGACCATGCTGTTGCAGAGATCTCGGATCTGCTGGGCATGCCTGCGGGAACGATCAAGAGTCACCTGCATCGTGCTCGTGGTCGCATGCGAGAATGGATCAAGTCCGATTCGCAGAAGAGATCACGCGTCGCCGAACTCCTCGGAGATGCCGCATGACTCTGCCTCGACCTGGTGATCATGAGTACGATGCCCCCGACGTGACCCACGCGGTCATGCATCGGCTTGGTTTCGAACGGGTGTCTCCAGCGAAGGCTCGAAGTTCCAGGCGTCGCAATCGCATGATCCACGGCACGATGTTCTCATTCGCGCTCCTGGTCGCTCTTGCCGCGGGGCTTCATGAACGCATCTCCCTTGTCGGGTCGGGTGCCGAGGAGTTGGTTCTTCCCAACGACTCGATGAGCACCGGGCGAGCCCAGATCTTCACGGGACTCCTGGCTCCGATCGAGGAACTTGAAAGGCTGCTGGACAACACCGAGACCTGCGAGACCGCCGGCCGTGATGCCATCATCGATCCTGAGCATCTCCACGGCCCCAGCCAGGGCGGTGAGTACATCCCACTCCTCGAGGAATCGGCCCCGTTCGCGGCTTTTCCTTGTTCCTGAATCCA
Source organism: Phycisphaerales bacterium (assembly GCA_029246705.1). Taxonomy (GTDB): domain Bacteria; phylum Planctomycetota; class Phycisphaerae; order Phycisphaerales; family SM1A02; genus JAKVBQ01. The sequence continues at coordinate 99,884 of JAQWMQ010000010.1, read as the reverse complement.
CAATGCGCAGCTTCGCCGGCTCTTGAACGTATGCTTCCGGTAGGGAGATGCCCGCATGGGTGCGTTCAAGCTCTTCATTTTGACCGGCCTCGTCGTCCTGGCTCAGGAGATTCCTGTCGAAGTGGTCCGTGCGGACATGCCTGCGGGGTTCCCCGCTGCGCACTGTGACTGTGTCATCGAGATGGATTCAGCCGCGCCTCTGCTGGAGAACCAGGGTTTCGACCATGCACTGATCGACATGATGAGTCTGATCGGCGGTGGGGAGGTGGCCCGACTTCTTGCCGAGCCTTCGTTGCGCGTTCCCGGCATCCTGCACGAATGCCTGCTCTCGGGAAGTTCGATCGGTGCACGCACGACTGAAGACTCCGATGAAATCGAATGGGTCGTCTGGATCGAACCGTCTCGAACGCATCAAGACGAGATTCGAAAGGTGCTCCAGCAGTTGTCGCCGGTGCGAGGTCTCGGTGGGCTGGTGGTGCCGGATCTTGGCATCTCGGTCGTCGAGTTGAATGGCGGATTGCTCCTCTGTTCGGAGCCCCCGGGGGAACTCCGGGAACTTGCAGTCAAGGGAATCTCCTCCGGAGTCGGCGGCAGGCGTCGTTCGGCCCGGAATGCGGTCGATCCGAATGCTCCACTCATAGTCACCTTCACCCATGATGAACCACTCGGTGGCAACTCGTGTCTTGCGGCCAGACGCGATCATGAAACGCTCGAGATCGAGTACCGCGGTCGTTTCAAGGACGGTCCGCTTGTTCCGCCCGGCGTGAAGCGCAGGCTCGACATCGAGGTGCTCGAACGACTTCCTGAAGACGTGATCGTCGCGGTCGTAGAGCATTCTGATGCCGACATCATTCCCGGCGAAGACGTGATCTTTCGACTTCTTCCGTACCTTGCCGATCCCGAGCTCCCTGACGAGCGTCGCTCTCGTCGCCTCGTGGTGGTCTCCGAAGCCCCCCGGGATCCTGACCTTCCCGATGATCTGCGCATGCCGGCGTTGGCGGTGGCCATCGAAGTGGATGGCCCCGGTGCATCCTCGCGTCGTCAGGACCTGAAGGTCCTGGCCTCCTTGAACAACCTGAGGAACCGTCTCGGAGGTCGGGCTGGACTCCAGCACCTGCCAAAGCCCGATTCATTCCCCGAGGAGGGTACGAGGACGATCTTCACGCGTGCTCTCTTCGACGCTGCCCTCGAGGGGCATCCACTCGCCCGTTGTGTCAGTGTCAATTGGTGCCAGACTGGTGGAGACAGCTGCTGGCAGCTGTACGCCACCACCCCCGAACTGGCTGAAGCCGTTGCCGCAAGCCTCGAAGGAAGCAGTGGTGATGTGAGCTGCCTTGCGGCTTCGCATGCAGGCAGGCTTGATGCGGATCGAGCGGTCCAGCACCTCGTTTCATGGTTGTCCATGGATGGAGTCTTCGCCGGAAACGAGCGGGCATCCGAGTTCGCGACCGGTATCAAGTCACTGTCCGGGGCTCTCGAGAGCTTCTCGTCGATCGAATGGTCGATCACGGTTCCCGACCGCAATGCGGTTGACGCGCTGGTGCGCCTGCAACCGGCGATTTCCGGTGAACCCGCTCGATGACCGTCGTCGATCATCAGCTTGATGCGACCCGTGCGCTGTTACAAGCAGGACGTGATCCACTGGCAGCCACCGTTGCCCAGGCGTTGTCACTGCGTTGCGGGGTTGCCGTCGGTACGCGTCTGCTGGTGGGCTTCAGCGGTGGGCCGGATTCCACGGCCCTGCTGATGTTGCTTCTTGCCCTGTCCGAACGATCCTCGCCGCCGTGCGCGCGTCCTGAAGTGCTTCATGTCGATCATGGACTCAGGCAGGCTTCCGGCCGGGAGGCCGAGCACGTGGTTGAAACATGCCGAGCGCTTGATGTGCGGTGTTCGGTCGTTCAAGTGGAACTCGATGCCGATGCGCCGGATCTCTCGCGCCGAGCTCGAGACGCCAGATACCTTGCGCTTGAATCCCGAGCCAGCGAAGGGGGGTTCGGTGCCGTGGCCGTCGCGCATCATGCCGAAGACCGGCTCGAGTCGATCCTGCAGGCACTGTGTCGAGGGAGCGGGGTTCGCGGACTCTCGTCGCCTCGCTGGTCACGTCCGCTCGGTTGCACCAGGCTCGTGCGTCCTCTCCTGGGAAGCTCACGCGCCGAGCTGATCGAGCTCTGTCTGCGTCTTTCCGTGCCGCATGTCCTTGATCCGACCAACGAACGGCTCGACACTGCACGCGGATTGCTGAGGTCCGGGGTCCTTGACGTCCTGGAGACACGTTGGCCGGGGGCTGCACTGCGTGCTTCGGCTGCGGCTGATCGGGCGGGCGCAGCGGTCATCGCACTGGAAAAGCAACTCGAGGTGTTGTTCGGGTCGGTGGGCACCCGGTCATGGTCTCGCTCGGAGCTTCGTGGGGTCGACCCCGATCTCGTGGCCGCCGGCATTCGTCGTGCGGTCACCTCTGAAGCCCCGGAACTGAAGGATTCACTGCCCGCCGCCAGACTCCTGGAGATCGCCTGCGCCACGACGGGAGATGCGGTTCATCCACGACGATTCGAACTGCCCGGCCGATGGATCATCGAGGTCGATTCTGCGAAGCTCCGACTCTCGAGGCGTGCTCACTCCGTGGGGGTTTGAGGTTCCTCGGTCGCCACTTCAGGTGTCTCTTCCGCAGGCTGGACGATCTTCTCGTCGCTTCGAATCCTGCCCAGCACGTCGGGCAGGTCGATGCCTGCCTGCTCTGCAAGCTCATGCACCTGTGGCAGGGATCCAATCATTCCGGAGAGGAAGTTGCTGGTGGCATTCCGCCCGTTTTCGCCTCGCCCGCCTTCCCAGACGGTGATCTTGTCGATCTGGAGGTTGCTGATCGCTCGGACCTGCTCCTTCACCAGTTCGGGCAGCTGCTCGACCAGCAGGAGCGTCGGCGCGAGGTGGGGTTGTGATCCACAGCTCTTGACCAGTTCGGCATATCCCATTGCCTTTGCCTCGAGCACCTTCTGGATGCCTTCGGCTTCCGCGTTGTAGCGGGCCAGGATCGCATCCGCTTCACCAGAGGCTTCTCGGCGGACTTTCTCGGCCTCGGCTTCGGCTGCGATCTCGATCTGCTGCTTCGCGATCTCCTGGGGAGCGATGATCTCCTTGCTGAGCCGTGCGATCTCCTCTTCGCGTTCCTTGTTGAGGATGTCGCGTTGTGCTTCGGCAGCGGCGATTTCGGCGCGTTGTCGTGCATGCGCACGTACTTCGGCCAGGCGTGCGTTGGACTCGGCGATCTCGGCGTTGGAGCTGTTCTCCCCTTCGATGGCGAGTGATTCGGCCTTCGCGACCTGGACGCGTTGTTCCTGTTCGGCTTGCTTGCGTGCGGCAACGGTTTCCGCGCTTCGTTCCGCGGACGCGATTTCGTAGTCACGCTTGGACTCGACTTCGCCGGTGATTGCCTTTGATTCGAGCCCGGCGACGGTGATTCGCTGGGCACGTTCGGCGTCCTTGCGTCCCTGTTCGGACTTGGACTGTTCCTCGGCGACGCGAACATCGCGTTCGCGCAGCGCCGCGGCTTCACCGATCGAACCGTCGCGTTCCTGCTGGGCGACCTCGACCTTTGCACGGTTGATCGCTTCCGCGGCGGCTCGCTTGCCGATCGCCTCGATGTAGTTGCTCTCGTCAGTGATGTCCCTGATGTTCACGTTGATCAGCTCGAGGCCGATCTTGTTGATCTCCTCCGCCACGTTCTCGTTGATCAACGCCATGAACTTCTCGCGGTCCTTGTTGATCTCCTCGATCGACAGGGTGGCGATGACCAGGCGAAGCTGGCCGAGGATGATGTCCTGCGCCTGCTCGCGGATCGAATCCTCGTTCATCATCAGCAGGCGTTCGGCCGCGTTCTGCATCAGGACTGAATCGGTCGAGATTCCGACGGTGAAGGTCGATGGGACGTTCACGCGGATGTTGTTCAGCGAGAGTGCACCCTGGAGCGGGATGTCGATGACGAGCGGTTCCAGCCCGATGTAGGCATAGCTCTGGATGATCGGCCACACGAATGCACCACCACCGTGGAGGCATTTGGCGGCTCGCTGCCCGCTGACCTTTCCGTAGACCACCAGGATCCGGTTGGACGGGCACCGTCGGTACTGTTTCAGGAAGAAGATCAGCGCGAACAGGCCGACGAGCAACAGAGCAAACAGGCCGGCGATGACCGGGATCCATGTCGCCGGGTCTGCGTTCGAAGCCAGGGTGAGCATGAGGTCGTCTAATCGCGTCATGTGTTCTCCAACCATCATTCAGAACCTTCGTTTTGTTTGGATTCGACCAGGGCAGTCCGGTCGTCGTCCATCGCTCGAATGTTGACCTGTGACCCTCTCGGGAAACCACCGGATTCGCTTCGAGCCGGGTAGTAGCGCATTCGCCCGTCGATGATCACCCTGACACGACCTCTGTGATTGGGGTCTTCAGGAATGGCGGTGTAGACGGCTGCACTCTTCCCGACTGCATCCGTCGAATCGATGTTGCCGCTGGTCTCGAGCTTGTGCATCGAATGAAACATCATGGCAATGACCCATCCGACCGCGAGGCCGCAGACCACGCCAACTCCGATCGAGGGAAGGAAGTCCCAGCCGATCGATCGGTAGGAGATGAGTGCGCCGTAGCCAAAGCCCATCAGGATTCCGGCAATGCCGTTGATCGAGAGCAGACCGATCGAGGTGTCGCCCTCGGCTCCGACTTCGAAGTCCCCGCCGTCGATGTCGCCCACGCCGACCATCATCAACAGCAGACGGAGGGCGAAGATGCCGGTGCCGGCAAGGGCTACGGCTGAAAACCAGAGTGCATTGTCACCGAAGAAGACATCGATCATGGGTTCATTCCTTCAGGTGTCTGTCGCGACAGGTATCTTCGCAGAATGGTGGTCTCGTGCACGTCCCAACTGGATCACTTTGGGACATCTTCGACGAGTCATGTCCCGCCGGTTTCAGGCGTCATCAAGGCATCGTTCGTGCAACTCGTCCTCTATGCAGAGAATACGCCCATCCTCGACCAGCATCACCACTGGTGGACGGACCAGCCACAGGGGGCCCTGGGGGAGGCTGGTGAAGGTGCAGGTTGGACAGATCACGTCATCCGTGCGAGCGCTCGTGGACAGGACCGCCCCATCGGCGTTTGGAATCTTGATCGCGATGACCGGGAGGTGGTAGCCCTCGGAGAAGTGCACTTCGAAGAAATCATGGCAGTCGCCACAACCGATGTTGTAGAGCACCAGGATCATGCGACCCTCGGCGGTCAGGACCGGGAGATCCGGCATGAAGGTCGACAGGTTGATCTCGTCGATCCGGAGTCCTTCCCAGGTATTCACATCAAGGGTGTGTATCGCGACGCCTGCGCCCGGGTTCGGCATCGGAGGCTCGAGCCTCCGGCCCTCCGCGAAGGTGCGGGGCGCCAGGGGCACGTTGATGATCACGGAGACGCCGATGAGTCCGAGGACGCAGAACGTCACCCACCTGATGACCCTGGTGGGTCGGGCGTCTTCCTCGGGTCGCGATGTTCCGGCAAGCATGATGCCAAGGCCGAGGCTGATCGCGATCACGCACAGGGGGGCCACGAGATCGGAGAACTCACTTCTGCTCCACATGGCGGAGACTTCGGCTATGGCCGTGAAGCAGATCAGGAGCAGGGCGATCCAGGCGACTGGTACGGCCCGTCTTCCAAGGATGAAACAGAGCATGGCGCAAGACAGCTCGATGATCATGATGACCCTGAGGTAGGTCATCGGGTCGTGACCCTGCCTGATGGTGATGGAAGAGATCCAGTTGGGAAGCGAATTGCCCCCGATGGAGAGCTGGAGAACGATCAAGGCCAGCAGGAAGGCAGGCACGAGCACGGCGGCGATGAGGGTTCGTCTGGTCATTCGCCTGCCGAGCCCTGTTCGTCGTTGGTGCCGTAGATGCAGGCCTCGACGGTCTCTTCATCGGCTGAACCGTCTGCCACGGCGGTCACGATGCCGTCGCGCATCCTCACGATCACGGGGGTCTGGACGACGTACTCCGGCGGAACACCGGGCAACTCGGTCACTTCGCAGCCGTCACAGAGGAATTCAAGCGCAGCTTCCGGGACATAGTCGGGTATGCCCACCGCGAGGGTGGGAGTCTCCAGCACCGGATCGGAGAGATAGATCAGGAACATCTCCTGGCAATGTTCGCAGTCCGCTCGGTAGTAGATGACGAGCCAGTCACCCTTGTTGAAGTCAGCGGGAAGGGGACGGGGCAGGAGCTGGGCGAAGGGAATGCTCGACAGTCGCTTGCCCGGCCATTCGGCGAACTGTGGGAAGTAGTACCCATCCATCTGCGCAGGTGGAAGTGGCCAACCTTGCTCGTCGAGCATGACTTCCTGGGTATCGGTGGCGTTGGTCTCGCCAACTTGGTTGATGACGACTCGATCAGGAACGGAGAAGGCAATCGCATATCCGACGATCGCGGAGAGGATGATCGCGAGCCGAGCGGCGCCACCCTTTCGACTTGATCGTCCTGGAGAGAAGACCAGGACACCCACGAGAAGCAGGCCGTCGATCAGCAGCATCACGGAAGGGGGAGGGCCGGCACTTCCGAAGCAGCCGCATTGTCCACTGAGGAGGCTGGTCAGTCCCTTGTCCGGGTCATAGCCCTGGAACATCAACGTGAGCAGGATGATCACGAAGAGGGCCAGTACCGCGATCGCGATCTTTCGGGCGAGGCCGGGCACGAAGAACATGATCCCGGCAAGCATGATCTCGGCACCGATGATCCAGCGCATGGAGAACCCAAGCCAGCTCACCGGGTCCTGGCCGAGGGCGGCGCCGATCCAGTTGGAGGTGTCCAGGACCGGTGGCGGAAGCAGGTTGGGGTTCAGCTCGGCGAGCTTGAAGATCGCGCCGGCAAGCAGCCACGCTGGAACGATGAGCCTGCAGAGCAGCATGCCGATCATGCAGGTGGCCGAGCATCCGCTTGTATCGGATTTATTGCCTTCGGCGGCGGAAACGTCGCTCATGCGTGGGTACCTCTTCGAACGTGCGTCGTGTTTCGTGTCTTCATGGCGTCTACTGTCGGGGTTCCAGGCAGTTGCAGATCGCATGCAGGGCGACCTGGTGACATTCCTGGATCGCTGCGGAGTCCTCACCTGGTGCGAGAAGGACGTGGTCACAGAAGGCTGATGCCTCGCCGCCGTCGGCTCCGAGCAGACCGATGGTCGTCGTTCCGCGGCTGCGCGCGACTTGAAGGGCCTGGACCACGTTGGCGCTGTTGCCCGAGGTCGAGAAGACGACCAGTACGTCATTCGGGCCGGCGAGTGCCTGGCACTGACGCGAGAACACCGCCTCGAACCCGTAGTCGTTGGCAATGCAGGTGAGTGCGGTGGGGTCGGCATTCAGGCAGATCGATCGGTGGGGTGGACGATCTTCCTGGAAGCGGCCGATCAGTTCCTCCGAAAGGTGCAGCGCTTCGGCCGCGGAGCCGCCGTTGCCGCAGGTCAGCACGGTGCCGTTGTCTTCAAGTGCATCGCAGATGATGTCCGCGATCCTGATCAGCGATGCCGGGTTCGAGCGCAGGGCATCAAGGGCGTCGCAGGCACGGGACAGTCGGTTCTGGATGATCGCCTGGTTGTCGCTCATGGGCTCGTGGCTCCTTGATTCGCAACAAGTGCTGTTCGCTGGTCGAGCGCGCGGATGGCATTCAGCGTGAACTCGATGTCCTCTCGGCCGAGAAAGGGACCAAGGCTGATGCGGCATGCGCCCGGTTCACGTCCGTCCGAACCGGCGGTGATGGGGTCGGTCCCGAAGGTCTGATGGGCAAAGGGTGCGCAGTGAAGCCCGCTCCGGCAGAGGATTCCGTGCTGGGTCTCGAGTTCGCGCGCGACTTCCGACGCTTCGAGATCACGGTGCACGAAGGTGAAGACGCTGCATCGGTCCTCGATCCGCGTGGGGCCCAGGAGCCTGATGCCGGGCATGTCCAGGAGTCCTTCGAGCATCAGTTCCGAGAGTTCGATCTCATGGCTTGCCAGGCGGTCGACGGATCGGTCGAGGATCCAGCCGAGTGCGGCATCCAGGCCGACCAGTCCGATGGCGTTGTGGGAACCCGCCTCGTATCGCTCCGGCATCGTGTCGGGATGGCTGTCGGATTCGCTCAGGTTTCCCGTGCCACCAACTCGGGTCGGAGCGACCAGCTCCTCCATGCCCTGTTCCATGAGCAGGGCTCCCGTTCCCAGCGGGCCGAGGAGTCCCTTGTGGCCGGGGACGGCGAGGAGGTCGATCTGCATCCGCTTCATGTCGATCGGGCGATGTCCGGCGGTCTGCGCGGCGTCCACCAGGAAGGGCACGTCTGCATCGCGACAGATCGCACCGATCGCCTCGACGGGTTGCAGGGTGCCGGTGGCATTGCTGCCGTGGGCGACCGCGACGAGTGCGGTGTCGGGTTCGAGGGCCTGTTTGATGTCTTCCGGATCGACCATGCCCGACTCCGGGTCGCATGCCATCCGTGAGACCGTCACCTGCTCCTGATATCGCTCCTCGAGCAGCTTGAAGGGCCTGAGGACCGAATTGTGGTCGAGGTCGGTGGTGATCAGGTGAGCTCGCCGGCCATTGAGCAGCCTCGTGGTCACGATGCCGTTGATCGCCATGGAGAGTGCGTCGGTCGTGTTCAGGGTGAAGATGACATGATCTGCAGCCGGACCGCCGAGCAGTTCAGACAAACGTTCGCGACAACGTTGAAGGATCTTCGCGGTTTCGGTGACTTCGCGGTAGGCGCCTCGCCCCGGACTGGCTCCGAGTTCCCGGGCATAGGCGACCATCGCGTCAGAGACCTCCCGGGGCTTGGGGAAGCTCGTCGCCGCATTGTCCATGTAGCGTCGGGTTCTCGGTGATTCCTGTTGCACCATGTCCAATCAGTATAGGTTCCGACCACGGATCCTTCCTGACGTGGTACTTTTCCCCGATGGGAACATTCGTCCGTTCGACCTCGTTCGAGCAACCGCGATCGGAACTCGCTCGCTGGCACCTTCAATCCACCGCACTCCTTCGCCTCGTGCCGGCCTGGTCCGGCGTTCGCGTGGTGACCCTGCCTCCCCGACTCGAGGATGGTGCACGCGTGGAACTGGACGTTCCCATTCCGCCGTTTCGACGAAAACTCTGGCGTTCACTCATCGAGAATGTCTCTGAAGGCGGTTTCTTCGATGTCCAGGAATCCGGGCCTTTTCGAATCTGGAGCCATCACCACCAACTGCTCGAGCGGGAGGGTGACACCTCTCGGCTCGAGGACTCCGTCACCTACCAGTTCAAGGAGCCCTGGCCCCTGAGCGTGTTGGGGACCCGGATCCTCGAAGCGGGCTTGATACGGACCTTCAACTGGCGACATCAACGGACCACCAACGATCTGGGAAGGCACCATGAGACCGGCTGGAACAGCCGTCGTGTGCTGATCACCGGGTCCTCCGGGCTGGTGGGGCGCGCCTTGTGCGCCTTCCTGGCGACCGGCGGATGGGACGTCCGGCGCCTGGTGCGACGGACGCCGGACCCTGCTGCATCCGAATACGCCTGGGATCCGCAGGCCGGGACGATCGACCACGCTGCTCTGGAAGGCGTCGATGCGGTGATCCATCTTGCCGGTGCCGGCGTTGCCGAGAAGCGCTGGTCTCAGGCACGGATGAAACTGATTCGTGACAGTCGGGTCGATTCGACACGCCTGCTTGCGGAGGCCGTCGCCGCTCGAGGTGCATCAGCGCCGGTGATGATCTGTGCCTCGGCGGTGGGGTACTACGGCAACCGTTCCGATGATGTCGTCGATGAGCGATCCGACCCCGGCACCGGTTTCCTCGCGAGCACCTGCGTGGACTGGGAGGCGGCAGCCGAACCGGCACGCGCCGCGGGTGCACGCGTGGTCAACCTGCGCATCGGTGTCGTGGTGGCGAGCGGGGGTGGTGCGGTCAAGAAGCTTCGCCCCGTCGTGCTCACGGGTTTCGGCGGACCGGTCGGCTCGGGCCGGCAGGGGATGGGCTGGATCGCGCTGGATGACCTGCTTGCCGTCATCCAACGGGCGGTCCTGGACGATCGTTACCAGGGCCCGATCAATGCGGTGAGCCCGAAGCCGATCGACAACCGTGGTTTCATGCGCACGATGGGGCGGGTGCTGCGGCGGCCGGCGTTCATCCCGATGCCGGCGCCCGTGGTTCGCACGCTCTTTGGTCGGATGGGTCAGGAGGCCCTGCTCGATGGCGCCTTCGTCAAGCCGTCGCGACTGCAGGAACTTGAATTCAGGTACGACTATCCCGAGCTTGATGATGCCCTTCACTTCGAACTCGGGGTCTTTCGTTGAGCATGGTGTTCGGTTCAGTCCGACAAGCGACCCCGGGTCGTCCACCACGGTGAGACTGCCGGCCACGCGACGATCACCACCAGGGCCATCACGACCCAGGCGACCGTCGAATCGCCACCCATCAGGATCCCGATGAGCACCGCGGCGGGTCCGGCTGCGTAGCCGACTCCGATCAGTCCCTCGTGCGTGCCGGCAGCATCGACCGCGGCATTGCCGAGTGCAAGCACGTAGTAGATCGCCGAGTAGTAGGTCAGCCCCTGTCCGATGCCGATCAGCGCCAGTCCCGCCAGGACCGATGCGACGCCCGGTCCCATGGTCACCAGCGCGAAGCCTCCGACCATCAGCAGGGCGGCGGCACCGAGGGTGCCCCATCGACCGTGCCAGAAGTGCAGCTTCGACATGAGCAGCACGCAGCCGACCCGGGCCACCAGCCAGGTCGCCGTCAGTGGTGTCACCCAGCTCAGGCCGATCTCGAGTTGGTCGAGTCGATACGGCATGATCGGTCCCAGTGCACCGATCAGCACGTAGCTCATCGGCAGCATGATTCGACTTGTCTGCAGCATGGGGCGATAGCGGGCACGCAACGGGATGCCGGACTTCTCGCTGTCGTGGGCCGCAGGAGATCTGGGCAACCAGAACACCATGATCGTTGCCAGCAGGCAGATCGGTGCCAGTGCGGCAACCGACCACCGGCTTCCCTGGGCGTCGGCCATGAAAAAGGCCATTGCCGCAAGACCCAGGGCGTTCGAACTCATCCAGGTCAGGTTCCACCAGCCGATCACGGTTCGCATTGAATGCCCGTGGCGACCGGCGCTCATGTAGCTCTCGACCGTCGACCAGAGAACCGCGGAGCAGAGGCTGAAGATGATGGAGACCGTCCAGATCGCCCAGGTGCCGCTGAAGATGCCCATCAACGGTGCGGCTGCAGTCTGAATCAGCAGGACGACCAGGAGGATTCCACGTGGCGTCGAGTGGCCCGCAATCGCCCGCAGGAACCGACCGCACCCAAAGGCACCCAGCGCATAGATCACCCCGTTCACGACGAACAGCAGTGATGTCTTCCACTCCGGGAAGGCATACGAACTCTTGGCGACGAAGCCGAGTCCGTTCCACATCACCGCGGTCGCCACGGAGAAGAGGAAGGTCAGGATGAACAGAGGTGGAATCGGCGTCGCGTCAGGGTCGACGGCAGCGCGTGGTCGTGATGCGTTCACTGGGCAGCGTCCGTTCGAATCAGCTGCCGGGTCCTGCCTGCAGGGACCATTCTTCCTTCCGACTTTCCTCGAGTGCCTTCACCTTCTGGTCCGCCTGCTGATGGATGTCGGAGCTGGAGGAACGTGCGACCACTTCCTTGGTCTCGGTATCGAAGACATTGATGGAGAAGCTCGATTCGCCGGGGGTGTTTCCCTGGTTGAATTCGCCGCTCAGTCCGTAGGTTCTTCCCGCGGTCGCATTGAAGGAGATGGTCGCCATGCGGGCGTACTTCTGGTCGATTCGCTGATAGTGCTCTGCGAAGGCGGGGTCTGATTCCTGGAAGGTGTTCGAGGAGGTCGGCCAGACCTGGAGGGTGAGCTTGGTGGAGCCGGGGAGGATCGCCACGGACACTTCTGCACTGAAGGGTCGATCGTTGACTGCGTTCAACTGGAAACCGATGTTGGCCTGTGGGGGATTGATCTGGAGGATCGCGGTCTTGTAGCTGGGCAGGGCGGTTCCCGGATAGGCCTGCAGAGGGCCACACCCGCTCACCATGAAAAGCGTGGCAAGGCATGCGGCGAGCATCTGCACGGGTCGAAACTGAAGAGTGGTCATGCGAATCCTTCCTGCTGGGACTGGACTCCCCACAATACGCTTTCACGGCGAGTTGCGTCGGCCGTTGAGGGTTCGTAGTCTCTTCTCCACAGGACCACGCCGTCCTCAATGCCCTCGTAGCTCAATTGGATAGAGCGCTGCCCTCCGAAGGCAGAGGTTGGAGGTTCGAGTCTTCCCGAGGGCGTTTGCGGACGGGGTTCGTGGCGATCCGATCATCCGGGTCCGCATCAGCGATGGGTCGAGACGCCTGCTTCAAGCAGACCCGCAGACCCGAGATGCTCCTGCTCTCAAGCTTTCTGCATGTTTCTGTGGCATCCGGCCCGGAATACCTGTGTTTGGTGCTCGTGGAACGGGTGTTCGCTGCAAAGATCATTCGATTCGCGCACCCTCGAGAACACTCCACCCGGCTTGTGGCGTACCTCCGGTTGAAGAGAGCTCCTCCCACCACCAGCCTCGGTGACGGGAGGTCGCAACAGGAAGGAAGGGACGTGGTATGGAAACCCAATGCCCGACATCCGTCGGTACGCCCAAGCTCGTCGAGCAGCAACGGCGCAGCTGGACCAGCAGGCATCCCTATGTCGCACTGATGCTGGTGGGTCTCTGCAGTGCCTTGATGATCGGCCTGGCTGCATTCCTCGGGGCGATGTGACCGCGGGCTCCGCCGAAACGTCGACTGGCTGCTACGGTGTCGACCATCATGCACCTCAAAGAATTTCAGCAACTCATACGTGATCGATACCACGCAACCGATTCGGCTCGCGGGGTTCCCGGGACATTCCTCTGGCTCACCGAGGAGTTCGGGGAACTTGCATCGGCTCTTGCCGAGCGCGAACGAGGGGATGGCGATCCCGAGGCCCTCGCCTCGGAATTCGCGGATGTCCTTGCATGGCTTGCCACCATCGCCAACGTCTGCGAAGTCGATCTCGAGGCAGCCATCGTCGCCAAGTACCTCGATGATGGTGGCCCCGAGGGAACCAAGTAGTCCGCGATACCCGATCCAGGTCCCTTGGAGCACCATTCATGCGTTCCTTCGCCATGGCGCTCGATCTCGTCGACGATCCCGTGCGAATAGCCGAATACGACGCGCATCACCGACAGGTGTGGCCGGAGGTCCTGTCCGGACTTCGGTCGATCGGCATCACCAGAATGCGGATCTATCGCTGTGGGACGCGGTTGTTCATGGCCTTCGAGGCTCCCGAGGGTTTCGACCCCGACCGCGACTACCAGGGGTATGCCGAGGATCCACGCTGCCGAGCATGGGATGCTCTCATGCGGAGCTACCAACAACAGGTGCCTGCGGCCTCGGGGAACGCCTGGTGGACCCCGATGACCCTGGTTTTCGACCTGGAATCGTCATGAGCCACGTCGATTCATCGAAACCTGCATGGTAATTCGCCTCATCCGAGAATGATCCTTGAAGACGTGGCCGGCTCCGTTTAGCGTGCTTCTTCCTGACCGCGAAAGGGTCTTCCATGCGAAGAGCGCATTGAAGGCTCGTGCCGGGGGCACGGCAGGTCTTGCGGGGCGGAGCAGCCCGAAGGCCGTTCGTCGGCAGACAGCTGAGCTAGAAAGATGCACTCGACACGGTCGGGCATGATCTGCCCGACCGTTGTCATTTTGCGGCCTGAATTCAGTTGTTCTCCTGGTTCACCGGCACTGCCGCCGGACTGTGGTTTTCGAGACCTCCCACGGTGGGGCCTTCGGCTTCGGTCGCGAGCACCACGAGCTGGCCAGGCGAACCGCGGAGCAGTCGCTGGGTGGCCGGCATGGGAGACGTGAAGGAAAGCTGGTGGCTGCGAGGAACTCGTGCCGGGATCAGGTCACCGAACTCTTCGAGCGCGAGGCGGTTCATCCGGCGATCTGCCTGCGGGATGCGCTCAGTTCTCGGGATCGGTTTCGAAATCAACCAGTGAACCAGCCGACTCCACCGTGACGTGGTGATACCCCATCTTGTTCGCTGCGTTGTAGGCGGCGACCTTGTAGCACTCGGCCAGGGTCGGATAGTTGAACACCGTCTCGAGGAAATAGTCGATTCCGCCTCCGAGTTTCAGGACGGCCTGCCCCACGTGGACCAGTTCGGTCGCCCCGGTTCCGATGCAGTGCACTCCGAGCAGGCGCCCGGTCTCCTTGTGGAAGAGCATCTTGAAGAGCCCGGTGTCGTCTCCGAGTATCTGTCCGCGGGCGATCTCGCTGTAACGCGCGAGCCCGACCTCGAAAGGCGTGCCCGCCTGATTCAGCTTCTCCTCGGTGGCTCCCACCATGGAGATCTCCGGAATGGAGTAGATCCCGTAGGGGTAGGACTGTCCCATGTCCGGAGTGTCGATGCCGAACATCCTGCAGGCAGCGATTCTTCCCTGTTCGCTGCTGGTCGCCGCGAGTGCGGGAAACCCGATCACATCGCCTGCCGCCCAGACATGGGGGACCGCAGTGCGAAAGTTCTCGTCGACCTCGAGGAGTCCGCGTCGGCCGGGTTCAAGCCCGATGGCCTTGAGGTTCAGGCTTCCCGTCGAGGCGATGCGACCGATCGAGAACAGGACGGTCTCCGTCAGGATCTGTTCACCGGAATCGAGCTTGATCTCGGCATGCGGTGAATCGCCGCCGATGACCTGCGTATGTTTGATGGAATCGTCGAGGTGGATCCGTATGCCGTTGTTGCGCATCTGGGAGATCAGTTCGTCGACGATCTCGTGGTCGACGAACTCGAGCAGGCGATGGTGGCGGTCGACCACGTGCACCTCGACCCCGAGCCGGGCGAACATCGAGGCATATTCAAGCCCGATCACGCCTCCTCCGACGATGGCCATGGATGATGGGATCTTCTCCATGGCGAGGATCTCGTCCGAAGTGAGGATGACCGTTCCGTCCACGGGAATGTCCGGCGGGTCCGCGGGTCTCGTGCCGACCGAGATCAGGATGTTGTCCGCGGTCAGGGTCTGGGTGCCCTTGCGTCCCAGCACCGAGATTTCATGCGTGCCCGAGAAGCGGCCGCTTCCCTGGATGATCTCGACGTTGTTGCGCAGGAGTTGGTTCTTGATGACCCTGGTCTCGCTGATCATCACTTCCTGGACCCGAGAGAGCACATCGCTCATCGAGGGCCTGGGCGTGCTCTCGGATGTCAGTCCGAAGGCATCGGATCCGACGGTTGCCAGCACGGCTTCGCGAAAGGTCTTCGATGGAATGGTGCCGGTGAGGATGCAGACGCCGCCAAGGGATGGCATGCGTTCGACGAGCGCAACGCGTCGACCGATCTTGGCCGCTTGAATGGCGGCACGTTGGCCGGCGGGTCCGCTGCCGAGAACGACAAGGTCGAAATCATGGGTTGTCATTGGTTCTGGGTGTCCCTGCTGCTCTCGGTGCAATCATCAATCGTCATCTGGTCGTCCGTCATCTACAACCAGGATCAGCCTGAGAATCGCATCCGAGACGATGTCGATGTAGTTGGAGGCGGGGCCTTCCATCGATCCGAAGTGGATCGACCGTGGGACACCAAGAAGCAGTCCTCGGAACATGTTCATCACCACGGGCTGACGTCGAAGGCGTTTGCCGGCAGGGGGTTCCGTGCTGTCGAGCAGTTCGACGAACAGCTTGGTCATGCGCCCGTACAAGGGGCTTGGGCTGCGAACCACGGGAGGTGATGCGAGCAGGACGTAGGCAAAGGCATCGGAATTACGGTCGTAGTAGGAGAAAGTGGTCTCCACCCAACGCCGAATGGCATCGTCCAGGTGGGGGTGTTCCTCGACCAGGCCTTCCTTCTCGTCAGCCATTTCGGCCATGATTTCGCCGAATACCTCCCGCAGCATCTCGTCCTTGTTTTTGAAGTGCTGATACAGGATCGCTTCGTTGCAGCCGGCCTTCCCTGTGATTTTTCGCACGGAAGCGGCCTGCATGCCCTCTGAAGACACGATTTCCAGTAAAGCGTCAACGAGTTTCTCCCTCGTCTTGACGCCTCTGACGGTATATCGTCTGGTTGGATTTGAGCTTTGGCTATTCCCCATTTGCAGTTCCTAGGATACCCTAGAAGAGGAATTGAGAGCCATAAAACCTTCCGACGGGCCAAAGTCGGTTTCATGGGTTAATCTATGGCAGGTTCACTTTCGCCACCAGAAAGAGGAGCGGATCCATGCGCATCCCTCAGATGATCGTTCTATCGGGTCTTGCCGTCACAACATTTGCTGTGGCAGAGGACATCAACGACTTCGCATCGGCCGTTCCGAAATGGAGCGACTCGAAGATGTCGGGGGTGGCGCAGTTGATCGAATCATCCATCGAGGGTGATGCCTTCACGGTCTGCTACCAGCAGTCGACGGGTACCAACTACCTGCTCGCCGTGAACAACTCGGTCACCGGCCAACTCGAGGACGTTGCCGCACTTTCCGCGATGGAGATCTACGGGTTGGCCTACAGCTCCTCGATGGATCGTCTCGCGGTCAGCTTCCTTGATCTGCAGGGAAACCCCAAGACGATCCTCTTCGGTACCGACGGCCTTCCGATGCGAACCTTCTACGGCACCTCGATGGTGGCCTTCGACGGTGCCGGCGTGGCCATGGCCGTCGCCGGTGAGGGTTCGCCCTACATCGAGGTCGCTGCCCTGGCCACGGGTGAGTCCATTCGTGTCTTCATCTGTGATGAACCGATGTCATCACCCAACGCGATCGCCATAGCCACCGAGGACAACGGTGCCAGCGGCGTGGTCGGCGCGGTCGGAACCAAGGGTTCGATCACTGCCTGGGACCTGCCCACCGGAAACCAGATCTTCACGCACTTCACCGATGGCGACGGCGAGAACGTCTCGATCGACTTCGCTCCCGGTTGCACGTACGTCGGCGGTGGCGGAGAAGGCGACAACACCTTCGCTTCCGACCGAGGCACCCTCAGCATCTTCGCCCTGCCCGGCAGTGGCGACATCGTCGGCCAACGAGTCTTCTACACCGAGATCGACCAGGATCGGGCCGACAAGCTCCAGTTCACCAACGTCGAGGAACAGCTCCTGGTCTCCGGGCGCATCGATGACGACATCGCGGTCACCGCTTACGACTGGCGCGAGGATATTTCCACGCCGGTACAGATCATGAGCGACCAGAGCGGCGACGAGGTCATCAACGACTTCGCCTTCGCGGCCGAGGAGATGGTCTGGGCCACGGTGGGCACCATGGGCGTCACCGCCTACGTGCCGGGTACGCCGGTTCAATGTCCCGAGGACATCGATGGCAATGCCGTCGTCGATGGTGGCGACCTGGCCGCGCTTCTTGGTGAGTGGCAGGGAACCAACCCCGCCCTCGACCTCGATGGCAACGGCATCGTCGACGGTGGTGATCTCTCGCGGCTTCTTGCCGCCTGGGGCAACTGCACGGACTGATCGGGTCTGACGATCGACCGATGATCGAACTTCACAGGGCGCTTCCCACGGGAGCGCCCTGTTTCTTTGTGTTCCGATCGTTTTCGTGCGTCGCTTGGTTGGTCCGCTTCCATCAAGTGCGATGGTGTTCGAGTGGGCCTGCGATCCACTGTGTGGAAAAGACCTCATCTCGTGGTCGTGTCGTGAAGATCATGACCACGCGAGTGCCGTCGCCGGTTTTCGCTCGAACAGCGGCCAGGACGATGGCAGTTCCGGGCATAGGTCGGTGAAGAGCAGCCCAAGGGTTTCGGCCTCGGGGGAAGCATCCGGTTGTCGAACACTTGACGATGATTCGTGGGCATCAGGGCCCTTGTGATCATTGGCGACGACTCCCCTGATGCCGACGATGGTCATCTGGGCGGCGATACAGGCAAGCAGGAAACCCATCAGTCGGGTGATCGCCCCGAGTCCGTTGGCGCCCAGCAGGCGCTGGATGAGGACCGAGCGGTCCAGTGCGATCCACATGATGGTGAGTGAGACCAGGACCGCGCCACCGATGGAAAACCATCCCTCGATCGAGCTTGCTCGACCGCGGGCGGCTTCGGCGATCATGAGCGTGAGTGCACCGGGGCCGGCGATCAGCGGCATGGCAAGTGGAAACACCGACACGTCGTTCTGCATGCGACTTGCCGCATCTTCCTGAGCGGTATGCCGGGTCTGTCGTGACGTGGACAGTTGATCAAAGGCGATCTTGAGCAGGATGAGACCGCCGCCGACCTGCACTGCATCGACCGTGATCCCGAAGAAATGCAGGATCTGGCTGCCAGCTGCGAAGAAGAGGGCCATGAACAGGAGTGCCCAGATGCATCCCAGGAAGGCCTGGTTGCGTCGGTGGGTTTCGGTTTCACCTGGAGTGATCGCGATGAAGATCCCGACCGTTCCGATCGGATCCATGATTGCGAAGAGCGTCGCAATGGTCGAAAAGAAGAGTGGGAAGTCCATCTGGAAAGCGACCATAGCCGATTGCACTGTCCTCGGTTGCCTTCAGGGGCGTTTAAGCGGATCCTGCAGCAATGCAGCCAAGGACCATCGTCAGGAGATTGCGCCAGGACACGGGGGAACTCGATTTCGCCGAACCTGTCACGCATGTCTATGCGCCACTGGACTATGCGTCACGTTCCGTGAACATCTACCTCGATCGATTTGCTCATTCCGGTATAGACGCGCTTCTGATCGGCATGAACCCGGGGCCCTGGGGAATGGCCCAGACGGGTGTCCCATTCGGTGAAGTGGCGCATGTGCGTGATTTCCTCGGCATCGATTGCCCGGTAGGACGGCCGAAGATCGAGCACCCCAAGCGTCCGGTGGAAGGCTTCGACTGCGAGCGCAGCGAAGTCAGTGGTCGTCGCTTCTGGAGCTGGGTGCAGGAGCGCTTTGGTACAGCAGACGCCTTCTTCGAACGGTTCTTCGTCTGGAACTGGTGCCCGCTCGCATTCATGGAGGAAAGCGGGCGCAATCGAACTCCGGACAAGCTTCCGGCGGATGAGCGCGAGCCGCTGGAAGCCTGTTGCGATCTGGCGCTGCTCAGGATGGTCGAATCACTCCGTCCGAAGATGCTGATCGGCATCGGCGGATTCGCCATGAAGCGTGCTGCTTCGGTCGTCTCGGGCCTGGATATTCCGGTTGGGTCGATACTCCATCCGAGTCCCGCATCGCCAATGGCCAATCGGGGATGGGCACCTCAGGCGGAAGCCGGCCTGGAGAAGCTCGGAGTCAGGTTGCCGGGAAGCCGTTCGAAGTCACTGAAGGCCTCGTCGAAAACTCGAGGGTGAACTGTCGAAGTGCTGTCGGAACACCACCGCCAGCCTGCGTGCATCGGTGAAACCGGTGCGTCGAGCGATCGTTTCCAGGTCTGCATCGGTCTCGGCAAGCAGTCTTCGGGCATGTGCGAGCCTCTGGCGTGCCAGTTCCTCGTGGATGCTGCGATCGAGTGCGCTCCGGAACCGACGTTCGAGCGTGCGTCGTGAGCAGTTCGCCGCGTCGGCGATGTCGTCCACGGTGATCAGGTCTCCGTGGTTGGAACGTATGAAGGCCACTGCCGTGTGAACCGAAGGGTCGGTGGTCGCGACGAGATCCGTCGACTGGCGTTCGATGATCTGGACCGGTGGCAGGTAGTTCTCCGGATAGAGCGGTTGTTCGCCGTCCATGAGTCGTCGCAGGGTTCGTGCCGCCTCTCGACCGATCCTGGCTGCGGGGATCTCGATGCTCGAGAGGGTGGGGGTTGCGAAAAGGCATTCGAACTCATCGTTGTCCACCGAGAGAATCGACAGTTCCTCCGGGACCTTGAGCCCGAGGTACTGGCAGGCGTTGGTGACGGTTCGTGCCGAGACGTCGTTGGACACGAAGATCGCGCACGGCCTGGGGAGATCCAGCAACCAGCGCTCGATCTCCTCCTCGTTGCGGATCCAGCTTTCATGGCCGGCCCTGATCACGGTGTCATCGGCATGACAGATCAGCATCGAAGCCCCATGATCATCGATCACTTCCTTGAAACCCCTCTGACGCCCGATGCTGAAACCGGTCGTCTCGCTCCCGAAGAACGCGAATGACGTGTGGCCTCGCTCGATGAAGTGGTGGGCTGCCAGCCGGCCGGTCTCCTCGTGATCGACTTCGACCAGTGGGAAACGGAGCTCAGGCAGTGCGCTGCTGGTGTTCACGACGGGCCCGCCCCAGGCAAGCAGGCCTTCCGCCAGCTCGGGGTTGGTCACGTGGGCGATGATGCCGTCGGGCTGCCACTCCCTCAGCGCAGGCAGCTCGTAGGGTTCGCCGGTTGCGTGATGCACCACCCACTTGGATTCCGTGGACATCCAGTTCTGGATACCCCTGAGAACCTCTCGGTTGTATCCGAAGGCGCGATCCATGAGGAACGCCACCCGTCGAATTGGCATGGAAGTCGACGTCATGGCGGGAAATGCTGCCTGATGGAACGGATCACGTCAAACCGTGGTCTCTACATCCGCCGTGCAGGCTCGCCAGGTCGGGCTGGCTCCTCAGGAACCTGCTCGATGCAACCAGCGCGTTGCCCCCGCGATGTTGGACTCGTAGTGGATGTCGGAGCAGTAGGTATGCAACAGATCCGGGTCGATCTGGTGCTGCTGCGCGAGCTCGAGATGCCAGCTTCGGTATTGGGTCATGACCTCTTCCGCGGTCAGGCCGGTCGCTTCATCGAGCAATGATCTGAGCAAGGCGCATTCAGTGTGAAGCAGGGCAGAGGCATCCCGCAGGAACGCCTCCTGGTCATCGACCGGACCGAAGTGCGTGAGCCAGAGCCGGTCCGCCTGGAGGTCCCCAACCCGTTTGATCGACTCCTGCCACTTGACTGGATCAAGTTCCGGCGCGACCAGGGGGAGCGTGACGAAGGACGTACCGGGCAGTCTCATGCCAGCGGTGTCGCCGGAGAACACGTGCCGTTCGCCCTCGTAGGTCATCAGCCAGGCATGGTGGTGACTGGCATGGCCGAGGGTCTCGATTGCCGTGAAGCTCATGTCGCCGATTTGGATGACCTCGCCATCCTCGACCGCGACGATCTGGTTCTCGGGTGATGATTCAAGCCAACCGAGATGCTGGTCCAGTTCCTCCCCGAAGACCCTTGACGCACTGCTCATCAGGCGGGACGGGTCGACCAGATGTGGTGCGCCTCGTGGATGAACGTATGCAGTCGCACCAGCACGGGTGCAGGCCCCGGTCGCGCCGGCATGGTCCAGATGGATATGGGTCAGGAAAAGGCGCTTGATGTCGGTCAGCGACAGGCCGAGTGCATCGAGCCCCTGCTCCAGTGCGGGCAGGCACAGGGCGGGGCCGCACTCGATCAGCACCGGGCCTTCCGGCGAGCGAACGAGGAAAGCAGCAACATGCTCTCGCAGACCCTTGAAGTGAAGATCGATGGTGGTGACGAGTTCGTGGTCTGAGTGGGTCGGTTGTTGTTGCATTGTGTTCCTGGGCGCTTTTTGATGGCCAAGATGATTCGATCAGCGGGCATGCCGTCAAATATGCGGGTCAGGCCGGGGTGCTTTCGAACCCTGAATCACGAACCGTAATGAATTTCGGCGTCGCCTACCTGACCGGTGCCCCAGGCGCTCGTCTCGAGTGGTGGCCTCAGGATGCGCTCACGCCCTGATTATCGAAAAACCGGTCACTCCGCCATTGAACCGCATTCAGCTGCCCTTAGTATCGATTCAGGTCGAGGCCTGGACTGGACGTGCACTCGAAAGAGCCGTGCGGCAGTTCAAGCCTTGCCCGAATCAAACCTGTATTCGCATCAGATTTTCGTTGATCGGGATATTGAGACCAGGTGCAGTCTTCGAGAGGGGAGCTGCACCAAACAAGCGTCTCGGTCCGTTCGACACGGTCTGCGGATTCAGGGGAGAAAGATGCAGCGATCACCCGTTCTCCGGAACGGGTGTGGAGGAGCGCGGGGCTCGTCAGCAATGACGGGCCCCGTATTTTCTTCTCCGGTCTCGAGCAACCGACCGTTCGCCATCCGATAGATTGGGTGCTTCAACACCACTCTTCACTATCAAGGTGCTCATCATGCTGAACAGAACCGTCCTCGTCACGACTGCCTCGATGTTGCTGGGCGGCCTGCTGGTCATCGTCGTCTCTTCCCCCAGCGCCGCTCGTGCGGAGACCACGCGCAGTGCGGTCCTTGCCGCGGCCGAAGCCGTTGGAACCGCCTCGATCGGTCACTGCGAGATCCCCTGCGGAATCTACGACGACAACATGATGGTCCGTGAGATGCTTCTCGATGCCGAGACCATCCGCAAGGCCTCGGCCCAGATCGTCGCTTTGTCCGAGCAGGTTGATGCAGCCAGTCTGAACACGATCTCGCGTTGGGTTCTGGTCAAGGAGGAGCATTCACGCGAACTCCAGCACATGAACGCCTGGTACTTCATGACCCAACGGGTGAAGGCGGTTCCCAAAGGCGAACCCGGGCACGACGCGTACCTCGAGCGCCTTTCAGCACATCACCTCATCAGTGTTTCTGCAATGAAGGCCACTCAGTCACTTGATCCTGCGGTGCAGGCCAGGCTGACGGCAGCCATCAAGGCGGTCGAGCCCTGGTATCCGCCGAATGACGCTGCGGCCGCAACCGAGGCGGAAGAGAACTGGATTCGAGTGAGCGACAGGAATCGCCCTGATCGTCCATGAGACGTCGTCATCGATGTCGTTTTCACGGGATGCTGTCTGCAGTCTTCAAGGTCACTTGAGTCGGGTACGGTATGTCCATCGCTGTCGCTGATGGGGTGGCAGCATCTGGTTTCTCACCGGTGGACTGATCGGGATCGGGCAGTTCATCGACCTCTTCCTGATTCCCAGGATGATCGAATCGAGCAATCGGCAGTTCGAGCGCGATGTGAATTCGGTCATTCGTCGCTGAACGGGCCGGAAGGTCTCCTGCACCCGGACTCGGGGTGGCCTGCTGCGCGTTCTTCGTCGATGCGCCTGTTCTTCAGGGTGTCATGTGGGCTTCCGGGCTGAACCAGTCCGGGGGCAGACGCTGTTGTTCAAGCAGATCGAACTCCACGACCTCGGGAGCAGGCCTGGGCGGTCGCCGGTGCCCGGGACCGTTCATCGGTGGTCGGTGCGCACCTTTCGGCGGTCTGGCGTTGGAGGGGGCGTGCACCAGTCTCATCCGTTGAATGAGGTGGGTGTCCGGGTCGAGCCACAGTTCGATTCGCTTCGGGCCGCGTGCAGATGTGTTCTTCGGTGCTGCTGACACTCGTACCATCGCAGCGCCACCTTCCTCGAGTGGTTCAGGGTCGAGCAATTCAAGCTCATAACCGCCGGGCAGTGCCGCCAGCAACCCATCGAACGATGTCATCATGAGAGACCGGCCTCCGAGGTCGATCCAGCGAGGCTGGTGGTGCGGAACCGGTGTTCGTTCGATCGTGTTGTCACGGCGAAGCATCCACTGTCCAGATTCGTCGACGCCGGCCACGAGCAGGTGCCCTTCGGGCACCTGGGTTCGAAACACGTACTGGTCATCGGAACGGACATCGAGGGTGGAACTGTTGACCCCACGGCCATGGATCGTTGTCACCATGTACGAGCGATCTCCGGACAGGATCGTTGCGTTGATCGCCTGGGTGATCGTGGCCGTTGCGGTCTGCTGGGTGGCGTTGAGAAGCATGAAGCCGAAGCCGAAGAAGAGTATCGCTGCGATGCCCGAAGCGATTCCCCAGGGCGAGAACGGGCGAATCGAGGCGACCGGGGCCGCCTGTTCGGAGCGGATCTGGCTCATGACGTTCCTGACGCGCGCCTGGTCGGATGTGGCGTCCTCGTAGTGGGTGCCCAGCAGGCCGTGTGCGAACTGTTCGGCGGATGTCTCGCGTGGATCCGCGTCCTGTTCGAGATCCTGCAGACTGTCGAGATCCTCTGGATGGGTCATGATGCTGCTCCGGATTCTATGCACTCGGCGATCCTCTGACGCGCGCGCTGGATTCTCTTCTTGGTCGCTTCGGTTGATGAGCCGATCGCGCTGGAGATCTCCTTCAGGAGCATGCCTCGTCCGTAGCTGAGCTCGATCACTTCGCGCATCGGGTCTGGCAACTGCTTGAGACAGGTTCGAAGCTTCTTGATCTTGTCCCTGAAGCCATCGCCTTCGAGCTGTTGGATCCTGTTGAAGCGTTCCTCGAGGATCTCGATGACTTCAGGCTGGGAATTGAGCATGTCCCGTCCATGTTTTCTTCGTTGGGCCATCACCAGTCGGTTGGCGATCCCTCGAAGCCATGGGCCGAAGGGGCGGGTGCGATCGAAATCCCCCAGGCGTCGCCATGCGACCATCATGGTTTCCTGGAAGACGTCCTCGACCACATCCTTTTGCCAGAGCCGGCTGCGGAGATAGGCCGTGAGCATGGGCGTGTGCTCAGCCACGAGGATCTCGAAGATCTCCTCGGCATTGAGACCAGGCTTGTTGAATGGCGACTCGTCGGAAGGACTCATGGGTGAAACGCCTGGGGCATGCCTCGAAAGCCTCAGGAGGCTCTCGGGCTGGATCTTGTCATTCTCCACGCACCTGCTATTGGTCCCTCGGCATCCCGGGGGACAACTGGGTCTCAGGAGTGCCGAAAAGATGATCTCGGGGTGGATGCACCGGTTGGGGTTGAAGCTGGCCGCCGGAATCATTCCACCATCATCAGGTCGATGGGGTGGGGCGCCTCCTCGCCGATCCTGAGGAAGCTGTTTCGATCGACATCCAGTTCCTTGACGGCGATCCTTGTCGCTTCGAGCGTTCCAGACGAACAGTTCAGGACCGCAGAAGGGCAATGGACCATTCCGTTCACGCTCAGGATCCCCCCCCTCTGGATGACCAGCTCGCTGAGTTCGCTGGTCGTGATGATCGCTATTCGATCGGGATTCTCCACGCCTCCGACCTCCGTCTGGGCCGTGGTGATGCAGGTGGTTCCGGAGAGCTTGAGGGAGGCACCTTCACCCAGGACGATGATCGCGTTCTCCGCCTGGATCGTGGCATTGCGTCTCAGGTCGATCCCGGGCTCCCCGAAGAGATACACGCCTTCCTGCAGGACGTACTGGCCCTCACGGCCGATCAGTCCGTTGGAGTAGTTGCCCGGTGGAAGGATCAGGGTGCCTGGCACGTCGACCAACCCCAGTTGGTTGGGGAGGGCTGTGAGATCCAGTTGGGGCATCATGGGTGGTTCGGCGGGGTCGTCGAACGGGCGGAACAGGCCTCGGATGGTGTCGTCTGAATCGAAGTTCACGCCACCTTGGAGCTGAAGAAGCGTGGCATCGAGCAGGGAATTCGACAGAACCGTGACGGCGTCGGGGGAGCTGGAGCTGACGACAAGTCCGCCATTGATCTCAAGCGTGCTGTTACTACGGAGCTCTATGGCATGTGGCTTGATCGGGTCGAGGATCCAGGTGCTGATGGGCACCGGCAGGCGTGGTCTGCGACTCACGGTGGCACGAGCCCCGACATCGACCTGTTCAAGCCCGAGCAGCCCTCCGAAGAGCAGTCCGACCGAGCCGTTGGGGTGCTGGTCGTTGAAGTTGACCGTGACGGAAACCGCATCGGGTGCGAGCAGGTCTTCTTCCAGCTCCCTGGTCTCCGGATTCCAGCGACCGAACCTCAGGTCCGCGGTGCTGTTGTCTGATGAGCTGAGCAGTACGACCGGGCCGCCGTTTCCCTGGTTCATCGCGGCAATGCCTGCGGCATCGTCGGCTGCAGCCCCTCGACCGTTCCTGAGTGATCCTGCAGCAGCCAGGGCCGAGGCCTCGGCAGCAATCTGGGCTCGTGACTGGGCGACCCGCAGCATCGTGATCTCGATCGCGATGACTCCGAAGCTCAGCAGGAGCAGCAGTGAGAAAAGGCACCAGAGCAGGGCGTAGCCTCGATGTCGAGTGGTGCGACTTCTTCGGGTTGCAGGTGACATCTCGTTGATTCAGGCACTCCTGTTTCCTGGGCGTGGAGTGATGCGGCCCACACCTAGACTATTCCCAAATTCACGGTTCGGAAACCTGTCGATGAAAAAACCGGGAATGGCTTGCCTGATGCATGGGATCTGCTTTTCTCTTCGGCCTGAAATCGGACCCAGCTTCAGCTTCAAGCTCGTTGGGGCCATTTTGCTCGATCCCGGATTCCAGGAATGATGGCAGTCGTGTCTTTGAGCCCTTGGGTGGTTAGGATGATGCCTACCAAGGGCACGAAGGATCGTTGCTCGTTGTTCAGTCGCAGGTCTCGACCGACGTGGCTTGAATCGATGCTGGTTGCACGGAAGGCAAGGGCATGCCCGAGGGCTCCCTACAGTTCGAAATCATTCGCTGGCTGGTGATCCTTCTCACCCTCGTGATCGCCAGTGTCACTGATATCCGAGCTCGACGGATACCGAACCTCCTCACCTTTCCGCTCTTTCTGATCGGCTTGCTTGTCGCCACACTGGTCGGTGGTTTCGGCACCGGTGGACTGGTGGATTCGCTGTTGGGCACGTTGCTGCTCGGAGGTCCATTCATGCTGGTCTACATCAGGGGTGGTGGTGGCGCCGGTGATGCGAAGTTGATGCTTGGTATCGGGGCATGGTCCGGTATCGACATCGGCTTCTTCTTGATTGGCGGCATCGCCGTCGTGGGCATCTGCTGGTCCTTCTTGTATGCCAGTTTTCATGGCGGTATACGCCCCATGCTGTACAGTGTGCTGGTGGAGATCTGGTCCATTGTCCGCGGCCGCGCGATGGAAAAGAGAGTGGAAGAGGTTGTGCAGGGTGAAATGAATGCCCATGACCAGGCATCACCTGTGAACGAGGACGGTGCGAATCCACGTCCTCAGACGGTTCCGTTCGCTCCTATCGCACTGGGCGGTGTGATTGCTGGAGGTTTGATATGGCTCATGGCCTGAAGAGTTCTCCGGCACGGCGAGTGGTTCGTGGAAGTGCCATGGTCGAGACGGTCTTCACGATCAGCCTGATGCTGTTCATCGTCTTCGCGGGGCTTGAGATCTCATGGGCCGTGTACAAGAAGGCTGAAGTCACCAATGCCGCACGCATGGTGGCTCGAGCTGCTTCGCTTGCCGACGCCACTGCCGAAACCGTGCAGGCCACGGCTCAACGACACATGACAGTCGCCGGCTTCGCCGATTCCGACTGGCAGCTCGATCTCGAGCCGAGTGATCCTGCATCCGTCGCCGGTGGTGATCCGATCTTCGCCGAGTTGCGCGTCGACTACGGCGCGGTTTCACTGGGTCGCTTCGGCGACTGGATCCCGGTTCCCGAGGAGATCTCCTCGGTCGCGGTCATGGTTAAGGAAGGTGCGAATTGAAACTGTTCCTCTCAGTATTGCTGGGGATTCTCGCGGCGCTGTTCGCTGCAGTCCTGGTCGGTGCACTCGCCTCCGGTCCGGAAGGCACCTCGGCGCTCTCGCTGGGCACCGGACAGGTCGCCATCTCCACCGCAGCGACCGATCTCGACGCCGGACACGTGTTGACGGCTGAGGATGTGAAGGAACAGAAGGTATCGACCACGGTTGCCGGTTCCGAAGGTCTTCTCAGCAAGCGGTCGGTGGTGGGTCGCGTCCTGATCAGATCCCTGGTCTCCGGGCAGGCCATCGCCAGGAAGTCGCTGGCCGGGACGGGGACCGGGCCCGAGATCGAATCCATGCTCGCCGACGGCTATCGTGCGACGACCGTGACACTCTCCGACAGCGGGCCGGGCACCTTCGTCTATCCCGGCAGCGTGGTGGACGTCATCGCCGTCTTCGAAATGCCGAAATCCGCACCCAATGGTGGCGAAATGGTCTCGCGAACGGTGATCGAAGGGGCACAGGTCCTTGCCGTGGATGGCTATGCGGATGCAGCCAAGCAGGCCGCGCAATCGGAGACATCTCGAAAGTCATCGACTTCCCGTGGCCCGATCATCACCTTGCTGCTGACCCCGAACCAGGCCCAGGTGCTCCAGCTCGCGCGGAACCTCGGATCACTGTCGGTGACCCTGCGCTCGAGTGACGACCGGAATCTCGTGTCCCGCGAGGCGGTCTCGATGAGTGAACTTCTGAAGTACCAGCCGGTGAACCCGAACGCTCAGACCGCAGCGATCGTCGATGCAACCGGCAAGCCTGCACCCTCGGCCGACAGGCCCAAGGGTGCGTCCTCGCCCCTGCAACCTGCGGTCGTCCAGGTCGCACCTCAAACCAGACCAACGCCCTCGACCTCGGCTGACACCGAGGACGCCTGGGAGATGATCGTCATCCGTGGCGGTAACCGATCGACCTACACGTTCGAGGAGGATGAATAGCATGGCGGTGACCCGAAACCCCATCCTTGCAACCGGATTGGTCGTCTTCCTGTCCTGCCTGTCGGTCGTGCATGCCGCAGGGGTGGCGACTCAGGATGCAGTGCATGAGATCGACCTCGCCGTCGGCCGTTCCCACGTCGTCAATGCCGAGCATCGAATCAGCAAGGTGATCGTGGTGGATCCCTCGGTCGCGGACCTCGAGGTCGTCGGTTCACGGCGCATCGTCCTGTTCGGCAGGAAGCTGGGTTTCACCGACGTCATTCTTCACTTCGAGGACGACTCCTCGGCGACCTACCAGCTCGATGTCACGATCGATTCGGTTTCGCTGCAGAGCAGGCTGGACAGTCTGTTCGGTCGGGGGATCACGGTCGATCAGCAGGATGGCGTCCTGGTCCTTGCCGGAATCGTCGACAACGTCGATGAGGCCGTCCAGCTCGAATCGTTCATGGATGCACGTGACTACGACTACGTCGACATGACCCGGATCCCCGGAATCCAGCAGGTGCTGCTCAAGGTGCGGATCGCCGAAGTGAGCCGTGACGCGCTGCGCACCCTTGCTTTCTCCGCCGTTGCCGGAGGGTCGAGCGTCTTCGGCGGCTTCCAGCCCGGTGCTGATCCGGGTGGCTCGTTCAATCCCGTTGGCATCACGCCCACGGCCAATGGCCAGATCTCCCCCTCCAACTACGTCTACCAGGACCAGACGAACCTGGTGACCAACGCGGCGACCCTCTTCGGTGGCATTCCTGCGGCTGATCTCGCGCTCTACATCAAGGCGCTGACCCAGAACAACTACTTCAGACTGCTCGCTGAACCCAACCTGGTCGCGATCAGCGGGGAGGAAGCCTCCTTCCTGGTCGGTGGCGAGTTCCCGGTTCCGGTCATCCAGGGGACCAGCGTCGGGGTGGGGTCATCCCTTTCGGTCGAATACAAGGAGGTCGGGGTTCGACTGTCCTTCAGGCCCGAGGTCCTCGGCGGCAATCGAATCAGACTGGCGGTCGCACCGGAGGTCAGCGAGCTCAGCGAGACCTTCGGCGGTGTGTCGTTCCAGGGCACCAGTGTTCCGGGCATCCTCGTTCGAAGATCGAGCACCACCGTCGAACTGAACAGTGGTCAGACCTTCGCCATGGCGGGACTGCTTCAGTCCAAGACCGAGGCGCAGACCGCGGCAGTTCCCCTGCTCGGCGAATTGCCGATCATCGGGGCTCTCTTCCGCAGTGTTCGCTACCGGGACAAGCAGACCGAACTGGTGGTCCTGGTGACGGCCGAGCTGGTCGAACCCATCGACGCGCTCTCCGGAAGCGAAGTACTGCCCGGTGACTACCACGTCCGCCCGAGCGACTGGCAGCTCTTCATGGAAGGAAAGATCCAGGGGTCGGTGATCGCGCCGCTGCCTGATGAACAGGCGAACACCCTGCGCAAGCTCGGCATCGACAACCTCGAGGGGCCCGGAGCGTGGAAGCGTTTCGATGACCCATCCGTTCCTGCACGTCCTGATTACCGGGTCGATCACGATTTCGAGGAAGAGCCCGTCCGTGCGCCGAACGAGTCACAGCCCGGTGAAGACGGTTCCGTGGAGAACGATGCTGACGGGAGTGCCACTGAATGAACCCGGCAGGCCCTGCCATCACCACCTCCAACGGTTCACCTGACGCATATGGTGAGTTGAAGCAGGTCATCCACGAGCGCCTCCTGAACTCGTTGGATCTCACGCGTGCCAACCATCTCGAGGATGGCGTGTTGCGAGTGGAATGCGAGACTCGCGTGCGATCGCTTCTTGACGGCGTTCGTCCGGCGATCTCCGACGACACCCGTCAGGTGGTCCTCGCGGAAATCCTCGACGACATCTTCGGCTTCGGCCCGCTTCAGGGCCTGATGAACGACGAGACGATCTCGGACATCCTCGTCAACGGGCCTTCCAATGTCTTCGTCGAGCGCATGGGCGCGCTGGTGCGGGTGCCCGTGGTCTTCCGTGACAACGAACACGTCCTCAACGTGATCAGGCGCATCGTCCGGTTCTCCGGGCGTCGACTCGATGAGAGTTCCCCGATGGTCGATGCCAGGCTGCCGGACGGCTCGCGCGTCAATGCAGTCATTCCGCCCCTCTCACTCGATGGTCCGATCCTCTGCATTCGTCGGTTCGGCAAGCATGAATTCACGATGGAATCGCTCGTCGACCTCGGCCTGATGGCGCCTGAGATGCTGGGTTTCCTGGAGACCTGCATCGAGCACCGAATGAACGTCATCATCAGTGGGGGCTCCGGCGCAGGCAAGACCACGCTCCTGAACGCATTGAGCGAGGCGATACCCGCCAGTGAACGTGTCGTCACCATCGAGGATGCTGCCGAGCTCCAGCTGAAGCAGCACCATGTCGTCCGACTCGAGACGCGCCCACCGAACATCGAGGGTGCCGGTCAGATCACCACCCGTGAAGCGGTCAGGAATGCGCTGCGCATGAGGCCGGATCGAATCCTGGTCGGGGAATGTCGTGGCCCGGAGGCCTTCGACATGCTTCAGGCCATGAACAGTGGTCATGCGGGATCGATGACCACCATGCATGCCAACGGAACAAACGATGCCTTTCGTCGACTCGAAGGCATGCTCTGCATGGCAGGCATGGAGGTTCCGGTCGCCGTGCTCCGGGAGTATGTCGGTTCCGCGATCGACATGGTGATCCAGGTGGAACGCATGGAAAACGGCATTCGCCGCATCGTGGGTGTTGCGGAAGTGATGCCTCTCGAGGGTGGTTCTGCACGCATCGAGGAGATCTATCGTTATCGACTCTCCAGTGAACCCGGGGTACCCGGTCACTTCGAGACCACCGGGCACGTCCCCGTGCTCTTTGACCGTCTGGCGCTCCACGGTGTGCGTTTCAACCCGTCGGACTTCGCACCGAGGATCCTGCAGTCTGCAACCCAGACCGGGGGTGGATCATGAACCTGATCGAGATGATTCCCCAGCATCCACTGGTGGTGCCGATCGCAGTCTTCGGCTTCCTGTCGTGCCTCTGGATCCTGGTGCTCACCTTCTCGGGCCAGTGGTTCGGAGAGGGAAGTGGTGCTTCCGGCCGCGACCGGACGCTTCGAATCTGGATCAACGGCAAGGAGACTTCGGTCGTCCTGCCGGCCCAGACCACCGTCAGCCGAAGCGGCTTCGACGGCCTGCTCCAGCAGGCAGGGGTCAAGGTGTCCAGGCGAGCCTTCATCTCCCAGTCGGTGATGATGCTCGGGATCTCCTTCGTTCTCGCCCTGATCTGGAGCCGAAGCTTCATCGTCGGTATCGGTGCCATCGCCTTGATTGCAACGATCATCTACAGCCTCCTGCAGATGCGCTCGGCACGCCGTCGGGACCTGATCGCCCGCCAGAGCATCGAAGCCCTGCGCCTTGCCAACCGCTCTCTGAAGGCCGGGCGTTCGGTCTCGGACATCATGGAATTCCTCTCCGAACACACTGATTCGCCCACCCGCGACCTCTTCGTCGAGATCGTCCAGCGCGAGAAGATGGGTGAGCCCGTTTCAGACGCGATTCATTCGGTGCTTCCGAAGTTCGAAAGTGCGGAACTGCGTGCCTTCTGCGCCGCCCTGATACTCCAGCTCGAAGTAGGCGGCAGCCTGGTGGAAACACTGGATCGCCTGACTTCCTCGATCATCGAACGGATGACGCTTCGCAAGCGTGGACTTGCCCTGACTGCAAGCCCTCGCATGAGCACCAAGATCATGCTGGTCGTTCCCTTTCTCTTGATCACGATCCTCTCGATATTCTCCGACGGCTATTCCACCTTCATGTTCCAGGATTCCCTCGGACGACTGCTGATGGTGGGGGCCTTCCTGTTGCTGCTCGCGGGGTACCTCGTCGTCACTCGGATCACGACCGAAGGTGTCGAGAAGGAAGGGGCGTTCAATTGATCACGCCCTCCATTCTTGCTGCAGTCATCGCCTTCGTGGCCTGCATGCTCGCCATCGGGGCCTTCAGGCGCACGGATTCCCGGAGCCGGAGGAAGATTCCTGCGAGTTCCAAGCGCAGCAATTTCCTCAACTACAACCTCACCATGGTGAGGGGTCCGAGTCAGAAGCAGTGGCTCGCTTCTGCGGGCTTCTTCAGCCCGGACGCATCGAAGATCTATGCCGCGGTCACCATCGGGGCGGTGTTCCTCGGGGGTTGCCTGGGCGGGATCGCCGGGCGCTGGATCGAGATGGGAACGGTGGGGGTCTTCGCACTGGCATTCGCGGGGGCCTTCGTGTTCTCGCGCATCCCCGCTTCGTGGATCAATGCGCGCTGGTCGAATCGATCGCGTCAGGTCGCCGGGGCATTCCCGCTGATGCTGGACATGCTTGAAGTCTGTTCGCGAGCGGGACAGTCGCTGGACGAATCCTGGGCCAACGTGAGATCGCAGTTGCGCGAGATCAATCCGGTGCTTGCCGAGGAGATGGAACTGGTTGAACTGGAGGTCCGGCTCGGGCAGGACCGCACGGTGGCACTCAGGTCACTTGCGGAACGAACCGGTGTTTCGGATGTCGCCGCGCTGGCGACGCTTCTGGACCACTCGAACCGTTTCGGAGCCGGTCTGTCGGAGACCTTCCGCGGCCAGTCCGATGCCATGCGCAAGGACTACGTCCTCTCGCTCGAGGAGAACGCGCACACCCTTGAAGTGACCGCCGCCTTTTCCATGGTGGTCCTGATGATGCCCGCGATATTCCTGATCGCGGTGGTTCCTCTCGGAATCATCATCATTCGCAACCTGTCGGGAATCAATTCATGAACCACTACCGGAGAAGACCCATGCCGTTGTCAGTCGTGAACCTCACGCTTGTCGTGACCTTCATGCTCGCGGGCCTTGGATGTCAGTCCGATGGGGGAGGATCGAAGGACAAACCCAAGCCCACGACGCTCCAGCCGGCCGAACTGACCCAGCTTGATCGCTGGGCGGTCGAATCACCGATGCGGGCTTCCGTGGAAGCCGGAGTGGTCAGCCAGTCGGCGCTTTTCGAGTACCACTTCAACCAGGGCAAGTCCACACTCACTCCGGTCGGGCGGCGCGACCTCGCCATTCTCGCCAGGTACTTCCGCAATGAGGACTGGACGCTCGTGGTGCGCCAGGGCAATGCAAGCGATGCTCTCTACGGGACTCGCTGCGATGCCGTCGAAGAGTTCGTCGTTATGGAGTTTCCCGCCCGGGGGTCACTCACCATCCTGGACGGCCTGCCCGGTGGAGCCGGTCTTGCTTCAACGGATGCACGTCGTATCCGTGAGGATTCCTTGAAGAATACGAACAGCCTGTCGACCGGTGCAAACGGCTCGGATCAGCCGCGCCCCCTGGATTCAACCCTGGAGGGTGGATCATGACATCCCGACTCTCTCATCATCATGCGTTTCCACTGGTGATCAGCCTGGTCCTCGGTGGTCTTCTCGTGGGTTGTGCCTCGGGCCCGGGGGAGACGGACGAGGACCGTGACTACTTCGATGGTGGCGCGCTCAAGGATCCGGAGCCCATGACCCTGGTCATGACCGGTCGCGTGCTGAAATCCCAGGGTCGTACCAACGAATCCGAATACATCCTGCGGCGGGTGATCGCCGAGTATCCGGGTTTCGTTCCCGGTTACACGGAACTCTCCGAACTGCTCCTCAAGGACGGTCGAACGGTCGAGGCGATCGTGGTTCTCGAGCAGGGGTCTGCCGAGCAGCCGAACAACGCGATGTTGCACAACGACCTCGGGATGTGCCTGCTGGTCGCTGGCGATTTCAGCAAAGCTCGGACCGCTTTCGATCGTGCGCGTTCGCTTGACATGAACGAGGCGACCTACACCGCCAATCTCGCCATGGTCAACGGGCTGCTGGGCAACTACGACCTTGCGGTCGAGCTGTATCTGCAGGTACTCCCGGTATCCGATGCCCATACGAATGTGGCACGTCTTGCAGAAGCACAGGGTGATCTCGAGCGGGCGAAAAGTGATCTCGCGATCGCACAACGCATGTCTGAATAACACGTTTTTCTTTCAGATGGAGGCCTCACGAAGCGCTGGGCAGGGTTTGCCTGGCCGGAAGTGAACCATTTAATGGGTCTTCAACATTCAAAATGATGGACTTCAATTCGATTGCGGGTTACATTCATGGTCGAGGCGGGCCCATTGCCTCAACCCCCCGGGCATTACTGGAAATGCTCGGTCTCATGAGAACAGATAAAAAGGAGAAATCATGCTTAACAAGATCAAGAGCTTCCTCAATGACGAGTGTGGATCACACATGAACGAGTACGTCATCGTGACCGTGATCACCGCTGTCGGTGGCGCAACTGCCCTCAAGGGTGTTCGTGACGCCGGTACCGCGAAGTTCGAAGAAGTTGCCAGCGAGATCTCAAGCACCGCCGGCTAAATCGGCGAATGAGCTCAGGCTTCTCTTTGAAGCACCACAAGAACATCAGTGCCGCCGACGGGCGGCACTGTTTTTATTTTGACTTTCCTGATGAGGCTGCGCTTCGAGTCGGCCTGATCTTCAAACCCTCGTTTGGGCTGGTCTGGGTTCGTCTTTCTCGGGTTGCTCATGGTCTACTATGAGCCCATCAATGAACGCTCTCGGAGCCTGCCAGATGAAATCAATCGTCCTTTCCCTTTTCCTCCTTGGACTGATGGCTTCAGGCGTTCAGGCCCGGGAACTGACGGTCAAGTCCTCCATTGGCGATGGCATGGTCCTGCAACAGGGCGCGCCCAACCCGATTTCAGGTCGGGGTACGCCCGGGGAACCGGTTGTCGTGGAGCTGGTCCCGGGCGCTGTCGCCCGTACTCGGGTCGACGCCTCCGGCCGCTGGACCGTGGCGATCGATCCCGGTCCTGCAGCGGGACGGACTCGACGCCTGGTGGTGAAATCAGGTGATGACCTCATTGAAGTTCGAGATGTGCTGGTCGGTGAACTCTGGTTCTGTTCCGGGCAGTCGAACATGGTCTGGACGGTGGATGGTTCCGATCGTGCCGATGAGTTCAGGGCCTCCGCGAACAACTCGATGATTCGCATGTTCACCGTCGGCAACAGCTCGGCCGAGGAGCCACGTGAAGATCTCCCCGGACGCTGGGTGGTCTGCTCGCCCGAGACGGTTGGTCGTTTCTCTGCAGTCGCCTACCACTTCGGCAGGGAGCTCCAGGAGGCTCTTGGTGTCCCGATCGGACTGGTCAACGCCAGTTGGGGCGGCAGTCGGGTCGAAGCATGGATGCGGCCTGAGGCACTCGAGGCCAGTGGCCCGTGCGGACGTTCCTGGCAAGCGAAGTGGCAGATGGCTCTGGACGAACTCCACACCGACCCCGCGCCCTTCGCGGGGCCGGATGTGAACGACTCCGACTGGCTCGAGGGATCGATCCCCGGCCATGTGAACGCCTTCGGCATCGATGATGGTGTCGACGGCATCTTCTGGCACCGGGTGTCGGTCGAGATTCCTGCAGGCTGGTCGGGTGAGGATCTGGTGATCTCCCTCGGCATGATCGACGACCACGACGTGACCTACTTCAATGGAGTCGAGATCGGTCGAACCGACGGCTGGCAGTCTCCGCGTCGCTATGAGATTCCAGGCGAGCTGGTTCGTACCGGTCCGAACGTCCTTGCCATCCGCTGCATCGATGGCTCCGGACCGGGGGGTGTCCATGGCGACGCTGACACGCTCTACCTCCATCCGAAGGGGCGCTCGGACGACCGTCGATCACTGGCGGGGCCCGCACGTCTCAAGCTGGCCTCCCAGGCCAGGGACATGCCTGCCCAGCATCGACCGAGCTATCTCTACAACGGGATGCTCCATGCCCTGCGCGGCGTGCCCTTTGCGGGGGTGATCTGGTACCAGGGTGAGAACAACGCGATCGAGAAGAGTGATCCCCAGTGCTACGAGGTGCTCCTTGAAACGATGATCGCCGACTGGCGTGATGCGCTGGATGAACCGGATCTGCCTTTCTACATCGTTCAACTTCCGAACTTTCGACATGCTCCAAGCTGGAATTACGCCCGAGTGCGCGATGCCCAGCGACGCGTCGCGCAGGGTGATCCTCGAACCGGGCTTGCAATCACGATGGATCTCGGTGAGGCCGATGACATTCATCCCGGCAACAAGCACGATGTCGGCAGTCGGTTGGCCATTCTGGTCCTGCCTGAGGTCTACGATCGCCCCGTCGGTGTCAAGAGCGGCCCGCTACCGCTATCGGCGACTCGATCCAATGGTCGTGTCGTCATTGATTTCGACACGTTCGGTTCGGATCTCGATTCCATGGATCATGGAGTGAAGCTGGGCGGTTTCGAGATCGCCGGAACCGACGGTCGATTCAAGCCGGCATCTGCATTCATCCTGAACAAGCAACGGCTTCAGCTCGTGCCGGCACCCGGCATGGTGGGTGCACCGACTCTGGTTCGTTACGCCTGGGCGGGAGAACCCCGCGGTCGCGATCTGGGTTGGAGTCAGCTTGCGAACACCGAGGGCATGCCCGCCTCCCCGTTCGAACTCGCCGTCACCCGAACCGCACCGGGTGCGGTACGGGGCATGCCCCAGGCCGACGAGCTCGAGCCCGGCGTGTCGATGCGGATCTACAGCGTCGGTCGCCAGCTGAACAGCATGGTCGAGCCGATCCCCGGCACCACGCCCAACGTGGACGAGCTTCGTGCCACCATCGACTGGCGCCATGATGGTGACTTTGGCGGACTGATGGATCAGTTCGTGGTCGATGTCGGTGGTTATCTCAAGGTCGATGAGGCCGGTGAACATGAATTCCGAATGGCCAGTGATGACGGATCGATGCTGTTGCTCGATGGTGAACGGAGAATCTGGATTCGCGGTGTCCATCCCGTCGAGAAAGAGACCGTCACCCTTGATCTGGATGCAGGGCTCCACCCGCTGCGCGTACTCTTCTTCGAGAATGCCGGGGGAGCCTATCTCACCCTCGAATGGCGTCCACCCGGCTCCGAGGACTTCGAGATCATTCCCGCATCGGCTCTCAGGACCGAAGCCAATGTCACCCGGGTGATCGCACCCGGATTCAAACCGATGGACGATGGCCGAGGCGTGGTCAAGCCGGGTGATGGAGTGCCCCTCGAGGATGTTCATCCGTCCTGGTCGCTCGAGACCCTGCACACCCCCGAGAACAACCCGATGGTCGGGTGCATGACGTTCCTGCCCGACGGACGCCTGTTGATCGGTACCTTCGAACCGAAGAACAACGGGGTATGGCTGGAGGAACCCAATGGAATGCTGCATGCGATCAGCAACTGGGATTCAGGCGACCCCGAGCTGGTCGAGTACGAAGTCTTCGCCGACGGGGTCTATCACCCGCTGGGACTCTGCGTGGTGGATGGTGACGTGTACCTCGCCCAGCGAGACGAGATCACCAGGTTCACCGACGAGGATGGTGATGGAGCCTACGAGGGACGCGAGACCTTCGCCGAAGGCTGGGTCAGCGACAACTACCACCACTTCACCTTCGGTCTGAAGCACCACGACGATTCGCTCTACGCTTCGCTTTCGACCTCGATCGGATCCCCGGTCGAACTCGAACGCGGTTCCATCCGCGGGCTCAACGGACCGAACCCGGCCAACCGCGGTGCTCTGATGAAGATCGCCCTGGAAGATGGTTCCATCGAATACGTCTCCGGTGGGTTTCGAACCCCCAACGGAATCATGGTGGATCCTTCCGGCAACGTCTTCGTCTGCGAGAACCAGGGCGCCTGGATGCCGGCCAGCAAGATCAACCATGCTCGACCGGGGCATTTCTACGGTCACTACAACGAACCACGTGCCTGGAGCTCGATGTATCCGGATGGTGGTGTTCCCGCCCTGCATTCGGACCAGCCGCTTGCTCCGCCGGCGGTGTGGTTGCCACAGAACGAAGCGGCCAATTCACCGACCTCGATGGTCTTGATCGAGGAAGGTCCGTTCGCGGGACAGATGTACCTGGGTGAACTCAAGATGGGTGGCATTCGTCGTGTCGCCCTGGAGGACGTCGACGGTCAACTGCAGGGCGCGGTCTTCAGGCACACCCAGGGGCTCGAGGGTGGCGTGAACCGCCTGGCGTGGGCTCCTGACGGATCCTTGGTGGTCGGCTGCATCGGAGAGCAGGCCACCTGGAGCTGGCGGGGCACCCGAACGGGTCTGCAACGACTCGTGCCCACTGGGGAGACGGTCTTCGAGTTTCATTCGATCGACGCGGAGCCCGACGGGTTCACCGTCCACTTCACCGAGCCGGTCGACCCTGAAACAGCGGGTGACCCCGAGCTCTGGTCACTGGACCACTGGAGATACCTCCCAACCCCCGAGTACGGCGGAGCCAAGGTCGACAACAAGTCACTTCAGGTCGGTTCAGCGACGGTGTCCCCTGATGGTCGTTCGGTTCGACTGCGTCTCGACGGACTCGAGGCGGGGCGCGTGGTTCGTTTCAACGCACCCTTCAAGAGTCTCGAGGGTGCTGACATCCACTCACCCGACGCCTGGTACACCCTGAACGAGATACCCGGCCGGGTGACGGACGATCCGGAACGCAATGAGATGCTGGTGTTCTCGAAGACCGCGGGTTTCCGCCATGCGTCCATCCCCGTGGGTATCAAGCGCTTCGAGGCGATAGGACGGGAGCTTGGACTGAAGGTGATCTCGACCGAGGACGCCAGGCGCATCAATGATCAGCAGCTCGCACGCTGTGCGGTGGTCGTCTTCCTGAACACGACCGGTGACATCCTCGATCTCGACCAGGAGGCGGCACTCGAGCGTTACGTCAAGGGTGGCGGTGGTTGGATCGGCGTGCATTCCGCTGCCGACACCGAGTACGACTGGCCTTTCTACGGAGAGCTGGTCGGTGCTTATTTCAAGACGCACCCGAGCATCCAGCCTGCGGTGATCAAGGTCGAGGATCGTGAACACCCTGCGACCCGGATGTTGCCCGGCCTCTGGCGGCGTACCGACGAATGGTATGTCTATCGCATGAGCCCTCGGCCCGATGTGCGCGTTCTGGCCAGTCTCGACGAGAGTTCCTACTCCGGCGGTGGCATGGATGGTGATCACCCCATTGCGTGGTGCCATGAAGTGGGTTCGGGGCGGGCGCTCTACACCGGTGGAGGTCATACACATGAAAGCTACGCCGAAGAATCGTTCATCGAACATCTCAGGGGTGCCGTTGAATGGACAAGGGGAGCTGGGGACACGCCTCCGGCCGCGCCCTGATGATCGTCTTGCTTCATCCGCACCGAAGTTGATCAAGGACATGCCGCGATGACGACCAACAACGGAACATCCTGCCTTCTCCGCTTGCTGCTCGTCCTGCCCATGAGCAGCATGGCCTTCTCGAGCGGGCAGGAATCAGAAGCAGGGGCCCAGCCAACAGAGGGGATGGTTCTCATTCCGGGTGGCGAATTCACCATGGGCAGCTCCTCGCCCCTTGCGCTCCCCGAGGAGCGCCCAGCACATCGAGCACGCGTGCGTCCCTTCTACCTGGACACCCATGAGGTGACCAACGACGCCTTTGCCGCCTTCGTCGATGAGACCGGATACGTGACGGTCGCCGAGCGTCCCATCGACTGGGAGGAGCTTTCGAAACAGTTGCCCCCGGGTACTCCCCGGCCTCCGGAGGAGCTGTTGCAGCCCGGCGCCCTGGTCTTCGTCTCGCCGCCTGAATCCGTCGCACTGGGTGACCACAGCCAGTGGTGGCGGTGGACACCTGGTGCCTCCTGGAGGCACCCTGAGGGGCCCGGCACTTCGATCGAGGGTCGTGGTGACCACCCGGTCACCATGGTCGCCTGGGAGGATGCATCGGCTTATGCACGTTGGGCCGGGAAACGGCTTCCGACAGAAGCGGAATGGGAACGTGCAGCTCGAGGCGGCCTCGAAGGTGCCACGTATGTCTGGGGCGAGGCGTCCGCGGTTTCCGGTGCGCCCAGGGCCAACATCTGGCAGGGACGCTTTCCCACGGACAACACCGCTCGCGACGGGCATGCCAGAACCGCCCCTGCGGGATCGTATCCGCCCAACGGCTACGGGCTTCATGACATGACCGGCAACGTCTGGGAATGGTGCAGCGACTGGTTTCGGCCTGATGCCTATCGGGGCCGTGAAATGGAACTGCAGGACAACCCGCGTGGGCCATCGGCTTCCCTTGATCCCAATGAACCCCTGGTCCCCAAGCGCGTGTCCAGGGGCGGGTCGTTCCTCTGTCATGAGACCTATTGCCTTCGCTACCGCCCCAGTGCACGCATCGGGACCGCGGTTGATTCCGGCATGTCGAATCTCGGGTTTCGGTGCGCCAGGGATGTGCCCTCGCCACCTGAGGCGGTCACCCCGGAGCCACTGACAGATCCTCATCGGAATCCGAAACGATCTCCGCCTTCTTGAGCGCCTTGTGGGCGACGTGGCCGATGACGCTCACCACCAGGATGGTGACGGCAAACCCGATGGCCATCAGGGCGAAATGAGGATCGTCGTAGTCGGCATGGGCCGCCTTTTTAGCGACGTGGTCGGCCATGGACCCGAAGTAGACCGTCGCGAAGTTGCCGGGCAAAACGCCGATCAGCGCAAGGCAATACGGCCAGAACCTGACATCGCTGGCGCCAAGGATGAAGTTCAGTGCGCCGTAGCTGAATGGCCCCAGACGGAGCAGCACCATCAACTTGAAACCTTCGTTTGCGGTGGCCTTCTCGATGACCTCGAGTTTCGGATGGCGCCCAAGAACCCGATGGACCCAGTTCCGAAGGAATTTCCTGGCGATCCAGAACCAGAGGATCGCTCCAATGATGTTGATCGTGATGAGAATCGCCAGGCCCGCACCGAGCCCGAAAATCACGCCCGCGCTCACGGCTAAAATCGACTCAGGCAGTTGTAAACCGGTGATCAGCAAGAAGATCAGGCAGAACACGATCGGGCCCCAGATACCAATGGATCTGATCCAATCCTCCAAAGGTTGGATTTCACCCCCAAACCATCGCCCTGCGATGGCTAGTATCCCGATTATGACGACCACCAAGACCACCCGCACGATGATCGAGCGGGCCTTGAGGTTCCTTCGCGGGTAGGCTTCGTGCTGTTTGGAAGCTGTCTCGGACATGTTTGTGATGATCGGCTCGGCCAGATCATCTGCTCCAGATTGATATTTTTCCTACTATATGACCGTAACAGATGACCCAATACAGTTCGAACGACTTGTACGACCTTGATGCAGACCTGACTCCCGGGGAAAAAGCCCTGCGGGATCGTACGCGTGCATGGGTTGCTGACACCTTCATGCCCCACGTGAACAAATCGTGGGAGTTGGGGGTCTTCCCGACGGAGTTGGCAACGGAGGTCGGGGCCCTGGGCGCTTTCGGGTGCTCGATCGAGGGCTACGGCTGCCCCAACATCGGCGCACGTTCCTACGGGCTCATCATGCGTGAACTCGAGCGCGGTGACAGCGGGCTCCGGACCCTGGCATCCGTGCAGGGTGCGCTGGCCATGAATGCCATCTCCTTCTACGGCACCGAGGATCAGAAGCAGACATGGCTTCCCACCATGGCCACCGGTGAGCATCTCGGGTGCTTCGGCCTGACCGAGCCCGGATTCGGCTCCAACCCCGGTGGCATGGAGACCATCGCCCGTCGATCGGGTGATGAATGGGTCTTGAACGGTGAGAAGATGTGGATCGGCAATGCCGATGTCGCCCATTGCGCGATCATCTGGGCAACCGTCGAGGAGCCTGGCAACCCCAAGGCGATTCGTGGTTTCCTCGTCCCGACCGACGTGAAGGGCTACGAATCATCCTTGATCGATGGCAAGTACTCCTTGCGAATCGCACGGACCTGCCGAATCAGGCTGACTGATGTCCGAGTGCCCGAGAGTGCTCTGCTGCCGGGTACGAGCATCGGCCTGCGGGCGCCACTGTGTTGCCTTGACCAGGCTCGATACGGGATCGCCTGGGGCGTCCTGGGCGCTGCCGAAGGGTGCATGGACGAGGTGCGTCGTTATGCGATGGAACGCCAGGTGTTCGGACGTCGGCTGGATTCCTTCCAGATGGTCCAGGGCAAGTTGGCGGACATGCTCACTCGACTCACCAAGGCCCAGCTCATGAGCTTCAGGCTCGCTGAACTGAAGGATGCCGGCCGCCTCAACGAGGAACAGGTGTCCATGGCCAAGTATGCCAACGTGGAGATGGCCCAGGACATCGCACGAACCTGCCGGGAGGTCCTCGGTGGCGTCGGCATTCTCGACGAGTACGTGGTGATGAGACACCTGCTCAACCT
This sequence comes from Phycisphaerales bacterium, assembly GCA_029246705.1. Taxonomy (GTDB): domain Bacteria; phylum Planctomycetota; class Phycisphaerae; order Phycisphaerales; family SM1A02; genus JAKVBQ01. The sequence continues at coordinate 57,417 of JAQWMQ010000010.1, read as the reverse complement.
GGAAAGTGTCGCGACCTACGAGGGCACCAAGGATATTCATCGACTCGTGCTGGGCCGCTGGCTTACCGGGGTCCAGGCTTTCCGCTGATCGCTTCGTTGATCGCCCTGGCCACCTCGTTGACTTTCACGTGCTCGCTGTTGGTGAGGATCACCAGGCCGTTTCCCGTCATCTCCGCCGTGGTGTCGTCCGCCTGTCCCAGTTCGATGACCATCAGGCCGCGCACCTTTTCCTGGGCACCGCTGTGCGAGACGGACAGGGCGCCTTCGCTGGTTCGGCTGACTCTGAATCCCATTCCATAGCCGGTTGGTGAACCCTCGGTGGTCTTCTGGCTCGTGAAGAGGAGCGCTCTCATCCCGGGCGTGATGAACCCCGGATCGTCGAGTGCTGCTGCGAATCGTGCAAGATCCCCGATGTTCGAGATGAAGCCGCCTCCGCCAAGCTTCCAGGAGACGTCGGTATCCGTCGACGGGACGACCGTCTTCCCGGACTTCCGGTAGCCGACCGCTCGGTTCGGAATGGAGATCCACTGGTAATCGGGTTGGAGACTCTCCAGTTCCAGCGGGGTGGCGATGCGTTCGTCCACCTGCAGGTGGAAGGGCTGCTTGCCGGCTCTTTCGACCGCTGCACTGGCGAGGATGAAGCCGTGGGTGGTGTAGGCGAATTTCGATCCGGGGGCTCCGACGAGTGGCGATTCCCGGAAGTGGTCGAGCGCCAGGATGACATCCTGGTACGGGTGTGGTTGGTCGTAGCTGCCATCGGTCCTGATCACCGGGCCGTTCCTGTAGTGGACGATTCCCCCGAGGTGTCCGAGCAACTGCCGGGTCGTGATCTCCGAGCCCTTGTCGGGGAATTCAGGCACAAGCGTGCGGATGTCCGCATCGAGATCGAGCTCGCCGGCTTCGGCGAGTTGTGCGGCGGCGATCGCGGTCAGTGGCTTCGAGATGGAAGCCCAGCGGAACATCGTGTCCGCATCGACTGGTGTCTTCCGTTCGCGATCCTCGAAACCGTATCCCGCAAGATAAGCCACTTCACCGTCTCGAATCACGCCGATGGCGATGCCGACCGCTTGCTGTTGCGCCATCTGGGCACGAACCGCTTCATCGATCGCTTCGGTATCGAGTCGATCCTGACCGACGGCAACGGTACCGAGCAGGCAGCCCAGCAGGCAGGCTGCCAGTCCGAACGCGCTGGTATTTCTGGTGGTGATGGTCATGTGACTCCTTGTGCGGACATGGGTGAACTGGGAGCGGATATCGATTGAAACGACGTCTTCTTCAGCTTCTCTTCCAGGGGACCCTGCGGTCGAATCTTCTCCCGTTGAGCAGTCGGCCGATGAAGGTGGCCCTCACCAGGAAATGGTACGTGACGATGAGTGGGATCGTCACCAGCACCAGTGAGATGCCCAGTTTCAGGATGCCCGGCATGCGCACGTCGTGCATCAGGATGGGCAGGAGCATGGCCAGAGGAAGGTGCGCGAGGTAGATCCAGTAGGACGCGTCAACGAGATACCTGACGACCGGGTTCGCCTTCTCGAAGGCTCGTTCGGCAAGTCCGATGATCCCCAGCACGAAGAACCAGAATCCAAATGCCTGCAGCAGCTGCGAGGCGATGTGAGACCAGGAACTGATGGCGTTCCGCGCCTCCGGGTCCAGTGCGGGCATGTCGATCTCGATCCCGAGGACGATGCTGGTGAAGGAGAGGAGCATCGATCCCAGGAGCAGGGAGGTCCCGGCAATGGTCCTGATCCAGGCGCCCGACTTGATCTCGCCGATCAGGTCACGGTGTGCATGGAGGACCCAGCCGATCAGGAAGAAGAAGAGGTAGGTGATGAAGACCGTGAGGTCGGGGATGAAGCCGGCCCTGGTGTCTATTCCGGTGCCGTCTCGTGACTGGAGAAGCAGCACGAATGTGAAGGTGCCCAGGACGGGGATGCGAAGCCATCTCAGGTCCCCGGTGACGAGCCTTCTCATGAATGCCTGCAGGCTCGTGCGCATGTTCCCGGGCCTTCTGGCCAGCAGCCACGCGATGGGGAGCGACAGCACGCAGTAGAGAAAGAGGTGTTGCAGGAACCAGAGGTGAAGGAGATCCGTGTGTTCAAGACGGCGGGGGGGAGCCGCCTGGATGCTTCGGGCCGTGTCCAGCAAGGAAAGGACCGAGTGTTGTGGTTCGGGAATGTGGCTGGAGAGTGCCCTGGATACGGCGATCTGTTCACCGAGACCCTGCAGCACACTCGACACGTTGCGCTGTCCCTCGGGAAAGTCGTTCACGGTGATCCCGAAGAGGCTGATGACCATGGTCAATGGCCAGAGAATCATCCAGCCGATCACCAATGGGACGAGGATTCTCATGAACCGGTTGCTGAAGAAGGCGCTTCTGCCACGTTGGTCGATGAGCAGGCCCGCGAAGAAGCCTGCTATCAGGAAGAACGCCGGCATCCTGAACATGTGGATGAAGCTGATCAGGACCGCCGCGGCATGGGTGTGGTCGGGGTCGGCGTAGGGCCAGGGGACGGGAGGCCCGCCATCAACCCGGGCGAGGTAGCTTATGCTCACGTGAACTACGATACCCAGGAGCATCATCGCGGCGCGCAGCAGGTCGAGGCCGTGGTATCTGGTGTTCTGCTTCGTCTCGGGCATCGTGATCTCGACGATGGTAGTGCTCCGGACTGTCTTGTGACCGAATTTGGATCCACTTCAGATGTCTTTATCCACTCCCAGCGAACCGAATCAGTCGAAGACCGGTGATTCTCCGAACCGGAATCCTGAACGCAGGACCGCAGTCGTCTGTACGTTGATCCTCCTGGTGCTGCTGGTGGTGATGACGGTGCTCGAGGTTCGCTCGATGCTGTCGTTCCCGCGGATGGATTTCGGCATCTACTACGACGCGGCGATGGCACTGCGGACCGGAGGCGATCTCTTCGGTGCCTACGAGCAGGCACCTCTCACCTACATCTATCCTCCGTTGCTTGCGATCCTGTTCATCCCCTTCACGTACCTGCCGATCGATGTCGCGGGCGCCATCTGGGTGGTCATCAACCTCGGGCTGCTGCTCGCCTGCCTCTGGCTCGGTGGCCGTTTGTTCCTGGACCGTTTCAATGCGCGGCTGGACGTGGCGACCATGCCGGTGCTGCTCCTGCTCTCGGTGATCTACTTCCAGCCGAGGATCGATGCTGAATTCGACCAGGGCCAGGTGGACTTCCTGGTGCTGTTGGGCATCTTCGGCGGGCTGGCGGTCGTTCACCGATTTCCTTTTCTCGCGGGCGTCATTCTCGGCCTCGTGGCGAACATCAAGTACCAGACGGTCATCTTCCTTCCTTACTTCATGATCAGGGGGTGGTGGACCGGCGCGGTGGGCTTCGTCTCCGGCGCAATCGCCTTCGCGCTCTCGGGTGCACTGGTCATCGGTTGGGCGACGAATCTCGAGTACCTGAAGCGAGCCTTTGCGGGTCTGGGTTCCCTGCTCGGTCTACCCGAGGCGGAAGGGCCGAAGCCCTTCATATTCCCAATGGACTGGTCGGAAAGCATCTCATTCACCAGCACAATCGCTCGCTGGACGAATGTTTCGGAGGATGGGCAGGCGATGACCTTCGTGTTCGTGCTGGTCATCGGCATCCTCTGTGCCCTGGTCGGCTGGGGGTTGTATGCCTCCCAGGGAATACCTCTCTTCTCGGGGCGGGGTGGGACCTCCGGAAGGACTTCACATGATCAGCGATCGCTGGTGATGCTTGAATGGATCGGGCTGATGATCGCCGCCCTCGCATTCGCGCCCCAGACCAAGATGCGTCATCTGGTACTTCTTCTGCCCCTGGTGATGGTTGGGGTGCTGATGCTGATCGTGCCACGACAGGGTGTTCGGCGTATGCCACTGCTGATAACAATGATCATCTTGTTTCTTGTCCTGGTGATGCCGCCGCCGATCGATGAGGCCTGGCGGGAAGCTCGCAAGTGGTTCCGCAGGGAGGGGATTCCCATGCTCTGCATACTCATCATGTATTTCGTGGTCCTGTGGACGAGTCTGAAGGCATACCGAGGGGGGTTCTTATCGGGTCGTGCCATCCGATCTCAGAATCCGACCGCTGGCTCGTGGGAATAACCCATTCCCCTTGTCTCGACCGCCAATCTGCTCAACACAATTTGCTTTTTACTGGAGCATGTTGCAGGAAATGTTGTATTTTCAAAGTGCTTATGGTCGTCCTCGGTACACGCACGCGGAGTTTTAAAATCATGTGGGCAGATCGAATCTTGGTGATGAGTCTGGCTGTTTCTACGGGAATCGCCTGCGCAGGTGACATCCAGTTCACGGATATCACGGCCGAGTCCGGCATTGACTACTTCTACGACTCGCCCGGCAATTCATTGATGAGCCAGGGGCACTTCTTCGGCGGTATCGGTGTCGGTGATTTTGATCGCAACGGGTCGGATGACCTGTTCTTCCCGGGATCGGGCACGTCGACTGATCGGCTTTATCTGAACGACGGCACCGGTCATTTCACCGATGTGTCGGCAGCATGGGGACTCGTCGACATCCACCTTGGCAACGGTATCGGAGTCGCTGACGTCGATGACGACGGCTGGCTCGATGTCATCATGACCAGTGCAGGTGATCCGGGAGGCAACCCCGGTGCCTACCGCTTCTACAGGAACGTGGAAGGAACCGGTTTCGTCAACATCGCGGTTGAACTCGGGCTCAACGAACTGGCACCGCTCAATCCGCAGCAGCCCACCTTCGTCAGCCCTGGTGACTACGACGTCGACGGTGACATAGACCTCTTCTACGGTTCATGGCAGCCCCTGAACGGTGGAAACAAGCTGATGCGCAACAACGGTGATGGGACATTCACCAACGTCTCCAATGAAACCGGTATGGAAGGCGCCTTCAACTCATCACGTGGTTGGTCCTCGACGGTGGTCGACATGAATCAAGATCTTCTGCCTGAAGTTCTCTGGGTCGGCGACTTCCATCGAAGCCACTACTTCAAGAACACCGGTACGGGCGTGTTCGATGATCTGGCTGGTCAGAATGGAACAAACGAGGATCAGAACGGCATGGGTGGCGTTGTCCTGGACGCCAACGTCGATGGAGTTCTCGACTGGTTCGTGACCAGCATCTTCGATGACGACGACAAGAGCGGGCACAATGGCAACGCCCTGTACATCCAATATGCCGAACACGAGTACCTGCAACTCGCAGGACCCTATGGCGTCCTCGACAGTGGCTGGGCCTGGACCGCTTGTGCGGTCGACTTCGACCAGGATGGTCGGGAGGATCTGGCCGTCGCCAATGGGAATTCGCGCAAGGTGCAATACACGGACGAGGTGCAATCGCTCTTCCGTAACGATCCCAGCGGAACCTTCTACAACGTGGCCGCCGCATCCGGCCTGACCCTTGACTGCGCCTCGACATCATGCGTCTCGTTCGATCTCGAGAATGACGGCGACTTCGATCTCGTCTTCCTCTGCAACGATGGCGATGTCGTCGTCTACAGGAACGACACCGTGGACCAGGGAGCCTGGCTGCAGATCGATCTGGGGGGTGATCCGGAAAACGGCATACCGCCCTATGGCCTGAACACGCGGGTCGAGGCGATTGTGGGCGACACGACATTCGTTCGGTACATGGACGGGAAGTCCTGTTACGGAGCGTGTGGTCCGCAGACCCTTCACTTCGGACTCGGGGATGCGGAAATCATCGATGTCCTCGAAGTGAGCTGGATCAACGGCAAGGTGACGGTTCTCGAGAACGTCCCGGTCAACCAGGTGCTGTTCATCGACCCCAATCCTGATTGCGATCCTCTCGAAGGTGACTTCGACCAGAACTGCCTGGTCGATGGCGTGGATCTGGGCACGATGCTCGGTGCATGGGGTGCATGCCCCGAGTTTCCGGCAGACTGCCCCGAGGACATCAACAATGATGGCATCGTCAACGGTGCCGATCTCAGCTACCTCCTGAACAACTGGAGTCAGTGATCGAGGCGATCTGCGCGACCAACCGCGCTCGGTCCTTCGATCCGTCAGGTGGCAGCACTGCTTGATGACACGTTCACTGAACGTGCCGTGGCAGCCGTTGCATTCATCCAGGAATCTTGTGAAGGCCGTCTGATGCTCGCCTGACACCGCGTCGAGCCAGGGGTAGATGCCCTCGTTGCAGGCTTCCTCGACATCACTGCACATCCAGTTCAGGTCGTTTCAAGGTGTTGCTCGCATGCTTGTACGGCATGTCTTGAACGGCACAACGAAACTGTCGGCGACATCGGTGTGTCAGTGGGCGCTCTGGTTGGCGTTTTCATTCCTGGACATGGCCGTTGTCCATGGGGCCATGGGGGCCGTGGGGCCTTGATGGGGCACTAGGAAGGTCACCACGCCTGAATTGCTTTACATGCATGGACCGTGCACGAAGAGCCGAAAAAAGGGGCCTTCGTAAAGTCAAGGTTCGTCAGGGATTAGGTTCTGGGTACTTACATAATGTCCATTTTTACTGGCTTGCCATCGTATTTATCAGCTACGTTCGAATTCCCTTTGGCAGGATGATAACCTTTGGAGTTGTAAGTATGAGGGTAGATAGAATTGTAGCTGTAGGTATGTTGGTTGTGCCTGTTGGTGCAACTCTTGGCGGCGACATCATATTCACTGATATCACAGCTGAATGCGGCATTGATTACTACTACGACTCACCAGACAACTCGATCATGTCCCAGGGACATTTCTTCGGAGGGATGGGTGTCGGCGATTTCGACCAGAATGGTGCCGATGACATCTTCTTTCCTGGTTCAGGTACCACGAACGATCGACTGTATCTGAACGACGGAACCGGGCATTTCACCGATGTGTCCGAGGCATGGGGGCTGGTGGACATTCATATCGGCAACGGCATAGGAGTCGCCGATATCGACAACGACGGCTGGCTCGATGTCTTCGTGGCCAGCGCCGGGGAGATCGGCGTGCAGGGTGGTCAGCCTGGCGGCTACCGGGTCTATCGCAATCAGCAAGGAACCGGGTTCGTCGACATTGCCGTTGAGATGGGGCTCAACAACATCACTCCGAACGATCCCCAACAGCCGACCTTCGTCACGCCCGGTGATTTCGACGCCGACGGAGACATCGACCTGTTCTATGGAACATGGCAACCAGTGAACGGTGGCAACCGCGTCTTCCAGAACAACGGTGATGGAACGTTCACGGACATGTCCGAAGCGATGGGGCTCTTGAGCGCCTTCAACATCTCGAGGGGTTGGTCATCGACTGTCGTCGACATGGATGAGGACCTCCTGCCTGACATCCTCTGGGTGGCGGACTTCCACCGCAGTCATTACTTCAAGAACACGGGTACCGGGGTGTTCGAGGACCTGGCCGGCCAGAACGGGACCAATGAGGACGAGAACGGCATGGGCGGCGTTGTCTTCGATGCCAACGTCGATGGAGTACTCGACTGGTTCGTCACCAGCATCTACTACGACGATGACGAGAACGGACATCAGGGCAACGCGCTGTACATCCAGTACGCCGATCATCAGTACCTCCAGCTTGCGGGTCCATACGGTGTTGCCGACAGCGGCTGGGCATGGACCTCCTGCGCAGTCGATTTCGACCAGGATGGACGCGAGGACCTCGCCGTCGCGAATGGAAACAATCGCAAGGAAGAGTTCAGAGACGAGTTGCAGTCCCTGTTCCAGAATGATTCAAGTGGTGTCTTCTACAACGTCGCCTCCACTGCCGGAATCACACTTGACTGTGCAGCGACTTCGTCGGCATCGTTCGATATCGACCTGGACGGGGACTTCGATCTGGTCTTCCTCTGCAATGATGGCGACGTGACCGTCTATCGAAACGATTCCATCAACCAGGGATCCTGGTTGCAGGTCAACCTGTCGGGTGATCCCGAGAACGGTATCGCACCATTCGGGCTGAACACTCGTGTGGAGGCGACCGTCGGAAACCAGACATTGGTTCGATACATGGACGGCAAGTCATGTTACGGCGCATGCGGACCACAGACTCTTCACTTCGGCCTCGGGGATGCCGACATCATCGATGTGCTGACCGTCAAGTGGATCAACGGTGATGTGGACGTCTTCAAGAACGTTGCGGTCGACCAGGTCCTCTTCATCGATCCTGATCCATCGGGATGCAACATCCTCGAAGGTGATCTGAACATGGACTGCGTCATCGACGGCTTCGACCTCGGCACGTTGCTGGCTTGTTGGGGAGCATGTCTCGAGTTTCCTGAAGACTGCCCTGAGGACCTCGACGGGAATGGCATCGTCGATGGCGCCGACATGGCTCGTCTTCTGAACAACTGGACCAACTGAGCCAGGGCGCCGGCTCGGCATGATCAGCCGCGCTCGACAAGCCGGTCGATGAGGTGTCCCGACTGTTCCATCGCACGTTCACCGAATGTGCCGAAGAACGCGTTGCACTCATCGAACAATGCCGAGAATCCTGCCTGGTCCTCGTTTGCAACCGTGTCGCGCCATGATTCGATGCTTTCATTGAACGCGTCGACGATCGCCTTGCGATTTGGATTCGCCATGTGGATCGATCCGTAGAGTTCTCCGCTCTGACAGAAGTGCCGAGCGGTCATCAGGAGTTCGATCAGGTAGACCGGTGAGGCGAACTTGAGCGTCTCCTCGACGGGTACCGCAAGGCGTGCCATTGCAAGGCCCAGGACCTCGGTGGAAAAGTGAGTGAGCACCTGGACGATCGACATTGATCGGTCGTGTTCCTCGGCGGTCGCATCGATGATGGTCAGTCCTCTGGCAAGAATGCAGGTGCGCAACCAATGTTCCCAGTCCGAGCCTTCGTGGATCCTGCCCGGGACCACGGCGATTCTCTGTTCCTGCAGGGTGTTCACGCCCGGCCCGAACATCGGGTGTGTCCCGATCACGTTGCATGCGGATGCCTCGCACATGGTCCTGACCGGATCCACCTTGGTCGATGTCACGTCAAGCAGGAGTGCGTCCTCCCTGCAGGAAGGTCCGATGTCCCTGATGACTTCAAGTGTCGATCGGATCGGGACGCTGACCAGGATCGCATCGGCAGAGGCGGCGGCCTCCCTGGGTGAGAGATCGGTGTCGAGATCGCTCACGATGACTTCGTTGCCCAGCTCCCTGAACAGGTCTGCGAAGAGCGAGCCCATGGCTCCGTGTCCGCCGATCACGGCAATTCGTCTCGAAGGTAGATCCGCGGGAAGTTCCGTTCCCAATGCGGCCTGGTGATCGCGACTTTCCGTCAGCAGCAGGCGGTAGAGACTTTCGACCATCTCCGAGTGAAGTCCGAGCCTGCTGCAGCAAATTCTTCGGTCGGCGAGGATCTCGGATTCGCGGGTGCGATCACGGACCTTGAGTGCATGGCGCTTCTTGACGGTCGCCACTCCGCCGACCTTCTGCTTGCGACGAGCCAGGAGCTCGAGCACCTGGTGATCGATGTCGTCGATCTCCTGTCGGAGCTGGAGCAGTTCCTCGGGGATCTCGGGCAGTTCATCTGGTGAGATTGGTTCACTCATCAGGATCAGATGTCGGCTTCTCAAGGCCATCCCGGCCAGAATGGGCTGGCGCTTGGACGGTATTTGGTCGATTCCCGGGTGGAGATGGGTTTCTCGGACGCTTTATCACCGATTCTGGTCGGTTGGGCCGGGTTGAGCTCGGACGCGGTTTCGCATCGCGGTCTTCACCTTCGTCTCGAGATCGAGCTTCTTGAGGATGGCCTTGATGGCACCCTCGGTCCTCGAGAATGCGATCGTGGTGGCACGAATCCGCTGGGCTCGAAGTGTTCGTGCAAAGATGGTCCGCTGTTCCTCGTCATCGAAACGGCTGCAGATCCTGCTCTTGTATTCCGCTTCGCCGGGGCCGAAGTCCCAGGTGTCGATCTGGTCCTCCTCGCACATCAAGCGAAGCGACTCGAAGAGCACGATGGTGCCGAGCGGCAACTTGGTGAATTCCCGGTCGAATCCCATGTAGGTTCCGAAGAGCCTTCGTTTCCACTTGAAGGCATGGATGAAGGCTGCGGGCTTGTCATCGATGAGGATGATCCGTGCCCACATCGACCCCATGGCGTGTGCTCCCTCGTAGACGGCGCGTTCGCGGATCGACTTGGAGAAGCCGACATCGAGGCCTCGGTGGTAGCTCTTCGTCGCGACGGTCTCACTGAGGTCCATCATCTCATCGAGATCCGAATTCGAATCGTAGAGACGAATCTCGAAACGATCCTCGAAATCCCTGCGGAACCTGTTCAGGTTGTTTCGAAGCGTTCCTCGCGTGCTCTTTCCGAGTGTCTTGAGTTGCTCATCGAAACTGTCGGCGACATCGGTGTGCCAGTGGACGTTCTTGTTGGCGGTTCCATTTCGGAAGCGACCGTTGTCCATGGCCAGCAGGCTCTTCCTGATGGGGTCCTCGAGCGGAAGAAAGGGCAGGTCGACCACGTCCGCCTCGCCTGCGTCCATCGAGGAGAGCAGGGCGAGCAGGAGTTCCGGAGCCGACTCGGCTGCATGGGAGCCTATGATCCCGTCGAACGGAACGATCACGGATTTCGCCATCGGTTGCGGTATGGGGAGATAACGCCCCGATCGAACGAATCGGGAATATTCGAGTCGAGAGACCATCATCCCTCGAATCGAACCGTCGTCATTCAGGAGCACCGGGACGTGCGGACGCAGGATGACGTCATCCGCTTCGCAGAGCCTGAAGAAGACTTCCGGATGTGCCTGCGGGTGAACAGTGGCATCCATCCACGCCGGAATGATGGCCTCGAGTTCTTCCCGTGATCGCAGGATCCTGACTTCGTTTGTCGGTGCGATGCTCATGGGTCCTTCGCTGTTTCCGACCTCTGGTGGACGGAAGACGATGCCAGTCGTTCTTCAGTCAGTCATTTCGGCGACATCGGGGGTGGCTCTTCACCCTGTGATAGAGGTTCGACGAGTTCCTGAATAGAGCTCGTACTTCAGAAGGCGGCAATCAATGCCGCCGTGCTCGAATGGGACCCTTCGGGCAGGTTTGAGGCCGATGTTTCCGGACAGTTCACGAGAGGTGAAGATGTGTCCCTCCCAACCACCGCATTTCTGCTTGAGGAAATCGCCCATGCGAGCGTAGGTCTCCGGGAGATCGTCCTGGTTGCCGAGGCGTTGACCGTATTCGCCATGCAGGATGACGATGCCGGGATCCTGTGGCATCGGTGTTTCCGCGAAGTCACAGACATGGAAGTCAAGAAGGTGGTCTACCCCTGCGGTCACCGCGTTCTTCCTCGTCGCCTCGACCGCTTCCGGATCGATGTCAGAGACCACGATCGGCGCGGGTTGCCCCGGTGTTCTCAGTTTCCTTGCTTCGGCTCGCTCATCGGACCATGTCTCGTGGTCGAAGGTCAGGAGATGCTGGACGCCGAAGTTGCTTCTGAGCAGACCGGGAGCTCTTCCGGTGGCGATCAAGGCGGCCTCGATGGCGATCGTTCCACTTCCACACATGGGGACCACGATGGGAGCTGATCCGTCGTATCCGGTCTCGGCCAGCAATGCGGCTGCGATGGTCTCGCGCATCGGTGCACGGCGCGGAATGCGACGGTAGCCACGATCGGACAGTTTCCGACCGGAAATGTCGAGGCTTATCCGGCAGTGATCCTCATTCCAATACATGTGAACCACTGAACGGTCACCGGCAGATCCTGCGTCCGGTCGATGTCCGTGGACACCGTTGATGCGATCGACGATGGCATCCTTGAGCCTCATGTTGGCGAACATCGAGTTGTTGATCGAATCGTTCTTCACCGTCGAGGTGACGGTGACGTAGCCGTCGGGAGGAATGACCCGCTCCCATGGGAGTCGAATCGCTCCCTCGTACATTGCGTCTGAATCCTTTGCCTTGAGATCCGCGAAACGCTGAAGCACGTGGTAGGCGGTGCGCAGCCTGAGTGTGAGTCTCATGGCATCGCGCATCAGGCCTCGAATCTCGACTCCGGTGTGGTCCTTGTGCTCGATCTCGTATCCGAGATCCTCCACTTCCTGACGAAGCCAGGGGGCGAGTTCGGGTGCACAGGTCGCCCGCAGGAGGCGAGGGGTCTCTGGTGTGGATGTCGTGCCGTTCGCCGGGATCTCGGTGTCCAAGGTCTGCTCCGTTCTGTTCGTGGGACACGACATGATACGACGGGGTCGACTTCGGCGAGTCCGTGTGTTGGGGAGGGGGGTGGCTGATCAGGCCAGGGGGATGCTGCGCTGGAAGGTGAAGAAGTCGTTCGGGTCGTAGAGGGTCTTGGCAGCACGAAGCCTTGGGAATGCGGAGCCGTAGTACATCTCAGGCCAGTTCTGAACCTCCGGGTCCCAGTAGCCCTGGTAGCACCCGCCGTCGAAGGCATCGTAGATCGCCTCGTAGTAGTCACGTTGCCAGTTGGTGCTCGCGACCTGGGCAACGGGATCTTCGCCGAGATCCGTCCATCGGGCTCCGAACTGTGCGCTGATGAGGGCATCGCGGTGGTTGAATGCGTTGAAGTCGCCTGGCTTGGACTGGATCGCCCCACGGAGTGCGTTGATGAGAATGAATGCCGTTGTCCCCTTGAGTTGGGGGATTCCCGCACGTTGGTCGTAGGCTTCCTTGATGATGTCCATGGCGTCGGTGCTGACCGGGCTGTTGGCGAATCGCGATTTCTGCACACCGTAGGCCACGTCATTCGGCCAGGTGCACGGAGGGACAGGCAGGGGGTTCGGTCCGGTGACCACCGGTTTGGCCGACGGGCCCAGCGCGACCAGGTTGGCAGCCTGCTGGGCGAAATCAGTGGAACTCGACTTGCCGAACAGGATGATCTTGAACCCGGGTGTGGGCGCGGCACTGATCGAGAATGTCGCCGAGTAACTGTCGTCCAGGGATGGGATCCATTCCTGGAAGGCTGCGAAGGCCTCGCTCACGTGTGACCAGTCCCACCAGACGTACATGTAGGATTGCGGTTCGTAGTCGAAGGTCTCGAACTGCCAGTTGGTCACGACTCCGTAGGAACCCGACCCGCCCCCACGAAGGGACCAGAAGAGTTCCTCATCGGTCGAATGGGTCGTCGTTCGCGCCGACCCGTCAGCCAGGACGATCTCGGCGGAAGTCACGACATCGCAGGACATGCCGTATTTACGGGCAAGTTCCCCATAGCCTCCCGCCATGGTGATGCCCGAGATGCCGACCGTGGGGCATGAACCTGCAGGCATGGTTCGTTCCCACTGATCATGCAGCGTGCAGTAGACCTGTCCCAAGGTGGCCCCTGCCCCGATGGTGGCGATGCCATCGCCATCCAGTGATATCCCCTTCATGTCCCGAAGGTCGATGATGACGGTGTTGCCCATCGAATACCCGGCGAAACTGTGTCCACCACTTCGTGTCCGAGGGTGGATGCCGCGAGCGACGCACCACTGCACGACGGCCTGGACGTCCGCGGTCTCCTGGACCCGTACGATCGCCACCGGCAGTGGGTTGTAGATCGCATTCCATGTCTGCTTCAGGTGGATGTAGTCATCGTTGGTGGGGAGTACCAGCTGGGCGCCGTCAGAGAGCTGGCGTGCAAGCGCCTCGAACTCGGCATCACTCAATTGGACGAGATCGCACGGAGGATCTCCAGCCCAGGTACTCGGGGGGAACATGACGGCAGCGGCAAGGCCGGTTGCGCCACGAAGGAAATCTCTGCGCCTGATGGTTGCGGGCATGACCCGAATATACGGCCAGAGTCGAGGGTCCTCGCCATCGACACTCGAATTCTCGATGAAGACTCGATTTATTGCCCGAGATCAGCGAGAATCGGAGCATGATACGAACCCTGGTAAGTGGAGCGCTGCTTCTCAATTGTGCTGGTGCACTCGCCGTGGATGCGCCCATGGTCGTCACCCAGCCCTTGCCGGGTCGACCGGGGTTCACACTCGGGGTCGCGAGATTGCCTGAGGCGGTCTCCTGGTCGGACGCACGAGATCTCGCACAGGCTTCCGGAGCCCAACTCTTCACGCCCGCTGCGACCCTGGAAGTCACGGCTGTCGCTGATCTTGCCGTGGAGCTTGGTCCCTGGGAATGCACCGGACCCTGGTTGGGTGGCAAGAGAGCACCCGCGCTCGCGTCGCTTGATTCCGGCTGGACGGATGTCACGGGCGTTGAGCTTCAGGTCACCCACTGGTCGGTGGATCAACCGATGGGGTCATCGTCACTCCACTGGAAGGCTGCGATCGATGGAAGGGACCCCGGGCTCCTCGGCTGGGTGAATCTTCTCCCTGACCCCGATGCGGGGCCGGCGGTTCATGGCTACGTCTTCACGGTGAGTTCCTCGGCACCTGACTGCGACCTCGACGGCATTTCCGACTTGATCGAGATCGTCGTCCTCGGTGCCGCTGACCTTGATGAGGATGGCGTTCCGGACTGTTGTGGGATCGACCTCGACGGGGACGGATCGGTGGGCGGGGCGGATCTCGCCTTCCTGCTCGGCCGATGGGGTGCCTGCCCGGATGTGGATGACTGTCCGGGTGATTTCAACGGCGATGGCATGATCAATGGATACGACCTCACGCTGTTGCTCGCCCACTGGGACATCTGATCGACATCTGCGACAGCCAGCGGGTGGTGCTTGCGCTGCATTTTCAGCATCTCGAACTGGAAAACCCCAGCTGACAACAGATCGTCCGGCGTAGCTTTGATAAAATGCGTCTTCATCGGTCATTGGAAAACCAGAATCCTGCATGGAGAAACGACACATGGTGCTGAGCAGCGGACATCTTCAGAACGGTTCGTCGGTTCTGGCAGTCTCTGGTGTCACCATCGCGATCGTGATTGCGGTCGTCTTTCTGGTGGTGCTCGTCTGGTTGATAGCCATGTACAACGGACTGGTGCGAAAGCGGCAGTCGTGCAAGGAATCCTGGGCGGACATCGATGCTGAATTGAAGCGTCGACATGATCTGATACCGAACCTCGTGAACACCGTGAAGGGTTATGCGGCACATGAATCGGGAGTGCTTGAGGAAGTCACGCGCCTCCGCGACCAGGCCGTCGGTGACAAGGATTCGAACATCGAGGATCGTGGCCGGATCGAGAGCCAGCTTGGTGCCGGTGTCGGCAAGTTGATCGCACGGGCCGAGGCATACCCGGACCTGAAGGCTTCCGGGAACTTCGTCGCACTCCAGAAGGAGCTTTCCGAGACGGAGACTCGCATCGAACGTGCGCGTCGCTTCTACAACTCGAACGTTCGGTCGTTCCAGAACGGTTGTCAGGTCATTCCCTCATCCATCGTTGCTGGGATCGGTGGCTTCAAGTCCTCGGAATTCGAGTTCTTCAAACTTGATGACCCCACCGACGCTGCTCCGGTCGATGTTGATTTCAATCCGGAGTCGTCCGAAAAATGACGGCATGGAATCGTCTTCCCGACGGTCCCAGAATCCACTGATTTCAAGTGATGTTTCCTGCGTGGAGAGGCTACTCTTCTCGTGGAGGCTTCGTTCACTAGAATGAATCGCTGGAGAAACATGGACGAAGACGTCGTCAACATCTCAGGTGTGTCTGCGGATCTGACCTCATCCGGAATCGTTCTGCAGTCAAGGGTGCCGATCTGCCAGTCTGATCTGCCTCTGGACTGGTATCAGCAACCCTTCAAGCCTTATGCAGAGGAATACCTCGCGCTCCCGGATCGCACCCCGGAAGTCGTCCTGCCCTGGCTTGATTCCTACGTTCGACCTGCGGTCGAACATTTCGGCGACTCGCTTCTTCTCCTGGCACACTTCTACATGGGTGGCGAGATCGTCAAGCTCATCGAGCGTTACGGCGGCGCGGTCTCCGACAGCTACGCCCTTGCCCTCCAGGCCGCTCGACATCCGGAGAAGTCAGTCATCGTCGAATCGGCCGTCCACTTCATGGCCGAGACCATCTCGATCCTCGCCGATGATCACCAGGATGTCTGGATCACCAATCCGAAGTCCGGATGCACGATGGAGATGATGGCGAAGGACTGGATGATCGACCCCGTGGTTGATCAACTTCTGGATCGTTACGGTGATGAGTTGCTGATCATCGCCTACATGAACACCTCGGGAAGAATCAAGGCGATCTCGGGTCGCAGCGGCGGTGCAGTCTGCACCAGCTCCAATGCGCAGCTCGTCATGCAGTGGGCACTCGACCAGAAAAGCAGGATCCTCTTCGTTCCCGACCATCATCTGGGGAGAAACACGGCCGTCGGACTCGGCATACCCGAGGAGCGCATCCATGATCTTCCGTCGCCGGTGAACGACGTCGGTGCACTGCAGAATCTCGCATCCATACCCGGCTGCCTGGACGCGATGGACAAGGCTACGGTGATCAACTGGGGTTCCTTCTGCGGGGTGCACACCGTCTTCACCTCGGATCAGGTTCGACACTGGCAGGAGCAGGGCTGGACGGTCCTGGTGCATCCGGAGTCCCCGTTGGAGGTGGTGCAGGCCGCGGATGGATACGGCAGCACCGACTTCCTCTGGAAACGGATCATGTCGGCACCCGAAGGTTCGCGTCTTGCCATCGGGACCGAGGGGCATTTCGTTCGAAATGCCGCGGAGCAATCGAAGTCTCGGGGCGTCCAGGTCAGGCACCTCACCGACCACGCTGGTTCCCTCCACGGCGCCGAAGGTGGTTGTGGTTGTGCCACCATGAGTCGAAACGACCCACCGCATCTTGCCGGAATGCTCGACCTGCTTCGTCGCGGAGAGGCCCCTGAGATCAATCGGGTGCTTCCCGGCGACGTGGTCGACGAGGCGAGTGGCGTGCGGGAGCGACTCGACAACGAAGAACGGGATGATCTCGTGCGTCACGCTCGTTCCGCACTCGACCGGATGATCGAGATAACCGAATCAAATCAAAGGTCCGACTGATCCATGATCACGCCATCGATCAACTTCCAGCGCTTTCTCCTCGACGTTCCATTGCGAAGGATCCCGTCCTTCGATTTCGACGTGATCGTCGCGGGAACCGGTTGCGCTGGTTCCGCGGCCGCTCTTGCGGCATCCAGGCACGGAGCCACCGTGGGCCTCGTCGCCAAGTCGGATCTTCAGGACACCAACACGTGGCATGCCAAGGGTGGGATGGCCGCGGTCGTCGGGACCGGTGACTCGATCGGCACTCATGTCGAAGACACGCTTGCCGTCGGTTCCGGACTCTCTGATCCGAAAATCGTGGACAAGGTCGTGCGCGGAGGTCCCTCGGCGGTCTCGTTGCTGGAATCACTTGGCGCAGCTTTCGATCGTAACGAGGATGGATCCTATGAACTGGGTCGGGAGGGTGGGCACTCCAACCCGCGGATCATCCATGCGCATGGTGCTTCGACCGGCCAGGAGATCCAGAGGGTCTTGGGTCATGCCACTGCAGCGGACGAACGGATCATGTCCTTCGAAAACCTCTTCGGTGTCGACATCATCACCGACGACCAGGGTCGCTGCCGAGGCATGCTCTGCGTGAACTCGGATGGAAATCCGGTCATGATCAAGGCCAGGTCCGTGGTGCTGGCCACCGGAGGTGCCGGCCAGGTCTATCGCGAGACCACCAACCCGGAAATCGCCACCGGTGACGGCGTGGCCATGGCCTGGCGCAGCGGCGCGGTCATTCGTGACATGGAGTTCGTCCAGTTCCATCCGACCTGCCTGTACATCGCCGGCGCGGCTCGAGTCCTCATCAGCGAGGTGGTCCGTGGTGCCGGCGCGATACTGGTCGACCATGACGGACACAGGTTCATGCCTGAACTGCATCCGGACGCCGAGCTTGCCCCGCGTGACGTGGTGAGCCGTGCGGTCATGGACCGGATCATCCATTCCGGACGCACGAACGTGTTCCTTGATTTCTCGTCGGTTGCCTCGAACCCCCATGAACTGTTCCCGGGGATCAGTCGCATCTGCAACTTCTTCGGCATCGACATCGCCAGGGATCCGGTGCCGATCCGCCCCGGTGCCCACTACATGGTCGGTGGAATCGAGGTCGACTCCGAGGGGCGAACCTGCGTGCCCGGACTCTTCGCGGCAGGCGAATGCGCTTCGAGCGGTCTCCACGGAGCCAATCGCATGGGATCCAATTCACTGCTCGAGGGCGTGGTCCTTGGAGAGCATGCAGGGGTTGCAGCGGCGCACCATCCTCGCCCCGAGGAATGGGCGATCGCCAACCAGGTCATGGGTGTCCTGGGTAACGTGGCTCCGGAACAGGTCTCGCTGAACCTGACCGACTTCACCTACTCGCTCAAGTCGATGATGTGGCGCCAGGTCGGACTCAGGCGAACGACTGAGGATCTCCGGCAGGCACAGGATCAACTTGCATTCTGGGCAAGGGTCATGAACGGCACCATGCCCACGAACCCTCGCGCCTGGGAGCTGGTCAACATGCTCACGGTCTCGTCATTGATCGCGAAGGGTGCGGCTGCACGGCAGGAATCCCGGGGCGTGCACTACAACGACGACCACCCCGAAGCGGTCTCCTCATGGCAGACACACGTTCGTCAGCAGGCTTTGGCTGCCGATGGTCTGCTCCAGCTGGGGTCACCGCTGACTTCGGTGGCTCGAGCCGAGGACCCGGTTCCGGGCACTTGAACGACGAACCCGAGTTGACGTCCTTTCACGGGTCGGAATCGACTGCGCCTGGCCCGGATCTTGATCTCCTGCGAAGCAGGTGAAGTCCACTCTTGCCGGGAAGCACGATGTCGAGGTCGTCATCGCCGTCGATATCGATGACCACCGGGTAATGGCCTGCTCCGACCTGACCGCCCCGTGCGAGAACGGTCCGCTTGAACATGCCACGTTCGACATCGAAGCCGTAGCTGCAGATGATCAAGGGGTCGTTGCCACCGGGGTCCTTGCCGTTGTGGGCATGTCGTCGCTTTCCCGTGACGACCTCGGGATGACCGTCGTCGTCGATATCCGCAAGGACAAGGCCGTGCGCCTGGGACCAGCTGTCATCAACCACGCGGCGTTCCCATGCCCGCGATCCGGTCTCATCCCGGGTCTGTCTCAACCAGTTGAGTCCGTAGTCATGTCCCATGCCCCAGAAGACGTCGTTGAGACCGTCCCGATCGAAGTCATGGACGATGATCGAGATGCCTGCTGCGCCCAGGTCCCACTCGGCATGATGTTTCCAGGGCATCGTCAGCGGATCTCCGGGGGCTTCGAACCAGCCTTCCGGACCGAGCAGGTCGGGGCGACCATCCCCGTTGACGTCACCCAGGCCGATGCCGTGTCCACCACGATCCTCGGAGACGACATGTCGGATGAGTTCGCCGTCGCTGAGTTCGTACCAGACCGTTCTGCCGATGACATTCGGAAGCACGTCAAGGGTCCCGTCTGCATCGACATCCGAGAGGATCGCGGTTTCCATGTTTCCGGGCTGGTCGAGGACCGTCATCTTCCATGGTGCCGGCTCGAGGGCGGGGCCGGGGTTTCTCCGCCAGAAGATGCCTCGATCGTGCCAGCTGCAGGAGACGATGTCCATGTAGCCGTCGTCATCCACGTCAAGAGGCAGGTCGGCGAAGTCCACTCGATAGCCGCCCACGTTCCTGATCAGGCCGATCGGATGTCTCTTCCAGTCCGGTGATTCGTACCAGGCGTCCCCGCAGACGATGTCGAGGTCGCCATCGTTGTCCAGGTCCGCGGCACCACACGCCTCGAAGTCCGAGTCGGGATCGATGGTCTGCAGTTGATAGTCCGGATTGACCTGGCTCTGTGCCTGAAGAAGAATGCACGCTATGTTCGTCCAGATCCACATCGTGCCAGCATAGCCGTCGGAGGACACATTGCCACGGATTTCGGTGATCGGTTGTAGTGGATCAGGAAAGACGACGTTCGCAAGATCGATCGAGTCGGCCGCTGGTTGTGCACGTCTTGAGCTCGATGCTCTCTATCATCAGCCGGACTGGACTCCACTGGACACCCGACTCTTCCGGGAACGCGTCGTCCATTTCATGGATCTCAATGACGACTGGGTCATAGACGGCAACTATTCTGCCGTCAGTCATCTTGTGCTGGAACGCGTGACCATGGTCGTCTGGCTTGATGTTTCGCTGCTTCGTGCGACGTTCCAGCTGGGTTGTCGCACTCTACGGAGGGTGTTCACCCGGACCGAGCTGTGGAATGGAAACAGGGAAGGAATCGGAAATCTCTGTTCGTTGAATCCGGACAAGTCGGTGCTCGCATGGATGTTCAAGACCCACCGGTCCTTTCCGGCCAGATACGAGGATCTCAAGGCGGAATCCGGGCTGAAGGCCGTCGTTTTTCACAGGATCAGGACTGGCGCTCAGGCCAAGGCGCTCCTGTCGAGCATTCGCAGGACGGCTGGCCTTCGCGACGTCGATGGAATTGACACGACGGTTTGATTTTCAACGGAAGTCGACTTGCTGCTGATCGACACTATGATCTCGTTCCCCACCACTGAAGGAGCCTTCCCGTCTGCCCAGACGGGTCGAACATGATGGCAGCAGACGGCGTGAAAGCCAGGCGACCTCGCATCGCCATAGCAGGAGCCAGCGGATTCGTCGGGCGCGCGCTGCGTGAACGGCTGCAGGATCGCTGCGACATCATCGCGCTCACGAGAAGTGAATCAGGTATTTCCGACAACCGGAAGGATGATGACGGGGTGCTCTGGAAGAGATGCGATCTCTTCGATCCCGATGACATCACGCGATCACTGCAGGACGTCGATCTCCTGATCTACCTGGTTCATTCGATGTCTCCACAGTCGAGGCTGACCCAGGCCAGGTTCGATGATCTCGATCTTCTTCTTGCCGACAACGTCCGGATCGCCACCGAGCGCGCGGGTGTTGCGAACATCGCCTATCTGGGAGGGCTTGGGGTCGCCGATGGTTCCGTCCAGCGATCCCGTCATCTTGATTCGCGCTACGAGGTCGGTCAGGTTCTCGCTGATGGCCCCACCCGACTGACGGAACTCCGGGCAGGTCTCGTCATCGGAGCAGGCGGATCCTCCTTCCGCATGCTGATTCGTCTCATTCGACGCCTGCCGTTCATGGCTCTTCCTCGGTGGACCAAGACCCCGACCCAGCCGATCTCGGTGAACGACATCATCAGGGCGTTCGAACTGGTCGTCGATGATCCGGATGACTGGGTCGGTGCCTATGACCTCGGCATCGACGAGGAGATGAACTACGGCGAGATGATCCACAGGACCGCGCGGTTGATTCCGCGCCGGATTCGCTCCATTCCCGTTCCGATTTCATCACCCCGGGTTTCGACGCTCTGGATCATGCTCTTCAGCGGCGAGCCCTACAGCCTCGTCTCTCCACTCATCGCGAGTCTCAAGGTGCCGACGGTGGCCGCTCCCAATCGCCTGCTTGACGAGCTCAAGGAAGGCATGACCGGTTTCGATGTGGCGATCCGACAGGCACTCGATCATGCAGGCAGTGACCAGGATCCAAGACGAAGCACGAGTCGGCAGGACCGTTCATTGATCAGTCAGAGGCGACTGGTTCGTTCGGTCCAGAGAATGACCGCTCCTGATGACTGGGCGATGTCTCGTGTCTGCACCAGTTACTGGAAGTGGTTCCACAGCTGGAGCTGGATGCTCTTTCGAACG
The DNA here is from genome assembly GCA_029246705.1 of Phycisphaerales bacterium. Taxonomy (GTDB): domain Bacteria; phylum Planctomycetota; class Phycisphaerae; order Phycisphaerales; family SM1A02; genus JAKVBQ01. The sequence goes on along the minus strand of JAQWMQ010000010.1, from coordinate 35,905 downwards.
CGCCTTGAAACCGATGAGTCGGGTGCAACGAGATACGTCAGTATCCAGCTCCTGGGATTCATCACCTTGCTGTCACTCCGACGAGACGATGACCGGTGCACGGAAGAATCGGAGATGCTTTCCATCGTGGGCGGATTGCTCGTTCGAGGTGGGCCTGGTTCGAAGGGGGAATTCGAATTCCGTCGAGTGAAGCGATCCGGTGCGGTCCTGACGATACTCCAGAAATTCCCGCCCAGTCTTCCCTGGTACATCTACCTGGCATCCCAGGCCCTCGCCCACAAGTTCGTGATGGCCGCCTTCAGGGGGTGGTTGAAGCGGAAGCGGTCGGGGCCTCGAAAAGAAGCTGGCTGAGCTCCGCAGGCCTTTGGTACAAGCCTTGTTCGACGTGACGGGTTTCCCGGCACGATCATCCGGCTACACTCGTCTGCTGGTTGCCGTCCCGGTAAATCCATTGAATGACGAGTCAGCATGAACAAGCCCCAGGGAACACCACGAGAACATCGGTCGGCCGGTCTTCAGCTCTTTCGCAGGGCATTGATTCTGATGGCGTTTCTCGTGCTCCTGCTTGTCCTGCTGTTACTCAGGCCCTTGGGCCATGTGTTGAAGACCATGTTCCAGGACCAGGATCAGCGTTCGAGGCTGGTTGCGGGCACCATCGACGATGCAAGTCGACTCAACCTGAGTGACGTGTCGGGCGTCAGACTGGTCGAATCGGATCTGTCCGAGGAGCAGCTTGCCCTGATGCTGGCCGAGGCCCGTGATTCGGGATTTCGCGTCTCGATTGCCGGAGCACGTCACAGCATGGGAGGGCACACGATCTATCCGGGTGGCATCAGCATCGACATGTCAGGTTGGAACCGGATGGAGATGAGCCCTGGAGGTGACGTGTTGACTGTCCAGTCGGGGGCGAGATGGCATGACGTGATCGCCTTCCTTGACGCCAATCAGCGATCGGTGGCGATCATGCAGTCAAATGATTCGTTCTCGGTGGGGGGTTCGCTGAGCGTCAACTGTCATGGCTGGCAGTATGGCAAACCCCCGATCGCATCGACGGTGCTCTCGATGCGCGTGATGCTTGCCGATGGAAGCGTCGTTCGCTGCAGCCGCGATGAGAATGCCGAATTGTTCTCACTTGTCCTGGGGGGATACGGACTCTTCGGCATCATCCTTGATGCCGATCTTTCCACGGTTCCCAACGAGATCTACCAGCTTGAGCAGCATGTCGTTTCCACTGGCGAGGCGTTCGGGACCCTTGATGATGAATTGCTGGTGAATCCGGAAATCGAAATGGTCTACGCCCGCATGAACGTCTCGAAAGATGATTTTCTCGGCAAGTTGATCATCAACGGTTTCATCCGACGGCCCGGTGATCCCGAGAGGCTGGATTCGATTTCCCATGACGGACGACTCGAACACGTCCTGCTTGGCACCAAGCGTGTCGTCTTTCGGGGTTCCGAGGGCAGTGAATACGGAAAGTGGCTTCGCTGGAATGCGGAGACCCGGGTCGCGCCGGCCCTGCGAGGCACGACATTCACGAGAAACCAGCTTCTTGATGAGGGGGTGGAGACACTCGAGAATCGTTCGGCTGAAACCACCGACATCCTGCATGAGTATTTCGTCCCTCGAGAAAGGGCCGGAGGTTTCCTGGACTCTGTTCGCCGAATCGTGCGTGATCATGAGGCAGATCTGCTCAACGTGACGATTCGACAGGTGGATGTCGACATGGACACGATGCTTCGTTACGCCGATGGTCCGATGATCGCCTTCGTGATGCTCTTCCTGCAGGATCGGAATGCCGAAGGAGAGGCGGGAATGGAGGCGATGACTCGTGAGCTCATCGAGGCCAGTCTTGAAAACGAGGGGCGCTACTACCTGCCCTATCGACTCCACGCGACTCGCCAGCAGTTCAATCGTGCGTATCCTGCCCGGAAGGAATTCTTCGAACTGAAACGCTCCTACGACCCCGATGAACTCTTTCAGAACGAGTTCTACCTGAAGTACGGTCGTGATGATTCGCCGATCGATTCGAACGGCAAGTGATTCAGGCCAAGAAAAACCCGCAACACCCATGAAATGGATGCTGCGGGGTACAGGAGGAGTAGTTGAGATTCAATGCGACCATTGTCCGAGCAGTTTCGTGAGATCGGAACCATTCGTGGTGCCGTCCCCATCGAGATCCGTATCCGGAAGACCCCAGTATGCAAGAAGTCTTGCAAGGTCTTCGCCGTTCACCAGCCCGTCACAGTCGTAATCCGCGTCTGCACACGTATCCAGGTCGAGCTGATACGTGGTCAGTTCGATGTCGGTTGCCTGGTCCGTTCCGCTGGCGACATGCCTGGTCAATTCGAGCTGTCCTCCTGAAGTCAGGATCTCGAAGGCCGGGAAACCGTAGTAGCCGATCTCGTAGTCGTTTCCCTCGAAGACGAGGCGCGGATCCGACAGGCGTTCGCCCGAGGTTCCCATCAGTGTGGAGTACATCGTTTGGCCGTTGCCGTGCAGAATGGTGCGCGTTCCATCTGGGTTGAGGCCGATCCATGAGGACGTGTTGTCCCCGGGAAGGATCTCAGAAGAGACCAGTTCGCCAGCGGGGTCGTAATGGGCCATGAAGCAGCGGTCGCCGTGCAGGCTGCTGTCTTCGTACCACGTGATGCTCGTGCCGTTGTCGTCGATGGCGAGTTTGAAGTGGTAGCTTGGATGGAAATCCCCGCCGATATCGGGGATGTTGCCCATGGAACTGCTCACTCTCGTCTGGCCGGTCGCGAAGAACTCGACCATGTTGATCTTGTCGAAAACGGTGCTTCCGTAGTAGACGGTCGCGGCGGAATCGCCTGACTCGACCAGTGCGTGGACCTTCCCCCCGGTCAGCTGGTTCTCGCTTGCGGCGTACGCGTGGTCTGAAGAGGTGAAGGATCGCGTCAGGATGTCCGTTCGGCCGTAGATGGGGTTGCCGATGGTGCCTCCGGTGACCACGCGCAGTCCCCACACGGCGAAGATGTCTCCATTCTCCAACAGCAGGAATTCACGCTTGTTGTACGGGGTGCTCTGCACGGCTCCGAAGATGGGTTCAAGGAAACCACTTTCAACGTGGATGACCCTGGGAGTACCCGATGGCTGGCCTGCGGCATCGTACCTCTGGTACTTCATCGACTTGTAGTCGCCAGTGTCATCTGCATCGACATCGATCCAGCAGATGGCGAACTCGCCGATCGCGTTCATCGAGACCTGGGGCGTGTACACCTTGCGACCGGGGATCTCGAGAAACTGGTCCGGGCCCACCGCATCGCCATGTTCATCGAAGATCTTGAAACCGATTCTTCCATTGGCCCCGCTTCTGTTGTCCAGCCATGCGACCACTTTTCCCTCGGCATTGCCCGAGGTGGAAGGATACGTCTGATACGCACCGTTGACGTCATCGGCAACGAGACCGAGCTCGGATGTTCCATCATCGATGTCGTGTCGCCACCCGACGATGTCCTGGTCGCCATCGACCCCGACGACCTTCTTGACTTCGACGGCGGAGGAAATGGCGGGGAACCAATTCACGTCATTGACGGAAGAGTCGTCGGTCCAGATCTCCGAGTACACGGGCGTGAGCGAGTCGGATTCGACGAGAATCATTCCATTGGTTGCCAGCAGTACCAGGCGCTCGCTTGAATACCGTTGAATATCCCCTGGCGGCAGCATCTGCCCTTCAAACTGCCACATGAGGGTCGGGCTTCCCATCAGAATGCCCTCGGAATCGATTCTCTGTCCGTAGGTGCTTTCGTCCTCCGACCACATGACTGCGTAACCGTCGTCGGTTCTTGCCACCTTTGGGTCGGCCCAGAAGAGTTCGTCATCGATCGAATGGACGTTGACGGGACCGATCGGCTTGCCGGTCGAATCGAAGAGCCTGCTCTTGACGACATCGAAGTAGGGCGGGTTGGTCCCGACCCAGCTCATGAGGAAGGTGCCATCATCATTGAACGCGACGTCATAACGATTGATGCCGTTGGAGAAATCCATTTCCGATTCGTCGACCACGCTGAGTGGTCCGCCGATCACCGTCAGGGTGTCATCGAGGACACTCGCCTGTAGCGTGGCTCCCTCGGAACTCAGGACGAGGACGCTCTGTTGTTCAGAGACAAATGCGGCTTCATGTCGTCCGACTGCCTGGCCTTCGGAGATGGGTTGGCCGGTCAACGAATCGATCCACGCAAGATTGTGCAGTCCCCAATAAGGGTCGTCCTCCGATGACCAGCTCAGTATGGCTGAGCCGTTTTCGGACATCGCCAACCTTGAGCCGTAGCGAAAGCCGTGCACGGGTTCGAGCATGTCCTCCACGGGAGCGCTTGGTCCGGCAAGGGTTCCATATGCGTCCATGGCACGGACTCTCATGCGACTCTCGCCGGATCTGTCGTCCTGGAAGAGGATGAGTGCGCCAGCAGACGAGGCTGCCATCTGCTGGGTGGTCTGGTCGACACCGATGCCGCCCGGTTCGTTGATGATTCGGCGGTCCTGTGCCTGGCCGGTTGCGGCGATCGACAGGGTCACCAGTGCGGCACCAAGGGCAACGGACTTGCCATGGAATTTGGTGATCTTCAAGTGGATGTTCATGCTGTTCTCCTTGCGTCTTCGGAAACGACTCGACAGGGTGCTGCCTGCCAGGTGTAAGGAAGTGGATGCCATGAATCGATGATTCCGCTTCAAGCCGAGTCGTCTGATGCGGGGTGCGCCTGCCACCTGGCATTGTCGCTACCCGGCTCGCTCGCATGTCTCGGCATTCTGAGATCATTCCTGGATCATGTTCATCATGCACTGGGTACTGTCGTGTTCCCAGTACCGGCCCACTTCTTTCTACGCGTTTCGCAACGGCGCGTGACACCGTATCGGGTCAATGGCGGGCAGAAGGCAGGTGGGGGGGCTGCAGCGGGGACTCAGGCGTCGCGTGCTTCATCGACGACCCGATAGAGAGTCCACGTGGCCACGCTTCTCAAGGGCGCCCAGCAGGCTCCCCTGGCCTCCAATCGAGCCTGGGTGGGCCGGTCCTCGAGCTTGTCGAGAATACGAAGTCCCTCCTGGACCCCGAGGTCTCCGCCCGGCAGCACATCCAGGCGTCCCAGCCTGAAGATCAGGAACATCTGCGCACTCCAGGGGCCGATGCCCCTGACGGTCGTGAGTCGCTCGATGATCTCCTGATCATCAAGCCTGGAGATCGATCGCAGTCGGAGTTCCTTGTTGATGACCTTCTTCGCGAGATCCTTGATCGCTGCCTGCTTGGCTCCGGACAGCCCGGCCTTTTTCAAGCGTGCGGTGGGGATCTTCGCGAGATCCTCGGCGCTGGGGAAGCGTGGACCAGGGGTGAGCGCATGGACCCGATCATGGATCGTTGCCGCAGCCTGGCCGGCAAGTTGCTGGTAGATGATGGTTCGAGCCAGTGAATGGAAGTGACTGTCCGCGGACCGTCCCTGCCCGAAGCCGGGAAATGGAGGGAGTCTCTTGATGGCGCGCCCGAGCACCGGATCTCGTCGATACAGCGCCCTGAGATCTGCCGCGGTCGGTTGTCCATGGTTGAGGGTCATCGTGGGAACTCATGGTACCCAGATGTGATACCCCTCATCAGAGCGATCTTCCGAGTCTCAGGGTCAGTCGACTGCCACATATCAATCCAAGGTAGGCGGCTAGCCATCCGAGCAGGACCGTGCCTGCTGCATTGATCAGCATGGCAACGTGGTTTCCGGATTGCGCAAGATTGAGGCTCAGGAGACTGAAGAGACTGAACGTGGTCATTCCACCGAGGATGCCGGTGATGATGAAGGCAGCAAGGAGTTCCGCACGGAGATCCTTCTTGAAGTCGCTCACCACTGGTCGGGTCGGATCCGAACTGGGCCACCAGCCTTCGTCGACCAGGGGTCTTGCCAGCGGTGTCTTCTGCAATCTGCTCTCCATGTCCTTCTTCAGCAGGCCCTCGAGGCAGAAGAAGACGAAGCCGATGAGGAAGCTTCCGGCGATGTTGACGATCATGATCGCAACGTATTCCGGGAGGCCCATCACGACGTGGAACAGGGTGCCCAGCAGATTTCTGGTGACAGCGCCCATCGCGCCACCCAGGCCGACCGCGAGCATGATCACGAAGAGCTTCATGATCCTCCTCCAAGCGATCCCAGGAACCAGCCGAGCATGACGCCTCCGTAGGCGAGCAACGTCGTGCCGATCATGTTGAGTAGCATCTGTCCCTTCTTGTCGATGCTCAGGAGGTAGTTCTCGAGCGAGAAGGTGCTGAAGGTCGTGAACGCACCGCAGAAGCCGACGGCGATGAGTGCCATCATCTCATTCAGCGCAAGCTCCTCCAGCACCCTCGTCGCAGGATTGAGGTTCTGCAGGTTGAGGTCCTTGATATCGATGGACAGCCATGCAACGGCAATCCCGATGATGATGCTGCCGAGCACGTTGATGATGAGGACCGGTATCCAGCCGGGCCAGGAAGTGCATCTCGCGGCAAGTCCCTGGCAGAGGAATCGCGCGAGCGCCCCCAGCGAACCTCCAGCCATGATGAAGAGCATTGTGAGCGTGAACGTCATGACGTGCGGTGTCTCATGGGGAATGCGGGCGTGACACGTGACTGCGAGATCATCGCAGGCGGTATCCGGTCAACTGGGGATGGTAATCCTCCGCACGCCGCTTGTCATCGTCCAGGGCAAGACGACAGGACCCGCGGTTCCTGCGGGTCCTGTCGTCTGATGGTTCGGCCGGTGGGTTCAGGGGTACGTGCGCTTCACTGACACGGGCCCCACGCACCCAGGAGGATGTTCAGGTCAAGCCCGTCGACCTTCTGGTCCTGGTTCAGGTCCCCGACACTGCCGGTTTCGTCCCAATGTGCGAGGAGGGTGTTCAGATCGGCGCCGTCGACGGTGCCGTTGCCATCGGTGTCGGCCGGGCAGTCGCCTTCACAGTCGCTCATGAAGGTGTTGTCGCCGCCATCCAGCCATTCACCCGAAAGCTGGACGGGATAGTTTCCGCACAGCATGTCGTCGATGAGCAGTGGGTAGCTCAAATTGCTGTTGATGCCACCGCCGAGCAGGCCGTCGACAATGTTTCCGGTGAACCTGCATTCCTTGATGACCGGGAAACTGTACTGCTCGTTATGAAGACCGCCACCCGTTCTCGCCTGGTTGTCGAGGAAGGTGCATGATTCAAAGGTCGGGTCGCAGTTGTAGTTGAATGCGCCACCACCATGAAGCTCGGCGATGTTGCCCGTGAACGTGCAGCCGATCACCAGCGGATCCGAAACGTCGACATACATGGCGCCGCCGGATTCACTCGACCGGTTGCTCCTGAAAATGCATCCGAGCAGGGTGGGGCTGCTTTCGATCAGTGCGATTCCACCTCCATTGACCGCCGAACCGTTCTGGATGATCAGGTTCCTGATCAGCGTGCCTGATGTCTCGCCGCTGTCGCAGCGGATGACCTGGACCTTTTCGAGCCCGTCAAGGATCGTCAGCAGTTCACCGTCGGGGCCGGTCGTTCCGGCCAGCTTGATCGCCTTGCCCCGTGTGTCGATGGTCTCCTGGACCTGCCATGTTCCAGCCGCTATCTGGATGGTCCCGTTGCAGATCGGCGCTGCATCGATCGCATCCTGGATGGTCGGGTAGTCGTCCGGCACCTGAAGCGTCGTGAAGCAGTAGGGGACGCCTTCCTCATCGCAGTAGATGCAATCGCAGTCGGGAATGCCGTCTCCATCGGGATCTATGTCGGGAGTGCCGCAGCCACATGAACCGGGTTCGGTCTTGAACGGATCGTTCGGGCATTCATCGCACCCATCGCCGACGCCGTCGCCATCGGAATCAGAGTAGATGCACTCCTTGTCGGCGAGGTTGGCGAGGATCCGGTCCTGAACCTGGGGGTGGATTCGAAGTTGGATGTTGGACATGCCACCAGGACAGATGTGGCAATAGCTCATGATGGTCCCGTTGGGCGTCACCGAGCAGTCGCCGCTTGCGCAGGCGTCGACCGGGGGGTTCTCGTCATGGGTGTGGTACGCCCCGAGGTTGTGCCCCATTTCGTGGCAGAAGACCATGATGTCCCAGTTCTGGTGACTGTTGTCCTCGACCGGGTTGGGGAAGTATCCGGCCATGTTCGCCGAGACCGCATAGCCAGACTGCACCGAACAGGACGTTCCGAGGTATGCACAGCCTCCACCCAGGTTCGCTCCACACACCAGGTGCGCCAGGTCACGTTCGACCGAGCCCATCTGGGCCGACCAGTAGTCAGCGAATTCACCCAGGACCTCGCACATCCACGTTCCATTCCATGGATCCTCGGTGGTCCAGAAACGGAGATAGGAGAGCGAGACCTTGAGATCGGCATCTCGCTCGTAGATGTACGACGAGGCGGCGATCAGGGTCTCGACGTAGGCCTGTGCCTGCACCTGGTTTCCATTGAACAGTTCGAGGAATTCCGTGTCGGTCTCGATCGCGAGATCGACATTCTTGCATGATTCGCCTGCGAGTCCGCCACCATGGTGTTCCAACTCGGGAATGTCCACCGGAACCTGACCCGTCACGTTGCAGACAAATGGCTTCCAGTCCATGAGTTGACTGGCCTTGCTTCCTTCCCGGTAGATGACGGTTCGACGATCACCGGTCGGGTCACCTGAACTGATGACCCACCTCTGGTCGTCGATTTCAACCCACCCGAAGAGCCCTGCCGCGGAATGCGAGAGAAAGATGCCTGAATTCGGTTCTCCGGTGACCTGTCCCCTCCAGAGCGTCGCCTGCCCTGCACCCATGAACTGTTCCGTGATCGCTTCACCGACAACCACCAATCGCGCTGCCGGAGCGGTCACCTGGAATCGCTCCAGGTGCAGGTCGATCGTCCCCAGGCGTCCGAGCGGAAGGCCTGAGAGGACGCATGCGTCAAGAGCACCGGCCTCAAGCAGTGAAGCATGATCGATCGAGAGGACCTGATATTCGTTGCTGAGGGCGATGGGATCAGCGATAGGGGAAAACGGTCGGAGGACTTCATTTGTCTTCTGCCATGCTTCCGATGCAGCGGCAGTTGTGAAGGTCACGAGCATGAGGCAAGCGGCGAAGCTTCGCTGCAGTCGGTTCATTTTCGTCCTCTCAAGGGCGCGCACCAGGCGAGCCGTTCAGGTTGTCTGTGGCGGTTTTGAGTCTATACGGAGGACATATTCGAATTTGTGAACGACTCTGAAAAAAAGTACAGTCCTCCATTTTCAATGGCCATGGGCCAAAATGGGGGGGTTATTCGTCCTTGAAGGGAATGTGCCGGGCATGTGTCCGCCGGTGGGGCATTGTCCCCGGGGATTCAGGACCAGAACCAGTCGTGGATGCTCAGGGAGGACAGGAGCAGCATGCCGATCACGGCGAGGAGCAGGCTGATACCGATGAAAGTCAGAACGAACCAGTACTTGTGGTAACGAGCGGGATCCTCGAAGCACCTGTAAAGGTTCACCGCGAGAAGAAGGATCGAGATGATGAATGCTACTGGCGAAAGAACCAGGCTGAAGAAAGATGCATAGCCGAACCCATGCGACAGTTCGACGATTGCATGATGTCAGTCGTGCCTGCCGTCTGATCGAACCGATCGGGCGTGTCAGTCAAGGATCGTGCAGGGCCCGCAGATTCGTGCCTTGACCGTCGAGCCGGGGTTCGACGTGCGTTCCTGGGATTCCCTCACCTGGATGACCTTGCCACCTGGAAGGCCGACATCGGTCATGCTGTCATGGCCGAAATAGGCACTGCCCAGGACCGTTCCCTCGCCTTCTTCATCCTGCTCGAGCGTGATGTGCTCGGTACGGACGAAGAGCTTTGCCTGTCCATCAGACCGGTCGGCTGCATCGACGGTGCCGAGGCAGCAGGTGGCGATTCCACCACGTATCTCGCAGTCCAGGAGATTGCCGTCACCGAGAAGGGTGGCAACGCGCAGGTCACTCGGTCTTTCGTACAGATCACGAGGCGAGCCACTCTGCAGCAGGCGTCCTCGGGACATCACCAGGAGGGTCTGCGCAGCACTGAGGGCTTCGGAGCGATCATGAGTGACCATGATCGATGTGGTTCCCACCCTGTCGAGAAGCTCGACCAGTTCTCGCCGAACCGTGCACCTGAGGGTCGCATCGAGGTTGGCGAACGGCTCGTCGAGCAGGAGCAGATCCGGTCCCGGTGCAAGCGCGCGTGCGACGGCCACCCGCTGTTGTTCGCCACCTGACAATTCGTGGGGAAACCGGTCGCGCAGGGATTCAAGATGCGTGAGTTCCAGCATCTCCCTGGTTCGATCCGCCTTGTTCGTCGCTCTGGCCATGCCGAACTCGATGTTCTTGGTCACGGTCAGGTGTGGAAAGAGCGCCAGGTCCTGAAAGACCAGCCCGATCTTCCTTTCCTCGGGTTTCACTCGAATGCCCGGGCCGGTGATCTTCCTGCCACAGATGGCGATCGTTCCCGAGTCGGCGTGTTCGAGCCCTGCGATGATCCGCAGGAGCGTGGTCTTGCCGCAGCCACTGGGTCCGAAGAGCACCGCAAGCTGGCCCGCGGGGATCTGGAACGAGACGCCCTTGAGGACGTCATGGCCGCCGAAGCTTCTCTTGATGTCGGTGAGTTCGATCATGCTGTCTTCTCGACCATGCCTTCACGCCATACGAGCCCGGCCACCATCATTGCAGAGAGGGCGATGAGTATCAGTGCAGGCAGCGCCGACTCGGCATACATGGCTTCCTCGGTGTACTGCCAGATCCTCGTTGAGAGGGTATGTGATCCGGCGGGCGCAAGCAGCAGTGTGTTGGGCAGTTCCTTGGTCGTGCTGATGAAGACGAGGAGGAATGCGCTGCTCATGCCCGGAACCAGCAGGGGGATGGTGATCCTGCGAAGTCTGCGGGGCCACCGGGCTCCGAGGGTGCGTGCTGCATCCTCGAGTGGTCGGGGTGCACGATCAAAGCCCGCCCGCAGCGGCCCAGTCGCCTGTGCGAGGAAGAGGATCACGTATCCGGCGATCACGATGCCCCAGGTCTGGTAGACGGCAGGAAGGAATCTCAAGACCACGAAGACCAGGGCCAGGCCTATGACTATGCCGGGCAGACCGAATCCGATGTGGGTGATGCGTTCGATCATCCTGGAGAGCTTCGAAGGGTATCGTGAAGCAAGCATGCTGGTCGGGAGTGCAAGGATGACGACGACCACCGCGGCGACCACCGCGAGGACCATGGTGGTGACCAACGCGGGGAGAATGGCGTCGAGGACCGGGTCCGTGGAATGGCTCCGTCCCCACCAGCGGAAGATGCTGGTGAGTGGTATGCCCACGGACAGCAGGGTGACCACGCCCACGCCGGGTACGCCCAGCCATCGCCACCTGCCGAGTCGCCATCGGCAGGGTCGAGCCGGACGGCCGGTCTGTCCCGAGGTGTTTCGTCCCCGCATCCACTCGCCCAGAAGGAGTATGAGCCCGATGAGTGCGACCAGGGCAAGGCTGGAGAGTGCGGCACCGGTTCGATCGAATGCCGATTCGTATTCCAGATAGATCACGCGCGTGAACGTGTTGCACCGGAGCATCGAGACCGCCCCGAACTCGCTCAACGTGTACAACGCGACCATCAGCGAGCCTGCGACCATCGATGTCCTGATCTGCGGAAGCATGCCGTGAACCCATGCCCGTGTTCGCGAGTGTCCCAGGCTGCGCGCGGCTTCCAGGAGTGTTCGGTCCGAGCGCGAAAGACCCGCCCGAATGGGCAGGTACGCAAGTGGGTAGGTGAAGAGGGTCAGGACGAATGCCGATGCCCAGAAGCCGCTGAACCATCCGTACCTGACACCCAGGATTTCACTTGCTCCGCCAAGCAGTCCGCCGGGACTGAAGGTGCCGATGTAGACGGCAGCACCCACGTAGCATGGGATGGCCAGCGGGCAGACGACGAGGACGGTGCAGGTGCGCCGGAAGGGCAGGTCGCTGGCGCCGGTGCACAGTGCGAGGAACAGGGCGATGAGGGTCGATGCCGTGGTCACGACTGCAGCGAGACCAAGACTGGTTCCTGCGTGCTCCAGGGTACGCAGGCTGAACAGGAACGAACTGGTCTTCGTGCCTCCCCCGGTTTCGCCAATGGTCCTGACGAGTAGGTAGGCCAGCGGCGTCAGTGCCAGCAGGCCGATCGACAGGCACAGGATCACGAGCGGCGCTGGCGTCCCTGCCTTGTTCTGACCAGCGTTCTGGAGACCTGGAATCAGGGGAGCGCTCCCACCTTGCGAAGCATGACCAGGGTTCCCTCGAGGTCATCGAGGTTGCTGAGATCCATGTCCGGGGTCTCGATGCTCGAGAGTGGTGGCATGTTCATGGCCGGGGCGATCCCCTTGGCGAGGGGGTACTCGTAGGTCGTCGTGGCGAAGTAGGTCTGGGCTTCCTCGTCCAGCAGGAAGCGGATCAGTTCTTCCGCCTGGGCGACACGAGCCGCATCGGGGGTTGCCGGCTTCGGCATGCAGGCTCCGGCCACGTTGACCAGCGTGCCGGGGTCTCCGTTGGGCAGGAAGTGGTTCTTGACGGGGAACTCGGGATCTTCAGAGAGGAACCGGTAGAGGTAGTAGTGATTCACGAAACCCAGATCCACTTCGCCGGCCCCAAGGGCGCGGACGATGGCGGAATTCTTGGGGTAGACCACCGCTTCATTGGCCATGATGCCTCGCAACCATGCCTCGGTCTTCGCGTCGCCATCCCGCATCCGCATGGCGGTGACGAAGGCCTGGAAGGAGCCGTTGCCCGGCGCCCATCCGATCCGCCCCTTCCATTTGGGATCGGTGAAGTCCCTGATGGAGTCCGGCATGTCGGAGGGGTTCATCGCATTCGTGTTGTAGGCGACGGATCGTGCGCGACCGGTGACGCCGACCCAATGCCCGGCGGGCGAGCGGAAACGGGGTTCGACCTCGACCAGCACCGAATCACTGATGGGTGCCAGTCGGCGGTTCTTCGCGAGCGCGCCGAGTGCTCCGGCATCCTGTGCGATGAACACGTGTGCGGGGGTTGCGCCGCCCTCCTCCAGGAGAAGTGCGGTCAGGCCCGAGGTCGAGCCGTACTTGACCTTCACCGTGTTACCGGTGGCATCCTCGTACTTCTTCAACGCAGGGCCGATCAGTGATTCCGAGCGTCCGCTGTAGACGATGATTTCGGCGGGCGACTCGACCTTCTCCTGCGTCGGCTCGGTTTCGCTTGCAGGATCTGCGAAGCCGATGCCTGTGAGCGCGAGGATGGTGGTGACCAGGAAGCTGTTCATGACGGTTCGATTTCGCATGTCTTGATTCTCTACCGTGAAGATGTCCGGACCCGATGGGGGCCGTCTTTGGGTGCGGGTAAGTGATCAGCCCTTGATGCCGAGTTCGTCACGAACGACGATGATGGCATCTCGGTACCGGTTGCTGGCGTCAGCCATGCTGCGTCGTTCCTTGATCGGGATTCGACTGTAGGGGGTGGCGGCGCTCGTTCCAGTCGTGAAGTGCGGCGTCACGGTCGCCATCGCCGCCTTGTGGGCGTCCTCGACTCGCTTGACCGAAGTCGTGTTGACGCCCGGAACGTTCGCGAACGGCTTGAACTGACTGTAGATCCCGATCCAGTTGTGCTTGAAGATGAGCAGCGACTGGTCGGACCATGTCTCCTCTTCGCTGGAGATCTTCTTCGCAGGGATCTCGGTGCTCAGGGCGACCATGCCACCGAACTGTCCCTCGGGTGAGAAACGCATCGGGTCATTCAGTTCGGTACGAAGGCGAACGATGCTCTGGTGCAGGCGATCCGCATAGGGACTCGCGGCCTCGAGATCCTCTTCCGCGAAGATGAGGTTCTCGATCTTGTGGAAGCCACGGAACTCAGGGTCCTGCTCGCCGCCTTCGAAGGCATACGGACGAGCATCGATATCGGCATCGGATTCCATGAACGAGCCCGCGATGGTCTCGATCTCCTCGTAGGGAGGCCTGGATTCGATGTAGGCGACCTTGGCTGAGGCGACATCGCCGCTTGCGATGGCCTTCTGCAGCTGCTTCACCAGTGGGATCTGGTCATCACAACGCTTCTTGAAGTAGTTGACGCCACCAGCCACCGAATCCTGCCAGCGTGGATCAAAACCGGGGTTGACAGTGGATTTGCCGGTTGCTGCACCAAGCAGGGGGAGCGCTCCAGGTGCAGCGACGCTTCCGGCGAAGCACGCCATGATCATGTTTCTACGGTCCATTGTTCTGGTATCCAAGCCTTTCAAGGGGCGCTTCGTCGTGGTTGGACACGTACGAAAGCGACCCAGCCCCACATTTTGATCGCAATCACTCAGGATTGCAATTGAGAGTCATTCTCAGCAGTATAGGGTACCTGACCGATTGGCCCAACAGTCCTTTGGAATCTCGGGGGTGGCGGCTCATGAGCCGCCAGATTCGATCCTGGCTCTCTCGTCTACGGCATCCAACGACCAGCCCAAAGCCGGCTCAGCGTCTTCGTATGGTCGCCCCGACGGGGCGGTGATCGGACGCCATCGTCTCTTCCGCGACCTCGGCGGGGCCCAGCGTCCAGTCGCCCCTTGGCCCGGCAAGGATGAAATCAATCGTCTTGCGCGGTTCATCGGAGGGGAACGTTCCCGAAGAACCGGGCTTGCCGATGGCGGTCGTGCCGATGGCTTGGAAGTCACGCATGGTTCGTGATCCCGAGGTGTCGTTGAAATCCCCCAGCACCACCCATGGCGTCTTCAGTGACTCGAGCCTTCGGATGGTTTCGGTCGCCTGGGCATGACGAAACCGGTCATCCGCGACCCAGTCGAAGTGCACCCCGACAACGGTCACGGGCTCCCATCCGAAAGGGCGCGTTCGCACGGCCAGGGCCACGCGTGGCTCGTGACCATCGGGAAGTCGCCAGACCTGCTGGTCTTCGATCGGGTACCGGGAAAGAATGGCGAGGCCGTAGCGCCCGCCCTGGAAATCCATGAAGCCGCCGAAGGCCGCATGCATCCCGAGCTTGTTCGCGAGCCAGGCTGCCTGGTCCACGTCGCCACTTCGTGACGCGTGCTGGTCGACTTCCTGGATCGCGATGATGTCGGCGTCGAGTGCGGCCAACGCATTGCCGGTCCTTTCAAGATCGATCCTGCCGTCCATGCCGAGGCCGTGCTTGATGTTGTAGGTGGCCATGCGCAGCTCGACTGTCATGGGTTCTGTTGCCCGGTTCGTCTCTTCCGTGGTCGAGCAACTTCCCGCGAGGCACGCAAGGAGCGTCAACAGCAGGGTCATCGAGGAGGAGCGGTTCCGGGTCATCAAGTGGTTCCTCTTGTTTTTCAGGGCAGTCGGGTTCGAGACGAGGCCATCGTATCAACGGATCGATCGCTCATTGACGAGGAAAAAACAACAACCCCCCGACCCTGAGGGTGGGGGGTTGTGGATCGGTTCTGATCTGCTCGGAACCGACGCTTTCTCAGGCGCCCGGTCGAACGGTGGGTCCGTTCAACGGTCCGAACTCATCTCCTTGCGCATGCGCTCGAGGCGCTCCTGCATCTGCTGTCGAGTCATCTCGCCGTTCTTGACCATCTCGGTCATCTTCTCGACGGCGCGCTCGTATTCGAGTTTCATCTTCCGTTCCGAGTCGGAACTCTTGTCCATCATGCCCTTCATCTCGGCGAGACGCTGGTCCATCTGCTCGCGGGTGATTTCGCCGGCTTCGACCATCTTCTGCATCTTCTCATAAGCCTTCTTGATGTCGGCCTCGCTGAACTTGCGATCTGATTCGCCGTCCTTCATGGCCTTGTTCATCTGGTCCAGGCGCTCCTGCATCTGCTCACGGGTGATCTTGCCGGCCTTCACCATCTCGACCATCTCCGCGACGGCCTTGTCGTACTCGGCCTTGCTCATGCCTCGCTTCGAGCCGGTGTCGCCCGACATGCGTCGCCTCATCTCATCGAGTCGCTGCTGCATCTGCTCCTGGGTGATCTCCCCGGCCTTGACCATGGCGGTCATCTTCGCGGCTGCTTCGGCGTACTTGGCACGTGCCTGCCTCTGGTCGACGGGTTTCTTTTCATCCGTGACATTCATCTGCATGCGCTTGGCTGCGCCCATGACCCGTTCGAGCGCCTGTTCGGGTGTGATCTCCCCGGATTCAAGCGCCTTGCCGAGCTGGATCATCATGGCGCCCATGCGGCTGGCACGCGGGTCTTCACGTTCTTCCTGCTCACCTCTTCTTGACGCTTCATCGTTCCCGCCACGGCCCATCATCGCGCCCACGCGCTCTCGGAAACCGCGTGCGGCTTCCTCGCTGGTCATCCGGCCGCTTTCAATGCCCATGAGGAAGCGCTCATGGAGTTTCATGGCTTCGCCGAACTGCTCTCGAGTGATGCTTCCTGCCTTGTAGGCCTGAGCAAGGCGTTCTTCGACGGCTTTGGTGCTGGGGAACGCGTCTGTACGTGTCCTTTCCTTCGATCGTTCGCCTCTCGAGCGGTCGCTGTCTTGTGTTCCTTCGCGTTCCTGAACCCGCTCGACGGGGGTGGTGACATTGGCGATGCCGATGTTCGCCAGGCATCCGGCGGCGAGAAACGAGCCGAGGATGATCGCGAGGGGGGTGCGATGTCCTGTTGACATTCGTTTCGTGGAACTGGTCTCGACCAGGCGTGTGATTCGTTGCATGAAATTGCCTCCTGAGGCTGTAAGTACGATCGGGGTGGTGCTTGCATGCTCGACTCGCATCGATTCGAGCTTGAACAGTGTTCGGGCCAGTCGCCCGGGCTCCGTGCCCTGGCGAAGCATGGTGTCGTCGCAACAGTGCTCTCGCTCGATGCGGATCTGTCGCGAGAGCCACCAGACGATCGGGTGGTAGAAGAGCACGATCTCCACGACGCTCTGGATGAGGTTGAGCAGGTGGTCCTGCCGGCGAATGTGCGTGAGTTCGTGAAGGAAGACCAGCGTCAGTTCCTCCTCGTCGAGCGAGCTGAGCATCGAGATCGGCATGAGCACGACGGGGCGGAACCAGCCGACAACCATCGGCGTCTCCGCCAGCGTGCTGCAAAGCAGACGGACCGCGGGGTTGATTCCAACACGTTTCCTGATCGTCGTGAAGATGCGTTCCGAACCGGGGTCGGGATCGCTCACGCCCGAACG
The DNA here is from genome assembly GCA_029246705.1 of Phycisphaerales bacterium. Lineage (GTDB taxonomy): Bacteria > Planctomycetota > Phycisphaerae > Phycisphaerales > SM1A02 > JAKVBQ01. The sequence continues at coordinate 18,824 of JAQWMQ010000010.1, read as the reverse complement.
ACGGAGACGTCTTGTTCCGAGGTACTGCCGGGTGAACCGTGCGACCATCAGCAGGTTGCCGATGATCCAGATGATGGCGACGATCTGCATCGTCGTCGTGTACGAAATGCTCACGGCCGAAGGCATCTCCCCGGCGGGTGCGTCAGGGCCGGCGGACGAGACGACGTCGGTCAGCGTGATGTTCTCATTGCCTTCGGCGAGCGTTGAGGCTTCCTGCCCGGGGCGTTGGGGTTCGGTCGTGTGGACGTTGGAAGCGCTCGCGACGGACGTTTCTTCCGGCATGACATTGGACGAATCGTTCAGTACCAGGACGGTGGCGATGAAGGTGACCAGGCAGGCGGCCATGGCAGTCGACGCCACGAGGTAGCGGCTTTCCGCCGATCGTTTTCGAAGTGCGAGGAGAAGTCCCGAGGCGATCAGCCCGATCAGCGCTCCCTGCCAGAGGAAGTGGATGAGTGCCCAGCCAAGTCCTTCGAGGTTGAAGTGTTCAATGGATGGCATGCCGTTCACGAACCTTTCTCGAGTTTGTCGAGGAGGATTCGGATCTCCTTGAGTTCCTCGGGAGTGCTCTTGCGTGTCGCCAGCGCCTGGAGTGCGAGGGTGCCGGGAGAACCGCTGAAGGCACGATCAAGGAGATCCGTCATCAGCGTCTTCTGGGTCTTCTGCTTGGGTTCGGCCGCTCGATAGATCTGTGGTCTGACGGATGTGTCCCGAACCAGGAGTCCCTTCTTCGTCATGATCTGCATGAACTTGAGGACCGTGGTGTAGCCCATGTCATGGGATTCCTGCAGATCCTCGAACACCGTGCGAACGGTGGTCTTGCCGCGGTTCCAGACCGCGTTGAGGATCGTGCACTCGGTGTCCGTCGGTTTTGCTCGTGCCTTGGCGGCCATGGGTCTCGCTCCTGGTTGGAGGGCGACTATACACGAAATATTTCGTGAATTACTGGCTCCGATCTCAGATTGACGAATAAATACGTCAATAATCGCGAAGCCGTGCGTTGTGGTTCAGGAAGCGCTTCGGCGTTCATTTTTTCGTGAGCTGTTCCCGGGTCCGGAAGCCCAGATGCCGAGGGGCCTGGTCCAGGGAATCGAACTGTTGGTGTCATGCAAGAAGCACGTGGGGTCATTCCGCGTTGTGGTAGGCGCCTGCGGATTCCATCACCATCAGTGCGCTGCCGTCAGGCTGGATCTCGAGCAGGTTTCCCCACTGTCCGAATTTGACCATGTCACCCTGGTCGTTGCGGACTTCCCAGACACCGTTGACGACCAGGAGATCGTCATTGATCTGCTGGATGCGTATCGGCACTGCAACCAGCGTCTGGCCGGAAGACTCTGGATTGCCGGCAAAGCCTTCATTTGCAGCTTTCATGATCGCCGCTCGACCTCGATTGGGCTTCTTGGCCGAACCGACGAGTTGGATGCCGTCTGTTGTGAACGTCTCGGCGATGATCCTGCCGTCACGACTGTTGAAGCCACGCGAATAGCTGGCAACACAGTCATCCACGGCCTTGGCGTGTGGTGTTGCATTCGTGTGGTCGGTCTTGGAGGGCATTGGTCGAAGATCGGACACCTTCGTAAAGCGTGCTGGGTCCGCATCGGGATCGTCTTCAGCGTGAGCGGACTCCATGATGACTTCCATGCGGCCGTTCACCATGCGATGAACGTTGCCCCACTTGCCGGTCATGACCTGCTTGCCGTCGGCGTCGGTCACGGTGAACCGCCCGTCCGCGACGATGATGCCACCGGGGTATTCGCGTGCTTGGTCTATGGACGCTTCGAGGGTCGTGCCGTCATGCGGACTCGAGTCTCCCATGCCCTTGGCCAGTGACCGCTTGATCTGTTCGCGGCCGGCGGCAGGGAGCTGGTCGCCACTCACGACACGAACACCTTCGATGGCAAAGAGTTCCGAGGCTCCGTCGGGGTCTCTTTCTGACCACTCGACCAGGAACATGTCGAGTTGCTCCTGGACCATGGGTCTGGGCGAGGTCTTCGTCTTGTCGGAGCAGGCGGCAAGGCTGAAGGTCATGACTGCGATGGCGATGGCGGCAAGTGTTCGTTTCATGCAGTCAGTCTTGCAGAATTGTCCTCGTCTCGCCAATTGCGTGGATGGGCAGGAGAGCCGTCAGTCTTCAACGCCCTCTATGGATATCTCGCCGCCAACGATGCCAAGGTGGAGGGTCACGGCAGGGGTATGAAGTATTCCATCGGTACTGGGACCGAGGGCGATCATCATGAACTCGTGTTCCCCGTCAACTTCGTGGCCCCCGATCATGAACGGCAGCTTTGCCTTCGGTATCGATGTCGAGTTGCCGTTCTTGTCGATCAGGATCAACGTTCCGTCGGGATCCACCTCGAGTGAACTGGGTGGGAGGAGCATGAGAGCGGCTTCCTCGTACCGTTGGTGGTAGAGGTGACCGGCGAATCGCGAAGTCGTCCGTCTGGACTGTTCGGACCACGAATACATCAAGGCAACGCAGACGAGAACGAAGACCAGTGCAAGCAGTATGTGTACGTAGCGTGTCATGTGTTGGTTGTCTCAATGCATGCGGTCGTGGTTTGAATCACTGTATGATACGGAATTTTGAATCACTGTATCATACGGAATGTGGACTGTTTCATTTCGTCTGCATGCGACAGCCTGCGAAGACGAGTCCTCGGCAGCGCACTGTCGATTCCTGTTCCGGATCACTTCTTCGTGTTTGCGACGATGTGACTGACCACGCGTCCCCAGGGAAGGCTCTGGAGAATGACCTTACCGGTGCCTCGTAGCGTTGCGAGGAAGACCCCGTCGCCCCCGAAGAGCATGGTCTTGAGGTTTCCGGCCCGTTCGATCGAGAATTCGATGGAGGGGTCGAAGGCGACGACGGCTCCGGGTTCGCAGCGGATGACCTCGTCATCGAGCTCGCGTTCGATGATCGAGCCGCAGCAATGGAGGAAGGCCATGCCGTCACCCTGGATGGTCTGCAGGAAGAAGCCCGAACCGCCGAAGATGCCTGCGCGGATTCGCTTCGCTCGTTTGGCGTTGAGGTGGGTTCCCTTGGTCGCACAGAGGAACCCGCTGTGTTCGACGTTGATGGAGCCGCCCCAGTCAGGCAGGTGGACCGGGACGATTCGTCCGGGGTTGTTCGCCGTGAAGGAGAGCTTTCTCGTCACCGATGCGGTGTTGCTGAAGTGGGTGAGGAAGACGCCAGACCCGGTGACGGCGCGTCCGAGTGCCGACATGACCCCGCTTCCGGATGAAGTGCCGTCACCGATCTTCGCATCAAAGGTGATGCCGTCCTCCATCATCAGGAGGGTGGAGGCTTCAGCGACGATTTCCTGTCCGGGTTGCATCTCGATCTCGACCGCTTGCATGTCGTTCCCGAGGATGGTGTGCTCGATCTTCATGGTATTCCTTCTCGTGTTCGTCTTTCGTGTTGCGTTCGAAACTCATCCGACTCCGACCTCGACAGTGTAATCGGAGAGCGAACGGCGGGGCTGCATTGCGTCCGTGAGTCGTCCGAGCGCGGTCATCATGGAATCGTGTTTCGGACTGCCTTCCCTTTCTCCTTGGGGACCCCGTAGCCGTCGACCGGGAGCAGGCTTCCATCGCGGTTCACCGGAAGGGCGCTTGGAGAACGAAGCACGCCTGGGGCAGCATCATGCTGCTGGTGGTGCAGATGCCTCATTCAGGTGCCGTGTGCTTCGTCTGGGCAGTCATATTCGCTAGAATCATCGTGTCATGAACACGAATGCCTGTGAATCCTGTTCCGTACCGCCCGTTCTGGGCCGTCGTGCCTTTCTGGGGGTGGTCGCGACGTCATCGTTGGCGATCCAGCTTCCACGTTCGTCGCAGGCCGCGGTCCGAAGACTCTTGAAACCGGTTCGGATCGGCGTCATCGCCGACCTGCACCACGACATCATGCACGACGGAATCTTCCGGCTTCAGGCCTTCATCGAAAGAATGTCGATCGATGAACCGGATGCCATCCTGCAACTCGGCGACTTCGCCTTTCCACGTGCGAGCAATGCGAAAGTGATCGATCTGTTCAATGGTGCACATGACCGGGCCCTGCACGTGATCGGAAACCATGACATGGATGCAGGACTCACGCGTCAGGACTGCATGGATGCCTGGGGCATGCCGGCACCGCACTACGTCCGGGAGATCGGTGGGCTGCATCTGCTGGTCCTCGACGGGAATGACGCGGGCTCACCCGCCTATACCGGTGGCTATCCTTCCTATGTGGGGAGTGAGCAGGTTGCCTGGTTGAAGGCGCAGCTGGAATCGATCGAGGGACCGGTCGTCGTCGCCAGTCATCAACCGCTTGCCGGCGTTTCGGCGGTCGACAACGCCGAGGAGATCCAGTCGATCCTCGGTGACTCGGCCGACAAGGTGATCCTGGCGATAAACGGGCACACCCACATCGATGAGATGCTTCGCGTTCGTGGCGTGACTTATCTGCACGTGAATTCAGCTTCCTACAAATGGGTCGGAGGGCAGTTCGGTCATGAGAGCTATCCGAAGGCGATCCATGACGCCCATCCCTCGATCTCGCGCACCTGTCCCTACCGAGATCCACTGTTCGCGACCCTCACCATCGATCCCGCCACGGCGACGATCCGGGTGATCGGAGCCCGCAGCAGCTGGGTCGGGCCCTCTCCAGAGGAACTGGACGTTCCGCTTGCTGCTGGTCTGACCGCCGGTGAGCAGGTGTCACCCCGGATTCGTGACCGGAGAATCATCCGGCCCGGCGACTGAGTCCCTTCCTCGCTCATGCACCACTACCTGGCACTGACGAAGGTGAACGACATGCTTTTTCGAAGTGAACGTAAGCCGTGTTGCCTGCCCGGTGGCGGATTCATCACCGTGATCGCCTTCGCCCTGGTTCTCTTCGGTGGCGAGCGTGCGCTGTCCGCACCCGATGTCGATCGCGACAAGGTGCTCCTGGTCGAGGCGGAATCCTTCGATGATCTCGGAGGCTGGGTGCTCGACCAGCAGTTCATGGATCTGATGGGGTCGCCGTATCTCCTTGCGCATGGCATGGGCCGTCCGGTCGCCGATGCGGTCACATCGGTCGAGGTGCCGAGGCCCGGCGACTACCGGGTCTGGGTTCGGACTCGTGACTGGGTCGCGCCCTGGAAGGCTTCGGGCGCGCCCGGTCGATTTCAGGTCGTGGTTGATGGTGAGGCCCTCGAGGCCACCTTCGGCACGGAAGGTGATCCCTGGCACTGGCAGGACGGGGGCATCGTCACCCTCGGAGATCACGCGAAACTCGTTCTGCACGACCTCACGGGTTTCGAGGGGCGGTGCGACGCGGTGCTCTTCATGGCCGACACCTCTGCGAAGCCACCTTCGGATCAAGACGAGCTGCTTCGTTTTCGCCGCCAGGCGCTCGGGCAGTCCGAGCAGCCCGAAGAACTCGGTACCTACGACCTCGTGGTGATCGGCGGAGGCATGGCCGGTACGAGCGGGGCGGTGACCGCCGCACGACTGGGGCTCAAGGTCATCTTGATCCAGGATCGTCCCGTGCTCGGCGGCAACGCCAGTTCCGAGGTCAGGGTCTGGCCGCAGGGGCACGTGAACCAGGCGCCCTGGCCGCGAGTCGGTGATGTCGTGATGGAACTTGTTCCCGATCAGCGTGCAGATTCCCACAATGCGCAGTCTGCCGTGGTCTTCGACGATGATCGCAAGCTCGACGTGGCACGTTCCGAGGAGAACCTGACGCTGCTACTCGAACATCGAATGAACGAAGCGGTCACTGAAGACGGTCTGGTGCGGTCGGTGGTCTGTCAGGATGTTCGCAGCGGTCGACGGGTGCGCGTGCGCGGGCGGTGGTTCCTCGACAGCACCGGTGACGGTTCGCTGGGCTTCCTCGCCGGGGCGGACTTCCAGCAGACCGAGACCGGGCACATGGGTGCGAGCAATCTCTGGAACATCAAATGCCTCTGTGATGACGAGGAGCCGCTCTCATCGGAGTTGCAGGCGGCGTGTGCGGAGGCATCGTTTCCCAGTTGTCCATGGGCCGTCGATCTGACTGATGACCCCTTCCCGGGACGGGCCAAGGGACAGAAGACGCCGGAAGCTGGAACGCAACCGATCAGCCTCGGTCAGTGGTACTGGGAATCAGGATTTGATCGTGATCCGATCAAGGACATGGAGCGTATTCGCGACCAGAACTTCCGGGCGATGTACGGGGCCTGGGATGCGATCAAGAACGTCGAGGAGCGCTATCCGGCGCATCGCTTGAACTGGGTCGCCTACATTGCGGGCAAACGAGAATCACGTCGGCTCATGGGGGATGTCGTTCTCACTGGAGCGGATTTGCGCAACGGGGTCCAGTACGACGATGGCTGCGTCCCGTGCACCTGGGGTATCGACACCCATCATCCGAATCCCAGCTACAGCAAGGGGCACGAGGGTGATGAGTTCATTGCTTCGGCCACTTTCGGCGAGGCGTACACTTATGACGGGCCGTACTGGATCCCGTATCGATGCCTCTACAGTCGCAACATCGGAAATCTCTTCATGGCGGGTCGCGACATCAGCACCACGCACGAGGCACTTGGTGCGGTGCGTGTGATGAAGACCACGGGTGCGATGGGGGAGATCGTGGGCATGGCCGCGGCAATCTGCAAGAAGAATGATTGTGATCCTCGCGCAGTGCATGACGAACATCTCGATGAACTGAAGGGGTTGATGTCCGTTGGTGCAGGTCGGCCCCTCGATTCCGGCCCGGATGGCGGCTTCATCCTGCACGCCAGGCATGCTCGCATCAACGGTTCCCAGCTTCGCTACGAGCCCGAACTTGACGGGCTCGGCTACTGGCGTACTTCGTCCGATCGTCCTGAGTGGAGGATCGATCTCGAGGAGCCGACGTCTTTCGAAGTGGTGATGACCTGCGCCTGTCCCGTCGATGAGTCCGGCTCATCATTCGGCATACACTGCTCGAATCGAGATGGTGACGCTCACGAGCTTGTCGGCGTCGTCGAGGCCACGGCCTCCTGGCGAGATCATCAGGAGTTCGTCATCGGACGACTCTCGCTTCCTGCCGGTGAACACGTGATCTCGGTCTCAAGTGGCAAGGACAAGGGGCCATTGATGAAGCTGCGAATGCTATCGCTGGTTCCGATTGGCGACTGACTCAGGAACAGAGTCCCCAGGATCCGAGCAGCAGGGTGAGGTCGAATCCATCGACCAACCCGTCGCCGTCGATGTCCGCTGCGGAGCCGGCCTGGTTCCAATCTCCAAGCAGGGCGCTCAGGTCCGCGCCATCGACGATGCCATCTCCGTTGAGATCTCCCGGGCAGGGGGGCAGGCACTCGAGCAGGATCGAGTTGCCACCCATGTCGTGCCAGGTACCGATGATCTGGTCAGGCATGTTCCCGCACAACATGGTGTCGGTCAGGGTCGAGAAGCTCATGCCGGTGTTCATGATCGCGCCGGCGACCTGGGCCGTGTTGAGTGAGAACTGGCAGTTGGTGATCGTCGACTCGCTTGAACCCATGTTCGTGATCGCTCCGCCGTCGTCAATGGCGCTGTTTCCTGTGAACGAGCAGTTTTCGAGTACCGGCCGGCTGATCCAGAAGTCCGGTCCGTCGAAACCGTCGTTCAGGATCGCTCCACCTGAACGAAAGGCGGTGTTGTCCTCGAAGGTGCAGTCGATGAGGGTGGGGTTGCTCCTGAGATTGGCCATGGCGCCGCCCCAGTGCCCGCTGTTTCCCTTGAAGAGGCAACGTACGAAGAGGGGGTGGTGGGAAGGATCGGGCCCGGATTCCCAGGTTGAGAATGCGCCTCCAAAGCCGCCCCGGTTGCCGATGAATCTGCAGTCGATGAAGACCGGAGCGCCATTCAGGTTGTACATCGCTCCACCCAGGTTGAATTCCCCGGGTTCCTCCGCGCCGTTGTCGATGAATGTGCAGTTCACGAAGGTCGGGGTGCTGTGGAAGCACATCGAGCCCGTCTCATTGCTGCCGGTGAGGATGAAGTTGCGGAGTGACGATTCTTCCGAGGTCGAGTTCATGTAGAACTGCGAACCGCCTTGTGAATCAAGCGTGACCGCCGGGAGTCCGTCGCTTCCCATGTCACCTTCGATCGTGATCGGCAACGATACCGTGAGTTCGCTCTCGAAGTAGATGCCGGCAGTGACGAAGATCGAGTCGCCGTCCGCGGAAGATGAGATCGCCTCCTGGATGGTCTCGAAATCCCCGGTTCCGTCCTGACTGACGATGATCGTATCGCACATGGCCGTGGAGAAACAGGCAGTGAGTCCGAGGATGCTGGAAGCTGCAAAGGTGGCGGCTCGCAAGGCGAATCTCCCTTGTTTCGGTTCATCGAGAAACGAATCGTACATTCAATTGAACGATCATGAAGCAGTCCTGTCAATGGTTAATGTCGATCATGCGTGCCAGACTATCGCGTGCCCATGAGGGTGTGTCATTGATGCCAGTTGACGGGTCATCGTGCCCGGGTGTGGTGGTGTTCCGGGTTGATTGTTCCTGCGGTGCGTGCTTTTCGGACCCGCATGCAGATCAGGCGAACATGAGGCATTCATCATGGTCGACTCCTCACACTCATGATTCTCGGGCTGATTGCATCGTCCGAAAGTGAGCCGGTACACTCATGGCATCAAACAAGGAAGATCTGCACATGAGTGAGTCATCACATTCAATGAGTCAGGTGTCGGTGATCGGGCTCGGATCAATGGGCGCCGGCATCGCTCGCGCACTCGTCGACAGCGGGTGTCGGGTCACGGTATGGAATCGTTCACGAGAGAAGGTGGACGCCCTCGTCGACTACGGAGCGACCGGGTGTGAGGTGCCAGCCGAGGCACTTGAGGCCAACGATCATGTCATCGTCTGCCTGACCGACTATTCGGTCTGGCGAAGGCTGATCGAGGAGCACGGTCTAGCGAGCCGTTTCGCCGATACGTGCATCATCCAGTTGACCACGGGAACGATCGAAGAGGTCCAGGAGCATGCTTCCATGGTCGAGGGCCACGGTGGTCGCATCGCCGACGGGGCCGTCATGTGCTTTCCCAGCCAGCTGGGGACGGATGACGCTTCGCTCCTGGTCTCTGGTGCTCCCGCCGTTCTCGAGGATTGTGATCGACTCCTTCGAAGGCTGGATGCGAACTGGACTGATCTCGGGGAGGACATCAGGAAGCCTGCGATCCTGAGCAGGGCGTTGATCGCGGGCATGGTCACCTCGCTGGTCGGCTTGGTGAATGGCGTCGCGATCTGTCGGGCGGGAGGCGTTCCACTCGATGTCTTCGTGAAACTGAACGAGCGTGGCAATTCGATCATCCCTGCCGAGAAGACCCGCCTTGCGGAGGCCATTCGTGACGGACTCACCGAGGAGACCGAGGCTTCGATCAAGGCATGGGGGGAGGGGCACCAGGCGCTGCTTGCCGTGGCCGCAACCCTGGGTACGAATCTCGTGCTTCAGGATGCGGTCCAGGAAGTCTGCCAGCAAGGTCATCGCATGGGAATCAGTGAACATGATCTCTCCGCCCTGGTTGACGTCTTCGATGCTGGATCAGGATGACGCGAGTCACGGCCGCGTTGCCCGAACATGGTTCTTGATTTGTCCGTTGCAGCGGTCTAGCTTGGTTTCATGCGAAAGACGACGATGATCCTTGCGTGTGCCATCACCGCAGCTGCAGCTTCGGCTGAAACCCATGAGGTGGGTGCCCATGACATGACCTTCAAGCCCGAGGTCATTCACGTGAGCCCCGGAGACACGATTCGATGGGAGTACGTGAGCGGTTCCCCGCACACCGTCTCCTCCGGCGATGGCTGCAGGTTCGACGGCTTGTTCTTCTCCGCACTGTCGTTCATCGAGCCGGTCTTCGAATGGGTCGTTCCGGATGGAGCAACCGGTGACATCCCGTATTTCTGTGCACCCCACTGCATCAATGGCATGGTCGGTGTCATCCATGTTGATGAAGTCTGCCAAGGTGAATTGACAGGTGATGGGGATGTGGGGGGTGAGGATCTCCTGGTCGTGCTCTCTCGCTGGGGCAGCGACGATCACGCGGGTGACATCGATGGTAACGGTGTCGTGGACGGCGAGGATCTCGTGATTCTGCTTGGCAACTGGGGTGCCTGCGGCTGAGTGAGACTCAGTTCTCCTCGGGTTGCCGTTCGAATCTCGTCCAACGTCGATAGTCGCCGGTCTGGATCGATGCGAAAAGCTCCGGCGCATCGGCTGGCGTATGCAGCACGATCCGGTGCTCGCCGGCCTTCTGGAACGCATCGACCGGTCGATCCTGCAGCAGGCTGCCCCTGATGAAGACGTTCACCATGACATGTCCATCATCTGGAACGGTGTATGAGATCGTGGTGGTCGAGCCTCGTGTCACTGCGCGAATCTTGCAGCGTTCGTTGCGGAAAGTCACGTCGTTTTCGGCACGACGGAATCCGGAGTGATCTTCTGCATAGCGATAGACGCGGTTTCCCACCGCGTACATGGTCGATTCGTCGACCTTGAGGAACTTGTTGATGACGTCGCCATAGACGAGATCGATCTGAATCGGTTCCCAGGTCTGGCCGCCATTGGAGGTCTGCAGGGTATGGCTCGGATAGCCGCCGATCCAGCCCACTTGTTCGTTGAGGAAGCCGATGCCGTTGGCGTGGAAGTCGTCGGTGAATGATTTTTCGGTCCAGGTGTCACCGCCATCGTGGGTCTGCACCCACTTGTCGATGTCGGCTCCACCGGAACAGACGCCGTATCCGAAGGATTCGTTTGCGAACCCCATCTTCCAGTAATGTCCGGACTGATTGGTCTTTCGTGTGGTCCAGGTCAGGCCGCCATCATGGGTTTCAACCAGTGATGCGCGCCCCTGGTTGTTGGTGCCGGTGATGTAGCCGTGCAGTGGGTCTTCGAACCACACATCGACGAAAGCGTAGTAGTCGTCGGTCAGGTCGCGGCTGATCCAGGTCGAACCGCCGTCGGTTGATGTGATGAAGTAGGCCTTGCCCGCATAACGTCCGGCACCGTGAATCGTGTTCTCATCGACCCACTGTATCCCGCAGACACCGTCGGGCACGTCCCCGGTGATGGCGCTTTCGGGCACCTTGACCCAGGTCAGTCCGCCATCATTCGTGATGTAGAGCGGGGCGGTGTCGGTGGTGTGCCCGACCCAGCTGCCGGGGCCGAGGTTGCCCACCACGCCTCGTTGATCATCGATGAACGAGATCGTCCTGAAGGATGTTCCGGGTTGATCGGCGACCTGCACCCAGGTGTCTCCGGCATCGATCGACTTGAAGATCTGGCCACTGACGTTGCAGATCCACAGGGTCTCACCGATGACGGCGATGCTGTCATGGTGGAGATACGGTGCGACCGGAGCGTTGACGAGAACCTGCCACGATCCCTGCAGGGGGCACAGGCCCCATTCTCCGAGTAGTTGGGCGAGATCCGCGCCGTCGACGAGGTTGTCGCCGGTGAGATCAGCTGGTGAATCGATGCTTCCCCAGTCACCGAGCATCGCGGTGAGATCCGCGCCATCTATCAGGCGATCCCTGTTGATGTCAGCGGGGCAGTACACCGGCTTGGTGTGGTCGTCGAGGCTCACGGTGAGCGTGCCGCTCCCGAAGGAGTCCTCCTGCCAGCCGCCCACCCGGATCATGTACGTGTGACCTGAATCGACTGGGAAGTCAGTGGTTGACTGGTACTGCTGGCACTCAGGCCTGACGGGAGCGTCTCCACTGCAGGCCAGGTAGTTCAAGGCGGCGCACCCACCCAGTGGCGATTCGTAGATGATGATGCTCGTGTCGAACGAGTCGGGATCACAGGTCGTGACCGTGACCTGACCACCCGAAGGTGCGACGTATTCGAACCAGACATCGTTGTGCATGATCCCCATCAGATCGCACTCTGAATAGAGGTCGTAGCCGCTGCTGGTCAGGTCGGTCGTCTGGTACGGCGTGCTGCTGTTCTCGATGACGATCGGTTCTTCGCAACAGTCACCGTTCATGCCGGTGGAATGGAAGGTCACTGCAAGGACGAAGAGTGTGGTCAGTGTCGTCATGTCCTCAAGTCTATCGGCATTGAATACGGATTGAACAGTGCGGTGTGATCTTGACGCCAGTTGAACGGTTTCGAACGATGTAGGAAGGAAAAATGGCCCCTTGGAACGGGATATTTGGGCGAGCAGAGCCACGCCTCTGGCTCATCGTTTCGTTGTATTCTTCATGATTCAGGCATATCGATGGAATCAACTGTCGTACGATCCCAATACATTCAGGTCGGCTTCCTTGCGCGGCTTTGATTCAGATCTACAACCCAAGAAAAGAGTGGCGACACGGACGATCAAGCTTCCTCAGGTCCCGATCCCACAGAATTCCGAAAAGGGCAGATGCCTGAGTACAGCGACATGGAGAAGCTGCTTCATGCAGTCCAGAGATCGAATCTGCACACGAGACAGATCAGAACCCGCTGTGGCTGGTTGATTGCGATTCTGCTGTTGGTTCTCTTGGTTCTGTTTTTTCTGCCCGGCAGGATGTAGCCGTCCTCGCCTTGAAGACTGATGGCACTCTGCGCGACCCTTTCAGGGTCGCGCCGGTCGTCAGTCACGTTGAAAGGTCTCGTCAGTGGCTGCTGTCCTTGTCCGAAAGCGTCACGGGCTTGAGCAGGTCGTCAGGAACCGACCTGGTGAATGCCTCGGCAAACCTGAAGTGTCGCTCATAGAAGCTCCGCGGGTTGGCCGCGAAGAACATGGACTGGCTGTCAAGCAGTCTGCGCTGGATGATCATCAGGCCGCTGGTGAACTCCACCAGGAGTTCGTCGTCCTGTGACATCATGAACTCGAGCGTTTCCTGATTGAGACGGTCGTAGGCCGCCTTGGGGTCTCGTGCCTTCACGGTCCACTTCTGGTTGAAGTCCGTCGACTCGAAGCGAACGGTCTGCAGTTTGCCCGGCAACTTGATTCGATCCGTCAGGGTTCGGGCGTGGATCGTCATCTCGGGACATTCGTTTTCGGTCTCGACCAGCAGATAGATGCTGATGCTTGATTTCGCCTTGTTTGAATTCTGCGAATCGTGCTTCAGGTCGAGATGGGAGAAACTTGTTGCCGTGTGGATGCAGGAACAGCGTCCATCACGGTTGCGCGTCAGGAGATTGCTCTTGTGGGCATGAGCCCAGTACAGGTTGGAGTGCTTGAGCTGGTCCATGTGTTGGAGTCCCAGCGCGTGTGATGATTTCGGCTTCGCCGTGTATTCCCAGCCGTTATCTTCCGCCCACTTGACCCATTGCAGCCTCTTCTTGCCAAGGCCGAGGCCGACAAGGTAGCCGAGAAACGAGCCGACGGGCAGCCCCAGGACCAGGCTCACCACCATGGCCGCCGTCGGTCCCATGCGAAATGACAGGCACAGCAGGAAGAAGAGCGGCGTGCAGATCAGGGCGCCGATGATGATTGCGGGTATCAGCCTGGCGTGGAATCCGCCGGTCTGGGTCCAGTCGTACTGTTTCTCCGTGTCAGTCATCGAACCTCACTTGTGTCTTGTCTTTCTTCTGGTTGAATCGCGGCCTGGCGAAGGTCGTTCAAGCGCAATTGGTTGTTCGCTCGATACGTTGCACTGTAATCGATGTCTGATGCGCCGGTTTCGTGTCGCTGCTTGGAGCGGTCCGTGGATCAGGCGGATCTGACCGTTTTTCCCGGGTGCCGGTCATTTCGTTGCAGCAGGCTTTTCGCCCTGAGCCTTCTCGGTCGCCTTGCGCTCCCTTGCCTCTTCCTCCGCGCCCTGCCGCTGAGTCGACTCAAGGAGTTGATAGAGGGGGTTGTCGGATTCATCGGTGTTCATGGCGATCATGCCTTCCGCGGTGTAGTGGATGGCGATGCTGCCACTTGCTTTCAAATCTCGTTCTTTTTTCGTTGCCTTGTTGGGTGTCGTCCACTCCCAGTCGTAATCGATGGAGAACATCTCATCGGTCATCGATCGGTATGTGTATTTCTTGATTGCAAAGCGAATCATCTGACTGTCTTTTGCCATGGTCGTGGTGTCAGGATTGAATTCGAACACGGTCCTTGCCTTGGAGAGCAGTTCGGCAGCCCTTGCTTTGTCCGGGAGCGCCCCGTCGTGTTTCTGTGCATACTCGATGATGGGTTTGGCGCTGGCCTGGATGAGATCATTGATCATGAAGAACATGGGACTGAACAAGTCGAAGGATGATGACTTCATCACCTCGCCCTGTTGCTCGAAATAGTCCAACGGCTTTTCGAGCATGCCGTTCATGAGTACCTGTTGGTTTCTCGGTGTTCCATCCTGACCTGTGGGTATCTTCCCCGCTGGGGTTGCGGTGACCATGATGCCCTTGGTGTTCCTTGTCCAGGAGATGGCGATCGGCAACGCCCCGCCCTTGGGATTCGTCCAGTGGGATTCCTGCCAGCCGCTTCCCACCAGGGGGCCGCTCTTGCCGTCCTTGAGGAATGAAGCTGCTGCTCCCGAAGCCGAAGTGGCTGCGTTCTGGAGTGAAGTGGCAAGGTTGGGCGGCTTGACCGGGCCGAAGATCGAGAAGTTGGCAATGAAATCCTCGATGAAGATGGTGCATGCTGCAGAGGCCATGAGGAGGATGGCAAGAACCACCGATCCGGTGGTGCGAATTCCCGTTCGTGCATGGCGACGAGCAATGCTCAGTATGAAATATGCGAACCCCAGACCTGCTCCGAGCCCACTCAGGACATACGCCAGCCATACATGTTGATCGCCCCAGTAGATGAAGATGACGATGCTGGCGATGACCGCCACCAGTCCGGTCCATGGGAACAGGTACCCAAGAGGGGAGTGTGTGCCGTGTGGTTTGGTGGCGTCGTCATGCATGCCTGTTGACTCCGTGGTTGTTCTTGTCTTCTATCGGTGACCTCGCTCTCTCACGGTGAGTATCTGGTGGCCATGCACAGAAAAATCACAGATTCAGTGATCTGCATGGATGAACGCAACGTGATGTGCCGAATTGAAGCCCATGAATTCAAGGAACCCCTGTGAAGGAATCCTCAGGATTCTCATCCAGGCCGGAGCCGACGTGAACGCAAGAACCGATTCCATGCGTACGCCTCTCTTCTCCGCCGCATTCAGCAACGTCAATCCCGATGTCGTCATGATTCTGATCGAAGCCGGAGCGGATGTGGATGCCAGGGACGAAGAAGGCAACACGCCTCTTGACATCGCCCAGTCCATCAATAATTCGCGACGGAACAACGAAAAGATCGAGATCCTTCGTGCAGCGGTTGCCAGGGAGGATTCTCGTCGTACCGCCGGTGCAGAAGATGGCAACGATCAGCCCTGACTGATGGTCTTGGCTGGAGAGGACGTCCGGCAGGCGCCACTCGTATCGGGAGGAGGGCCTGCGTCAGGGCTGTGTCATCCGCCTGACGTTGTAGCGTGACCCCAGGGAGGGTTTTTCATCCTTGGTCGCGCCCCAGTATGCCGTCATGTCTTCGGGACCGTTGAGTTCGAGCGCATGAGACGAGATGTGAAGGTCATTCGGATCTGGCATGTCGCTGACTGCGACCAGTTCGAACGAGATCATCGACTCCGTACCGGGAGCGGCGACCATTCTCGGCTGGTTGCCCAGGCTGCAGTAGTGGTCCATGTTGAGGCGTCCCATGTCGAGATAGTAGATGCTGATCATCTCGTTGGGCTTGCCCACGAACAGCTTCTCGATCACCGAGTTTCCGCCTGAACTGACCGAGTAGGTCATGAACGGTTCATCCGGTCTCGGCTCGACCGGTTCGCCCAGTCGTTCACCGCCCACGAGATACCATTCACCCGCCAGGGACGTGAGCAACTCGAAGCGGGTTTCAGACATGCTGCGTTCATCGGCGTCTGCAGGAACCGATTGTGGTGACGAGCAGCCAGTGAGGAGCAGGGGGGTGGCGATGCTGATGACGGCGGCGATGATGGATTTCATGCCTTCACTCTACAGATGATGTTCAGTCATGGGAATATCGCGACCTTGAACGGGTTGCAGTCCGGCAGGATCGGAAGCAGGGGCAGCGCAAGGGCGATCAGTGCCGTCGTATCTTCTCGTCTTCTCTTCAGTCGTGACCGAGCACCGCAATGCACTCGACCTCGAGGCGTGCGCCAAGGGCAAGTCCGTTTGCGCCGAGCGCGCTTCTCGCTGGATAACGACCGGTGAAGTAGGTCTTGTAGATCTCGTTGAACGTGCCCCATTCGGAGATGTCGGCAAGCATCACCGTGCACTTGACCACATCATCCATTGAGGCACCGTGTGCCTCGAGGGTCAGGCGGATGTTCTCCATGGTCCGTGTCGACTCGGCTTCGATGCCGCCCTGGACGAGTTCAAGGGTGCCGGGCTTCACCCCGACCATGCCGGACAGATAGAGCGTGTCGTCGACTCGAACCGCCTCGGAGAACGGGAGGCCGTCCGGGAGCACTGTTCCATGATCGAGAAACTCGACCCTGGTGCTCTGGTTGGAGTTGCAGCCGGAGAATCCGCCGAGGAGAAGCGTGAGCATGAGAAACGAACGGGTCATGATGACCTCCGGGTCTGCGGGTTCTGTCCTGCCATGTTGTTCTTGCGATAAATGATACAAGTTGTCGCGCATGTTTTCAGGACGCCAGTGCACGGGAAGCGGAACGTCATCCGCGGTCAACTTCTGGCGGTGATGATGAACAAGGAGCGGGGCGGTCGTGTGTCATGAATCGGCTCAGGGACGAATTGAGTATCATTGGGCTCACCAAATTGGAGAGTGACATGGCGCGCATCAGGCAGCACGGCACGATCAACATGCTCATCGGACGATTGCTCGACGGTGTCTTCGATCTCGGAAAGCTGATTCAGCCCGGTGACATCGGACTCGGGGCATTTCATGGGCTCGACGGTGAGATGATCGTTCTCGATGGAATCTGTTACCAGGCCCGCGCCGATGGGGTCGTCAGGGTCGCCGAGACAGGTGCACGAAGTCCGTACGTCACCCTCGGTACATTCGAAGATCCTCGGGCAATCGATTTTCAGGCCATTGAAGGGTTCGCATCACTCTCCAAGCGACTGGATGCTGAACTGGCCGATACCAACCGTCCGGCACTCGTGCGGATCGAAGGTCGTTTTCCTCGACTCAAGGCTCGTAGTGTCCACCCGCAGGCGAAGCCCTACTCAGGTCTGGCAGGCGTTGCGAAGAGTCAGGCAATCTTCGAATGGACTGATTTCGAGGGGACGATCGTCGGCGTCCGCTTTCCCGAATACCTGCAGGTCCTTCAGGTTGCCGGTTGGCACCTGCACGCGATCTCGACTGATGCGGCACGTGGTGGTCATCTGCTCGACCTGCAGGTGGAATCCGCGCATGTGAAGCTTGAATCCGCCGAGGGCTTCGAGGTATGTCTTCCGGATGACGAATCGTTTCGAAAGGCTGATCTTCCGGTCGACGTCCATGCCGAAGTGCAACGTGCGGAAAGGGATGCGAATCACTTGGAGTGAACTTCACTCATGAGACACGTTAGAGTGCAACTGCAAACTATTCCGGAGAAGTCAATTGTCTATTGAATCCGCGCTCAAGAAGAATGATGTCTGGATATCTGCTTCGATCAGGATGGCGTTCCTGTTTCCCATTCTTGCATTCATCTTCCTGGGCTCACAGGTGGATGGAAGCAATAATGGGATTGGAGGCGCCGCCGTCGGCCTGGTCGTGGGCATCCTGGCTGGTGGTTTCCTTTTCGGTCTCCTGATGCTGCTTCGTGAAATCAATTACACACTCACACTCATCTCCGAGCGGACCTGAGGCCAGTCCGGTCAAGGAAGGCCGAGCCTTGATCTTCCGCAAATGACCACATCGAGAAGTTGCCCGGGGCTGGCCGCCTTGCGGATCGAGTTCTGTTCAAGCACGTCCTGCGTGGCATCCGTGAGCGCCTTGGCATCAAGGATCAGCGCCCCATCGATGTACTTGTCGCTGAACACGATTTCGATGAATTCACCCTCATGATCACGAATGAGTTTCCTCGCATGGGCGACGTTTCGAACCTTGACGCCGTCGATGCGGTCGAGGGCGGAACCTAATTCGATGTGGTCATGACCGCGGAGTATCCGGTGCGAGAAGGGTGGGGTGGCCAGGATGCCGATCTGCTCGTCTTCGAAAGCCTTGCGATCCCGGCAGCGTATCGCAGGGGAGCGGTCTCCTCCGGGTGCCTCGAAGCGGGCGAAGGGGATCGAACCGGCCACCTTCAGCTTGGGAAGCGGAAGGTCCCGTCCCGAAATCGCGCTCTTCGCGTCTCTGTGGGGAGAGCGGACAAGGTCTTGGAAATCAAGCATTCGGTGTGAATGAAGCGGTCAGGATGCGCTGTTGGACAGCTTCTCATAGGCATTTGGAAGTGCCTTGCCGGTTGCTTCCGACTGGTCGCGGATTGCTGTCATCGCGGACCGGCGACTCTCCGCGTAGGTTATTCCGGGTTTGCCCATGGCAAGCAGGATGCGTTCGAGGCCGAAGGCTCCAGATTGCGGGTTGATCGTCTCTTTCGGATCGTCTGCCAGTTTGATTTCGCCGAGTTCCATGCTGTCCTTCAAAGGATGGGTCATGCCTTTGATCGATGTGTCTGGTGCCAGCATGTAGTCGAAGCCGGCTGTCGGGTAACCGCCATTGAGATGGGGTACGCCCTTGGGATTGAAATAACCAGAGCCATCGCCCAGTTCTTTCGCTTCGTCGAGATCGCGTTCGATGAACTGTGTCTTCTTCATGCCGTAGTCGGTAAGAGTCTCGAGGTACGGTTTGAAGAGACTGGTCGACGTGAGGACGATGCGTGTGGGGTCGAGTCGACAGTCTTTCGTCAGGTAGGCGAGCATCTGACGCAAGAGGCCATCGAACGTGGTGTTCTCGGAGTTGTAGAGGC
>JAQWMQ010000032.1 GCA_029246705.1 Phycisphaerales bacterium | reverse complement strand
GTGAAGTCGCTTTTTCCCGGGATGGAAGGCGCTGATCACGTGATGCTCGGGGTCGTGATCGCCTTCGCGGCGATCCTCTTCGGGCGTCTGCAGGAAGTCAGGCCCGGTGCGATCATTCCCTGCGCCTTCGCGATGGTCTTCACCGTTTCCGCCCTGACCGCACTCGCCTCGGGTTGGATCTCGCTCACCCTCTTCTTCGGAACGATCGCCGCGATCTGCGGGGCGGGGGGGCTCGTCAATCGACTGGCCGGTTCGGTCCCGGTCGGGCGCGGCAGCGTCTTCGCGCTCTGCCTGGCCCTGGTGATCCTGCCGGTCGCCTGCTGGTGCAAGACCACGCCGCCCGAGGGGCTGCACTGGTGGTACTGGCTGGTGCTCTCCGGTGCGCCGCTGCTGCTGTTGCCCTGCGAGAACCGCTGGTTCGAGAAGAAGCTGCCTGCGATCGTGGCGTTCTGGGTCCGATTCGTCATCGTCGCCCTGCCCACGATCTACGTCCTGGTCATGATCATCCCGATGCTGGCCGGAGAGACCTCCGACGGGACCGATGAATTCGATGCGATGATGAAGATGTACGAGTGACCCTCAGATGTCGATCCGACAGTTTCGGGTTTCCTTCATCGGAATGAGCACGAACAGTGCAAGGACCGAAAGCCCGATCGGGATCCAGACCACGTCCATCGGGTGGTAGCCCTCGGACCAGATCACCGTCATCGGGCCGAGGTACATGGATTCGATCTGGTCGGTGGCACTGAAGGACAACGACTCGGTTCGTCGTGCGATCAGCATCGCGGTCACGGGGATCAGCCCCCCGAACAGCGCCATGCCGAAGTTGTAGGCGATGCCGAAAACGCTGGCCCTCGCGTGCACCGGGGTCATCTCGACCAGGAGTGCTCCGTGGACCCCGAGTGCGGCGGTCTCGAGGAAGGCGAAGACGCACAACGAGAACAGCACGACTCCGGGTCCGCCGTCGTAGGCCATGGCCAGCAGTGGCCAGCACAGCGCCCCCAAGAGCACCGTCAATACGATCAGGGTTCTCCTGCGCCCGAAGAAGTCGCTGAGCAGCCCGCCGATCAGTGGGGAGATGGTCGCGACGAGCATGGCGACCGTCTCGATTCCCTGGATCGACGAGCCGTTCGCCGAATGTTGCTGGAGCAGGTCGACCAGCCAGATATTGGTGAGGTAGAACGCGGCGTTGGGTGCACCCACGATCAGGACGATCTTGATCATCAGGCGCCAGTGACGCTTGAACGCGTGGATGATCACGTGTTCTTCAGGGGGCGTCCCGGCGTCCTCGTGAGCCGGTTCATAGTCCGGGATGTGCCGACGCAACCAGCTGCCGCCGAGCATGATCAAGATGCCGGCCAGGAAGGGGATTCGCCATCCCCAGGCTTCAAGCTGTTCGGTGCCGAGTGTGTACTGGACCAGCCAGGCGGCGAAGCTCGCGACCAGCAGGCCCAGGCCGACGCCCGCGGTTGCGGAGGCACTGACCAGGCCACGTCGATTCTTCTTCGCGAGTTCGGTGGTGAGCGTCATCGAGCCCGTGTACTCGCCGCCCACGGAAAGACCCTGGACCATTCTCAGCAGCACCAGCAGCACTGATGCGGTCACCCCGATGCGATCGTAGGTCGGGAGCAGCCCGATCGCGAAGCTGGCAATGCCCATCATCAGGATCGAATAGCGCAGCATCTTCTTGCGACCGAAACGATCACCCACCCAGCCGAGGAGGACTCCGCCGATGGGTCGCATGATGTAGGCAACCGCGAAGACGCTGAAACCGAAGAGGAGCTGGGCGAACTTGTCCTCGCTGGGGAAGAACTCCCGGCCGATGGAGGTCGCGAAGTAGGCGAAGACTCCGAAATCAAACCACTCCAGAACGCTACCCGCCGCACCCGCGAGGATGATCGTTCCTTGCTTCACTTCGGGTTTGGATGATTCCGACAAGAGTGGTTCCTTCAGTGGCCCATTCGATGTCTCTTGATTCGAGATGATCGGGGTGCGTAGTCTATGTCATGTGGACCCAGGGACATGAAGGTCACTCCGTGTCGGGAATATCCAGGTCGAGCAGGGACACGACCGTGGATCCCATCACCGTTCCGATCACGCCTTCCTCGGACAGCACATGATCGGCACCGGCCTTCTCGATGGCCGAGACCACGCGTCGATACCTGGCTCGCGCGACGATGACCAGGTCCCCGGCCATGGAGCGGGCCTGTTCGATGGTGGAGATCACCGATGATGGGTCCGGCAGGGTCACGACCAGGGCGCGTGCCGAGCCAAGGTTCATGTGCTCGAGGATCTCCAGCTGCGTGCTGTTGCCGATTTCGGCGTGGAATCCCTCGGATCGTGCCTTCTGGACCAGCACCGGGTTCAGGTCGACCACCAGGATCTCATGACCCGCCAGTCGGGCGGTACGGGCCGCTTCCTCGCCCGATGGTCCGAAGCCGGCGACCACCACGTGACCCGACATGTTGTTGCTGCTTTCATTGCCCTTGGAAAAGGGAGCGACCCGAAATCCCATCTTCTGCAGGATTCGTTCGACGAAGATTCCCGCGTCCTCGGCGATGGCGATCAGTCCCGGCGTCGCAAGCAGGCTCAGAAGCGTCGCCGACACCAGCATCTGGAAGCCGTTTTCATTGAGCAGTCCACGTCCGAAGGCGATGGTTCCGATCACGAATGAGAATTCCCCGATCTGGGAGATGGTCAGTCCCGTTCTGACCGCCGTCCTGATCCGGCCTCCGGTGAGAATCACCACCACGGCGATGATGATCGCCTTGAGCGTGATGCCCACCGCACAGATCAGGATGACCTGGATCCAGTGCCAGTCCGCAAGCACCCAGCCGACGTCGGCAAGCAGCCCCACCGACGCGAAGAAGAGCGTGAGGAAGATGGACTTCATGGCCGCTACATCCGCACGCATCTGTCTCGCGAAATCGGTTCTGGCAAGGATGATTCCCGCCATGAACGCACCGAGTTCGGCCGACAGGCCGATTGCGTGACTCGCCCAGGCGGCCGTCAGTGCAGTGGTCAGTGCGAGAATGACGGGGAAGTCGCGGTTGCGTCGGAACACGTTGGACCCGAGCAGGCGTGGCAGGACGAAGACCGCGATGAGGATGAGGGCCCCGACGCCGATCAGCATCGTGAAGGTGGTATCCGTGATCTTCGGTGACTCGGTGGTGATCTCGGAGGCCTCGCCCATCATCCCGATGATGATCAGCATCGGAACCACGGCAAGGTCCTGCAGCAGGAGGATCGCCATCGCATCGCGACCGTAGCTTGAATCGACTTCGGTGCGATCGGCGAGGATGCGCATGACCACCGCGGTGCTGCTCAGCGTGACCATGCATCCGATGGCGAAGGCGGTCGAGGGATTCGGGTCGCGCATGAGGAAGAAGATGCCCATCACCACGACCAGCGTGCCGAGGATCTGCGCGATGCCGATGATCCCACCCCGGATTCCGAACAAACGGATCTTCGCCGGGGTGATCTCGAGTCCGATCGTGAACAGCAGCAGGGAGACCCCGAGTTCGGTCATGACCTCGAAGCGTCCGGTGTCGCTCTCGCCGGCTCCCACCAGCCCGAGCATGCCCGGGCCGACCAGCATGCCTCCCAGCAGATACCCGATGATCGAGCTGATCTTGAAGCGCTCGAGTATGGCAGCGATGGTTACGGCGCTGACCAGCAGGAATAGAATTTCGCCGAGAGTGTTCCAGCCCATGGCCAAGTTCGGAAACCAGTGGAGATTGAGGGACTACTGACGCGATAATGAGAAAACGGTGATCGAAGTCGCTGTTTCTCTGGGGTACGATCTTACTCTCTTTCCCATGAATTCGATCGGAAGTGCCATGAAGATCAAATCGCTCGCAGCCGCAATAATCGTGATCTCCTCGGGCTGTTCCACGACGTCCGACCAGACCGTCGAACCAGTGCCCGTGCATCCCTTCGCCTCCGGCGTCACCGGTCCCTCGGGTCGTGCAGTGGAGGAGATACCGCCTCCCTACCAGATCGCCGGGTTCGGGTCCTCGGCAAGGGGGTCGGCTGCGCCCGTGATCATCGACACGCGCCGGTTCGACCCGCAGGTCATGGACAGGAAGCCCTGGCGAGGCGAGACCAAGCGGCCAGGTGAGATCCTGCCGAAGCATGGTCGCGACAAGACGCTCAAGGCCGGCAAGCCCAACGATCTCAAGTCCAATGGCATGACCAGTCGCCCACGCATCGATACCAAGGAGTCATCCTTCTTCCCGGCCATCAGCCAGTCTCCCTGGACGCCGCCGGATCCCTCGATCGCCGTTGGCATGAATCATGTCCTCGAGACCGTGAACATGGAGATCGCCTGGTACGACAAGGATGGAACACCACTCTTCCAGCAGACTCTCGATTCGACCGGTGAACCCGGTTTCTTCGAGGAGCTGGGAGCGGGGTCGTTCACGTTCGATCCGAAATGCTTCTACGACACCATTCGAGATCGTTATGTCGTGCTGGCGCTCGAACACTACACCGGCGAATCGTGGATCACGCTCGCGGTCAGTGATGACGGCGACCCCGACGGCCTCTGGTACAAGTATCGAACCTGGGCACTGCCTGAAATCGACGAGACCACCTACTGGGTCGACTATCCGGGCTTCGGTTTCGACGACCGCGGGTGGTACGTCACCAGCAACCTGTTCAGGGAGTCCGGCCCCGGTGGGGGGTTTGGTGGAACCCTGCTGCGCTCCTTCGACCCGACCGGAGCGCTCGAAGGCGGTGACCTCGAATACGTGGACCTGTTGATCTCCGGCGGTTCGCACCAGGTGTCCCAGGTTCCCGATGGGGACGCACCGGCACTGCTGGCGCGCATCTACGACTCGACCACCCTGCAGCTGGTGCACGTCGACGATCCTCTCGGCGAACCCGAGGCCAGCTTCGCCGAGATCGCGATACCCGAATATCAGTACCCGGATGACCGGCCGCCCACGCCCGGAGGTACCACGCTCAATTCACTCGACGGCCGCTTGATGAACGTCATGATGCGCAACGGGACGCTCTGGACAGGGCACTCGATCAGCACGCCCGAGATCTCGAACACCGTGAGTCGTTGGTACGAGGTCGACCTTCAGGACTGGCCCTCGGATGCCGATGCCGCTCCCGATCTCCTGCAGTCGGGAGAGATCCGTCCCAGCCCGATGGCGCACACCTGCTTCCCCGCGATCGCCGTCAACCAGGACGGGCATGCCGCCATCATCTACACCATGAGTTCCGAGATCGACTTTCCCTCGCTTCAGGTCGCCGGCCGGATTCCTTCCGACCCGCTGGGCACCCTCGGTGCTCCGGCGCAGCTGGCGATCTCGAACGCAGTGCCCACGTCCGACAACTCCTACCGCTGGGGTGACTACTTCGACGCGGCCGTCGACCCCGCCGATGACACGGTCTTCTGGGTCGTGGGACAGATCTACACGCCCGACGGCTGGCTTACCGACGTTTCCAGTTTCTCGATCAGCCAGATCGGTGATCTCAACCTCGACGGTCTCGTCGACGGGGCGGACCTTTCCATCCTGCTTTCCGCCTGGGGCACCGATGATGCGCTGGCCGACCTGAACGACGACGGCACCGTCGATGGCATCGATCTCACCATCATCCTCGGCAACTGGGACTGAGTCTCGACGCACATTCGGACCGGAACGAACAAGACCGCCCGGATCCCCTGTGGGTCCGGGCGGTTCCTGCTTGTGGTCAGTTGATTCGTGTGATCAGCCTTCGCCGACCGATGCGAGTTCAAGTGCGGTTTCCCCGACCTCGAATGTCCGTCGATGACCGTGAAACCATTCCGAAATCGTCATGGGCGATCGACCGGTCAGCCATTCGAAGGTGTTGGTCACCAGATCGGCGCCACCTTCACGGATCGACCTGAAATGGCAGAGGATCTGCAGTTCGAGGTCCTCGGCCGGAAGACCGAAGTCGACCAGGAGCGCTCGGAATTCCTCTTCGGTCAGGTCGGTGTACTGGATGTCCCGACCGATCTCGGCGGACAGTCTTTCCGCCACCTCATCGAAGGTCAGCGCCTCGGGTCCGGTGATCGCGATGTTGCGACCATCCATCAGTTCGGGGTCACTGTTCAGGATGATCGATGCCGCAAGCGCGCAGTCGTCGGCGCTGACGAATCCGACCTTGCCGTCGCCGGCCGAACCGAACATCTGCCCGAGGTGACGAATCGAATCCGCCTGGGGGAGCAGTGCCGTCTCCATGACGCTCTGCGGTGAGACGAGGGTCCAGTAGAGATCGGATTCATGCAGTGCCTTGATGGCGATCTGGTGTTGATCGTCCAGTTCGTCGCCGTCATGGCGGACCGAACCGTACACCTTCACGATGTGTTCGACGCCGCATTCCTCCGCCATCCGGATCGCGTCGGCCTCACGTTCTCCCAGATTCGCGTGCATGGGCGAAGCGAGGAAGACGCTGTCCGCGACCTGCATCGGTGCGCGCAGTGATTCTGGGTCGTCAAGGTCGCCGACCACGCCGGTGACGTCGAACGAGGTCAGTTCTCTCGCGACCTTCGGGTCCCTGGTCATGGCGAAGATGGTGTTGCCTTCGTGAGCGAGCAGTTCGCAGAGCCGGCTTCCGAACAGACCGGTCGCGCCAATGATGAGGATGTTCATGATTGTTCTCCTTGAAGTCAGGATTTCAGGGGCGAGTCGTCAGGCCCGCCAATCCTGCTACGCCGGTCTTCA